>CAMBLM010000031.1 GCA_945868475.1 uncultured Ruminococcus sp. | reverse complement strand
TGTAGGCTTTTTCTTTATCTTTTTGTACATATATCGGGATTCTCCTTTCCTGCTTCTTCTTTTGTTCGTGTAATATCAACGGGAGTAACTATTCCTCTTTCTGCGTTCTTCTGCCCGCTTTTTCACTTCCTCTCGCTCAATAGCCATACGCTTTTCAGCTATCTGCCTTTCAGCTCGTTCCCTTTCTTCCTCGGCTTTGCGCTGTTCTTCAAGGGCAGCTTTCTGCAAGCTTTCTTCGTATGCTTCAAGCTCTTTCTTCCCGGAGGTCAAGTAACGTGCATAATCAGTTTCTGTCTGACGGATAAAGGTGGAGTAATGAGCTGTTACCTCTTTCTTTTCAGCAACCGCCCTATCATACTTGTCCTGCGTTTCTGCAAACTCCGATTTCATCTTTTCAAGATGATTTGCATAAAACTTAACTTTTTCTTTTGAATCAATATTTAATTGATAGAATAACGAGATTATGGCTCTGAGTGAAAAGCTCTGCAATGCGGACGCATTATGTGACGGCAGCTGCAACTGTGTCCTTGATGAGCTGTCGGAGTATTACGATATTTCCGAATACGCTAATATCGTTAAAAACTATATTATCTATTTTTTATTCAGTAAATTCAAGCTCCGTCAGAAAGATTTCAATAAAAAAATCGGGTTGTCCGTAAAGGGCAACCACGATCGTGCGGAAAAATATATAGAATTGTTCAAAGCGGATAGCGAGAAAATCTTTCGTCCGTTCATTTCGGCAAGGGCAGCGGATATTTTCGATATACGAACAGCTATTCGGAGCAGTAGTGGAGTTTTGGACAGTTCTCTTTACAGAGTACACGATGATGACAGGAACATAAGCCTTTATGTGGCAAATGACAACATTCTCACTTTGCTTGACATTTACTCCGATATTATGTCCGATGCAGGCAGGCTTATCACCAACTGCGAAAACTGCGGACAGCTTATGATTACCAAACGTTCAAATGCTTCGCTTACCTGTGGCAGGACTACTTGCAAGAAAGAGCGTTTATACAAGGCGAATGATGATTACAAAAAACGTGCTATGGCTGATCCGATAAAAGAAGCGTATCTCAATTTCGACAACAAATGCAGGAGCTACCGCAAGAAGCTCTCCGGCTATCCCGACCTTTTGGAGAAATATAACAAGGCGTTTGACGAACGGCGTGAGAAAATTCGGGCTTTCAAGGGCGGTCTGACCGCAGGCAGCAGCACCAAAGATATTGACCGATACAATCAGATGTGCTTTGATGCTTGTCAGGATTTGCAGGATTTTTCCAAACGATTGAAAGCAAGTATTGATAAAAATTGTTGATACCGCTTTTATTCAAGCACTTCGGATGTTATGGATACGCTTAAGAGATTTTGGAAGAGAATATTGTAAGTCAGTGACTTACGAGGTCGGTAGTTAATTTTTGCCGATGTGGTTCTATTCATAATTCAAAAATTCTTATGATAATCGAAACACTTTATATAAAAATATTGAGCAATCCGAGAACAAAGCCTATCAATGCTCCCAGATTTATTATCGTGTTAAATTCCTTCTTCATAACGCTCATCACAAGTGCTTCAAGCTCGTCTGAACTCATACCGTTAATCTTTTCTTCGACAATTGAGCCGAGGTCAACCCAGGTCATAAGCTTTTCCGCACAGCCGGAAACAGCGTTTTTATACAACGACATAACCGCCTGTTTAAGCTGATCTCTGTCCATGCCGAAGCTATCCAGAATATCGGCAAGCGGCTTTTCTCCTGCGCTTGAAAACTTTTCCGAAACATAAGGTGCAATGTATTCTTCTCCATGTTCGCCTATGTAGGTCTGTATCTCCGTTCCGACCGGTTCAAGAACGACCTGAAGCAGTTCATCCGTCATAAACATTTGTATCATAGGGTTATTAAGCTTTTCCATTATAATGCCGGGAGCCTTTTCAATTATGATTCCGGAAATATCAACCTGAGAAATAGCTTCTGCTATGAATTTTGCAATGCTTTTTGAAACAACTTCTTTTTTGCTTTCGATATCTTCCTGATTTATGTCTGTAACCCCCTCCAAAACATAATTCATCGGCAACGAAAGCTTACCCAACACCATATCGGCTATCTTTTCCGCAAGCTCGTCACTTGTTAGCCTTTTTTCAATATCCTCACGGGTGATAAGATTATTTCCAACAGCGTTTCCGACAGATTTTGCAAGTCTTGATTTGCCCTTTGGAATTGCACCGGGAGTGAAAGGCAGAGTATGTCCGACCAGCTTTATCTCATTTTTCGGGTGGAAAAGCATTTTTACCGCAATAAAATTTGTGAAGTATCCTATTGCCGAACCTATAAGCGGTCCGGCTATGTATTTTAATATCATTTTTATCCTTCCTTCTTCTTCATAACGCTCATATATGCAGGCCTTATTATCTTATCGGTGCATACTATCTCCTCAATGCGGTGTGCGCTCCAACCGACTATCCTTGCAACTGCAAATATTGCTGTATAAAGCTCCTTCGGTATACTGAGCATATCATATATAAAACCGCTGTAAAAATCAACATTCGGGCAAACACTGTTATGTTTTCTGTTCATAATGATCTGCGGAGCAAGCTTTTCTACCTGTTCATACAGACGGAACTCGTTCGTCCTGCACTTTTCTGCGGCAAGCTGTTCTACATAGCTTTTAAGTACCTTTTCTCTCGGGTCGGAAAGCGTATATACAGCGTGTCCCATTCCGTAGATAAGTCCCTTGCGGTCAAAGGTCTCCTTGTCGAGTAGTTTTTCAAGATATGCGGCAATTTCTTCGTCGTCCTCAACGTCATTTATCTGCTCCGAAATATCCGCCATCATATCCATTACTTTGATATTTGCACCGCCATGCTTCGGACCCTTCAGCGAACACATTGCCGCTGCAATGGTGGAATATGTATCCGAACCAGACGAGGTAACCACTCTTGTGGTAAAGGTGGAGTTATTGCCTCCGCCATGCTCCATGTGAAGTATCAGAGCAGTATCGAGAACCTTTGCTTCTGTCTTTGTGTACTTCTTATCGGGGCGTAGCATTGTCAGTATGTTTTCGGCAGGAGATAAATCGGAGTCGGGATAGTGGATATACATACTCTCAAGATTCTGATAATAATTATATGCGTTATATGCATATACCGCAAGGGTCGGAAATTGACTTATGAGCTGAAGGCACTGACTAATATTATTTTCAAGAGATGCATTTTTCAGATCCTTGTCATAAGACGCAAGCGTAAGAATACTTCTTGTCATAGTATTCATAATGTCATCGGTCGGTGCTTTCATTATAACATCACGGGTAAAGTTTGTCGGGAGCGCCATAAGCGTTCCGATAACGGAGTGAAAATCGGCAAACTGCTTTTCATCCGGCATTTCGCCCACAAGCAGAAGATATGCGATCTTTTCATATCCCATCTCATCTTCACCGAGCCTGCCGATAAGGTCTTCAACACGGTATCCACGATACCACAGCTCACCGTCACACGGCTCCTTTACGCCGTTTTTTCTGTCAAATGACTTTATAAGAGAAATGTTGGTAAGTCCCGTAAGAACACCGTTTCCTTTTTCGTCACGAAGCCCTTGATTGATGTCATATTCATCATAAAGCCTTCGGTCGATAAAGTCATTTTCACGGCAGGAACGTTCAAGCTCATTCATATATTCATTCATCTGTTTCATTGTTATCCTCCATCTGTTCCAGTTCAGTTCTCATTACCGAATCGAATTCCTTCATAAGCTGAAGAAGTTGCACGATTTTATCCTTGCCGAATTTTTGAAGCACTCTTGAATAGAAATCCCTCAGCTTATTGTCGGTTTCCTCAAACACGCTCTTCCCGTGGTCGGTTATGGTCACATATGTGCCGTCCTTTCCGTCCCCGTCATGATTCCAGCTGACTAGGTTTTTGCCGTTCATCTCTCTGATAAGCTTTGAGGTCTTTCTGATGGGAAGGTTGAGCTTTTCCGATATCTCGCTGAGATAGATCCTGCCCGAATAGATAGAATTACTTTCAATATGCTCACACATATAATGAAGTGCTATGTATTCTGCAATATTAATGTCCTTGAGCACAAATTTTGCATCGTCCTTTGATAACATATACCGTCTGTATGTTATTTCGTGTGCGATCTCCTTCATCGGTTCAATCTTTTCAGTCAAAATTATCGTTCCTTTCTGTAATTTGATTTTATACTGTTTGTTTTTAAACTATTATGGTAAGAATATAAGCACCTCTCAGATGCTTTACATCATAAAGTGCTCAATATTTTTGCATATCTTGCGGAAAGTTTTTTGAAATGATACGATCTCTTCATCGGTCAGTCCGTAGTAAAGCTCGTTCTTGATATCCTTCCATACATTTTCTATATCAGCCGCCGCCTCTTTTCCCTTGTCTGTAAGGCTGAAATGCATATATCTGCGGTCGCTTTTATCCTGTGTGGAGTTGATATATCCTCTTTCAATAAGACCGTATACCGTTGCGGAGATATGCCCCTTGTTTGCATTAAGAAAATCGGAAATATTTACTAGCGAATCTTCCTCTCTACATATTGACAGATAGTATATTACTTCAAATTCTGCACGCTTCATATCGTAATGCTTTCTCAGCAATGCAAACTTTGAATCGGAATACTTTC
>CAMBLM010000030.1 GCA_945868475.1 uncultured Ruminococcus sp. | reverse complement strand
TCGCTACCTCCACCTTGGCAAGGTGGCGCTCTACCAGATGAGCTAAATCCGCATAAGTGCTATGTCAACACTATTGCACCAACTAAGCACCTATTTGTCTTTGTGGTGCTTCCGGACGGAATCGAACCATCGACACGGGGATTTTCAGTCCCCTGCTCTACCGACTGAGCTACAGAAGCATTTATAAAGACAAAAAATGGCGACCCGAAAGAGACTCGAACTCTCGACCTCCGCCGTGACAGGGCGGCGTTCTAACCAACTGAACTATCGGGCCGTATGGTGGGAACAATAGGGCTCGAACCTATGACCCTCTGCTTGTAAGGCAGATGCTCTCCCAGCTGAGCTATGCTCCCACATTTCGTTATCACTCGGAGTTTTTTGTTTCTCTCTCGTGACGACTTAATTATAATACACCATTCTGCGGAAAAAGTCAATACTTTTTCACCTATTTTTTTGAGTTTTGTCACATTGCACAACAAAATATCAAATTCAAGTTATCTCGCTTATTACATTATGACAAAGAAACACCGTTTTTATCCCTAAATCAGTGATTTTTCTTCTTCCAAAATCTTATTTTTTGTCCCCAAAATACTTTTTTATACTAAATACCAATTAAAAACTATACAAAAAATCAAGCAAAAACTCTAATATATGGATTTTGCGCCAATTTTTTTGTCTATAGTTTTATTGGTGTTTAGTATTAGAACCGATTTTAAAAAATCAAGTGCCGCAGGAGATACCTGCGGCTGTACGATCACTCAAAATTTGTTCCGTCCGTGCTGTCATCGGGGACAAAGATCACCTCGGAGGCATTGTCGGAAGCAGCAGTTACCGTCGATGTCCCATCGCTCTGCTGTGTGGCTTCTGCCGAGCTGCCTTGGCTTGAAGCTGCATCGTCGGAAACTGCACCGTCAGCAGCTTCTTCCTGCGGTGCGGAGGTTTCTGCCTTGTTTTCGTTCGGTTCGTCTTCGCTCTGTCCGATATCGGTCAGACCCTTTGTGATGAGCGGCTTTACAAAGCCATTCTCCTCGTCATCATATCTGAGCTGACAGGCAATAAGCTTATTATCGGCAACGAGGAGGTCAGCAAACACGTTCTCGGAATACTCGGGGTAGTTCAGCACCGCATAGCTGAAAAGCGTCGCTTTATCGCCCTTATGCTCCGCAAGATCAAGGCCCTGTGCCTGCTGCATTTCGACATAACTTTTATAGGTATCATTGAACTCGGACGGCACTGTTACGTCCTCACGGCGAACCGGGTCAGGCTTTACGATATAACCCTGACGGTTGAGAAATTCGACCCTTTCTGCGTTGCCCGACATTGAGAAAAACTTGTCGGAATCCGCTTCCTGCTTCGCTTTTCCGAGCAGAAAAACAGCCGCTGCGATCACCAGCACAAGTAAGACTGCAAGCACGCCTTTGCCGCGCGCTTTGGAAGATTTGCTCATTGAGATCCACTCCTTAATATTATTCCTATAATGATAGGATAGCATTGATTTGTATAATATTATGCAGGAATTGTCCCAAAAAGTACAGGCAAAGACAAGTTTTGCACCGCCGAAAATTCTCTCTTTTGCACGAACTTCAGTCTAAAATTTCGTTATTTTACCCAAGTCCGTTTCTGATAAAAAAGCTTTGCAAGCCGTTTTTTGACCTGCAAAGCATAAAAATTATCTGTGACCGCCGCCACCGCCGCCGCCCATACTGTGGCCGCCGCTGCTTCCGTGACCGCCGCTTCCGCCGCCGCTTTCGATCTTTGTTCGTGTAACGGTTTCGCGGAGGTATATGTCGTTCTTTCTGTACATATTAACGCCGCCATGACGGACATAGTTCGTGGCACTTGTTTTGCTGTGGAATTTATATCTTGATATAACAATACCGATGCCTATTGCCGCCGCGACAAGTCCGCCGATAACGCCTGCGATGATGCTCATGCCGAGTGCTGAACCCTCATCGTTCGTAAAATAGCCTTCGTCATATACCTCTCTTACGCACTCGAAGTAGGTTTCAACGTTTCCCATATCATCATAAGCGTAATATTTCTCCTTGCAGCGTTCGTACATATCGCGAACTCTTGCATCGTTGAAATAGTTCACATCAGGGTCGCCGCCGATAGCAAAGTGACGGTAACCCGTGTCAATGAGGTAGAGGATACCGCTTGCGCTGTAGCTGCCGTATATCTCCTTGTATCTGCTTTCGGCGTAGTCTATCGCCTTTGAGCCGTCGGTAGGGAAGTCGATATCT
Organism: uncultured Ruminococcus sp.; assembly: GCA_945868475.1. GTDB lineage: Bacteria > Bacillota > Clostridia > Oscillospirales > Ruminococcaceae > UMGS363. The sequence goes on along the minus strand of CAMBLM010000030.1, from coordinate 3,258 downwards.
GTAGTGATGACGGCAATATTCCAGCCTGTGTAGTCGCAAAGCTCCTGCTGTTCCTGCATGAGCTTTTTTTCCTGCTCATCGGTGTAGAGGTTCGCATTGTCCTCGAAATAGATGCTCGCCGCAAAAGAGTTTATGCAAAGGAAGAGCATCGCTGTAAGAGCCGCTGCGAGGGAAAGTGCTGTTCTGAATAATCTTTTCATCGGAGAAGCCCTCCTGCGATCGCGCCTATTATGCCGCCGAATACCGCGAAAAGCCCCAATCCGAGGGCAATGAGCTTCGGCACGGAAACGGGGAGATAACCCTCTATCTTACCCGTCTGACCGTTCATGGCGAACTCGTAGTCCTTGCCCTTGTACTTATAGTTCAAAAACCACACGGGGAGCATAACATAATGCCAGTTCGTGCGCACAAGGCGGATATTTTTGTACTCGGGAGTGACGGAAGTATATCCCACGACCGAATTCATGAGGATATTTTCCGCACTGCCGCTTATGCGAGCTTTGATATTCGGTAAAACTTCGTCCTTTGTAACGTCGTATTTATCGGCGAAGAAGCCCGAAAGATAGGACATCCGAAACTGCTCAAACTTCGTATAGTCGAACGGTTCGATAGCGGTCATAAGCGAGTCCTCGATCTTCTTCGAGCCATCGGCAGGAACGCCGTCATACGTGATTTTCGCCGCGCGGTTTATTCGGTAATATTTCGTCCTTGTAACGTTGTATTCGCCCGAAGTATAGGTCGAAACTATCCTTGCCTCGGCATCGATCTGAGCGTCAACCTTGCAGTCGGCGAGCCAGAACGGAACATAAAGTCCCGTGATCTTTTCGAGGGTGGAGAATGATGTATAGTCCTTGGGCAGAAACCACTTCTTTTTGCACCATTCCTTATAGTTGAGCATCGCCTGCTCACGGGTATGCGTGAACGGGATTATCATTTCGGGACGGCACTCGCCCGAGAGTCTGCCTTTGAGTGAAACAGGACTGTGGCAGTAATAGCAAAATGTTGCCGCAGTGTTTTCATCTGCGATTATTTCTGCACCGCAGTTGTCGCAGATATAAAGGTTGGTATGATCCTTGAATTCCGTCTGTTCCTCGCTGCTCGGGATATTGAGGTTGACCTCCGATGCATCCTGCTGCATTTCTTCAGCCGTGAACTCCGACTGACAGTATTCGCAGACGTGCATCTGTTTTTTCGGGTCAAAGACAACGCTTCCGCCGCAGTTCGGACATTTCATCTGTACTACGTCCATGCTTTATCTCCGTTATGGTCTTTTTGCGCCGCAGTTATTGCAGAAATTGCCTGTATTTTCTGCACCGCAGGAACACTTCCACGAAGCATTGGGGTTTTTCGAGCCGCAATTGCTGCAGAAGTTGCCTGTGTTCATCGTTCCGCACGAGCATCTCCACTGACCTGCCGGTGCAGGCTTCGGGCTGCCGCAGTTGTTGCAGAAATTGCCTGTATTTTCAGCACCGCAGGAGCATTTCCATGCGCCCGAGGAAGCCTTAGCCGCCTGAGCTGCCTGCTGCTGCATCTGAGCGGCATTCGTGCGTGAAGCGGAGTCCATAAAGCCGCCTGCCGCGTTCATGCCCATTCCCATGCCCATGAATGCCTGTGCTGCGCCTGCGCTGTTAGAGCCTGCCTTGTTAAGCCCCTCGGCGATCTGACCCTGAACATAGCCCTCGCGGATAGTTGCGTCCTTGAGCATAGCACCCTGATTGCGCATATTGATAAGCTTCTTCGACTCTTCGTCGTAAGAAATGCTTGCGATACCAACGGAGCAGACTTCCATACCGCGGAGCTTCGTCCAGTCTTCGTCGAGCGTTTCGGACATATACTTTGAAAGCTCACGGCTCTTGGAAGTAACGGAAGAAATCGGGATACCGTCCGATGACATCTGGTTGATAGACGACTGGAGCGCATCCATGAATTCGTCCGCATACTGACCGCTGATGGAATTATAATCAACCGAGGAAGCACCCCTCGGAATAGCTTCGTTGAAGAATTTAAGCGGATCGGTGATCTTTATCGAGTATGAGCCGTGCGCTCTGAGGAAGAGTTCGGCGTCATATCTTGTGTCATAGTAATTCACGGGATTCTTAGTGCCGAATTTTATGCCCTTGATCTCCTGAAGATTTATGTAGTAAACGTGCTGTGTTCCGCTTACCGCGCCGCTGTGCTTGAAACGCTCCCAGGTTTCCTTGACGGATTCGTTAAGTTCGCCGTTAAAAAGCGATGGAGCAGAGGAGAGGTTTACTTCGTAGTAACCCTCCTGAGCGCAGAAATCAACAACCTTGCCGCTGTCAACAAGGAGCATCATCATATTCGGGTAAACGTGAATGACAGAGCCGTTGGAAATAACGTTGTCATTACCCTTGTTCTTGCCGCCCTTTACCTTTACACCGCTTACCATAACGGTCGTATCGGACATTGGTGCAGGTTCGATGGTTTCGAGCCATGAATCCTTTAACACTCCGCCTACGGAAGATACTGCTGCTTTAATAAGTCCCATAAAATTACCTCCTGAATGTCATTTATTTTTTCTTTTTTGAGATAACGCCCATAACAATAGCCGCGATTATGACCACAGCAGCAACAGCCGCAGCGATAATATAAGCAGATGCGGGAATATTTCCCGTCAGAGCGTTTTCGGTCAAAACAGTCATATATTTTCCTTTCTTTTTATACGAAAATAAAGCATTTTCGCATTCTCGCAGAATCATTATAACATACTTTATTAATAAATTCAATCTTATTTGAACAATTTTTTAAAATTTTCTTATCCTGTACAAAACAAAACCGCCCGAGCATAAGCCCGAGCGGTGATCGTTTTAATAAGTAAGTTCTGATAAGTTCAGATTACTTTCTCTTCTTAGCAACGATTGCAGCAGCACCTGCAACAGCCATTACGGAGAAGATTACAGCAGCAGATGTGTTGCCTGTTGCAGCAGCAGCTGTGTCAGCATCAGCAGCAGGAGCGTCAACTACAGCTTCGTCAGCAGCGTCGTCTGTTACAACTACATCTTCATCAGCTGTATCGTCAGCAACAACGTCTTCATCAGCAGCGTCAGCATCGTCTGCAACTACATCTTCATCAGCTGTTTCGTCGAGAGCTTCATCAGCATCGTCAGCAGCTGTTGCATCAGCAGCTTCTGTTGTTGCTTCATCAGCAGGAGCAGCTTCTTCTGCAGGTTCGTCAACAGGGTCAGGAGTTTCATCGGAAAGTACAACGCCGTCCTTGCCAAGAACATCAATGCTCTT
>CAMBLM010000029.1 GCA_945868475.1 uncultured Ruminococcus sp. | reverse complement strand
CGGTTTTCTGTTTATCTTGTATTTGATTTTTCGACCATTTTTATTTTTAACAACTATAAGGGCTTTATTACAAGCACGCCCTAAAGGGCGGATATCGCAAGCCAATTACCGGCTACCTCTGAAAGAGGTTATATACGCATATCTTCTCGCTTGGTTTCTTCTTCCTGTTCGGCAATATACTTCTTGATTGTTTCTTCATTTATATTGCCTATTGTGGTTACATAATAACCGCTCGCCCAGAACTCTCTGTTCCATTTGTTTGTCAGTTCAGGGTGTTTGTCGTGTATCATCAATGCTGATTTGCCTTTCAAATATCCTACAAATTCCGATACACTCAACTTTGGCGGTATGCTTACACATATATGAACATGATCCGAGCATACTGCACCCTCTATGATTTCTACCTTTTTATAGTTGCATAACGTCCGAAGTATCTCCCTCATATCTTCTCTCACCTTTCCGTACATTACTTTCTTTCTGTACTTTGGTATGAAAACGATGCGATATTGACAACTCCACCTTGTGTGTGATAAACTATTATTGTCCAATCGGACCGCCTCCTATGATTTTTACTTTGGCTTGCGACACCATTGTTATTATATCATAGGAGGCTTTTATTGTCATTACACCCGATACGTCTTACTCTATTCTCCCCAGCATAGCTGGGGGGTTAATGTTTTCAATTAAAGCCTGAAAGCGACGGCAAATATCAGCTGAAAACACGTTTTGCAAAGTTTACGAACTTACCCGAACTTATGGGAATGTTCAAGGAAGCGGCGGATATACGCACAGCTGACACTCTTGACCTTGAAAAGCCTATTGCACACGTTCACGAAGTTGTTGCACAGCCGTCAAAGATACAGAAAAGGCTTATAAAATCGCTTGCAAAAAGAGCAGGCAAAATCCGTGACGGAAGTGTTGATCCGAAAGATGATAATATGCTCTGCGTTACCAATGACGGCAGAAAGATAGGTCTGGATCAGCGGCTTATGCAGCCCGGCTGTCCCGATAATCCCAACTCAAAGGTCAATATGTGCGTTCAGAATGTCTTTGATATTTACACAAAGACAACTACAAACAGAAGCACACAGCTTATTTTCTGCGATATGTCAACGCCAAAGTCAGATACCAGTCAGGACAGATTTGAAATATACCGTCCCGACAAGTCAAAGGTCAGCGGATTTGACCTTGTCCGCAAAAAGGTAGGTCTGGGCAGCGGTGACGAGGACAGCCCCAAGAGGATCTCTTCATTTGCAGATATAAAGTCGTATGTGGACAAGCATTCTCCCGAAGCGGAGGACAAGCTGCAGGAGGGAGATATTGCGGTATTCCGTATTCCAAGCGAGGACGGAACAACTATAGAATCAAGAGCAGCTGTATTCACGGACGGAAAATTCACAGAGGATAATTCCATAGAACTTATGGACAGTCTGGGTATGTCACCTGTTGAGGATATGCCCCCGAAGCCATTCAATGTATATGATGATATTCGGAGCAAGCTCGTTGAGCTGGGAGTGCCTGAAAAGGAAATTGCTTTCATTCACGATTATGATACTGCGGAGAAAAAGCAGGCACTTTTCAATCAGATGAACAGCGGTGATATTCGTGTGCTTCTCGGTTCGACGGCAAAATGCGGTGCAGGCATGAACGCACAGGCAAAAATGATAGCCCTGCATCATCTTGATGCTCCTCTTCGTCCGTCTGATCTTGAGCCTTCGGATTGGGGACTTGCGAAAAAAGTAAACGGTATCAAAACGGACAGCGAATTTGTCAAGATGATGACGGGAGAGGAATTCACACAGGATCAGATTGACAAGGGCGAGCATAGAGCCGCAATAGAGGCAATCTCGCCTGCAAGTTTGGTCTCGGCAGATAGTGTTCCCACTCTGTGCGGATACGGAATGCGCGATCACGTTATACCGCAAAATCAGAAGGTCTTACTCGTGGAAGCCTTTGAGAGGACGGGCGCACCATATGATTATCTGGAATTTCCAAAATCCAATCACGGTATGTATGCCGACCTTAATGTGCTTCAGGAGTTTATTGATAAATCACTTGAATATGGAAAGGCATATTTCGTAGCAAACTAATCTGTATTTCGTAGCAAACTAATCTGTAAATCAAAATATCGGCTGTATTTGCTTTTTAGGGAGCGAATACAGCCGATATTATTATCTTCACTCCAAAGGTTTATACTCAGTCACGATTTTCAAATAGGTTTCTGGGTCGCCGTTCAAGATAAGGTCTGCATACTCCAAAGGAGCATTGTATTTGTTTTTATCCGCTTCGGTTATTTTTCTCAGTACACGGCAGGGAACTCCGGCAGCAATTACATTTGAGGGAATATCCTTTGTGACAACGCTTCCTGCGGCAATTACGGTATTATCACCGATAGTCACTCCGCCCAGAACAATTACGCCTGCACCGAACCACACGCTGTTGCCGACGGTGATAGGTAAAGCCACTTCCAAGCCCTCGTTGCGCTGTTTTGCATCAATTGCGTGTTCGGCGGTTGTGAATAGACAATTCGGAGCAATAAAAACATTGTTGCCAAATGTCACCTTTCCGCCGTCAAGAATTTGGCAGTTATGATTTGCAAAGAAATAATCGCCTACCGTCGTGTTATATCCAAAATCGCACCAAAACGGAGTGTTTACGACAACATTCTTACCCATTTTAAAGAATATCTGCTTTAAGACAGCACTTTGCGACTCACGGTCAGAGGGTTTTATCTGATTGAATTCGTGGCATAAATCGTTGCACCTGTTTATTTCGTTAAGGATTTCCTCGTCATAATTGGCGTTATACAGAAAGCCCCAGTCACGCTTTTCTTTTTCGGTCATTTCAACACCTCATTTTCACAAAATAAAAATCCCATACATTTATTTAGCACAATATTCCGCACATCTTATAAGCAGTTTCAGGTATTCGGGCTGACCGAGATTTTCGTAAGTGTGTCCCGGAGTTATGCCTATGACACGTCCTTTGCCGTATTGATGCGTCCATAATGCCGGCTGTCTGCCGTGCTGTGAAATCGAATATCCAAGCACGTTGGTATCTCCCACGATTTTTATCTGATAATGTTCATCAACATTAGAAAACGTGAATGTCGGAATACCGTCAGTTATTTCACCGGGGACAGGCTCAAATGATACCGGACATTGCTCGGGGTGAGCAATGAAAAATGCACGCAGGATATTCTGTGTAATAAAATGTTCTTCCGGAATATCTGCAATGCCGCAGTGTACCGCCATAAAGCCCATACCTTGATTTTTTATGCAGTCATCAAGTATGCTTGTCCATTTATCATCGCACCATAGCGGAGTTGGTATCTGGTCATTTTCTATAACGTCCTTAAAAGTCACAAAAAGGTCGGGGATATTATCCAATGATAAATCATTTGGATTTTCGGTAAGTGTGACGTTCCATTTTTCTTTGTTAAAAAGGTCGTATAATATAGGTGTTATTGTGCTTGTAGGGTGCCAATAATCACCTGTCAGAACAAGAGCGTTTTTCATATAGTGTTCTCCTCTCATTACAGCAGCTTGTTTGCAAAGTCGATAAGCTGCTCAAAGCTTCCACGTGGATAAACGGAAATATCCTTGCGTTCCTTGTTTATAAGGCAGTCGGTGAGCAGAAAAACGCTCATTCCAGCCTTTTGTGCCGCTTCCATATCCTCGGTTACATCATTACCTACCATCAGGCATTGCTCCGTATCGACACCCAAGCGTTTAGCTATTTCTCGGTAATAGTCGGGGTTGGGCTTGCAGTATCCGATATTCTCGTAGGTCGTATATAGTTCAAAATCGTTTGGCTCAAAGCCTGCCCATCGTATACGGCTCTCTGTTGCAGTTGACGGGAAAATAGGATTTGTTGCAAGGGCAATCCGAAAGTCCATTTCCTTTAACGTATGTACTGCAATAGCAGCTTTCGGATTATATCCGCAAAATGTTTTTGCGTTCTGAAATTCATTTTCATAAAACTCGTCGAACTGCGGCTTGTCTGCAAGTGCTTTTTCTCCGAACATTTCCGAGAATTTTTCCCAGAAAGCCTGCTCGTTGGTTTTTGTTCCGTCGTTCTTCACCATAGCGGCAGTTCCCGACCAAATACCGTCAATCAGTTTCTGCGGCTCATATCCGTAGGGAGCAAGCTTTTTTACAAGCAGCTTAAAATAGCCCTTTGTGAACTCGTCATTGTCCATAGGAAGCAAAGTTCCGTCCAAATCAAACAGAATCGTTGTAAGTTTCACCGTCTCATTCCTTTCTTTTGGTTTACATGAAGATTTCGCCCTGATGCCTGTTTCTTGCGCAGAAAGAATATTTTATAACGCTCATCTGTTCTTTTGAACATCCTGCCAGTTGGCGTTATTCAGAATTTCCGCATTGTCACCGAAGAAAACTGTGCCTGCTTCTTCATCACCCTGCAAATGATACAGGAACCAAGCTGTCATATATCCGTCCGTTAAAGTAAGCATATCTTCGTGCTCTGCGCCTTTTATTCTTGCACTGATTTTTGTAGTATCCCGGCTCATCATGTTATAAATATCTTTCAAGGCTTCAAGCGGACATACGCCACCAAACTCTTCGTAAATATTTTGTACATCCGCATCGTCGGAGCTGCCTGTTCCTGCCGTCATAAAATACGGGATCGAAATTTTTGATGCATCGTATTCCCAGCCCATATTTTTGGCAAGAAAAGGATATGCGGCACTGCCTGTAAACATTGTTTTGTATCTGTTACTGTTTTCAAACTCGGTTGCCGCTCTGATTGCGCCTGCGCCGCCTTGCGAAAAGCCTATAATACCGATATTCGTTTGGCTTATTTTTTTATAGAACACGCTGTCGGACTTGCCATTTAGCTTCAGTATATAGTCAAGCGTAAGCGAAGTGGATTCGCCCGAACCTGCCTGTCTGTCCTCGTTACCAGCAACGATAAATCCCCACGAAGCAAGCCGCTTAAAATACGGCTCATAGTTCATCGCCGCTACGTTACTTGCGTTCGTTATAACGATCAGCGGATATTCTTGAGCTGTAGTTTCCAGCGCTTTCGGATACCACACACGATATTTACCTGTCTTTTTATTGCCGGCATCGAAATCGACGTTTACGACCTCATAAGATTATTCTTCCCGATAATCAATAGCAAGATTTTCAAATTCTGCTGTATTTCCGCCCACGGCATACAGTCCGATAACAACGCCCGTAAATCCTCCCGAAACCTCGCTTGTAAGATATTTTGTCTGTCCGCAGCCGAGATGCGTATCTCCAACATAGAAGTTATAGAAAAGGTTGTCGGCAACAATTCTCAGCTTTACGCTACCCGAATCAACGGGAACGGCAGTCTGAATATGCTTTATGCCGCCGATATTCAGCTTCAGCACAGCTTCAAAGCCGCTGTCTGTCTTACGGAGAGCCACTTCGTAATGCTCGTCCTCGCACATATAAACGGTAACGCCTGCTTCTCCGCAGTCAATGGAAAGGTCAACTGAAAGGTCAAAGTTAAAATCTCTCTGACGTATGCCGATGAATGTGGGAGAATCCGTATCATCAAGGGTAATATCCGTTCCGTGCAGAACAGCCTTGCTTTCCGAAAGCTCATAGTTTTCAAGCTTCGGGTGACGGAGATAGCACCAATCTATATTCCAATCGGTGTTTTCAAAGGTGTAATTCTTTTTGGGGGACTGTACAAAATCACTCTCAAGCTCATAACTTTCCGCACAGGTGCCGTCCTTGCCTGCGGTAAACCAGCCGTCCCCGTCAAACTGTACGGGAATCAGGAAAACCTCACGTCCGAGATTGTGATAAGGCATCCACATATGTATCTGACGGAAGCCAAGGCAGGCAATGTGCCAATTGCCGTTATAGTCCTCCACAAGATCGCCGTGACCTATGCCCTGAATGATAAAAGGAGCTTTGTTGCGGTTTGTAAGCACAGGATTTTTCGGATAATTCTCAAAAGGTCCCCATACCGACTTTGAACGTGTGTAGGTTATCATGTGACCGTATTCCGTTCCGCCCTCGGCAGCCATAAGGTAGTAGTAACCACTTATCTTGTACAGATGAGGGCTTTCAAGATAGCGTCCCCCTGAGCCTTGCCATATACACTTGCTTGCGGACAGCTTTTCGCCCGTTTCAATGTTTATCTCGCACTGAACAACTCCGCCGACGCCGTTATCATCGCTGCCGTTGCTCATAAAATATGTCCTGCCGTCCTCAAAGTAAAGGGAGGGATCAATTCCACCCTGTTTTACTGTGATAGGCTCTGACCATTCTCCGTAAATATCGTCTGTGTAAACGTAGAAATTTTCGTGTGTAGTGTCGTTAGTCGTGACCATGTAAAAGCGTCCGTTGTTGTAACGGATAGTGGGTGCAAAAACACCGCCGGAGCTGTTTATCTTTTCAAGCATGACCTGACTTTTTCTTGTGAGAACGTGTCCGATCTGCTTCCAGTTCACTAAGTCCTCACTCTCGAAAAGGGGAACACCGGGGAAATACTGAAACGAGCTGCAAACCATGTAATACTTTCCGTTTGCTCTGCATACGCTGGGGTCGGGGTAAAAGCCTTTTAATACGGGGTTTGTGTAAATCATAGAAATTCTCCTGCCTTTTTGAAATAAGTGTTTGCGATGTGCTTGTACAGGTGATGAATATATACAATACGCTCTGTCTGTCAATTGACCGCATATTATTCGTATTATATCATATACATTTATTTTTTTCAAGAAGAATTTTTTGATTACAGAATTTTTCTTATCTCATTGGCTGTCAGCATTTTGGCTCTTTCTGAATTGCAAAGGAGTGACTGATTTTTAAAACAAAAACATAACACCTGTTTTGAATGTGTAAAAAACATTTTTGAAATGATACAATGATATACAGGGTATTCAGGAAAAGAATTGAATTACGGTATCAAAAACTTCCGAAAAAAGAAATAGCTCTTGACAAATGGGGAATAATGTAGTATAATAGTTTGAAAACAAACCTTTGTATTAATCATAACCCAAAAATGAGGTGATAATCATGGTTCAGAAACCGTTGGAGGTTGTACTGAAAGGCGGCGAATTCCGAAAGTATTCCGATTCAAAGTTTGCATTGCTGAGAAAGCATTACGATATGAAGCG
>CAMBLM010000028.1 GCA_945868475.1 uncultured Ruminococcus sp. | reverse complement strand
AAGGGCAAGTCCGACAGAGAGATCATGGCATTCTGCCAGAGCTTCATGACAGAGCTTTCCAAGCACATCGGCGCAGACACCGACGTTCCTGCAGGCGATATCGGTACAGGCGCAAGAGAGATCGGCTATATGTTCGGTCAGTATAAGAGACTCCGCAACGAATTCACAGGCGTTCTCACAGGCAAGGGACTTTCCTACGGCGGTTCTCTCGCAAGAACAGAAGCAACAGGCTACGGCGTTTGCTACTTCACAGATGAAATGCTCAAGTGCATGAAGAACGACAGCTTCGCAGGCAAGACAGTTGTTATCTCCGGTTCGGGCAACGTTGCTATATATGCTACACAGAAGGCTACACAGCTCGGCGGCAAGGTAGTTGCACTTTCCGACTCCAACGGCTATATCCACGATCCTGACGGAATCGAACTCGACCTCGTTAAGCAGATCAAGGAAGTTGAAAGAGGCAGGATCAAGGAATACGTTGCAAGAACAAGCCACAAGAACGCTACATATACAGAAGGCTGCAAGGGCATCTGGACTATCAAGTGCGATATCGCTCTTCCTTGCGCAACACAGAACGAGCTTGACGGCGAATCCGCTGATGCTCTTATCAAGAACGGCGTGATCGCAGTATCCGAAGGCGCAAATATGCCTTCCACACCTGAAGCTATCGAAAAGTTCCAGGCAGCAGGCGTTCTCTTTGGACCTGCAAAGGCTGCAAACGCAGGCGGCGTTGCAACATCCGGTCTTGAAATGTCCCAGAACAGCGAAAGACTTTCATGGACATTTGAAGAAGTTGACGCTAAGCTCAAGAACATCATGATCAACATTTTCCACAATGCATACAATGCTTCCAAGGAATACGGTCACGAAGGCAACCTCGTAATGGGTGCAAACATCGCAGGCTTCCTCAAGGTTGCAGATGCAATGAAGTGGCAGGGCGTTTCGTACTAATTCGGAATTAGAAATTCGGAATGCGGAATTATGCCCCGCTGCTGCGTGATAGATACATTTAAATTCTCACACGGCAACAACGCAGGGGACGGGTTTCCCGTCCCGATTGCGTCAGCAATTTTCGGAGCATTTTAAAACAACGCAAATATAACAAAACAGACCTATTTTCAAAGGATTTATTCCAATGAAATAGGTCTGTTTTTTTATTATATTTGCGTTAAATCGGGACGGGCAACCCGTCCCCTACAGTTATATCCGCATTATGCGTATATTGGAATTATATGTTCATCGGGCGGATATGGAATCCGCCCCTACGTTTTTCGTTTTCTTACACGCAGCAGCGAAGCTAATTACGCATTACGAATTACGCGTTACGAATTAATCTTTTATGTTTTCTATAAACTTCGTCAATTCCCCTGCCATTTCGTTGTGTTCCGCAAGTCTTGGGTGTCCCGGAGTTGCCGCACCATTTCTTGTAAAGAGGTTATGATATGCTTTTATACCCATTTCGTTAAGCTCGTTCTTTATCTCTTCTATTGCGTTATCCCAGTCGGCGTCATGCATCAATATTGTTGTCGTGAGGACAAATTTCGGCGAGGAATACTTTTTATCGAGGTCGCGAACCATTTTGATATACGCAGTTTTCCATACTTTTCTGTAATCGGGGTCGGAGATATTTATATCATCGCTGTCGGTTCTGCCGTTATGCTTGTCGTTCTGACCTATAGCAATTACTACGATATCGGGAATATATCGCGAGAAATCCCACTGCGAAATTCCGCCCTCGGGGAAATAGCAGAGCTTGTCATAGACGCTTTCCAGTCCAATATAGTCGGGGTGGTGGAAATATCCCGTTCCGTCAAAAAGTGCGATGCCGCCCTGACAGATATTATGTATCTCTGCGCCGATATTGCGCGCGGTCTGCATTACGAAGCTGTTCCAGACGTTATCGTAGCGGCTGTTGTGGTTTTCGGGGTCACATTTGCCGACATGATCTGCGGCTTCGATGACCTCACCTGCGCAGACGCTGTCGCCGTAGACTTCCATTTTAAGCTTTGGCTTTTCGGGCGCATCGAGCATTTCACCGTCTATCTCAATGCCTTTTAGGGTGAGAAGCTGATTTGCGGCGTGTTGTTTGTATATTGTGACATCATGTACAGTGTTTTCGAGATTTTCCGCTATGACAACATCGATATCCTTGCCGTTATTTTCGGCGGAAAGCTTAACGCTGCACTGCTTTCCGTCAACGACTGCGCCGAGGGAAAGCTCACCCCAATAGATAACGGCGTTTATTTTGACGGTGAGTGCTGTTCCCTTGAAGCGGAACGAAGCGTTCGATCCTGCGTAGTAAAGCACGGGTGCATTTTCATCGGCGAAATTTATTCTTCCGCTGTATGATATCCTTTTGTCCGACATTTTTATGCTGTTCATTTTTTATCCTCCTAAAATTCATCGTAAAATTTAGTGTTATGGGTTCTCTAAAAATCGAAACAAAATAATACTTCGTATTATTCGCAAATTTTCGTTGGAACTTTGAGCAGCTTCAAGGCAGCGAAACGCAGTGTAATACTACGGAATACATTCCGAATGTATTTCCAGTTTCGCTAACGCGGAAGATGCGCAAAGTCGTAGAAAATTTGCCGTGAGGGAGATTTTTAGAGAACCCCTATTGATATTTATTTTATTGTGCGGTATAATATTCTTAACGAAAGGAGATGCTGCTATGCCGAATATCATACCTATTTCCGACCTTAGAAATTATTCCTCCGTGCTTGACAGCGTTGCTGTCGGTTCGCCTGTTTATCTCACAAAAAACGGCAGGGGACGCTATGCTATCGTTGATATTGCCGAGCAGGAAGAATACGAAAAAGCCAAAGCTGCTCTTCAGCTTATGTGCGAGTTTGACAAGGGCAGGCAGTCGGGCGAAGAACAAGGTTGGAAAGATCTTTCCGAGATTCGCAGGCACTTTACTTCTCCAAACGTGACTATATGAAAATACTTTTCAAATAAATTCTGCACCGATACTTTTCGGTGCTTTTTTATTTTTAATAATTGACAATGAAAACATTTTCATTCCTGCTGTTATACTATTTTAACATACATTCTCGGTATGTTCAAGCAAAATTATATAATTTTTTCAAAAATATACAGAAAATCATCATTATAAAATAGTATAATAAAATCAAGGAAAAGTACACTTTATCATTCCGATAGGCGGTGAAGACAATATGAAATCAAAGCTTTTTATCAACCAGCTCGGCTATGAGCTTTACGGTCCGAAAACAGCTGTTGTCACGGGCATAACCCAAACAGAATATTTCAGCATTGTCGATTGCGCCACTGAGAAAACTATGCTCACGGGACAGCTTTCAAAACCGCTTTTTGACGAGGCTTCGGGAGAATACACCGCCATTGCGGATTTCTCCACATTCCGTCTGCCGGGAAGATACTACATAAAGGTCGGCAGAAAGCACTCCTGCAAATTCGATGTGCGCGAGCGTCCCTACTGCAACCTTAAAGCAACGCTTCTTCGCGGATTTTATTACAACCGCTGCGGCGAAGTGAGCGATGATAACCCATCGATCATTCCCGAATACGCCCACCCGAAATGCCACTGCGAGCCTGCGGAGCTTGTCGAGAACCGTGAAAAAGTGATCGATGTTTCGGGCGGCTGGCACGATTCGGGAAGCTATGTAAAGGCTGCACCGAGTGCCTGCATTGCCCTCGCACAGATGCTTTACGCATATAAAATGTTCCCTGCCGAATTCTGCAGCAGGGACAATATCCCCGATTCGCCCAAGGGTATGCCCGATATCCTCGCCGAATGCAAGACCGAGCTTGTATGGCTGCTGAAAATGCAGACAAGGAGCGGCGGAGTTTACCACAAGGTTTCGACACCGAACGTCAGCGTCTTTGCACGGCCCGAAAATGACCATGAGCTTCAGCTCGTTGCGCCCGTTTCGTTCCAGGCAACTGCCTGCTTTACGGCTGTTGCGGCACTTGCAAGCAGTATATACGAAGAATTCGACAGGGATTTCGCCGACCTGCTCCAGTCTGCGGCTTTCAGCGGCTGGATATGGCTTTCTTCCTGCGAAGAGCCTCAGCAGTTCGTCAACCCTCCCGAATTTACACATTCATCGAGCGGCGATATCAAGCCGAGAAGCCTTACGGACACTCTCTTCTGGACAGTGTGCGAGCTTTATTCGCTCACGGGCGAAGAATCGTTCCGCCGCAGGATACATCAGCTCTATAAAAACGTCTGCGCAACGGAATTCTCCTGCTTCGGCACAGGCGGCTTCGGCGCACTTGCCTATATCACGACCGACAGGGTAAAAGACCTCGAAGTAGACCGTCATATACGCCTTCAGTTCCGTATCGAAGCCGATAATATCATCGGTCTTTCCGAGCATAACGGCTTTGAAACTGCGCAGGCACCCTCGGAGTATAACTACTTCACCAACATAAACGTCCTTAACCGTGCAATGGTGCTTATCGTTGCGAACATCTTTTTCCACAGCAGAGAGTATGTCAACGCCGCCGCAAGCCAGTTCGACTATATCCTCGGAAAAAATCCGCTCGGACAGTGCTTTATCACGGGCGTGGGCATCAATCCCGTAAAAAACCCTCACCACAGACTTTCGGCTTTCTCCGAAACGGACGATCCCGTACCGGGACTTCTCGTCATAGGCGTATGCGCTGACGATGATGCAAAAGATTCGTTCGCGAAATGGAATATCCCGAGAGGAACGCCGCGCGCAAAGTGCTACTGCGACAACAAAGTATGCTATTCGACAAATGAAACGGTTCTTTTCGCAAATTCGGCAATGCTGTTCGTTACTGCGTTTTTCGACAAAATGTAAATCAATGCGTAATTCGTAATTATTTTGTTCCGTAATAGGAGTATATAATGTAGGGGGCGGATTCCCGTCCCGCGCCGCAAGGCGTTTTATAATAAAAATAACCTGTTTTCAAAAATTTTGAATTCTTTGAAAACAGGTTATTTTGTTTACGACAGATAAATTGGGTACATCGAAAAATCGTTGCCGCGATTCTTGACAGAAACCCGTCCCCCCTACAATAATTTGAAGAAAAATAATTCACCCGTTGAAATACCGCAGCAATATGACATACAGCTATTTACATTTGTAAATAAATGCAGTATAATAAAATCCATAGCGTAAAAATTACTCATTATAATAAGGGGTATTTTAAATGAAAAAGGGACTGAACTCCAATGCACTAAAAATGATCGCCATAATCGCAATGACTATCGACCATATCGCTTGGCTCGCTTTCCCCGATTATCCGCATGAAGTTCTGCCCGTTATTTTACATATCATCGGCAGACTGACCTGCCCTATTATGTGCTACTTTATTGCAGAGGGATATCACTATACAAAAAATATCCGAAAATATACCTGCCGACTGTTCATGTTTGCGGTCATATCGCACTTTGCATATATTTTCGCCTCGGCTGATTTTGTTGATCGGAAGTCATTTATCCCGTTTTATTACGGAAATATCCTCAACCAGACGAGCGTTATCTGGCCGCTTGCATGGGGGCTTGTAATGCTGCGCATAGTCAACAGCGAAAAGATACCGAAGCAATGGGTAAAGACCGTCCTTATACTGCTGATATGCCTTGTGACATTCCCGAGCGACTGGAGCTGTATCGCAAGCCTTTGCATACTTGCATTCGGCACGAACCGCGGAAAGCTAAGAACGCAGTCGATGTGGCTTATCATATATGTTGCGATATATGCCGCCGTGTACTGCTTTGCTATCGATCGGGTCTACGGACTTGTGCAGATGGGCGTTGTCCTTGCGATACCATTCATAAAGCTTTACAACGGCGAAAGGGGCAAAAACCCTCGCGTAAACAAAATCATGAAGTGGTTCTTCTACATATATTATCCGCTCCATCTTGCAATTCTCGGTACTATACAGCTTGCTTTGCGGTAAAATTTTCTGAATAGGGTGAAAAAATTGAACAAAGAAGAAACTTACTCATTTTTAAAGGAAAATAACATAGAATTTGAAGCCGTTGAGCATAAAGCCGTGTTCAATATGGACGAACTCGGCGATGTTGAGCTTCCCCACCCCGAATGGGAGGCAAAAAACCTCTTTGTCCGTGACGATAAAAAGCGGAACTACTACCTTATGACCGTAAAGGGTGCGAAGCGTGTCGATTTAAAGGATTTCCGCAAAAAGCACGGTCTGAGAGCGCTTTCGTTTGCTTCCGCCGACGACCTGCTCGAAATTATGAAACTCACCCCGGGCTCGGTAACTCCGCTCGGACTGCTTAATGACAGCGAGCGCAGGGTAAAATTTTACCTCGACGCAGAATTTGAGGACGGAATGATGGGCGTTCACCCGAATGACAACACCGCAACGGTTTATATGAAAGCCGATGATGTTCTGCGCCTTATCCGTGAACACGGAAATGAAGCGGAAACGGCCGAAATTTAAGGAGCTATATTTTAATGATAATTTTTAATCGGAGAATTCCGATATTGGACCCGACCTCTCTCCACGAAATTTAGTAAAAATAAATTTCAAAGGAGAAATGTAAATGAGCAATCCAATTAAAGATCTTACAGCAAAGGAATGGGCGCTTTGGCTGTGTTCCCTGCTTGCGGTGATCGCCTCAAACCTGCTCGCAGGAAATGTCGATATCCTCACGCTTGCGGCGGTATGCGTCGGCGTGACCTCGCTGATATTCGCCGCAAAGGGCAACGTCTGGGCGCAGATACTGATGATAGTTTTCAGTATTCTCTACGGTATAATTTCGTGGAGATTCCGATACTGGGGCGAAATGATGACCTACCTCGGAATGGCCCTGCCAATGGCGGTCTGGTCAACGATAACGTGGATAAAAAATCCGTCCGCGAACGGAAAAGAGGTCGCAATACAGAAGCTCACCAAGAAGCACGTCATCGGGCTTGTTTTCTTCGGTACGGTTACGACCGCAGTGTTTTATTTCATACTGAAAGTACTCAATACACCGAATATCGTTTTCAGTACATTGTCGGTAACAACGAGCTTTTTCGCCGCATCGCTCACAATGCTCCGCTCGCCTTTCTATGCGCTCGGTTACGCGGCGAACGACATAGTCCTCATAGTTTTATGGACATTGGCGTCGCTGAAAAACCCCGAATATATCCCCGTTGCTGTGAATTTTGCAATATTCTTTTTCAATGATATGTATGGATTTATCAGTTGGAGAAAAAGAGCGGAAGTGCAGAACCGGGATCTTTCGGAAAAATGCGAAGCTAATACTAAACACCAATAAAACTATAGACAAAAAATCGTCGCATAATCCATATATGCAAGATTATGCTCGATTTTTTGTATAGTTTTTAATTGGTGTTTAGTATAAATAAAGTTTGCGTTAATCTGCAAGATTCTCGCTTTGTT
Organism: uncultured Ruminococcus sp.; assembly: GCA_945868475.1. Taxonomy (GTDB): domain Bacteria; phylum Bacillota; class Clostridia; order Oscillospirales; family Ruminococcaceae; genus UMGS363. The sequence continues at coordinate 286 of CAMBLM010000028.1, read as the reverse complement.
TAAACGTCATTGAGATATGAACGGAAAACAACATTTAATGTAGGGGACGGGATTCTGTCCTGCACCGCAAGGTGTTTCACAATAAGCGAACGCCCCCGTTTTCAACATTTTTTATCTGTTGAAAACAGGGGCGATTTTTGTGTTAAAATGTTGTACGCCGAAAAATTGCTTACGCAATTCGGGACAGTCACCCGTTTCCTACAGAGAATTTGCCTAAAATGCAGATATTGAAACGGGCGGATATAGAATCCGCCCCTACTACTCTGTAAATTCTGAAACTTGATGA
>CAMBLM010000027.1 GCA_945868475.1 uncultured Ruminococcus sp. | reverse complement strand
GTTTAACTTGACTTGCGTGATTTTATTGGTGGCTTTGTACGGTGTTGCCTTAAATGTTCCGTATTCAGCAATTGTGAGCGTATCAAAATCATAGTCTTTTTTCGTAGTGTAAATAAGTGCCTCACCGTCCGAAAGCGTTTCATTTTTGCCCATAAGACGGTTGTAATCGGCGAGCGTGATGATAAAAAGCTGACGGATATCGGAGTTTCCGACCTCATCTCTTCGGTTTGAGTCAAGTATGACCTCATTGCCGACAAAGCCGCCCGAAATGTCAAGGAAACTGTACTGAAGAATATTCTCGGGAGCTTCTCCGAACTTTTCAAGTGCAGTGTTTACAGCACTTCTGCTCCATGAAACGATTTTTTCATCTGTCGAATAGGTGTCAACAACAATGTTCCTCGGATATCGGCGGCTGAGCATATCCTCCTCGCCGATGTAAAGGCATATCGTGGAAGAAAGCGTCACAAGCACCATCGTTGAGAGTATGCATATCGAAGCCAGTCCTGCGCCGCTTCGCTTCATTCTGTAAGCCATCTGCGAAACGGAGATGAAATGGTTGGTCTTGTAATAATACTTTTTGTTCTTCTGCAAGACCTTGCACAAAGCGACCGACCCCGAAACAAACAGCATAAACGTTGCGGCAATAACCATTATCACAGCCGCAAAAAATGCAAATATCGCTTCAAGCGGATTTTGGATATAAACGGCAAGGAAATAAGCCGCTCCGAGGATAAGCGCACCCAATACAGCGAGAAAATAGTTCGCTTTCGGCGGTTTTTCTCCCGAATGTTCACTTTTCATAAGCTCTATCGGATCGGAAAGATGTATCTGACGGAGCGAATTTATCAGTATGAGCAGGAATATGACCGCATAGTAGACCATTGCGTGAATTATCGGCTTCGGCTCTGCGTTAAAGGTGTACGATACTGCACCGTCAAGCATTTTTGTCAGTGCAAGTTCCGCAAGCTTTGAGAAAAGTACACCGCAGGTTATTCCCACAGCGAGCGAAGAAACATATATTATAAAAGTTTCCCACAAAAGTATCCGCGAGATGTTCCGCTTATCCATTCCGAGAATATTGTAAAGCCCGAACTCGGTCTTTCTTCGGCGGATAATGAATGAATTCGTGTAAAAGAGAAAAACTGCGAAAAAAACGACCATTACGCCGCAGCCCATATAAAGGAGCATATGCATTGTTGTTCCGCCCTGCATTTCCTTTACAAAACTGCTGACGGTGAGGAACGATGTGATATAGTACATCATTATCATTCCTGCGCAGGTGAGGATATACGGAAGATATATGCGGCGGTTCTTTTTTATGCCGTTGACCGCAAGCTTCGGATAAAGAAGCATCGTGTTCATCAGACCGCACCTCCCGAAGCGATAAGGGTGAGGGTATCGGATATCTTTTTGTAAAGCTCCTCATTCGTGCAGTTTCCCCTGTAAAGCTGGTGAAATACCTCGCCGTCCTTGATGAAAAGCACACGGTTTGCGTGACTTGCCGCTTTGACGGAATGTGTTACCATTATAATAGTCTGACCCTCGGAATTGAGCTTTGAGAACACGGCAAGAAGCTCATCGGAGGCTTTGGAGTCGAGCGCACCCGTCGGTTCGTCCGCAAGCAGAAGCTTCGGCTCGGTTATCATTGCTCTTGCGGCGGCTGTCCTCTGCTTCTGTCCGCCCGATATCTCATATGGATATTTGTCGAGGAGATGTGTTATGCCGAGCTTTTCTGCGGCAGGCATTAACTTTTTCTCCATTTCGTTATAGCTCATTCCCATAAGCACCAGCGGCAGAAGGATATTGTCCCTCACGGTAAAGGTGTCGAGGAGATTGAACTCCTGAAATACAAAGCCAAGGTTGTCACGTCTGAACTTTGCCGTTTCCTTTTCTTTAAGCTTTGCAATATCAGCACCATCGAGCAGGACTTTTCCTCCCGTCGGCTTATCGAGCGCGGCAAGAATGTTGAGGAGGGTGGTTTTGCCCGAACCGCTCTCGCCCATTATTGCGATATATTCACCTTTTTCGGCAGTAAAGCTGACGTTTTTCAGAGCCTCGACCTTTGCCGAACCGATCCGCGCGGTGTAAGTTTTTTTCACATTTGTTACTTCAAGTATTGGCATTGCTGTCATTTCCTTTCTGAATTTCTGATATAAGTATAACAGAAAAGGAAAATGTACGCCATTGATACGGCTTACATTTTCCTCAAAAATCTTACAATTTTGTAAGGTCATTCAATTTCAAGCCTGCGTCTTTCAAGAAACAGCTTTATCACTGTTCCGCTGTCGCCGCTTTCCGCGGTTATCTTGTGTCCAAGCTTGCCGCAGATGCGTTTGCACAGATACAGACCTATGCCGCTCGCTTTTTTGTCGAGCCTGCCGTTACAACCCGTGTAGCCTTTTTCAAATATTCGCGGCAGATCTTCGGGGGCAATGCCAATTCCCGTATCTCTGACGCAAAGTGTAAGCGGTTCTTCGCAGTATATCTCAACCTCGCCCGACGGGGTGTATTTCACAGCGTTTGATATGACCTGCTCAATAACGAAAAGAAGCCATTTTTCATCGGTGAGAACAGTCTTTTCAAGCGGCTTGTAGACAAGCTTTAGCTGTCTGCGGATAAACTGCGATGAAAATTTCCGCACAGCCTGCTTTACGATGCTGTCAAGGTCATATTCTTTTATCACAAGGTCGGTGCTGTCGCTGTCAAGGCGAAGATAGCAAAGCACCATTTCGGCATACTGCTCTATTTTCTGCAAATTTTCCGAAAGCTCACTGTATTCGGGACTGTCGCCGTTCTGTAAAATAAGTCCCATTGCGGCGATAGGCGTTTTTATCTGATGCACCCACATTGTATAGTAATCGGTCATATCCGAAAGCTTCTCGGCGGCCTCATTTTCTGCCGATCTCAGCGAATCACAGAGGGTATTTATGAGCCTTGTATAGTCCTCCTCGATGCCGTTTTGGGGCAATGGGATATTTTCCGCTGAAAGAGTTATCTCATCGGCAAGCTTTTGCAGTGCAGTGCGCTTTCGCCGATAGGAAATAAAATCTGCCGCAATAAAGACCGCCCCGAAAAAGCCGCTCAAAACCGCACCGTACAGCACAGGCGCAAGCGGCAGTTCATACAGCGAAAACACGACCGCGAAAACAATACACACGATGAGCCATACTATTATATTTTTCTTATGAGCCGATAAAAAATTTCCGAACATCTGTATTCACTCCACTATATAACCCATGCCCGATCTTGTTTCGATAAAATCGGCAAGTCCCGATCTTTCAAGCTTTTTCCGAAGCCTTGATACGTTGACGGTGAGCGTGTTCTCGTCAACATAGCTGTCCGTTTCCCACAGCTTGTTCATAAGTAAATTTCTGCTCACGACCTTTCCCTTGTTTTCGAGCAATGTGAGCAAAATACGGTACTCGTTCTTTGTAAGATCTATTTTTTCGCCGTTGAAGGTGAGAGTTGCATCGGATATGTTCAGCATCGCACCCTTGTGAGCGATAACATTAGTTTCCGAACCGAAATCATAAGTTCGGCGAAGTATCGCCTGGATTTTCGCCATAAGCACGGTCAGGTCGAACGGCTTTGCGATAAAATCATCACCGCCCATATTCATCGCCATAACGATATTCATATTATCCGAAGCGGAGGAAAGGAACACAACGGGGACTTTTGATATCCTGCGTATCTCAGAACAGAAATAGAACCCGTTATAATACGGCAGACCGATATCCATTATCACAAGGTGAGGTGAAAACTCCGTGAATTCGGTCATTATATCCTTGAAATTCTCCGCGCACTTCGCTTCAAAACCCCATTTTTCAAGGTGATTTTTTACGGCGTTTGCAATGGTGCGGTCGTCTTCTATTATAAGTATTTTGTACATTGGGGGTCTCCTTTTTTATGCTTTTCTTTCATTATAGCATATAAAAAAACATAATACAACTTTAACAAAGAAAACATTTATCCCTCAATTTATTTTTTGTGGATCATTGACTATAAACATGCTTTGGAGCATAATTAATACTAAACACCAATAAAACTATAGACCAAAAATCGTCGTATAATCCATATATGCAAGATTATGCTCGATTTTTTGTATAGTTTTTAATTGGTGTTTAGTATAAGGAAATACTGACAGATACATCCCTTCTTTCACAAAAGTTCAATCAATAATTTGCAAAACGAGGTAACTTTATGAAACTTCTTATTGCCGAGGACGATCCAGACCTTAACAAGATACTTGTAAAAAAACTCCGTGCAGACGGATTTGACGCCGAAAGCTGCTTCAACGGAGAAGAAGCCGTTGACAGAGTGCAGTTTGCCGATTACGATGTTGTTATAATGGACATTATGATGCCCGTTATGGACGGTATCGAGGCTTTGCGCACGATACGAAATCAAGGTATCTCCACTCCCGTTATTTTCCTCACCGCCAAGGACGCCGTTTCGGACAAGGTAAAGGGACTTAATATCGGCGCAAACGATTATATCGTCAAGCCTTTTTCCTTTGACGAGCTTATCGCAAGAATAAACGCTGTGACAAGAACGGCAGGCGGAAATATCACCGATACCATCACGCTCGGCGATCTTTCGCTCGATGTCGGCAGCCACATTGTCAAGCGCGGCGATGAAACTATACCGCTCGGCGGAAAGGAATATTATCTCCTCGAATATATGCTTATGAACAAAGGCAGGATCCTTTCCCGAGAGAAAATTTTATCGCACGTCTGGGGTTATGATTTCGAGGGCGGAGAAAACATTGTCGATGTTTATATCCATTCGCTCCGCAAGAAAATCGACACCGATGGCAGAACAAAGCTTATCCACAGCGTAAGAGGGATAGGATATGTTATGAGGACTGAGGAATGAAAAGAAAAAGCATAAAATTCCGTCTGACGATCTGGTTCACTGCCATTCTTGCCGCAATATGCGCAGTCATACTTGCGATAGTCGTTATCTCCTTTCAGACTTTCGGCGAAATGGACACCAAGGATCAGCTTACGGAGATCATAAACAGCTATTCCGAAAGGATAAAAGTACACAAGACCGTATCGGACGCTTTTCAGAGCGACACCGAAAATATGGAAGTCAAGAGCATAGACTTTCTCCAGGACAATATTCAGATAATGGCTTATCACGAAAACGGTGAACATTCGCTCGGCATTTTCAAATTTGACGAGCTGGACGAAGTTCCGTACAACTCCTCGCCCGAGCCGGCCGAGATAACGCTCGACGGCACGAAATACTATTATTACGATTCGTGGGTCAACATTCCGCGAGAACCCGATATCTGGATAAGAGGCATCGTTCCTGCGCAGGAAAGTATGCAGAGTATCCTTATGTCACATAAATTTCTTCTGCTGCTCATTCCCCTGCTCACCCTGCTTGCATTCTTCGGCGGATATATGCTCACGGGAAACTTTCTTCGACCCGTTGCAAAAATCACCGCCACCGCCGATGAGATACGCCGCAGCAGCGACCTTACAAAGCGCATAGAGCTTCCCGATACGGGCGATGAGATCTATGAGCTTGCACAGACGTTCAATTCAATGTTTGAAAGCCTTGAACAGACCTTTGAATCGCAGAAACAGTTCACCTCGAATGCTTCGCACGAACTGCGGACGCCCGTGTCTGTTATCCTTGCGCAATGCGAATATGCCGTTGAAAATGCCTCCGACAAGGACGAGCTTCTTGAAGTCATAGCCGCAGTGCAGAAACAAAGCTACCGAATGTCCTATATGATAGAAACACTGCTGACCTTTTCACGCATCGAAAATCATTCGGACAAATACGAAAAAACGCCGACCGATCTCACGGAGCTTATCTCTTCGCTCTGCGATGATCTTAATATCATATCGGAAAAGGGCATAAAGATAACCTTTGAAAGCAGCGGAAGCGTCACCCTCCCTATCAACCGCGAGCTTTTCATTCTGATGATGAACAACCTTATCCGAAACGGCATCAGATACGGAAAAGAGAACGGCTATGTAAAGGTCAGCCTTGAAACCAACGGCGAAAAGGTGATAATTACCGTCGAGGATAACGGCATAGGCATCTCGGAGGAGGATCTGCCGCATATATGGGAGCGCTTCTACCGCTCGGATAAATCACGAAGCACAAAGGGATTCGGACTCGGTTTGTCACTCGTAAAGGAAATAGCCGAGTATCATAACGGAACAGTGAGCGTCGGAACGACCGAGGGCAAAGGAAGTAAGTTCAAAGTCACGCTCAATAATACTAAACACCAATAAAATAAAGAAAAAAGTTGATATTGCTGCGGAGTATAAACAGCATTATCAACTTTTTTTCTGAAACAGCCCGATTTTTAATTTTACTTTAAGAATCATACAGTATCATATAGTCAATGAAACAAAACAGCACAGCAAAAACAAGAAAAACCAAAAGCTGTATTAATACTGATTTTTAATCAAAGTGCAGACAAAAAATCGGCGCAAAAACCATATAAAAAAGATGTAAAACCGCTGCGAGCTTTTGCTTGATTTTCTGTACACTTTCAGTTTAAAAATAGTATAAATCAACGAAAGGATGATATTTATGAAAAACTCCATTAAATTTGTAGCCCTTATGACAGCAGCCGTAATGTCCGCAGCAGCGATCCCAGCTGTATGCATTTCCGCCGTAAACACCACATCATCGGTTTCCGCTTCGGCAAGCGTCTATGCGCTTCATCTTCTCTATCTTATATCTCAAACCGAAAAATCACTGCCCCCAAAACTCCCGAAAGCAATATCATAAGTATCGGCGGCGGAGCAGAGCATTTTGCTTTCTTATAAGCAAAATGCAATATCCACAAAACAGCGAACAGCACCGCCGATCTTATATCGGGAACGATGCTGTCGGTCACACTGCTTATCCCAAGCAACGCCGAAAGAGCCATACTTACAGCCGTTGCAAGGATCATTGCAACGATACAGGGTCTGACACCCATAAGAAAAGCATTCACGCCGTTGTATTTCATAAAATTTTTAAGAACAGCCGCTATCAGAAGTATTATAACAAACGACGGAAGAATAACACCGAGCGTGGCAAATAATGAACCGAGTATACCTCCCTGCGAAGAGCCTACGAACGTTGCAATATTGACCGCAAGAGGACCGGGCGTCGATTCTGAAACTGCGATAAAATTAAGAAACTCATCTTCTGTCAGCCAGCCATTTGAGATGACAGTTTCCCTCACGAGAGATATCATTCCGTAACCGCCGCCGAAAGAAAGACTTCCTATCATCAAAAAGGTCAGAAACAGCTTTAAATATATCATTTTTTGTTTTTCTCCCCTATTTTTTTGAGCAAATACACCGAAACTCCGACTGCACCGCTTATGAGGATGCAAAACACGGAAGAAAAAGAAACGACAAAAAGCGAGCAAAACAGCATAGCAGCAATGACTGTCAGCAGTATCACTGTGTTGAACAGATTTTTTTCAAGTCCGCCGAGCATTTTTATCCCTGCCGATAATATCAGATACACTACGCACACCTGTATTCCCTTAAAAGCGTAAAAAACATATTTCAAGTCAAGAAATTGGTCAAGGAACAAAGAAATACAGAAAATTATTATAAAAGACGGGATACTGACTGCAAGCGTCGCCAGTGCTGACCCGACAATACCCTCCAGCTTGTAGCCGATATAAGTGGCACTGTTTATAGCAAGCGGACCGGGAGTCGATTCCGCAACTACGACCATATCAAGAAACTCGTCCTTTTCTATCCACTTCTTCTTTTCAACGAATTCATTTTCGAGGAGTGCGATCATAGCGTAACCGCCGCCAAAAGTAAACGCTCCGATCTTTAAAAATGTCAGAAATAATGCAGCCGATCTTTTCATATTTTTCTATCCTTATATGTTTTTTATTGATATATGTCACTTTGATTTAATTATATGATATTTTATTGAAAAATTCAATAGTTTGCCGCTGGCAGTACAATCAAAACCACCCGTTGAACGGGTGGTTTGCAAAAGCCCTTAAAGGGTTTGATACGACCCTTACCCCTCAAGGGGCTGTTTTACTTGCCTTGCTTTACCGGCTCACCCGTGAACGGGTCTGTCAGTTCCTTAAAGCTTATTTGGTCACACGATATATCTTCCTGCAATTGGTTTCTTACATATTCTGCTATGAGTTTTTCGTTCTTTCCTACTGTATCTACATAATATCCTCTGCACCAGAAATGTCTGTTTCCATACTTGTACTTCAGATTGGCGTGTCTGTCAAATATCATTAATGAACTTTTTCCTTTCAGATATCCTACAAACTGTGCTAAGCTTATTGTGATTTGACAAGCATAATAATAAAATGCAAAAAGACGGGAAAACACGAAATAAATAAAAAAATAGGTCAAAAGTCACGCAAGGCGTACAGTCAGCACTTGATTATCTCTCTTTCAAGGCAAGACTCGGAAACAAACATTATCAGTTTAATAGCGGAAGTATCGTCACCGCAACACAGTACACGGGCGACAAGCAGGATCTTATTCAAAACGCGCACAAGCACTATATTGTTGTCGAAGAGTTCCTGTTGTCCCTCATTCGGAGCATTATTCACATAGGCGCAAAAATCATAGGTGCAAATGTCCGCGAAGATGCCAAAATCGAAATCGTGTTTGATAAATCGGTCATTATTGATGAAAAGGCGGAGCGTGTACAGGACGCCCAGGACGTGCGTGACGGAGTTATGCCAAAATGGGAATACCGTATGAAGTGGTACGGCGATACCGAGGACGAAGCCAAAGCTATAATCGCAGAGATCGGCGGCGAAGAAACCGATGACGAGCTTATGAGCTTCGGTGACGGCGGATAAGGGGTGAAAACAAATGCTTACTCCGAATCGGCTTGACAAGCTGCCCGAGCCTATGATACAATTGATGTCGGAGCTGCAGAACGAGATCATCTCCGATATTTGCAGGCGTATCACAAAAGCGAATTACCTTACTCCGACAGCAGAGTGGCAGCTATACAAGGCAAATCAGCTCACAATCTCTGCCCGTGAAGTCAAGCGGCGCATAGCGGCAAAGCTTAAAGTCCGTGAAAGCACCTTAAAGGAGCTTTATACGGACGCAGTGAAAACTGCTATCCGTGAAGACGAGATCATATACAAAGCGGCAATTGCCGAGGGTATCTTGTCGGATAACTACCGTGACAAGCTTACGAACTACACCCGTTCCAAGGCGTTTTCAAATGTCCTGCAGCGTGGTTTGAAAAACACGAACGGCTTGATGCGCAATCTCACGAACTCGGCGGCAGCGGCGGCGAACAGGCAGCTTTCCGATGCACTTGATCTCGCATTTCTCAAATGCACAAGCGGAGCATTTACGCCGCAGGACGCAATTTTTGAAGCTGTCCGAAAGCTTGGACAGGACGGGCTGAAATGTGTGAACTATGGATCGGGTCGCACCGATCAGCTTGATGTTGCGGTCAGACGTGCCGTGGTTACGGGTATCGGCAAGACCTGCTGTGATATGCAGCTTGACCTTGCCAAGGAAATGGACTGCGAGCTTGTAGAGGTCACCGCACACCTCGGCGCAAGACCCTCACACGCCGAATGGCAGGGACAGATATACAGCCTTAAAAAGGGACATCCAAAATACCCGTATTTTTATGATGCGACTGGTTACGGCACGGGCGACGGCTTGGGCGGCTGGAACTGTCGGCACTCGTTCTTCCCGTATTTCGAGGGACTTTCGGTTGCGACAAATGCACCGACCTTTTCAAAAGCAGAGAACCTCGAAGAATATACGAACACACAGAAACAGCGAGTTTATGAGCGCAGCATAAGGAAGAGCAAACGTGAGCTTGCGGCACTCGACAGCGCACGGCAGGAAGCTTCCCCCGAACTTAGAGCGAAGCTTGACAGAGAGTTTGAACGTAAGTCCGTTACCCTTAAAAAGCGTGAGGCTCGGCTCGAGGAGCATCTTAAAGCTACGGGGCTTCTGCCCGATAATTCCCGTGTTAGGGTTGACGGGTTTGGTAAGAGCGTTTCGCAGAAGGCGGTTTGGGCGAATAAGAAATATATCGCTAATATATCAACGAATATCCAAAGTGGAAATATAAATGGTTTTACTTTTGAAGCTGCTGACAAGAAATTCATAAACAGCAACGGTTATAAAAAACAATTTGTTGGGTTATTTGATAACGCAGCTCTTGAACGTAAAATAGAAAAATACTCCACAAAGGCAGTTCTTAACAACGATAACAAGCCAAGTGAAACAATTTTCACGATTCCGACTTCCTCGAATCCATTTTCCAAAGTTACCGAGATCAACAAAAAGCATTATTGGGATTTGGCTGACGGAGTAGGCGAAAAATTGTCATCTTTGAAAAACGAATTTATTCTCGTCCATAATCACCCGAACAACACCTCGTTAAGTCTTTCGGATTTAAAGGCACTTAATGACATTGATAAAATGAGAGCCGTTATTTCCGTTGGGCATAATGGTAAAATATGCGTTGTAAGTGCGAAGCCGACAAATAAATTTGTAAACCATGATGATCTTGACTTCTTCGACCGTGCTTATGGCTGCTCGATCCGTGATTACGGACAAACCAATGAAGCAATTAAAGATTTTTGTAATAAGGTGGGTTGGAAATATCATGAGCAATCAATTTGATGATATGTGTGATATCCCATGGTGGGATAGGTTAAAAACCAAAGAAGAAAAGGATGCATATTGCCAATCCCATTATGGCATGAGTTTTGAAGAATGGGAAGACAGTTTAAATTATGATTACCGTTACGACTCTGAAACCCGAAAATGGGTCAGAATTAAATAACTTAAGCACTCTGAAACAAGGGTGCTTTTATTTCTGTCCGAAAGGAGTTTTAACATGAGATACATAAAAAGACCCGTAGAGGTTGAAGCTGTCCAGTGGACAGGAGAAAACGCAGAGGAGATATTTGGATTTACAAACCATTATGCCAAAGTATCGGAAAACACAGTTGAGATACCCACGCTTGAGGGAACAATGACAGCAAAAATCGGAGATTACATTATCAAAGGTGTTTGCGACGAATTTTACCCCTGCAAGCCTCACATATTTGAAAGCACCTACGAAAAATGTGATGATGGCATTGATATCTCGCATAAACGGCAGTACATAAATCAGAAAAATGCCGCAGAAAAACGTATTATAACAGGCAAGGCTCTGAAAAAAGCTGTTATTGTTTCCAACGGCGAAGTAACAAGGCTTTATCTCAATAATAAGGAGATAAAGAACATCAGTGAATTGCACTTTACGCATGACGGAGAACGCAGTACAGACCCGAAGCTCATATATACAGCTATGATCGAGAACTTTTTTGAAAAGTAACAAAAACCCCATTTTAACCCCGTAAAAATGCACTTAAAACATCGTTTTAAGGTGCTTTTTTTATACCCAAAAACCGAAAGGAGAATTTTTCATGAAACTTGAAGAACTCACAAAGCTCGGAATTTCCGAGGAAGTCGCAAAGCAGGTCGTGAGCCTGTCGGAGCAGGAGCTTGCGGCGGAAAAGTCAAAGCTTACCGACAAAACAGCGGAGCTTACAATGGCAGAGGATAAGATAAAAGAGCTTACCGAAACCGTGAAGAAGTTTGACGGCGTTGATGTGGATAAGCTTAAATCCGACCTTGAAGCCGCAAACAAAAAGTATGCCGATGATACCGCTGCGCTGAAGCTTGACAACGCTATCGCACTTGCTCTTGCCGACAGCGGCGCACTTGACAAGCCTTAGCCTATTTTAGGCAACACCGTACAAAGCCACCAATAAAATCACGCAAGTCAAGTTAAACG
>CAMBLM010000026.1 GCA_945868475.1 uncultured Ruminococcus sp. | reverse complement strand
TTATATTATACCTTTTTTCTTGCTGCTTTTCAATGGTTTGTGCGGTATTGCCTTAGGTTGAATAATGACGGATTTGCTGTCTGCAGTGCCAGCACGATTTTACACTTTGTAATTTATCTTCTAATTATACGCTATGTATTTTACCGTAGGGGTGGATTCTATATCCGCCCGTTTTCGGATATTCTATTTTTTGTGATATGATTTCACAAATGGGACGTATTTCGCCCCACAAATTTTGACACTCAAGGGAAAAAATAAAAATGGACAAAGAAACTCTTTTTGACAGGTTCGATACGGGATTAAAGGTTCGGTTTGCAGGGAATATCCTCACTTTGATATGTATTCTGCTGCGGATATTCGTGTTCCCGAACTCGATATCACCGCTGCTGACGCTTATCCCGCTCGCTATCGGCTACATAATGGCGCTTTTCATCTCGGCGGTAGTGACGGGCGAGGACGGCGAGGAAATACCTGCGGACAAATATGCTGATTATTTCGATGAATTTGAAGCAAAGCACAAAAAGCTCGGCAGGTTTTTATCCACGTCCACGCTGATATACTTCATCGTTTCCGTTTTTCTTACCGTTACAAGATCGTGAGGGGTGCTATGAAAATTTCTAAAAGATTTATCCTTATGCTTTCGCTTATCCTCACGGCTTTGACGCTGACCGCCTGCGGAAAGCAGGAGCTTGTCGGCTGTGACAGGGTGGAGGCCTTGCGTTCGGCCGCTCAGAGCTACGAAAGCGCGACTTATATCATCACAAACCTCACATCGAACGAGATCGAGCAGACCTTTACCTTTATGTACAACTCGGACGACACGCAGACATACTACTGCGAGGGTTACGACACTAACGGCTACTATGCCGAGTACAGCAACGGCAGGGAGCTTTTCCGTGAGCGTGACGGCGTTGGCACGGCTGTTTCGTCAGGTGCGGACGACTATGTTTCCTACACGAAGAAAAAGCCGCACCCATATTCTGCGGGGCAGCTTTTCTTCTACATCAACGGCTATGTTTCTTCTGCGGAGGAAACGACAGACGATGAGGGAAACACTCTCTACATCTATCAATATGATACCGAACGCCTTAACAAGGATATGAATACAAACATGGACGCGTTTGCGACCTCCTACGCTTTTGACGGCGAGGGAAACTTCGTCTATTTCCGCCAGACGAATTCGGGCAGCGATGGCAGCTATGCTTATGAGATAACGCTCGAAAACATCAACGGCATAACCTCTATCGACAACCCTATCACAATAGGTTCTCAAACCACAGAATAAAGCTCTCGGCTGCCTTTTCGACAGCACCGAAAGCGGTTATCTGCTCGGCGTTCATACTGTTGAAGCAGTTGACATAAACTGTTGACAGACCATATAAAAATCCTATAAGCAGGACGATGCAGTACAAAACTGCGGCTGTCCTGCTTATTTTTATTTTCTTTTGAAGTTCAAAAAACATTCCCGACCTGCTCTCTTTTTTATGTAATTATGGGTTTTGCCGCAAAATATTATACTAAACACCATTTAAAATTAAAAAAATCAAGCCGACAATCTCGCAGCTGTTTTTATACTAAACACCAATTAAAAACTATACAAAAAATCAAGCAAAAACTCTGATATATGGATTTTGCGCAAATTTTTTGTCTATAGTTTTATTGGTGTTTAGTATTAACAGGTTTATATTGGATTTCGGCGCAGATTTTTTCCTTTATTTTTTTGGTGTTTAGTATTATTCATTATGTAAAAACAGGTTTGAAAGGCTTTTTCCGATAAGCTTGCCACTGTAAACCGCCTCGTCAATGCTGTTCGCGTGACCGCCGACTTCGATAAGGAGCGAACCTGCGGTGAGATCCTGATTATAGAACCTGTCATCAAAGAGGACGGGACGCGTCAGACCCTCAAAATCGGATTCAAGCTGCTGCTGGAGAGCCGATGCGAAGCGGAAATTGCTCATATAATGCGGAAGTCTGCCGCTGCCGTCATCGCAGCAGCTTATTATCATCACCTGAGCGGCATCTTTGCCGTTGATCTCGGCGGTCGGGGCAATTCTTGTGCCGTCCTCGCGCTCGATAGCGTCACGGTGGATATCGAGGACGACCTTTATTGTCGGATTTTCTTCAAGTATCGACTGAACGGTTTCACGGCTGCGGTCGTAAGAGCCGTTATAGGACGGATAATCGTGCTTCGTGACATCGTGAATGACCCCGATGCCGCTCTTTTCAAGCTCGGCTGCGATAGCGTCACCGACCGCAGCCATATTTTTCTCATCGTCCGTGGTTCGGCTCGTGAATGAGCTGTCGTAGAAATCACGGGTGTATGGTTCGTAGCTTTCGGTTTCGTGCGTGTGCATTATCAGGATCTGCGGAGTTCCGTCTGCCGTCACTGTAAAGTCATATCCCTTGCGGCTTTCTTCAAGAAGTGTTTCGCCGGTGATATCGGAGCAGTTGCGCACCTGACCTCCGCCGTCAAGGTCCACATAATCCGTGCCGCTGTAAAAACCGTAGGTCATTGCCTGTATTACGCCGTCACGGGATTCAAGCGTTTTCGGATAAGGCTCTGCGCCGACATCATGTTCCTCGGGAACGACGAGTTCCTCATTTTCGCCCGAGGGTATGATAAGCTCGCCGCGCGAGAGCATAACGCTTTCATCAAAATTCAGATAGGCAGGCTTTTCGGACGAAGTTACAAGCGGCTTGTCCTCGGCTTCCGATACAATTTCATCGGACGTATCCTCCGCTTCAAAGACATTCCCTGCCGAGAGCCGTGCGGAAGCGGCAGCGGCGGCTATCATAGCATTTTCCGCATCGGGGACTGCCGCCCTAAGCGAAAGTATCATAAGCGGCGCAAGCGCAAAGGCTGTTCCTGCCGCAAGAAAATTTTTTCCATAACGAAACTTGGGGCGTTTTGCTGTTGACATTTTCACCATTCCTTTCAAAGAAGATAACTTCAAAGATTTTTAATTCCTGAAAGACAAAGCTTTTCTTATACATTTATATGAAGCGGAATGGCGGAAAATTCATCAAGGTCGCATCTAAAAACCATAGTGCCTCAGATGCGCAGTCAGATTTTTCGTCAGATTGTATAGAAATTTCGCAGTTATTGCAAAGCAAGAATTTGCATACATGTCGTATGTCAAGAAATTTATGTGCAAGATGACGGAAAATCTGCAAGCAGATGAGGTGCTAAGGCTTTAGCCGGTGGTTTTTAGAGGTGACCTTAAGAGAGTGCCGAAATATCGGCGAAGCTTAGCTGCGGCTGAAGAGCCTTGTTCACGGCGCAGGCTATGAGCCGAGCGGCACGTTCGATAAGCTTGTCAACATCACGCGGAGTTACCATCATATTCGGCAGATGCTTATCGGGTGCGCTGCCCGTGATGTTCTCGACGATCGTGTGCATATCAACAACGGTCGGAACGCCCACCGCGATAACGGGAACGGCAAGGGTCGTTTCGGTCAGCTCCTTACGTCGGTTCTGCACTCCCGAGCCCGGAGAGATGCCCGTGTCGGTTATCTGTATCGTTGTGCCGAGGCGCGAAACGTCCGAGCAGGCGAGCGCGTCCACTGCGATAACGAACGCAGGCTTTACCCCCGAGCAGACCGAATCGACTATCTCTGCGGCTTCGATTCCCGTCTGACCGAGTACGCCCGGTGCGAGCGCGGAAACTACTTTCAGCGAAGCCAGTTCATGATCCTTCGGCAGCGAACCTTTGAGGTGGCGCGTCGCGATTATCTGCGAGATGACCATTGGTCCGAGCGCATCGGGGGTAATGTCCGAATTGCCAAGACCGACGACAAGACCGTTCTCCGTGCCGCAGTTATGGCTTTTCAGCAGGGCGGTTATCTCGTCCGCGATGTTCTGCGCCTGCTCTTCAAAGTCGGACGGCGCGTATGAGAGCCTGTCCGTTTCGACCGTGATATATCTGCCCTTGGATTTGCCTATCTTCAAGCCTGCAAGCTCGGAGGTGACTTCTATCTCGGTTATGCTGCAGGCGGAGCTTTTGCGCAGCTTTCTGCCGATTCCCCTCGGAAGCGAACGAGCGTCCTCGTCTATCATTTCCACCGCAAGATCAGTTCGTGCTGACATACAATATTTCCCCTTTTCAAAAGTAATCATACTGATATCAAATCGTTCTGTAGACAAGGACGGCAGATAGAATTTCACCAATCAAGAAAAACGACCGCAGGCAGGCTTGATGCCTGACAAGGGAGTTTGCCGCCGAGTGGTGGAATTATAGCTGTCGTATCTGTCTATAGGTTGATTTGATATCAGTATTATATAATCTGCATAAACCAAGCCGTGATATTTCTACAAGTTTTTTTAAATTGCCTATTGAAAAATCGGACAAATAATGATAAAATAATATCTAAGCTTGTGCAGATATGTATTCGATAAGGGCAGCCGTACTGCTATATCGCGTGTTTATCTTTGTAAAAAGGGCGAGTCATTACGTCCGCGGAAGCAAAAAAGCGAACCGTGTCACCGCTTTGTTCCGAATAAACGATATGCAAGCTGTCAATATTATTTGCAGAAAAATTTAAATTATCAGAGATTTTGGAGGAAAACAAAATGCCAAATATTAAATCCGCTAAGAAGAGAGTAAAGGTTATCAACACAAAGACAATGAGAAACAAGGCTGTTAAGTCTGCTCTCAAGACAACTCTTAAAAAGGCTGACGCTGCTACAGCTGTAAAGGCTCCCGAGTCCGAGGCTGCTGTAAGAGCTGCTATCAAGGCTGTTGACCAGGCTTGCGCTAAGGGTCTTATGCACAAGAACTGTGCAGCAAGAAAGAAGTCCCAGCTCGCTAAGAAGCTCAACGCTGCTAAGGCATAAGAAAAAATGCAATGATGCCGTTCGGTGCTGTCACAGTATCGGGCGGCATTTTTTTAATGCGTAATTCGTAATGCGTAATTATTTTTTTCTCCGCTGATTTGCGGCAAAAGTTTTATTTTTTACACGCCAAAAGCGTTGCCGCTATTTGACAGCAAACGCACTTGCTATTAAATTTTTATCCGATTTCAAAAAAATTTTGAGAAATACGATAATTACGCATTACGCATTACGAATTACGCATTAGAGAAACCCTCGTAGGTACGTCATTTTTCGACCGTCTGAAAAAAAGTTGAAAAAATCTCAAAAAAATTTGAAAAAACGCTTGACAAACAGATAGCTATGTGCTATAATAAATATCGTCGTCAGGGAGAGAACAAAAACGTAACACTCCAAAACGACAACAACTTAATAAATGCGGTAGTGCTGGAATAGGCAGACAGGCACGTTTGAGGGGCGTGTGTCTTTGACGTATGGGTTCAAGTCCCATTTACCGCACCAATCAACCACTTATCTTTGATAAGTGGTTTTTTGTTTTATACTCCGAATATATGGTGATTTATTGTAGGGGACGGGTTTCCCGTACCGAATCGCGTCAGCGATTCTCAGGTTTGCGAAATAAGCCTGCTTTTAAAGGAATCACATTCTTTGAAAGCAGGGTTGGTTTATACTATAAAAACGCCTCGCGGCGCGGGACGGGCAACCCGTCCCCTACAAAATTATAGCAGCATCGAATACATCATATAAATGACCACTGTTTATTTTCTTATTTTAATTTTAGCCCACGCTGAAACAGCTCTGTTTTATTATAGAACCCTACCCCAAAACGATTTGTATATCCCACCCGGCGCAAGAGTTTTCAACCATAAAAGCACCGGGATGTTGAAAAAATCTCGCCGTCAAGCTTCATCGTGGGCGTTTTACACTAAATTTTTTACTCAAAATGATATTATTCGACCTCAAAGCTGCACAAATGCAGTCAAAAGTACATTATTTTCGCCCATTTCTTAACATTTTATACCTAATTTGTACGATGTGTAAAAAAATCCTGCAAAATATAGGGTAATGTTTGAGCAATTAATCATTAGAAAACCTATTGACAAGCTATGATTTGAGGTGTATAATAAAGCCATAGTCAAAAACAAAAGATCGAAAGGAGCAAAGCTGATATGATATCCTGCATTTCAATGTCCATGTGCATAATGTCCTGCAAAAAAGAATATCATAAAGGCTGCTTTTAACGATTTTATCATATATCCGTATGAAGCAGGTTCGCCTGCTTTTTGTTTTATAATGGGGTGCAACGAATGATAGAACTCAAAAACATATCCAAGACCTACGGCAAGGGCGAAAAGGCCATCACCGCAATAAAGGAAGTCAACATCACGATCAATGACGGCGAGATATTCGGAATCATCGGTCTTTCGGGCGCAGGAAAAAGTACCCTCGTCCGCTGTATAAACTTCCTCGAACGTCCGACAACGGGCGATGTTATCATCGATGGAAAGAACCTCGGTCAGCTTTCGACAAAGGAGCTTCTCGAAGCAAGACGAAACATCGGAATGATATTCCAGGGGTTCAACCTGCTCGAACAGAGAACCGTGCTCAAAAATGTCTGTTTTCCGCTTGAGATAGCAGGCGTGAAGAAAGCCGATGCCGAAAAGAGAGCAAGAGAGCTTCTCCAGCTTGTTTCACTCGCCGAAAAGGAAAAGAGTTACCCTTCACAGCTTTCGGGCGGCCAGAAACAGCGTGTGGCAATTGCAAGAGCGCTTGCCGCAAACCCGAAATACCTCCTCTGCGATGAAGCAACGAGCGCACTCGACCCCGATACCACACGTTCCATTCTGGAACTTATGAAAAAGATAAACAAGGAGCTTGGCATCACAATAGTTGTTATCACTCACGAAATGAGCATCATCGACAGCATTTGTGACCGAGTTGCAGTCCTCGACAAGAGCGTTGTTGCCGAAATGGGCGATGTAAAGACCGTTTTTGCAAATCCTCAGTCGGACATCGCAAAGAAGCTCGTTCTCCCCGAGGTAAAAGCAGCCGCAGAGATAACCGAGGGCAAAAAGGTGCGTATCGTTTTCAACGGTGAAAGCTCAGGCAAGCCTGTTCTCGCGGCTATAATCCTTGAATGCGGTGCAGCGGTGAACATTCTCCACGCCGACACAAAGGATATCGACGGCAAGGCTTACGGTCAGCTCATAATTCAGATACCGTTTGAATCTTACGACCGCGTAAAAGCTTATCTCGATGCGAACAGCATCGAATATTCCGAACTCAACTAAGGATAAGGGGTGAAAATAATGTCAGATCTTCTTTCACAGCTCATTGAAAAGGGCGTTTTGCAGAAAGGAATATGGGAAACCGTTTATTTAACATTCGTTTCCGCATTTTTCTCATACATTATCGGACTTCCGATAGGAATTCTGCTCCATGTTACGGGTTCGGACGGCATAAAGCCTATCCCGTGGCTGAACAAGGTTCTCGGATTTATCGTAAACATCTTCCGAAGCATTCCGTTCGTTATCCTTATGGTTGCGATGCTCCCTGTTGCGAAGTTCGTTGTGGGAACAAGCCTCGGAAACAAGGCGATGATAGTAACGCTCATCATCGCGGCTGCACCTTATGTAGCGCGTATGGTAGAAAGCTCGATAAAGGAAGTTGACAAGGGCGTTATCGAAGCCGCTCAGTCAATGGGAACTTCCAACTTCAAGATAATCTGGAAAGTGCTTATCCCAGAATCAAAGCCTTCGCTTATCGTAGGCGCGGTGATCTCGCTCGTAACTATCCTCGGATATTCCGCAATGGCAGGAACTATCGGAGGAGGCGGACTTGGTACGATAGCTATCAATTACGGCTACCAGCGTTTTAACAATGATATAATATGGGTGTGCGTAGTGCTGACGATCATCATTGTTCAGCTCATTCAGGAGCTTGGAATGATGCTCGCTCACAAGACGGACAAACGTATTAATAAGTAATGTTTCCCCAAGAATATTACTGAATATAAGGAGAAAAGAAAAATGGAAAAGCTTTTTGACCGCCTTCTGCGCGAAAATTTCAGGAACGGCCGAATGTTTGATGCACGATGTTGTCATTAAACCTATTCACCAAAAACTGAAACCAAACGTATAATAAGGAGAAAAACTATTATGAAAAAGAATACTGTATTAACAAGCATCATCGCTGCATTCTCTATCGCAGCACTCGCACTCACAGGCTGCTCTTCAAGCACAGCCGACACAACAGCAGATACTTCCGCTGATACTTCCGCAGCTGACAACGCAGCAGCAGATACAGAAGCTGCTGACGCAAACGCTGAAACAGAAGCCGCTGATACAACAGCTGCTGACGGCGACAATGTAATCAAGGTTGGCGCAACTTCCACACCTCACGGCGAGATCCTCGAATTCGTTAAGGATAAGCTCGCAGAGCAGGGCTATGATCTCCAGATCACAATTTATGATGACTATGTACTCCCTGACAAGGCTGTTGCTGACGGCGAACTCGATGCTAACTACTACCAGCACACTCCTTACCTCAACAGCTTCAACGAATCCAACGGAACAGACCTCGTTTCCGCTGCTTCCATTCACTATGAACCATTCGGACTTTATGCCAACGGCATTGCAAGCGTTGCAGATATCCCCGAGGGCGCAACGATCGTAATTCCTGCTGACGACAGCAACGAAACAAGAGCTCTTCTCCTCCTCGCACAGGAAGGTCTTATCACTCTCCCTGAGGGTGCAAACGCTCTTGACGGCGTAAAGACACTTGACATCGTTGACGATCACGGCTTCAATATCACAACCGTTCAGGCTGATACAGTTGCAGCTCAGTTCGCTAACGCAGGCGACGGTTCTCTCGCAGTTATCAACGGCAACTACGCTCTTGCAGCAGGTCTTAAAATCGCAGACGCTATCGCTTCCGAAGATGCTTCCGGCGATGCAGCTCAGACTTATGCAAACATCGTTGCAGTAAAGAGCGGCAATGAAAACCTTCCTAAGATCCAGGCTCTCGTTTCCGCACTCCAGACACAGGAAGTTAAGGACTTCATCGCTGAAAACTACAACGGCGCAGTTGTTGCAATTTTCTAAAAATTCATTAAAAACCTAACTAAAACGCTGGACTTTTCAGCGTTTTAGTTGTATAATTAAGAATTGCTGTTTGCGGCTGTTCTTAATACATAGGGAATTACTTGTTTTTATAGTTTCCTGCGGAGCGCAAAAAGCACAAAAAATTGATTACAACGGAGGAAACCATGGATCTGACATTTATTACGCAGCATTATCCGCTTTATGTCAAAGCAGCGGTGCTGACGGTCGTAACCGGTACGATAGGCATCGTCCTTTCCGCGATCGTCGGATTGATATGCGCGCTGACAAGGTACTACAAGATACCCGTTCTGCGCACGATCACAGTCATTTACACCGAGCTTTCGAGAAACACACCGCTCATCGTGCAGTTGTTTTTCTTATACTTCGGACTTCCGAAGGCAGGGATAGTTCTCTCCTCCGAGGCCTGCGGCATAATCGGACTTACATTTCTCGGCGGAAGCTATATGTCAGAATCCATTTTAAGCGGTTTCCAAAGCATAAAAAAAGCCCAGATAGAATCTGCGGAAAGTCTTGGCCTTACAAGAGGTCAGATAATGCGCTATGTCGTTTTCCCGAGGGCAGCAGCGGCTGCGATGCCTGCTGTGAGTGCAAATATAATCTTCCTCTTAAAGGAAACGAGCGTTTTCAGCGCAGTTGCACTCGCCGACCTTATGTACATAGCCAAGGATCTTATCGGAATGTACTCCAGCACAACGGAGTCGCTCCTTATGCTCGTCATAGCATACCTTATCATTATTTTACCGATATCGCTGCTGTGTTCAGTGCTTGAAAGGAGGCTTCGCCGTGGAGGGGCTTAAAATAGTATTCGAGGGCAACAACTTTTTAAGACTGCTCAGCGGACTTTGGGTGACGATACGCATCGCACTCATATCGATAGGCTTCTCGCTTATCCTCGGCTCGCTGCTCGGCGCAGCTATGAGAATGAAGAGCAAGGCTGTCAGAGCGGTTTGCAGAGCTTATCTTGAAATTGTCCGCATAATGCCGCAGCTCGTCTGGCTTTTCATCGTGTTTTTCGGCATCGTCCGAACGCTCGGCATAAATCTTTCGGGCGAAACTTCGGCGATAATCGTATTCACGATATGGGGAACGGCTGAAATGGGCGACCTTATCCGAGGCGGCTTTGAAAGCGTTCCCGTTCACCAGTATGAATCCTCAACATCGCTTGGACTCACCAAGTTTCAGGCTTATATCTACGTTATTTTTCCGCAGGCAATACGCCTGCTTATCCCGAACATTATCAATCTTTCAACAAGAATGATAAAGACCACTGCGCTCGTTTCGCTCATCGGCGTTACGGAGGTGCTGAAAGTCGGCAAGCAGATAATCGATGCGAACCGCTTTGAAGCACCAAATGCGGCACTTTGGGTCTACGGAACGATATTCGTAATGTATTTTGCAGTCTGCTTCCCACTTTCGATGCTCTCAACGGCTATTGAAAAGAAGCAGAAAAAGCTTTCGGCATAAGGAGTTTGTATAATGGCGGAAACAATAATCGAGGTAAAAAACCTGCACAAGCAGTTCGGCGACAACGTTATCCTCAAAGACATTTCGATCTCGGTCGAAAAAGGCGAGGTCATCGTACTTATCGGTCCATCAGGCTGCGGAAAAAGCACATTTCTGCGCTGTCTGAACGGACTTGAACCCATACAGGGCGGAAGTGTTACGCTTCACGGAGAACCTGTACTTTACGGCAAAAAAAGCCTTACAAAAATTCGTCAGCATATCGGAATGGTCTTCCAGAGCTATGACCTTTTCCCACACATGACGATCGCACAGAATATCGCACTCGCACCGCTCAAGGTCCAGAAGCGCGACAAAAAAGAAGTCGAAGAAGAAACCCTGAAGCTCCTCGACAGAGTAGGTCTTGCAGGAAAAGCGGATTCCTATCCGAATGAGCTTTCGGGCGGTCAGAAACAGCGTGCGGCTATCGTCCGCAGCCTTATAATCCACCCCGACATCATTCTTCTTGACGAGATCACGGCGGCTCTTGACCCCGAAATGGTGCATGAAGTGCTTAAAGTTGTTCTCGACCTTGCAAAAAGCGGAACAACGATGATGATAGTTACCCACGAAATGGCGTTCGCAAAGGCAGTCGCAGACAGGGTAATCTTCCTCGACGGCGGCGAGATCGTAGAAGAGGGGACACCCGATGAATTCTTCGATGCGCCCAAGACAGAACGTGCAAAGCAGTTCCTAAAAACATTTACATATTCGGACTAAAGTTCGATTTGAAAGGGAGATATTTATGAAAAAGTTTGGCTTTAAGAAAATTCTTGCAGCTTTATCCGCAGCAGCGATCGCAGTTTCCTTTACAGCTTGCGGCAGCAAGGCGGATACAAACACAGACGCAGCATCAACAGACTCAAACGCAAAGGTTTACCGCACAGTAGACGAGATCAAGGAAAGCGGCACGCTCAAGATCGGCGTTTTCTCCGACAAGAACCCATTCGGCTACGTTGACAACAACGGCGAATATCAGGGCTACGATGTTTACTTTGCAAAAAGACTTGCGCAGGATCTCGGAACAGAGCTTGAACTCGTTTCCGTTGAAGCTGCGAACAGAGCAGAATACCTTATCACAGGCAAGGTAGATATTATCCTCGCAAACTTCACAGTTACAGAAGAAAGAGCAGAAAAGGTAGACTTCGCGCTTCCTTATATGAAGGTTGCACTCGGCGTAGTTTCCCCTGAGAGCGCACCTATCAACTCCGAAGCAGACCTTGAAAACAAGAAGCTCATCGTTGTAAAGGGTACAACAGCAGAGCAATTCTTCACAGAAAACCAGTATAACGGTCTTGAACTTGTAAAGTTCGATGAATACAACGAAGCTTACTCCGCACTTCAGGACGGCAGAGGCGACGCATTCTCCACAGATAACACAGAAGTTCTTGCATGGGCAATGCAGAACCCCGGCTTCACAGTAGGTATTGAATCCCTCGGCAGCCTTGACACAATTGCACCTGCTGTTACAAAGGGCAACGACACACTTCTCACATACATCAACGATGAGATCACATCTCTTGCAGACGAAAACTTCTTCCACAACGACTACGATGCAACTCTCGCAGACGTTTACGGTCCGGCAGTTGACAAGGAAAACCTTGTTGTTGAAGGCGGCATTGTGGAATAATGCGTAATTCGTAATTATTTATATTTCGCCAATTACCGCAAAAATGCAAATGACGGATTTTCCGTCCTGCGCCGCAAGGCGTTTATACAATAAAAAACACCCCTGTTTTCAACGGTTTTTTGCCGATGAAACAGGGGCGTTTTCTTTGTGGATAATTGTTGCCGAAAAACGCTGGCGCGATATGGGACGGGAAATCCGTCCACTACGGAGAATTACCTAAAAATTGGGTTTGCAACGGGCGGATATAGAATCCGCCCCTACTACTCTGTAAATTCTGAAACTTGATGA
>CAMBLM010000025.1 GCA_945868475.1 uncultured Ruminococcus sp. | reverse complement strand
AACGGGCGGATATAGAATCCGCCCCTACTACTCTGTAAATTCTGAAACTTGATGATTTAATAAATTCAATTGTGTTTACAATGTTATCCCAAAATGTAAAATTCAAATGGAATAAAAGCTATAAATGATAGCATTTGTATGTATAGAGCAAAGGGAAAACCTTTAGGAGGACAGGGGGAGGCGCTCTGTACGAGGGGGACGCAAGGCCGCCCTCCCCCTATCCTCCTTGCGGTGTTCCCTGAAGTGTATCACACTTTGCACATACCTTTCCCCAAACCACCAACCCTCTCCCGACCAAATGCTACAGACACAAGTCAGGCTTTTGGACGTTAGATATGGGTACGGCAGGAGAGGACGGTTTTGTTACAATTAGCTTTGACTTTTTAATTGCTTACTGTTTATATATAAATACATAATATGATAATTGATAAATCAATGCTGAAAAATAAAGTTTTAGACTTTACACTGCACTACAATTATGTTGAAAATTATGGAACAAAAATAATTAAGCATTATGAATTGAGCATTAAATCAAACCGCCCCGAAGTGACTCATTAAAGCCACAATAATGACCCCCGGGATACCGAGTATCAGCGACAGTACCGCCGTGAAAAAGTTCAGCGGCACGGAAAAGCCGACATATCCGCCGAAAAAGTGGAGCAGAGTGAGGAACGCCGCTCCCGAACTCATTCCGAAAAAAGCCGTTTTCGCAGGCTTGGCACTTTTCAGATAATGCACGATCATCGCTATTGCCGAAACGATGACCGCTATGTAAAAAATTATACTGCCCATATCTTCCGTGTTCATTTCAGCACCGTCCTCCCTGTTATGCCCTGTGCGCGCGCACGTTTCATAAGATACGCATACCGTGAGCGAAGCGCAAGCTCTTCGTATATTGCCGCCTCGATGAGGTCGCTGTCCGTGGCTAAATTGAATATCCTGCGGCAATGCGAAAGCTCGTTCACTATCTCGTCGATATCGGCGAGGATCTCCTCGCTGTCGTTCGTCTCGGGCGGCTTGCCCGTCAGAATACAGGAAACTCGGCTGAAAAATTCTTTTGCTTTCGACATTTATATCACGTTCCTTAGAATAAAATATACAGCAATGCCAATATAAGCTTCGTATCGGCTTTTTCTTTTACAAGCACTGCGGCGAGCGCGGCTATGAGAGCGGTATCGGAGTCTATCGGTATCGGCAGGAGCGAGCCTTGCTTGTTCGGCTCACGGCTCGGCGGCTTGGGCGGCTCGGGTCTTGGCGGCGGAGCGAACTGCTGAGGGGGGCTTGGTCTGTTGTTCTCTATCGCTTCAAAGCGCGGCTTCTGCGGCTGATTCCGGGCGTTCCTCTGCATATTCCGAGGAGAATTGTTCCGAAACGGAACATTCTGCCGCTGAAACTGACTGTTCGGCATAAAATTCTGCATCGGAATGTTCCGATTTGGAACATTTTGCGGCATATTCTGCTGTACGTTCTGCGGAGGAGGTGCAGACGAGCGGTCCTGAAACTGTTTATCCTGCGGAGAGGGGCGGTTTTGTGCAGACTGCGGCTGATTCCTCTGCTGAAAATAGCGGTTGCTTTGTTCAAGAAGTCCCTGCGTCAACTTATTCATCTCCCCGACCCGTTTTTCCGCCATTGTGATGCTTTTATTGCTGTTTTCCATAGGCATTTTGCTCCGCTATAAAAGATTCCCGAGCGCGCCGCTCTCTTTAAGCTCCGAATAAATATTATAAAGCCGCAGAAGCTTGACGGCTTTGTCAACGCGCGGCTGTTTGTCCTCTGAAAGGAGCGGTTTCAATGCGATGAGCAGGTCGCAGTTTTTATCGTTTTTGGAAAGTCCCGACATCAGGCTCATCAGTGCCGCAGGGTTTATCGGCATATCGCTGTCGGACTGCTGCGGATCGCTTTCGGGAGAAGCTTCGGACGTATCGGAAGTGCCGCCGAACATTGCCGCAAGCTCCTTTATCTGCTGCATACTTTCCTCATCGGATAGCAGTGATCGGATCTTTTCGCTCATATCGTCCAAAGCAAGCACCCCCTACGTCTGAATTTTCTGATCGGAATGTGTACAAAAATCAAGCAAAAGCTCGCAGCTGTTAAAAACAGGTTTAAATGGATCCTGCGCCGATTTTTTGGCTACACATTCATTAAAGACCGGTATTATAAGTAATTATTTTCCGCCCGTAAGCTTGTTGTAGAGCGCTTTTGCCTGCGGACTGCTCATAAACTGCTCGAGAGCGGTCGGGTTGCTGACGATGCGGTTGAACATTGCCTCATCGGCAGGCTTCATATTTTTCAGTGCAGAATCGAATTTTCCTGCTTCAAGCTCAGCACGGAGCTTATCTTTCGGAACGCCGAGCTTTCGGCTCACAACATCGAGAAGTTCGTTCATATTTTTCTTGTTGAAATCGGTCATAAAAAGTTCCTCCAAAGTCCAAAAGAATAAATTCACGGATTGCTCTTTATTTTCCTTATATTTTATGTTATAATTTATTCTGATAGAATAGCCGCTGAAAATCAGCATGCTGAAACTCGGCTGCTGAATTCAGCATTTTGTATTATTGTATGCAAAGGGGAGAAAAATTGTGAGGATAGTTGTAATGTCCGATTCGCACGGAAAAACGGGTGCTGTAAGTGATATCGTTGACAGCAATCTCGGAAAAGCGCAGATGTTCATTCATCTTGGCGACGGCGAAAATGAGACCGATTATATTATGGCGGAATATCCGCATATCGATATGCGCAGGGTCGCGGGCAACTGCGACCATTGCAGCAGACTGCCGCTCTCAACAGTTATCGATGTTGACGGCGCAAGAATTTTTGCCGCACACGGCCATTCCTATGGTGTAAAAAGCGGACTTGAACATATTACCGCCGCGGCAAAGCAGAACGACTGCAGCATTGTCCTCTTCGGGCATACGCATGAACGCTTCCTGCATTATGAGAACGGGATATATTATATGAACCCCGGAAGCTGCGCACAGCCGCGTGACGGGAAAAATCCCTCTTATGGCTATATCGATATTACCGAAAGCGGAATTTTCACCGCTATAGTCGATCTTAAATATTCTTGGGAGAAATAATTATGAACAAACTCAAATTAACAAGCTTTTTAGCCGCTGCCGCTGTGTGCGTTTCGCTTTTTTCAGGCTGTACAAGCGATACAGAGCCGACAGAAAACGCAGAAACCGCCGCCCAGACAGCCGAAGCCGCAACATTTTCCTATCCATTGGTAGAGGACGATGCAAGCCTTTCCGAGGCGGAGAAGCAGATGCTTTCGACTTCGCTCGTTTCGGTCGGCAATACCCACAGGCTCAATGAGAAGCTCAGAACGCTCGAAAACGGCGGCGAGATAACACTCGGCTTTATCGGCGGCTCTATAACCTACGGTTATACCGTTCAGCCCGATGAGTGCTTCGCAAGCAAAGTTACCGACCTGCTCAAAGAAAGATATCCGAGCGGAACGGTCAACTATGTCAACAAGGGCATAAGCGGAACGCCGTCAATTCTCGGAAATCTTCGCCTGAAGCGTGATATTCTCGACAACAATGCGGATATAATTTTTGTCGAATACGCCGTTAATGACGGTATGGAAACCGATTATAAGGAATCCTACGAATCCCTCGTCAGAACCGCGCTCGGGCAGGAAAACGAACCTGCCGTTGTGCTTATTTTCAACCGCACAAAAGAGGGTCACTCCGCGCAGGAGTATATGAAAAATATAGGCGAATTCTACTCGCTCCCGATGATAAGCACCGCCGATGCTCTCACCGAGGCTCTCGACAACGGCACGATAAAGTGGGAGGACTACTACAACGATGCCGCTCACCCGAACCCGAACGGTCATACGCTTTTCTGCAAGCTTATCGCACACGCCTTTGACGAATCACTGAAAGTGCAGTCGGACGAATATGTTCTCCCTGCGGAAAGTATATTCGGCGCGCCTTACGAAAATGCCACTCTTATCGAATCGGACTATGACGGCTCGGACAGCAATTTCACAATGGAGTCGCTCGGAAGCTTCACGAACTCTTCATCTGCGGACGGCTTTACGAAGGGCTGGTCTTTCGACAAGTCCACGAACGAGCCTATGAAATTCAGGGTCAACGCAAACGGACTTTTCATTATATGCCGAAGAAACAACAACGCTTCAATGGGCAAATTTGAGGTCTATATAAACGGTGCAAGGGCAAAAGTCGTTGATACGAACCAGAGCGACGGCTGGGGCGACCCTTACGCATTCAAGATCATCAAATGGCAGGAAACAAAGGATATGGAGATCGAAATCCGCCCTGCCGAAGATTCGCTCGATAAGAACATCGATATCCTCGGAATAGGATTCAGCACAAATTAAACCAGAAGGACAGAGATCACTATGAAAAAATTCAGATCATCATTTATTGCATTGATAGCGGCACTCGCTCTGTGCGGCTGTACAGCAACGATTTCAAAGCCGAACTCGGAAACCGCCGCAGATACGACAATTTCAAAAACGGAAGTTACCGAAGCTTCGTCCGAAGCGGTATCGGAAAATGAAACCGCCGATGAAAATACAGCCGAAGCGGACAATTCCGATACCCCCGAGGACGATATAACGAACGATGCCGAAGAACCGAGCGCAGAGCTTGATTTCTCGTCTGCCGAAGCACTCCTTGCCTCAATGACGGACGAACAGAAAGTCGGTCAGATCATCTTGGGAAGATTCCCGTCCGAGGGCGCGGCTGATACGATGAGCAAATACCACCTCGGCGGCTACACTCTCTATGCGAGCGATTTCCAGAACGAATTCCCCGATACAATGGCGGAAAAGACAGCGAAGATCCAAGCGGCGGCTGATATCCCTGCGTTCCTTGCCACAGATGAAGAGGGCGGAACTGTCGTGCGCATTTCAAAGTTTCCGCAGTATCGTTTAAGTCCGTTCACTTCGCAGATAGTCCTTGCCCGTGACGGCGCAGACGCGGTTCGTGACGAAAATATTGAAAAAGCGGAGCTTCTGCTTTCGCTCGGAATAAACTTTAACCTCGCACCCGTTGCGGACATCACAGAAAACCACAGCGACTATATCTATGACCGCACATTCGGCGAAAACACCGAAAACACCGCAAAATACGTTGCCGCCGCAGTCGAGGGCATGACCGAGGGCAGCATTATGAGCTGTCTGAAGCATTTCCCGGGCTACGGTCCTAATGTTGACACCCACACGGGCAGCGCGAACGACGACCGTTCCCGTTCAAGCTTTGAGAACACGGATTTTCTCCCGTTCCAATCGGGAATTGACGCAGGCGCACCTGCCGTAATGGTAAATCACAATGTTGTTTCGGCGTTCGACAGCGAAAGTCCTGCTTCGCTCTCTGCGGAGATACATTCCGTGCTTCGTGACGAACTCGGCTTCGAGGGAATTATCCTCACGGACGATCTCGGAATGGACGCGATAACGAACTTCGCCGCCGAATCAGACGAAAGCCCTTACGTTCTCGCCGTAAACGCAGGAAACGATATGCTCTGCACCTCGGATATCGAAAGCGCATACAACGATGTTTTTGCGGCTCTTGCCGATGGAAGGATCGATCCCGAGCAGCTTGATGCCAGCGTATTGAGGATACTCAAAGCCAAGGGCAGATTCGGAATAATTGAGTTTGAATAAAAAATAAGCTTTGCAGGCGTTTCTCATAGGCGTTTGCAAAGCTTTTGTTTTGGTAAAAAAATTCCCCTCACAGAGTAGATTTCTGTGAGGGGAATTTTGTGAAAATAGTGGATCAAGTTTTGTATGCTTTTATACTAAACACCAATTAAAAACTATAAAAAAAATCGAGCATAATCTTGCATATATGGATTATGCGATGATTTTTTGTCTATAGTTTTATTGGTGTTTAGTATTATATATTACATAGAAGTTTAATTGTCAAGTGATAAAGAAATGCTTGCTTAATACTAAACACCAATAAAATACAGGAAAAAATCTGCGCCGAAATCCTATATATGCGAGATTATCGGCTTGATTTTTTCCAAATTTTAAATGGTGTTTAGTATAAAACAAAATCAAAATCCCCACAGAGTAGCAGTCTGTGGGGATTTCGGTCTG
The DNA here is from genome assembly GCA_945868475.1 of uncultured Ruminococcus sp. Classification (GTDB taxonomy): domain Bacteria; phylum Bacillota; class Clostridia; order Oscillospirales; family Ruminococcaceae; genus UMGS363. Next base: position 7,361 of record CAMBLM010000025.1, on the reverse strand, counting down.
TCGAAAAAAGGTTACTGACTTCGTGCAAAATAACAAAAGCACAAAATTATCATTGAAAGAAAGCTATACAAAGGGACGCTCTCTATTGCAGAGCGTCCCCTCTTATACTAAACACCAATTAAAAACTATACAAAAAATCAAGCAAAAACTCTGATATATGGTTTTTGCGCAGATTTTTTGTCTATAGTTTTATTGGTGTTTAGTATTAAAAAGCGTGGACGTAGACTTTTGCTTGCCTAAACAAATCCGAGCTTTGCAAATAATTCCGTACTCCTGATTCCAAAATTTTTTATTCTGCCTCTTGACAAATACCCAGAGGGGGTATATAATGGAATAAACCGAAAGTTTAAGGAGATAATTTCGTTATGGATAAAAAATGCTGCAAATGCTCGGAATGTAAAAAAACAAAGGAGCGTTCGCCCGAGGAGTACAAAAAGCTCATGAACCGCCTGAACCGGATCGAGGGACAGGTAAGGGGCATTAAAAAGATGCTCGAGGACAATGCTTACTGCACCGATATCCTCACCCAATCGGCGGCTATCGGCGCGGCGGTTGACGCTTTCAACCGTGAGCTTCTCGAAAATCACATAAGCACCTGCGTTGTAAACAACATCCGCGAGGGCAACGATGAAGTCGTCGGCGAACTTATCTCCATAATCAAAAGATTGATGTAAAGGAATGATAAAGAAAATGAAACAGTACAATATTACGGGAATGACCTGCGCCGCCTGCAGCGCGAGGGTCGAAAAGGCTGTTTCAGCGGTCAAGGGCGTTTCGTCCGTATCGGTCAACCTGCTGACGAACTCCATGGGCGTCGAGGGTACGGCTTCACAGGCGGATATCTTCGCCGCCGTTGAAAAAGCAGGCTATGGCATTTCCACCAAGAACGGAAAGAACCCCAAAAACCAAGCTCCGACCGACAACGGCGAGAAAAAGCTCATCGCAAGGCTTGTTTCATCACTTATCCTGCTTGCGGTGCTTATGTATTTCTCAATGGGTGCGATGATGTTGGGCTGGCCTGTCCCGACCGTACTTCAGCACAACCATTTCGCCCTTGCGCTCATTCAGCTTTTGCTCACAACGGCTGTAATGGTGATAAATCAGCGTTTCTTTATAAGCGGCTTCAAGGCTTTGTGGCACAGGTCGCCGAATATGGACAGCCTTGTTGCATTAGGTTCGTCTGCGGCTTATATTTACAGCGTTTATGAGATGTTTGCAATGACCGTTGCTGAAGATCAGATGTCCTACGTTCACAATCTCTACTTTGAGTCGGCGGCGATGATACTTGCGCTCATAACGCTCGGAAAAATGCTCGAAGCTCACTCAAAGGGCAAGACAACGGACGCTCTCAAAGGCTTGATGGCACTTGCACCGAAAACTGCGACCGTGCTTCGTGACGGTGCAGAGGTGACTATCCCTGCCGAGGATGTCGTTAAGGGTGATATTTTCGTTGTAAAGCCGGGCGAAAGCATACCTGCCGACGGTATCGTCACCGAGGGCGAAAGTGCCGTCAATGAATCGGCTCTCACGGGCGAAAGTATCCCTGCCGATAAAAAGGTTGGCGACAAGGTTTCGGCTGCAACGATAAATCAGTCGGGTTTTTTGAAGTGCGAAGCCGTTAATGTCGGCGAGGAAACAGCACTTTCAAAGATAATCCAAATGGTGAGCGATGCCGCAGCAACGAAAGCACCTATCGCGAAGATAGCCGACAGGGTTTCGGGTATCTTCGTCCCGACCGTTATCGGGATCGCACTCGTTACATTCGCAGTATGGCTTCTGCTCGGACAGACCCCCGGCTACGCGCTTGCAAGGGGAATTACCGTGCTTGTTATAAGCTGTCCGTGTGCGCTCGGACTTGCTACTCCCGTAGCGATCATGGTCGGAAGCGGTGTCGGTGCGAAGAACGGCATACTTTTCAAGACCGCCGCTTCGCTTGAAGAAACGGGCAAAATTCGGAACATCGCCCTCGACAAGACAGGAACTATCACCAAGGGCGAGCCTAAGATAACCGATGTCATACCTCTCAACGGAACTTCGGAGGAAGAGCTTCTCCGTATCGCCTGCTCGCTCGAAAAGAAGAGCGAACACCCTCTCGCTGCCGCTGTTACGGCTTACGGTGAGGAGCGTAACATCGCCCTCGCCGAAACAACGGACTTCCGGATCCTCTCGGGCAACGGACTTGAAGCGGTGCTTGACGGAAAGAAAGCCGTCGGCGGAAAAGCAGAGTTTATTATTACTCAGTTTGGCCCTCCCGACAGCGAAACTGGCGCAAAGTATGAAGCTCTTGCCGAGCAGGGCAAAACGCCGATATTCTTCGCCTATGACGGAAAGCTTGTCGGCATACTCGCCGCTGCCGATGTCATAAAAGAGGACAGCAAAAAGGCTGTTGAAGAACTCAAAAATATGGGCCTTAACGTCGTAATGCTGACGGGCGATAACGAAAAGACCGCCCGTGCGATCGCCGCACAGGCAGGCATTGACAATGTGATCGCAGGCGTTCTCCCCGACCAGAAGGAAGCCGCAGTAAGAAAGCTTTGCGAAAGCGGCAGAACTGCAATGGTCGGCGATGGCATCAACGATGCACCTGCCCTCACAAGAGCCGATTCGGGCATCGCGATAGGCGCAGGAACGGACATCGCCATCGATGCTGCGGACGTTGTGCTTATGAAGAGCAGGCTCGAGGACGTACCTGCCGCAATTCGCCTCAGCCGCAACACCTTGACGAATATCAAAGAGAACCTCTTCTGGGCGTTCATATATAACGGCATTGGCATACCTGTTGCCGCAGGCGTGTTCATACCGCTCGGGCTGACATTGACACCGATGTTTGCCGCCGCCGCAATGAGCCTTTCAAGCTTCTGCGTCGTAACGAACGCGCTTCGTCTTAACCTCACCAAAATTTACGACCCCAAACACGATAAATTCCGCCATAATAATCACGGCGGTAAAAATAAACAGGAGGAAAAAACCATGACTAAAACGATCAAGATCGAAGGAATGATGTGTTCGCACTGCGAGGCGACCGTAAAGAAAGCTCTCGAAGCAGTAGACGGAGTTGTGTCCGCAGAAGCTTCACACGAAAAGAAGAACGCCGTTGTAACGCTCTCCAAGGACGTACCGAACGACGTTTTGAAGAAAGCTGTCGAGGATAAGGAGTACACTGTACTGGGAGTTGAATAAATCCATCATCATTTTTGTTTGGAAAAATCCCTTTATACTAAACGCTGGCGCGATATGGAACGGGAATGTCCCATATCGCGTCAGCGTTTTTCGGCAACAATTATCCACAAAGAAAACGCCCCTGTTTCATCGGCAAAAAACCGTTGAAAACAGGGGTGTTTTTTATTGTATAAACGCCTTGCGGCGCAGGACGGAAAATCCGTCATTTGCATTTTTGCGGTAATTGGCGAAATATAAATAATTACGAATTACGCATTGAATCTCCGTTGTCTTTTTCACCAAAATAGATCGCCGAGGTGCTGTATTCGTCCTTGCCTATTTTGTCGCGCATCTCTTCAAGCTGTTTATCCGAAACGGTTATGTTTTTCTCCGTTCGGCGGTTCATATTCGCTATGCTGAATACTATCAGCACTGCGCCCGTTGCTATGAGCATATCTCCCGTATCGAGTCCGAACCTTGTTTTATTCAGCCACATCACTGCAAGCATTACTATCATCAATGCCATTAATGCTGTAAGTATCGGGTTTCGTTTTTTCTTCGGCTTATACCGTTCCTGCCTGAGTTTCAACGCACATCGTCCTTTATTTCTTCAAAAGCTTTTTATTGGTCTTGTTTTCGGTAGAGAACGACATTGTGAAAAGCTTATCGCTCGTGAACATTCTCACCGCAAGGAACATACAAACGGCAAAGAACACGATCTGGTATGCCAGTCCTCCCCAATACATTATCATATCACCCGACATAAGATTTGTCAAGGCTATATAGCTGTGTGTGAACGGGATAAGGAACATTATTACCTTTGCGGCAACAGGCATTTCGCCGAAGTCCATAAACATCGTTACGAAGAACGGTATCATTACCGCGATCATTATCGGCATTACAAGCGTCTGAACAGACTTTACGTCCGTTGCCGTTGCGCCGAGAATAAGCGATATCGAAAGTCCTATTGCAAGCGTGAGGAACAACTGCAAGCCGAAGAAGAGGATATCCGCGCCGCTGAGTGAGAAACCGAGCTGTGAAATAGCATCGGCAGTTGAAAGCACGTCTGTAAAAGCTCCCGCATCGGGCATATTTATCACTTCCGAGCCTGCCGCAGCACCGCTCATTGCGCCGCCCATAATGCTTACCATATAGATGCCGAAGCCGATTATCATAAACACGGCATTGAGAAGTGCGGAAATTATTGCAGCTACCATTTTAGCTGTTAAAACCGTCATTCTTGAAACAGGCGTTGAAAGGAGGGTTTCAAGCGTTTTGTCGATCTTTTCCGTAGAAATTGCTGTCATTATCATCTGTGAAGCGAGGAGAAGCAGGAAGAAGATCGCGAACGGAGCTATCATCGATTCCATCATAACGATAGAGGAAACAGCCGCCGCGGAAATTTCAACGCTCTTGCCGTTCGCCGCCGAGAATTCGACTGTATTGGCAGGGGAGGTGAGGAGCTCAACATCTTCTGCGGTAAGGCCGTAAATGCTCTCCATTGCCTCGTCAGCGGAATGGTCAATAATGGTGCTTACAGCGTCACTCGACGAGATAGAGGACATTGCCGCGCTGAATCCGAGCGAAACCTTGCTCGCAAAAATAAGCTGACCCGGTTTCTTTTCATCTACAATAGTATCACCGTAACCCTCGGGGATAATTACGACATATTTGAGGTCAAGTCTTTCCAGCTCGTCATAATAATTGTCACTCTGAATGTCAACGATGTTAAGCTCTGTTGCTGCGTCAGTCTTGATGCGTTCTATAACGTTTTTGGTGAAGTCCGAGTCGTCCCTGATGCAGATGTTGAGCGTTGAAGTGTCGAAGCCCTCTTCCATCGAATGACCCATTATCTGACCCATAAAAACGAAAAGCACAAGTACAAAGACCATGCTAATGACAGCCTGCTTAGTGATAAGCTCACCAAGCTCTTTTTTAAGAAGATTACCGAACTTCATGTTCAAGCACCACCCTTTCAAAAACTTCTTCAAGGTTCACGGCGTTATAACGCTCTTTAAGCTCCGGGACTGTTCCCGTTATCATAAGCTTGCCGTTCGTCATGATACCCACACGGTCGGAGAGGTACTCGATCTCAAGCATATTATGCGAAGAAAGCAGGAACGACATATTCTTTTCTTTTGCAAGCTTTTTGATAGTGTTGCGGATCTCGAGCGCATTGATAACATCAAGTCCCGAAGTAGCCTCGTCCATTATCGCAAGCTTAGGCTCGGTCATAACGGCTCTCGAAAGCAGAAGCTTTCTTATCATACCCCTTGAATAGCCGCCGATCTTGTCGTCAAGACGTTCGCCCAAGCCGCATATCTGCTCGGCAGTGCGGACATATCGCTCGATAGTCATTTTGTCGGCAGTGAAAAGTCCTGCCATAAAATAAAGGTACTTTCGACCCGTCATGGTCTTGTACGCGCCTGCTTCGTCGGGGAGATATGTAATATTTTCACGAACCTTGTCAGGCTCTTTGACGATGCTGTGACCTGCAACGAGTGCATCGCCCGAGGTCGCCTCAATAAGTGTTGATATCATTCGTATAGTAGTGGTCTTTCCTGCGCCGTTAGGGCCGATAAGAGCAAAAATTTCGCCCTCTTCAACATCGAACGAAACTTTGTCTGCCGAAAAAACATCCCTCTTGGGATATTTCTTGGAAAGCTCACGGACTTCCAGAACCTTTGCCATAATGTTTCCTCCTGTCAAGTGTATTATCTGATTAGTACAATAATACTATATCACCGTTAAAACAGTTTGTCAAGGGTTTTTGGAAATTTTTTAAGAAAGTGTGATTAAAGTAAAAGCTTTTATTTGCTTTTGCCGCATAAATATGATATAATAATGCAGAGGTGAAATTGGATGTTAAAAAACAAGCTTACCATTGATGAACAAATCGAAAAAATGAAATCAAGCGGCGTAAAATTTAACATTGTAACCGAAGAAGATGCACGGGAATTCCTTTTAGACAGCACATATTATTTCAAGCTCAAAGCATTTCAAAAAAATTATAATAAGAAGCAAAATGGGGATTATATAAATTTAGAATTTGCTTATCTCAAAGACTTTTCAACAGTTGATATGTGGTTCAGAAAACTGGTTCTTTCCTTGGCTCTTGGGGTAGAGCATAGCATGAAGGTCAAACTCAATGCCGATATTTCCAACAATCCTGCCGAGGACGGCTACAGTATTGTAAACGAATTTCTAAACACAAAGGAATATAGTTATATTGTAAAATCAATTTACGCAAAAGTTCATTCCAATTACGCAGGGGAGCTGATAAAAAAATACTGCTCATATACATATAACCCAAACTCACAGACCCCATATTATTTTGAATGTCCTTTTTGGATCTTCACTGAAATTCTTTCGTTCGGTGATTTTATTAATTTATACAATTATTATTATAACAAACATAAGATGCCAAATGCATTAAAACCCACCTTATTTTCTATACGATGTTTAAGAAATGCCGCAGCACATAATAATTGCGTATTAAACTCATTAAAAAAATCAGACCATACAAATTTTACAGTAAACAATGTAACAAATTCTTTTGTATCAAAAATAGATACAATTTCTGTCGCATCAAGAAAAAATTGTATGGCAGTTCCTGCCCTGCATGACTTTGCTGCACTACTTATGTCTTATTCAATAATCGTAAACAGTAAAGCTGCTAAAATGCAAACTTTAAATGATCTCAAAGACTTCATGAAAAGATTCAGCAGACACTTTGAATATTATAATTCAAATGATGATATAAAAAAAGCCTATATCTTTTTTCAAAAACTTATTGACAATTATGAAAAAAACGTATATAATAATGAAGATGACCAAAAACATAAGTTATTATGTTTCAACCCGAGCAGTGTACGCATTGCTCGGGTTTGTTTTTTATCTGAAACTGTAGATATAAAAAATCGAACGGATATAGAAACCGCCCAAACTTACAGTATCAAAATATAAAAAGAAAACGCCGGGACTATTGCCCTGACGCTTTTTAATGCAGAGCGGATACGAGGCTCGAACTCGCCATTTCGTCAGAAATTTCTCCACGCTTGGCAAGGTGGCACTCTGCCGGTAGGAGTAAATCCGAACACCTACATAAAAAAGAAAACGCCAGGACTATTGCCCTGACGCTTTTGATATGGAGCGGATTACGAGGCTCGAACTCGCTACCTCCACCTTGGCAAGGTGGCGCT
>CAMBLM010000024.1 GCA_945868475.1 uncultured Ruminococcus sp. | reverse complement strand
CAAAAAATATGCAGACGAGCTGGAGGGGCATATTTCAAAGGATAAGGGAAATGTTCTTGACCTTGATCCCTTTGCGGTGAACCTTCTGAAACCCAAGAAGGCAAGCTAATACAGAGGATCGCGAGGGCAGAAAACGCCTAAGACGCGTCGCAAAACAGTGTGTAAACTACGGCGTCAGAGTGCAGAATTCCGTCTTTGAGTGTATCGTCGATGCCGCGCAGCTCAGAATGTTGAAAAAGAAGCTTTCCGATGAGATCGACGAAGAAAAAGACAGCCTGCGCTTTTATTATCTCGGCAATCATCACCAAACCAAAGTAGATCATATAGGCGCAAAGCCAACACTTTCGGTCGAAGACGAGCTGATCTTCTGATAAACTTCCGGCCAAAATGTAAAAATATCCGAGTAAAAATTCCGGTGCGAAATATAAGTGCACATAAAATCCCCATACCATTCGCACCACAAAAACAGCTTTTTGGTAGGATAAAACAAACGGCTTTAGCTTTTTTCCGAGTAATAAAAAAGCAAATTATGTCAAAATGTCACATAAACCCACTGCATAAATAACTAACTATTGTGACATTTTGCAGTTCTCCCTCTCACGAGGGAGTGGATTGAAATGGCATTAAGGAAAAATTTCTTGTACAGTTCTTTGGTTCTCCCTCTCACGAGGGAGTGGATTGAAATGAGGACGGAGAAAACGCGAATGTAATTAAATTCGGGTTCTCCCTCTCACGAGGGAGTGGATTGAAATGGAAGCATCGTCACCTTGGTTACAATGTTATCAGTTCTCCCTCTCACGAGGGAGTGGATTGAAATTTGCATATCCACTCCGTATAGAACCAATGCTGCGGCGTTCTCCCTCTCACGAGGGAGTGGATTGAAATAGGGTGGCAATGTATTATATCAGCCACCTGAAAAGTTCTCCCTCTCACGAGGGAGTGGATTGAAATACAACCGATCTCATATCGAGCAACCGAAAAATGGTTCTCCCTCTCACGAGGGAGTGGATTGAAATATCACTGACTGAGTGCCAACGTCCTTGATAGCTGTTCTCCCTCTCACGAGGGAGTGGATTGAAATATCGTGCCGCATATCTGATCCATTCGTTTCGCCTGTTCTCCCTCTCACGAGGGAGTGGATTGAAATAATAGCAACGATAGAAATTTTGGCTACAATTTGGTTCTCCCTCTCACGAGGGAGTGGATTGAAATGTTATTAGCATAATCGTAATATTCACAATGTCCACAAGTTCTCCCTCTCACGAGGGAGTGGATTGAAATGCATTTAGGTTTCCCCTGTTAGCAAGAGCATCTCGTTCTCCCTCTCACGAGGGAGTGGATTGAAATTCGCAGCACCTGTTGACACTAATTTATCTTTATTATAGGTTATAATTTTGCCATAGAGTTGGATCAGACGGTGCTGTTCTTGTTGGCGGTGAAGGTGTTATCGCTAATGATGCTCCGTCCGATGATGATCTCGAAAAGTGCAAGGCTTTGGGCAAGGCTCTTACGGAATAATTACTTAAATTTTACCCGAATATTAACAGTTATCAAAGGCTAACAAAGTTATCTAAAACTAACTATGTGGGTTTGTGCAGATATACAAATCTGTGAAAAACTATTTACAACGGAGTAAAATGATAGTATTATTAAGTACGGTTAGTAAAAGCTAACATGGTTAGCGGATACTGACCATACTTAAAGTTCAGAGGTTAGCAAAAGCTAATGCGATGTCGGAGTTTGCGGAAATATCATCGCAAAAAGTCATATTCGGACGGCTTGCGAGGTTTTTCCGAAAACTTTTGACCGTTGGGTTAGCGAGTTCTAACGATATAAAAAGGAGTGAAGCTATGATGCCGCTTACGCTTGCCAATGCCGGTGAAGAAAACATCATCAAAAAGGTCGGAGGAAACCCCGATACAAGAAAATTCCTCGAAAATCTCGGATTCGTTGCAGGAGGAACGGTAACAGTCGTCAGTGAGATAGGCGGAAACGTTATCGTCAATGTAAAGGAATCAAGAGTCGCTGTTTCCAAGGAAATGGCTTGCAAAATCATGGTTTGAGTGGGAGAATCCCATTAAATTGAATAAAGGAGAGAATGGAAATGACACTGAAAAACGCTGCAATCGGTTCAACTGTCACTGTAAAGAAGCTGAACGGCGAGGGCGCTGTAAAGCGCAGAATCATGGATATGGGGATCACAAAGGGTACTGAGATCTATATCCGTAAGGTAGCTCCTCTCGGCGATCCTGTTGAAGTAACAGTAAGAGGCTACGAGCTTTCGCTTCGTAAAGCTGATGCCGAAATGATCGAGATAGCTTAACTTTTATTTATTTGTATATTGGTTAGCGATGACTAATGAGGTTAGTCTGAACTAACATTAAGAAAGGATAAATTGGATATGGAAATTAAAATCGCGCTTGCGGGAAATCCGAACTCAGGCAAAACAACGCTTTTTAATGCTCTCACAGGTTCCAACCAGTTCGTTGGTAACTGGCCGGGCGTAACCGTTGAGAAAAAAGAGGGTAAGCTCAAGGGTCACAAAGATGTTATCATCACCGACCTTCCGGGTATCTATTCGCTTTCACCTTACACACTTGAAGAAGTTGTTGCAAGAAACTACCTCATCGGTGAGCGTCCGAACGCAATTCTCAACATCGTCGACGGTACGAACCTTGAAAGAAACCTTTACCTTACAACACAGCTCGTTGAGCTTGGAATCCCTGTTGTATGCGCAATCAATATGATGGATATCGTTCGTAAGAACGGCGATACGATCAATATTGAACAGCTTTCAAAGGAACTCGGCTGCAAGGTAGTTGAGATCTCCGCTCTTAAAGGAACGGGCGTTACCGAAGCTGCCGAAGCCGCTATCGCTGCTGCTGAGGCAAAAGAACCGATGATCCCACAGCACAAGTTCTGCGGATGCGTTGAACACGCTATCGCACACATCGAAGAAGCTGTTCTTCACGATGTTCCCGAGCAGAATCAGCGTTGGTACGCTATCAAGGTGTTCGAGCGTGATGAAAAGGTTCTTGAAATGCTCAAGATCGACAGCGCAACAATGGCTCATATCACACAGGATATCGAAGCTGCCGAAAAGGAAATGGACGACGATGCAGAGAGCATCATCACCAATGAGCGTTACATCTACATCGGCACTATTATTAAGGAATGTTATAAAAAGAAGAACAAGGGCGGACTTACAACTTCCGATAAGATCGATAAGATCGTTACAAACAGAATCCTCGGTCTTCCTATTTTCGCCTGTGTAATGTTCCTTGTTTATTACATAGCAATGGTTACAGTTGGTGCTTCCGCAACTGACTGGGCAAATGACGGACTCTTCGGCGACGGCTGGCATCTCTTCGGAATCGGCACAAGCGCTTACGAAGAAGCTGCTGAAGAATACGGCGATGCTCCTGCAATTATCGAAGCATTCATCGAAAAGGCTCAGGAAAACGGCATCGATACAGCAGCTGTTGAAGAAGCTATCGACAGCGAATCCGAAACATTCGATGTTGACACAGCTAAGACAGAGCTTGATGCTCTTGCTGCCAACTTCACAGAAGCAGATACAGTTACATACACCGTTGAAGATGAAGAAACTCTTGCAACGGAAGATGTTGAAGCAACAGGCGCAGACCTTGCAGATGCAGTTGATGCATTCGTAAAGTATGACTGTGCAGACCCCGATCCTGCTGCTTACGGCGTATGGGTTCCAGGCGTTCCTGTTCTCATCGGAAACCTGCTTGAATCCGTAAACTGTGCTGAATGGCTCAGCGGACTTATCCTCGACGGTATTGTAGCAGGTGTTGGTGCAGTCCTCGGTTTCGTACCTCAGATGCTCGTACTCTTCATTCTCCTTGCATTCCTCGAAGCTTGCGGTTATATGTCCCGTATCGCATTCGTAATGGACAGAATCTTCAGGAAGTTCGGTCTTTCCGGTAAGTCCTTCATTCCTATGCTTGTCGGCGTAGGCTGCGGTGTTCCGGGTATCATGGCTTCAAGAACCATTGAAAACGAACGTGACAGAAGAATGACAGTTATGACAACAACATTTATCCCTTGCGGTGCTAAGGTTCCTTTCATCGCAATGATCGCAGGTGCGATCTTCGGCGGTTCTCCTATCGTTGCAACTTCCGCATACTTCATCGGCGCAGCTGCTATCATCGTTTCGGGTATCATGCTCAAGAAGACAAAGATGTTCGCAGGCGATCCTGCTCCGTTCGTAATGGAACTTCCTGCATACCACCTTCCTACTATCGGAAACCTTCTCCGTTCAATGTGGGAAAGAGGCTGGTCTTTCATCAAGAAGGCAGGTACGGTTATCCTCCTTTCGACCATCTTCGTATGGTTCACAACTTACTTCGGTGTAGTTGACGGAACATTCCGTATGCTTTCCGAAGAAGAGATCGACTCCAGTATCCTTGCTGCTATCGGCGGCGTACTTGCTTGGATCTTCAAGCCGCTCGGCTGGGGCAACTGGCAGGCAACAGTCGCATCCATCACAGGTCTTGTTGCTAAGGAAAACATCGTTGGTACAATGGGTATCCTCTACGGCGGCGGAGAGGGAAGCGTTTACGACGCTATCGGTGCTGCATTCACAGGCGTTACAGGCTACTCGTTCCTCGTATTCAACCTCCTCTGCGCACCTTGCTTCGCTGCAATGGGTGCTATCAAGAGAGAGATGAACAACGGCAAGTGGACAGCATTCGCTATCGGCTACCAGTGCGGATTCGCTTATGTTGTTGCGCTCTGCATCAACCAGTTCGGCAATCTCTTTACAGGCAATGTAAATGTTATCGGTCTTATAGTTGCTCTCCTCTGCCTTGCAGGCATCATCTATATGCTTGTTAAGCCTTACAAGGAAAGCAATAAGCTCACAACAAACGTTAAGGTTAAATCATAAAGCAATAAACTGAACTTACCTGCGCTCCCGACAAATCCACGGGAGCGCAGAAGTTTATAAACTTTAAGAAAGGTCGTGGCAATATGTCTACTTTGATAGTTGGTCTTATAGTTGCGGGAATTGTCTTTTTGGCAGCAAGGCAGATATATAAGGATAAGAAAAAAGGCAAGTCATTCTGCGGCGGAAAATGTTCCTGCTGTCCCAATGGCTGCGCTTGCAGCGGAAGCAGTTGTCACGGGGAGAAGAAAAAGTGAACGGACTTACATATTCCCAGAAAAAATATCTCTTCGCAATATATAAGCTCGGTCAGAACGGCGGCGAGGTGAAATCCTCTGATGTCGCAAAGATAGTCGGCGTGAGCAAAGCAAGCACCGCCGCAATGACCGCAAAGCTCTGCGAGAGCGGATATATCGAAAAAGAGCATTACGGTCAGATAAATCTGACGGAAAGCGGCATCAAAGCTGCGAACCCGATCTTCACAAGCTGTATAATCATCTGGGATTTTCTTGAAAATGTCCTCGGACTTGACCCGAAAGCGGCTGATGATGATTCGGTAAAGATAGTCAGCCACGTTTCGGAAAAAACAGTCGAAAGACTTGCTGAATATTTCTTAGGAAAAAGATAAGTTTTCAATATCGGCTTATAACATAATGGAAGGGTGAAAACAAAAAGCAGGTCATAGAGAGAAACTTCCAGTCGATATCAATGACAAAGATACTCGGCTACAAAAACAGCGAGATCGGCGGACTTTACATCGCTTCGACCTCTATCGCAGTCGTTGTCGGACTTGTCATCGCAGTTCCGTTTATCGATATTGCAATGAAAGCAATATTCAAGGGCTACCTTTACACAATGATGACGGGATATATCCCTTGCTCGATCAATCCGATGACATATGTTGTTACGATCGCAGTCGGACTTGTCTGCTACGCCGTTGTTGCGCTTCTCCAGATGAGAAAGGTTTCAAAGGTTTCCAAGAGCGAAGCACTCAAAAACGCGGAATAATACTAAACACCAATAAAATAAAGAAAAAATCTGCGCCGAAATTCAATATATCCAAGATTATCGGCTTGGTTTTTTCTAAATTTTAAATGGTTTTTATTATAAAGCTTACTTCGACCCACTTTATATACAAACTCTCCTTTTCAGGAAAAGCACTGTTCCTTTCGTGATATATTTTATTGCGGAAGAGCGGTGCTTTTTCGTTTAAGTTTTGATTTTCTATTGACTTAAAGCCAAGTTGGTGATAAAATAAAAACAGAAAATATTTCTGAAAGGAAGTTATATCTTATGAGTACGATCCTTGTTACAGGCGGCGCAGGCTTTATCGGAAGCCATACCTGTGTTGAGCTTCTCGGCGCAGGCTATGATATCGTAGTTCTCGATAATTTCTGCAACTCAAAACCCGAAGCACTCGACAGAATAAAAAAGATCGCTGGAAAGGACTTCAAGTTCTATGAAACCGACCTGCTTGACTTTGAGGGCACGGAAAAAGTGTTCAAAGAGAATAAAATCGACGCAGTTATCCATTTCGCAGGTCTTAAAGCAGTAGGTGAATCCTGCGCAAAGCCTGTTGAGTATTACCATAATAACCTCACCGGCACACTTAACCTTATCCGTGCAATGCGTGAGAACGGTTGTAAGAATATTGTGTTCTCCTCCTCCGCAACAGTTTACGGTATGAACAACCCTATCCCGTTCGATGAAACAATGCCGACTTCGGCAACGAATCCTTACGGCTATACAAAGGTAATGATCGAACAGATACTTATGGACACAGCAAAGGCTGACAGCGACTGGAGCGTTGCGCTTCTCCGTTACTTCAATCCTATCGGCGCACATGAGAGCGGACTCCTCGGCGAAAATCCGAACGGAATACCGAATAACCTCATGCCTTATATCGCACAGGTAGCGGTAGGAAAGCTTCCATGCCTCAGCGTTTTCGGCGACGACTACGATACAGTAGACGGCACAGGCGTCCGTGACTATATTCACGTTGTGGACCTTGCAAAGGGACACCTCTGCGCAGTAAAGTACAACCTTGAGCATAAGGGCTGTGAAGCTGTAAACCTCGGCACAGGCAAGGGAACAAGCGTGCTCCAGCTTGTACACGCATTTGAAAAAGCATCGGGCAAAAAGATCAACTATAAGATCGTAGGCAGAAGAGCAGGCGATATCGCAGAATGTTATGCAAATACCGATAAGGCAAAGAAGCTCTTCGGCTGGACAGCACAGTATGACGTAGATAAAATGTGCGCAGACAGCTGGAACTTCACACAGAAAAACCCGAACGGAATGTGAGAATAAATTCGGAATTCGGAATTCGGAATTCGGAATTCGGAATTGTGCTTCGCTGTTCCGTCAGAATGAACGATTTATGGTGAATTTTCGTAGGGGCGGATTCCATATCCGCCCGTTGAACGCATATATTTAAATATACGCATAAATAATATTGTAGGGGACGGGTTTCCCGCCCCGATTTAACACAATTCATATCAAAAAAACAGATCTGTTCAAAGGAATTTTCAATGAACAGGTCTGTTTTTATTGTGAAACACCTAACGGTGGCTGGACGGGAAAAACGATCCTTACAGTCATTTTTCTATTTTGCGTATACTGTAATTATTCGTTTCAACGGGCGGATATGGAATCCGCCCCTACAGTTGACGTTCCATTATTCGGAACAGCGAAGCATAATTCCGCATTCCGAATTCCGAATTCCGCATTAAATTTCAGTCCAGCTCAAACATATTCTCCATAAGCAGGTAAGCCTGCGGAAAGGCGCGCATAAAGTTCCATACGCCTGCACCTCTGAGCGAATACTCACGAATAAGATCAAGCTTCGCTTTTACACTGCGAACGTCCTCAAACCAGACGATATGCTCCCGTCCCTCACTGTCAAAATAGGTGTAGTACGGACTTTGCGCTGTTTCGTCATAAAGTATCGGCACATTGTATTCTGCCGCCCTCGCCGCGGCGGTGCGGTTGCCTATGACCTCAGCGGCACTTTCACCCTGAATGAACGGCAGCGTCCAGTCGTAGGCATAGTTAGGCATACCAAGGTATATCTTTTCAAGCGGTATCTCCGTTATCGCGTAATCAACGACTTTACGGACGTTATTTATCGGCGCAATAGCGAGCGGCGGACCAAATTGATACCCCCATTCATAAGTCATAAGAAACGCAAGATCGGCACTTGCACCGAGTGACGGATAGTCATGAGCTTCGTAAAGCGTACCCTGCTGATTTGCGCTTGTTTTAGGTGCAAGGTCGATGTTCAGCACCAGACCCTCGGCGTGAAGACGATCTGCGGCGTTTTGCACGAAAGCCGAAAAGCCGTCCTTGTAAGCCGCAGGGATATACTCCATATCGATGTCCATTCCGTCCGCGCCCTTGCGCTTTATTTCGTCTATCGTCTGCGTAAGAACGCGGTTCCGGAACTTCGTATCGGTCAGAAGCGGAGCAAGCTTTCCCGAATAAAAGCTGCCGTCTTCATTGATGAGCGAAAGGCTCAGAAGTACCTTTGAGCCGAACTCCTTTGCGATGTTCACGACCTCGCTGTCATCGGGGACAATGAGCGTTCCCTCAGGGGTAAAGCCGTACCCGAAAATAATGGTATATTCCGCAAACGAAGCTACCTGACGGAGTATGTTCCGATTTACGCCGGGATAGACAAAGCCGCTAAGACTTAGATTTCCCGAGCGTTCATTTTCATAGCTGATAACGATGGTTTCGCCCTCGTAAATATATTCACGCGAAGTCAGACCGAGATTGTTCCGACGAAGCCTGCGCACGGTCGTTCCGTAGTCACGGGCAATGCTTTCAAGCGTTTCACCGCTTTGCACGGTATGGACGACCTCGGGAATAAGTATCAGAAGTGCCTGACCGACAGCTAAGCTATCGGGAAATGCGAGTGAATTATCGGCAATTATCCTCTGCGGAGATACTCCGAAGCGAGCAGCGACAGATGAAACGTTGTCGCCCTGCTGAACGATATAAATTTCCATAAAAAATGACCTCGGTTTCGTGAAAAGTTGGTTTCCTCGGAATTTCGTTGACATATCTTTTTAATTGTATTATAATTAAGGTGTGTTTTATGCGAAAATTTTTATGGAGGTCATTTTATGGCAAGAATAGACTTTGACTATATCTGGACTGATAAAAAAAGAACATTCTTCGGTCTGCCGCTTTCGTTCACACGATATATCCTCACCGAAAAAAAGTTCATCACGCAGACGGGCTTTTTCTCTATCCATGAGGACGAGATCGAGCTTTACCGAGTTTCCGATAAGAGCCTGAATTTGTCATTTGGCGAGCGTCTTTTCGGCTGCGGAACGGTCACGATAAACTGCCGCGATGTTGACACTCCCGTTAAGCTCGTAAAGTCGATAAAAGCACCGAGAAAGTTTATGGAACTGCTCGAAGAAAATGTTGATATACAGCGTGACCGCTACAGAGTGCGCGGCAGGGATATGATCGGCGCAGATATCGGCGAACACGACTGCCACTGCGCTCATGACGATCGTGACGAGTTCGATGGGTGATGTCGATGGCACTTGAAATAAAAGAAAAACAAAGCTGCTGGGAGTTTTTGCAGAATACCGATCTGCCGATATTCATATACGGAATGGGTGACGGTGCGCTGAAGATCCTCTCCGTTTTTGAAAAATACAATATCCCGACCGCAGGTTTTTTTGCAAGCGACGAATTCGTCCGCGGACACAGCTTTGAGGGACATCTTGTGCATAAGCTTTCGCAGATCGAACAGCTTGTGGATGATTTCGTTATCGTTCTTGCGTTCGCCGCCGGCTATGAGAGCCTTTATAAGCGCGTGAACAGCATCGCCGAAAAGCATCTGCTCCTTGCGCCCGATGTTCCCGTTGCGGGCGGCGGCTTGTTCGACTATGATTACTTCTGCGAGAACAGGGATAAGTTTGAAGCCGTTTATGACAGGCTTGAAGATGAAGCTTCGCGCAGTACATACGAAAACGTGATAAATTTCAAAATAAGCGGCAAAATAGAGTATCTGAACGCCTGCACTTCGGATAAAAGCGAGGTCTATTCTTCGCTCGTGAAGCTTGGAAAAACGGAAAGATACGTTGACCTCGGCGCATACAACGGCGACACTGCGCTTGAATTCTCCGAAGCGTCAAATGGCGAGTACGAGCATATCTACGCCTTTGAACCAAACCCGAAAAATTTCCGAAAGCTCTGCAAAAACACTGAGGAGCTTCACGATATAACGACTTTCAACGCTGCTGCATGGAACGAGGACACAGTTCTTCGCTTCACCAAAAATGAGGGCAGAATGTCGCAGAACTCCTCCAAGGGCGAGATAGAAACAACTGCGCTCTCGGTCGATAATGCGATAGCCGAGCAGGTCACGCTCATAAAACTGGACGTTGAGGGTTCGGAACGTGAAGCGATAGATGGTGCAAAGCGTCATATCAGCGGCGGTGCGAATGTCATTTCCGCACTTTATCACCGCAACGAGGACTTGTTCGCGATACCGCTGCAGCTGCTCGAACTTAACCCGAATTTAAAGCTGTATGTCCGTCATCAGCTTTATATCCCTGCGTGGGAAACAAATCTTTATGCGATAAACAAATAAAGGAAGTTTTGAAAATGAAAAGAACCGAGATAAAAAAGCTTTATGAAAATGCGCCCGAAAACGGCGCAAATGTCACTGTCTGCGGCTGGGTGAAGTCCGTCCGCGTGAGCAAGGGACTTGCTTTCCTGTCGATATCGGACGGAAGCTGCTTCAGGCAGTTACAGATAGTTGCCGAAAGCGAAAAGGTGGACGATTTTGAAGCCGTTTCGCACCTCAATACGGGCGCGGCAATATCCGTCAGCGGAAAGGTCGTGCTTACGCCGAACGCAAAGCAGCCGCTTGAAATCAACGCAGAGAGCATCACGGTCGAGGGTGCTTCTACCCCCGATTATCCTTTGCAGAAAAAGGCTCACAGCCTCGAATATCTCCGCACTATCTCACATCTGAGAATGAGAACGAATACGTTCCAAGCCGCTTTTAAGGTGCGCTCGGTCGCTTCGCAGGCACTCCACAGATTTTTCCATGAAAACGGCTTTGTCTATGCGCATACTCCGCTCATCACAGCTAACGACTGCGAGGGTGCAGGCGAGATGTTCCGTGTGACCTCGCTCGACCTCAATGAGATACCGAGAACGGAGGACGGCTTGGTCGATTACACGCAGGATTTCTTCGGCAAGCCTGCATCGCTGACCGTTTCGGGACAGCTCGAGGGTGAATGTATGGCAATGGCATTCGGCAAAATTTACACGTTCGGACCGACATTCCGTGCGGAAAAGTCATATACCCAGCGTCACGCGGCAGAGTTCTGGATGATCGAACCCGAGATAGCTTTCGCCGACCTTGAGGACGATATGGAGCTTGCAGAGAGTATGCTCAAATACGTTCTCCGTGCGCTTCTTGACGAGTGTTCGGACGAACTCAAATTCTGCAACGATTTCTACGATAAAGGCTTGCTCGAACGTCTTAACGCTGTCGTAAATTCCGACTTCGCAAGAGTAAGCTACACCGAAGCGATCGAAAAGCTTGAAAACTGCGGCGAAAAGTTTGAATATCCCGTGTTCTGGGGCTGCGATCTCCAGACTGAACATGAACGTTATCTTACCGAAAAAATTTACGGCAAGCCCGTTTTCGTCACCGATTATCCAAAGGAGATAAAGGCTTTCTATATGCGCCTTAACGATGACGGAAAGACCGTTGCTGCGGTCGATCTGCTTGTCCCCGGAGTGGGCGAGCTTATCGGCGGAAGCCAGCGTGAGGAAAGGCTTGATCTTCTGACCGAGCGAATGAACGAGCTTGGACTTGACACGGAAGCTTACGACTGGTATCTCGACCTGCGCAGATACGGCGGCGCAAAACACGCAGGCTTCGGACTTGGCTTCGAGCGCCTTATAATGTATGCAACGGGTATCTCCAATATTCGTGACGTTATCCCGTTCCCGAGAACAACGGGTTCTATCTATTAATACTAATTTCTGATCAACCTATAGACAAATCCTCGGCTATAATAAATCCACTCGGCGTCTAATACTAAACACCAATAAAACTATAGAAAAAAATCTGCGCAAAATCCATATATCAGAGTTTTTGCTTGATTTTTTGTATAGTTTTTAATTGGTGTTTAGTATAACTCCCTTGCAAGGCGGCAAGCCTTACTGTGGTCGTTATCAAGGTCCACACAGTGACCTGATTGGATTTATTCTATCTGTCGGCTTTGTCTATAGAACGATCAGAAATTAGTATAAAAATACGGCAGCTATGATCTTTCGGATTTGTGATGAAGATCATAGCTGCCTTTTTATTTTTGAAACGGGACGTTTACAGTAATGTATGAACTGAATATTAACAATATGCAAAAGCTTTTGAAAAGACTTGCATTTCTTTCGGAAATGCTATATTATAATATATAGCGCGAATCTAAAAATGTATTTGCAGGGAGTACAACTGTTTTTCAAGGGAGTAAATTATTATTAAAAAAACAGTTGTAATTTGTGTAATTTTACGAAGTTTGGAAAAACTTTTTTGAATGGGAAGGAAGATTTCATTATGCTGCTTAAAGAAATGAACAAGGCACAGCTCGAAGAATTCAAGGCTGAAAGCGAAAAGGCTTACGAAGCTTACAAGGCAAAGGGTCTTAAACTCAATATGGCAAGAGGTAAGCCCGGCGCAGATCAGCTCGATATCACAATGGATATGCTCGATACACTCAACAGCAAGTCCGATATGAAGTGCGAAGACGGCACAGATGTCCGCAACTACGGCGTTCTCACAGGTATCCCCGAGGCAAAGAAGCTTTTCGCTGAAATGCTCGGAGTTGACCCCGAAATGATCATTGTCGGCGGCAACGCAAGCCTTTCTCTTATGTATGATTCCATTGCAAGAGCAATGACTCACGGCGTTCTCGGCAGCGAAAAGCCTTGGTGCAAGCTCGACAAGGTAAAGTTCCTCTGTCCTGCCCCCGGTTATGACCGTCACTTCGGTATCTGCGAGAACTTCGGCATCGAAATGATAACCGTTCCTATGACGCCGACAGGCCCTGATATGGATATGGTCGAGAAGCTCGTTTCCGAAGACGAGTCCATCAAGGGTATCTGGTGCGTACCAATGTACTCCAACCCTGACGGCATCACATATTCCGATGAAACAGTAAAGCGTTTCGCAAACCTTTCCCCAAAGGCTAAGGATTTCCGTATTTTCTGGGATAACGCGTACTGCGTTCACCACCTCACAGATACACCCGATACTCTTCTCAATATCTTTGACGAGTGTAAGAAGACGGGCAAGGAAGATATGGTGTTTGAATTTGCTTCAACATCGAAGATCAGCTTCCCGGGTGCAGGCGTTGCAGTAATGGCAGCTTCAAAGGCAAATATCGCACAGATCGAAAAGATCCTCGGTATGCAGTATATCAGCTATGATAAGATCAACCAGCTCCGCCACGTCCGTTACTTTAAGAACCTCGACGGTATCAAGGCAAAAATGGAACAGCATAAGAAGCTTATCGCTCCTAAGTTCGCACTTGTTCTTGGCAGCCTTGAAAAGGAACTCGGAGAACTTGGTGTTCTTACTTGGCATAAGCCGAACGGCGGATACTTCATCTCCGTTTATACATTGAACGGCTGCGCAAAGCGCGTTGTTGAGCTTTGCAAGGAAGCAGGCGTTGTCCTCACAGGCGCAGGCGCAACATATCCATATAAGAAAGACCCCGAGGATAAGAATATCAGAATCGCACCGACATTCCCTCCGCTCGCAGAACTTGAGCAGGCGATCGATATTTTCTGCCTCGCAGTAAAGATCGCAAGCGCAGAAAAGCTCCTTGCCGAATAAGGATCAAATCAAAGATAAATGAAAACGGCTGCACTGATCTTGCAGCCGTTTTCCGTAAAACACCGGACATAATACTAAGGAAACGCTGATTAATACGTTTTTGCCATTTTTCAAAATGTTTATGTCAAATTGACATTAAAGACGTAAACTCGTACATTTCTCAAAACGGCAAAACGAACGCTTCGCTTTAATCAGCTTTTTCCTAATTTTTAATCAAAGTGTAGACAAAAAATCGGCGCAAAAGCCATATAAACCTG
>CAMBLM010000023.1 GCA_945868475.1 uncultured Ruminococcus sp. | reverse complement strand
TTATTATACGCTATTTCTCGTCAAAAATCAACCATTTGTTGTGACAGAGCCTAAAAAAATTACAACAAAGCATTACTTACCGTTAATGTTTTTTCGTGAAAATAAAATTAGAGAGTCGTGAAAATAAAAGTAGGGAGTTCTATTGACATAATTGTTATATGAACCCGATTTTTGACCGAAGCCTTTATGCAAAACTTCCTTTGACACAAGGAACAAAAAGTAGTATAATCAAAAATAAGATGAGTGGCACTATGCGTAAATCCGATCGCATAGTGCCGCTTTTTTATTTTATACTTTTTGAAAGGATGAGGAAAATGGAAAACATACGACAGAATAAAATGTCGGAAACTCCCGTAAAAAAACTAATGATTTCAATGGGTGTTCCAATGATAATTTCAATGGTTTTGCAGGCAGTTTACAATATCGTTGACAGTGCATTCGTTTCAAATATGCAGCAAAACGGTGAAGCTGCGCTCAACGCACTGACGCTTGCATTCCCTTTGCAAATACTTATGGTCGCGGTCGGTATCAGAACGGGCGTTGGAGCAAATGTGCTTACGGCGCAGAGCTTTGGACGAAAGGACAGTGAGAATGCCAACAAAGCGGCAGGAAATGCTGTTTTTCTTGCGCTTGTGATCTACATTGTTTTTCTGCTGTTTGGTATCTTCGGTGCAAAGTCTTATATCGGCTCGCAGACGAATAATCCGCTGATCTTGGCAATGGGGACGGACTATCTTTCGATATGCTGTATATTCTCATTCGGAATGTCTTTTTTCGCAGTTTATGAAAAGCTTCTTCAGGCAACGGGACATTCGCTTTATTCTACTATTGCGCAAATTGCAGGTGCGGTGACGAATATAATTCTCGACCCGATATTGATCTACGGCCTTGGAGTATTCCCCGAAATGGGCGTAAAGGGTGCAGCCTATGCGACTGTCATCGGACAGATAGTGTCGTTTGTACCGGCACTGATATTTCATATAAAAGTGAATAAAGCATTTTCAAACAAACTGCGTTACTTTGTGCCGTCACGAAAAACTATTTTTCAGATCTATGCGGTCGGATTGCCTGCTATAATCTCACAGGCACTTATTTCGGTAATGACCTACGGTTTGAATGTAATTCTTGGCGGAATCGGGGAAAACGCAGTTACGGCTTACGGACTTTTTTATAAAATACAGCAATTTCTGCTCTTTGCGGCGTTCGGTATGCGTGATGCGATAATGCCGATAACGGCGTTCAGCTTCGGAATGGGTGACAGGGGCAGGATAAAGGACTGCGTTAAGTACGGGCATATTTACACGGCGGTGATTATGCTGTTCGGATTTGTGCTTATTGAGGTGCTGGCTGTTCCTTTCACGGGTATGTTCGGACTTGCGGGCGAAACGAGCGAGCTTTGCATAAGCGCAATGAGGATAATATCGTTCAGCTTTGTATTCGCAGGGATAAATATTGCGTTCCAGGGCATTTTTCAGGCTATCGGCGGCGGAATACAGTCTTTGATAATTTCCGTGTGCAGGCAGGCTTTGTTCATATTCCCGTTTGCAATATGGTTTGCTCAGATAGCAAAAGCTTCGCACGAAAAGACATATTTGATGTGGTTCATATTCCCGATAGCGGAAATTCTGACAGCAGCTGTATCGATCTTTATGTTTGTTATGGTTCACAAAAAAAGAATTGCAGTGATGGAAAACGGCATTGATGATTTGCATGAAAAAACTTGATTTTTTGCCCGTTTAAAGTTATAATTACAATAATAACTTTATTAAGGGTGAAAAACAAAATGGAATTTTTCTATCATTTCGTAATAATAGCGTTCATCTTCGCGTCAGGGTGCATTATCGGCTGGGGAATAGAGGTCATTTACCGACGGTTCGCTCCGACGAATAAGGAACACGTCTGGATAAATCCGGGCTTTCTGACAGGTCCGTATCTTCCGCTTTACGGCTTTGGGCTGACGGCGCTTTACCTTATGGCAAGCGCGGAAAAATACATACACATCGAGTCGCCCGTCGTGCGAAAGATAGTGCTTATCCTCGTAATGTCAGTCGCAATGACAGTGATAGAGTTTATCGCAGGCGAAATTTTCATTGTGCGAATGAGGATAAAGCTGTGGGATTATTCGACGCGGTGGGGAAACTACAAGGGCATAATCTGTCCGCTGTTTTCGTTCTTCTGGGCGGTGCTCGGAGCGGCCTATTACTTCTTTATCCATCCGCATATACTGTCTGCACTCGAGTGGTTCTCACGGAATCTTCTGTTCTCATTCTGCATCGGATTTTTCTACGGAATTTTCATCATCGATGTTTGCTATTCGTTCAATCTTGTGGCAAAGATCAAGGAATTCTCCGAAGAAAACGAGCTCGTTATCAAGCTCGAAGAACTCAAGCTCCACATTCGCCGTTCGGCAAAGGAGCGAAAGGAAAAATACAACTTTATGCTTGCGCTCGCTTCGCAGACGCCGCTTTCCGAACATCTCCGCACATATTTTGAAAAGCTTTCCGAAAATGAGAAGCTTGCAAAATTAAACGAAAAGGTCAGGGAGAAGATCGAAGAGAAAAAGTCGGAGAAAAATTAAAAAAACGAACGCAGCCGTCCCGAGAGTGGGGCGGCTGCGTTTTCATTTATGGCTTTTAAGTC
This sequence comes from uncultured Ruminococcus sp., assembly GCA_945868475.1. Classification (GTDB taxonomy): domain Bacteria; phylum Bacillota; class Clostridia; order Oscillospirales; family Ruminococcaceae; genus UMGS363. The sequence continues at coordinate 14,350 of CAMBLM010000023.1, read as the reverse complement.
GGTTATGACAGTCATAGGTTATGACAGTCATAGGTTATGACAGTCATAGGTTATGACTTCATACCTGTCTTGTAAGCGTCGATCATCTTCTTGACCATCTGACCGCCGATAGAGCCTGCTTCACGGGCTGTAAGATCACCGTTGTAACCGTTGCGGAGGCTTACGCCTACTTCGCTTGCAGCTTCCATCTTAAACTTTTCGAGGGTTTCTCTGCCCTGCTGTGTCATAGTGTCTTTCATTGTTTTAATCTCCTTAATTTTTCGGCGCACAGCTTCTTTTTCCGTTTTAAAAGCTGTGCGCCTTGGAGAATATCCGAGCGGAGAGCTTTTTATAGGGGATAAAAGAAAGGTCTGTTCGCTTTTTGTTTTTTGGGGTTTGCAGTAATAGTATTATCTTTGATGAAAAAAATATAAGCGGTAATTTTTGCAGAAAATTTTTATTTGAAAATGTGAATTTGAGCATCATGACTTTTCGTGCAAAATATATTATCGGAGATTTTTCTGTGTTTATCCGTGCAGAAGCGGTTATTCATCAGCCGATGTCGTTTTTTGACGGATCACTGAAGGCGGTTTTTAGGCAGAGCAATGATATAACAATAGCAAGCCTTATAAGCATTTGTATGCATATCCGCATAACTCTCAAAATCTGAAAAAAGATGATACGAACAGTCTTCCCGGATCGATGTTGGCAGACTTTTGGGCACTTGATTTGTCAGCAAAACAAGCTACATCAATAAATCAGAAAAAATAACGATCGCTGTTGGCAGATACGCCTTTTTCATCAACACTTCTTGAAAACAGCCTTACTTTATAGTATAATAAATAAAAAAGACGAAAAACCGCCCAAATACATGAGGAATACATCGTGAAAATAAAAAAATTAAACGTGCAGGAGCTTGATATCCTGACCGAATTGTACGACTATAACGACGTTGAGCAGATGCTTCTTGAAAATGCGGAAAATATCCGCAATGGGAGCATTGATATTTTTTTATTGTATGACAAGGATACTGTGGTCGGCGAGCTTCATGTGATGTATGAGAGTGATGATGAGAACTTTGCTGTACGGGGCAGGAGGGCGTATCTTTTTGCGCTCAGGGTTCGGCAGGAGCTTCAGAATAAAGGCTATGGGACATATCTTCTGAAAGAGGTGCTGTCAATATTAGAGGAGAACGGTTACTGCGAATTTACCGTCGGCGTGGAAGACGATAATTTCAGGGCGAAGCACATATATCAGGCATTGGGTTTTGATGAATTTCTGCTCAGAAAGCAGGAGGAGTATCAGGGTGACTTTTACGAGTATGATTTATATTTAAAGAGTAAGGCTTTCTGTTTAAGCGACCGTACCGCAGAGCTATCGTATAAAAAAGCGACCAAAGACGACATTGAGCCTATCTATGAATTATGCAAACAGCTTATCGATAAATACGAGTAGACAGATGCGATAGACTATCCGAAGGTGCTGAACTGGGTGCGCAAAAAGATAGAAAGCTCTGTCGATGAATACACGGCGGTCTATGCGAACGGGGTGAAAGCCGCATATTATCATTTTTACAAGAATGAAAAAGCGCAGTTTGAAATTGATGATCTGTATGTGTTCACCGAATTTCGGAATAAAGGCATCGGTTCTGCGGTCATAAAAAAGTGCTGTATGTCGGTCGATGAGCCTGTTATCCTGTATGTTTTTATTGGGAATGAGAGGGCAGTTTCTTTGTATAAGCGGCTTGGATTTACGGTCATTGAAACAATAGGTGACAGCAGGTATATAATGAGAAGCAGCAAGGATATTCTTAAATAAATTGTCGGCAGGAAAGAGGAATGCTGTGAGCAGAACATTGCTTAAAAAGAGCTTTTTAAGGGGACGGAATACAAGCCTACCGATATTCACACGCCGCTCCGGTTTTGGAGCAGGAATGGGTTTAAGGGAAGTCCGTAATTGTGAGCATTGAAGATATATTTTAACAGGGGAATTTATGAAAAAGGTAATATTGTGGTTATCGGTCATAGCTTTAGTCATTGCTGTGATATGTTACAGTCGGGTGCAGGTTCGGAACAACGATGAGTTTGAGTATGTCACCGAAGAAACGGACTACACGAACTCTTTCGGGGAGAGCTTTTCCATAATAAAAAGCACTTATGTCAATCTGCCGCCGACACGTTCGGGGTATGAAAGGCTGAATATTCATAGTGAGGCTGACGGTTTTATTTTTGCCGATAAAAGATCGTATCACGAAGTAAAGTGCGTGTTTAAATTGGGCTGTGCCGATGACCGTGTGCCTGTTTATTCGATAGTTTATGAAAACGGCTCGGAGTTTATCAGTTGGAAAAGCGGCGGCACTTATTCAGTCGAATACACCGCCGACAAAATTAATTCCGAGTATCTGAGCGAGCAATATAAGGGCTATCCTGCATTTGACAGCGTATCGGTATTCCTTATCAAAAACGCTGAGGAAATAAAGAAAAAATTTTTGAGTGAAAATGTTTCCGACAGAGCGATCACCGAGCTTATCGATGAAATGAGGGGGATAAGCTGACGGTTCAAATTATTTATGCGAAAAAAACAGCCGAGGGCGAAAATGTCCTCGGCTGTCTGCAATTTAATCCTTTTTCAATCTTCCGCAGCATTTCTTGTATTTCTTTCCGCTTCCGCAGGGGCAGGGATCGTTTCTGCCCGTTTTTTGCGGCTTTTGGAGAAATTCGTTTGCAAGAGAGCCTTGTCTTAACATGACCCTCATTTTTCTGAAATTATTGATCTGGTTATTCATCTGTTGGTATCGTTCATGCTCGTGCGAAACGCTGAGGTGAAGCTCGGAAATATACAGCGAAAAAATATTTTGTGATTCTACACTTGTCTATTGACAAATCTATTATACAGTTGTATAATGATATTCGAAGGAACATTCTACACTTGTGTAATAGGGAGAAAAGCTATGAAACTGAGCGATAACGATTTTGAGATCATGAACATTATCTGGGACGAGGGGGAAGTCACTGCGCTGGAAATTTCGCACCGTCTTGCGGAGAAAAAGGGCTGGAAAAAGCCTACCGTTTACACCCTTATCGACCGACTTATTAAAAAGGGGGCTGTTGAGCGGAGCGAACCCGATTATGTGTGCAGAGCGCTTATCAACAAGGACAATGTAAGGACGAGTGAAACGGCAGGTCTTCTCGAAAGGCTCTACAACGGCTCGGCAAAGCTTCTCGTTTCGGGATTTATAAAGGAAAAACAGCTTTCCTCGGAGGAGCTTGAAGAGCTGAGGAAGCTTATAAATGACAGCATTGACGAAAACGATCGGGGGGAATGACGATGTTATCCGTTGCAATAACTTCTGCGCTTTTAGGCATTGCGGCAATAGTGATAAGAAAGCTTTTCGGGAACAGAACGGGCATAAAGCCGTTCATAATTATGTGGGCGATCGTGTTCATAAAGTTCGCCGTTCCCGTTGAATTGCCGTCGCATTTGTCGGTGATGAATCTGTTCGCAAGATCGGCTTCGACAGTGGAAAGCGTTGCAGAAACGCTTGCGCAGAATGATTATTTCCCAGAGGAGAATGCTGAAATTTTCCCTGCGGAAACGGAAAGTGCCGTTCATTTTGAGCAAGGCGATATTTCCGTAAATCATACTGCGCCGACTGCGGCACAAGAGCCGAGCATAACGCCTGACGAAGTGAAAAGCAGTGCGGATATTGCCGATATTGCATATTCAATTTACTTCTCGGTGACTATGCTGCTTTTGTTCTGCATACTGTTTGCGGCAATAGTCTGTACGGTGAGATTTCACCGCCTGCCGAAGCTTGAAAACGAGCTTTGCGAGGGAATTTTGCGTGAAAGCGGAATAAAGCGGAAAGTCAGTATTCGCTGCGGTGAAATTGACACGCCTGCGGTTTTCGGAGTGCTTTTTCCCGTGATAATTCTTCCCGAAGCTATCGACAAAAACGATGAAAAGCTTATGCGGCATATCATTCTTCACGAATGTTGTCATATCAGGCATTTTGACCAGCTGTGGAACATTCTCACGCTCGCAGTCTGCGCCGTGAACTGGTATGACCCCGTTGTGTGGGTGTGCAGATATATGTATCTTGCCGATGCGGAAAAGCTATGCGATATGAGCGTTCTTGGCATAATCGGAAACGAGAACCGCCGTGAATATGCGAACAGTCTGCTCAGCTGTGCGGCAGAGAAAAGACACCCCGTTATGCTCGTTTCGGGCTTCGGCGAGAGCGGCATAAAGTCCCGTATAAAAAACATTATGAGCATGAAAAAAGTCCGCGCGGTCACGGTCATTGCAGTGCTTGCCGCAATACTCGTTTCGGCTGTCATATTCGGCACGGGAAAAAATATTTCCTTAACGACAAAATATGATGAGAGCAAGGTTTCCGATACGGGCGATTTGCGCTATTTTGCTCAGACGCTTGAAGATGATGAGGGCGAGGTCGGAAAGCTCGTTGTCAGAGTATATGACAGAGGCGTTTATTATGTTGATATCTCTTTTGAAAGCGAAAAATACACGCTCGATTCCATAAAAAGCACGACCGAGATGCAAAAAGTGGGACATTACCGAATTTACGGCAACGGCGGCGACAAGGGTGAATATTTTCTTGCGAACGATGGCAATGGTTATGCCGATGATGTATCATACGAAAAGGAACTTGACACAAAAGACCCCGATTATAGCATTGAAGCAAGCTTTGACAGATACAATGGAAATGCGGACATAAAAATAACGCTTGACTACAAGCTGAAAAAGGGTATCTTCAATGCAGGAACATACAGCTTCACCTGCGAATTTGACCCCTTAGACCCAAGCGAATATAAAACTTTGCCGAATGAATTTGAGCTTATGGAAAACTCCGCCGGCTATACCTCCGAATACAATGACGAAACGGGGGAGTTCGAGCTTCGTTCCGCTCAGACGGACGTAATGCTCACCGTATCGAACAGCTATCAGGGCTTTTATGCGGTGAAAAATGTGAACGGCTCGGAAGTGAGAAAGCATTTTGACAACGGTATTTATCCGATAGACGGAACGCCAAATGTTTCGGATATTTTCCTCTGCGATGCTGATTCGGACGGCACGGACGATATTGCGGTCGTGACCTATTATCGTGAAACTATAATAGCGGTAGTAAACGGTGCCGATCTTTCCGAGATAAAGCTTGATGAGGAAGCCGTTAAGGATTTTCTTGACATAAAGATCGAACAGCTTTCGGACACGGAGTTCAACGTTTCCTGCGCGGGAAAGGAACATGTTTTCACTATTGACGAGCCGATCGGAGAAATGCTTTCGAGAGCCGAGGACGGCTGTGCGAACTACGGTGAAAATGCCAGATATTATGTCAGGGACGGCAGGCTTTATGAAGACAGCTCTCTTTATCTCAGTGCTGAAAACTGGGATCTTTACCGCTATATTACGGACTACAGCGTAGCTTTCGGATATTCGGACGGAAAGCTTGTCCCCGTGAGTGCGGAAATGAACACGGACAACGATGCATATTATATCAAGGACGAGCCTGCGGCAAAGGCGGAGGAGGTATTCTGGAAATATGAGATCGAGGGTTACAATATCCCATACAGAATTGAGCTTGTCAGCGCAGAGGGCAAATATTGTCTGCGCTCGGTGAACAGCCGGACGGGAACATACTATGGTGCGTGCGAACTGCCGATAGAAAAGCTCCCCGAGGATATTGACGAATGTTTTAAATTCACGGGACTTCCTCGGAACGACCCCGGGCTTATTATTTTCATACAGCCCGACGGCGGACTGTACCGTGCAGAATTTTACGAACTGGATCTGAACGGAAAGCTTCGCAAATTCGACATTGTTGACGGAAGCGGCAATGTTTCGGGAGATATACACATAAGCGATGATTTCACCGTTGACTGGACTTATATGGCAGGCACTTATGAAAGCAGTGAGGGCACGGTCATTATGCGCCTTGAAAAACTGGCAGACGAGATACACATTATCGATAAGGTCTATAACTGCGAAAATTACAGAGCCATTGAGGGCGTTGATATCTCAACCGCGATAAAAGACACCGATACAGCGCAGATGGTTTATTACAATGAGAACGGCGAAGCTCAGGTAAAGCTCCCCACCGTGAACGGACGGCTTTATGATGTCAGCAATTTCTTTAACAGTGTGAAACGCGAGCTTGAACGGTGCAGTTATCTTGATACCGAATTTGATACAAGCGGTTCGGGTTATGCAGTCGCCGAGATAAACGCAGTCGGCGAAAGGTATGTTTTCAAGATATACGATGTGGGTGTTCTGAATTTCACCTATAAAGACATAAGCGAATCCTATCGGATCGATGATGCGGACGAATTTTTGGAAAGCTGTTTTTCGGTCATGCTGGATTATCCCGATTATATCATCAGTAATTTTATGCGTCAGCTTGAAGGCATTGACCACAGCACGGGAGCGCTTGCGGCTCTTGTCGATGAAAACTGCGGACTTGGTGCGCCGTCCGAATGGAAGATATTCAAAAACCTTACCGTTATATCCGATACAAAATATGTTAAGATAAGCGGTGACGGAACGAGCTGTATATACAAGCTCTCGTTCAATGTGAACAGCTTTGATCCTGCGCCTTTCAAAAATGGCGGCAATGTTTATGAGGTCGTCATTTCCGAAAATGAGAACGGGGAAACCAAGATAACTTCTGTTACCGAAGTGTAGATGCAAACGCCCACGGGAGAATTTCTTCCGTGGGCGTTTTGTTTAACTCCTGACGAAGGATCAAGAAGCATTAAGAAAATATATCAAAACGGTTAAAATTGAACAGAATTTATTGATTTCGGCAGAATGATATGATATAATATGATCAATAAATAATGGGGTATCTGCGCCCTCTTTGCGGATACACTGTAAAGTTCGGAGGCGGTTTTATGAAAGAAAGAAAGGCGGTTGCAGTCTGCGTCACAAGCTATAACTGGGAATATGAGAGCAGAGTCGTTGAGGGCATTCGCCAAAAATGCGCCGCCGATGATATCGATCTGCTCGTTTTCTCAAACCTTATGACAAGACCGGAACTCGGCTCGGACAGAGTCATGCCCGAAAATATCATGCGCGGCGAGATCGAGATATACAACCTCATAAATTATGATGTTATCGATGGCATTGTAATTCTCGGCGACTCGATGATAAACGATGATGTTACGCATAAAATCGCCGAAAGAGCCGGGGAGCATAACGTTCCTATCGTCAATGTGAACGACCCCGAAAATCTTCTCGAATACAATGTTTTTCTCAGCGACAAGACGGCTATGGAGCTTGTCGTTACGCATCTTATAGAAGAACACGGACTTAAAAAGATAAACTTTATCGGCGGCTTCGAGGGAAATTTCCAGACCGAGGAGCGTCTTGCTGCATATAAAAAAGCACTCGAAGACCACGGCATACCTTTTGATGAAAAAAAGGTAGCATACGGCTGTTTCTGGAAGAAGGCGCAGGAGTGTACAGCGGAATTCCTTGACTCGGGCGATATTCCCGAAGCTATCGTCTGCGCAAGCGATACAATGGCTTTCTTCTGCATGGACGAAATAAAGTCAAGAGGACTGCGCATACCCGAGGATATTGCCGTCACGGGCTTTGACGGGGTTGCCGACTGCGAAAGATACAGACCCACCCTGACGAGCGTCCGCCGTGCGTTCCTTCCGGCAGGCATCGAAGCCGTTTCCATACTTGAAAAGGTATGGAGCGGAGAAAAAGTTCCGCAGATAACTGAGGTCGAAGCCGAGCTTGTGATAAACGAATCCTGCGGCTGCAAGGTCAAAGAGGACGACAATACTTTTTATAATAAATTTTACGATGGACGCAACCATACACACGAATTTGATTACCGTGTTGTTGAAATGAACACGAAAATCTCCGAAGCCGAAACCTCGGGGGAACTTTTCGCAAGCACCAAGAACATTGCTGCATTTTTCGGCTTGCTCGAACTTTATGTATGCGTATGTGAGGACGTCGAAAAGGGCAGGGTGAAATTCCGCCACAGTGTGGATTATGTCGGACTGGGCGAAAAAGCCGTTTCGATGCTCACGTTCGGTCACAATGTGCCGACGGAAACGGTATTCCCTGTAAAGGAGCTTATCCCGAATAAGCTTTTCGGCAGGGAAGAAGCTGTATTTATGGCGTTTGTGCCGTTTTATTTCCGAAACTGCTTTCTCGGATATTTCGCATTCCGTCCGATGAAGGTCGAGGGCAGCGGCGAGCTTTTCCTCACCTGGACAATGAATATTTCAAACAACGCAGGAACATTCTATATGAATAAGGAGCTTCAGATCATCGCAGATGAACTCCGAAACATAAATATGACCGATCCGCTGACGGGAATATGCAACCGCCGCGGACTGAACGAATTTGCTCCCGAAATACTTAACAGCAAAAAAGGATTTATCACGGTCGTGTGCGCCGATGTTGACGGCCTGAAGCCGATAAACGACACCTACGGTCACGAGGGCGGCGACAATGCCATCATCGTCACGGCAAGAGCGATAAAAAATTCGATGCCGAAAGGTGCTGTCTGCGCGCGTACGGGCGGAGATGAATTCTGCGCCGTTTTCTGCAGCGAAAGTGCCGATGAAGCCGCACAGTGTGTTGCCGATGTTGACAAATATCTCGAAACCTACAACGAAATGTCGGGGCTGCCTTACAAGGTCGGCTGCAGCTGCGGCTATACGACCGTTCCGTGCGGAAACGTTCTGACTATGGAAGATATGATAAAATCCGCCGACAAAAATATGTACGGCGTAAAGCGCGAAAGAAAAACTGTCAGAAGATAACATTTTTCATCTTTTTCAAGACCCATTTTGGCTGATATTAACATTAATATCAGCAGAACGGACTAAAATTCTGTTATAAAAAATATGAAAAAAAGCTTTTAATTTTCTGCCGTTTGTGTTATAATAAATATTGGCGTGTAGTTTCTTGAAGAAAGTTCGCCAATACATATTTATTATGATGATATCACGGGCTTTTTTGCTCGGTTTTATATATTCGGTAAAAATGGGAGAGAAAAAACTTGGAGAAGTTTGTTATAAAGGGCGGCAGGACCCTTAACGGAGAGGTTGAGATAAGCGGTGCGAAGAACGCTGCCGTTGCAATTATCCCTGCTGTGATTCTTTCGGACGAGGCGTGTGTACTCGAAAATGTTCCTCAGATAAGCGATGTTTCCATCAGCCTGCGTATCCTTATCGAAATGGGCGCAGACGTTAAATTCCTTGATAAAAATACGGTAAGGATCGATGCAACGGGCATCACAGAACCTATCGTTCCTTACGAAATGGCAAAGCACATGAGAGCTTCCTATTATTTTCTCGGAACGCTTCTCGGAAAATTCAAGCGCGCAAGAGTTGCCATGCCAGGCGGCTGCTACCTCGGCGACCGTCCCATCGACCAGCACCTTAAAGCTTTCACGGCACTCGGTGCGGAGTGCGCACTTGACCACGGCATGATCGATATTCAGGCAGAAAACCTTATCGGCTCGCAGATATATTTCGATATGGTAACAGTCGGCGCAACGATAAATACAATGCTCGCCGCCGTAAAAGCAACGGGTATGACCGTTATCGAAAATGCGGCGAAAGAACCGCATATCGTTGACCTTGCGAACTTCCTCAATTCAATGGGCGCGGATATTATGGGTGCAGGTACTGACGTTATCAAGATCCGCGGCGTGAAGAAGCTCAAAGGCGCGACCTACGCAATTATCCCCGACCAGATAGAAGCAGGCACATTTATGATAGCCGCTGCCGCCACAAAGGGCAACGTCCTTGTTAAGAACGTTATCCCGAAGCACCTTGAAAGCATCACGGCAAAGCTTGAAAAGATAGGCGTTACCGTTGAAGAATTCGACGACGCTGTCAGAATTTCCGTTGACGGACCTCTCGTTAAAACGAGCATAAAGACAATGCCTCACCCGGGCTTTCCGACCGATATGCAGCCGCAGATATCGACTCTCCTTTGCCTTGCAGAGGGAACGAGCATCGTAACGGAGGGCATCTTCGACAACCGTTTCCGTTATGTTGATGAGCTTCGCCGAATGGGCGCGAATATCTCGGTTGACGGAAAGGTCGCAGTTATCGAGGGCGTTGGTTCGCTCATGGGCGCACCCGTTACAGCACCCGACCTCAGAGCAGGTGCAGCACTTGTCATCGCAGGACTTGCGGCAAAGGGCGTCACTGAGATCGAAGATATCTACCATATCGAGCGCGGATATGAATGCTTTGAAGAAAAGCTCCGCAAGCTTGGCGCAGATATCGAAAAGAAGTCTTTCCCCGGAACATCGGTGAGAAAAGTAGCACTTTGATCTACAGAGTAAAATTAACAGCAAAAGTAAAAGCAGAATTTTCGGACATTCCGTCATTCTGCTTTTTTGATAAAATACATTTTAGGAATAATATTGGAGGATAACGATATGCTTACAGATATCGAGATCGCACAGCAGGCAAAAATGCTCAAAATCACAGAAGTCGCAGCAAAGCTCGGCATCACAGAGGACGAGATCGAACCTTACGGACACTATAAAGCAAAGCTTTCAGAGGAGCTTTTCGCAAAAACGAAGAATGACCCCGACGGCAAGCTTATCCTTGTTACGGCTATAAATCCGACACCTGCGGGCGAGGGCAAAACGACAATTTCCGTTGGTCTTACCGAAGCTATGGCTAAGATCGGCAAAAAGGCAGTCCTCGCGCTCCGCGAACCCTCGCTCGGACCTGTTTTCGGCATCAAGGGCGGCGCAGCAGGCGGCGGATATGCACAGGTAGTTCCTATGGAGGATATCAACCTCCACTTCACGGGCGATATGCACGCTATAACAGCCGCAAACAACCTCCTCTGCGCACTTCTCGATAACCACATGCAGCAGGGAAACGTTCTCGGCATCGACCAGAGAAGGATCATGATCGACCGCTGCCTTGATATGAACGACAGAGCACTCAGAAACATCGTTATAGGCATGGGCGGAAAGGTCAACGGTATCCCGCGCCAGGATGGCTTCAGAATTACCGTTGCTTCCGAAGTTATGGCTATCCTTTGCCTTGCTTCCGATCTTGCAGACCTTAAACAGCGTCTTTCAAAGATACTTGTTGCTTATACATACGACGGCAAGCCCGTTTATGCTCACGACCTCGGCGCAGAGGGTGCAATGACAGCTCTCCTCAAAGACGCTATCAAGCCGAACCTCGTTCAGACGCTTGAAAACAACCCTGCTATCATGCACGGCGGCCCGTTCGCAAATATCGCACACGGCTGCAACTCTCTCCGCGCCACAAAGCTTGCTCTTAAACTCGGTGATTACGCTATCACGGAAGCAGGCTTCGGGTCTGACCTCGGCGCAGAGAAATTCTTCGATATCAAGTGCAGATTCGGCGGCTTGAAGCCGTCCTGCGTAGTTCTCGTTGCAACTATCAGAGCACTCAAATACAACGGCGGCGTTCCAAAGGCAGAGCTTACGGCAGAGAATGTTGAAGCACTCGAAAAGGGCGTTGTCAACCTCAAAACACACATTGAAAATATGCACAAGTTCGGTCTGCCCGTTGTTGTTGCTATCAACCGTTTCCACACAGATACCGATGCTGAGATAGATGTTATAAAGAGAGTCTGTGCAGAACTCAATACCCCTGTTTCGCTCGCAGAAATTTTCGCAAAGGGCGGCGAGGGCGGCACAGACCTCGCACAGAAGGTCTGCGACACTATTGAAACAGCAGAGAACAACTTCCATTACCTCTATGACGAGAAGCTTTCTATTAAGGAAAAGCTTGATACCATTGCAAAGGAAATTTACCGTGCGGACGGAGTTATCTTCACAAAGCAGGCAGAAAAGGCACTCAAAGAGATCGAAGACCTTGGCTTCGGCGGAACTCCCGTATGTGTTGCAAAGACGCAGTATTCGCTCTCCGATGACCCGACAAAGCTCGGCAAGCCCGAGAATTTCGTTATCACCGTAAGAGATCTCAAACTTTCCGCAGGCGCAGGCTTCGTAGTTGCGCTCACGGGCGATATCATGATAATGCCAGGACTCCCGAAAGCTCCTGCGGCACTCAAGATCGACTGTGATAATAACGGTAATATTTCGGGACTTTTCTAATGCGTAATTCATAATGCGTAATTACTGATTAAAATATTTCATCGGGCGGACTTTTATACTAAACACCATTTAAAATTTAGAAAAAATCAAGCCGACAATCTTGAATATATTGGATTTCGGCGCAGATTTTTTTCTTTATTTTATTGGTGTTTAGCATTATATCCGCCCGATTTTGTATATGGATTTTGGGCAGAAAATATTATGAAAAAGATAATTGTTATCGGTTCACCCGGGGCAGGTAAAAGCTGCTTCTCACGGGAATTGGCTTTGCTGACAAAGATCAGGCTGTTCCATATTGATAATCTGTACTGGCGAGCAGACAGAACTCATATCACACACGAAGAGCTTGTGTGCAGGTTGAATGAGATAATGTCCGAGAAAGCGTGGATAATAAACGGCAACTACATAAGCACTATGGAACTAATACTAAACACCAATAAAACTATAGACAAAAAATCTGCGCAAAAACCATATATTCAGAGTTTTTGCTTGATTTTTTGTATAGTTTTTAATTGGTGTTTAGTATAAGGATAAGTTTCTGGCGGCTGATTTTTGGACGGAATGATAGATGATTCGTTGATACATACTTATGATGCAAAACAGGATATTTAATTATAAGAAAGGAAAATGTCATGAAAAAATGGTACGCAGAGGAATATGAATTCGATGTCGAAGTAACGGGCTTTCTCCGCGGTGAAAGCACCGAGCATTACTGTCGGAACGGCGAGGAGATAGGGGACAAATACACCTGTACATACGGCTGTCCCGTGAACAGGGACGGCTATGGGATATGCAGCAAGACCATGATGATGCTGTATCCGCTTATGGAGGCTGTCAGGAGCGGCGGCGACTTAACCAACCTTGGCGGTGACGGCAAATACAGCAAGACGATCGTTTGCCCCGACGGCTGTGTCATCTTCAAGCTCACCGCAACGCCGCTCGGGAATGAAAATTTCCATAAGGGAGGATTTTGGGGGTAATTCGGAATTAGAAATGCGGAATTCGGAATTATTTATGCTCCGCTCAAAACAATAGAAGCGTATTTTAATAATATAGTGTTGCAAAATTTCAAATTATGACCTTATTTGGTTTTTTATAGAGCGGCGAAGCCTAAATCTGAATTATTTATACATTGCTCAAAAAAGCGAGAACGAATTTCATATTTGTACAATATAATATAAGATGAAAATAAGGTCGCAAAAGTCTAAATTGTGACCTTATTTTTGTTTTTTACGGGGCGGCGGAGCTTAATTCCGAATTCCGAATCCCGCATTCCGAATTTAACTAAGTTTGCATAATGCACAATTTATTATTGCAAATATCGTTGAATTTGCCGTGGTGAAGTGATAAATATTAGCCGCTTTAGCCTTGACAATATTTTCTTTTGGGTTTATAATATAAAAGTATAGTTTCACTTTTTTATTTTGTAATACTATTATTGGAGGCTTTTAATATGTCCAGAGTTTACAACTTCAGTGCAGGCCCTGCTGTACTTCCCGAGGAAGTTCTTAAAGAAGCAGCTGCAGAAATGCTTGATTATAACGGCACAGGTATGTCCGTTATGGAAATGTCCCACCGCTCAAAGGCTTTTGAAGAGATCATTCAGACCGCTGAAAAGGATATCCGTGACCTTATGAATATCCCTGACAACTACAAGGTACTCTTCCTCCAGGGCGGCGCTTCACAGCAGTTCGCTATGATACCTATGAACTTTATGAAGAACGGCGTTGCCGATTACATAATCACAGGTCAGTGGGCTAAGAAGGCTTGGCAGGAAGCTCAGAAATACGGTAAGGCTAACGCTATCGCTTCTTCCGCAGACAAGACTTTCTCCTATATCCCCGACTGCTCCGATCTTCCTATCGATGACGATGCAGACTATGTTTATATCTGCGAAAACAACACTATCTACGGCACAAAGTATAAGGAACTCCCCAACACAAAGGGCAAGACACTTATTGCTGACGTTTCTTCCTGCTTCCTCTCCGAACCTATCGATGTAACAAAGTACGGCGTTATCTACGGCGGCGTTCAGAAGAATGTAGGCCCTGCAGGCGTTGTTATCGCTATCATTCGTGAAGACCTTATCCCCGAAAAGCCTTACGTTGAGAACACACCGACAATGCTCCAGTATAAGACACACGCTGACAACAACTCTCTTTACAACACACCTCCATGCTACGGTATCTATATCTGCGGCAAGGTATTCAAGTGGATAAAGAAGATGGGCGGACTTGAAGCTATGAAGGCTCACAACGA
>CAMBLM010000022.1 GCA_945868475.1 uncultured Ruminococcus sp. | reverse complement strand
TTCCGAACGCAAGATAGATAAACGCAACGATTATCGGCAGGCTTCCGTCAAGAAAGCCTTTGAGTGCGTGGAGAGGGTCATAAACGCCGTGTTTAAGGTTCTTTGCACACTGTGAAAGAATATAATAAACAGGAACCGAAAGGAACACGAGCCAGGTATATCTCGTTGTCCAACTTGCGGTAAACACCGTAAAAAGGAAAAACGCCGTAACGATGATAGGATAAAGCTTGTCGAGCAGTGTTGCGGGATACTTGATATTCTCGGGATTCTGCTCATTATTGGGAATGTTGTCATTGACAGCTTTTTTCACGCTATCGTCAATGTCCCTTCCCATTTGATCCATACTTCTTTCAATGTCCTTGCCAACGCTGTTCATGCTTTTTCCAAGATCATCGCCAAAGGTTTTCATTCGTTCGCCAAAGCCCTTGAAATTCTTCTCAAATGCGTCAGCGTAAGATTTTCCGTTGTCACTTCCGTCCTTGGGAGCGTTTTCCTTGCCCTCACGGATAGAAGCGGCTGTTGTATCGATAGCATCACCGACTGCGCCTGCGACAGCCTTTACAACGTCGCCTACAGTTGATTTCTGACCGCTGTTTCCGACATTTTCTGCGCCGTTTGCGTTATTTGCACCGCCGTTTCCGACATTTTCCGCAGTATTTGCGTTCATTTGCGGCTTAACATCGCCATTGTTCGGTTCTGAATACCTCGGGTGACCCTCGGGGTAGATCTCGCCGTCATCAGAGGTGCTTGTATAATAATCTTTCGAGAGCGAAATGCCCTCGCTGTTCGGCATCGGTATGCTCTCGGTATTGAGCAGTTCATCAAGCGTAACGCCGTAAAGGCGCGCCAGCAGGATAAGGTTATCCGTATCGGGTGAAGCCTCGGCACGTTCCCATTTCGACACCGCCTGACGGGAAATACCTATCTTTTCCGCAAGCTCCTCCTGCGAATAGCCGTTTTTCTTTCGCAGATTCTGAAGTCTGTTTGCTGTTTCAACGTTCATTTTCGTTCTCCTTTTCGCAAAAAATTGATGTCACTGTAATTTTGAGCATTTATGTCACATAATAAAGCATCGGTTCCCCCACAATATCAGCAGATGCAGCGGATAATATATGTAAAAAAACCATTTATTCAGAAATTCGTGTTTTTCCGACTTTTTTCCGCTGTAAAAAAACATAATGACAACACCCGAAGCCACCCACGGAATAACCGCATAAAAGCTGTGGATCAGAGCATATCCCAATTGACCTGCTCCATTATAATATCCCGGCAAATTCAGCGCGAAGAAAATAATACACATTGTTATCCATGCAAAAGCCTGCTTTTTTCTGTCACCTCTGCCAAGTCTGAACAGTATTGCGGCTATCGGCAGGATAAATGCACAGTCACACACCGCCGACAACAGCATCAGTCCCAATACGAACATCACTTTCAGAAACTTGTTCAGCTTGCTGTCCAGCACCGTCAGAATGAGAAGACATATCAGGAACGTAAACATAACATTCAGCTGAAAATATCCCATTGCCAAGATGTAAGGTATCTCCGATATCAGCGCAAAAATGAACAGCCTTTTCGCATAATTTCTTCTTGAATGAGTGTAAAAATAACCCTCAACAAAGAAATAGCACATCGTGATCGAAGTGAAATACCCGATATCCTCAAATACTTCATATACCGCAGTTCCCGACGTCATAAGAATATGTGCAATATGGTTGAACGTCATCAGAATTATTGCAAGATACTTTATCTGATCTCGGTTCAGAACCTTTAAATGCTTTTCGATCGCTTTGCTTCTTCCTCAAAATAATTTGCTGAAAATTTTTCTGCATAAGTTCGGAAAAGCGTCAAGCAATTTTTTCTTCCCCGACCTTGATAAAGAGTATAGCACAGCAGCGGAAAAATATCTATACATTCAAGTTTGCATTTTGAAAATTGCGTGAAAAAGCGTGTCAACTATTGGTTGCAATGACGTATCTGCGTTGTTTTTTGAGGGTCAGTCAATGTTGAATCTCTTTTCGAGGATATAAGAGGACACAATGAAAATCGCCGCAAAAAATATCACATTTATAATTAATGTCGATGTGTAAGTTCCGCTTGCAAGCTTCGCAAGCTCCCTCATGACTATCTGATAGCTTTCGTCCGAAGTGATGTAATCGGAGTTGTCGGATAAAATTTTCATTGTCGCAGCATTGAAGTTCGACTTGCCTGATATCATAAATACCACAGATGAAAGAATGTTGCTTATTATCATAAGTCCCACATAGCCGCCGATGCCTGCAAGAACTCTGTGCGAGCGGAAAAGATATCCGATATTGATAACAAATATCAGCGTCAGCATCATTGTTCCCGGGAAAATCAGCAGATATGTAAGCAGATATAACGCAAATGAAGGGTCAATTTCGATAACATATCGTATCGGTGCGAAAAATCCTCTCCAGAATCCCAATCCTCCTGCCGAGATAATAAGAACAACTACGTCAACAACAGCAATGGCGATAGACCAGATATATTCCGTGATTATGCTCGAAAGGATATGTAAGATCGGATCGGCAGGAATTGTATTCAGAAGATACCCCTCATCCGAGTACATTTTTTTCTGATAGCGAACTGCGGAAAAAATTATCGTCAAAAGCATTGCCGCACCGCAGAGCGCGATAAAAGACCATACAAGCACCATAAACAGCACTTTCCAGTCGTTTCCGTCGTCAAGGCTGCCGAATTTTACGTCCGCGAACCTTACCACGAACGAAATAAGAATCAACGCAGCCGCAGTTATCGCGTATTTTTTATAATCGGCGCGAATGTCATATTTTATAAGCTTTATCAGCATTTGTAGACCTCCCTGAAAAGTTCGTCAACGGATTTTCCATACTCCCCGCGGATCTCGTCTATCTCCTTGTGGAGATAAAGTTCGCCGTCTTTGATAAAGATCGCTTCGTCAAGAATATTTTCGATATCGCTGATAAGGTGCGTTGAAATTATCACGGTCGAATTTTCGTTGTAATTGCCGATGATAGTCTTTATGATGAAATCGCGCGCCGCAGGGTCGATGCCGCCCATTGGCTCATCGAGCAGATAAAGCTCCGCCTCACGGCACATTACAAGTATAAGCTGAATTTTTTCGCGCATACCCTTTGACATCGAGCGTATGCGGATTTTAAGGCTTATGCCAAGGTCTGCGACCATTTTCTCTGCCTTTTCAGCAGAAAAATCTCCGTAAAAATCGGAAAAAAAGCCTATTGCTTCCTTTACGGTAAGGTCGGGGTTGAGGTAAGTTCTCTCGGGGAGATAGGAAACTATCTTTTTCGTTTCCTTTCCGACAGGCTTTCCGTCAATAGTTATCTCGCCGAACATAGGCGTTAGCAGACCTGCAAGAAGCTTGATGAATGTAGTCTTTCCGCTTCCGTTTGAGCCTAAAAGTCCGATTATCCTGCCCCTTTTTATCGATACGCTGAAGTCATACAGTGCGACCTTGTTACCGTATTTTTTTGTTATATTTTTGCACTCGACAAGCGAGCCTGCTTCATTGCACATCGTTTTCTCCCTTTCCCTCATTTTCAATGTATTTTTTCAGTGCTTCAAGTGCCGCATCTTTCGAGTAACCAAGCTCTTCCATTTTTTTGAGGAAGTATTCAATATGCCCCACCGCAAGGTCACGCCGAAGTGCGGTTATTTTTTCGGTATCATCGGTCACGAATCTGCCCGAAGTTCTCTGCGAATAGAGCAGCCCGTCACGTTCAAGCTCGGACAGTGCTTTCTGCATAGTGTTCGGGTTGACCTCTGCCTCCGCCGCAAGTTCACGCACGGGCAGAAGCTTGTCGCCTGCTTTGTATTCGCCGACGGCGATAGAGAGCATTATGTGATCCATTATCTGTATATATATCGGAGTGTTATTGTTAAAATTCCATGGCATCAATCATGGGAAAGCCGTTAATACAGCCGTTCCCTCAGTCAACTCCTTTCGTTTATTTTGTACTAATCATATAATACAATTATACTCATACTTTTGCATTTGTCAATAGCTTTGACAAATTGTCATAGGTTTTGACAATTAGAGTTTGGAGTGATATAATGTATATATCTTACTTGACAATTTATCTTGAAAATTAAATTTACGGAGGCTTTTATGACAGAACAAAAAAGAAGTATCGATCTGATACCAATTAAAAAATTACTTATCACAATCGGAAAATCACTTTTATTCTTTATCGGCTGGGCATTGCTTGCAAGCTTTCTCCCTATTCCTGATTCATCGGACGGCGCAGTTTGGAGATTTTGGGCGGAGCTGATACCGCTTTTGTCAATAGTTGTAATGACAGTGCTATTTTGGTTCATCGAAAAGAAAAAAGTTCCGCTTAATATTGTTTCTTCGCCGCTGAAAAGTTCGGCTGTCGGCATAATTGCAGGGATAGTGTGGCTCGGAGTGGCGGTCGTGATACTCATTTTAACGGGGACAATGACGATCGTTGGACATAATGCCGTTCCGATGCTTTGGCTGTGGATAATTTCTGTATTTCTGAACACAATTATGCAGGAAATGCTTGTGCGCGGATATTTGTATCAGCTTATAAAAGCAAATTGCAGCACGATCACTGCTGCTGTTATCACAACGGCATTATTCACACTTATGCACGGCGGAGCTTTTGAAGCAGGCATCATACCGGTGCTGAACATTGTGACAATGAGCCTGTTAATGACGGCAGTCCTCGAATACACACACTCGCTGACAGCGCCTATCATAATGCATTTTATATGGAACTGCGTTGGAGCGGTGATACTCGGCGGAGTTTCCTTAGCGGACGATTACCCGAACCTTTGCGTTACGGAATTTACGGGAAATGCACTGCTATCGGGCGGAGAGTTTAAAATAGAGGGAAGCATAGTTGTCTTGCTTCTGAATACTGCGCTCGCTTTGGTATTTTTGTTTCTTGCGAAAAAAACTTCAAATAATCCAACCGAAAAGAGATAAAGAAAATGAACATTTACGATGCAATGAAGTACATAAACAGCTTTTCAAAGCTTGGAAAAGCCGTCACCGATCTTTCACGTTTCAAGCGTATAATGGATGCGCTCGGCAATCCACAGGACAGCCTTAAATTCGTCCACGTCGCAGGCACGAACGGCAAAGGCTCAACTGTCCGAATGATAGCAGGCGCACTTTCGGACGCAGGCTACAAAACCGGCGAATTCACTTCACCTTATATCAAAGTCTACAATGACCGCATACGCATAAACGGCGTGAACATATCCGATGATGAGCTTGCCGCCGTTGTTACCGAAATTCAGCCTATCATCGATGGGCTTGACATTGACTGCTCGCAGTTTGAAATTTCGACAGCGATAGCTTTTGTCTACTATGCTGCTAAAAAATGCGATATCATCGTGCTTGAAGCAGGTCTTGGCGGTCTGCTCGACTGCACGAACATCATCAAAGCCCCCGTTGTGTCGGTCATAACCTCAATTTCGCTCGACCACACGAAAATTCTCGGCGATACTATTGAAAAGATCGCACGTCAGAAAGCAGGCATAATCAAAAACGGATGTCCCGTAGTCCTCGCCTGCAATCAGAAGCGTGAGGCGGAGATAGTGATCCACGGAACAGCCGCCGAAAAGCTCTCCGACTTCGTAACGCCGAACCTCGATAAGCTGAAAATCGAAACCTGCAATGAAACGGGCAACCGCTTCCGCTACTGCGGCAGAGCCTACGAAACACAGATGATAGGCAGACATCAGATAGACAACGCCCTGACCGCCATTGAAGCCTGCGAAGTTCTGCACAGGAACGGCTTCAAGGCACTCGGATGCAAAAATATTTACAACGGCGTGAAAAATGCGGTCGTACCCTCACGCTGTCAGATACTCCGCGCGGACAAACCGCTCGTTATCATCGACGGCGCGCACAACCCCGACGGAATGAGGTCGCTCGCCGATTTCGTCCGCACTATCAACCGCGAGCCGAAAATAATGGTTTGCGGAATGATGGAGGACAAAGACTGGCAGACAGCTCTCGGCTTTATGACACGCTACATTGACTACGGCATCTGCGTTGACGGCTTTGCACCGAGGACAGTATTTGCGCCGAAGCTGGAAGAAATGTTCCGAAGCGGTGCTGTTATGAGCCTTAAAGACGCCGTTCCGCGCGCTATGGCTTTGGCAGGCGATAAGGGAATGGTCATTATCGCAGGCTCGCTTTATCTCGCATCGGCGTTCCAGAAACTGATAGGTTAAGGTGCATTTATGACAAAGGAAACCTACGCAAAGATCACGGGTGCAATGCGCAGAAACGCCAAGCTGACAAAACTGCTCAATATTCTGAACAAGGTGCTGACGTATCTCATCTTCGCGGCATATCCTGCAATGCTTGTTTATCTTCTCATAAAAGACCGTGAACGCTTGACTATAGCAGTCGCCGTGCCTGCGGTAAGCTTTGTGCTTCTGAGCGTTTTCCGCAGAGTGATCGATCTCCCACGACCCTATGAGGTATTTGAAATGCCGCCCGTTATTCCCAAAAACACAAAAGGCAAGTCATTTCCGAGCCGACACGTTTTCTGCGTTGCGATCATAGGAGTGACCGCTCTGTATGCGTTTCCCGAACTGCCCGTTATCGGGATAATAATACTTGTTATCGCAGTGCTTATGGCTGTCCTGCGTGTGTTCTCGGGAGTGCATTTTCCGCGTGATGTTATCGCAGGATTTTTGTGCGGCGTGATTATGGGTGCGGCAGGCTGCCTGATTACTTTCAAGGGTTGAATACGTTTGCAAAATTTTGCTTGTACAATAAAAACAAAATAAACCTGTTTCAATGGATTTGATATAAGATCCTTTGAAACAGGTTTTTCATTTATCTGAAACTCCTCACGGCGTGAAAATAAAATCCACCCATACGAAATTCAGTTATTTGCATTTAATTTACGATTCAAAATAATTACGAATTACGCATTAAAGCAATGTTTCCCTCTCCCACGATATCCGCAAGCTTTTCAAGCAGTTCTTCGGTAATATTCACACCGTCGGCAGACTTTGGACGGACATATTTCTTTATATCCTCAAAATAAAAGTTCAGCTTTCCGCTGCCCCTGTAATTTCGGCAAAGTTCGGCCGCTCGGGTTATTTTTTCCTTATCCGTACTCATACAGCGGATAAAAAGTCCGCTCTTCGCGACAAGTCCCACATACTGTGCGGTGGGAATGACCGTTTCGGCGAGTATTTTCGGTTCATCGTCCTTATACGAAAGCTTTCCTTTGAGGAAAACTATGCTGTCAGCTCGGATAAGCTGTACGCTTTGAGCGTAGACCTCGGGAAAGAAGATGACCTCGCACTCGCCGCCGTTGTCCTCAACGGTCGAAAACGCCATTTGCGCGCCTTTTTTTGTGTTATGCTGCTTGACCGAGGTTATCATACAGATAAACTGCACCTGAGTGCCGTCTTTCGGGTGATTTTCCGAGAAAAAGCTGTGTATCGTGTTATGCTTTGCGGCGGAGGAGATAAGCCTGAACTCATCGAGAGGGTGACCGGAGATATACATTCCGACCGCTTCTTTTTCGTACATCAACAGCGTTTTCAGCGGATATTCCTCTGTTCGGCGAAGGTTGTCTATCATTGACGGCGAATCATCACCGCCGACCGAATCGAAAAAGCTCATCTGTCCCTCGATATTGTTCCGCACATCGGTCTGGAGAGCGATGAAAATTCGGTCATAGTTCTCCATCATCTCGCGGCGGTTGAGAGCAAAGCTGTCAAATGCACCGCATTTTATAAGGCTTTCGACCGCCTTTCGGTTGACGTCCTTTCCGCTCATTCTTCGGCAGAATTCATCAAGCGAACGGAACGGACCGCCTTTCCTGCGCTCCTCAACGATATTGTCGATAGCCGTTCTGCCAAGGTTTCTCACCGCAAGCAGACCGAAGCGAATACCGTTTTCGTCGGCGGTAAAGCCTGCGCCGCTTCTGTTGATGTCAGGGCAGAGTATCTTCACGCCGTTCTTTTCGCAGAGGGCAATATCATCTATTAGCTTTCCCTGTGATGCAAGCTCGTTCGTCATGACCTGCGCCATATATTTTTTATAATAGTGGCATTTGAGGTAAGCAGTCTGATACGCAACGTGGGCGTAAGCGGCGGCGTGTGATTTGTTGAATGCATACGAAGCGAAGCTTGACATCTCGTTGAAAATATCCTCGGCAGTTTCGGCAGGAACTCCGTTCTTCACTGCACCGTCTATGAAAACGCTTCTCTCCTTTTCCATAACGTCAGCTTTTTTCTTCGCCATTGCACGGCGCACAAGGTCTGCCCTGCCGTAGGAATAGCCTGCAAGCTTTCGGCATATCTGCATTACCTGCTCCTGATAAACGATACAACCGTAGGTGACGTTCAGGATATCTTCGAGCAGGGGATGCTTGTAGGTTATCTTTTCGGGGTGACGCTTGTTCTCAATATAACGGGGGATACTGTCCATTGGTCCCGGGCGGTAGAGTGAAAGCACAGCTATAAGGTCTTCTATCGACTCGGGTCTGAGCCGTTCAAGTACCTGCTTCATTCCTGCACTTTCAAACTGGAAAACAGCGTCCGACTCGCCTGCGGAAAGCATCGCAAAAACCGCTTCATCATTGAGCGGTATCTTATCTATATCGAAATTCGGCTCAGTCCTGCGAATGTCCTTTACCGTTCCGTCAATGACCGTGAGGTTTCGCAGAGCGAGAAAATCCATTTTCAGCAAGCCAAGGCTTTCGAGAATATTCATCGGATACTGCGTTACTATCGCACCGTCATTCTTCTGAACGGGGACATAATCGCTCACGGGCGCATCGGAGATAACAACTCCTGCCGCGTGAGTTGACGCATGACGGGGCATACCCTCTATCTTTTTCGCCGTGTCGATAAGCTCGTGAACATCGCTGTCGGACATATAGAGCTTTTTCAGTTCGGGACTGTTTTCAAGCGCGCGGTCGAGCGTTGTGTGAAGCTCAAACGGGATAAGCTTTGCCGCTTCGTCCACTTTCTGATACGGAAGCTCCATAACACGGCCAACGTCACGGATAGCCGCCTTTGCCGCCATTGTTCCGAATGTTATTATCTGCGCAACGCGGTCGCTTCCGTACTTTCGGACAACATAATCAATGACAAGCTGACGTTTCTCATAGCAAAAATCAATATCAAAGTCGGGCATTGAAACACGCTCGGGGTTGAGAAAACGCTCAAAGAGCAGATTATACTTCATCGGGTCGATGTTCGTTATTCCGATGCAGTAGGCCGCGATGCTTCCTGCGCCCGAACCTCGCCCCGGACCTACGGGGATATCATGCGTTTTTGCATAGTTGACAAAATCCCACACGATAAGGTAGTAATCGGTGTAACCCATTTTGATTATAACGTCAAGCTCATATTCAAGCCGCTCTTCGTAAGCTTTCGGCAGAGCTTCACCATAGCGTTTTTTCAAGCCGTCCCTGCAAAGCTGAACGAAATACGCCTTGTTGTCGGTCACACCCTCGGCTTCATATCGCGGCAGCTTTATCTTGCCGAACTCGAATTCAACATTGCATCGCTCGGCAATTTTCACCGTGTTTTCTATCGCATCGGGATGATTGGGAAAAAGCCTTGCCATTTCATCGTGCGTTTTCATATAGAATTCTGCAGTCGGGAACGCGAGCGGTGTTGGCTGACTTAACGGCGTGTTTGTCTGAATTGCGATAAGAACGCGCTGAACTTTCGCATCGGCCTTTGTGATATAATGCGCATCGTTCGTTGCGCAGAGCGGTATCCCCGTTTCGGCGGAAAGCCTGAACAAAAGCGGCAGGACTGACATTTCCTCGCGTATGCCGTGGTTCTGTATCTCGATATAATAATTGTCCTCACCGAAAATATCACGGTACAAAAGCGCAGTTTCCTTTGCCCTGTCGTATTCGCCGTTGGCAAGCAGACGCGGCAGTTCTCCTGCGATACAGCCCGAAAGTGCAATCATTCCCTTGCTGTATTTTTGCAGAACTTCGACGTCAACACGGGGCTTGTTGTAAAAGCCCTCGGTATAGCCTATCGAAACAAGCTTTGCAAGGTTATGATAACCCTCGTTATTTTCGCATAG
Organism: uncultured Ruminococcus sp.; assembly: GCA_945868475.1. Lineage (GTDB taxonomy): Bacteria > Bacillota > Clostridia > Oscillospirales > Ruminococcaceae > UMGS363. The sequence goes on along the minus strand of CAMBLM010000022.1, from coordinate 9,690 downwards.
CAGTACAAGGTGATAAGGCTTTCCGTCCAAACCCGAAATTTTATCGAAGCGTGTTCGGGGCGCAACATAGACTTCACAGCCGATAATAGGCTTTATCCCCTGCGCCTTTGCCTCATTATAAAATTCGACCGCAGCATAAAGATTGCCGTGATCGGTGACAGCGACAGAATCCTGCCCGAGAGCCTTTGCCCTTGCAACAAGGTCTTTTATGCGGCAAGCACCGTCAAGCAGGCTGTATTCGCTGTGAAGATGAAGATTCACAAAATTATCCATAAGCTTATTCTTCTGTATCTGATTTATAATAAACTCCATTTAAAATTTGGAAAAATTCAAGCCGACAATCTTGTATCTGTTGAAAACAGATTTATATTGGGATTTCGGCGCAGATTTTTCCTGTATTTTATTGGCGTTTAGTATTGGGCTCTGTTTCGTTATATTCCTCACGGAGCTGTTCGGCAAGTGCGGAAATTCGCTTTAAACGATGGTTCACGCCCGAACGTCCGAGCGGTTTTTCCAGCTCTTCTCCAAGCTCTTTTAGTGACATTTCGGGAAATTCGAGCCGAACCTCGGCAATTTCGGCAAGGTCGGGCGGCATATTTTCCATACCTATCTTGTCAACTATGTACTCAATGTCTGCGACCTGCTTGTCCGAGGCCTTGAGCGTTCGGTCAATGTTTGCCGCGTCGCAGTTCGCGATTCGGTTCGCCTTGTTGCGTACGTCCTTGAGAATTTTTACGTTCATAAGCTCTATCGAGGACATTGTTGCGCCCATAAAGGTTATAAGGTCCTCTATGACCTCGCTGTCCTTCATATAAATAACGTGGTTGCCCTTTCGCTCGGTAGATTTTACGTTGAAGCCAATCTCACCGAGAAGCTCCGTCAGGTCAAGCATAAGGTTATAGTACGGCACGGAAAATTCCAGGTGATAATCTTTGAGCGGCTCGGAAATGCTTCCGCAGGATAAAAATGCGCCTGCAACAAATGCAAAAACGTCATTGTTGTTGATATTTTCACGCTGTATTCGGTGGATAAGACTGCGGCTTGAAATATGAAAACGGTAGATTATTTCCTCGCGGTCTTCAAGCTTTTCGATGCTCAAAGTGTATAAAACCGTGTTGTTTTTCTTTTTGTTGCTCGAAACTGTCACGACCTTGTGGCGTTCGAGGACATCATCTGCAAGCTCGCAGAACAAATTGCAGACCATATCGTTCTCCGTCTGGAAAACGATACTGTCTGCATCAAAATTTTTGCAGAAAAGAAGCATACCGTAAAGGCAGGCAAACTTTCTGTCGCGGTCGGTCATAAGACCGCACAATTCTTTTTTTACGGAATATGAAAACGACATAGGTGTATCCTTATTTTTTGTTTATATCTCGGTGGCAGATGCGGCTGCGAACGCCATTTTCCTGCAAATGTTTGAAAATAGCCTCGGCAAATGTAACGCTGCGGTGCTTTCCGCCCGTGCAGCCGAACGCAATGACAAGCTGGCTCTTTCCCTCGCGGTGATAAAGCGGAATGAGAAAGTCGATAAGGTCGGTGAGCTTTTTCAGAAGCTCCTTTGACTGGTCGAACTGCATAACATAGCCGCTCACGCACTCTTCAAGACCCGTATGTTCTTTGAGTTCGGGGATATAGAAAGGATTCGGCAGGCAGCGCACGTCAAAAACGAGATCAGCCTCCCTTGCGCAGCCGAATTTCGTGCCGAATGACATTACTTTTACGACCATCGAATCGTTCGGATTGTCGAGGAAAAGCGTATAAAGCGTTTCTTTGAGCTGCGCCATTGAAAGGTCGGAGGTGTCTATGTAGTAATCGGCATTTTCGCGCACCGACATAAGCATCTGACGCTCGGTCGTGATAGCGCGGAGCAGATTGCCGTGTGACTGCTCGTCAAGAGGGTGTCTGCGGCGCGTTTCCTTGTATCTTCTTATAAGAACATCATCGGAAGCATCAAGGAAAAGTATCTTATAGTCAAGTCCGTTTTCCTTGAAGTAGGCAATACCCTCGTCAAGTTCGAGGAAAAGCTCCCCTCCTCGGATATCGGTGACAATAGCGACATTGTGAATGATCTTATCCGATTTTATGCATATCTCGGTGAACTTAGGGATAAGCTGCGGAGGAATATTGTCGATGCAGTAATATCCTATATCTTCGAGGACGTTTATAACGCCCGATTTTCCCGAACCCGAAAGTCCCGTTACAATGAGAAATTTCATTTTCTGTATTCCTCCCTCTCTGAAATAATGATAGGTTCACAATCAAGCTTGTAACCTGTTTTTTCGGCAACGGTCCGCTTTACCTCGGCGATAACAGACATTACATCGTCAAAGCTTGCACCGCCGCGGTTTATGACAAATCCGCTGTGCTTCTCGCTGACCTGTGCATTTCCGACTGTGAAGCCTTTCAAGCCGCATTCTTCGATAAGCTGTGCGGCATAAGCTCCCTCGGGACGCTTGAACGTGCTTCCCGCACTCGGAAATTCAAGCGGCTGTTTTGAGCGGCGCTTTTCCATAAGCTCGCTCATTCTTGCCTTTATGCTGTCCTTGTCAGCATTTTGCAGCCTGAATCCAGCCGAAAGTATGACCTCGCCGCTGTCCATAAAACGGCTGTGGCGGTAGGACATTTTTAGCTCGTCTGCGAAATATTCACGGATATTTCCGCTTTTGTCAAGCGCAGTTACCGAGGCGAGAACGTCTTTCATCTCGCCGCCGTAAGCTCCTGCGTTCATATAAACCGCTCCGCCAACGCTTCCCGGGATCCCGTAGGCAAATTCAAGTCCGCCGAGTTCGTTATCAAGCGCAAAGCCGCAAAGCTTTACGAGCGGAACTCCTGCGAAGCAGCGTATCGTATTTTCACCTATCATCTCAGGTGCAGAACCGTTGATGCGGAATATTGCCAAGTCCGTTTTTCTGTCATCGGCGAGGATATTTGAGCCGCGTCCGAGGACAAAATACGGGATATTGTTTTTCGCCGCAAACGGAATAAGCCGCTGACATTTCTGAACCGAATCGAGTTCAAAAAGTGCAGCAGCTTCGCCGCCTATGCGAAAGGTCGTATAATCTTTCAGCAAAGGCTTTAATTCCACCTTGCAGCCTGCTTTTTCTGCTTCATCTATAAGAAGCTTCAGGTTGTCATTCATAAATTTTACCCCATAGATAAAAAGGTATTTTGTGTAGATCAGCCGAAAATTCTTCCGTGTCTGCTTTGGATATAAGCATACAGTCTGTCCCAGTCGGCGTTCACAACGAGCTTTTCGGGAAGTCCGATCTCCTCCGCAAGCTTGAGTGATTCCGTCACATCGCCGACGATCGTGCAGAAATGCGCGTCCGTATTTATGACAACAGGGATCTCATATTTCTTGCAGATGCGAATGATCTCACGGTAGTTTTCACGGGTGTTTTTCCAGAGGATAGTGCTTTCGTTTATCTCAACGAGCCGTCCGCACTCCTTGAATTTTTTCAGGCACTTTTCATAGTCGAACGGACAAACGACCGTTGCGCAGTGTCCGATAACGTCAACATCGTCATTTTCGGCAAGCTTCAAATACATATTAGTATGCTCCTCAAAGCTTGCAGGCTTCAGCATATCCTTATGGAAAGATGCGATTATCCAGTCGAGCGCAATACATTCCTCATGCGGAAAGTCAATATTGCCCTCATAGTCTATTATACTCGATTCTGCTCCGTATATGATCTTTACTCCGTTAACTTCTCTCGGTATCGCCTTGTGGAGATTATGGAAATGCCAGACGTGAGGGCCGTCCGTCGATGCAGGCGTGTGGTCGGTTATTGCGACGGCGGAAAGTCCTTTCTGTGCGGCAACGTCCACTATTTCCTTTATGGTCGAAAATCCGTGAGTTGAAGCAACCGTATGCGTGTGCAGGTCTGCGATCATTTTCATATCAATAAATATCCCACTTTTTAATAGTTTCCTTGTGATCCATTTCAAGGCCGAGGTTGTCAAGAAGCTCCTGCGCTGCGTTGTAGCCCATCTTCTTCTGACGGTTGTTCATAGCGGCAACTTCAAGGATAACGGCAAGGTTTCTGCCCGGCTTTACAGGAATTGTCGAGCAGGGAACTTTTACGCCGAGAATGGAAGTGTATTCGCTGTCAACACCCATTCTGTCGTATACCTTTTCGCTGTCCCAAGGTTCAAGTTCAACGATCATATCGATCTTTTCCGTTACCTTTACAGCACCCATACCGAACAGACGGCGCGCATTTACGATACCGATACCGCGGATCTCAAGAAAGTGTCGGATATTTTCGGGCGAAGAACCGACAAGGCTTATGTTTGAAACCTTTCTTATCTCGACCGCATCATCGGCAACAAGGCGGTGACCTCTCTTGATAAGCTCAACTGCTGTTTCACTCTTCCCAACGCCGCTTTCGCCGAGGATAAGCATACCCTCGCCGTAAACTTCGATAAGAACGCCGTGCCGTGTTATTCTCGGAGCAAGGTGAAGATTGAGGAATGCGATGAGCGCGGACATAAAGCTTGAAGTGCTCTCCTTTGAACGGAGAAGCGGAACTTCATACTTCTGTGCGATAGTCACCATTTCGGGGAAATACGGCAGCTCACGGGAAATTATGAGTGCAGGGATATGCTGGGCAAAGAGCATATCAAGACGTTCGGTCCTTGTCTGCTCATCAAGCGTTGCAAGGTAAGCGAACTCCATTTTTCCGAGTATCTGGATACGCGCATTGCTGAAATATTCGTAGAAGCCCTGGAGCTGAAGTCCCGGACGGTTTACGTCATTTTCATCTATGAGTATCTTTGAAGCGTCCTGCGGAAGATATATCGCTTCAAGATTGAATTCATCAATAATAGCTTTGAGTTCAATGGTAAATTTCTTTTCAGCCATTTTTTGTTCCTCTTTCATTTCATCAGCAGAATTTATTGAGATTTTCGTCATATTCAAAGCCTGCGGCGGAAAGTTTCGCCGTGATATCGGCTTTGCTTACATCAAGGTCGTCACAAAGTGCGTCAAGGTTCGCGTATTTATCGCGGAGCAAAGTGTTCACATAGCTCAGAAGCATAAATGGATCATTCGGCAAAGACATTGTTTTCTCCTTAAAGACAGATAACACCGCTGCGGAAAAACCGTAACGGTGTTGTTATGGGGTCTGCCAGACCGCACGGGGCATATTCTTTTCGTTTGGTCTGTCAGAAAACCTTATGTACATTTTAATAGAGGAACTTCATCAGCTTGGACTTTTCGGAAGCGAACTCTTCATCGTCCATCAAGCCCTCATCATGCATAGCCTTGAGCTTCTTAACGGCTGTCTGGAAGTCCTCGAGCGACATCTTTTCTCCGTCCTTGGGAGTTTGGATATCGACAGCCTTTTCTTTCTTTTCAGCAGGTTTTTCTTCTGCTTTTTCCTGCTTGGGTTCAGCCTTGACAGGTTCTTTTTCGGGTTCTTTCTCAGGCTGTTTCGGAGCTTCGGGCTTATGCGTCGGAACGATCTTCGGTTCTTCGATAACGTCCTCGCTCACATCGACTATACCGATCTCTTCGATAGATTCACTTGGGATAAATCCCGGATTCTCGACAGACTGTGCTTCGGGAAGATCGGAAGTATCGGGGATAACGATCTCATCGAACGAATCTGTGAGAGGAACTTCGGAAGTCTTTTCTTCGGCTGTTTCTTCGAGTATGGAAATATCGGCTTCGGGGGCAGCTTCAAGGATATCGTCAATCTCAACAGCATCGGAGTGCTTTGCAGCAGGTTCTTCCTTGATCGGCTCTTCCTTTACAGGCTCTTCAGCCTTTTTCTCGGGAACGATAGGTGTGAAATCGTCCAGTCCAAGGATATCGGCAACGGTGAAATCTTCACCTTTCTTAGCCTTCCTGTCCTTATCCTGCTTGTCATAATCGGCGGTAGCACTGAGGAATTCCTCATCGGCAGCCTTTTTAAGGCGTTCACGTTCTCTCTGCTTTTCTTCCTCGCTCGGCTGTTTTTTCGGAGCGTGTTTTCTGTCATAATCAGCCTTTGCATCGTTGATAAGGCGCATGATCTCCTCCGCATTCGGGAAATGGGGAAGGATTATCCTCTTCCTTGACGGAACGCCTTTTTCGACCTCATCGCACTGGACATTGATCGGCTGGCTCTTATTGTTGGTATTTATCGAGATCTTTGTAATATCTTCAAGGCCGCATACATACTTTCCGTATTCGGGATCATCTTCCTTAGTTCCCTTCTGAACGCAGATATAACCTGCGCCGTAAATATGTGCGGCAGTTATGGTAACAGTGATATCGAGCGGCTTTGAAAAAACGCTTTCCTTGTAGATCGTTTCAAAGCTTGCGAGCTTTTTCTCACTGTAAACATTTGTCTGATCGTCCATTTGTAACACCACTTTCAATAATAATACCGGCAGCGATGCAGAAAAAAAGCTGCAAAAAGCTGTCCGCAAACGTATTATCAAAAATACTTCACAAGTATTATAGCATATTTTCTAACATTAGTCAAATAATATTAATAAAAACAGGTATAGAATTTAGCGATAATTTTTTAGCTATTTATACAAAAATATACTTAAAGTTGTTTTTTATTTTTATGTGGTTTTCCAAAAAATTGATAAAGAATGTCCTTTCTCACGATCTATTATATGTGATTTTCGTCCAAAAATAACAGCCGCAAAAGCCTATTTCGACGAAAATTCGGGTCAAAAAATATTTTATATGGACAACTGCATAAAAATGATATATAATAAAAGTATTGCACAAAATCACGCTGAAAGGTTGCTTTGAATGGAACTCAATTATATAAATACGACAAATATCAACTCGGGACTGGAGAACGATGCGGCAAGCTTCATCAGAAGCTCCGAAAATATCTACCGGGATCAGCTCCGCATCGCCGCAGAAAAAATTTATATGAGCCGTGAAGAACGTCCGCTCGTCCTGCTTTCGGGTCCGTCAGGCTCGGGCAAGACAACGACCGCGCTTCGTCTTGCGGCTCTTCTCGGAAATAAAGGTCTGCAAGTACACACACTTTCGATGGATAACTATTTTCTCCCCGCAAGCGCAGGCGAATTCCCCGTTGACGAAAACGGCAGGACCGACCTTGAATCACCATACAGACTGGATATCCCGATGTTTTCCGAACATCTTGAAAAGCTTTCAAAGGGCGAACCCGTTGAAATGCCTGTCTTTGACTTCACCACGCAGTCACGCTCGGATTTTATACCCGTTGCAAGAAAAAGCAATGAGATAATCATCATCGAGGGCATACATGCGCTCAACCCCGAAGTTACGGGCGATTCGGACGACTTCACGACCTGTATGTACGTCAGCGTAAGAACAAGAATACGCACCAAGTACGGTCTTACACTTCACCCGAGAAAAATACGCCTTATGCGCCGACTCAACCGCGACCGCCTTTTCCGCTGCCGCAGCCTTGAAGATATTTTCGATATGTTTGAAAGCGTCACGAACGGCGAGGAAAAATACATTATGCCTTACAAAAAGCGCGCGACCATCGAGATCGACTCGTTTATCCCATATGAAGCTTCCGTTTATGCAAAGATGCTCAGAAATGACATTGAAAACAACCGCGAAGCTTTTTCCGCTATCGAGGACGGCGATGTTATGCTTAAAGTCCTCACCGAGCTTGAACCGCTTTCTGAAGAACTTGTACCGTCCGATTCGCTTGTCCGCGAATTTATCGGCGGAAGCAGCTTAAATTATTGATCTAATGGAGTAAAAAAATGGCAGGAAAATTATATGTTGTCGGAACGCCTATAGGAAACCTCGGCGATATGACCTACCGTGCGGTAGAAACGCTCGAAAAGGTCGATTTTATTTGCGCAGAGGACACAAGAGTGACCCTGAAGCTTCTGAATTATTTTGAGATAAAAAACAAACTCGTCAGCTTTCACGAACATTCATCAAGGCAGATATGCGAGGGCATAGTTTCGCGTATCCTGGACGGTGAAAACTGTGCTGTCGTTTCGGATGCAGGTATGCCCTGCATCTCCGACCCGGGTGCTGACCTTATCGCGCTCTGCGTTGAAAACAATATTGAAACCGAAGTAGTCCCCGGCCCTACGGCAATGGCATCTGCTGTTGCGCTTTCAAACATTTCCTCGGCAAGATTTGCATTCGAGGGATTCTTGTCGGTGACGAAAAAACAGCGTTATGAGCATCTGAGATCCGTTGCGCACGACCCTCACACGCTCGTTTTCTACGAAGCTCCGCACAAGCTTCTCGCAACGCTCAAAGATATGCTTGAATACTTCGGCGACAGAAAAATCTCTCTCTGCCGTGAGCTTACGAAGATCCACGAAGAAGTCATCCGCACAACGCTTTCCGAAGCAGTAGAAATGTACGAAGCAACGCCGCCAAAAGGTGAGTTTGTTCTTGTTGTCGAGGGCTGCAAAGAGGAAGAAAGCACCGCTGCGATCACTCTCGAGCAGGCAGCCGAGCAGGCGCAGAAGCTCATCGATTCGGGAGTTAAGCCGTCGGAGGCATGCAAGGAAACAGCTGCTCTCACGGGTTTCAAAAAGAGCGATATTTACAGCTTTATCATAAATGGTGAAAAAGAATGAACACACACATTTTCGGCAGCGGCAGCACTCACATCTACATAGGCATAATGAGCGGCGAAAAAAGCGAAGCAGAGGAAGTTTACACTCTCGCCAAGCAGCTTTCGGGTGCTGATCTTACGCTTATCGCGTTTGAAACGGAAAACTGGAACGATGAGCTTTCTCCTTGGTCTGCTCCTGCCGTTTTCGCTGATGAACCCTTCGGCGGAAACGCTTCAAAAACGCTCGATACACTGAAAAACGATGTTATCCAGACCGTCGAAAATGAAATTGGCAGACCCGAAAGGCGTTTTATCGGCGGATATTCCCTTTCGGGACTTTTTGCGCTCTGGTGCTGTTATGAATGTGACCTTTTTGACGGCGCGGCAAGCTGTTCGGGTTCGCTTTGGTTTCCGAAGCTTGATGAATACATTGAAAGCAGAACCGTTCCGAGCGGAAAGTTCTATTTCAGCCTTGGGGACAAAGAGCCAAAGACAAAAAACAAGGTCATGTCAGCAGTTGGTGACATGACCTTGAAGATATACGATAAATTCAGCGAAGCTAACGCCGACTGCAAGTTTGAATCCAACAGCGGCGGTCACTTCAAGGACTGCGCTCTGCGGCTTGCAAAGGGCGCAGCTTTTCTTGCGAAGTGATTTAAAAGGTAACTCTAAAAACCAACGGCTAAAGCCTTAGCACCACATCTGCTTGCATCTGAGGTACTATGGTTTTTAGATGCGACCTTAATTGAAAAACTCCGCAAAGAAGCTGAAAATTACATTTATTGCGATGATAAAAAATACTATTTTTATGACAGTCGCTACCGCTTTGGCGTTTTTCGCCGAGTCGCCGCTTGCGTTCTGATTATTCTGATTTGTCGGGTTGTAAGGCTTGTAACCCTCGGGGATATGTACGCCCTCGCCGCGCTCGGTTCTGTTGTAGGTCACTTTATCGTGGGTATGGTTTTCAAGCGAATCGCAGTTTATGGCGGCATCGTTGGAAACGAAGTCCTCACCCCATACGGCTGAGCCGCAGTGCGAACAGAAATCGTCGTCCTTGCTCATTCTATGGCAGTTTTTACAGTATGTCATTTTTATCCCCCTTTCTTATACTAATTTTTAAACTGAAAGTGTACAAAAAATCAAGCAAAAGCTCGTAGCT
>CAMBLM010000021.1 GCA_945868475.1 uncultured Ruminococcus sp. | reverse complement strand
TTCTCTGTCTTTTGAGGTTTCCCTCGCTGACAGCTTTATTATATTAACACTTTTATTCTTTTTTGTCAAGACTTTTTCCGACATTTTTTGAAATATGTGAATTCTATCCCGTTTTTTTCAATATTCAGCATTTATTTTAGCCAATATTAGCATAGGTATGCATACGTATAAAAGAAAGCGCATACCCCGAAGGATATGCGCTCTGTTTTTAAAGTGAACCGCCTTGCCGCCATGTGCAGCATAAAACCCGCACTCAAGCAGGTGGGCAACAGCCCAACAGTTTCACGCTCCCTGCATCCGTTACCCCACACATCTAATGTGGCGGGAGGTCTGCAATCCCCTGTCGGAGTCTGAATCCCTTTAATAATGTGTTGGATTATAAAAACACACTTTATCGGTCAAAGCAGTAGACACTTTCTTTAACTGTTACTATTATAGCACGTCGTTCTGAAAAAATCAATAGAAATTTTCGGAAAATTACTCGTACATATCATTGAGCTTTTCAAGGAACATATTTCCGATGCGCTCATATTCTTCATCACTGTCAATAGTAACGAGGATCTCCTCATCATTTTCATCATATTCAGACTTGAGAACAACAAGCTCAGTATCAGCTTCGATCTCCTTTGTCGGATCTTCATAATAAGGAACGAGAGCATAGTAATGATCTTCACCTACGTCCATCTCGTCAATCTTTTCAAAAGTCTGCTCTACGCCTTCTTCATCAACGAGGGTGTAGATATCAGCACCTAAATCCATGTCAAATTCTTCAGCCATTGTTTTGCCTCCTTTGTATATAGTACGTCTGCTGCAAAATCAGCACTCAACATTCTTATTGTACTACAACGCCGTCAAATTGTCAATATGTAAAATAAATAAAAAATCAGCACAAATTATATCTAAGATTTCAGCAAAAAACTGTTGACTTTCACTAAATGGTATGGTATATTATATTCAAGGAAAGAGAAAAGGTGAAGCCAAAAGGAACACCAAATACTCCGACCCAAAGCATTCAGGATAAACGAGGCGAAAGATCAAACAAAGCGTCAGTCGGTACAGGATCTTCACCGATATCCGATAAAATGAAAATAACGCTTGGAAAGGAAGGACGAGTCCAATGGAATTAAATGAAGAGCAGTCTATCGGGAATACCCTTTGCGGCTCGTGCATAATGACCTTTTAAGGAAAATAAAAGCGGAGTTTAAATGTAAAACATAAGATGTTTCACTCCGATGTGATAGTGTATCGAAAATAAAAACTTAAAAGCAAAAAGCTAAGCCGCATATCTCGAAAGTTTCAGCATGGGATATACGGATTTTTTAATACCCTTTTACAAATCCCGAAGCTTCTCCAACCGAGGGGTACTCTTAGACGAAGAGAGTGTTTACGCCTTAAGGCTTTACATAAAAGGCAATAATTGTGAAAGGTGAGTCCAATGGAATAAAATTTACTGACAAATTTCACAGAAAGGTTTTGAATACCAATGCAGTAAATTTCTAAAAAAGCTGATATAAGACTTATCTGAAAGAAGTGAAGTCGTATGAAAATTTTGACGAGGTACTTGTACATCTGAAAGATTGGAGTGAGACCACCGGATAATTCAGCTTCGCATCTATGATGCATAGGACAAAATAAATATAAGGAGCGATGAACCATGAAAAATCTGAAACGTCGTTTCCATGATGAGAATCTTTGATAAATACCGCAAGGGAGTGAGTCCGACAGGTTACGTCAGCGATGTCCGATAGGACGGGAACTCAAAACAAATCCATAAAGAAATGAAGAGATCTACAAATGGTAATATATAGGGCTTCTCAAAAATTCTGAAAAGTAGGAGTGAATTCCAATGTGCTGATTTTCTAAAAAGCCGATTCCATCAAAAAATAAAGGAGTGTCCGCAAATGTGGAAGCTTGGAATAATGGATAAAGCTATCAGAAATTTCAGGAGGTAAGTCCAATGAAGCAATAAAAACTGCTCAAACTCTTTGAAAGCGAGTGGTGATTATGAAAAATGTTCTCAGATTACTTGGTTTGAAAGAATTCTGATGAAACGGAGTGATACCACCAGAACATTTAAAGGCTTCTTGCCAATATAAATAAATCAAGCAGCTGTCAGGTCGGCAGCTGCTTTTTTATGTCATTTTGTAATTCCGTTCAGATCAAAATCAGGCGTGTATTCTTCCTTTGCCGAGGATTTTTCCTGCATAAATCCCTTAAAGCCAAGTTCCTCTGCCCTTTTCAGCACGGAATTGTATTCAAAAGTGCTTATCCTGCGCGAAATTTCAGGAAATTCCGAGCTTCGGTAAAACGGCGTGTATTGGCTCATCAAACTCAGCAGAATATCCTCCGTCCCCCACCGCGAAGCGATCTCTTCAAGCACCGCGAGTGAATCATGACGATGATTCGGCAAAGTCAGATGACGAATTATTATCCCCTTTTTCATTAAACCGTCCTCGCCAAACTCAGCCGCACCAACCTGACGGAACATCTCATCTATCGCCGCACATACGACCTCAAAATAATCTCCTGCCGCCGAATATTTCCGCGCAATTTCATCATCATAATATTTAAAATCGGGCAAATAAATGTCAATATAGCCCTCCAGCATTTTCAGCGTTTCCACACGTTCATATCCGCCCGTGTTGTAAACTATCGGTATGTTAAGCTTCCCTTTCACACGCTCCAAAACCGAAATTATCTGCGGAACAAAATGCGTCGGACTGACAAGATTAATGTTGTGAGCACCTTTTTCCTGCAATTCGAGAAAAATTTCGCCGAGCCGCTCCTCACTTATCACCTGCCCGAAATTTTCGGACGAAATTTTATAGTTCTGACAGAATACACACTTCAGGCTGCACCCCGAAAAAAATACCGTTCCCGAACCGTTCTCACCCGATAAACACGGCTCTTCCCACCTGTGCAGATAAGCCTTGGCCGCACGAAGCTCCGCCCCCTCACCGCAAAAGCCAACTCCGCTGATACGGTCAGCACCGCATTTTCTCGGACAAAGTTCACATTTTGTAAAGTTATATTTCATAATAATCACCTGTTTTCTGTTGAAATCATCGGCTATCTTTGGTATAATAATGTTAATATAGAATCATCATGAAAGGAAAATAAATCTATGTCGGGAACAGTTATCGTCACAGGCGCATCAAGAGGTATCGGAAAAGCCTGCGCACTCGCATTCGGAAAAAGCGGCGCAGACGTTATCGTGAATTATACAAGATCAAAGGAAAAAGCCGAGGAAGTCTGCGAAGAGATATCCAAACTCGGCGGAAGAGCACTCCCTTTTTGTGCCGATGTAGCCGACAGAAAAGCCGTCGATGAAATGATCGCATTCGCACATTCAAACTTCGGCAGTATAAGTACCATCGTCAATAACGCAGGAATTGCCGAGCAGATAATGTTCTGCGATATCACCGAAGAAAAATGGGACAGAATGTTTGCCGTCGATGTGAAAGGCGTTTATAACTGCATACAGTCCGCCCTCCCCGATATGATACACAATAAATCGGGCAGAATAATCAATATATCCTCAATGTGGGGCATAACGGGTGCTTCCTGCGAAGTCCATTACTCCGCCGCAAAAGCCGCAGTCATTGGTATGACAAAAGCTCTCGCCAAAGAACTCGGACCATCGGGAATAACCGTCAACGCCATCGCCCCGGGAGTGATCTCCACCGAAATGAACAGAAATATTTCCGAAGAAATAATGTCCGAACTTAAAGAAGAAACTCCCATCGGACGCATCGGCACTCCCGAGGATATCGCCGAAACCGCGCTTTTCCTCGCTTCGCCCAAAGCTTCGTTCATCACGGGCGAAATTATCTCTGTAAACGGAGGATTTGTTATCTGATGACAAGTAAAGAACTACTGTCCGTCACTTCGCAGATCGGTATGATGCTCCTCGAAAACGGCGCAGAAATATACCGCGTCGAGGACAGCGTCGTCCGCATCGCCGAAGCCTACGGCTATAAACAGGGCGAACGCTTCGAGATATTCGCAATTCCGCCCACAATTATTATCACCGTGCAGAACGAAGACGGCACTCCCCTCACTATCCAGCGAAATACCAAAACAAGAGTGAACAACCTCGACCGGGTTGACCGCCTGAATAACCTCTCGCGCTTTATATGCTCGGAAAAACCGAACTTTGCGACCGTAAATAACTATATCTCGCAGATAAAAAAGCGCAAAACCTACCCTTTTTACGCCGTCGTCATAAGCTATGCCGTCATAGGCGCAACTTTCGCATTGTTTTTCGGCGGCGGCTGGCGCGAATCTATCGCAGGCGGAGTTATCGCCGCCATTATCTGCCTTATAGAAAAAGCCGTCACAAAAGTCCGCCCGAGCGTGTTTTTTATGAGCCTGCTCTGCTCGCTTTTTACAGCCACAGCCGCCGTCCTGTGCTATTATTTCGGGCTGACAACCGAATACGACAGCATCATAATCGGCGCAGCCATGACCCTCGTCCCGGGCGTGACAATAACCAACTGTATGCGTGACTTCATCGCAGGCGACTTCATAGCAGGTCTTTATACCCTCATCGAAGCCCTCCTCGTTGCAACAGGAATGGCAGTAGGCGCAGCGTTTGCGATCTCCACCCTAACAAAATTGCTCGGTATATAAAATTGCCAATTAAAAATACTTCCGAATTAAACAATTACGCATTATGAATTACGAATTACGCATTAAAAAGGCGGTGTTTATAACAAAATGAATGTCCTGAATGACCTCGTCCTGCCTGCATTGTATAGTTTTATCGCATCAATAGCTTTCGGTATACAGTTCAATATCCGATTTCGCCATATTATCGCCGCGGCAGTCGGAGGTGTCATAAGCCAAGTCATCTTCAACGCAGCCGAACTCGGCGGCAGCAGCGAAGCACTGTGCTATTTCTTTGCGACCTGCGCAATATCCGTATATTCGGAATTTCTCGCAAGACGCCTGCATGTCCCCGTCAATATGTACCTCGTCGTCGCTATAATACCGCTCGTCCCGGGAAAACTTATATACCAAGCAATGATCGCCCTCATCAACGGAGAAACGCAAAGCTTCGCCGACCAGTGTACAGCCGCATTCGCAGCCGCAGGTGCTATCGCAATGGGTATATTCGCTATCTCCTCAATAGCCAGAGTTTTCCGCGTAGTTATCCGCAAAAAGGGAATATAACAATATTAATACTAAACGCTTATCAACCGCAAAATTGATAAGCGTTTTATTTTTACTGGGTCGAATTGACCCAAAATTACTTCTGACATAAACCAAGTGAAGCAATGACCTGCCGCAGGGCTTTCCTGCCTTAGTTTCCTACTTCAATGCTTATCTCATTGAACTTGTCAAGAATATCATCAATGCCCGTCTGCTTCTTTTCCTCCTCGGAAAGATTCATCACAGCATTTCCCGAATGCATCATGACCATTCTGTTGCCGTATTCAACAGCAAAACGAAGATTGTGCGTTACCATAAGCGTCGTGAGCTGCTTTTCCTTGACGATCTTATCCGTTATCTGCATAAGCGTTTCGGAAGATTTAGGGTCAAGCGCAGCTGTATGTTCATCAAGAATTAGCATCTTTATATCAGTCATAGTCGCAATAATAAGTGCCAACGCCTGACGCTGACCGCCGCTGAGCGAACCGACCTTTACACCCATACGGTTTTCAAGTCCCATTCCGCACTGCTCAAGCAAGGTCTTGTAATGATCCACACGCTTTTTGTTTATAACGGGAGAAAGATCATAAGCCTTGTTCTTGTTGTCGGAAAGAGCCATATTTTCAAGTATGGAAAGACTTCCGCAAGTACCCATTCTCGGATCCTGAAGTACACGTCCGATGAACTTTGCGCGCTTGTATTCGCTCACCTTTGTGATGTCTTTTCCCTCAAAAATGACCGAACCGCTGTCAGGCTGCATCGTTCCGCAGGCAAGGTTCAGAAGAGTCGTCTTTCCGCTGCCGTTCGATCCGATAACGGATATGAAGTCGCCCTTGTTCACATTGAAGCTGAAATCGTTGAAAAGCACATTTTCATCAACAGTTCCCTTGTTGAAGATCTTAACTATGTTATTTAGCTGAAGCATCGGACGTCCTCCTTCCCTTTATACCCAAACCGTTGCTGAATACGAGCGCAGCGGTGAAAATAAGTGCCATCAGCAGCTTCAAATATTCTGTCGGCAAACCGAGCGCAAGTGCGATCGATAAACAGCCCTTGTAAAGTATCGAGCCGAGAATTACCATCGTTGTGGCTTTCATAAACGAAACTTTCTTGAATACACTCAATCCAATAATAACCGAAGCCAGTGCAAGAACTACCATTCCGACACCCATCTGCTGATCGGCAGAACCCTTTGACTGAGCAACGACCGAACCTGCAAGTGCCGCAAAACCGTTTCCTATCGCAAGTCCGAGTATCTTTGAAACGCCGTTGTCCTGACCGAGCATAGTTACGAACTTTTCATTGTCACCCGTTGCACGGAGAAGAAGTCCCGACTTCGTTTTAAGATACAGATCAAGCAAGATCTTGCATACAATTACAAGAATAAGCGAAACTATCGTTGTTCTGAGATAATATCCGCCAATGCTCTCGGGAATAAGCGCACCGAGCGAGCTGTTGAAGATAGTGTCCTTGTTGAAAAACGTAGCAATAGCCTTTCCGCCGGTGCCTTTGAGAAGCATTACAAGGTTTATCGAAAGACAGCACGTGTAAATAAGTATTCCGCAGAGCAAAGGACGAATTTTCAGCTTGACGTGAAGCAGACCCGTCACCGTTCCTGCCAACATTCCGACAGCAAACGCAATAAGCAGACAAAGCCACGGGTTCACACCCTTCATAATAAGTATGCCCGAAAGGATAGCTCCGAGCGGAAATGTTCCGTCAACCGAAAGGTCGGGGAAATCAAGTATGCTGTAAGTGATGTAAACTCCGAGAGCCATAAGAGCATACATAAGACCCTCTTCAAGAGTTACTATCAGAATATTGAGAATAACGTTCATATAATTCCTCCGTAAAAATCAGAACCGACCTTGTCGGTGTTCACGCTGTTTCGCAGCTTAAAACAGCGGAGCATTTTCCGCCGCTTTAAGCTGCGAAGCAAATTTTCATTCACTTCGCAGTATAGCTTCTTATAAATTATTCTTCGGAATTGCCGCCTGTTGTGACCTTTTCTGCGTTTGCATAGGATTCAGGAAGCTCAATGCCGAACTGTGCAAGAACATCAGTGTTTACAACCGGAGTACCCTCTGTGATAGTACCAACAGCCATTGTCTGAGGATCAGCACCGTTGAGAACTTCAAGTCCCATTTCAGCAGTCTTTTCGCCGAGTGCAACATAGTCAATGCTGATAGAAGCGATGCAGCCGTTGTAAACCTGTTCGATCTCAGAACCGTAAACAGGAACATTTGCAGCGTTAGCCTTTTCAAGAAGAACAGAAAGATTGCTTACAACATTGTTGTCTGTGAAGTTGTTGATGCAGTCAACCTTTGAAGCAAGTGTAGCAGCAGCCTGTGGGATATCAGCAGCACTCTGAACGCCCTGAGATTCAACTGTGATATCCATTGTGCTTGTGATCTCTTCAAGTCTTGCAAGGTTGGAAACGGAGTTTGCTTCGGAAGTTGTGTAAAGAATACCGATTGTCTTTACATCGGGCTGAAGTGCCTGAATAAGAGCGACCTGTGCTTCAAGATCAAGAACATCAGAAGTACCGATGCAGTTCTTTGAACCTGCGTCAAGGCTCTCAACAAGACCTGCTGCAACAGGGTCGGAAACAGCTGTGAAGATAACAGGTGTTTGTGAATTCTGTGTTGCGGAGTAAGCGGAAACTGCGGCAGGAGTTGCGATAGCAAAGATAAGGTCATAATTCTTAGATGCCATGTTCTTTGCGATGGAGTCGCAGGTAGCACTGTCAAAGTTGCCATCCTGACGGTCGATAGTGATCTTGTCAGCGATAGAGCTTGACATAAGACCGTTTTCAATTCCCTGATAGCAGTTGTCAAGTGATGGGTGGCTGCCGAACTGGATAACACCGATAGTGTAGCTGTCCTTTTCAGCAGTTGCGTCTGCATCAGCGGCTGCGCTTGTGTCAGCGTTCGCATCAGCAGCATTTGCATCAGCGTTTGTGTCTGTGTTTGTCGATGAACAGCCTGCAAAAGCAAGTGTCATTGCTGCTGCAACTATTGCAGCCATAATTCTCTTCATTTTCATAATTCTCTCTCCTTAATAAAAATATAGGAATGATATGGGGTTCTCTAAAAACCGAAACAAAATAATACTTCGTATTATTCGCAAATTTTCGTTGGGACTTTGCGCGGCTTCAAGGCAGCGAAACGCAGTGTAATACTACGGAATACATTCCGAATGTATTTCAAGTTTCGCTAACGCGGAAGATGCGCAAAGTCGTAGAAAATTTGCCGTGAGGGAGGTTTTTAGAGGTTCCCTTATTTCAAACCGCTATTCACACGGTTTTAAACGATAATAAAAAAAGCCTTGCCCCAAATAAACAAGGGGCAAGACTGTAATATCCTGCGGTACCACCCAAATTCGCCCTGAAAGAGCGCACTCGAAAGCATTATAACGTATGCAAAACGTTCTTCCTACTTGATCTCTCGTTCAGTTGACCCTCATAAGTCCATTCACTGAGATATTGCGCACCGCTTTTCACCAACTGCGGCTCTCTGGAAGCGAATTGATCCCAATTACTAATCTTAATCATCGGTTTACTTCTATAAATTTTATTATAGCACAATTTTCTGCGTTGTCAAGTGGTAACAGAAAATTTTTTTGAGATCAGTCGTCAAGACAAGCATCAAGTGCATCTGTGATGCCATGCTTGTCCATCTTCTGACCGATAAATACAAGCTTTATCTCACGGTCGCCGTAAATTTCGTCCCAGTCCTCAGCAATTTCAGGATACTGCTTGAGAAGACGCTTTCTCTCCTTTTCGGGAGCGGAAGCGAACCACTTGCCCGACTCGGTAGCGTTGATCTGAACGCCTGCCTGCTCGAAAACATAAGCGTTGTCGCGGTCATCGGAGAACCAAAGCATACCCTTGCAGCGGATAATAGACTTAGGCCAGTTCTCAACGAATGCGCCGAACTTGTCCTGATTGAACGGTCTGCGGCGGCGGTAAACGAAAGTACCAATGCCGTATTCTTCAGCTTCGCCCTCTTCATCGTTGTGTTCGTGGTCGTGATGATGTCCGCAGCTGCAGTTTCCGAATTCATCATACTTGTGTTCGTGATGCTCGTGTTCGTCGTGATCGTGGTCATGGTCGTGTTCATCATGGTCATGATCGTGGTGATGTTCATGGTCATGCTCATGGTCGTCATCATGATCGTGGTGGTGGTGATGTTCGTGTTCGTCCTCTTCGTCAACGCCCTCTTCGTAAGCCTTTGCCCAGCCTGCGGAGGTAACAGCTTCTTCAAAATCATAGGACTTTGTGTCGAGAATATCGGAAACAGCGACCTCGCCGTAGCTTGCTTCGATTATCTTAGCCTTAGGCTGAAGTGTCTTTATCATAGCCTTGACTCTGCCGAGCTGGTCAGGAGTTACCTTGTCTACCTTGTTGAGGATAATAGTCGTGCAGAATTCTATCTGCTGAATGAGAAGATTCGCAATATCCTCTTCGCCGATATCGTCAGCGAGAAGGTCATCACCGCAGCCGAATTCGCTTGCCATTCTGAGTGCATCGACAACTGTAACGATGTTGTCAAGACGGCAGATAGCAGGATAACGCTTGTCTACCTTGCCCTCAAGAACGGAAATTGACTGCGCGATCGGGAGAGGCTCGCAAATACCGCTTGCTTCGATAAGAATGTAGTCGAACTTGCCCGTTTCGATGAGGTCTGTGATCTGATTCATAAGATCGACCTTGAGTGTGCAGCAGATACAGCCGTTGGAAAGAGGAACGAGGTTGTCATCCTTCTGTGTAACAGTGCCGCCCTTCTGGATAAGTTCAGCATCGATGTTTACTTCGCCGATATCGTTGACGATAACAGCGGTTTTATAGCCCTCCTGATTGTTCAGAACGTGGTTGATAAGTGTAGTTTTTCCTGCGCCGAGATAACCTGTGAGAAGTGTGATCGGCACGAGTGGTCTTTTTGCCATATATATCATCCTTTCAGAATATTTTTCGTACAAATTATATTCTACCACAAAGGTTGATATTTTACAAGAGTTTTCACAGTTATTTCACCAAAAAATTCCGTACATTATGTCAAGAAGCTCAGTCCCTTTTTTCGTGCGGAAAACCTTTTCGCGGAACGTCTTTATGCTCTCTTTTGAAAGCCCGTCCTCATACGCATTGACGAGAAAATCCGCTTCAAGCAGTATCTGCCAGTCCAAACCGTCCACACCCGTGTAGGTATGATGATGCCCGATAAGAAAGCATACCCTCTCTGTCTCCTCGGGCAATATCTCCGTGAAGCCTTTCATCATTTCACGCGCATAAGCAGGACCTTCCTGCTCCTGGAGCTTGCCGTCACAGCGTCCGTACTTCTCTTCGCTCGGTCTTATGCCGATATCGTGCATTATCGAAGCTATTTCAAGAATTTTCAGCGTCTTTTCATCAAGCTTTTCAAGCACCCCGATAGTGTGTGCATATTCATAAACCTTGGTGAAATGCTGTATACGCTTAGGGTCACCGCAGTTGAATTTCGCCATTTCAATTATAAGCTTTTCGTTGAGCATAACCATTCTCCTAAAAAAGCAAGGCTTCCGCAGGACATACCGTCCGCAGAAGCCTCATTGCATTAAGTTAAATTATCTAACCTGATCTTCGTAAGAGCATCTGAGTGCTGCTTCGTTCAGGCACCAGTTAAGGCACTGATCGTCAGGATCATATTCCTTGCACTTAGCAAGCATTTCGCTGACGTTCTTATCGAATTCTTCATCGGAACTGGAGTAGATAGCTCTCCAGGAGTAGTCAATGATGCACTTTGCAACCTGCTGCCATACAACCTTAAGGTCGTCGGACTGTGCAGATTCGGAATAAGCTGTTGCAAGAGAAACCTTGTAGTTTACAGTGTTCATGTATTCCTGTGTATCGTAGCAGCCTGTGTGCTCTCTCCAGTCAGCAAGGATATCGTATGTAGCGTTGGAACGTCTGCTCTTCCAGTTCTGATAGTTGTATGTGTCGCCGTTGGAATCAGGGTTGGAAGCATCTCTTGTCCAAGTTGTGTTGTTTACCTGGAACGAACCTTCATCGTATGTACCGCCGCCCCATTCATCAGGCATCTTAGTGCCCTTCTTGTCAGCCTGGCAGGTCTCACCGAATTCGGTAAGGCAGGAGTTGCCTTCTTCGTCATAGTACCAGCAAAGATCCTTAGGACCGTACCAGTATGTCATATATCCCTCAGGAGTTGCAAGGTAGTTGATGATAGCCATGCAAAGCTCTGGGTATTCGGTCTTAGAGCCGATAGTCCAAACTCTGTTGCCGCCGAGTACATTCATACCGTAGCAAAGAGGTGTTGCATCTTCGGGAACAACAGGATACATTGCCTTGCCCTCTGCAAGATGCTCTTCTGTGTTGTAAAGTGCAGAGCCTGCATAGTCGAAGATGGAGAAGAATGTACCGCCTGCGGTAACCTTTTCAGCCATTTCGTTATAGGTCTGTGTCATAGAGTCAGGGTCGATAAGTCCTGCCTGATAAAGCTTGTTGAAGAACTTGAGGGACTTCATATAAGGGCCGTCTTCTTCACGTGCATCATGATATGTGCCGTTCTCAACATCGTAAAGACCGAAGCCCATTTCATCGTAGCCATAGTAGCAGGTTGCGAAAGCCTTAACATACATTACCATGTTTCCGTCCCAGTCAGGCCAGAGTGAAGTAGCATAAGTTTCGCTGCCTGTTTCATCAGTCGGGCAGATCTCCTTCATTTTTACCATAAGATCGAAGAAATCATCGATAGTCTTTATCTCGGGATAACCGAGTTCCTTGTAAAGATCGTAACGAACGTCCATTGTGTAGAAAAATGCTTCGTGATCTTCAGGGTTTGTAGCAATGTTGTGACCAATGCCGTAAACAGTTTCGCCTGCGCCGAAAGAATCGCTGAGCTGAGCATTGTTCTGGATAGCATAAGGCATATGTTCCTTTATGTAAGGACCGTAATCGGAAAGAATATCATCTTCATTCCAGTCGAAGAGAAGTCCGCCGAGAGCAGCTCTCTGATAGTTTGTACCTGTTGAACCGAAAACAACGAGGTCGCCGAGGTCGCCTGCTTCCATTCTTGTATCGAATGCGCCGTCTGCCTCAGGGATAATTGTGATCTCGCAGTTGAACTTGTCCTTTAAGATCTTAGCGAACCAACCTGTGAGCTTGCCGGAGTAGTTAGCGAGCTGGCTGTAAGCTGTGAGCTGAATGGTCTCATCGCCGTAAAGCTCGGAGAGTGAAGCAACTTCGCCCGAAGATGCGGAGCTGTCACCGTCATCTGCAGCTGCGTCACCGCCGTTGTCAGCGCCGTCGCTTGCCGATGCTGTTGTTGAAGCCGTATCATTTGTTGTGCTGCTGCCGCAGCCTGCAAATGAAGCAGCCATTGCCAGAGCAAGAACTCCGGCTGCTATTTTCTTGAATTTCATATACTCTCTCCTTTTGAGAATTTATGCAGAACATTCCAAAAAGTCCTGCAAACGTTTACACTCTGTCGAGCTCTAACTCTTTCCACAAAGTGTTATTATTACAATTTGATTATAACATTTTTCAAATATCAAAACAATGCCTATATTATATAATGTTAGACAATGATTTTTGTTGAATATAAACAAAGCTGTCCGATATCGGCATCACATAATAACGCCGATATCGGACAGCATAAACTTTAGATCAACCAAGCAGCTGTTAATTCATTTATCAATAAATGAACATTGCCCGTGGGAGCTTCACTGCCTTAGTTCTTCTTCTTAACAACTACTACAACTACAACTGCAACAACTACTACAGCAGCAACGATAGCAATGATAACGCCGACATTGGAGGAAGAGGATTCCTCAGCAGGCTGTGTGTCAGCAGCAGCGGCTTCTGTTTCAGCAGCTTCGGTTTCTGCAGCTTCTGTTTCTGCCTCTGTTTCAGCTTCTGTTACTTCTTCGGTTGTTTCAGCTTCGGTAACTTCTTCTGTTGTTTCTTCTGTAACTTCTTCAGCAGCAGCTTCTGTTGTTTCAGCTTCAACGCCTGTTCCGGAAACTGTGAACTGGAGTTCGATGGAATCTGTAGGCATCATGTAACCGAAAAGACCGTCCTGCTTGCCGAGATCCTCGTTCCAGATGTTGATGCACATAGGGCTTACATATTCCTTTTCATCTGGGCTGAGGTAAGCTTCATCAAATGTGTACTTTGTGCTGCCGTCCATGATAACCTTAACGTCGGAAATTGTGATTCCTGCGTCAAGAGGAATATCTGTGGAAACAAAGAGGAGGTTGAGGGATTCATCTTCGCCGAAATCGAAATCAGTAACGGAAACGCTGTATGTACCGTCGCCTGTGATCTCTGCGTCTGTGAAAACGCCGCCCTTGCTTACAGCAATGTTGCCGGGGTTTTCCCAGCCTGTGAGCTGATCGAAGTAAACCATACCGTCATCGGAAGTTATGCCCTGACCGTAAGTAGCATCGTTCCAAGCGTTTCTGAATGTGTAGCTTGCAGACTGAACGCCGAGATATGCGTGGTAGGAAACATCTTCTGCGGAAGCAGGGATTGCGAGTGCGGAAGCTGCGATAGCTGCTGCACAAGCTGTGCTTAAAAGCTTTGAAAATTTCATAATCATTACCTCTCCTAAAGATAAAATTTATTTTTGTACTCCCCAATGAGTACATCAAAGCTAATATATCATACTTTTTAAGGCTTGTCAACCGCAATTTTTCACAAATTAACTATTATTTACGCTAAATTTTGGCCCAATTAACATTATTAGCATACATTATTAACATAATATAAATATATATTTGGTAACATATAACTACATAAAATCTTGTTCCGCGATCTCTTTGTTGAATTGCATAAATTTTTTGAACGTTTACACGTTATCACTTAGAAGGAGAGCCTATGGCTAAGAGGAAACTTATAGGGGTTCTGACAGCAAACCCCGAGGGAATATATCAGCAGCGCATAATGGAAGGCCTGCTCGCACAGTGCCGCCTTTATGACTACGATGTAGCTGCATTTTCTCCGCTCGTTCAGGTCTGCCACTACTTTACACCTTATTTAAAAGGCGAATTGAATATATTTGAGCTTATCAACTTCGACCTTATCGATGGACTGATAATTCCTCCGATACTGCTCTCCGAAAATGAGGAATATAAAAAGCTCGATAAGATAATGGAGTTCATCGGAAAAAAAACAACAAAGCCTATCATTCTCCTCGACTATCCATACGGCGATTATCCCGTCGTCACAACGGACGACAGAGGAGCTTTTACTGAGATCACGGCACATATCCTCGATGTCCATAAATGTGACCCCGAAAAGGTGTATTTTCTCACAGGAATGAAAGACTATGCCGTTTCCAACGACCGTCTTGGCGGATATCTCGATGAATATTCTTCACGAAATATAAAAATAAACGAAAACAACATTTTCTACGGCGATTTTTGGTACAGCGGCGGCGAAAAGCTTGCCGATTCCATCGCGAGCGGCGAAGTTCCGATGCCCGAAGCCGTCATCTGCGCCAGCGACCACATGGCGATAGGCCTTGTCCGCAGACTTACCGAAAAAGGCATAAAAGTCCCCGATCAGATAATCGTTACAGGCTATGACGCTACCATCGAAGCCGCACTCAACAGCATCACTGTCACAACATATGCACCGAACGTGCCGCACGCAGCCGCACTTGCAGTAAATAAGCTCCGTTCGATCATCGAACCCGATATGCCTATCCTCGACCCACCCGATTTTCCCGAAACAGGACTGAAAATCTGTTCAAGCTGCGGCTGTCAGGAAAACTATGAGTACCTGCGAAACCGACTTTACGGCTCGCTTTTCAATGTCAATCATAACTATCATAACGGCAAACTTGCCGATTCGGACTATGATATCAGCCTGCTGCTCAAAAGCTATATGCTTGAAGACCTCACAAGTGCCGAAAGCATCACAGACGGTCTGGAGAAGATCACCCACCATGTTTACCTCCTCGAACCGCTCGATAGGTTTTATCTTTGCCTGAACGAAAATTTCCTCGATACTTCGGAACGCCAGATCAACGGCTACCCCGACAAAATGATACTCGCCGTCGGCTATAACAGCCACCATAAGAGCTATACCGATGACTTTTCGGGATTCGAGTTCAAACGCGCATTTGATACCAAAGAAATGATACCGCGCCTTTCCGAGGAACGCGATGAACCGTGCGCTTTCTATTTTATGCCAGTCCACTTCAACGAGTATTCAATGGGTTATGCCGTCCTTGAAAGCAAGCTCTCAACGAATAAAAAAATGAGTACGGTCATCGTAAACTGGATGCGAAACGTCAATAACTGCCTCGAAATGCTCCGTATCCGCGAAGAGATAATCAAGTTCTCCGAGCGTGACGCGATGACGGGTCTTTATAACCGCCGCGGAATGAATGCCAACCTCCGCGAGCTTTTAAACTCAGCAAATGCAGGCGATTCCGTGATAGTTTTCGTCATCGACATGGACGGCCTTAAACATATCAACGATACCTACGGTCACAGCGAGGGCGACTATGGAATAAACGCAATAGCCGCAGCCGTTGCCGGCGTAAAGCGAAATAACGAGATCTGCGTCCGTGCAGGCGGCGATGAATTCTATATGATAGGCGTCGGAAAATATAACAATATCGATCAGGTCATTCGTGCAGAACGCTTCAACCTTGCCCTCTCGGAAACTAACAAATCCTCCGGCAAGCCTTACGAAATATCGGCAAGCATCGGCTCTGCAATGCGCCTTTTCACCCCTGACCTCGATATCGATGAGCTTCTTGAAGAAGCGGACGCAAAAATGTATAAAAATAAAGTCAGCCGCAAAAAACAGCGCACAAATTAAAAAACAGCGTACATTCACAAATACGAATGTACGCTGTTTTTGTTTATTTTATAAGCTCTTCTATCTCTTTTATCTCCGCATCGGTGAAATCAAGATGTTCAATGCAGGCAGCATTTTCCTTTATCTGCTCGGGACGGCTCGCCCCGATAAGCACAGTCGCAACAGCCTTGTTGTGAAGCACCCACGACAGAGCCATCTGCGACAGCGTTTGTCCTCTTCCTGCCGCAATGGAATTGAGCTTGTTAAGACGGTCAACCATTTTGTCGTCAAGTTCGTTTCCTATCCAGGTCGCACCCTTGCCAACGCGTGAATCCGCAGGGATACCCTTTAAATAGCGTCCCGTGAGGAAACCTTGGTAAAGCGGTGAAAATACCGCAAGACCGATGCCGTTTTCCTCAGCATATTTGTCCAATCCGTCACGCTCGATCCAGCGGTTGAGCATCGAATAGGATGGCTGATTTACAATAAACGGCGTGTGCAGTTCCTTGAAGATAGCCGTTATCTCCTCCGTCTGACGGGTGTTGTAGTTGGAAATGCCGACATAGAGCGCCTTGCCCTGATGAACAGCATTGTCAAGCGCAAGCGCAGTTTCTTCAAGCGGCGTGTTCGGGTCAAAAATATGATGATAGAAAATATCAACATAATCAAGCTTCATTCTTTTAAGGCTCTGGTCGAGCGAAGCGGTGAGGTACTTTCTCGAACCGTTTTTGTCACCGTAAGGGCCTTCCCACATTTCATAGCCTGCTTTTGTCGAAATGCAAAGCTCGTCACGGAACTCTCTCATTCCCCTGTCCAGTATCCTGCCGAAGTTTTCCTCCGCACTGCCGTTGTAAGGGTTTCCGTAGTTGTTCGCAAGGTCAAAATGCACGATACCAAGATCAAACGCCGTGTGGACCATTTCTTCCATGTTCGCAAAAACGCCCGTGTGACCGAAATTCTGCCATAAGCCGAGCGAAACCGCCGAAAGCTTCAGGCCGCTCTTTCCGCAGCGATTGTAAACCATTTTTTCGTATCGTTTTTCGTTGGGTGTGTACATCTTATACCGCCTTTCAAGCCATTATAATGTCATATATCTCCGCAGGGTCATGAACGAACAGCGTTGCTCCCTTTTCGCGGAGAAATTCTTCATCACGGAAGCCCCAAAGCACCGAAATGCACGGCAGCTCCGCATTTTTCGCCGTTTCAAAGTCAACGTCCGAGTCACCGATGTAAACAGCTTCGCTCTTGCTCATTCCGAGAACTCTCAGAGCCTCGTTCACCGAGTCAGGCGCAGGCTTTCTGCGTATGCCCTCGCGTTCGCCTATCGCATAATCGAAAAGTCCGTCAAAATATTCCTTGCAAAGCTCCTGAACGCCGTAGTCAGCCTTGTTTGAAACAACAGCTGTCTTTACACCATTTGCGCGAAGCTTTTCCAAAAGCGGCTTTATGCCGTCATAAGCCTTGGTCTTGTCGGCACAGTGAACCTTGTAATGCTCCGTAAAAACTTCGTGTACGCGGTCGATCTGTTCAACGGTCAGTCCCTCGGGAACTGCACGTTCGATGAGCTTTCTGATGCCGTTTCCTACGAATCTGCGTACTTCATCGTATGTTCTCGTCGGATAACCGCACTTTTCGAGTGCAAAATTCGTGCTGTCCTTCAGGTCTTCGAGTGTGTCAAGTATCGTTCCGTCCATATCAAAAACTGCAAGTTTGTACATAGCTTATCTCCTTTGCGTCTTACATAAAGTTTGCGAATATCGGCGCGAAAATAACCGTCATAAGTCCTGCCGTTACAACGGAAAGCGAGCTGATAGCTCCCTCCGTTTCGCCGAGTTCAAGAGCCTTGACCGTGCCGAGGATATGCGATGAAGTTCCGAGCGCAACTCCCCTTGCAACGGGTTCGTTGATGTGGAAAAGTTTGAAAATGCCCTCCGCAATAATGTTTCCGAGAATACCCGTTATAACGATAACAGCCGCCGTAACGCCGACATAACCGCCGATCTCCTCCGAAACGCCAACGCCGATAGCTGTCGTGATAGATTTCGGCAGGAACGTTACATATTCTTCGTGTGAGAATTTCATTATCAGTGCCATAACAAGTATCGAGCAGAAGCTTGTCAGCATACCCGAGATTATTCCTATCATTATCGCAGCCGCGTTCTTTTTCAGCTTTTCAAACTGTTCATAAAGCGGTATCGCAAGGCAGACCGTCGCAGGCGTGAGGAAGTAATTAAGGTACTTTCCGCCAGTCTGATAGCTCTCATAATCCATTCCGCCGAGTGCAAGAACAGCAATTGTCACCGCTGTTGAAATGAGCAGCGGATTCAAAAGCGGAGTTTTGAACTTGTTTTTGAGTATGTCGGCAAGTATGTATGAGCCAACGCTTATAAATACTCCGAAAAATACGGAATTTGTCAGCATCTCTTTCATTCGGACTTCGCCTTCTTTCTTAAACGGATAATGCCCTCGGTCACAAGTCCCGAAACTATCATTACAACGATAGTCGAAACGACCGTCGCAATGACATATTTGAGTACCTGCGGCTTGACGATGCCCCAGTAGTCCATAAGCTCAACAGCAGGCGGAACGAGCATAACGGGCATGATATCAATGAGCAAATTACCCGTTTCCCTGACCGCTTCAAGCTTTATGACCTTTGTTTCGAGCAGGATAAAGAGCAGCACTATCCCGTAAATTCCCGCAGGGATAGGCAGCGGCAGAACTGCATTGAGTAACTCGCCGATAAACGAGATCGCAAGTATAATGCCGAATTGTTTAAGATACTTCATTTTTTCAGACCTCTTTTTCATAACCAAAAATTCGAGATAATTATATCACTTTCGGCAAGTTTTGTCAACGAAAAAGCTGTTACACAAATTTTAAAGGGTATACTATAATATATTAAAAAAAATCCTCCCCGACTGCGATAGCCGAGGAGGATAATTTTATGCAGTTGTTAAGCGCATTCAAGCTGCAATGATAAACTCTGAATCAGTATCAAACTTACTGGAGGAGTGAGAGAACGCCCTGAGGAAGCTGATTTGCCTGAGCGAGCATAGACTGAGATGCCTGGCTGAGGATCTGATTCTTTGTGAAGTTCATCATTTCTTCTGCCATGTTTGTATCACGGATACGAGATTCAGCAGAAGTGAGGTTCTCGCTTGTAACGTTGAGGTTGTCAATCTTGTGTTCGAGTCTGTTCTGAACAGCACCGAAGGTACCTCTTACCATGGAAACCTTGTTAAGAGCGTTATCGATCTTGTCGATAGCAGCGTTAGCGGATTCCTGTGTAGCAAGTGAAAGCTTATCGGTTCCAAGACCTCTTGCGGAGCAGTCCATATCAGCCTCGAGTTCGCCAAGACCGTCGGAAGAATAGTTAAATGTGAAGTTTACGCTGTCCTTAGTTCTTGCGCCAACCTGAAGAGTGATGTTGTTCTTATAAGTAAGAGTTGCTGTAGATGCATCGTTAGAGTTAGACTGAGAAACCTTGCTGTTAGGTTCAACGAGAGAAACAGCCTTATCATTAGCAGGTGTATAAGAAGCCTGACCAACGTTTACAGTAGTTGTAACAGTACCTGCAGCCTTAGCCTTGTTAGCCATAGCTGATGCACTTACTGCACCTAACTGATAAGAAGTTCCGGATTTATCTTTATAATAAATCTTGCTGTCCTTATCAATTGTAAGTGTACCATCTCCAACTTTGCCAATTTCTGCAGGGTCAGCACCAGTAGGAACTGCTACACCATTAATCTTCATACCAGTACCAGCTGTACCATCCTTGGCATAGGTTTCTGAAATTGTAAGACCGTTCAATGCATTATATGCATCTGCGATTTCCTGACTTGTAACATCAACACCATCAGCAAATGAGATAGTAGCATTAGTTGTGGTTCCACCAGTAGTTGTATCACCACCAGTTTTACCTACATCAACATTCATACCGGTAATAGCCGGCTTATAACCTACTGCAGCTGTTTTCTTATCAAAGTCAATAGTAATTGTATCACCTGCAACAACCTTGCTTGTATCAACAACTATTACAGCGCCATCATAAGAGAAACCACCGTTTTTATCTGTACCAGTAGACTGTGTTACAGTACTGAGTGCGCCATCGCTTGCTTTCCAAGTAATTGCGCCAGCGTCATCTACTTCAGCAGTAAATGTTACAGTTTCCTTGTTAGTACCTGCGTATGCTGCTGAGTCTACTGCCTTTACAAACCCGCCTGCAGTACCAAGCTGCTGTGCTTCGCGTGTAGCTGTCTTATAATCGATTGTGCCTGTGCCGTCAGCCTTAGTGCCGTCAGCCATCTGACCGCCGTTGAGAACTACAACGCCGTTGAAGTCTGTATCAGCGATCTGGTTGAGTTCGTCGTTGAGCTGATCGAATTCGAGCTGGATAGCTTCACGGTCAACATCGTCCTGATATGTGCCGTTAGCGGACTGTGTAGCAAGAGTTCTCATTCTCTGGAGAATGGAATCTGTTTCTGTGAGAGCGCCTTCAAAGGTCTGAACCATCGAGATACCGTCCTGTGCGTTCTTAACGCCCTGGTTGATACCCGAGATCTGAGCTCTCATCTTTTCGGAAACTGCGAGACCTGCTGCGTTATCGCCTGCGCGGTTGATTGCGTAACCGGAAGAAAGCTTTTCGAGAGACTTGGAAAGCTTAGTGTTGTTCATGCCAAAGTATCTGTTGGCATTAATCGCTGTCATGTTGTGCTGTACTACCATAATTATACCTCCTGTATTATAGGCGAAATCCGAATCCTTTCAGATTTCTTAAAAGTATGCTTTAGCGAAATTAGCGTTCACTCTTTAAGCGCTATCAAGAGCGGTCTGCCGTTCGTTCAAGCTGTTTTGAAGCTTCGGGAAAGCCCGTTTCAGGCTTTTCTCTGTACTTTCAATCTATATATCGGTTCTTTACGGGATAACTTTAGCTTTTTTGTATGAACTTTTTATTAAGTTTATATGAAATCCGGCAATTTTATCTGTTTTTCTGTAAAATTGCGTGAAAAGTTCTGTACCAATGACAAAATTCCGCTCGGTTGACAGCAAAAAAAGTATGTGTTATAATCTTTAAAGAAAGGAAATGATCCGAAACTATGACTAAAGTATATTTCGTCCGCCACGCCGAAGCGGAGGGCAACGTTAAGGAATTTTTTCAGGGCAGAATAGACTGCGATATCAGCGAAAAGGGCAAAATTCAGCTTGAATACCTCGCAAAACGCTTTGAAACGATAGATTATGACGCCATCTATTCCAGTCCGCTCAAACGGGCAATGGCGACTGCAAACGCCATAAACGCACGGCTCAAACTCCCCATAACCGAGCGTGAGGATATCATCGAGATACACGGCGGCGTATGGGAGGGAATGTTATGGACGGATATCGAGAAAAAATATCCTGCCGAGCATGAACTCTGGAAAAATGATATGAAAAACTTCTATGTTGAGGGCAGTGAGCGAATGTCTGAGGTCTACGGACGAATGATAAAAGCCGTTGATAGCATCGTCCGTGAAAATGAGGGAAAGACCGTTGTTGTCGTTTCACATGGCTGTGCGCTGCGCAACTATCTTTCATATGCGGAGTTCGGCTCTGCGGACAGGCTCGGTGACGTGGGCTGGTCGGACAACACCGCCGTTTCGCTCATCGAATATGACGAAACGCTTCGCCCGAAAATAATCTTCAAAAACGACAGCTCCCATCTACCGCCCGAGGCTTCGACCCTCGCATTTTCGCACTGGAGCAAATACGATGAAAAGGAATCTAAATCATGAGAATACTTGCAGTTGACTACGGTGACGCACGTACAGGCATAGCCGTCTGCGACAAGAGCGAATTTCTCGCTTCGCCGCTGACTGTCATAAACGAATACACCCCCGAAAAATGCGCCGCAAAGGTCGCAGAACTCGCAAAAAAAGAGCAAGCCGAACTTATAATAGTGGGTCTGCCGAGAAATATGGACGGCAGTGAGGGCGGACGCGCCGAAAAATGCACCGAATTCGGCAAACTTGTGTCCGAGCTTTCGGGCATCGAGCATAAAATGTGGGACGAGCGCCGCACAACGATAACCGCCCACGGCTACTTAAACGAAACCAACGTCCGCGGAAAGAAGCGAAAAGCGGTTGTTGACGCCGTTGCCGCCGTGATTATCCTCGAAAGCTACCTTGCTTATCGAAAAAATTGTGAAATATAACATTATACTAAACATCATTTTAAATTTGGGAAAAATCAAGCAAAAGCCCACAGCTGTTAAAAACAGCTTGATGTTGAAAATAGCTTTATATGGCTTTTGAGCCGATTTTTTGTCTACACTTTGATTAAAAATCAGTATTATACTAAACACCATTTAAAATTTGGAAAAAATCGAGCCGATAATCTCGCATATATAGGATTTCGGCGCGGATTTTTTCCTGTATTTTATTGGTGTTTAGTATTAAACCCGTGATATGCGAATAGTGCATATCACGGGTTTGCTTATACGATGAAAACGGCTCTGCAGAAAATCTCCGCAGAGCCGTTAAAATTTTAGTTGTTCTTTTCAGCTTCACGGCGAGCCTTGCTTGCATAAAGGAGAGCAAGGAACGAAGCCATTGCGGCTGCAGCAGTTACGCCGTAAGCAGTTGTGTCCTGACCCGTTTTGGGGTTAGCTGTACTGGAATCCGTATCAGGTGTGTCATCGTCATCATCGAACGGAGTGTCGGCAAGCGGAACATCAGGGTCATCGAATTCAACTACCGAGAAATCATCAGAAGGCTCATCGGGAATAACGGGAGTTTCTTCAACAATTTCGGGTGTTGTGGGAACATCTGTCGTGTCGGAAGTTTTTTCCTCAGCAGGCACATCGGGAGTTACGGGAGTTTCGTCCTCATAATCGGGAACATCCGGAACTTCAATGCTTGGCATTGTCGGTGTGCTTGGTGCGGACGATTCATCCGGATTCAATGGTACGTCAGGAGCTGTCGGCTGTTCAGGGTCAGCAGGACGAACAGGACTATTTGGCTGAACAGTGTTGCTCGGCTGTTTAGGGTTGTTTGGATTAACGGGATTTTTCGTTTGATTGGAATTGCTTGGATGATCCGGTGTTGTCGGTTGATCCGGATTGCTTGGCTGATCGGGGTTGCTCGGCTGATCCGGATTGCTCGGCTGATCCGGTGTTGTCGGTTGATCCG
>CAMBLM010000020.1 GCA_945868475.1 uncultured Ruminococcus sp. | reverse complement strand
AATAATACTAAACACCAGTAAAACTATAGACAAAAAATCTGCGCCAAAACCATATAAACCTGTTTTCAACATCAACCTGTTTTCAACATCAACCTGTTTTCAACATCAACCTGTTTTCAACAGCTACGGGTTTTTGCTTGATTTTTTGTATAGTTTTTAATTTGTGTTTAGTATAAATTATTCAATTATCCATATCAATTTGACCGCTTTCCAATGCGAAAGCGGTCTTTTTTTGTAACATTTGCTGTAATGTTAACAATTAATTAATGAATTTCTTGAAACTTTGTGATATTATAAAATTAATTATCAATATAATACGATGCAGCAAAAAATAATATTATTTTTCCGATAGATAATACTAAACACCAATAAAACTATAGAAAAAATCTGCGCCAAAACCATATCAACCTGTTTTCAACAGCTACGAGTTTTTGCTTGATTTTTTGTATAGTTTTTAATTGGTATTAAGTATAATATATTTGAAGGGAAGGACTGCAAATGAGCGGATCGGCGAAAAAAGAGATAAAGATCGCTGTTGTTTCAGGCGACACGGACAGCACCTACACAGGCCCGCTTCTTACAATGCTTTGCACAAAATTCAATGAGTTGGGATATCATATTCTGTGGTTTCACACGACCTCGATCGAGGGAAGCCTCGGAACTCCGCACGAAGTCGGCGAAAACAACATCTATAACCTTATAAATTATGATGATATTGATGCAATGATAATGCTTACGCTGACTATAAAAAGCGAAAGCGTTAAGAAAATCATCGCGAAAAAGTCGCTTCTTCACTGTGTTCCGATAATTTCGCTTGATGAATATGTTGACGGCGCGTATAACCTTACTTTCGATTATAACGAAAGCCTGCGCGCAATAATCGAACACATTATCGAAGTCCACGGCAAAACAAAACTTGCATTTATGCGCGGCGACAGGGACAATGGCGTTTCCGACCAGCGAGAGAATATTTTCCGCGAAACGCTCAAAAAATACGGACGCCCTATTGATGAATCGCTCTTCGGTACGGGTTATTTTTGGCACGAAGCCGCCGAATCTGTTTTTGAAAAATGGGTCAAGGACGGAAATATCCCGGATGCGGTCATTTGTGCAAATGATTCAATGGCACTCGGAGTTTGCCGAAAAGCGGCGCAGCTTGGAATTTCCATACCCGAGGATATGATAGTGACCGGTGTTGACGGCATACCCGAAGCTATGAGCTATGTTCCGTCACTGACGACAGCACGAACAAACATGAGTATGGCGGCTGACCGCATCACGGAAGCTTTGCATAAGATACTGAACGGAAAGATCGCACCTGTCGGAGCGGATACAATAAAAGCGGAGCGTTTCTTCTCCCAGTCGTGCGGCTGCAAGCCGGTATCAGCACCGAAGGAGTTCAACGATAATATGCACATGCTCTATGATGATGTGAATCGCTTCAAATACTATGCAAAATTCATCATCACGACCGCAGATGCAGTAAAAATCGACTCTGATTTCGCCGCAACTGTAAGAAAAATGGATGCTTTTCTCAAAAAAATATGGACAAAGCATTCGTGGCTGTGTATATGCGATGATTTTTATTCCGAGATAAAGGACAGCGATGATCCGAACCGAGATTACAGCTTTTACAGAACTAACGGCTACTCGGGAAAGATCGGATATGGCGTAGAGTTTGATTCCCGGACGCAGAAATCAGCGGACATGCCTGTTTTCGACACGGCAGAGCTTATCCCCGAACTGGATACTGTCCTATGCACTTGCCCGAATATAATGTTCCAGCCGATCCATTTTCAGGATAAAGCCATTGGCTATCTCGCGGTCGAATTTACGCAGTGTCACGGAAATTACAATGTTACAAATACATACGACTGCGGAGTTATCGGACTTGTGCTGGAGAATGCAAGGGTACAGGCAACGCTTCATTCATTCCTTGACAAGCTTGAAGATATGTATATCCGCGATCCGCTGACAACGCTCCTGAACAGACGCGGCTTCTTCAAATTCGCGCAGAAAGCGTTCGAGGACTGCTGTGAAAAAGGCAGGGAGTTCATACTGATCTCGGTAGACCTTGACAGGCTGAAGACCATAAACGATACTTATGGTCACGACGACGGCGACTTTGCAATAAAGTCAATGGCAAAAGCAATATATGAAGCTGCCGAGGGCAGGCTCTTCACGGCAAGATTTGGTGGAGATGAATATGTCGCAGCAGGCATCTCACCGCATGAAAATTATGACAAGGAGTATCTTGCGAAGCTTGACGAGTGTCTTGACAGGATAAACGCGTCTTCGGGAAAGCCGTATGAAGTTCGCGGAAGCATCGGCGTTTACAAAGCTGTCCCGACCGAAGCCGACGGGATGGATATATTCATAAAAGAGGCTGACCACCTTATGTATGAGGACAAGAAAAGAAAAAAAGCGGAAAGAGCTTGATTTATACTAAACACCAATTAAAAACTATACAAAAAATCGAGCATAATCTTGCATATATGGATTATGCGACGATTTTTTGTCTATAGTTTTATTGGTGTTTAGTATTAATGCGTAATTTGTAATTCGTAATGCGTAATTATTTTGCTCCGTAAATTTGTGGTGTTGCCCCCATTTTCGTAGTACAGCGTAAACTCTAAAACTTTATTTTTTAGCATTGATTTATCAATTGCCATATTATGTATTTATATAAACAGTAAGCAATTAATTATGTCATAACTAATTGTAGCAAAACCACCCTCTCCTGCCGTACCCATATCAAACGTCCAAAAGCCTGACTTGTGTCTGTAGCATTTGGCCGGGAGAGGGTTGGAGGTTTGGGGAAAGGACATGCAGAGGGAACACCGCAAGGAGGATAGGGGGAGGGCGGCCTTGCGTCCCCCTCGTACAGAGCGCCTCCCCCTGTCCTCCTAAAGGTTTTCCCTTTGCTCTATACCCAAGATAGCCAAACATTTATCGAATTTTATTCCATTTAAATTTTACATTTTTGAATGACAGTGTAAACTCAATTGAATTTATTAAATCATCAAGTTTTAGATTTTACAGAGTAGTAGGGGCAGATTCTATATCCGCCCGTTGTAAACCTTGTATTTTTGGTAAAATTTTTGTAGGTGACGGGTATTTGTCCCGTGCCGAAAGTCGTTGCAATACAAACGAAAAGACCTGTTTTCATCGGGATGATCCCTTTGAAAACAGGTCTTTTTGTTGTATTACGGAAGCTGTGGATCAAATATTACGCTTTTGATCTGTTTTTCCGCTTAATATTTTTTACTACCAAATTGTATTCTTCCAATGCCTTAGCTGCGGTTTCTTTTGTGATGATCTGCTCACCGTAGCAGGCTTGTTCAAACGGTGTGATTATTTCTTCCGCACTTCTGTTTGTTTTTTCCGATATGAAAAGCGAAAGCTGCTTTGGCGTGAGCGTTTTGGTTTCCGTTTTGAAATGCTTGGAAAGCTTTGCCGAAAGTCGGTTGTAAAGCATTATCACTGCTTTGCTGCCGTCCGAATGTTTTACGCGGAGGACGAACAGCTTTTCGCTTATTAGCGGCATGAGAAGCGCAAGTACAAGGAGCAGGACCCCGAGAACAGCAACGGTCACGCTTGTGACAAAGACCGTGAGGTAGTCCGTACCGTCTGTTTCGTTGCCGCTGCCGCTGCCCGAGCCTGCGCTGTTTCCCGAAACGGTAGGTTCGTATATTATCCAGCCTGCGCCCGCAATGTAGACTTCGGGGTAAGCATGGGCATTTTCTGTTGTGATGCTGTAGACGCCTGCGGTCTGTATTTCGCCACTGTTGAAGCCCTCAACATAGTGTACGTTCAAGCCTGCAGCTTTGGCAAGAAGGCAGAATGCTGTCGCAAAATCGGAGCAAGTTCCTCTTTTGCTTTCGTTCACGAAAAACTCGGGGGTATCTTCATCGGTCGGTGCTCTGTAGCCGAGGTCATAGGAGAAACTGCCGTCGTTGAAGAATGACTCGATAGCCTCGGCTTTTTCGTAGTCGTAGGTCAGACCCTCGGTTATGCTTGCGGCAAGGCTGCGCATTTCCTCGGAAATATCGTATTCCTCAAAGCCGGCAAAGCTTGACGGCAGATCAGAAAATTCATTATTGTATTCACGCAGAAATGCAAAGGCCGTACTGTAGCTGTCATCGCTTAGTCCGCAGTTTATCATATCAATAAGAAGTTCATAGAAATCCTCTGCGCTCATATTGCAAAGCCCCGATTCGATATAGCCGCTTGAATAGGCTTCGTCCTTACTGTAAAAATCGACGGAGTATTCCTCGTTCGGACGCAGGAACGAATAGTTCACGGTCGTATCTGTCATGATCTCGCCGAGGTCAGTGCGTCTTGTAGATCTAACATCACTTCGTCCGTAGAGTGATGTGGCGATCGTTCGCTCGGGGGCAAGAAGGTAAACGGACGGGTAATCGATAGGTTTTACATAAGCCGTGTGAACGGTTTCGTCATCGGCGGCAAAACGCTCTATCACAGCTCTGTCAAGGCTTTTGGGAAGAAGCCGGCCGCCTTGGTCGAGGTATTCAAGATATGCCTTTGCAAGCTTTGAAAGGCTTCGTTCCTTGGCTTCGTTCTGCCAGTTGAAGCGGCTCATTCTGCTCGGGACGGCTGTTTTCGAGAACCACCAGCGGTTCTCGCTGTCGTAGCTGTCGTAGACCTGGACCTTATAATATTCGGGTGTGTCAACATTGACAACGAAAAGCTCGCGTTTTTCCATCTGATTGTAAAGGTCGGCATTGCCCGAGTGTTCGGTGTAGCTGCCATCGATGCTTCCGTAGCTTCCGCTGAATGAAAAGTAGGAGCTGAACTGCTCAAATTTCTCGTAGTAAGGCGTTTCCTGCGGCTTTGGTATCAGCAGGGCAACGAGAAGTGCGGCAGCGGCAAAATCGATATAACCCGTCAGAGCAGCGGTTTTACCGTGGTTCGGAACAGCTTTGTCTGAGGTTTTGTAGTGGTAAAGATAAAGCATCACATCGATCGCAGCGAGTGCGGCGGCGTAAAATGTCGGCACAGGCTGCGAAGCCTTTATGAAAACCGCACATGGTATCATCGCGAGCAGTGTCAGTATCGAAACTCGGTAGATAAGATGCGTGAAATAATACACTGCAGAGCTGATGAAAAATGTGAAAAACAGCATCAGCGAGAGCATATACGCCGCGTTCGTTTCGATAGTCGCAGCACCCGTCATGAACCATTCGATAAATTCTATCCTGCTCGGTGCAAACGCCATAATAACGTCGATCGCAGCGAAGATAACAGCCATTATTCCTGCATAAACAAAAAAACCTATCTTTTTATGCTTTGAAATAAAATCGAGTGCCGCAAAGAAGATAACAGTAAGTCCTGCCGAGAGCAGTTCATACAGATTGAAATAGGTTTTTAGGTAAAGATAGGCGAGTGCAGAGCATATTATCTGCACAAAAATGAACGGCAGAGCTTTTTTTGCCGCATTTTCCCGTGAGAAAAATTTTATATGTTCCAAATCTGCCGCTCCTTTCTTTTAAAAAGTTTATTCGATAAAGTCATCTGCGATAAGATCAGAACCGCTTATTCCGGTTGGGATATCGTGTGCGATCGCAGTAAATTTTAAGCCGTAATTTTCGGCACTTTCCATTTCTGCTTTGAGCAAAGCGTCTGCGCAGGGCGTGAAAAGCATCGCTGCGCCTATTTTTTCGGCATCGCAAAGCTCTTTTACGGGAAGTCGTGGCATTTTTTCGGGCGATCGGAATTCATACCGTGCAAGTGCTGTCCGAAGTTCGGAAAGACCCGATTCATCATTGACCTCGTGCGGCTCAAAGCCGTTTTCTGTCCGAAACCACACGGAGCTTTCAAATCCGAGCTTCAGCAGAGCGGAGCATACGCCGAGCGAGCCTTCGACCGAGCGTTCACAAAGCCTGCGGTCGGTTCCGCCGCTGTCGATAACGATAGTCTGCTGCATAGCTTCAATTTCATCATCAAGACGGACGAAGTATGCATCTTTTTTTGAGGAAAGCTTCCAGTTTATGCGTTTTATCGGGTCGCCCTCGGCATACTTTCGGTGTGTGAAGCCGGGCATTCCGCCGAACATACTGTAGCCGTCGTTTTCCTTGGTGTCCTCGCTTTCGTCCGAGAAGCGTATTGCGTCCGCAGCGGAGCGGATAAAAGGACACTCGGGCGAAATTTCGGGAATATCGGGGAAAACATACACCTTGTCACTGCTCGGGAGCAGCTTCACGCCGAAGCTGACAAAATTCATAAAGTCGGAAACAGTTATCTTTGCTTCACCAATGCGAAGCGCACCCCACATCGTCGGTTTTATCAGAGCATCAAAGCTTGTGCTGCCCTTTGCGCTGACGGCGGCGGAGAATTCGGACGAGTCATAAACTGCTCCGTCCGTTTCGGCAAGTGTTACTTTTATATTTGAAATGGGCAAAAAGCTGTCATTTATGAGCCTGATATGAAGTTTTAATTCTTCATTTTTGTAAACGAGAGTGCTGCCGAACGACATTTCCGCGCGGATAAGACCTTTTTTATACGAAATAAAGGTCATAAGCTGAACGATAAGTGAGAACACGAGCGCAGCCGAAAGGACATAGAAAAACGTCCAACCTGTCGGCGCAGACATATAAAGTGCGAAAACGAGCGAAAGTCCGAGCGCGATAATATAGCCTAAGCACCGAACGGTGACTGCCGCTGCTCGGCTTTGCTTTTTTGGGGGACGCGTTTTTTTCATAGCCTGTCCCTCTTACTCGGTCGGAACAGCAACGCGCGAAACTGCGGCTTCGATAACGGCTTCGGCAGAACCGAGCGAAGCTTTTCCCTTTGGCGAGAGCATTATCCTGTGTGCAAGCACGGTCGCGGAGCAGTCCCTGACATCATCGGGAGTGATAAAGTCCCTGCCGTCGATAAAAGCCCTTGCTTTTGCTGCCTTGAAAAGCGCGATGCTTCCTCTCGGACTTACGCCGAGTTTTATGTTTTCATCATTTCTCGTTGCTTCGGCAATGGAAACGATGTAGTTCTTGACATTTTCAGCCGCACGGACTTTCTTTGCTTCGTCCTGCAAAGCGGCAACATCGTCCGTTGTGATGACCGCGGAAAGCTTTGAAACGGGGTTCTCAAACTCGTTGCGTTCAAGTATAGCGCTTTCCTCGGCTGAGGTCGGATAGCCCATGCTTATGCGCATTGCGAAACGATCCATCTGTGCCTCGGGGAGGTGATATGTGCCGTAGGTTTCAACAGGGTTCTGCGTTGCGAGAACCATAAACGGGCGCATGAGCGCGTGAGTCTGACCGTCAACGCTTATCTGACGTTCCTCCATGACCTCGAGCAGAGCAGACTGCGCCTTTGGCGAAGCACGGTTTATCTCGTCCGCAAGCAGAAAATTGCAGAACGCCGCACCCTTTTTGTATTCAAATTCGCCTGTGGTTCTGTTTATCATCGAAAAACCCGTGATGTCTGACGGCATAATGTCAGGCGTGAGCTGGACTCTGTTGAAGCTGCCGCCGACAGAGCGCGAAAGTGCCGCCGCAAGCTGTGTCTTTCCGACTCCGGGTACGTCCTCGATAAGAACATGACCCTCCATAATGAGCGCAGTTACGGCATTCATGATAACATCGTGCTTTCCGACGATGACCTTTTCAATGTTTTCAATAAGTGCGGAAATTCTTTTATCCATAATTTTCTCCATGCTTTTTTATAAAAATTCCGTCAGCTAAATTATTATAATAGTATTATTATGTAATAATTTATTGACGGATATTTATTCCTTATGATTTTTTAGACTTCATAACAAGTATAGTCGCAAGAACTGCGATCACAACAGCCATTGCAACGATGACGATAACAACGCCAACGCTTAAACCGCTCTGCTGTGCGGAAGTTTCAGCTGTTTCAGCAGCTTCGGTCTGCTCGGTCTGTTCTGCTTCGGCAGAGGTTTCTTCGGTAACAGCTGCTTCGGTTTCCGATGATCCGTCAGCTTCAGCCGCTTCTGTCACTTCGGCAGGCTCGGGAGCTTCAACGGGATATTCGCCGTCGAGATCACCTGCGACTTTGAGGTTGTTGTATTCCCATGCGGTGTAGCTTTCTGCACTGTCGGGGTAAACGTGAACAGTTCCGCCAACGTTCATAAATGCGCTCGAAGCGTTTACGGACGGCGCATTTTCTGCGTAAACATATATATCCGTGAGGCTGCCGCAGTCTGCAAAAGCACCTTCGCCGACCGATGTTACGGATGGTCCGATGATAATTTCGGAAAAGCCGCACTTTCCGAAAGCGTTTGCGGGTATTTCCGTTACCTCGGGCGAAACTGTGAAGCTCTCAAAGCTTTTGCAGTCCTTGAATGCACCCTCGCCGAACGAGGTTATCCCAACCGAATTGGGTATTTCCGCAAGTGCTTCACAGGCTTCAAAAGCATAGCTGCCCACCTTTGCAACGGTGTTCGGCATTGAAATTTTTTCAAGCTTCCGATCACTGTTGAAAGCACTGTCGCCGATCACGGTTGTATTTTTAGGCAGGCTGATAAAGCGAAGCTGATTGCGGTAGGGTAGGGCATTGTCGGGAATGACGCCGTCCTCTGTATCGGCCTTTGCAAGCTCGATGTATTCAAGGTTCGGTATAGTGTTGAGTGCACTCCAGTCCGAAGCGTCAAGCGTTCCGCTCATAACGCATATTTTCGTTATGAAGTTGTAGTCCGTGCCGTTTGCGGCTTCGGAAATAGCGTCAGCAAGCTTTCCCGTTTTAAAGGAATCGACCGTGACGGATTCGCCC
This sequence comes from uncultured Ruminococcus sp., assembly GCA_945868475.1. Lineage (GTDB taxonomy): Bacteria > Bacillota > Clostridia > Oscillospirales > Ruminococcaceae > UMGS363. The sequence continues at coordinate 15,014 of CAMBLM010000020.1, read as the reverse complement.
TCAGCTTCTTCGGCGTAGGCTCTGAGCGATGATTCGATAGGCATTATGATAATGCCTGCCGCAAGTGCGACCGCGAGTATCACCATAATGATTTTAAAGGTAAGGCTTCGGTTTTTCTTCTGCGGAGTGGGAGTGTAGGTTTTGCTGCCGCTTTTCTTGCTTTTTGCCATAGTAATTAAGTTCCTTTCGGTTTATTTGTCGCTTTTTACGGAAAAATGTCCTGCGATCTGTATTTTATCGGGAGTAAAAAGGAAAACGTCCGTTGTGAGCGGCTTCGGCGAGCGTTTGTACTCACGGATGATCTCTTTTCCAAGCTTTTCGAGGATATTGTTCGTTATATTTTCAAGTATGAGAATGCTTTCGCAGGATGGTGCAACAACAAGAAATTTCGCACCCATATAATTGTAGACGACCTGACGGAAATCATTGCAAAGTATAAACGAAACTCCGAGATGCTTACACGGCAGTTCAAATTCCATCGCATTCACACCCTCGGCAATGCTTGTTTTTTTGACATCGGTCTTTGCGAGAAGCCTGCACATATTTCTGTCGGCAACGGAAAAAACGACTTCGCGCGGCATTCCCCAGCGTTTGAGTATCGCCTCGTCAAGAGGACGAAGCTCCGTATCATCGGCGGTGTAAACAATGACCTTGCAAAGTCCTCCTGCGAATTCGGCGCTTATCATTCCGGGGCGAATGTCCTTTTCGCGCATTATCGCGAGCCGCAGAAACTCCTGACCGTTCGTGAACGAAACCATTCGTATTTCCATATCTATTTCCTGTTCAAGCTTTTGCATAAGCGAAGCTAAAAGCTCGGGCGAAGGTGCGCTTTCATATTCCGAACGAGCCTTAGAGGTGTCAACGGAAAAGTCGGAAACGCCGTTCGTCAGCCGATAGCGGTCACCGTTTTTTTCGGAAACGGTCAGACTGTGCTTTTTCAGCAGATTTTTGAATTCCGAACCGAATTTATCTTTTTTCAGAACGTCATTCAGCTTTTCCATAAGTCCGTTCAAATGCAGCCACCCTCTTTCAATCAAAATCAACTATTATTATAGCATAAAAATTTCCGCTTGTACAGAAAAATTTTGCGGTTTTACCGAAATTTTCATCTGAGGATCCCCGTTTCGTGCAAACGCTTGCGAACCTCGTTGGCAGGTCTGCCGTGACGTGCGCTTATCTGCGTGAGCGAAAGACCTTTTTCGACTTCATCACGCAGACGTTCGGTTTCATCGACCGTCCAGCCGCCCTTGACTTCGGACGGTGAGCCGCCTTTTTTAGCTCCGTCCGAAAATTCCTTTATAACGGCAAGGAAATTTTCACCGTAGCTTTCGCATTTCTTACGTCCGACACCCGAAACGCCGAGAAATTCTTCGATAGTTGAAGGCATTCGGCGGCACATATCACGAAGCGTTGCGTCGGTGAAAACAAGGTAGGCAGGAATGTGCGCCTTTTCGGCAATATCCATTCGCTTCGATTTGAGTTTTGCAAGAAGCTCTGTGTTGACGGGGAATTCCGCAGGCTTTTCCTTTGCCGTGATGCGGTGAACTTCCTTTGGCAGCTTCATCTCAAACTTTTGTCCTGACCTTATCGCAGCCGCCGCAAGGTCTGTCGGAACAACAATGGGGTAGTCGCCGCCATGCACATTAAGATATCCTTTTTCAACAAGATTGTCGAGGATAAGACGTATCCTGTGCGTAGGCACATCAGCCATTATCCCGTATGTCGAAAGCGTATCATAGCCGTTTTGTCTGATCTTTTCAGCCTTTGAACCGCGGAGAATGTCCGTTATCGCAGCCTTGCCGAGATAGCGTCCGTTGTGGTTGCATACTCTGTAAACGCAGCTAATTATTTTCTGCGCTTCAGTGGTGATATCGACCGTTTCAAAGCTTGTGCAGCAGTTTGAGCAGTGCCCGCAGAAAGAGGGCGGCTTTTCTCCGAAATATTTGAGTATGCTCGCGCGCAGACAGTCAGTGGTCGTTGCATAAAAGGTCATCTGTTTAAGGCGTTCGTAATCTCGGGCGCGAAGCTCGGCTTTCTCCTTCTCGGTAAGTTCTTCGTTGCCGTCGTTGGAATTTTCTATAAGAAAACGCGCGAGTGCAACGTCCTGACCGCTGTAGAGAAGTATGCAGCTTGCAGGTTCGCCGTCACGTCCTGCTCTGCCTGCCTCCTGATAGTAGCTTTCGATATTTTTCGGCATATTATAATGTATGATGAGCGAAACGTTCGACTTGTCGATGCCCATTCCGAAAGCATTCGTTGCGACCATTATGCCGCATTTGTCGTAGAGGAAAGCGTCCTGGTTTCGGCGGCGTTCATCGTCTGAAAGTCCTGCGTGGTAACGCGTTGCGGAGTAGCCTTTTTCACACAAAGCATCACAGACCGTTTCAACATTTTTCCTCGTTGCGCAGTAGACGATCGTGCTTTTTCCGCGGTTCTCGTCAACAATTTTCATGAGTTCGTTAAGGCGTTCGGCAGGTCTGCGCACCTCAAAGTAGAGGTTTTGTCGGTCAAAGCCGGTTGTTATCGTAAAAGGGGAGCGCAGTCCGAGCAGCGAGGAGATGTCCTCCTTGACGTGTTCGGTCGCGGTCGCGGTGAAAGCAGTCACGATAGGACGCTTTGAAAACTTGCCAATAAACTCGGGGATTTTGAGGTAGCTCGGGCGGAAATCCTGTCCCCATTGCGAAACGCAGTGCGATTCATCGACCGTTACCATTGAGATGTTGCTGTTCTCGGAAAAGGCGAGAAAGCTGTCGGTAACAAGCCGCTCGGGGGCGACGTAGATGAGCTTGTATTCACCGTTTTCGGCACGGCGAATGACTTCACGGTACTGCGAAGCGTTGAGTGAGCTGTTTATGTAAGCCGCGCGAATGCCCGACTGGACAAGGCTCTCGACCTGATCTTTCATCAGCGAGATGAGCGGCGAAATGACTATCGTTATCCCGTCAAGGAGCATTGCAGGGACTTGGTAGCAGACGGATTTTCCCGCGCCCGTCGGCATTATCGCAAGAACGTCCTTTCCTGCGAGGATATTATCGATTATATCGGACTGACCGTTTCGGAAATCATCGTGTCCGAAATATTGTTTTAAAACTTCAAATTTGTTCATTTATGCTTTTTTGTCCCCCAATTTGCATTTGTATCCGCCAAGACGGTCTTTGAGCGGACAAACTTCACATTTCGGGCTTCGCGCACAGCAGTATTCACGTCCGAAAAGCACTACTCTGTGGCAGAAGTCGGAGCTTTTTTCGGGAGGAAGGAGCCGGCGCAGATCGTTCTCGACCTTTTGCGGCTCAGTATTCGCGGTGAGTCCGAGCCTGCCGCATATCCGTATAAAATGCGTGTCCGTAACGACCGCAGGCTTGTGGAAAACATCGCCGACGATGAGGTTTGCAGTCTTTCTTCCGACCCCCGGCAGCTTTATAAGCTCCTCCACCGTGTCGGGCAGAACGCCGTTAAGGTCATAATATAATGTATGTGCCATCTCGGCAATGCTCTGCGCTTTCGTCTTGTAAAGTCCGCAGGGGCGAACGATCTCGGCAATGTCCTCCCATTTTGCATCGGCGAAGCTTTTCAGGGTGGGGAATTTCGCAAAAAGTTCCTTTGTGACAATGTTTACTCTTGCGTCCGTGCATTGCGCCGAAAGACGTGTTGCTATCAGAAGTTCATAAGGTTTTTCGTAAACGAGCGAACATATCGCATCGGGGTAAAGCTTTTCAAGTCCCTCAACGGCTGCTGCCGCTCTTTCTTTTTTGGTCATAATTTATCCTTTCAATTTTTCCTTTGCTGTGCCGTGCGGCGGTATTCTCCGGGGGTCACGCCCGTCTGCTTTTTGAACACCCGACAGAAATAATTTCCGTCACCGAAGCCGCTCTGCTGCGCCGTTTCTTCAATAGAAAGCTCGCCCTCTTCGAGCAGGCTGAACGCTCGGCGAAGTCGGAGCGAGAGTATGTATTCCTGCGGAGTCTGGTGATATGTTTCGGTGAAGATACGCACGAAGTGACGCGAAGAATAGTGCGTAACTTCGGCTATCGAATCGAGGGTGAGCTTCTCGGTGAAGTTTCGTTCGATGAATTCAGCCGCGGCTGTAATGTTCTCGGCACTTCGGTTCTTGCCCGACTCCTTTGAAGCATAGAGCCGCGACAGCATCACCGTAAGCATCATAAAATAGGAGCGTATCAGCGTTTCGCGCCCGTCCGAATCGGTGCTGTACTCGGTCTGAAGCATTTTCAGTATCTCACACACACGGATAAACTCTTCGGGCGGAAGCGTCAGCTTTGTCTGAAGCCCGTTTTTTCCGTAAAAAAGAGAACGGAAGCTCGGCGAATCACAAATATCCGAATGACCGCCGAAAAAATCCTCCTGACTGAACATTATATTGCATATCCGAAACCCGACAGCTTCGGAAAAGCCGTGCGACATATTCTTTCCGATGGTGAAAACATCGCCTTTTTTGATAGGGAAACACTCATCATCGACGATATGTGATGCACTGCCGCCTATGACTATCGCAAGCTCGATGAAGTCGGCGTGGCTGTGGATAGGGAAGGTGTTTTCGTGATTATCCTGCAGAATATGGAACGGAAAATCGCTTTCTCCCGTGAATTCTTTAAGGTGAAATACTTTCATATTTATAGATTTACCTGTTTTTTTGTAAGTTCTTACAATGTAATCGGTTTAGATTTTACAATATTTTGTTTATGTCATTATTGTGCTAAAAAATGTCCTTATTCTTATGGTAAAGGTGATGAAACTGTGATATAATTTGTTTACATTGTAGCATATTTTTACAAAATAATCAAGGCTTTATGCGTACTTTTTGTATTGTATGGGTGCTTTGATTGTTTAAAACACTTTGGAGGTGCAGGAAAATGGCAGATGCTGTTAGATCAGCAGCCGATATCGGTTCAAATAAGAGAGTGGTCGAACGAACACCGCGCGAAAAGCTCTGCGATGTGCTTTTCTGGTTCGTGCGAGCTTCTGTGGTGGTAAACATCATCATTCTCTTCTTCCCGAATTTCAACGCTGCGAGAGTAACAGATCAGATCAATAAGAATATGTCGCTTTTCACCTGCGGCGTTTCTTATAAAACACTTATCACGAACTTCGGCCGTGCGTTCGCAAGAGGCTGGGTCCCCGAGGCAGCGTTCAAACTGCTCAACGCCAGCAGCCTTATCATCATCGCAGCAGTTGTGATAATGATAATCGGCGCTTGTATGTCGCTCGGAAACAATAAAATGAAAAAAACAAGCACATTTTTCACTATCGGCGGTTCTGTTGTTGAAATCTGTGCGCTCATCGGGATTTACCGTTCCTATGATATGCTTCTCGGTTCTGAAAAGATCGAAAAGGTAAACCCTGTTTTCCCTGCAATTTTCTGGCTTTATGTCGTTCTTGCAGGCGTGGCGCTTTTCGTTTCGGCGGCTGAGCTTATCCTTGTTCCCACAACAAAGGGCGAGAAAGCGGAAATGGCTGCGAAGTACAGACTTTTCCTTATGATGCTCCCGATACTCGTTCTTGCATTCGTGTTCTGCTATCTGCCGCTTTTCGGCTGGAGATACGCATTCTTCGATTATAAGTCGGGCGAAACACTTTCCTGGGACAAGTTCGTCGGATTCAAGTGGTTCAAGTCGCTCCTCAATACGGCAGCAACGAGAAAAGACGTTGTTCGTGTTGTAAAGAACACACTTGCAATGAGTGGCCTTGGGATCGCAACGAGCTGGGTACCAATGGTATTCGCTATCTTTCTCTCCGAGATCAAGAACACAACATTCAGAAGAGTTGTACAGACATTCACAACTATCCCGAACTTCATAAGCTGGGTACTTGTTTACGCTATCGCGCTTGCTATCTTCTCAACTGACGGATTTATCAATACATTCCTCACCTCGATCGGTCATCCGACAATGACAAACTACCTCCTGAGCGATTCGCACATGTGGCTCAAGATGCTCGCATGGGGACTCTGGAAGGGACTCGGCTGGAGTGCTATCATCTACATCGCTTCGATCTCGGGCATCGACCAGCAGCTTTACGAAGCAGCTACCGTTGACGGCGCAGGACGTTTTGCAAAGATGTGGTTCATCACTATCCCCGAACTTATCCCTACATATATGGTACTTCTCCTTATGTCCATTGCGAATATCCTTTCAAACGGTATGGAACAGTACCTCGTATTCTCCAACTCTATCAATAAGAACAGTATCGAAGTTCTCGACCTTTATGTTTATAACCTCGGTATCACAAGCGGACTTATCCCGATCTCGACGGTTATCGGTATGGTCAAGTCCATTATCAGCGTAATTCTTCTTTTTGCCGCTAACAGCGTATCGAAGCTTATCCGCGGCGAGAGCATTGTATAAGGAGGCGGTTTGAAATGACTCACGAAGAAAAGTTGTCTAAAAGAGCCGAAGAAAAATATTTCAAAGAGCATACAACGAAGATCAAGCTGACTCCGGGAGATATCGTGTTCAATATCCTGAACTACCTGTTCTTCATTCTGTTCACATTAAGCTGTATTTTCCCGTTCTACTATATCTTCATCAATACTATCTCGAACAACGAGCTTGTAAAGAAGGGCGTTATCACGTTCTTCCCGCAGCAGCTCACCATTCAGAACTATATCATGATGGCAAATGTAAACGACCTCTGGAATTCGTTCGTTGTAACGATCCTCAGAACGCTCATCGGTACAGTTCTTATGGTTTTCGCTTCCGCGCTCGCAGGCTACCTTATGACAAAGCAGGAGATGTGGCACAGAAAGTTCTGGTACAGATTCCTCGTTATCACAATGTACTTCAATGCAGGACTTATCCCTACATACCTCAACCTTTCGATGCTCGGTCTTACAAATACGTTCCTCGTTTATATCATTCCTGCTATCGTTTCGCCTTATAACATCATTCTCGTAAAGACATACGTTGAATCTATCCCGGGCGAAATTGAGGAAAGTGCGTTCATCGACGGCGCAGGCTACTGGACGATTTTCTATAAGATCATCTGGCCGCTTTCAAAGCCTATTCTCGCAACTATCGCAATTTTCGGCGCAGTAGGACATTGGAACTCCTTCCAGGATTCACTTATCTACAACTCCAACTCGCCTGAACTCTATACCGTTCAGCACAGACTTTATGTTTACCTGAACCAGTCGTCAAACCTCAGCGCAATGGTAAACGGCGCAACTTCAAGCTCCGATACGGCGGCGCTTTCGGGTGCGATGAATACGAAGATAATTCAGTACACCATCTCAATGATAACAATTATCCCAATTATGCTCGTATATCCTTTCATGCAAAGATATTTTGAATCGGGTATTATGCTCGGAGCAGTTAAGGGCTAAAATTCAACAAAACGGGGGTTCATATAGGAAAAAGCTTTCCTTTTGGATCTCCGTTTAATACTAATTTCAGATCGTTCTATAGGCAAGGACGGCAGATAGAATTTTGCCAATCAAGGAAGACGACCGCAGGCAGGCTGTCGCCTGACAAGGGAGCCTGACGCCGAGTGGCGAAATTATAGCTGTCGTATCTGTCTATAGGTTGATTTGAAATTAGTATTGTGTTTTTGGAGGTTTCGATGAAATTTTTCAGCGTAGAAAGTCCGCTTTATAAGTTTATGCAAACCCTGTGGGATATATTGAAGCTGAACTTTATGTGGATAATTTTCTGCATACCGATAATCACTATCGGCGGAAGTACAATAGCCGCTTTCAGCGTCCTGCTGCGAATGTCCGAAGATCAGGAGGGCAACGTTATAAAGGACTTCTGGAAAGCATTCAAGGAAAACTGGAAGCAGGGGATATTTATCGGGCTTCTGCCGCCGATATGCTTTGAAGCTGTTTTTCTCGATTTTCAGCTTTATAACGCAGTGGAGAGCGGAGGACTCGGAATATTGATAGTCGGCTGTTTTTCAGCATATATCTTCATCTTCTGCCTTATCTATGTTTTTCCGCTGCTCGCAAGATATGATAATACCGTGATAAATTCGATAAAAAATTCATTCAGGATAGGAATGAAGTTCTTCGGAAGAACATTCCTGCTCCTTGTGATAATTGCAGTGGAATTGCTTGTGATATTCTGGAATCCGACAACAAAATTTGTTGGTGCATTGATAGGTCCTGCCTGCATAATGTACACAATAAGCGGCGTGGCAATGCATATTTTCAGAAAAATCGAAGAAGACCCGGCATCACTAAGAAAATAATGCGGAATTATTCTAATGCGTAATCATTTGCAGAGCTAATATTTGTCCGGAAACTGTGAAGCCGAACAGCCGGTAATGCTAAACTTAACAAGCTAAACACAACTCGTCAGCTGTACGGAGGATACTCTGCAATAGAGAGCATCCTTTTGCAAAACTTTCGTGTAATTATAAATACAATAACCTTTTCGACAACAAAAGCGGTGCGGTCACGAATAATCAATCGTGACCGCACCGCTTTATGTTTATGCAATTAATCCAACGGATATGTTTTCAGATTCGGCAGTTCATCAAGTGTGAGCGTCCTGTCGCTGTTGTATGCCTTGATAAGCATATCCTTTTCGGTATATTCTTCGTTGAGCATATAATTTTTCAGTGTGAATGGGTCTGCCCATGTTCCCCAGAAGAGCCATCTTGCGTTATTTTTCATCGTAAGCTCGGGATCCATTACGCAGCCGTTTTCCGACAGTGCAACAAGCTTGCCCTTTGGTGAGGTTTCAACACACTCGGTGAATGTTCCGCCGAAGCTTTCATAAACGTGGTTTCCTGCGTAGATATCGTAGGAGATGATATCGACTGTTTCATCACCCGGATACCACTCGGGGTCTTGTCCATTCCACATCCATATAAGGTTCGTGAGGTTATGCTCGTTCGTCATTTTGTCGTACATCGTGTTCCAAAGCTTTTTGTAGCTTTCGGGTTCGCAGTTGCCCCACCAGAACCAGCCGCCTGCTGCTTCATGGAGCGGACGCCAAATAACGGGAACGCCCATATCACGAAGTCTTTCAAGCTGATCTGCGATGAGGTCGATATCATTCATCAGCAGTTCATAGCCCTCGTTGTCCTCGCCGTTCATTATCTTATCGAGGTCAATATTCGATGCCTCTTTATAGAATGATTTGTACCATGGATTGTTCTCGTCATTCTTTGCATACTGCTCGGGCGAACTCCAGTGCCAGCAAAGCTGAACGATTCCGCCTGCATTTTCGTACCAATCGTAAGCGAACTCAACAGTTCTTCCGCTTGCGCCGTTCTTGACGTTCTGACTTGCATAGTCCATCATATCCATGCCGAGGACGGCAAACTCTTTGCCCGTTGCCTGCTGTATTCTCGAAAGCTCGGAGGACTGTCTGCCCTTGTCGGCGAACTGACCCGTCAGCGAATAGTTCCCGTAAACATCGCAGAGAAACTTATAAAGCCGTTTGGTGTGATCGTCGGCGTTCGGGTTGGAAAGCGGTTCGGTGATATTGTAAGTATCGTCATTGATGGACGTATTCGCGGTGATAACAAGGCTGTCGTAATCAACATAACCCCACTGCGGCGAGAGCGTTATGGTGTGTTCGCCTGCTTCAAGGTAAATGCCTTTCATATAAGAATCGTTGACCTCTTCCGAGCCATTGGTCTTAACATCTCCCGAGTGCTTTCCGTCGATGAAAATATAGTTTACTCTTCCAGTGTCTGGAGTTTTGCAGCGGAAGTCGAGGTCATACATACCCGAATTTTCAAGTGTTACCTTAAAAGTGATGCTGTCCGTGTCGCGGTTGAGTCCCGTTACATATCCGCTGCCCGAAAAGCCGTCGGCTTCGACTGCATTGCAGCCGCCCGAAAGCTCGGCGTCCTCGGCTTCGAGGACAAGCTCAAAATCAGACGGAACATCATTCTGCGTGAGCGGATATTTCGTAAGGTCAAGGCTGTCGTTGAATTCCGTGCGAATTTCACCGAAAATTCCGACGATCGCAGGTTCGGAGCTTTCTTCGGTCGTATCTGCTGTACTTTCGTTGTTTTCGGGCGAAGCTGTCGGTGCTTCGCTTTCTGTGGAAACGCTGTTTTCATCGGTCTTTTTGCAGCCTGTGAAAACGGCTGTGCAGAGAAGCGCGGCAATTGCAGCCACAGCTATTTTTGATGCGTTAAGTTTCATATTTTTCTCCATTATTTCAAGAATCCGTTTACGATCTGAGCTTCGGCTTCGGCTTCGGTAAGTCCGAGGGTCATAAGCTTGATGAGCTGTTCGCCTGCGATCTTGCCGATAGCGGCTTCGTGTATGAGCGAAGCGTCGATATTGTTTGCATCAAGCGCAGGAACAGCGCTTATCTTGGCGTTGTCCATAATGATGCCGTCACATTCGGTATGACCCGTGCAGGCTGCATTGCCCTCAAGCTTTGAGTAGAATATCTGCTGCGAATTATCCTTTGCGACAGAGCGCGAAACGATGTCCGCACCCGAATTTTCACCGTTGAGTTCTGTGTTGTAGGTGCTTTCGGCAAACTGGTTTCCGTGGGTCATAAGGCGTTCACGAACGATGAGCTTTGCGCCCTTGTCAAGCTTTGCGGTCGTCAAACGCTTGGTCGAATCAACGCCCTTGATCTGCACCATTTCCATTTCCATATAGCTGTTTTCTTCGAGATAGACTTCGGTCGTGGGGTTGAGTATGCGCTCACCCGTGCCGTCACCTTCGCCATAGTGTTTTTCAACGTATTTTACCTTTGAATTTTTGCCTACGAAGAAGCGGTGAACGCCATCGTGCTGCGAAGCCTGTGTACCGCAGTTGTGTATTCCGCAGCCTGCAACGATAACAACGTCCGAATCCTCGCCGACAAAGAAGTCGTTGTAGACAACTTCCTTCAATCCGCTTTCGCTGATGACAACGGGAATATGAACGCTCTGATTTTTGGTGTGCGGCTTTATCTTTATATCAATGCCCGACTTGTCCGTCTTTGTGGTGATGTCAATGTCGGCGGTGGTGTTTCGTGCCGCTTTCTGACCGTTTGCGCGAATGTTGTATGCGCCCTCGGGAACGCCATGCAGGTCTGCGACTTCTTCAAGAAGCCTTTTCTGTATTTCATCTAACATATTAACAGCAGCTCCTTTCGATGTTAGCCTGTGATAGCACGGCAGGGGTTGATAGCGGAGGAAGTTCCCTGGATTTTCGGGAGAATGTCATCGCGCTTGCCATAGTGAAGAATTTTTCCGTCCGAAAGAACGGCGATCTCGTCAGCGATGTTGAGTATCCTTTCCTGATGCGAGATAACGATGATAGTCTTGGACTTGTCCTCATGCATTTTCTCGAATACTTTTATAAGGTTGGAGAAGCTCCAAAGGTCGATACCTGCTTCGGGTTCGTCAAAAACGGAAAGCTTGGAGTTTTTCGCAGCGATGCCTGCGATCTCGATACGCTTCATTTCGCCGCCCGAAAGGCTCGCGTTTACTTCACGGTCGATGTAATCCTTGGCGCAAAGTCCGACCTCGGAAAGATAAGTGCAGGCTTCGGAAACGGTGAGGTTTCGCTTCGCCGCGATTCGCAGCAGGTCGATAATGCGTATTCCCTTAAAGCGGACAGGCTGCTGGAAAGCAAAGCCGATGCCAAGGTTTGCACGGTCGGTTATGGACATATCGGTGATGTCCTTTCCGTCGAAAATAATGCTGCCCGAGTTCGGCTTCTCGATGCCCATTATGAGCTTGGCGGTAGTGGATTTACCGCCGCCGTTAGGACCTGTTATCGCGAGGAATTTTCCGTCCTCAACACGCAGGCTGAGTTCTTTTATGATCTCCTTTTCGCCGCCTTTTTCCGATTCGGCGGAGTAGGAGATGTTTTTCAGTTCAAGCATTGATAGAATGACCTCATTTCAATTTTTGATAGATAATTTATGTGATAATATACAATAATTGTATCATTTTTTGCCTATTATGTCAAGTAAATAATATGATAATTAAATCATGTCGTAATTTGATAGGGGAGAAGTGCGATTTTCCGATACACACGGGAATTTTATTGTATTATACCCGAATTTTTTGAAATTTCCCAAATTTCTTGACATTTTTGGTTTAATGTAGTAAAATATTATTGAATAATGCCGAATACAACGGCAAAGTTGATTCTGAAAGGAAGATTTAATAATGTATATCACTTGTTTGGACCTTGAAGGCGTTCTCGTTCCCGAGATCTGGATCGCATTCGCAAAGGAAACCGGTATCCCCGAGCTTGAAAAGACAACCCGTGACGAACCCGACTATGACAAGCTTATGAAGTACCGTATCGGTATCCTCAAGGAGCATGGACTCGGACTCAAAGAAATTCAGGACGTTATCGCAAAGATCGACCCGATGCCCGGCGCAAAGGAGTTCCTCGATGAGCTTCGTTCTTTTACACAGGTAATCATCATCAGCGATACATTCACACAGTTTGCAGCTCCTCTTATGAAGAAGCTCGGCTGGCCGACTATTTTCTGCAACAGCCTTGAAGTTGCTCCGAACGGCGAAGTTACAGGCTTCAAGATGCGCTGCGAGCAGTCCAAGCTCACAACCGTCAAGGCTCTTCAGTCTATCGGTTTCCAGACTATCGCAAGCGGCGACAGCTACAATGACCTTGGAATGATAAAGGCAAGCAAGGCAGGTTTCCTCTTCAAGAGTACAGATAAGATCAAGAACGACAATCCCGATCTTCCTGCTTATGAAACCTACGATGAGCTTATGGCTGCTATCAAAAAGGCAATGGACTAAGTTAATAAGTATGAAAAAAGCTGCACAGAGCGTTAATACTCTGTGCAGTTTTTGTTATGCCTTTTTCTGATTTTCCAAAGCGTATTTTTCCGCAGATTCGATGCCGTCAAAGATCCGCGACTGGAGCGAGTAAAGCTTCTCTATCTCCTTATCATTGAAAATGCAGTACAACTGTTCAAGAAACTCTTTTCGGGTACCGTATATCTCTTCATAGCGGAGTTTTCCGCTTTCGGTGAGTTCCAGACAGACCGAACGGCTTCCACCTTTTGCGATGCTGAGATAGCCTTTCCTTTCGAGCGAATCGGCAAGCTGCTTGACATTCTGCCTTGAACAGCCCATAAGCTGACCCACTCGCGTGAGCGTTTTCGGCTCGGGGCAGCTCTCGGTTATGCCGAGGAGCATCCATTGTTTCAGTGAAATATCGGGTTCTATCTTTTCAAAAGCTGTCTGAATACGGTTCTGCTGGATAAAAAGATTGATGAAAAGTGCTTTGAGCCTGCCCTCACGGTCGCTGTCGCAGGGCGGTGTAAGAAGTTCTGAGGCGTTTAGTTTGTCCATTGATAAAAATTTCCCTCCAATACAGCTTTAACTATAAAACACAGTAATTATATCAGATAAAATGAACTTTGTCAAATGATAGAATATGAATTCTGAGAAAAAATACCGAATTTTAAACTTTTTTACGGCGGACAAAGCAAAAGCGTGAGTTTCGGCTCACGCTTTTGCTATATCTGAAGCTGTTACTTTCGTATTTTGAATATTAATACTAATTTTTAATCAAGTGTATACAAAAAATCGGCGCAAAATCCATATATGCGAGATTTTGCTTGATTTTTTGTACACTTTTTGTACACTTTCAGTTTAAAAATTAGTATAAGGTAATGAGCTGTGCTTTCATCAAACATCATCTTTACAGCGATCGAGTAAGCAGTTCATCATTTTCTTCATAGTCGAAAAGCCCGTCGTTCTTTTCTTCCAAAGCTTTTATTATATGATATGTGTATTCGTTGTAGGGCGTGGCAATCCCAAGCTCTTTTCCCATTCGGATAAGCGCACCCGAGAACATATCTATCTCGGTGTGCCTGCCTGCATCAAGGTCCTGCAGGGTAGAGTAGCGCGCGGTCGGCGGAACAAGGCTTCCTTTGCTCGATGAAGTGTCAGCCTTGCTTATGTCTATGCCCTTTGCGGCGGCAATGGCTTCAAGCTCCCGACGAAGTCCGTCGCTTATCGCTTTCATGTGTTCGCTGTCACGGTAACAGCCCACACCTGCACCGAGAACAGCCTGCGGAAGATTGTTGCAGACGTTGAGTCGGAACTTGCTCCACATCTCCTCACGGATAAAATCGGTGTGACGATAGTGTATTTCCGTACCCTCGAAAAGCATTTCAACAGCCTTGACGCGTTCACTTTCAAAGGGCGCATAAAGCTCGCCGAAAATAATTCCTATCGTTGTCACAGGGCCAAAACGGTAGCCGCCGTCCTCTTGGTGCGATGCGACTTTTATCACCGAATACATAATGTGCGAAGCATCTATTGCCGAGGAAATTATTTCTTCGCTGTCAACGCCGTTCATAAGGCTCATAACGATTGTGTTTTCGCCAACAACGGTTTTGATGCTCTCCAACGCATTCGGGAGCGAGCCGTATTTCAGTGCAACAACGAGCATATCAGCACCGTGAGCCTCCTGCGGCGGCCAAACTTTCGGACGGTAAACAACATCGTTTATTTTGATGCCGTTTTGCTTCAAACGCTCCGCACGTTCGCCCTCCGCAACAACGCCGAGTTCGATATCGTCACGCTGTGAAAGTCCCCATATTATGTATGAGCCGACAGCTCCTGCGCCTAAAACGGCAATTTTTTTAATTTCCATAGTTTTCACCTTTGTAATTTTATATATCATGCTTTGCAGAAAAAGCCTGTGTTCGGGAAGTATATCCGTTTAACGTTCGGTAGCTGTTTTACATTGGCTTTGCCGCAATATACAGTGGTTTTCTGATGATATTATACTATATTGCACACCTTTTTTCAATATGTTTTGCATAATTCCGGATTTTATATTCAGAAAAGTAAAAGCTTCAAGCGTGGCTTTATCCCAAAGGAAAACCGCCGCTTAAAGCGGCGGTTCGGATCCGGTCATTGTTATAAGTATGCCATATAGAAAGCAGATAATACTAAACACCAATAAAATACAGGAAAAATCTGCGCAAAAATCACATATAAAGCTGTTTTAAAAAGCTACAAGATCATCGGCTTGATTTTTTTTGAAATTTAAGGCAACACCGTACAAAGCCACCAATAAAATCACGCAAGTCAAGTTAAAC
>CAMBLM010000019.1 GCA_945868475.1 uncultured Ruminococcus sp. | reverse complement strand
ACACATTATAGCCATATCCTGCAGGATAATCGTATGTGTACCCATCGTCCCCGTAATTAATAGTGCCGCCGTCAAAATTTTGCCCGTAAAGTCCGATTATCGGCGCAACATCGCCTGCATCGGCTTCAACGTACATAATGACTTGGTTCGGCTCTGGATCAGGTATGTCAAGCCAGTGGCTCGGGAAAGTCCATTCGTCACTTCCACCGCCTCCACCCTCGAACATCTTTTTACCCATAGCAAATCCAGTCGCAAAGCCTGTTGCAAAATCCATTTTATTCACCGTCCTTTTCCTTTTCTTTGAGCGTTACATTATCACCGTCGATGCTCACTTCATATTCGATGCTTGTTTCCCCAAAATTCGCTGTAAACCCACTTAAATCGGATTTTAAAGCTATTCCAGGGATTTTTTCAGAGACAAGCGCACCGCTGTATTTCGTTACGCCTTTGTTCACTTCAAAGCTGTATTTGCTTTTTTTCTGCTCCTCGGGTGTCTTATTTTTATACCCATTCTCAAACAGATACAACCCTTTGCCCGTGATAGCTACGTTTCCATTGATCTTATCAAATTCGAGTTTTTTCTTGAGCTGTCGATTGACCTCGGAAGTATATCCTACTTCGTCCTCATCAACAGTATTTGCTGATGAGGAGAAGAACAGCCCTGCCGACGAAACCGACATAGAAACGCTGTTTGCCACAAGGAACTTTGTCCCGAACCGGAACAGCCCAACATATAGCCACTCATAAGCCTTGCCCTTGCCGCAAGACCACGAACGGTAAGTGTAATTATTCTCGTCACCAACCATCATACTCAAAATGCTGTCTGCAAGCTCCTGCGATGCATAGTCAGTGCTGACTATCAGTGTCTTACCCGAGCCGTTTGAATTTGCACTGTAAACAGCATCATTATCAGTACAAAGTACTCTTGCAAACGACCTTACGCCGTTAAAGTCAATAGCTTTATACGCTGTGGGAACAGCCGCCGAAACTGTGACAGACTGCCCGAAGTTTGCAAATATGATCTTATTATCTACAGCAACCCAATAACCGCACATAGCCTCTGCAAGCGTTTCAAACACTGCACGGATAGTCAGACCGTCAACGCATTTGTCCTTGTCAAATGTCTTGCTTATGAGTGCAGATAAGCCGCTTGCGTTGATGCCGATGCCGCTTTGGTCGTGTATTTTTGTGAGCAGAGCGGATATTGTGATCTTGTCGTTTTCGTCAAAATCACTGTCGGTAAACTCTATGAGCCTATCCGTCTTGGAACAAACATCACAGCAAGTCCATTCTGTTACGCCACCGCTTGTTTTGCGCCCAGTAACGTAAAACAGGGGCGGAGAAATAGACGCCGCATTGGTGCAAACGAGCTTGACCTCGGCATTTTCACTTGCGTCCGCATAAAAGCTCGGTGTAACAAATGTCATCGTAGCTGTAACGACTCCCGAAACGCCATATCCCGAGCAAGACTGTGATATCGACATTCGCCCGAAATGGTCAACCTTTCCTCCGTCAATGTAAAGCTCCCAGCTAAAGGCGGTCGCCGCCCACAGCGGCTTCGGTCGATTCGAGGGTAACGTTTATATCCCATTCGATTCCGTCAGTATCGTCAAAATCAGCCGTGTCAGGGTCAGCGTTTGAACAAGTCGCCGAGTAAGCAGTTTTCTTAAACTTGCTTACTGCAGGTGCAGGTGTCGTGTACTCGACCGTCACGGTTTCGGCGTTGAGTATCTCCGCAAGCCGAGCCGCAGTATCATGCGGAACGCCGCCAAGTGACAAGGACAGCGTTATCTTGTCACCGAGATAGTCCTGCACCTCTTCGCCGTTTACGTCCGTAAAGCTGTTATCGCCATAAACAGGGGATATGTCGATTTTGTAATCTTCAAGCCAATCCTGCACGGCAAGTCCGCCGACTATTGTTTTTACCATTTATTTTCCCTTCCTTCTGTTTATGGTTTCGGTCTTTTCGATGACCTTTTCAGCCACTTTTTCGCCGTCAACGTCAAGTTCTGCCCTGATGTGATTTTCAAGTATGATTCGCTCAACATTTTGGCTGTCAGACTTTGTACTTGTATCGGACTTGCCCTTTGTGGTGTATTCGGCGGTAAGCTCCGCTACTTTGTCGGTAAGTTTCGACTTTTCTGCCGCAAGCTCCTGCTCTGACAGGCTCACGACCTGCTTTGCGATGTCCTCGGAAATTCCGAGCTTTGTGAGTTCTTCAAGTTTCATAAAAATTTCTCCTTTCGATTTTTGGGTATAAAAAAAGCACCTTAAAACAATGTTTTAAGTGCATTTTTACGGGATTAAAATGTGGTTTTATTGCTTATCCTTTTGACATATCAGCTTGTTGGCTATCTCTAAAACGACTTTGAGAATAAACAACGTCCACGCTGCAACAAAACAGCCTGTCGGTATTGGGTTGGTTGCATTTAGCGCATACAGCAAAATCAGGGTACTTACCATTCTTTCAGCTCCTTTCGGGTAAAATTAAAAGCACCCTTGCTCAGAGTGCTATTGCAAACTTATTTCGGATACAGTATAATAGACATGGAGGTGTTTATATGTTTACATCAGAAAGGGGGGGATAAAAATGACGTTTCCTGATTTTTCAGAATTTCTTTCTACTTTGACAAAAGAAAAGTTAATGGAAATAACGCAAAAGGTGAATGATAAAGGCATCACAGCAGACTTTTCTATGACAAACGATGGTATAAATTCTTTATTTACCGCTATGTCTATTGCAGATGTCAATTTTACTCTTGAGATTTTGCAGTTGTACCATGAATGGCTTTCAGAACATCTTTCGCAAGCTGATTCGAATTAATTTGTAATTTAGTTTTTGTCGTCTTTCCAGCTATTATTTTTGCAAGCTCTTTTTTGCTTATTTTAATTTTTATTTTCATATATCCATCTCCAACACTATAAAAAGCACCCTGCCAGCGCGCAAGGTGCTTTATTCTACAGTTTTAATATGTTTATCCATATCCCTATGGATAGTTTCAAGGGTATCATCTTTATATTTTTCGCACCATTCGGCGTAGGTTAGTCCACTGAATGATTTGAAATACTCATCTTTTTCCTTTTCATTCATAAGTTCAAGTGGTTTATAACCGTCTAATCGGCAAACACGCTCTCTTTTTTCTTTCTTATTTAACATAAAAAGTCCAACCATACCTTTCGCAAAAATCTGTTACAGCACCTATGTCACCATTCAAATCACGATAGCATCTATTCCACTCATTTCTCGTCAATTCGTATTCCAACTTGTTTGTTAAATCCAATCGTTTACCTTTTCCAACAGACATTACATATACAGTACCATTATGTCCAACAGCTATCATAGTTTTTATCTCTGGGAAATCATTGAGAGTGACAAAATCATCAAAACTAAATGCTGCGCTATTTGGATGATTATGGATCAGAATAAATGAATTTGCTTTTCCATAAGGTATTTTGAAACTTCCTCCGAATTCGTTTAGCTGAATTGGATTGATTTTTAATTTTCCTGTCAAAGAGCTGAGAATGTATGCTGTTTCTGTTGTCGTTCCATCATTGTCAAGTACTGCTTTTTTGCTGATTTCTCCGACAAGTCTATCTCCTATTAATGTAGGGGTAATACCTTTGAATTTTTTCATAAATTCTTTATCATTCAGAATACTGCGATCGGCTGCATAGTTTTTATCAAAAGACGGGCGTTGTTGAATAGTGACTGATTTTTGGGGGTGCATAACTGAATATTTCTTATTCGCCCAAACCGCCTTCTGCGAAACGCTCCTACCAAACCCGTCAACCCTAACACGGGAATTATCGGGCAGAAGCCCCGTAGCTTTAAGATGCTCCTCGAGCCGAGCCTCACGCTTTTTAAGGGTAACGGACTTACGTTCAAACTCTCTGTCAAGCTTCGCTCTAAGTTCGGGGGAAGCTTCCTGCCGTGCGCTGTCGAGTGCCGCAAGCTCACGTTTGCTCTTCCTTATGCTGCGTTCATAAGCTCGCTGTTTCTGCGTGTTCGTATATTCTTCGAGGTTCTCTTCTTTTGAAAAGGTCGGTGCGTTCGCAGCAACCGAAAGCCCCTCGAAATACGGGAAGAACGAGTGCCGACAGTTCCAGCCGCCCAAGCCGTCACCCGTGCCGTAACCCGTTGCATCATAAAAATACGGGTATTTCGGGTGACCCTTTTTGAGGCTGTATATCTGTCCCTGCCATTCAGCGTGTGAAGGACGTGCGCCGAGGTGTGCGGTGACCTCCACAAGCTCGCTGTCCATTTCCTTTGCAAGATCAAGCTGCATATCACAGCAGGTCTTGCCGATACCCGTTACAACAGCACGTCTGACCGCAACATCAAGCTGATCGGTGCGACCCGATTCATAGCTTACGCATTTCAACCCGTCCTGTCCAAGCTTTCGGACAGCTTCAAAAATTGCGTCCTGCGGTGTAAACGCTCCGCTTACACATTTGAGGAAAGCAAGGTCAAGCGCATCGGAAAGCTGCCTGTTCGCCGCCGCTGCCGCCGAGTTTGTCAGGTTTCGCATCAAGCCGTTCGTGTTTTTCAAACCACGCTGCAGGACATTTGAAAACGCCTTGGAACGGGTGTAGTTCGTAAGCTTGTCACGGTAGTTATCCGACAAGATACCCTCGGCAATTGCCGCTTTGTATATGATCTCGTCTTCACGGATAGCAGTTTTCACTGCGTCCGTATAAAGCTCCTTTAAGGTGCTTTCACGGACTTTAAGCTTTGCCGCTATGCGCCGCTTGACTTCACGGGCAGAGATTGTGAGCTGATTTGCCTTGTATAGCTGCCACTCTGCTGTCGGAGTAAGGTAATTCGCTTTTGTGATACGCCTGCAAATATCGGAGATGATCTCGTTCTGCAGCTCCGACATCAATTGTATCATAGGCTCGGGCAGCTTGTCAAGCTGATTCGGAGTAAGCATTTATTCTTCCTCCTTATCCGCCGTCGCCAAAGCTCATAAGCTCGTCATCGGAATAGCTGTCCTCGCTGCTGGATATTTCTCTTATCATAGCCTTTGCTGTTTCTTCCGTTTCACCGTACCATTTGACACGGTACTCATAAGCAGCCATTAAACCGTCCCTGACTTCCTGCAGATCTCTCATACGCTCCGCATTTTCGTCTATAAGCGGCGACTGGTCAAATACTACCGATATTTTCGCATCTGCCCTGACTTCGCTGTCTATGTAATTGTGTCCTATCCACAGCAGCGTTTTCAGCAGACCATACAAAAAGGCTTCGACGTGTATAAAATGCTTATGGGCGTTCTGTAAAAGTTCCTGCTTGTCGCCCGTATATTGAGTTGCCGTCACGATCGAGCCGCTGTTGAACTGATAATGCTTTGTTCCAAAACCGACTTTAAAGCTGAGATAGTCAAGCTGTGCCTGTACCGCATCGGTATTATCCTTTATACGCAGGTCTGGGTTATGTTCCTGCACAAGCGGCTTTCCGGTGCCATCGTCAAGTCCCTCGGTGACGTAACAAAAAAGCTGCTGATGTACGTCATCGGGTGCGATCGGTTCCGCACCCGTCATATCAGCCATAATGCTTTTGCTCAAAAATACCTTTTTCTGACCGAGATAAATGTCGGAGTTAAAGTTATTGTAAGCGAGGTCAACGCCCTTGAGATTATCAATTGCATTGCAGAATACCGCACAGCCAAGACCGTTATTTTTCGGGAACGGATTTACTGTAGCAGGCTTGCATATCGCAAACCACGGCTTGTCGGCTCCCGTCCGTATGATAGGCGGTACGCCATCGGGAAGATCGTCCCTGCAGATCACATTTTCACTGTCAGCCTTGAAAAGATAATTTTCGATGATATATTCACCTTTTTCAAGACGGTGAACTTCGAGATAAATTCGTTCCGAGCCGTGAATACAAAGCTCGGAACAGAATGCAGCCTCGGTTATGATGCCATTATCGCAGGTAAGCGGCACGATCATATCCGCATCTATGTAGTTAAGGTCAATTCGGGTGTCGGGGTCGGGTCTGAATACCCCGTTGGAATCTACTGATGCATTTTTCAAGCGAATAACGATCGCTGCCGTTCCCGACCACATCATGCGCTCCATAAGTCCGTTGGCTTCGTCCCAAAAGTTGTTGCTCCCGAACACGCCGCCGTTTTCCGTATCACCGACAATAAATCTTTCGCTGTGTTCATCATCTATTTTCACGGAAGTTTTGTCGTTGATGAGTATGCTTGCCCAGTCCTCGCAGACCTTTTTTGCCATTTTCATGGTGTACATATCACGGCTTTTCTTTTTCTTGCCATCGGAAACCTGCACCCTATGAAAAGGTTCACAGAAGCCGATCCACCAGTCACGCCACTCTTTTATGTGGTTGTAATACTCAGTGTCAAGGGTGCAGCCATAGGTTTTATTCATAAAATCGATTATTGCGCTGTTCATTTCCTCACCTCACATTCACGCCGCCGCAAGGAGCGGCTTTATGAATTTGCTAAAGCTGTATTCGAGCGCATCGGCGGTATCTATGTCACAGGTACCGTCATCAAGACGCTCATCTCTGTCTGTTATCTTAGGATCCCATATCTGCTCCGACAAGCTGCCGATCACATTTGAGCAGCACCTCATCACGAAAAAACGTCCCTGTGTCATAAGCAGCGATAACGCTGCTATACGATCATTTCTCGGAGCTTTGTAACAGTCAACGATCTTTATAAAAAGCTTTGCCTTTGCACAGGCAAACCGCAGACCGTTTATGACCGCCTGATTTTCATTGTCTGCCCATGCAAATTTTATTAAAAGAGGGTTATAGAGCTGATAAAGCCTCCTTACAAAGGCAATGAACTCCCTGTATATCGTTTCGGGGTCAACCTCGCCCTTGCCGCCGTTTATCTTTTTATCGGCTATGGTCACAAGCTTTTTAAAGCCGTCGATAAAAGCCGTTGCGACAAATACGGTCTTGGATTTATTTCCGCCGAAGTCTATACCGATCTGTATAGATGTGATACGGCTCTTGTCTATGCTGTCAACAATATACGCATCGGGGTTATTGGCAAACGATTCAAAAATAATGCCGTTTGCCTGACACCTCAAACCGAGAATGTCACGCTTATACCATATTGTTGATGTATCGTACTGCGATTTTATCTCCGCTTTTCGCTGATTGGTGATATTTACGTTGTCATCAATGGTAAAATGTCCATAGTTATAGCCGCCGAGGAAGGTTCCTGCCTCGTTCTGCGCAGCGTACTTATCAATGTATTCCGTGTATATCCATGATTTAGGATTATCGGGGTTAAGATCCCAGAATATTTTACGGTTGATCGCCGCAATGGTACGGTTAAAGGCTTCCTGCACAAAGCTCCTTGCATGGAGATTTATTTCCGTAGCGATCCACATACCGTAGGAATTGCCTCGGATGGACTTGAAGCTGTTTTCCATCATAGCACCGGTGAAAATGACAATTCGCTCACGGTAGTTCGTGTCCGGACCTTTTATGATAAGAGCTTCGTTGCCTTTATATTTTCCCCAACGGCATTGGTTGCGGAAATAATGCTCAATACCGAAGCCGTTGCAGTCGCCGAGAATGATCTTGGCATTGCCGACTGTTGAAGCGGAAGCAAGGTGAATCTTATCCCTTGTGGTTTTAAGAGCCGTGCAGAATGCAAGTATATGATCGACAGTCTTACCTGCTCTGACCGCACCCTCCGCAACGTTTATCATACTGTCACGGCAGTGGCGTATGTATGCCTTATGCTTTTCCCCGAAATTGTAAGGGATAGTCTTTTT
Source organism: uncultured Ruminococcus sp. (assembly GCA_945868475.1). Classification (GTDB taxonomy): domain Bacteria; phylum Bacillota; class Clostridia; order Oscillospirales; family Ruminococcaceae; genus UMGS363. The sequence goes on along the minus strand of CAMBLM010000019.1, from coordinate 16,297 downwards.
TCGCTTGACCTGCTTATTCGCCGCCATAGATCTCCTCCTCAATGTCGGAAACGTCCTCAAATTCGGGTTCGGTTTTAGGCTTATCCGAATACTTATCCGGCATTTTGTTTTTAAGATACAAATTCAAAGCACCGACATTCGGCGGAATATGCTTGCGCTTGGTGGAAACTGTGCGCCTGCCGCCCTTGTAGGAGATCTCTTTTTCCGTCACGGTAGTTCCGACAGCTGCAGCAACCAGAGCCATTTCAGCCTCGGCATTGATGAGATCCTCGTTATCCTTTAAAAATTTCGCAACGTCTGCACGCCTTGCAGAAAAGTCCTTCATCATCTGCTTGCGCTTTTTCCGGTCGGGTTCCAAAAGAAGCTCGTTCACAAAATCTGACACGGTCTGACCGCTTGTATTTTCGTTGTCTTTATGCTGATCCAAAGCACCTGCCAATGCCGCAAGGCTTTCTTTCGCTACCGGATTTAAGCTCATATTATCACCTCCGAATATGTAAAACAAAGAAACGTCCTGAGAGCTAAATAAGCGCCCTCAGAGCCGCTTTTGATTTTAGGGTATAACTTTTCCCCAAAATTTATAGAATGGCTGTAAAACGCATTTTAATGGGGTAAAAAACGGTATGCTTCGCCATTCGGTTCAGCGCTGCCGCTGTCCGTTAAAATTTTCTATATACAGCCGCCCCCGGACAGGGGAACGAATCAACCCTGTCCGGTAATGTCGTCTGTTTGTTCTTCATTGGGGAAATCAAAAGAAATATTTGCTTTATGCAGCTTTCCGTCAAATCTGACTGCGATCAATGCCTTTTTCTGCCGCTTGTTCACGAAGCGTATTTTATTCTCGCATCCGTTCAGAAAGCCTTTGAACCCCGTTATATTGCCATTTTCATCAACGATCGCCTCAGAAGGTTCTATTATCTTCCCACCGTTGGCAAGCCAGTTAATCATCTCCGCCTCATGCTCGGGGAGAGGAGTAGGCGAACCGAGGAATCGTATAACTCCCGGAACAGGTTTTATACGGTGAAACATTTCAGCAGAATATTCAACATCCGTAAAAGCATATCCGGGGAAAAGCAGCTTAAGCATTTTTGTCCACAGTCCGCCCCTGCGGATTATGATCCTTTCACATGGGGCGTAAGCCGTAATGCCTATGCGCTTTAAAGATGCACAGACTTCATTTTCCTTACCGGTCTGTATCTGTAAAACGTAAATCAAGGTTCTTCGCCTCCCAGCTCGCTCTTTTCCTTTTCGATGACCTCTACAAGCTTGGAATAAAGCTCCGGATATTTCTCCTCCAGAACATTGAACAGCTTGCCCTTGGCTGCATCAAAGCCCATTTCGGAAAGCTCCTTGTTCTTCATATCAAGACTTCGCTTGTATGAAACCGCCCTCACAAGCTCCGAAGCCTGCTTTATGAGCTTCATTGGATCCGTGTTCTTCAGATCTTCCTGTGATAAGCTTCGGACGGCAGACATCATAAGATTTGAGGTGATTTGAACAATGCCCTCCGTAGTGTCAAGATCGGGGTATCGGGCGCATTCCTGCATAATGGCTTTAAAATTTTCCTGCGCCACTCTTATAGCTTCCATATCGGCACAGAACCCTTGAGCGTATCTGCATATAGCCGACTGTGATATGTTCTTACCTGCCGTGTCTCTGATATATTCCGCTATGTCCTTATATGTAAATTGTGCGGATAAGATCATTTCTTCCACCGTACTTTTTACTTCGGCATCAAGCAGATCTATGGTGCTGTGTTTTCTTCTTCCCATTGCTGCACCGCCTAAACGGTAATGCAAGGGTCGGAAATTCTTCCGTTCAAAAGCTGTACGCCCTTTGGTGTTACAATAGCTTCGAGTTCTTCAAAGTCCGCATCGGAAAGATACTTTATTTCATGTGTGCGAACATCACGCAGTTCAATAAAGCCGCTTCTCGACAGGTAATTGATGCAGTCTGTAAGCTCTGCTTCGGTCAAAGACAGTTCAAGCGCATAACGCAGATTAGACAGATCAACATATTTTTCTTTAAGTGCGTTGGCAGCTCTCAGTACCATACCGTTGTTTGTGACAAAGCGGTTCTGCCTCATTCTCTTTTTGATCTCATCGTTTTTAAGCTCCAAAATATATCACTCCGATCTCTGTTAATTTCTGTTGTTAAGCATACTTTCAATGCGTGTTATGCTACGGATAAAATCCTTATCCCGTACAGTATTTTCCTTTATATCGTCAATACTGGTCTTGATCTCTTTTATGGTTTCCTTAAGCTCTTTCATTTCTTCCTTGGAAACAAATTTGTTATGCAAGTCGGAAACAAGAGCAGTAAGCTCCTTAAAGTCATTTTCGGTAACGGTTTCTTCTTTAAGCTTGTTTACATCGCATTCGACTTTATCCTGTCTGTCTATGGTACGCTTAAGGAAATATCCGATAATTCCTATTGCGCCGCCTGCAACCGTACAAATGATCCAAAACAATAACTGTTCCCCCACAGTTACACCTCCCCAAAAAATATAGTGTACAGTCAAACCTTACAGCTTAACTATACACTATTTTAATGAATTATAAAATTGAAGTTTTTCGGTGCGTTACTTCAATGAAATTTTATTCATCGAAAAACGAGATCTGATTTGCAAGCGGCTCATTTCTGCGCCTTGTAACCTCTGTGGCAACTATATATCGTATCTGTCGCTCCGTCAGCTCATACCTATGCGCCAGCTCCGCAAAGTTGTACCCGTTGAACTCTTCCCGTATTTTATTGTTGCGCCGCTCTATGGTCAGTCTGTCGGGCATTCGGATAGTTATGGTTTCGCCTGCATACGTTGCTACAAGCTTTTTATATGCTTCAAGTCCTATACATTCCGCAAGTTCCCTTTGCTCGGGGTCAAGTTCTTCAAGTGTAAGCTCATCGAGCAAATTCATACGCAGGCTCCTTTCTTATCACAAATCAACAAGTGTTTCAACAAGTGTTATGGATTCATTATTTTTAATAAAATGCGCTTTCAGCGTTCGGAACGAGCCGAAATATGGCGTATAGTATTTATACTTTACTTTTTCGGGGGATTCCTTTAACAGACGGTTGTAGGCTCTTTTACCAAATTCCTTGATAAAGTCCGCTTTACTCTTTCCCGTCAGGATACACCGCTGACCTTCATAGCAAAATCTTCTTCGTATCTCACAATCTTCTGTGATCCATTCGCCCTTAAAAACGCCGTCTATCAATACAACATAACCAAATTTTGTTTCTGTTACAAGTCTGCATTCTACCGCTACGTTGTAACCATCTATAACAAATTTTGCAAATCCGTATGGTGGTGTAAGCTGCATTTCTGCCTTCTTCCAGTCATCGGCTGTCATTATTTTTCGCCCTCGCTTTCGCAAAATGTGCATTTGGGAGTTTGGGCAATTGGAGCTGTTTCAGCAATTTTTATTGCTGCTTCTATGGCTGCATCCCAACCCTTACTCCATTCATCGGAAGAATCACAGCCGCCGATGCGGTTCAGTTCTTCGATGATCGCTCTGCGTATGTCTTCTTTTTCCGCATATTCGCCATCGATTTCTGTAGGCGGAGCAGTAACTCTTCCTTGGAAACAAATTTGTTATGCAAGTCGTATTCGCCATCGATTTCTGTAGGCGGAGCAGTAACCCCATGCTCAAGCAGGTAATCAGCCATTTCAGAGAGTTTCATTGCTTCAGGCATATCATACAGAATTGCCAACAGCCTTTCACGTTCGTTCATACTCATATACTCACTTCCTTTGCATTTTGAGTGCAGCTCCGTTTCTGTACTTGCTGCATTCGCCGTATTCTTTCTTTCGATATTTCGATTTCGGACTGCTGCCTATCATATAGCAGCAGTCCTCACAGTTGTAGCAGTAAGCATCAATTGCACGTCGTATATCAAAACCAGCCTCTACATTAAGTTGACAGGTATCACAAGGGCAATCTCCGCAGGGACATACACAACTCATTTCTCCCATATCTCCGTTATAAGCCGAGGTCTCCCTTTTATCTGCTTTATATCGGTAATACAGCGGTTTGTCACATAAACCAACCCGTCAAAAACATAGAGAGCGCATTTGCAATGACTGTTCCACCAGCCTACACATTGCACCGTTATATTTTCAAACGCACCGTAAAAGCAAATCTGCCCTCTGGACGATTGATATTTTGATATGAGCTGTCCCATATTGTGATTATACAGATAATCAACGATACTGTCTTTAAGCTCTACCGCTGTGCTGTCCTTTACCGTAAGGATAAGCACCTTGCGGCTGACAGCAAGGCAGAGTATCTTGCCAACCTGTTCATCTGTAAATTTCATCAGCTTGTCCTCTTGGTTCGGCGTTCCGCAGAGCGGACGTACATTTTAAGCTTTTCGATAAGCTTTGCACCATCATCAAAACTTACCCATCTAAAAATGTCCGTACCCTCAACGGTTGTTACGCCAAGCTCTTTACGGATAGCACCTGCCATTCTTTTTCCTGCCATACTCTTATCTACTGCAACACCGTCCAGCTCCATAAGACGATATATAAGCGCCCAAGCCATTCTTTGCTGATTTATGGTTATCATTCCTGCGACCTGCGGCTTATATGCTCTCGGCTTTCTCTCTTCAAGCGGCTTGGTACGGTTTTTGAGTTTGAGCCGTTCTGTCAGCTCATGTATAAGCTGATGCGTTTCATCGGGAGTAAGCTCCGTGGTAGATTCCTTGCCCGTAACGCTGTAGATCAGAGCGTGACGATCATCTTCGCCAATTCCAAGCTCACGACAAAAAGCAAATATCGACTTTCTTTCCTGTGCTGTCATAATTTTCACCGTCCTTTTGTGTATGCAGCAGGGGCAGGATTGCTCCTGCCCTTGGATTTATTAGGATATTGTAAACTTCATCGACTGCGATTCTACGAGGTACTTTGCGTAAAGGTCGGGGTTTACCTTTTTAAGCTCGGTCGAGTTAAAGCGTGATGTAAGGACAGGCTTGTATCTGACCGTAAACACATCTATCTCCATTTCTTCAAGCTTGTTTGCAGTCATGATGTCCTTGATCTCCGTCTTTGCCGCTTCCGACTGTGCTTCAAGCTCTTTCTTCGTCTGCTCAATGCTCTTGATGGTTCTGATGAGTTCCGTAAGATGCTCAACGTCAATTTTCTTTTTCCTCGTTACAACTACCTTTGTCATAATATCATTTCCTTTCTGTAATAGCCTTGACTCTGCGTTATGGGCTTGTCACCAGTTTACAGTCTAAAATCTGTAAAGCCGCATTAAGGCGGAGCATAAGCTCCGTTATTTATGGACGTTCGCTCTGATCTGCCAGCCGAGCCATATCAGCCCGACCATAAGCGGCAGAACCAAAGCCTCGCCGCCGATGTTGCCGTTCGTCCTGCTGCCGTAGACCTCGGCAGCAGAGGAGATAAAACCGTATATCATTGCGCCCAGCAGCATCAAAAGGATACTGCGGACGATCTTATCTATCCTTTTCATTTTGTATGCTCCTTTTTGTATCGGGTAATGGTTTTACCAGTGTGTTTGTTATATAAAGTAATCGTGCTTTCCGTTTCCGAGCAGATGAGATAATGCTCTACGGTAAGCCTTAAAGCGTTGATTATTTCTTTCTGCCGCCTTGTCGGGCGGCTTGGTCTTATCTTATTGCTCATACCGCTGCCTCCTTACTTGCTCTTTGCAGCGGCAACAAGACCTGCATAGGTGATGTTGTCATTTGCTTTTGCCTTTATCATAATATCAACTACGCCTCTGATTCCCTGTACACCCGTTGCAACGTTATGAAGGAAATCAATTTCGGGCTTGTGTCCCTCCAGTTCGGGGAATAAAAGCTCTATGTCATGACGGGCGATCTGTGATGTCTTAAAGATTTCAAGGCTCTTTCGGCGGCTGACGATCTGTCCGAATTCTATTTCATGTCCGCTTTTGCCCGTAGTGCTTTCAACGGTCACTTCATTTCCGATAAGGCAGATCCCAAGCGTTTTTCCTGTATTGTTAAAAATATCAGAGAAGCTTCTGAGCGTTTCAATTGCTTCATAGGATAAATGCTGTGCTTCGTCCAAGATAAGGATCATACCATCGGTAAGCTTTTCGGAAATAGCCATCCAAAGCTCGTCTATCGCTCTTTTCCTAACACCGAGCTTCTTTCCAATTGCTTTGATAATGGCATTGGAAGACTTCATGCAGGGCGGCACATATATGTAGATGCAGTTGCTTGTGTGATCACGTTCATATTTAAGTGCCGCCTGCGTTTTTCCTATGCCTGCATCGCCGCAGGCAACCGCAAGACCGCCAAGCAGATGACAGTTGTTGATGATCTCATACACCTGCGAGGAGATTGAGGTGGGAACATAGCTGTCATATTTAGCCTGTTCCGATGCAGCTTCCTTTATCTCAAAGTATGCCGCCAGTTTGTTAAGCTGCTCGTTAGGGTTGGCTTTATACGAGCCATTTCTTATTCCCGATATTGTCGATGCGGTAATGCAGCCAATCCGTTCCGCCGCCTTGTTTATACTCAGCTTTTCTTCTTCGGCAAACTGCCAAAATTTATTCCATGCCCATTCCTGACGTTCCGTCAGTTCATATTTTTTATCGTAATCAACCATTATTACCATCCTTTCGCTGCTGTAAGTTTCTGTTTATACGGCTGTAATCTATTGTTACGGGCAGCACATCGCTGTTGGCTGCCGCCGCAGGAGCTATTTCTTCGTTTACCTTGACAGGTATTATCCTGCTTGGCAGTTCGATATGAAAATCCTTTGAGCGTTCATAAGCTTTTCTGACTTTAAGGTCAATAGCTGTGATTCTCTGCTCCTCAGACATACCCTCAAGCAATTCCTCCGAAGATTTTTTCATATACTTTACTACCGAGCGTTTCATTTCTTCGGCATCACGGACATTCTCCATATTTTCTTCGATATAATCGCAAAGGAGTACGTCTGCGTTGTGCCATGTGAACATATATCGGTCATCTTTGTCATAGATTCTGACCTGACGAAGATCACCTGGATCATAGCGGACGGCAACTTCTTCATCAAGATGTCGGAAAGTTTCTTCACGGTCGTAAAACCATATTTTCTCGCCCGAAATATTGACAAAAACGCCGTTTCGCTTAACCTTTTGGAATCTTGTGGATCGCATAAGCATAAGGTTAAGTTCGGCTTCGCCTGCAAGTCTTACGCCAACGGTTTTTATGCTTGCATTCCATACTTCAATACGGCTCATACCGTCATAGCCTTTTTCTCGACCGCAGTATGCCTGCATATTGTAATCGCCGTCTATCCACACCTTCAAATACTCTCTTACAATACTGTCGGTAGGGATTTTCTTACCGTCCTTTATGATTCGTTTGAGCGATTCGGGACGCTCGGTGATCTTGCCTCCGCAGAATGTTTCCATTGCCCTTGAAAATTGATCTTTCAAAGTTCGGAAGGTTCTTTCGATAGGCTTTGCATCGGCATTGCGGACTTGTGCAAATCTTGCTTCAATTCCAAGCCTTTTAAATATATTGGCAGGAGCAGGTTCATCTTTGTATTTACGTTTCGTGCGGTAGCCTCTTCCGCCAACATCATAATTGGCAAACTCGGAACCGTTGTCAAGATAAATGATCTCAGGGATACCGAAGCGCATTATACCCATTCTCAACGCAATGATCGTTGACTGTGAGGACGGATTCTCGGTTATGTTAAATCCTGTTATAACGCCTGATTTTGCATCCTGAAAAGCCGTAATGTACAGTCTGTGCCGTGAAGAACCGTCCGAAGATATGACATCAAGCGTATGGTTATCTGCGATCCATGTTCTATTGGCATATATATTGTCATACATTCTTTCCGTATATGGTGAACACCTGTCAGTCAGAGCCTTTTCGCCCTCACGCTTGTAGGTTTTTACATACATTGCAACATCGGATTCGACATGGCGGCGGAAGCTCCGTTCGCTCGGCATACTTCCAAGCAGTTCGGGGTGGAAATCCGCTGTCCAGTCGAGCATATTTTTATAGCATTCCGAGATCGTAGGCTGTCGTTCGTCAAGATAGTACCAAAGGAAAGCTGTCCAAAGTGTTTCATTCACCGCAAACTTTCCTCTGTTCCAACCACCACGCTTATCTATAAGCCCGTCCCAGTCCTGCTCTTTGTATGCCGCATATTTACGGTACAGGATATCGGGTGATACCGATATATCGGGACGTTCGATCTTTAGCTTTGCGCAGTAAAGAGGGTCAAATTCGGTTTTCTTCTTATACTGCGACCGCATAGCCTGCCATTCTTCAAGAATATCGCACCATAACGTTATTTCATTGCGTTCTTCCTGAGAGTATTCTTCAAAGGTCTTTTTAACAGCGTTTTTATGCTGTTTTTTCGGCTTTTGTTCGGCTTCGGTTTTCAATTCGGGCGGTGCTTTACTCTGACTTCTGATCTGCCCGTAATACCTGCTCTTCAATTCATCGGGGAGAGCGGAAACGGGGATCTTATACTGCATACAATTATTCTGACCACAAACATCACGAATTGCTTCAAGTTTTCCCTTAGAAATACAGTTTTGTATATATCGCTCCGAACACCCTTTAAGCTCCGCCACTTCCTTGACGGTAAGATACTCCATTTCCGCACCTCCTTAAAAAAATTTGAAAAAAGGCTTGCATTTTTGCTCCACCTCTGATATACTATTAATCAGAGCGGAACACTTGTTTTATTTAGACTTGTGAGGAAATCCTCGGTTTCGGTCAGGATCGTAAGAATGGTTGCTGCATTCTTCCTGACCTGTTCCGGCTCTATTTTTATACCCTCCGGGTTTACCGAGAGTTCCATAAGAGCCTTACCTGCTCCGCAAGCATATCCGAGCATTTCAGCCCGGAACTGTTCTGTTGTCATTGGTATCACCGTCCTTATTGGTCTGTCTCGTCAGTATCGGTAGACCATCTCCGACAGACAGCGGAAACTCCGCTGTTTCGACTTATATATGCTTTAAAACATCTTTTGTAATTGCAAGCAGGCTGTCACCCGAAATGTTGACAGTTCTGACCAAACCGTCAGAGAAATGAATGTCTACGGTTTCAACAAGTCCGTTCTGCTCAATATATGTGATGTGGTGTATATTAGGATTGATTTTTTTTACAAGCTGATCAAGCTCATGCGTAACGAAAGCAAATTTCTTGTACTGTTCTTTAGTCATCCGCTGTCACTCCTTTATCCTGTTTCCCATAGCAATGAGTGCGTTGGGGTAAGACATGGCTTCGGTCCATCTCTGAAGAACTCCTGCTTTGCAGTCATAGTCCACGACACCGTAGGCTTCAAAGCTCTTCTCCTTGTTTTCACGGACAAGGACGGTAATAACGTCATTATCGCCTTTGAGCATGGATCCGTAAGCTATATGTACCGGATGAATACCGATAGGTTCAAGCTTCCTGCTTATTGCTCCGACAATTTCGGACGGGATGTTGGTCATTTGGTTTTTGTACATATTATTTTCCTCCTTATTTATATGAAGCTGATGATTTATCAGCTTACTTTTCTTCCGAGAAGCTCGTCCACCGAACAATGAAGAGTATCGGCTATGCTTACCAATAATGCAACCGAAGGGATCTTTACTCCCTTTTCGATACCGCATATCATAGCTTTGCTTACTCCGATACGCTTTGCAAGCTCCTGCTGCTCAATGTCGTATTCGAGCCTTTTATTTTTGATGTTCTCGCCGATCGTCATCTTATATCACACTCCTTGTTATTGAAAATATCGGGATTATTTATCCCTTTTCTGACGCATTCGGTGTCAAGCTCAGTAAATTGAGCCTTTGTTAATGCACCGAGGTTAAATGCCATACTGACAGCTCCGTGCGCCTGATACAGCAGCTTGATCGAGTAAGACCGCTTTGCATAAGCAATGTCTTTCTTGAGCTTTTCATAAACATCAATCATCGAGATCACTTCCTGTAATGTAGGCGTACTGCTCGCAGATGCTTCCGCAGTCCTCTTCACGGGCGATGTTCTTGAATACTTGATACAGCTCCTTTGCTGTCCTCAAGCAAGCCGTGCATACGAACTCTTTATTGTTCGATGCGATTTCAATGATTATCCTGCCGAGGTTGTCAACAACATCGTCCATCTGCTCCTGCAGCTCTTCAAGCTCTTCGGCGGTTCGTTCAAGTTCATTCATTTTATCAGTCCTTTGTTGATTTAAACTTTTATTTTATGTACAATTCAATTTGAGAGGGGTATAATCATGCAAATTAATATTGATGATGTTACATTCATTGGCAAAAAGATGATGCAAGAAACTGCTCAAAAATACATGAAAAGAGAACAGGATTCTTGTTCTGAATTTCCAATAGAGAAATACATTGAGCTAAAAAACAAATACGCCAAAAGTAATGTTTTAAATACAGAGTATGGTCTTGAATTGGTCGAGATATTTGTTGAAGGCTGCATAATATCATACCATGAACAGCTCAGAAAAGTATTATTAGAACAATCTATTGATATCGGAGATCTTGATCTTACTGTTCCCGGCGAGCTTCATAAACATTACATTAATAAAGATCGCGAATAAAACGAATAATTTCTGCCCTTTTCTCTGAAATCTCATTGTCGTCTTTTTCTGATGATAAGTAATCTGCGGTTATTTCTGCAATGTCCATCAGTTCTTCCAATGACTTGGGTTTGCGTAAATTATCGGAATTTGAGGCTAAATCCTCAAAAAAAGCACTAATACTTGATTTGAGCGTTTCAAAGTTTCGCAAGCCATTATCATGTGAAGAAGCAAGATCTGATATCTCTTTTGCAGAGCCTTCGATAATGATTTTCATCAAAATTTCCTCCATTTCTATTGTTTTTTCAAGTTTCTTATGATACAATGTGTTTGTAAACCAAGGGGTTCGTCTGCCTATGTGGTTTACTATCGTTAATTATACTCTCATATTTGAGAAATGTCAAGAGTTTTCTCTCAAATTTTCTAAATTATTTTAGAGGTGTTTTATGGTTGATAGAATTATAGCTTTAATAAAGCAAAAAGGATTATCAATAAATGCTGTAGAAAAACAATTAGGCTTTGGAAATGGGGCAATAAAGCGTTTTTCAACAAGTTCTCCGTCTGCCGATAAAATTATTTCTCTCTCAAATTTTCTAAATGTATCTACTGACTATTTGTTGACAGGCGAAGAAAAAAGCCCGTCATTACCGGATGACGAGCAGGAGCTTCTTTCTTATTATAATAATCTGCCGGAATGGGAGCAGCAGCGGCTCATCGGAAGAGCTGCTGCACTTGCGGAGATCTATAAGGAGCAGGTCAAAGAGCCGGATCCGATCCAGCTCATTCCTACCTATTATATATCCAACCGTGTGTCCGCAGGCTTCGGAGAATATCTGGAAGACTATGAGCAGGGAAAAACGGTATATGTTCCCGATTCTCCCGAAAGCCGAAGGGCAGATTTTGTCCTTACAGTTTCCGGAGACAGTATGGAGCCTAAATTTCATGACGGGGATAATATTCTCGTTCGTTCACAGCCTACAGTAGATGAAGGTCAGATTGGGATCTTTGATGTTGACGGCGAAGGTTATATAAAAAAACTTGGCAACGGCGAATTGATTTCCTTGAATCATAAATATCCTAACATTTCACTGAAAGATAAGTATGTAAAGTGCTTTGGTGTTGTTCTTGGAACGACTGAAATTGTAAAATAAGGCATAAAATAATGAGGGTACGAACCAGTTCGCACCCTCATTATTTTTAGTTCGCAGTTCGCACCCTCTATAATTATAAAAATAAATCTATTTGCAGTTTATAGCCATTTTAGCAGTAAAATAACTAAAACAACGCATTATAGCCGTTTGAACAGCTTTTTGAATACCTAAAATGTTTTTTTAATGATATTTGCGGCTTGATTTTAATTTCAGTAAAACACAGCAAAAACAGTATTAAAATACACTTTTATTTTGACAAGCCGAAAAATGTTCAAAAATTGATTTTGCATAAAAAATAGGTCAAAAACCACGTGTTTGCGTGACTTTTGACCTATTTTTTTATTTATTTCGTATTTTCCCGTCTTTTTGCATTTTTATTATTATGCTTGTCAAATCACATGTATGCAGTACAGCTACGAGGAGAAGGCTTGACGAATGACGAAATAGCTCAAAAATTGGACACATCGAAAAAAATGGTAAGCCAATGGGTGAGTGCATACATAAACAACGGTGGAATATCAGCACTGCTCCCCAAGGAACGAATCGGAATGCATAGAAATTTGAGTATCGAAGAAGAAAAAGAATTTCTTTCAGCATACACCAAACAAGCCGAAGCGGGTCAAATCATAGATCTGAATGAATTAAAAGCTGCATACATCGAAAAAGTTGGTCATTCCATTGGAGAAAGTCAGATTTATCGAATGTTAGAACGTCACGGTTGGCGCAAAGTAATGCCAAGAAGCAAACATCCACAAAAAGCAAGCGATGAGGCGATAGAAGCCTCAAAAAAATTAAAGCAGCGATAGAAGATAACTTTAATAATTTAAATCGTGAAAAATACAATAGTGTACGACTTATGTTTCAGGACGAAGCAGGCTTCGGCAGGATAAATAAACCGACGTATTGCTGGTGTGAAAAGGGTATAAGACCATCAGTGCCTTGTCATCATATAAGAGAATACAGATATGTGTATGGTGCAGTTGAACCGCTTACAGGTGAAAGCTGTTTTGTTGTTATGCCCTATTGCAATACTGAAAGTATTAATGTGTTTTTGGAAGAGCTATCGAATACATTTCCGAGAGATAAGATCATATTAGCGTGTGACGGAGCTGCTTGGCATAAATCATGTTCATTAATAATACCCGAAAATATTGAACTTATTTTTATTCCGCCATATACGCCGGAAATGAATCCGATCGAGCAGATTTGGAAAGAGATAAGAAAACGTGGTTTTAAAAATGAAGTGTTTCAAACGCTTCAAAAGGTTGTTGACAGACTTTGTGATACTATCTGCTCATTGTCCAATGAAACCATTAAAAGTATTACCGGAAGAGATTGGATTTTATCCTGCTTTTAAATGGTGTTTAGTATAAGCCGCACTAAAGAGCAGATAAGAATAATCAAAAGAACCGACCTAAACTATAGAGCAGCTTAGAAAAACACGGAGGTGCCGGAATGCGAGAAACGGAAACAGCAATGATCGCAAGAATAAAAAGCAAAGTAAAATGTGATGAGTGGCAGGAACAGGTAAATTCACAGATCACAAGCGGACTTACGGTAAAGGAATGGTGCAGACAGAACAACGTAAACGCTAAAACATATTACTATCATCTTCGGAGAGTCAGAGAAAAACTATGCGATGAACAGGAACATTCGGTTGTGCCGGTCAATGTTCCTGAGCTTACAGCATCAAGCAAGATCCATATTGAGAAAAATGGATTGAGCATTACTCTTCCATCAGATATATCCACCCAAACGCTGACAGCGCTGGTGCACGAATTATGCTGAATGAGCTTGCGGCAGGAGTACAGGTATATCTTGTCACAGGATATACCGACCTTAGAAAGTCTATTGACGGACTTGCAGTTATTGTACAAGGTCAGCTCAATATGGATCCGTACAGCAAGGCACTATTCCTGTTCTGCGGCAGAAAATGCGACCGTATAAAAGGTTTGCTGTGGGAGGGAGATGGTTTTCTGATGCTGTATAAACGTCTTGATAACGGACGCTTTCAGTGGCCAAGAAATGAACTTGAAGCACGTAAGCTTACACCGCAGCAGACACGCTGGCTGCTTGAAGGCTTGTAGGTCGAACAGCCGAAAGCAATTCGTGAGGGTGTTCAAGGCGTATTGTATTAAGCAATATTTTGTGGAATAGACATAATCTGAAATTGAAAAGATTCTCTGTTTGTGTTATAATAAGATCATGATCATGAACGGAGGATTTTTGTATGACACAGCAGAATATTGAAACGATCATACAAGAAAATACCGAGCTTCATACAAAGGTGTCCGTTCTTGAAGAGGAGCTTGAAAATGTTCAGCGTCAGCTTGCGTGGCTGAAAAAACAGATTTTCGGAAGGAAAACCGAACAAGCTTCCGTTATCATGGAAGACGGTATTCAATTTTCATTCTTTAACGAGGAAATAGAAGAAGAAACTGAAAAGCAAATCAGCGTTGCTGTACCTGCACATACCCGTAAGAAAAGACGCACCCAACGGAAAGATAAACTCACGCAGCATAGTTGTTTTTGAATACAAGGACAACAGGCGTGGGGAGAATCCGGCAGAATTTCTGAAAAACTTTTCCGGATATCTCATTTGCGACGGCTATGCCGGGTACAATGCGGTTTCATGGGTAAAAAGATGCGGATGCCTTACTCATGTGAGAAGAAAGTTTGTAAATCTGATACCCGGTGATAAAAAGCTGCATAAAACATCGGTTGCAGTAAAAGCTGTAAACTACTGTGACCGCATTTATCATGAAGAACATCTTCTTGAAGACTGTACTGCTGAAGAAAGATATGTAAAGCGTCTTGAAAAGGTCAAGCCTGTTCTTGATGAAATGTTTGCATATCTTGAAAGCATTACGGTCAGTTCGTCATGCGATCTTGGCAAGGCTGTCAATTATGCTCTGAATGAAAAGAAATATCTATACACATTTCTTGAAAACGGTGATATTCCCGTGGATAACAACCGTGCCAAAAATGCGATAAGACCTTTTACGGTCGGACGCAAGAACTGGCTTTTCAACAACACCTCGTCAGGTGCAGAAGCATCGGCGATACTTTACTCGCTGATATCCACAGCGCAGGCAAACGGTATCGATGCAGAAAAATATCTGACAGAGCTGTTTTCGCAGCTTGCAGGAACAATAACACTTCCATGGAAGGAGCAAGAAAACAATGACACTTGATAAGAATGATGCGGAGCTTTTTTATGAGCTGTGGTTTCCGCTGCTTGACTATGTAAACAAAAAATACAAGGTCAATACAAACCTCAAAAACATAAACGGTGCCGAAAAACTGGATCCGGGTGAGGTAAAAATCGTTGCAGATCATGTATGGGAACACATAGGTGTGATTGATGAGTATCTGACTGATAATAACTTGTCCGATGAGCACAGAAGCATTGTTTCTGGTTGGAAGAAATGCATATCGGGTCAATTTATGCTTGAACGGCATCTGAAAAAGGGCTCTGTTTTTATCTCTACCGATACACAAGAAGTATATATGGTCAGCGGGATAATTACAAGCTGGGAAGAGATGTTTTTCTGCATGCCGCTTCCCATACTTCTTAAAGCCACACTTATTCCGTTCAAAGACAAGATCATTTCCGACGGCCTGGTTATCCCTTACAATGTTTGCTTTGGCAAAGGCTATTCATCGGAATTTACCCTGTTCTGTTCATCGAACCAGTTATTTCTCCTGCTAAGGCTCATTCTATCAAGCAGTAAACCATACAGCAGCTTGGCATCATTGGACAGATCACCGAAATGTTCTTTATCTGTAAAAAGCACTCTCGGAACCCTCACAAAGGAAAACTGCTCCGATTCTGCACCGTAGTAATAATCAAATTCGATTTTGGGCATATATTTCACACCTCTTATATAGTTTAATCAAACAAAAAAGCCGCCGGATACTTAAAATAAAGTATCCAGCGGCTAAAGCTGTGAATATACATCAAGGGAACGACGTACCTACGTCATTTGTCAGACTTCTCGTACTATATTCGTACTATTTCCCCCACTTTTTTACGGAAAATCCTATTATTATCAAACTTTGATTGAATTTTCCACACCAAAACAAGTACAACTCGTACTATTTTCGTACTATTTCTGACGTTTTTTCGTTCATCAGAGAAAAATTAAAAGCCCATAGATGACGCATCTACGGGCTTTTTTGTGGCAGGGGCAGTAAGAATCGAACTCACGACACGCGGTTTTGGAGACCGCTGCTCTACCTGCTGAGCTATACCCCTACAAAATTGGTGGGCCATCGGGGACTCGAACCCAGGACCGACCGGTTATGAGCCGGTTGCTCTAACCAACTGAGCTAATGGCCCACGAATTATAATAGAAATTTACAGCAGCCAAGAAGAACCTGACTGCTGTTCTTTCTCAGTGTCGGCATTTATCTATCTTTCCGGGCCGTCACCGGCCAAGTATTTTCGACGTATATGAGCTTAACTTCTGTGTTCGGAATGGGAACAGGTGGAACCTCACAGCTATCAACACCGATTATAATTAAACACCAATTAAACTATAGCCTTTAATTGGTGTTCAATAAAAATTCTGGTGCACCATCACGGACTCGAACCGGGGACCCACTGATTAAGAGTCAGTTGCTC
>CAMBLM010000018.1 GCA_945868475.1 uncultured Ruminococcus sp. | reverse complement strand
GCTGTGTGAAGCGGCTGTGGTGTGGAGTCTGTCGATAACATCCGTTGCGGTATCAACGGCTGTATGAAAGCCGAACGTTACGTCCGTGCCGAATATATCGTTATCGATAGTCTTTGGAAGACCAATAACGTTAAGTCCTTCCTGTGAGAGGAGGTTTGCGGTCTTGTGCGTGCCGTTGCCGCCGAGGGTGAGCAGGCAGTCAAGCTTCTGTGCCTTGTAGGTGTCTTTCATAGCCTTGACTTTATCAACGTTGTCCTCTTCGATAACGGACATCATCTTGAACGGCTGACGCTTTGTGCCGAGTATAGTTCCGCCCTGAGTGAGAATACCCGAAAATTCGGACGGCTTCATGTCCCTTGCGATGTTGTTGATAAGTCCGTAATAGCCGTTCTGGATACCGACGATCTCAACGTTATCCTCTCCCATTTCCTCGAAGCAGGCTTTCGCCACGCCTCTGATAGTTGCGTTAAGACCCGGACAGTCGCCGCCGCTTGTAAGGATACCGATTCTTCTCTTTGCCATATTGGACCAATCCTTTCAACATATATTTTTATACTAAGCACCGATCAAAAACTATGATCTTGCAGCCGGTTCAGCAGCTTTATATAGAATATGCAACAATTTTTCCATAGTTTTATTGGTGTTCAGTATTTATTTCCGCTTGGGGCTTTTTGTTACTTTGCGCTGACCGCTGCATCAGCAGACTGCTCGGCAAGCTTTTTCTGTTCTTCACGCTTAGCCTGCTCGAACTTCATCTTCATAAATTCCTCAAACTTGTCTGCAGGCATAGGCTTTCCGAAGAAGAAGCCCTGCGCAAGGTCGCATCCCGACTGTTTGAGTATATCCACCTGACCCGGAGTTTCAATGCCCTCGGCGATGGTTTCTATCTTCTTGGATTTTGCGATTCTTATAACAGCCGAAACGATCTCACGCGAGATAGCATCATCTTCGAGATACATTACGAACGAGCGGTCGAGCTTCAGCAATGTGATAGGAAGTATCTGAATATAGCTGAGCGAAGAATAACCCGTTCCGAAATCGTCCATCGAAAGCTTGATGCCGAGGGATTTTATCTCGTTCATCTGTGCGACAGCGTGGTCGATGTCTTTAAGTGCGAGCGATTCGGTAAGTTCAACATCGAGCCACTGCGGTTCCATACCCGTTTCTTCGAGCGCTCTCTTGATATTTTCGGTAACATTGGTCTGATAGAAATCAACAGCCGTAAGGTTTATCGAAACTGTTATCGGTGGATAACCCTTATCCTGCCATTCCTTGTTCTGGCGGCAGGCGGTGTAAAGAACGAAGCGGCTTATCTTCGTGATGAGCATTGAACTTTCGGCAACAGGGATAAAGTTCCCCGGAGGAACGATAGTACCGTCGGGCTTTACCCAGCGGATAAGCGCCTCCATGCCCGTAAGTATGCCCGTATTGAGGTCGATCTTAGGCTGATAGTAAAGCACAAGCTCGTTGTTTTCGATAGCACTCGCAAGCTCTTTTTCGATAGCGTTGCTCTTGATGATCTGATCGTGTATCTCGCGGTCGTAGCGGACTATGCTGCCCTTTGTATCGTCCGAATGTGAAAGTGCGAACTCGGCACGGTCAAGGACCTGGAGAAAGTCGTTTCCGCCGTCCGACATTTTGCAGTAGCCTGCGGAGCAAGTAATAGTCTGGGTAGAGAAATTCTCCTCGGAGAATGCGGCGAAGTCTTTCTGTATGCTCTTTACAAGTCTTATCGGAAGCTCGTCATCGCCGCTGTCCTTTACGATAATAGCGAAATTATCGCCGCCTATTCTTGCCCCGAGCGAACTTTCGCCGAGAGTGCTGAGAGCCTTATTGAGGATAGAGCCGAACTCTTTGAGAAGCATATTGCCGTTCTGATAGCCGCAGGTGTCGTTGATGATATGAAAATCGTCGATATCGAAAACGATTATCCAGTAATCAAGATCCTGACCTTCAACGGAATCATAAAGTCTGAATGTTTCTTCGCCCGTGACGATGAACTTATTGCGGTTGTAGATCTGAGTAACTTCATCGATATAAGCCATTTTTTCGATGATAAGATCTTTTTCTCTGTCATCGTTGATATCGATGACTGCACCGCCTATCGTTGACATAAGGATATTGGCGCAGGGAGTTACTTTGTAACGGTACTGGAGCCAGCGGTAGGAATCGCTGTTCTTAGGCTTCATTCTGAATTCTATTGAATAGATCTCGCCCGCCTTTGTTGGTGTCTGCGCCGTCATTGCACGTCTTAATGTTTCGACAACAATGCGGTCATCGGGGTAAATAAGTGATTTTAACTCGTCAAAGCCGATGTACTCCGAATCAAAGCCGCCCATCTGACGGAACTGCTCGGAGGTATAGAGTCTGTAGTCATTGGCATCTTTGAGCATAAGACCTACGCCCGAATACTCCATAGCCATTGTGAATCGGCTCTCGGACGAAGCGAGGGCGTGAGCATAATTTGTAAGCTCTTCTTTCATCTTGGCATTCTCCGAAAGGTCGTGGCCTATCGAAAGGAGGATATATTTAGGTGTCTGCTTGCCGCGCTTTTCAACGAACATAAGCGAGGTGTTCCAGATAGTGCAGACCTTTGCACCCGTTTTGGAGGTAACGAAAAATTCTTCATCGCGGTTGTTGATTATAGCCTGCAGGCTCGGTGCGAAAGCATCTTTCGGAAGAAGCTTCTGAATATTCTTTGCATTGTCGCGGAGATCGTCCGCAGTGTAGCCCGTAACGGTGGTAAGCTCGGAGTTTACCTCGATCTCATGAAAGTTGCTCTCCCAGATGATAGCCATAGCATTAAGGCTCTGAACGATATCGGAAAGGTAGCTTCTCTGCTTTGCGATCCTCATACGTTCATTGCGCTTCATCACGCCGCAGAGCACAGCGACCGAAACAGCCGCCAGCGCAAGATATATCACAACGACCGCCGCTGTGTATTCAGGCAGATTTACCGCCACTATAAGCGCCGCCATTACCGACGCTATATAAGAAAGGGCGATGATAAGCCCCGTATAACTTTTCTTCATTATGATTCTCCCCTTTAAAATGAAAGCTGCTCGATTGTTTGAAAAGACGCATTGCTGAATAAAATTCGGGAAAATAAGCAGTTTTTAATTGGTAAATTATTGCACATCAAGTCAATTTTGCCATACTATTCTAAGATAATGATACTCTTATTTTTGAATTTTGTCAAGGCAATGACAATAAAAGCTTAAAAATATGCTGAATTTTCACATATCTTTCATATTTTCATGGTAAACTTATTTTTAAATTAAAATGGCAGAAAAACGCTCGGAAAAGTCATGCAAAACGGATAAAATATATGGGTTTTATGTGACTTTTCTGTAAAAATCAAGGAGATGACATTATGCAGAGAATACTTGTTGTTGACGATGAAAAAATGATACGGAATGTTATTAAGGAATACGCCGAATTTGACGGCTTTGAGGTCACCGAGGCCGAGGACGGAATGGAAGCCGTTGAAATTTGCCGCAAGGAGGACTTCGACCTTATCGTTATGGACATAATGATGCCGAGGCTCGACGGCTATTCGGCGATAAAGGAAATTCGCAAGACCAAGCAGATACCCGTCATAATGCTTTCGGCAAGGGGCGAGGAATACGACAAGCTTTTCGGCTTTGAGATAGGCATTGACGACTATGTTGTGAAGCCGTTCTCCCCTAAGGAACTTCTTGCAAGAATAAAAGCTGTCTTAAAACGCGCCGCCGCAAAGGAACAGCCAATGGATATTATCCGTTACGAAGGTCTTGAGATCAACGTCACGGGCAGAGAAGTCAGCGTTGACGGCAAGCCTGTTTCGCTCACGCCAAAGGAATATGACCTGCTCTTCTACCTTGTGAGAAACAAGGGCATTGCTCTTTCGCGTGAAAAGCTCCTTGAAGAAGTATGGGGCTATGACTTCTTCGGCGATGACAGAACCGTTGATACACATATAAAAATGCTCCGAAATTCTCTCGGCGAATACCGCAAGTTCATCAAGACTCTGAGAGGAATGGGATATAAGTTTGAAACAACATAAAAGCTTCCTGAACCTGAAAACGGCGATATGGATGTACTTCGTTATCTTCATAACGGGTATCCTTGCCCTGCTGTGGTTCACGTTCGGCGTTTCGCTCGAAGCGAACTACAAGAGCAAAAAGACCAAGGACATCGTTTCTATCGCTTCGTATATCCTGAAAGGCTGGAACGAGGACGGACTGACGACCGAAAAGCTCGACAATACGGCATACAATAATAATATGTGTATCCTTATCCAGGACGCGGACGGCTACACGGTCTATTCCTACGATATGATGGCGAACAACTGCCTTATCCACGGGGTTTACAGCCTTAACCTTTTCCAATACCGAAACCGGGCACTGTCGAGCAGCAACGGCTATTATTACGCCGAGGTCAACAACCCACGCTTCAATACGAACACACTGCTTTTCGTTATGGTCATAGGCTCGGTCGATGACCCGGAGGGTTATATTTATCTCAACACATCGCTCGCACCGCTCAAATCCACCGCCGATATCATAAAGCGGCAGATATACTGGATAGGAATCATTCTCCTCCTGCTCGGACTTATCATTGCGTATTTCCTTGCGTCGGTTATCGAAGCACCTATCGTCCGCATAACAAAAACCGCAAAGAAAATGGGTGAGGGAAATTACAACGTCGTCTTTGACGGACACGGATATGAAGAAACCGAGATCCTCGCCGATACTCTGAACAGCGCAGAGGAGGAAATTTCAAAGGTCGATACTCTCCGCCGTGACCTTATAGCGAACGTTTCGCACGACCTGAGAACACCGCTGACAATGGTAAAAGCCTACGCCGAGATGATACGCGATATTTCGGGCGACAATCCGCAGAAGCGCGCCGAGCATCTCAACGTTATCATCGAGGAGAGCGACCGTCTTGCAACGCTTGTCAATGATATCCTCGACCTTTCCAAGCTTGAAAGCGGCAACCTCGAAATGACCGAAACGGAGTTCTGCATCACCGACACGATCCGAAGCATAATGGAACGCTACACTCTGCTTTCCGAGCAGAAAGGCTATAACTTTATCGTTTCCGCCGAGCAGAATTTCATCGTCAAAGCAGATGCGGTAAAGATACAGCAGGTAATTTACAACCTTATCAACAACGCCGTCAACTACACGGGTGAAGATAAAACCGTTTATATCACGCAGATAGTCAAAAAGAAAAAGCTCGTCCGGATCGAAATAACCGACACGGGTGCAGGCATCGATCCCGAGCTGATACCGCTCATCTTCGACCGCTACTACCGCACGGAAAAGAGCAAGCGTGAGGTGATCGGCACGGGACTTGGACTTTCCATAGTAAAGCAGATACTTCAGCGTCACAACTACGAATTCGGCGTTCGCTCCGAAAAAGGTGTCGGAAGCACATTCTGGTTCGAGATGCCGGGACATCTTGAAGAATAATGCGTAATTCGTAATGCTTAATGCGTAATTATTTTGTTCCGCAGGTTTACGGCGAAAACTTGATTTTCATAGGTACAGGTTTTATATCCGCCCGTTAGCAACTCACGAAATTACGGCAAAACTCTTGACATTAGTGTTCAAAAGTCTTATAATATAAATATAAAGAGGGCATACCGATAGACGGTCGCTCCCAAGATGAAGTTAAAGAATAACCGCAATGTTGGTCGCAGGGCGGTTATTTCTTTTTACTATTATTAAGCATTATCTGTATGATATTGCAAATAAGTATGCCTAAAGTCAAAACTTCCGAGATACTCATATAGCAAGCCCCCTTTCAGGGAGCAAAAAGCAAAGCCGATCAATACGTTACAGCCGTTTTTCAAAATGTCCTCAAAAGAGGATACTCGTACATTTTGAAAAACGGCGAAACGAACGCTTCGCTTTGATCGGCTTTGCTTAATTGACCGCCTACCGTTTTTGGTATGCCCATAAATTCTATTTTACCATTTATGTCGTGATTTGTCAATTATTTCAAATAAATACACTTTTTTGTTGTTATAATAATAAAATTTGCTTAATAAACGAACAGACCTGCTTTCGCCATGAAAACAGGTCTGTTCGTTTATATTGTAACACCTTGAACCGTGGGACGTGTGACCGTCCCATACAGAAATCTTGCGTAAAATGTTGGTTTTGCATCGGGCGGATATAGAATCCGCCCCTACGAAGTCAGGTGTCTTGCAGTAATTTACGGAGCAAAAATAATTACGCATTAAGCATTAAGCATTACGAATTACGCATTTAGTATTACCCTACTGCATTTATACTCATAGTATAATCAGTTTCATCATTATCTATATCATCGATAGCCGCGTGGTAGTTGTATATCCGCGCAAGCGCGTTCCATGTCGCGTGGTTGAGATCACCCGTTTCGGGCAGACCCGATATAGACTGTATTCGGCGTATCTCCTCGGCGGTTTCGTTGTCGTAGATGCCGTTAATCGATGCGCCTTTGAGGTTATCGTAAAACTGCGAGATAGTGTTCAGCATCACCTGAATGATATAGACTGGATAGCCTGCCGAGCCTTTCGAGAGAGGAGTTTCGCTGACCGCGCGCGGATTTATGCTTTCAAGCTCGGCGAAGAACAGCGCCGCTTCTTTGTAAAGCTTATAAAGTTCGTCCCATGTCCTCGGATCGATCTCCCCCGTTTCGGGCAGACCTCTCTCACGCTGAAACGCCGCAACTGCGTTCCTTGTGTCATCGCTGTAAGTTCCGTCCGCAACTGTCATCGGGATATTGGGGTTGTATTTCGATATCGTCCGAAGATAACGCTGTGCCTCACGAACGTCCGAAGCTTTGTTTTCTGCCATTTGATTACCCTCCGTATTATATCTGATAAATATACATTATGAAATAGTATAACCCGGGTTCTGCCCTGCCTGCTTTACATAGCCGAAGCGATGCTCGCTGTATATCTCGGAGATCTTGTTCCAAGTATCAGCACCGACAGCGCCGTTCTGAGGAAGTCCGAAGATGCGCTGGAACTCGGTCACGCCTTGCTTCGTCAAAGGACCATAGAAGCCCGTCGGCTGAATTTCGGGTATGGTCGGATAGAACTGATGCAGATAGTTCAGATACTCCTGCAAAATTCGTATATAAGGATTTGTCATACCCTCGTTCAGGATAATTCCGGGGAAAAGCACGGGATCTTCGCTGTTTTCATCGAGCGGAACGTTCTCGACAATGCCGAGGTAAGCGTCCTCGAGCCAATTCCACGTTTCACGGTCAACAACGCCAGTCTGCGGCAGACCGAAAACCTGCTGGAATGAGCGGACGGAATTCTCGGTCGCAGTGTCAAAAGTTCCCGTTATCGTGACGGGCAGGACATTATTATAGTACGCCCCGACGACTTCGAGATAATACTGCAGATAGCGCACAGCCATTCCGCTCTCGCCGAATGAAAGCGTTTCAGGGAAAACGACCTCCGTTTCTTCGAGAGTAAGTCCCTCAGACGCAAGCTGGGAGAGCTTTTTCACGCTCGTATAAATATAGTGTATCCGATACCATGTCGCCTTATCGACAACGCCCGTCTGCGGAAGATTGAAGATCTTCTGAAAGGCTCGCACAGCCTCTTCCATTGCACTGTCATAAACTGTCCCCTCCGTCGGGATTTTCGGTATCGCAGGATAGTTCCGCGAGATTCGGTTAAGCTCACGGCGGATCCGCACAACATCATTTCCGCCGTCGCCAAGACTTAACGGCTCGCCCGGGTAGGACGGCGCATTCTTCCTTACGTCTGTATTGGTCACAATGTCAATATCATCTCCGTAAAAGCGTGTCAGAATATCATACGGTCCAAGACCCTCCCGTGCGAGGGCAACTGTCCCCCACTGGGTCAGACCTCCGCAGTCGGCGACATCTCTTCCGTCGCAATAGACCGCAAAAAGCGGCTCAACTCTCCCTTGGCGAACGATATACTCGTTGAAAATTTCGTCAACTATCTGAGCTATCGGCTCGTAAATATCTCTGTCCCTGAAGAAAGACTGGTCGAACTGGATCGAGTTCGTTATGTCGAAATTGTAACCCTGTGAGGGATACCATTCGGTAAAAATGCGGTTGAGCGTGAATGAGATTATCGCATAAATATTCGCACGGAGGGCGGCTTCGGGCCAAGTCGGGTAAAGCTCGCTCGATGCGACATTTTTTATATAGTCGGGAAAGCTAACGGTCACATTCTCCGCAGACGCGTCGTTCGGTCTGCCGAGGTGGACGGTGACGGTTTCGGGAATAAACGGTTCAGGCATCATTCCACCGCCTTTCAACCAAGTATGGCTCTGCCGTCAGCGCCGCATCTTGGTATAAGCGCAATTGGCTGTATCGACTTCACGCCCGAAAAAACGGGAACTTCCATATCATTTTCAGCGTAAAAACCGTCGGCATAAGCACTTATATAATAATCGGCGAACGGCTTTTCGGTCGGGTCGGGCGTTTCGGAGAATGAAACGTTCGGCGCAGGCAAAGCCACTGTTTCGGTCGAGCCGCTTTCGTCCGAGATAAGCATTTTAAGCAGATAAGTCTTTCCGTTTTCCTTTTTCGTGATAAGCACAACAGCGTTTTCGATAGGAACAGCACCGCCGCCCGTCGTGACCTCAGCTTTTATGTAGCCCGTGCCGCTTTGGTCGGGCACTTCATCGGTTTCGCCGCTGTATCTCGGTTCGAGAGGATCTGAAAGGTTGGAGAACCCCTCGGAGTTATAATTTCCCTGAAAATTTTCGGGTTCGGAAGTCATATTTTCACGGAGCGAAGTCATTTCGGGGCGAAGCTCCTCTGCCGACGGTTCGCTCCGCACCTCGTCCGAATCGTTATTGCCCGACATAACTTCATTCCCGAATCTGTTTTCCATCGATGCTTCAAACTCCTCGCGCATTATATCTTCTGGCGAAGGGAATTTTGAGGTGTTTTTCGACATCTCCCGCGTTTGGGGCATTTTCGGCTCGGCTTTTACGCTGTCAGCACTTTCCGACATCAATGGGGCTTCCGTTGGAACTACTTTCGGGGTAATGATACGCTCACTTTTTGTCGGTGTGAACTCGGCGGCTGATTTCGGTTTTATCGGCTGAATATTTTGTGCAGATTGTGCAGTCTGAACCGACTTCGGCGGCGGAGAGCTTTGTGTGGAACGCGCAGGCTGAACATTTCTCGGCGGAGATATCGCTTCAGTCGCTACCTCGCTCGTTTTGCCGCTTTGTTTGTACATTCGCAGCATTTCTTCCTTATATTTTCGTGCCATTGCTTCGATCTGAGCTTTGCTGTCCATTTTTATCCTCCTTGAAGTATTATTTTTCCTTTAATTTTATTCATCGGGGGATAAAAAAATACCTCGGAGCTTTTGTCCGAGGTACAGTATGCTTTGTTCAAATTATCAGGAGTCAGTTTTGAGCGGATGACAGCCAAGCTGAACCGAACCGTTCGCAAAGCGTGCATTTACGTCATTATAGGCATACATTCCCGTAAAATCAGCCGCCGAAAGAGGCTGGTCGCTCCATAATGCGTATGAAGCACCCGTTCCTGCGGAATCTGTCACAAAGCCAAAATAGCCTTTGAAATTTTCGCCGACATAATCGGTGATATCACAGACATCGCCGCCCTGACCTGCGCATTGAGCGTCCCCATCGGCAGAATTTATAAAAAGTTCGCCTGCGCCGAAGCTCTGCCCTGCATTATAGTAGTCTGTGATAGCAAGCTGTGCGCCCGAAAATACAGTCTTTGCATTCGCATTGAACTGAGATATTCTCGATTTTTTTACATATCCGAGCATTGACGGAACGAGTATTGCCGCCAATATTCCGATGATCGCAATAACGACGATAAGTTCAATTAACGTAAAACCCCTTGCTTTTCCTCTCATTATAGCTGCCCCTTCCAAATGTAAAATAATTATACACAGTTAGCTTTAATTATTATACTTTTATAATATAGTAATTTCTATAATTTGTCAACACAAATTCCGCTTTGTAACCAAATTGTAACCTTTATTCTTTCCAGATCTCCCAATATCTCAGAATTTCGGAAGAAAACTCATCAAATGCCCATGTTCTTGCACTTTTTTCCGGACTTGCAGGGTCGTTGATGATAAATCCGGTTTCATCATAGCCGCGAATAACAAATGCATGACTTCCGAATGTATCGCCTTTCGTGTTCACGATGAGCGGTCTGCCACTATCGAGAATATCTTTCATCTGTTTTTCATCGGGTTCACCGCTTCCGCCCTCATCGGGGTCGAAATTATAGCTGTTGTATTTCAGACCGATAGCTTCGCAGATGTTTCCGATCTCGCTGTTTTTTACACCGCCGAGAAAACCGCTTGCACCAAGCTCCTCAGCCACTTTTGAAACTCTCACGGGGTCATAATAGCCGTCACCCGTCAGACCGACATCTACCATCGAGATACTTACGACCGCACAGCCGCCCGAAAAGATATATCTTCCTCCGACCGTTTCATACGCCCAGCGCAGATCGGACATATAGAAATTTGGTATCGTTCCGCTGTTAAGTTCTTCATCTGTGAATGACATCGTTTTATAATCATCTTTATGCTCGGGATAATTATACACCAAGTCAACGTATCTATCATCTGTATAGTAGAATTCGAGAATTGATGTTGGCATTTCTTCGGCGTGTTCAAGAATATAAGCCGACTTTTCGTCCGTTTCGGCATTTTCCGCGAGTTTTCCATACTGTTCGTACAGCTTTTGTTTTTTCTCAACGGGAATGAGCAGGAGCAGAACTGCAACAGCCGCAAGAATCACTGCTGCGATTATCAGAGCCTTTGTTTTTGTTTTCATATTGACCTCACAAATGACCTTACAAAAAAACAGCAGCAGAAAGATCTGCTGCTGTCATTTTTAGTTGTTATCGATCAAGCACTATGCTCATCAGGTAGAAGAAGGAGTAGCTGCGTTGCCGCTACCAAGGGAAGGAGCAGGGTAGATACCGTAGATATTACCAGCCTTAGCATCGGACTTCTGTGTGCCTTCTGTGATAGCCTTAACATCAGCAGCCGTTGTCTTAGTGCTGATTACGTCCCAACCCTGCTTTGTTGTTGCATATACAGCAACGGAAACAGAGTATGTACCTGGGTTGAAGAAAGCTCTGCCGTAACCTGTGAATTCTTCACCGAGGTAAGCAGCAAGGTCAACGTCAGCGTCCTGAGGAGTCTTTGAAACGCCAGCCCATGCTACCTGGATTACGCCGTTCTGAGTTGGCTTAGCAGTTGTATCGATTGTGAGGTAGCCTTCTGTTGGTGCAGTGCCAGCCCAAGACCAGTTAGCGATACCGAGCTGTGTAAGAGCGGATGCGCAAGCTGTGTGAACCTGCTTAGCACCGGAGTTAGCGGAAGAAATTCTTGCGTTTCTAACGTAACCGAGCATAGAAGGTACGAGGATAGCAGCAAGAATACCGATGATAGCGATAACTACGATAAGTTCGATAAGGGTAAAGCCCTTAGTTTTTGAATTTCTCATGTGGAAATTCCTCCTTTTCATAATTTAAAATGTTTTTTTATTAAAACCGAACCATGCGGTTTTATACGTTATTAAGTATAGGAAACAGTTGTGGAATTTTGGATATCCGCATATAACGGATAATATCCGATCGCTGTTCCTGCGGCATTTCCGAGGAATGTGCCATCGTCAAGAGCTTTTCCGGAATATATTCTTTTCTGTGCATAGATGCTTTCGCAGAAAGGAATTCTTCCGTTTGAAGCAGCCATGATGTTTGTGCTGCCCGAGCTTTTGGTCTTAAACATCGGTACGAAATCGGTGATACCGTTCGCTGAGCTTTCGACCTTTTCATAATCTTCGGCGAAGACCACGCTGTCAACCACCCAGTCTTCCATATCGACAGCCGCATAAACATAACCTGTGAAATCCATTGCGAGATTGTCGGTCAGATACTTTGCAAGCTTACGGAATTTCTTTTCCGTATCGGTCGTTGCCGATGTCGCATTCGGGTAATCATACGCAAGAGTTGCTGTTGTTGAACCGTCATTGATAACGAGGTCATGTGATTTCGTCATCACACCGTTATCGATCACAAAGCTCAAGGTAACATATTTGGAAAATGTTCCGCCTGCGCCGTATGTAGTCGGGTCAAGCAGTTCGCTTTCCTGCTTTATCTCCATCTGTATGAGTGCATTCTGAACGCTTGTATAAACGGTCTGAGCTTTATCTCTTGCTGTTTCAAGCCTTGAATCACGCACAAGTCCCGTTGTAACTATTGAGATCATTCCTGCGAGTATCGCAAGGATCGCGATAACGATCAGAAGCTCAATGACCGTAAAGCCCTTTAAGCTTTTTGCGGAGGACTTACCGCAGTTTTTATTACTGTCCATTGGGAATCTCCTCCTGATAAGTTTCACACAATTTATTTAGTGTTCTCTTACTGTTATTATTATATAGCGAGAGCATCTTTTTGTCAATAGATTTTGTAATATTTCTGCACTAAAAAAGTGAATTTGTGTATAATTTCTTTTTATCACTAAAATTGTGATTATTTTTTGCCATTTTGACTAATTTATTAATAAACGCAAACGTTTTCTTATACTCTCGGTAAAATGCATATAAGTTCTGCCGAAGTATGTACTTTTTTGTTGAAAACGTTTATGCAAAAATCACACTTTTTTCTTCGGCAGGACTTTTTTTATTATCAGAAGCGGTTCATTCCCGGAGCACCGCCGGCACCCTTGAGGTAACGCTCATATTCAGCGATATCAAGGCTCTTTTCACGGGCATTTGCGTCTGTGATAACGCCGTCCTTAACGAGTCGTGCAAGCTCCTGATCGAGGCAGACCATTCCTTCCTTTTTACCTGTCTGGATAGCTGTCTGGATAAGGTGTACCTTATTGTCACGAACCATTGCCTTAACGGCGTCGGTCGCGTTGAGGATCTCGAGAGCGGCGATACGTCCTGTACCGTCAGCTTTTGGGATAAGGGTCTGTGCGATGATGCCTACCAAAACTGTTGCGAGCTGCGAACGGATCTGGTTCTGCTGATGTGCAGGGAAAACGTCGATGATACGGTTGATGGTATCGGCTGCACACGTTGTATGAAGTGTGGACATTACAAGGTGTCCTGTTTCAGCGGCGGTAACAGCGGCGTTGATGGTTTCAAAGTCTCTCATTTCTCCGACGAGGATAACGTCCGGGTCTTCACGGAGTGCGGCACGGAGGGACATTGCGAACGATTCAACGTCATCGCCGATCTCTCTCTGGTTTACCATGCAGCGCTTATGCTCATGAACGTACTCGATAGGGTCTTCGACGGTGATGATATGCGCCGAACGGTTGATATTTACATAGTCGATCATAGCTGCGAGAGTTGTGGATTTACCTGAACCTGTAGGACCTGTTACAAGGATAAGTCCACGGGGACGCATTGCGAATTCGCCGAGGATAGGCGGCAGGTCGAGATCGGCAAGTGACGGGATATCGTTTCTGAGAAGACGGATAGAGATAGCTGTGTTGCCCTTCTGGTGGTAAACGTTGACTCTGTGACGGTAGCCTCTCTTTGTAACATAGGAGAAGTCGGTATCGACCTTGTTCTTGATATTTTCAAGCTGTCTGCCGTTTGTCATCTGTTCAACGATCTTCATGATAGCGGCTTCGGTCATCTCGGGGTAGGAAGCAAGCCTGCGGAGAGAGCCGTGAAGACGAACTACAGGCGCGATCTTCGTTGTGAAATGCACGTCGGAGCAGCCGAGAACTCGAGCTTCGTCAAGAATTTTGTTGATGTTGATGACTACTTTTTCGGGAGCTTTGGTTTCCATTTCTGCCATTTGATTCAATTCCTTTCAAGATTATATGTTTGAAAAATATATAATAGTATATTTTATACTGCGTATGTAACTCTGACGAGTTCGTCCATTGTGGTCTTGCCCTGCTGAACGAGTTCGGATACGTTATCACGGAGGAGTTTTGTTCCCTGTTTAGCGGCGAGGGCTGCGATAGCGTCGGTCTTACCGCCGTTTGCGATAAGGCTGCTCATTTCTGTTGTGCAGGTGAGAACTTCGTGGATAGCGGTACGTCCTGTATAGCCTGTGTTATTGCACTTCGGGCAGCCGCAGGCATCATAAATTGTGATAGGTGCGCTGATACCCATAAGTTCGTCCTCTTCGGGGGTGGACATACGCGGTGTGCGGCAGTCTTCGCAGATCTTTTTAACAAGTCGCTGTGCAACGATACCGATAAGCGAAGTAGCGACCATGTACGGTGCAACGCCCATATCCACAAGACGGGTAACGGTCGATGCGGAGTCGTTTGTATGGAGTGTCGAGAGAACCATATGACCGGTGATAGCAGCTCTGATAGCGATCTCGGCTGTTTCCTGGTCACGCATTTCACCGATCATTACGATATCAGGGTCCTGACGGAGGATAGAACGGAGGGCAGCGGAGAACGTCATGCCTGCCTTAGCGTTTACCTGACACTGGTTGATGCCTTCGATATCTTTTTCGACAGGGTCTTCGACCGTAACTACGTTTACGTTCGGCTTTGCGAGTTCACCGAGAGCGGCGTAAAGGGTGGTTGTTTTACCTGAACCGGTAGGTCCTGTTACGAGCATAACGCCCTGCGGAACTTTGATGAGCTTTGAGAATCTCTGATAGTTATAATCGGTCATACCGAGGTCTGTGATCTTACGGAGGGCAACGTTACCCGTTGAAAGGATACGGATAACGACCTTTTCACCGTTTACCATCGGGAGGTTAGATACACGGACATCGAGCGTTGTTCCGTCAACGACCTGTGAGAAACGTCCGTCCTGCGGTACACGCTTTTCTGCGATGTTCATACCGCTTATGATTTTAAGTCTTGTAACGAGAGCATTATGTACAACATTTGAAACGTTCATAAGCTCGATAAGGTCGCCGTTAACTCTGATACGGATTCGTGTAAAGGTCTTGAACGGCTCGATATGGATATCCGTTGCGCCTGCGCGGAACGAGTTTTCAACGATAGTCGTTGCGAGCTTAACGATAGGAGCGTTGTCGATTCTGTCTGCGGATTCATCATCGACGCTGTTGAGGTCATCATCGGCGAACTGGCTTGTAACGCTGTCGAGGATAGCACCCGTGTTCTGCATCGAATAGCATTTGCCGATAGCCTTTGTGATAGCTTCCTTTGTTGCGAGGACAGGAACGACGTCCATTCCCGTTGAAACCTTGATATCTTCAAAGATATAGAAGTTTACAGGGTCGTGCGAAGCAACGGTAAGTCTTTTGCCCGTTACCTTTATAGCGATAATGGTATGCTTCTTTGCGAGCGCTTCGGGTATCTTCTTAACGGCTTCGATATCGATGTTGACTTCGGGGTCGTTAAGGTCAACGAACGGAACATTGAGCTTCTTTGCGAGGATCTGGGCGAACTGTACATCGGTAACATATCCAAGCTCGATAACATAGTCGCCGAAGAATTTACCGGGGACGTTTTCCTCTTTCTTAACGTCAAGAACATGCTGGAGCTGTTCTTCGGTAATGACGCCCTCATTGACCATATATTGTCCTATTGGGATATTCTTCATATATATTCTCCGTTTCTCCGTGACTAATTTTTTGTGCCGCTCACGGTGCGGATTTTAAAATTGCTATTGAAAAAAATAGAATTATATGTTAAGATATTGTTTAAGCAAATATCAAATTTTCACTGTAAAGGAGTTTTTGCAAATGAACATTGCCTTTGCCGCATCAGAAATGATCGGCCTGCAGATCGGCGTCTATGTAATGGTGTTCCTTTTCGGGATCACGATCGGAAGTTTTCTGAATGTCTGCATATTCAGGCTTCCTTTGGGCGAATCGCTCGTCAAGCGGAATTCGCACTGTATGACCTGCGGCGCGGAGATAAAGCGATACGATCTTATACCGCTTTTCAGCTGGCTCATACTCGGGGGAAAATGCCGTTCCTGCGGAGCGAAGATATCGGGAAGATATCCGCTTGTCGAGGGTCTGACGGGTGTACTTTTCGTACTGGTCTACACGCAGTATGATCTGATCGTAGACGGGCTTATTTATCCTGCTGTTGTGTGCCTTTTCATCGCAGGCATCATCGTCATCGGATTTGAGGATCTTGATACGCAGGAAATGTCGGTGTGTGTGCTTGTTTACCTTGGCATCGAAGCTTTTCTGACGAGAGTTCTTTCGGTACTTCTTCCGACAGCTTTCAGAGGAAACGATGTTCCGCTCGTTGACGGCATCATCGGACTTTTTGCAGTAAGCGTTCCACTTCTTCTCATCGGTTTCGTGTTCACGCCGCTTATTTACATACTATTTATAAGTGAGGATCACAAAACTGTACGAAAGCTGAAAAAACGTCTTGCAAAAGAGAAGCTGAGTGAAAAGGAAACCGAAAAGCTGACCAAGCTTCTCAATGAAACTCTTGAAAAGATCAAGGAAAAAGGTCCTGTTTACGGATTTGGAATGGGTGATATACTGTTTATGGCTGCAGGCGGTCTGATGTTCGGCTGGAAAGCTGCTGTTGTGGCACTTTTCATAGCAATAATCATCGGAGCGGTCGCTGCCGTTATCATCAAGGTCAAAAACAGGGACAAAGAAGACGCTGACAACGCATTTGCATTCGGTCCGTGCCTTGCAGTGGGACTTGTCTGTGCATCATTCTTCGGAACTAAACTTTTCGATATGTACTGGACTGCTATGACTGTTCCGCATATCGTGTAAAATCAAAAAGGATATATCGCGGCTTGCGCTCTATCGGGCACAAGCCGCGATTTTTGCTTATTCTTCGGGCAGAGTATAGATTATATAAGTTTTTGCACCGTTTGCTGTCGTTGATCCTGCGTGGGTGATATCCGACTTGCCGTTGATAGGCGCGATGAGGTTTCTCATCGGGATATCGACCTCAGTGGAAACGAATTTATAATTCGTATCCGAAACAAGATCGGTGCTGTTTACGTTGTTTTTATTTGCCTTATGCAGTGACGAAGGAAGCAGGCTTGAAACTGTGATCTTCATTCCCTGCATTGTTGCGCCGTCTGTTGAATCAGGCTCAAGGCTGATGGAATAGGTGTACTTTCCGTAATAAGCCTCACCGAGGGCAAGTCTTGTTGTCATACTTGTTGAAGTAACAGTCTTGCTGCGGAGAACACGTCCATAGCAGGTCGCATTATTAAATTTATATGCGGTTTTATTATCGATCTCGATAATATTGTACTTGCTCGTATCAGTGATCTCGGATGTTGCCGCGAAATCGGACAGAGCGGCTGACAAGCCTGCGATACCGCCCGAAACGCCCTCGGTATAAACGCCGATATTGGTAGCATAACGAATACTTTCGCCTATATAAGTTGCTATTCCGTTCTGGGTGTTTCGCTGTGCCTCATAGTAGGTCGAATCAACATAGGTATCTCTTATCGGACGCATCATCTGCATGATGCCGACCATAAGTATCGACATTACAGCCATTACGACGATAAGCTCTATGAGGGTGAAACCTTTAATTTTCTTCATTTGTTTCTCACCCCGCGATCAGTTATTGTGTCCAACTATATATTTATAGCGGAGGGCATAGTTCTTTTCGTCATCGCCCTTATAGTTGGCGTTGTCATTCCATGTTGTTCCGCTCTTTACCTTGGACGGTTCATCGTTGGCGTCACGGCTGAGGAGAACATAGATATCAACAGGATAGCTGTAGGTATGCGAGCCATAGCTTCCGACGATCTGGACATTCGGCTTTGAAAGGTCGGTAGCCGAAATACCCTGCTTGTGCGGCGGCTTTTTATCGGTATTGCTGTCCGCAGAGTTCGGATCGGGCTTTGGCTGACCCGATCCATCCAAACCGCCAAAATACATCGAAATAGCATCAGCACCTGTTGCTTCTTCAACGACCTTCATCTGATATGAAAGGCTCGTATTTATATTGTGGTTGGAAAGGTTTCTCTTGCTGACATCGGCATATATCTGCGCCATAACGAGAGAGCCGATACCGAGGATCGCAAGTGCTATAAGGCACTCAATGAGGGTAAAGCCTTTGATCTTTGAATTTTTCATCATCTTTACCTCCTTATTTTCTTGCATACTGGTATGCTTTCCACTGGAACTGAGGATCGCCCGGTGTGTAGTTGCTGCTTTCAGGATTGAGGTAAGCAACGCCGACCTTGTTTCCCGATGAATAGCCTGCGCAGATGATCGAGCCTGCGATACTGTAACCGCTTGAAGAACCCGAAATTACCTGTGTGTTATTGTAATATGTGCCGTTTGTGATAGTTCTGCCGCTGCCTGCTGCAAATGTATAGCTTGCAAACGGGCAGTAAACATAAGCGGAAAGGAAACCATCGTTAGGCGAACCGAGCGTGATGCTTTCTACACCGTTTCCTGCGTAGAACCAAACGTTCGGAGCTTTTGTTGCATTCGTGTCATTGCCAAGACGCATTGCGCCGTTGCCCCTGATGAGCTTTTCAATATCATAGGTTGCAACGTGGAAGCCCTGACCGCTGGCCGACGGGTGACCAAGCTCATAGTTTCTGCTCGCTCCCGATGCAGTTCCGTCAGGGAGATAGAACTTGACATTTCCCTCTCCGACAACTACAAAGTAGCCTCTGAAAAGGAGTGATGCACTGTTGCCTTCCTGATTTGTTCCGAATCCGTTCTCCGCGCCGAGCTGGATAACAAGGTCGCCGCCCGTAGCATCGATAATGACCGGGTTGGAAGAAGTACCGTAGACCTTGCCGAACTTTGTGAACGACTGGAGATAACCGCTTGTTTTGATGACCTGTGTTGCGCCAAGGCTCTGGATAGCGGACTGATCTGCGGCAGTGTAGCTTGAAAGATCAATCGTTGACCAGTCGAGCGTTTCAAGTGTGATCGGGCTTGAAGCAGATGTATAATCGAGAAGCGAGGAGTTTGTTGCGCCTGCTTTTTCTGCGCCCGAAATATAGTTGGAATAATAAGTTGCCAAAGATGCAAGATAAGTTGTATCGGTGGTTTTATAGTTGTTTATCGCATCCGTTACACGGGATTTGATACCGGGTCTGACTTCAACTGTAGGCCACCATGAAGTTGTCTGATCGTTCCAGTCACTCCAGGAGATACCATAGCTATAGAAGTTACCGTCGTTGATAGTGCCGTTTGCGATGCCTTCAACAATATCGGAAGCAATAGCATTTCCGTCAGCATCGGTGGCAGCGACCGCTGTTACATCAACTGTAGGCTTTACAAGTGCATTAAGGTCGCCGTTCGTACCTGTATCCGTAGCTTCGTTTACGAATGCGCTGTCCTTATAAACCTGGCTGTAAATGCTCTTGCTTGTGGGGATAGTGATCTTGTTGTCGGTCTTGCCGGCAAGATTTGCAGGGAGCTGGAATTCCTTCTGATAATCGGAAGTAAATGTGTATTCAGCAGGGTTGCTGTAGTTGATCTTTACTTCTTTTGTGTAATCGAAGTTGAACGCAGGAACGTCTTCTAACACATAGGCTATTGCAGGATTTGTTTCCGATGTCATTACGCCTGTCAGTGGATCGTATGTGAATCTGTCAGCCACACCGCCGGGAACTGTGAATACAAAACCCTTTGCAACAGTGAGATTGGGTATGCATATTGACATAATGGTAGGATCAGAGAATTTGACTTTGCCGTTGGAAATGCTTGCCTTGCCATCGATGCTCACATAGTTCGTATATGCATGACCATTGATATTAAGGTCGGAGCCGTTGTCTACAATTGAGAAAACGTCACAGTAGATATTTCCGTAGAAAGTCGGTGTTGAACCGTCCTTTGTGAAGTTAAAGTTGCGGGCGATGATGTTTGTTTCCCTGCCCGAAGATGCGAAATTCTGCGCAACGCCAAGGTTAACGCTTTCTGTAGAATAGATTACAGAGCCTGATTCCATAAATATAGGGTAGCTGTTGCTGTATGTGATGCCGCCTCTGAATGTATGGAGGGTATCACCGAACATATAGATCTTGGAATCTCGGAGGTCATTTGTGCTGTTTGCTGTGTCGCTGTTGCCTGTGATGTAAAGGCTTCCGCAGACTACCGAGTCCTGATCGAGTTTAAGACCGCCCGAAAGACCGCTCGCGCCGCCGATCGGGAACACGCCTGAACTCTGGCTGATATCACTGATAGATGTGATAGCGTTTGAAGAGTTTACAACCGGCTTTTCGGAAGTATCGTAATAAAGCACAGCCGTGCCCGTTACGTCCATAAACTGGACTTCAGCTTCGACTTTAAGTCGCATTTTATCTTTAAGTCTGTCGCCGAGGCGTATAGCTTCCTTGAGCTGATCGTCTGTGTATACCGTTGTTACGCCCGAAGTCGGATCGGTATAGCTTACGCTTCCTGCCGAACAGGTTTTGAGCTGAGCATCTGTCATTGCTCCGAAAGCGTCTGCATTCGCGCCGCCGAAGTTGAAATGTCTTTCATCAACGGTGACCTTTATAACAGCGATCTGTTCGGAAGTTGTGCTGTCGGTGTCAACAAATCTGCCGTAATCGTTCGTTGTGCCTCCCGTGCTGTTTGCGACCTTTGGGAAGGTGATCTTGTAGGTTATTCCCGTATCAGTGCCGAGAGTTGTATCGACAGAATAGTTCTTATCTTCTGCGATAGAACCCGTTTCGCCGAAGATATAGTCGCTCTCCTCAAAGTTAGATGCAAAACCCGCATCATTCTTTGCAGGGATCTTATACATTTCAAATTCGATAGCCAGACCCTGCTTCATTTTTGTATCAGGGCTTTGCGCACCCGCCTTTTCCGAAGCGGACTTGGACATATCGACCATTGTGTATTTATACGTTCTCGGGGAAGAGCCTGTCGAATCATACGCATAATAGTCATCATCGCAAAGGATCTTCTGTGTAAACACGTCCAAAGCCGATCGCGCGGTATAATATGCCTGGTTTTCTTCATATTTGGTATAGTATCTGTTCTGTGCCGTTGAAACAACGCTCAATGTTGCCAACAGCATTATTATCAGCACAAACATTACAGTAACTACCATGATAAGAACAACGCCGCTGAGGCTTTTTTTCTTATTGGTACTGATTTTTGCCATTTTTTCCACCCTTTCTTAAAATTTTATGCCGGGGTATGAACAAAATCTTTTCTTCTTTAAAATGTTTTCTCTATATGCCACTTATGCCGATGAAGAAGGTTTTCTTCATCGGCTTGTGGATCTTGATTTACTCTGCTGCTTCTGTTTCTTCGGTAACAACAAGGTTCGGATCAAAAACAAACTCGTCGCTTTCTTCCATTACTTTATCGATATTCAAAGGATAGATGGAATAGATCTTGAGGTTTACAGAGCCTTCTGCCTCTGTTGTAGCCTGCTGATCCTCGTCCTTGTTGAATTCGGTCACGATAATGGTCTTGCCGTCTTCCTTTACAGCGTCGATGAACTTATAAATTCCCGAATAATCCTTTTTATCTCTGTAATCAACAGTCATGGTCGTAACGCCGATGATGCTGCTGCCGCCTGTGCGTCTGCCTGCATTATTATATTCATCATAGACTTCCTGCGGAAGCTCATTGTAAAGGTCACTGTCGATGAAGATATCGCAGGCTGCGATATTCTGAGCCTCTACGATATACTGCTCAATTTCATCGGCAGCTGTGTACTGAGTGGTCATTCCGCGGACTGTTACATTGTTTCCGAGGATCTCACGGACATACTGTTCGTTGAGGTACGGATCCTGCTCGGTCATGAAATATTCCTGTATCTCGCCAACGCCCTGTGCTGCGGATTTAAGGGAAGCAACGACATCGGGAAGGGTGTTGATCTTAGCTTCAACATCAGCCTGTTCTGTCTGTTTTGCCTGGAGTGCGTTCTTTGCGTAGTTCATTTCCTCAAACTTAGGCTTGATGAAAACGAAAATACCTGCAACGATGATAATTATAACGATCGCTGCAACAAAAATTACTTTATCTCTGTATGAAAGCTTCATTCTTATTCAGCCTCCTCTGTTGTTTCTTCGGGAACTTCTTCGGGAACGACTTCCTTTATCTGGACAAAGATCGTGAAATCATATACTTCCTTTGCCGAATCCTGAGCCGACATACTGTTGTAGCCGGTGTAGGTTATGTTCGAGAAAGCGTCCTGCTCAACAAAATTCGTAACTACCTTTGCAGGTGTCTGGTTATCATCAGCTCTGCACTGAAGAGTGATCTCACCGTTGGCGAAAGTGTAGCTGAGTATCTCCGCATCCGTACCCTTGAAGTTTTCCTCGATGGTCGATTTTACTTCTGTTGTGAATACAGGGAGCGAATCAAAATAACCCTTAGCTTCTTCAAGGCTGCTGCGGAACGAATTTACCTTGTCGAGCTTTGCCTGCGCAGTGTCAACAGCGGCAGTTTTCTGTGCTGTTTCGGGGCTGTCGAGCCAAGCCTGTATCGTTGCGGTATCGTCCTCATACTGGCTCTTTACAACGTTTGCGCCGAGCGTGATGCCTGCAACGAGAGCGATCGAAGCGATAGCTGCGACCGCAACCGTAACAACGAAGGAAGCACCTGCAGCGGAACGTCCCGATGTAGCGTCTGTTTCGATGAGGTTGATTCTTTCGGAGTCCTTGTTGCTTCTGAGCATAGCGCCGATAGCGTTTGCATAAGCCTGGAACTCGAAGTTTTCATAGCCGCCGATGTTGTTCGGAACGCCGAGGAGGCTCGTTGTGATATCGAGGGATTCAAGAGCATTCGTAAGACGGATATACTCTGTTGTATCGCCGTAGAAAACAACGTTCTTGATCGGGTCTTCGGGGTTTCTCGATCTCTGGAACTGGAACATACGGGAGATGTTCTCGGTAACAGCTTCGTAGATGTAGTCCTCGGAGTTATCATAGTCAACAGCATCGATCGATGCAAAACGGGAGAATGTAAGCTGATTGTTCTCATAGAGGTTGAGGCTTACGAAGTTCGGGTCGATCTGAACGAGGAGCATAGGCATCTTAGCCTTCATCTTCGGATCGGAAATGATAAGTCTTGAAATAGTGTTGCAGGCAACGGCTACGGAACGAAGTCCTATGCCGAGCATCGAGAACACCTTTCTGAAGCAGTCAACAACTTCAAACGGGCAGGCTGTTGCGAGTATTTTAAGAGCAGCAACGCCGTCCTCTTCGATCTCGCCTGCGATGGTGTAGGAGATCGAATAGTCGTCAGCAATACCCATTGTATGCTGCATCTGGTTCTGTACCATTGAAAGGAGCTGAGCGCCCTTCGCCTTAGGGATATGTAATTCTTTGAAAATGACAAGGTTGGAGGAAATACTGATAACAGCTTCCTTATCAGCCATTTTCTTGTTCTTGAGTTCTTCGTTGATTATTGTTGCGATTTTAGGTATATCTTTAATGTGACCATTAACGATAAGACCTTCTTCGAGATCGATGGTAGCAGCAGCGGAAACCTTGATCTTGTTGTTTGCTTCAGTACCACGAATAATTCGAATATGTCTGTCGGTAATATCAAATGAAAGCATACTCGTCACCTCACTGATTTATTTTTTTAATTGATTTTTTATTTTTACTGGATATTTTCAAACGAACCGTAAAGAGCCGGGAGGATACCTGCGATAACGAAACCGATCGCAACACCCATAAAGATGATCATTACAGGTTCGATCATACCGACAAGACGTCCGATAGCGGCGTCCGATTCATCTTCGTAGAATTCAGCGGACTTTGTAAGAATGGTATCGAGCGCACCGGATTCCTCACCAACATAGATGATGGAAACGAACATCGACTCGAAAATGCCTGTTCTCTGAATCGAAACAGAGAGCTGTTCACCCTGCTTTACTTCGTCAACGACCGTTTCAAAAGCCTTTGCGATGTAGTCATTGTTAAGGATAGCCGCCGAACGTTCAAGTGCTTCGACCATCGGGATACCGGAGGAATAAAGCGAAGAAAGCGTTCTTGCGAATTTACCCGTATAAACCTTTACGACAAGCTTTCCGAAGCCGGGACCCTTACATTTCAGTTTATCCCATTTAAAATGTACTGACGGAACTTTAAGAGCATATTTTACTGCAAAGATGATTCCGAGGATAACAGCTATGTAAACATACCAGTAGCCGATAAGGCTGTCGGAGAATGCAAAAAGAGCGCCTGTGATGCCCTTCATATCCTCTTCTCTCATCATATCCTTGAATGTAGGCATGATAAATGTGAAAAGGAGAACAACGATCGCTACGCAGAGTACGGCAAGGATAATAGGATACATCATCGAACCCTTGATCTTGTTGTTGAGCTTTGCTTCCTTTGCGTAGTTGTCTTCAAGTCGCTTTGAAATAACGTCAAGAGAACCCGAAGCCTCGCCTGCCTGGACCATAGAGATCATGAACGAAGGGAATGCACCCTGCTGCATTTTGAGAGCGTCCGAGAAAGACGAACCCTTCTGAACTTCTTCGTAGATCTCCTGATAGATCTGCTTCTGCGCTTTCTTTTCCTGCTCTTTATACAGGATATCGAGTGCCTTGACGAGCGTGAGTCCCGATGTCAGCATCGCGCTGAGCTGTCTGCAGTCATTGGAGAGCTCTTTTGTCGTGAACTTATGAAGAGTGTTTGTCGTTTTGGAAGAAGCTTCCTTGTAGCTGGAGCAAAAAAGCCCCTTTTCGTGGATCTTTTCCAAAAAGTCATTTACATCCTCAGCCGTCATTCGAGCGTTCTTGACAGTATTGCCCTGAACGTCTGTGGCGGTGTAGATAAATGTCTTCATATAGGATTTACACCTCCGGTTGGATAAAAAGATTTAAGGGCACACCCTGCCCCAAGATACTACACCTATTATAACATTTTGGTTACAAATTGGCAATATGTTATTTTTAACAAAATGTCTAAAAATATTGTACGTTTATCACAAAACTTTCAACAACATCTATGTTTTAAGTCTAAAATATGTCAAAAAAATATATTTATTTCAGCTTTTTGATTTACTATTCTTGTCTGACGACAACTTGCATAAACAGGGTGTTCTTTCACGCCAAGAACCCAAAACGAGCCTCCGCAATGCAACTTGACTTTCAAAATCCTGCATCGCTACGTCATATTGCTCAATATTTATGGTCAAATATTGTAAACCTATAAAAAATTTGATTTTTTGGCAAAAAGCTCTTGCAAATACAAGATGTATAGTGTATAATAGGAACTGTAATGTTCCACACGGCAAAAATACGGCGGAACGAGAAGCTGTGAGTGAGTCATCAGCACTATATACTATTATTATATGGGAGGAAACCAAAATGGCATTCAAAAACGCATATCTCCAGAAGGTTTATGAAAAAGTTGAACAGCGCAATCCCGGCGAAAAGGAATTCTTACAGGCAGTAAGAGAAGTTCTCGAATCCTTTGAACCCGTTGTTGAAAAGGATAAGTCCTTTGAAACAAACGGCATCATCGACAGGATCGTTGAACCTGAAAGATTCATCCAGTTCAGAGTTTCATGGGTAGACGACAAGGGCAACGTTCAGGTAAACAGAGGTTACCGCTGCCAGTTCAACTCTGCTATCGGACCTTACAAGGGCGGTATCAGACTTCACCCATCCGTATGCGCATCAGTAATCAAGTTCCTCGGCTTCGAGCAGATCTTCAAGAACAGCCTTACAGGTCTTCCTATGGGCGGCGGTAAGGGCGGCTCCGACTTCGATCCTAAGGGCAAGTCCGACAGAGAGATCATGGCATTCTGCCAGAGCTTCATGACAGAGC
>CAMBLM010000017.1 GCA_945868475.1 uncultured Ruminococcus sp. | reverse complement strand
TTTACTTCTTCTCCCGATAAAATTTCTAAAGCAGGAAGCCAGTCATACATAAACAAAAAGCCGTTTCCTAAATTTGCTTTTTTGTTATTGCTCATTGTACTACACCGCCTTAAAGCTTAACGGGAACGGGTTTTATACCGCCGTGCGAAACGGTTTCTTCGGTAGGCGTCAATGTATTGCTATTAAGGTATTCTATAAGCTTATCGACGTTCACAAGGTAACGTTTGCCCGACTTAACCGCCACAATCTCACCGTTAAGAACCTTTTGCCGAACCCAATGTTTTGGAAGTCCGAGAAGAACAGCTGTATCGTCTATTGTTTTCATTGTTGGTATGCTTGTGTGTATTGTGCAGTTGTGCACAAACTCTCTGTTTAATTCGTCCATTTTACCTCCTTGCTGACCTGCTCAAAGCTTTATTCAGCCTTGCTTTCATTTTCCTTAATTCTCTCAATAGCTTCAAAAATAGGCTTTTTCTCCTGCTCCGAAAGTTCAAATCGGAGTTTTCTTAAAAGAGTATTCTCGTGCACTCCAATCACAGCAGCACACGCCCAAATCGGAATTTTTGCCATTTTCAAAGCTGTTCTTATATCGGTATTTGCCTTTACCATTTATTTTTCCTTCTTTCTTTTTGTGTTAGTGGTTGACAAACTTGCT
The DNA here is from genome assembly GCA_945868475.1 of uncultured Ruminococcus sp. Taxonomy (GTDB): domain Bacteria; phylum Bacillota; class Clostridia; order Oscillospirales; family Ruminococcaceae; genus UMGS363. Next base: position 35,208 of record CAMBLM010000017.1, on the reverse strand, counting down.
AATATGTGATACAATAATAGTAATAACAACAACTATAATTACCACTACGGTAATATTAACACAAAGCATTCATTTTTTCAAGTAAGTTCCAAAAATAATAACATCTGCAGTAAAAATTGTACATCAAATTACAAAGGTGGTAACAATGAGCCAAATAGAATTAAGCGAGATTTATAGAAATTTGAGATTATCCACTCTCGATGAAAACAAAAAGCCTATGGGGGTAAACAAATTAGCTGAAAAACTTTCTATAGCGTCATCGAGAATAAGTGAACTTGAAAACGGAAAGCGTGAAATGTCTTTAACCGAGTTAAAAGTCTATCACTCATTTTTCAATGTTTCTTTTGAATACTTGCTCGGAGAAACAGAAATACAAACAGCAAACACCAACTTAGTAGCCGTGTGCAAATATACGGGACTTTCGGAAGAAGCGATTAGAAATATTTGCAATCTCATCAAAAAGCAAAAAGATATAGCGTCAGAAATAATTGAAAGCGAAGAGTTTAAAAATATTATAATATATTTTTGTGATGCCGATATGAATTATAATTTTATATATCCTTCTGTAGAAACAGTAGCCAAAGGTGTTATTGCTGGAGCTGGATTAAAAACGGACAACGGCTCTTTCGATAAAATTCCAGCTGAATTTGCAAAGGCACTTTCTTTAGTTGGCGCAATGGGATTAGAACCTGTGTATAAACAAAAGCTTTGTGAAGAAATAACCGAACTTTTTGAAAAGCATTTGAAAGAAGGAAAATAAATGGCAAACATAACACCAAGGAAAAATAAAGACGGCATTATAACATCATACACAATAAGAGTGTATCACGGTTACGACAGTTCGGGTAAACGCCTTAAGCCTTATACTATGAGTTGGAAACCCGACCCGAAAATGACCGCAAAGCAGATTGAAAAGGAACTGAACCGCCAAGCTGTACAGTTTGAGGAACAATGCCGAGCAGGTTACGCCCTTGATAATAAGCAGACATTTGCAGAATATGCAGAATACGTTCTGAAATGCAAGGCAGACAGCGGAACAAAACGACGCACAATCGACCGTTACAACGCATTAATGGGACGTATAAACGCAGGTATCGGACATATAAAGCTCGCTGATCTCCGACCGCAGCACCTCAACAATTTCTATTCGCAGCTACGGCAGGAAGGAATACGGCAGAATGCTTCAACAGCAACACCGATAGTTGACTTAAAAACTTTTATGAAAGAAAAAGGCTTCACTAAAATACAGCTTTCGGAAGCGTCGGGCGTATCTTTGACAACAATTTCAACTGTATTCAAAATGCAGGATATAAGCGGCACAAGTGCTGAAAAGATATGCAAGGTATTAAAAACGCCCGTTAAGAAGCTGTTTAAAATCGAACTTGACAGCCGCCCCCTTTCCGAAAAGACAGTAAGAGAACATCACCGTTTAATTTCTCTCATACTTTCGCAGGCAGAAAAGGAAATGCTTGTTCAATACAACGCCGCCGACAAGGTTATAAACAAGCCTAAATCAGATCATAGCACCGACGTTAATTATTTTGAACTTTCCGACCTTGAACGAATAAGAGAATGCTTGAAAAAAGAGCCATTTAAATGGCACACAATAGCACACCTGCTCATTGTTACGGGTTGCCGCCGTGGAGAGATCGCAGGCTTAAAATGGAACGCTGTCGACCTTGACAAAGGCGTTCTGCATATATACAACAACCTGCTCTATTCGCAGGAAATAGGCGTGTATCAAGATACCCCCAAAACAACAACATCTGACAGATATATTAATCTTCCCGAAGAAACCGTGCAGCTTTTGAGGGAATATAAAGCATACTGGAACAACTTCCGTATTTCCTGCGGTTCTGAATGGCATAGCTTCATCAACATCAAAGACAGCAAGGGCATTGAACATTCAGAACGAGCAGATTTTCTTTTCGTGCAGGACAGCGGTGCTAATGTGGGTTACCCTATGCACCCCGACAGCATAACCGATTATTTCAAGAAATTTTCAAAGAAGTACGATCTGCCGCATATAAACCCTCACGCTTTCCGACATACATTAGCTTCAATTCTTTGTCTGAACGGCGTCGATATTGTCACAATAAGCAAATGGTTAGGGCATAAAAGCGTTACAACAACAATGAATATATATGAACATATACTTGAAAACGGAAGGGAGCAGGTTGTCAACTGCGTATCAGACATAATTCTCGGAAAAAGTGACGCCGCAGACAAGCAGGCATAAAAAAACACCTGCAAAAGCAATTTTGCTTCTGCGGTGTTCACGACAACTTTTGATAATCTTTAATCTGTTTTAATTACAATAGCGCACAAATGGCGCACAAAACCTCGTTTTCAGAATAAAATAATAGCCGTCTGAAATCAATCAAACGGCTATTCTACGTTGGTTGCGGAGGCTGGATTTGAACCAACGACCTTCGGGTTATGAGGGCAAGCACATATTAATTAGTCTGCTTTATATGGATTTATTTACCATTATGTAGATATGCTCAAATTACGGTTTTAAGCCATATTATTAATTCAAAGGCTCAAAAGTGTTTGTATACTGTCATCAAGATATTGCTTGTCCTCTGGATTCTTTGGCTCAATCCACACTTGAAGCTTTGCTGTTCCGTTTGCTGAATACTCAAGGTCAAAATCTGCATTATATGCAATGGGAAATACATTCGGGAAAGACTCGGCTGTTTCTTCAATAGTCATATATGGATAACAGTAATAACAGTTTGCAATGGCAATTTCCGTTACCATATCCTTTATCTTTGCAAGAAGCTTGTCATTGTCCTTGAAAGGCAGATAAAGCTTATCAAAAAGACCTCCGCCTATTTCATCGGTTGTATCAAGAACTTTTTCCGTATCAATGCCAATATCGGCAAGGGAAAGTGTAATTGCTATGGGTGTGAATTCATTTTCAAGAATAATCATTATAAATACCTCATTTCGTTTTATTATGCAGTTTTCCTTATGCTTGAAACATACATATCAAGCGCATTATCAAAAATAGCCTGTCTTTTTTCAACCGATGAACGGGAATATAAACCGCCTCCGCTGGCTATTTTCTTGCAATGGGAATTAAATTCTGTGTAACTTTCCGAACTCAAAAAGTCATTCAAAAAAGCTGTATATACTGTATCGTCTGCAATTCCCATTGTATTGAACTTATTCAGATTTGCTATAAGATGTGGTATAAAGCAAGGTGTAAGGAATGTGTATTCATCATCATTCATTTTTCTGTGAATTATTCCGTTAAGCTGATTGAAAAGGGTGTCAAGCTTTGTTATGTCTTTGATGCTGCCGTTTTCTGTGAAGTGTTCGCAAAATTTTGTCATTTCGGAAGTGCCGAGATTGTTGTAATCATATCCAGTTACAAGCATAAGGGAGCGTATAACACAGCCTAAAATATTATCATTCTTTGCGGTGATATTTTCCGTTTTCTCCCAGAATACACCGTCACAAACAGGCTGTATTTCTTCCATTATTGCAGTACCTAAAACAATACGCATTTTCTGGAACGGCTTGAAAGATGCTCCGTTATTAACGCAGTACATTATGTTGTCAAGCTCATCATCTGTAAAGCCTTCATAAAGGTATGTTGTCAATCTGTATTCAAGAATTGATTCCTGCAATACCTTTGGAAGCCTTGAAAACTTCTTTCCTGCAAGTTCATAATTTTCCGATATGATTTTTCCGTCATCGTTCTTGTAACGGCATTTAATAGGTGGTGTGTCTTTGGTGAATGTGAAACGGTTGTTTATATAGTCGCTCATTGCCGTGCTTCTCTGCAAACCATCTATAATAGTTTTCCGTGCATAGTTTAAGCTGTCGGAATTTCCCTTTGCTGTAAGTATCGCACCAACAGGACGGTTAAGCAAAAGCGATAGTATAAAGCGTGATTTTTTCTGCTTGCTCCATTGGTCGGGTGTTCTCTGTGTGGGTGTTTCACCTGCAATATCTCCGCTGTCAAACTTGCGGACATATTCACCGACATTATATGGAACTTCTTTTACAAGTCTGTCGCTTGCAAGGTCGATTGAAAGCAAATTATAGATTTTTCCGTCAACCTCTATTGCAGAAGTGACTTCTTTCGGCTGTGTGGCTTTGCTCTTGATTTTTTCCATAACAGTAAACCTCCGATTCAAATTTCCGTGTAATTGGCAGCGAGAAACTTATTGAAGTTGTTAGCCGTGTATCTTTTCCTAGCGTTTTCAGGTCTGAGCATATAGGTGAGGAAATTGTCCATAACTCTGTAATAGCTTATTTCTTCGCCCTTATCGTTCAGAAATTTGCGGTTGTAGTTGCCGTTGAAGTCTGCAACGATTTCATCAAAAATGGCTTTTGTGCCGTTGTAAACTATTTCGATATAGGCTGAAAGACCGTTGCTCCAGTTGTCACACTCAATGATTGACATATCTTGAATGTTGTTATATCTTCTTATATCATCAAATGTGAGCTTACAAGCAACAAGGCTTGCTTCTCGTCTTGATATGAAATTCACTTTGAAAACCTCCAAATCTTCTTGACTTTTGGGCGGTTAGTGCTATAATTAAAACAGTAACCGCCCTTTGTAGTTATCGGGTGTTGCTTGCCCTTATGTTTGTTTGGTCGCTTGCATAAGGGCGTTTCATTTATCTTACGGTCAAACGTTCATAAGATGAAGTTTTGAGAAATGCTGTATAGATCGCTGGCTCTTTCTCTTGAAGTGCTTTGCTGTCGATTCTGTTGCTGTTGACTACTGCAAGACTGCATTTGTATTCGCCGACATTCATTTTGTTAGTGTCCTGTGACTTCATTTCGGACTTGATGATGTTTTCAAGTTCTGTAATTCTTGCTTCTGCTTCTTCTTTAAGAAGCTTGAACTCTTTCAGTTCCTTGATTACTGCGTGTAATTCGTTGTTACTCATATTAGTAACCTCCTATAATGTTAATGTATAAGGCTTTCGCCTATGGGATAGGGCTGATTTTTGGCTCAGACCCTTTAGAAGCCTTATGTATTTTAGTTTTCAGCAAATATCAATTCGCTTTCGATTTCTTCAAGTGATGCGTTAATAGCTTGTGAAAGCAAGTAGCATCTTATTGTGCTATCGAAATAGGCATAATCACCAGCGAAAAACTTATCAACGATTTTTTCTTTCTCTACGCAGAATTCAATTAATGCTTCTTTCAAAAGGTTTTCATTACCGTTCAGATATTCTCTTGATGTTTCCTTGTCTGTGTAGTCATCTCCGCCGTTTCCTGTGATTGTGCTGTCAATCCACAGATCATCTTCAAGCGTTTCTTTTAATTCGTCAATGTCGGTAAAGTCTGTTGTTGTAACCTCATCACGGATATAATTGATAATATCCTGTTTCATAGCTTCTAAATAGTTATACATAATTTGTACCTCCTGTTTGGTTTTGCGTTTATTTGTTTTATCTTGTCTATATTATAGCATTTTAATATTTACTTGTCAATATAAAAACATACAAAATATTACACAAACATATTTATTAGCTTTTATGCAGTATGTATAAAAGCATATTTAACAATATTCAGATTGACAAACTCGTGATTATAAGTTATAATAAAAGTAAATTATAAATGTTTGATTTTTATATATTTGTGTTTTACTTTTAAGGAGGTTGCATCAATGGAATTAGATAAGTATATAAAAAAAGTGCTTATTGATAAAAACGTTAAACAAGTAGAGCTTGCCGAAAAATTAAATATTTCAAGAGCAAGTTTAGGCGGTCTTATATCCAGAAATAAAATGGGCGTCGATAAATTAGAAGATATTGCAACAGCTCTTAATTGTGAATTGAAAATATCATTTATTGATAAGGAAACAGGAAAAGAATATTGATTTGTATGTATGTATAATTACAAATATATATTTGTGCAAACAGTACAACATTATTTGTGTAAGTTTATATATTATTTTGTATGTATATATATTGACAAGTACGTGCAAAAGCTATATAATATAATCAAGAAATAAATCACAAGCACAAGCTTGTAAAGAAAGGTCTTGATTATATAATGAAATACTTTAACAACTGCAAATCAATCGAGGACGTAAAGAAGCTGTACAAAAAGCTTTGCAAGCAGTATCACCCAGATTTAAACAAGGACGATACAACCGAAATAATGAAGCAGGTGAACGCAGAATATGAAACGGCTTTCAATCGTTTCAAGAACATTCACGAGAGCGCAGACGATAACACAAAGACCTACACAAGCAAGGAAACAACAGAAACAGCTGCGGAATTTATGGTTATCATTAATAAGCTTGTAACCTGTGAAGGGCTTGAAATTGACCTTTGCGGTCGTTGGATTTGGGCAACTGGTACAACATTCCCACATAAGGACATATTAAAGAATCTTGGTTTCAGATGGGCAAGCAAGAAGAAATGCTGGTATTGGCACAAAGCGGAAGATGCAAGCCGTAACCACAAAGAAATGAGTCTTGACGAAATAAAGAAGCTTCACGGTTGTGAAACGTTCAAGGGCGTATCTGCTCCCAGACTTGCAACAGCATAATATAAACGTGTGGACTGCACCCACACTATAATTAAAAGGGTATAGCCGTTAAAATGGTTATACCCTTTATTTTTTGATTTGGAGCAGGTTTATATATTGCTGTAATACTGCTGTAAATGCTTTGTATGGCTTTGTAATTGCTTATGTATAAATTGCTTTTTAGCGATACAAAGTCGTTGTATGACGTTCTGAACGGCTTTGAAATGGCGTTGTGTTTGTGGTATCGGGAGCATTGAGAGCGGTATATAATAGGAGTATGGGTGTGTATGGGGATATGTTTACATTGTAAAAAGGTGTGTATTTGGCGTATATATGTATAGTAGTTCCAGTCTACTCACAAGCGGATTTTTGAACATCGAAGCGAAAAAAGGTACAATATTTATTTTGTGACGGTCACTTTTTATAGATTTGTATTGCTCCGAAACACTAAATGTGGTATAATAGATTCATAAAAATCCGAAAAGGAGATTTTTTATGAAGTTTATTTGCAATCAGAATGTGCTCAATGAAGCACTTAATTCTGTTTCAAGAGTTATGAGTAATTGTAGTACCAATGAGCAGCCCACAAGTGTAATATCCTCAATTTCTTCTATTGATTCTTTACCTGATATTGTATATCACGGTACAATTTCTATATATAGAGACAGTTTATTAGCTGGAATTGATGTAAAAGTTGGTTTTAAATCCGCTGATTTTGGACAAGGGTTTTATACGACAAGCAACTTTGAGCAAGCCAAACGATTGGCGTTTGATAGGGCAAAAGCATATAATAAACGGCATAAGGATGAATCTGATGCACAACCGATGATTTTGACTTATAAGATAAACAAATCTCTACTATCTAAACAAAAAGGATTATTCTTTGTTTCACCAGATGAAAAGTGGAAAGAATTCATATATAACAATCGTGTGGGTATTGACTTTTCAGTTTCAAAATATTATAATAAAGATGGAAAGTATGCTTATGTTTATGGTTGCGTTGCTGATTCAAATATAACCGAAATGGTTGGATATATTAAACGTAAACAGATTACATACGGTGATTTTGTTGATAGCTTAAAAGCATTAAAACAAAATGACTACGATCAGTTATCTTTTCATACGTCTAATGCTGTTAAGGTATTAGATTTAATTGAGATTGAAATTATTGAAATGGAGGCGATTTTGATTGAATAACAAGACTTTGCAGTTTATTGCGGAAGCTATAAGAGACAATTATAATTATAGCTTTGAAGATGCCATTAAAATTGTTACTAATTCATTTTTGCCTGAAATTCTTGAGGAAATGCCCGATTATGTGCAGCATTACGATGCCGAATATTGGGCTAAAGAAATAATGAGTGACATTATGGCAAGATAACTTGAATCATATTGATTTAAAACGCTGTACGAATTTTGTATGGCGTTTTTTGTTTGTTATGTCAATGGATTTTGATTTATGGCTGTGATAAAATATACTTACAGCAGTATAATAGTTGTGTAAGTATTGTAGCTGATATTTGTTAAATACTTATGCAAGTATATTAAATTGATACTTGTGTAACTATAATTGACATACTTATGCAACTATAAAAATATACTTGTGCAACTATATGAATTATTGGGAGCGAAACATATGGGAAAGTCTCAAACAAAAGCCAAGAATAAATACAATGCAAAGGCATATGACAGGATTTCGGTAACTGTTAAAAAGGGAATGAAAGACGAGTGGAAGTCTGAAGCTGATAAGCAGGGATTAAGCCTTAATGCGTTCATTGAAAATGCTGTTAATCAAAAGATAGAACAAGAAAAGAATTATAGAACGCTATTAGCGATCACTATACATGAACTTGATTTACCAGTAATAGCGGATGTTTGCTTGACTAGAGCGAAAATAAATACAATAGGTGACTTTAAGCAATTTATTGAAACAAATGAGATAAGCAAAATTAGAAATATGGATAAAAAGAGAGCAACTTATATTTTTGATAAACTAAAAGAATATGAACATAAATACAATGCAACTTTAAATATTGATTATGATAACTTATTATCTCAATTACCACATTCGTTAAGATAATTATAGCCGTTACTCCATAATCGGGGCAACGGCTATTTTTTTACGCCTATTTATATATGGGGAGGGGATATGTTTTCATCGAAAAATATTTAAGTACCTATATATAAGGGTATAGGGGTGTATTGGGTGATGGATTATATATGATGTGTGGACGAAATGACTACACCTTATCGTATCATTCCTTTATTAGATTTCTCGGATAAAATCATTAGTTTTTCTTAATATTTTCAAGGGGGAAGTCATTGCTTGAGTTCTCTTTTTCTCTCATAATATGCATTTTGCACAAATCTTGGCTGTGAATAGATATAATATATATTAATAAATACTAAAAGTGTGTCATTTGTGCGGACGAAATTCGTCGGGCATTATTCAATAAACGTGTGGATGTCGCCCACACGTTAAACGTATCGGTCAGAACGATACCTATTAGAAATAACGAAATCTGAACGCAGATTTAAGCACTTTATGCTTATAGGGTTACTTTACCTATAAAGCAGCAGACAGCCATAAATCCCATTCAGATTTGATTATTTTAATGTGGAAGCAGGTTTTTAGCCAGAATACAAAGTAATTATTCTTTTATTTTGAGTGCATATGATTTCAAAGGTAAAGTTACTATGCTGGGAGCAGGTACATAAATTCAAAGATGTTTTTCTTTTGAAATCAGGCAATTACAAAGCACCAAGATTTACAAATCACAAATACGCTGATATTTTTCACAAGAATAAAGAAAATATCATAAGGTCACTATTACGGGGATAAGTTACCCTTGAAATGGGTTATGCTATCATCTTCAACCTATGGCGAAATTGTTGAAATGGGTGGTAATTTTGCTGATTGTCTTGAAGTTCAGAATGGTAAGTTGAAGCTGAATGTTCAAAAACTTAAAGAACTTGAAAAGCAAGAAAATCTAAATGCTATTGCTGCAAATCGCCTTGCAATAGCTGAATTACAAGTGTCTGCTGCGAGAGCTGGACAAATAGGAGATACAGAAGCAGTTGAGTCAATTAAAAAGCAAATATCTGCTTTAGACAAAGAAAATGCTCTCTATTATAAGATTATTGACGAGATAACAAATGCTAAACCAAATGAATCTGGTTCTGGTGGTAGTTCTTCAAGTGCTGACCCTTGGAAAGAGCAGTTTGATAAGCAGTATTCTGAAAAGCAACATTTACTTGCTATGGAACAACTAAGCGAAGAAGACTATCTTGACTGGCTTGACGATGCGTATAAAAAATATTTCTCTGATTTGACTAAATATCAAGATGAATATTATAAATACGAAGAAGAAGTCTACAAGGGACGTAAACAGCTTGCCGAGGATTTCTATGATGAACAGCAGAAACTTTTTGAGGATAGAGTTTCTAATCTTGAAACAAATATTGAAGTAGCCACAAAATATAGTACAGATGCAGACGGCAATAAACTTGACATTGAAGAAAAGTATGACTATATTAGTAGTGCTTATCAAGAAATCATTAATGAAATCAATGCTCGTATTGGCGAAATCCTTGATGCTGGTATTGAAGGACACGAAGAAGAAGTCGCTAAACTTGAAAAGCAGATAGAAGAATACAAAGAAAAACTTGCTGAAGTTCCTAAAGATGCTGCCAAAGAAGAGCAAGATTATATCAAGAAACTAAAGGACGATTATGAAGACCTTTATGATGAACGTATAAATCAAATCAAGGAACAGCAAAAAGCAGCCGAAGAAGCTGCACAAGCTGAAATTGATGCAGTTCAAGAAAAAATTGATGTTCTTAAAGAAGCTAATGAAAAAGCCGAAGAAGCTAATGAAATTGAAAAGGCTCGTCAAGAACTTGCAAATGCAAGTCAACGCACAAGACAGGTATATGGTGCTGACGGTTCAATTTCGTTCCAAGTTGACCAAGATAAGGTTAAAGAAGCACAAGAAAAGCTTGACAAACTGTTGCAAGAACAGCAGATAAATATTCTTGAAGAACAGAAACAGGCTTTAGAAGATGCGAAAGATAAGGCATCTGAATCTTATGATAAGATTATTGAAAACCTTGAAACCGAAAAAGAAAACGGTGAAAAGCGTTTTGATATTTTGCTTGATGTTCTTGATAGGTATCTCAATCCTGATAACGGTGAATCTAATTCTGACGTATGGAAAACTCTTGCTCATATTGAGGGTGCTAAATACGAGGACGGAACTTGGAAAGATAAAGACGGAAATGTTATTGACATTGATAAGCTGATTAATTTTGTTGAATCCAAGACTGATGATAAAAAGCCTGAAACCGATAATGCTAAAACTGACACTAAAGACAATGGTGTTATTACTGGCACTATGGAAAGAATGACTTTTGGTTCTGAAAAGTCGGATACTGAAAATGAAGTTAAGGATAGTACAGAATCGGCTATTGAAACTTTCTTTTCAAATTTGGAGAAAAAGCTTAATATGCCAAGCGGAAGTATCAATCTTGAAAACGCTATGCAGGTATTTAGAAATTCACCTATGATGAATTTCAATCCTTATGGTGCTATGAATGACAGAACTGGATTGGCTAATAAGGAGTATGTAAACAATGTTAATAATCAACAGAGTAATGTCACTTCGACTTTCACAGGCGATATTGTTATCAACAATCCTGTCGGCAATAGTGATGACCTTGCTAAAGAACTTGCACTTAATATTCCAATTGCTTTTCAGAAACAAATGTATTCCAATTTGAAGCGATAACAGAAAAATATACGCCCTGCTGGGTGGTGGGGCGTATATAATTATTTTGCCCTTTTCGTTAGAGGGTGGGATTGATGACGAAAAAAATATTTTTGACTAAATAATTATTGAATAATAGTATCAACATACACAAAGTATAAAGTGATATATTATGTATAATAACAAATTTTAGAGGTGAATATAGATTTTTACTCGACAATATGATAGAATTGGATTAATGAAATCAGGAGGGAATCCTATGCCTATTAATCCATATAAACCTGGTGCAGGACATATGCCTATGTATTTGGCTGGTCGTGATGCAGTTATTAAAGATGCTCAAAATGTTATTGATACGCTATTGTCAAATAGTTGCGCTCGATTTAAAATATATTATGGATTGCGTGGTGTTGGCAAAACAGTTTTATTAAACTGTATTGAAGATAAAGCCAATGAAAACGATATAATATCAGTTTATTTTGAATGTGCAGAAGATAAAAACTTTGGTACACATTTAATTAATGCCATATATTCAATTATAAATATGTTAAGTATAGAAGAATACTTAAAAGAAAAAGTTGCTCATTTCAAAAATATTTTATCAGCTTTTGTGATAACATGGTCTTCAAATCCTATGACAAATGAGAACAACTTGTCATTAGAACTGAATCCAGAAAATATAAGTGTTAGAAAATCATCAACTCTTATAGACTTACTTCTTCTTATTGGGAAAATTGCTCGTGAAAAAAATAAACCGATTTGTATTTTGGTTGATGAGATTCAATATATGAATGCTGATGATTTAAGTGCTTTACTTGAAGCACTTCATAGAATAGCGCAAAAGGATTTACCAATAGGGTTCTTTGGCGCAGGACTCCCTAAAATTCTGAGAGTGGCAGGAGATAGTAAATCTTATGCTGAACGGCTTTTTAGTTATGTTCATATTGATACTTTAAAATTTGTTGATGCAAAAGAAGCACTTATAAAACCTGCCGAAAAATTAGGTGTGTTTTATGATGAAAATGCAATACAAACAGTTTTTGAAATTACCGAAGGTTATCCATATTTTATTCAGGAATATGGAAATCAAGTTTGGGAAAAACAAAATGCCAATAAAGTAATTACAAAAACAGCAGTTGAAGAATGTTATGATAGTTTTATTGAACAATTAGATGAAGGCTTTTTTAAAAATCGTTTAGATAGAGCAACTCCTATGGAAAAGAAATTTATGTGTAAAATGGTATGTTGTGGCTCTTTACCTTGTAATATTTCTGATGTATCTAAACATATGGGTAAACCAGTAAAAAGTATCTCACCTATGCGTGGACAATTGATAGGTAAAGGATTTATTTATGATACCAGTCACGGAATGATTGATTTTACTGTTCCGCAGTTTGACAAATATCTTAAAAGAGTATATCCTGATTTATAACTGTGATTCTCAAGACGTCAATAATATAATAAAATAAAAATTTCATTCAAAAAATCAAGTCCGTAAATGACGTACCTGCGTTGTTTGCGGACTTACTATTTTCACAATTCATAAAAATAAGAAAGCGAGTGAGAAAATGACATTCAAAAACATAGATAGCCTGTTTAAGCACATAGAAAAGCAGGTACAAGACACAATGGTTAATGAAGTTGCCGATGCTGTAAAAGAAAATATGGCTGAAGCGGTGCAGACAAGCGTATATGATGCTTATAATCCTATGTATTACAAAAGACGTATGCAGAATGGCGGTCTTATTGACAAGGACAATATGGAAGTTACAGAAATACCGAATGGAATTGTTGTCCGTGATGTTGCTCCGTTAGATAATGGGCGCAGGGATTTCAGCCTTGATGAAATTATTGTCAATGGTTGGGGAAATCAGCCTTTTGAACGTGATATGTATGCTTGTTGTAAAGAAAAACTTGAACAAAACAACGATCATGTTGAAGCTTTGAAGCAGGGCTTGAAAAAGAGAGGTATTAATGTTAAGTAATGAGTAAGAAAAAAGTTATAAAGAAAGAGCCTGAAGCGGTGTACAAATGCCGTTGGTGTGACAAAGATAAACGTGAAAGCAGGTTTTACCGTTGTGCAATAACGCATAAATCCTTTATTTGCAAGGATTGTATTGACCGTAAATATGATGAATTAGCCTTGAAGTATGATAAAAACAAGGCTATTTTTATTATATGCCACTATCTCGATATCCCCTATTATTCCGATTGCGTAAAATCTCTTGGAGCAGATGAGGGTATCGGATATTACATAAAGCAGCTTAATCTAATGCAGAATGATATAGAAAATTTTGAAATGGGCGTTATAAAAAACAACTGTATTGACTTTAAACCGCCTGAGTATATACACATCGAAGCAAAGTACAGGCTTGATGAAGTCATAGATAGATTAGAGAAAATAAGAGATTTATTTTGAGGTGAATATGGAACAAATTGAAAGCACAATGTTCAGTAATTATCCCGATGTGGTAAGCGTTGATGAATTAACAACAATGCTTCACATAGGCAAAAACAAGGCTTATGAGCTTATAAATTCAAATACTATTCAAAGCATAAGAATCGGCAAAAAACATATTATTCCCAAATTCAGGGTGATTGAATTTTTAATGTGTTCAAATTAATTACTATATTTTAACCGTCTGTCGTGCTATAATAATATAGTCAAACGGCAGACGGTTTGTTATTTACGGAGGTTTTAAAAATGACAGGCAGTTTGCAAAAAAAGAACGGCAAATATTATGCTGTACTTAATTTCAAAGACAAGGAGGGCAAGAGAAAGCAGAAGTGGATTTCAACAGGGCTTGAAGTAAAAAACAATAAGCGTAAAGCTGAACAAATGCTGAATGATTTGATTTCGGAATACAGCAGTTCGGAATATATTGAACCGTCAAAAGATTTATTCTGTGATTTTCTGGCAAAATGGATTGAATTAAACAAATCCAAAGTTCAGATAACAACCTATGACGGTTACAAGCATATGTTAGAAAAGCATATTTACCCATATTTCAAATCAAAGGGCTTGCGGTTAAATCAGCTAAAACCTATTGACATTCAGCAATATTATTCGGATAAGATGAATGAGGGACTTTCGCCTAATACTGTGATTAAACATCATGGAGTTATCAGAACATCATTACAGTATGCAGTAAAAACGAATCTCGTAAAAGAAAATGTTGCCGATCTGGTGGATAAGCCTAAACGTGAACGGTATCACGCTTCATTCTATACCATTGATGAGCTTAATAAACTGTTTACTGTGATAAAAGGCACTCAGATTGAAACGCCTGTGTTATTTGCTGCTTATTACGGTTTACGGCGTTCTGAAATCTTGGGTTTGAAGTGGGAATCAATTGATTTTGATAACAAAACCATTTCTATTTGCAATAAGATAATCCGTGGTAAAGATGATAACGGAAAATTATCTGCAATATCGCAGGACAAAATGAAGAGCGAAACAAGCAGAAGGATACTTCCGTTATGTGATACAATATCCGAATATCTAACACAGCTGTTAGAAAAGCAGCAGGAAAACGTTAGTATAATGGGAAATTGCTATAACCACAAATATGACGGTTTTATCTGTGTTAATGCAAAGGGAGATATAATTAATCCCGATTATGTAACGGATGCCTTCAGTAAGCTGTTAAAAAAGAATGGATTACGGCATATTCGTTTTCACGACTTACGGCATTCTTGCGCCAGCCTGTTAGTATCAATGGGCTATTCTATGAAAGATGTGCAGGAGTGGTTAGGTCACGCAGATTATACGCTTACTGCAAATACATACAGCCATGTAGATATGAGTGAAAAGGTAAAAATGGCTAATTCAGTCAATGAAAAGTTTACATTTTAAACTGCCGAACATTTTCTAACAGATGCTTAGAAAAACGTGTTTGTTAGAAAAGTGTTAGAAATAAGCAAAAAAATAAACCGCTTGACAAACGTCAAACGGCTTATTTACGTGGTTGCGGAGGCTGGATTTGAACCAACGACCTTCGGGTTATGAGCCCGACGAGCTACCGAGCTGCTCCACTCCGCGATGTTTTTATTTATCTCTTAACGAGATTGCTTAATTATTATAGCATAATAAACAGCACTTGTCAACCCTTTTTTCAAAAAAATTTTGATTTTTTTATTTTAGGTAAAAAACAGCGTATTTACGTGCTTTTTTACAGCTTTTTTTATAACTGAAGGCTTTCCTGCATTAAAAAATGTATAAATACGACAAAATTTCTCATATTTATTTTATAATAAGCTCTGCTTTGCCGCTTATTCAGAATATCCCCCAAAAATTTACTTCATCTGCGGCAGAGCAACAATTCCGTCCAAGTATTAATACTAAACACCAATAAAACTATAGACAAAAAATCTGCGCAAAATCCATATATCAGAGTTTTTGCTTGATTTTTTGTATAGTTTTTAATTGGTGTTTAGTATAAAACAGATCCTGCCAAAAGTTAAAAATATATTAAATCGTTGCAAAAGCCAAAACTTTATGATATAATATTGCTTGCGGGCTTTGCAGGTCTTTCTGCCGTCAGGAAAGCGCGCAAAAGCTCCGCTTATTGTATTGTATCCCGAAAGGGAATAATAACAAGGAGGAATTTTTACAATGAAAAACAAACAGAAAATTGCCCGTATCGTAATTATGGGCCTGCTTACGGCAATTCTCGTCGTAATGTCAGTCACACCGCTCGGTTATCTCAACATCGGACCGCTTTCTATCACGCTCAACATTATCCCTGTTGCTATCGCAGCGCTTACAATGGGACCTGTCGGAGGTGCAGCTGTGGGAGCTGTTTTCGGACTCACAAGCTTTCTCCAGTGTATTGGCATTGGTCTTCCAAGTCCATTCGGCGTGACGCTTTTCAGCATCAGTCCGCTGTTCACGATCATCACCTGCTTCGTACCGAGAATTCTTGACGGACTTCTTCTCGGCTACATCAACAAATTCGTATCAAAGGTTTCCAACGGCATCGTTTCCTGCTTTATAACAGGCTTCGCCGCTGCTTTTCTCAACACCCTGTTCTTTATGACAACGCTTATGCTGCTGTTCGGAAAGACAGAGTTCATAATGGGTATGCGCGGAGAAATGAACATTCTCGCCTTTATGTGCGCATTCGTCGGAGTAAATGCTATTTTCGAGATCGTCGCTTCGACCATCGTCACGGGTGCAGTAGGAACAGCACTTCTCAAGGCAAAGCTTATCCCAAATTTCAAGACAACTGAAGCATAAGGAGCAAAAGCTATGATCTTAGCAATTGACGTAGGAAATTCAAATATAGTTATCGGCTGCTGCGAGGACGGAAAGATCGCCTTTTCCGAAAGAATATCCACCTCGCGCGAAAACACGGCACTCGAATATGCCATCTCGTTCAAAACAATACTCGAACTTTATAATATCAGGCAGAACGAGATCGACGGTGCGATAATCTCGTCCGTTGTCCCGTCCGTAACGACCACGATAAAGCTTGCAATAAAGAAGATTGCAGGCATCGATGCAAAGATCGTCGGACCGGGAACAAAAACGGGACTCAATATCATCATCGATAACCCTGCCCAGCTCGGCAGCGACCTTGTCGTTGACGCTGTTGCAGGCATTTCGGAATATAAGCCTCCGCTCATAATATTTGATATGGGTACGGCTACGACCGCTTCGGTCATCGACAGCAAAGGCAGCTATCTCGGAGGAATGATAATCCCGGGCGTGAACGTTTCGCTCAACGCCCTGACGGCAGGAACATCACAGCTTCCGAAGATAAATCTTGAACCGCCGAAAAAGGTTATCAGCAGCAACACCGTTGATTGTATGAAAAGCGGAATAATCTTCGGTCAGGCTTCACTTATCGACGGCGTTATCGACCGCTTTGAGGAAGAGCTTGGACAGAAATGCACAGTCATTGCCACAGGCGGACTTTCGGGCAGCATTATCCCCTACTGCAAGCGCAAGGTCATTCACGATAAAGACTTGCTTTTAAAGGGTCTTATAAAAATTTACGAAAAGAACAAATAAAGACGGCGCAGTTCATTCATAATAAAATGGACTGCGCCGCTTTTTCTTTTGTCAAGATCATTGATCTGTTTCAACAGTCACTGACTGTTCCTGCTGTACATCTTCGGCGGTTTTGATCGTCATATTCATAGCGAATTTAAACATCAGCACAACAATAAATATTACAGCGAGCACCTCGAAAAAAAGCTTGATATATGCAATAACTCTGCGCTTTCCGATCTTCATAAAACCATCCCTTCCTTTGGACAAAACCGAGAGAACACAGCTCTGCTCTCTCGGTAATTTTTATTATAGCACCTTGATTTTGAATTGTCAATCATCAACTCTACGCTTAGTTTATTGCAATTATTTTAGATTTGTGTTAAGATAGAAACATCGAAAGGAGAAAAGCTATGGATCAGATCAGAACAGGAGAGATCATCAGAGCAATGCGCTTAAAGAAAAAGATGACGCAGGCTGCTCTTGCCGAAAAAATAGGCGTCAGCGACAAGGCGGTTTCCAAGTGGGAACGCGGGTGCGGCGCACCCGATGTATCGATTCTCCCCTCGCTTGCGGCGGAGCTTGGCATCGATATGGAAAATCTTATTAACGGAGAAATGGAGGAAAATGAATTGATAAACGGGAATATGAAAAAGCTCAGATTTTACGTCTGCCCCGACTGCGGAAACATCGTTTTCTCGGCAGCCGAAGCGTCCGTCAGCTGCTGCGGAAAGAAGCTTTCAGCACTCGAACCGAAGAAAGCCTCGGACGACGAAAAGCTTAACACGGAAATTATCGAAAACGAGATATACGTTTCATCTTCACACGAAATGACGCGCGAGAACTACATCTCATTTGCGGCTTTGCTCCGCGATGATACGGTGATTCTCCGCAAATTCTACCCCGAGTGGAATATGGAAACACGCTTTCCTCGCGGTATGAGCGGTATTCTCGTCCGGTACAGCACACGTGACGGACTTTTTTATCAGTATATAAAGTAAAGCTTATGAGCAAACACAAAAGCTCCCTTTTCAAACCGAAAAGGGAGCTTATCTTTTATGTATTCAGACTTCGCAGTAAGCAGCTCTGCCCTCTTTGAACAGGTCGCCGCCGTGTGAATCAACGGTAACGGTCACCGGGAATTTCTCAACGTAAAGTCTTTTTACCGACTCACAGCCGAGATCCTCAAATGCAATTACCTCACATTTTTTTATGCAGCTTGCAGCCAAAGCACCTGCGCCGCCGATAGCGCAGAAATAAACTGCATTATTGCGCTTTACGGCATCTTTTACAGCTTCACTGCGTTCACCCTTGCCTATCATAGCGCGGAGTCCGCAGTCAAGAAGCCTCGGTGCAAACTTATCCATTCTTCCCGATGTGGTCGGACCGCATGAACCGATAGCCTTGCCCGGAGCGGCAGGCGTAGGGCCTGCGTAATAGATAACAGCGTCCCTGATATCGAACGGAAGCGGTTTGCCCTCATTGAGAAGTGCGTCAAATCGTTTATGCGCCGCATCACGGGCGGTATAGACAGTTCCCGTGAGCAGAACTTTGTCGCCGATGCGCAGCTTATCGCAATACTGCGGAAGCTGTTCAACGGTCAATTCGTAAATTTCCGCCATTATCAGCCGTTTTCGCTTTCTGCAGCGGCTTCGGCTGCCTTTGTGAGGCTCTCAAGTTCGCTCATATCAAAGCCAAAGTTAGCCTTTGGAGCGGACGGTGCAGGCGCAGGAGCCGGTGCGGGAGCAGGGGCAGGTGCAGGAGCCGGTGTCGGAATATGTGTTTCAACAGCAGGAGCAGGGGTACTTCCGTTGATGATAGACTGTGTATCTGCGATGCGAGCCTTAGCTTCATCAAGCTTTGCAAGGCTTTCGCCTGAGAACATTTCGAGAACTTCACGAAGCTTTGCAACGTTGGTTTCAATCTCGTCAACTTCTGCCTTAACGGAAGCTTTGAGAGCCTCGGAAGCAGACTTCATAGCACTGGACTTATCCTCAGCTTCGGAAAGGATCTTTGAAGCCTTAGCGTTAGCTTCCTTGACCTTTGAAGAAGCTTCTTCATCAGCCTTATTGACGATGGTAGCTGCCTTGCCGTTAGCATCGTCAACGACCTGATTTGCAAGACGCTTAGCGTCTTCGTCCATCTTTCTTGCGTTTTCCTTAGCCTGTGTAACGATCATGTTAGCAGACTTCTGAGCCTCGAGGAATACATTGCCGAGGTCCATAGCACTGTTATCGGGTGAAGATGTGGCAATCTTATTCTTAGCGTCCTGAAGTTCCTCTTCAAGAGCAGCATTCTGAGCCTTGAGTTCTTCGATCTCCTTATCCTTTTCAGCAAGTTCGCCTGTGATAGTGCCGAGCTGATTCGTAAGGGAATCGTTATTTGTCTGGAGTTCCGTGATCTTAGCCTTGTCAGCTGCAAGAAGCTCCTCATACTTTTCGTCGTTTACGCCGTTTCCGCTGCCTGATTCTTCAAGAAGAGCCTTCTTCTCATCGAGTTCAGCCTGAAGAGTGTAGATTTTCGTATTTAATTCATCAACGTACGCAAGTACGTCCTTTTTATCAAATCCGCCAAAGTTGACCGTTTTAAGGAATCCTGTACCTTCTGCCATAACAATAACCTCCAAAAATATAATGCTCAAATGTACGGAATAACAAATATTTAACTCCCGATACATTTTCACACAACAATTATAACATATCTGTGCAAATTTAACAAGCGTATTTTATGGTTATTTGTCACCAAAAATTTGTAAAAAAATTTAGTTATTTAGCTATTTTTTTATTTTTTCGTAGAAAAATTGCCTTAAAATAAAAAAACGCGTCAATTTTCCTGATGTGACAAATATTTTATCGATTTGGTGGGATAATATTCCTTGAAATTACTGTTCTGTTAAGAGGAGATGGCTTTTTTATGTATAATATCGAAGCCTTTACAAAAAAGGCAAACATCGTTATCGAAAATTCATTTCTTGCGGCAGGAAAACTCGGTCACACCTACGTTGGAAGCGAACATATCCTGCTTTCGCTGATATCGGAGCAAAGCTGTTCGGCGGCGCAGGCTTTCCGTGTCTGCGGCATAACCGAAGCCGATGTCCGTGCAAAGATAATCGAGCTTGTCGGCATTGGCGAACCCTGCCCCGTTGATGATGACTGCATGACCTCCTGCGCGCATAAAATACTGACATTGGCGAGCGGGATCGCAGCTTCCTGCGGCTCACGGCTGACAGGAACGGAGCATCTTCTCTCCGCTTTGCTTGAACAGAGCGAATCGACAGCCGTTACTATTTTAAAAGAACTCGGAGGAAATTTCGGCAGTCTTAATTCCGCCTGCACCAAGCGAACGCGCGAGGTTTCGCATACGGCTCTGAACAAATACGGAAAAGACCTCGTCCGTGAAGCCGCCGAGAAGAAATGTGACCCTGTCATAGGCAGAAGCCGCGAGATACGCCGAACTGTGCAGATACTTTCACGCCGAAGCAAAAACAACCCCTGTCTTATCGGCGAAGCAGGCGTAGGAAAGACCGCCGTTGTCGAAGGCATCGCAATGCTCATCGCAAACGGTGATGTTCCGCAATCGCTTAGGAGCAAGCATATCTTCTCACTCAATCTCACCTCGATGCTTGCAGGTGCAAAGTACCGCGGCGATTTTGAGGAGCGCGTAAAGCAGTGCATTGATGAAGCCGCAGATGACGGCAATATTATCCTTTTTATAGACGAACTTCACACTATAGTCGGCGCAGGCGCGGCGGAGGGTGCTATCGACGCGGCGAACATTCTCAAACCACAGCTTGCGCGAGGGGAAATTCAGCTTATCGGCGCAACGACAATTGCCGAGTTCCGCAGATCTATTGAAAAGGACGCAGCACTCGAGCGCCGCTTTCAGCAGGTGATGATAAACGAACCGACCGAAAGCGAAGCACTTGAAATTCTGAACGGAGTAAAGTCCGTCTACGAGGATTTCCACAACGCTGTTATCACGGACGAAGCTTTGAAAGCCGCCGTGGAGTTTTCGGTTCGGTATCTGCCCGAGCGTTTTCTTCCCGACAAAGCTATCGACCTCATCGACGAAGCTGCTTCAAAGGCACGGATACGCGAGTCGTCTTCGCCGCAGACTTTGAGCGAACTTGCCGAAAGCCTTAAACGAATGCTCGACAAAGAGCCTTGCCGCGCGAATACGCCGAAGCCGACCAAACGCCGCCCCGATCTGCCGAGCTGGTTCAGTTCGAGCGAAGAAAAACCCGTCACGGTCAGCAGAGAGGATATTGCCGCCGTTATTTCCGATATAAAAGGTATTCCGCTCGGTCAGCTGACCGCGGACGAAGAAACGCGTTTGCTCTCGCTTGAAACGGAGCTTCACAAGCGTGTAATCGGACAGGATAAAGCTGTTCACGCTGTTGCCGACGCCGTTCGCCGAAGCCGATCGGGACTTCGCGATGAAAAGCGTCCGCTGGGATGTTTCCTTTTCACAGGGCCAACGGGTTCGGGCAAGACCGAACTTTCCAAAGCACTCTCGGAGTGCCTTTTCGGCGACCTTAGATCACTTATTCGGCTCGATATGTCGGAGTATCAGGAAAAGCACAGCATCTCGCGGCTCATCGGCTCACCGCCTGGATATGTCGGCTATGAGGAGGGCGGCACTCTCACCGAGCAAGTCCGCCGCAAGCCATACAGCATCGTGCTTTTTGATGAAATAGAAAAAGCCCACCCCGATATCAGCTCTCTCCTGCTCCAGATCGCCGAGGAGGGCGAACTCACGGACGGCCTTGGTCGGACGGTGAACTTCCGCAATACTATTGTTATCATGACATCGAACCTCGGTGCGGAAAAGCTTTCGGGCAAAGGCTCTGTCGGCTTCGTGCAGTCCGAACAGCAGAAGAAAAACGATGTCGGCGACACCGTGCGCGAGTTTTTCTCGCCCGAACTGCTCGGCAGGCTTGATGAAATAATCGTGTTCGACAGCTTGTCAAAGGAAGAGCTTGCCGATATTGCACAGCTTATGCTCTCATCTCTGAAAAGCCGCGCGGAAAAGCTTGGCATCTCGCTTGAATTCGATCAATCGGCGATCGAAAAGCTTTCCTGTCCAAACGATAAAAACGGTGCGCGCGGACTTCGCCATGATATCACGGTGAATGTTGAAAACCTGCTGTCGCGTAAGCTTCTCTCGGGCGAAATACACCGCGGCGACAAGATACGGCTCATCTTCAACGGTGAAAGCTTTGCCATAAACGAGGCCGTCGCAATGTGATATTGCCGCACAAGCTGCCACAAAAGACTTGTGCGGTATTTTTCTGCCAAAAAGTGACCCTTTTTCCGTGCTTTTTGCAAGCCAGAAATTTTTTTAGCAAATTTTTCTTCTACCTCTTGACAAATCTATACCTTTGTGGTATAGTAATAACAACAGGTAAGGTCAACCTTACCTAACCTAACTTTGATTATGAAAAAATTTATCTGAAAGGACTTGAAAATTATGAAAAAATGGATATGTTCAATATGCGGTTATGTTTATGAGGGCGAAAACCCACCTGCTGCCTGCCCACAGTGTAAAGCACCTGCTTCAAAGTTCACAGAAGCTGCTGATGATAACGCTCTCTGGGCTTGCGACCATGTTGTAGGCTCTGCACAGGGTGTTGACCCCGAGATCATCGAGGGACTTCGTCAGAACTTCAACGGCGAATGTTCCGAAGTCGGAATGTACCTTGCAATGGCAAGAGCAGCATTCAGAGAGGGATACCCCGAAGTCGGTCTTTACTATGAAAAGGCAGCTTATGAAGAAGCTGAACACGCAGCAAAGTTTGCAGAGCTTCTCGGTGAAGTTGTAACAGACTCCACAAAGAAGAACCTCGAAATGCGTTATCAGGCTGAAAGCGGTGCTTGCGAGGGCAAGCTTGCACTTGCTAAGAAAGCAAAGGAACTCGGTCTTGACGCTATCCACGACACTGTTCACGAAATGGCAAAGGACGAAGCAAGACACGGCAGAGCTTTCAAGGGTCTGCTCGACAGATATTTCGCTAAGTAATCTAAGATGAAAATAAAAGTCATAGTTCGGCAAATGAGCTGAACTATGACTTTTTTGTTTTGGTTGCGATACAAAATGTATTGATTTTGATACAAAAACTATTGACAATGACACATTTTGTGATATAATAAAAACAGAGAGTTCGTCAGATAGACGATAGCCCTCGATAGATTGTTTAATAAGTTATAAACCAATCCGTCTACTGCGAATAGGCGGATTAGTTCTTTTTATTGGCTGTTATCAAGCTGATAACAGTATCAATGACCTTGCAAACGCAAGTGATACAGGTAAGTACAAAAGTAAATACTTCCATAGTATCGATCCTCCTACAGACAGAATCCGTAAGAGTAAGAACTGACCCTTCTTTTACTGACCTTACGGAAATAATAGGAGGGCATCCGTCTATCTTATACGCCAATTGTAAAAATTTTCGCTGACAAACTCTCTGTAAGGCTTATTATATCACCCGTGTCAAATTATGTCAAGAAAAAGAGTGGATAGACTTAAATCGGCAGGCTATTTACCTGCTGATTTTTATATTATAACACCGCTGCCCAAACCGTTATAAGCGCATCATATATCCCGTGAGCAATTATAATACTAAACATGGTGCAGCCTTTGACCTTTGCCCTGCACAGACAGAAAAAAGCACCGATAAACGCTGTCATTATCACCTGTACGATACTGCCGCCAAAGATATGAAAAAGTCCGAACAAAACGGACGAAACGATAACAGCCGCCGTTTCTTTTCCGCTGATATCAAATATCTTCTTATACATATATCCGCGGAACACAAATTCTTCCGCAGAACTTACCGCAAAAATGCAGTAAACAAACTCGTATATAAACTGCCATAGCCGGGTGTAATTTTTTCCGCTGCTGACATACTCCCCAAAGCCGAGCAGGTGAGGCACAACAGTCAGCACGAGCGACATTGCCGCGCCTATCAGAACACCGACAATGATCTGCTTTCCAAACTTTTCCGCGGTAAATCCATAGTCGCTTAGCTTTTCTTTATTTGCGAGCATAAGAATTATCGGAACTAAAGCAATAAGCCAATATGTGATGACCATTGTTATCATCCTTGCAGGCAGCGGCAGAAGCATAAGAATATTTCTGTTGAATGCATTAAGAACGATAAGTCCGAGCATTGAACCTATAAACCCGATAATAAGATTCACCCAATCTTTTTTCCTTGTCATTTTTCTGTCCCCTTATAAAAAACGTTCGGTAGGGAGATGCCAACCGAACGTTTTATTTTTACTTAATGATAAATTTTGCGAAAAGCGCAGCCGCGGTATTGAACCATTCGGGGTAAATATCGTGGAACATATCATAATACTGCTGATATACGTCGGGATCGGTGCTTTTCAGCATTTGCATTACCTCGGGCATATAGTTCATCACAATATACACGATAAACACTATAAAAAGTATGCTCAGTACAAGGGCAACTACCGAGCAGATTATTCCTGCGGTCGATGCGCCCTTTCCCACGGGATAACGCTTGCCCTTATATACGCAGCCGAGAATAATGCCTACTATCGGCAAAAGTCCGAGCGGTGGGATAAAGATAATTCCTACAAATGTAAGTACGAGCGAGAGGATACCAATAACGAGCGAAGCCGTTGCAAGTCCCGTTTTATACGGCATACCGTTAGGGTCGGTGTACATTCCGTTGTACTGATACTGTCCCTGCGGAAGCGGCTGTTTGTACGGATCAAAGTCGGGCGGCACTTGCTGCTGACTGTTGTTTGCATAAGACGTATTGTAAGGCTGCTGCGCCTGCGGTGTCCTCTGCTGCTGTTCAAACGGCATATTGTATGGGTCATAGCCGCTCTGTTCGGGCTGAGAACCTACGTCCTGCTGAGTGTTCTGCTCCTCAAGGCGCTCCTTGTCGGCGAAGCTTTCCTCGCCGAAGTTTTTGTTTTCATTATTGTTAAATTCGTCCATTGATATCTTCCTTTCGATGTTGAGGAATCGCTGATTAAAGCAAAAACGTATTAAACAGCGTTTCTTTTAATACGAATTATGTTAAAAGAATTATAGCACAATATTATAATAATTGCAATATTTTTTTATAATTTTAAGCCTATCACTGCATCTATCTCCGCAACAAGTCCGCGATACATCTCCATCAGCCTGCCGTGTTCAGCCTTTATGACGTCTGCTTCGCCGTTTTTCGCCGCAAATTCAAGTTTTTTTGCAAGCTCCGAAACCTCTGCCGCGCCGATCGTCAGCGATGTGCTTTTGAGCGAATGGACATACACCGCGTAATTTTTCCAATCCTCATTTTCAAAGGTATTTTCAAGGTTTGCGGTATTTTCCTCTGCCGCTTCCGCAAAAGCTTTCATTATCTCAAAGTAAATCTCCTCACTGCCGCCGCTGTATTTGAGTCCGACAGCGCGGTCGATGTAATTTGTCGTCAGATCGGCTGTATGAGTGGGATTTTCGTGCTTCGGCTCTTCAACGTATGGCTTGACCAGCTCCTTTGGCAACAGCGCAAGGACGGTCTTTTCCAGCTTTATGGGATCGACAGGCTTTGAGATATATCCGTCAAAGCCAAGCTTCATATAGACCTCTCTCGAATCGGAAAAAGCGTTCGCCGTAAGTGCCACAACGGGAATATCTTTGCAAAGGTTCTCCCCGTCCCTTATTCGTCGGAATGTTTCCGTTCCGTCAATGTCGGGCATCATCTGATCGAGCAGTATGAGCGAATAGCGCCTTTTTTTCACCGCTTCAAGGCATTTCATACCTCCGTTCGCCGTATCAATGTGTATTTTCGTACCTTTGAGAAGTCCCTGAACGACCGCAAGGTTCATTTCGTTGTCATCAACAACGAGAATGTGCGCATCGGGGGCGGTAAATGTTGGAACATAGCTACCCTTTTTGTCATCCGTAAGTTTCAGTGCGCCGAGCTTTTCTTCGCCGATTTTTTTCTGACGGACAGAGAAGCCGAACACCGAGCCGGAGCCGTAGGTACTGATGAACCTAAGCTCCGTCCCCATAAGTTCAAGCAGACTTTTGCATATCGAAAGTCCAAGACCCGTTCCCTCGACCGTCTTGTTGCGCTTTTCGTCAAGACGCTCGAATTTGTTGAAGATCTTGTCCTTATCCTCGTCCTTTATGCCTATGCCGGTGTCCTCGACCGAAACGACAAGATTTATCTCGCCGTCCGATATCTCTTCGTGATAGACTTTAAAGCTGACGTGACCGTGTTCGGTGTATTTTATCGCATTGGTGATGATGTTCGTTATGACCTGCTTGAGCCTTAATTCGTCCCCGAAAAGATACCTCGGGATCTCGGGCGAAATATCATAGCGGAAGCGAAGTCCCTTTTCGCGGCACTTTACATCAGCCGCATGTATCGTATCCACAAGCATATTGCTTATGTCATATTCGGCACAGACAATGCGTATCTTGCCCGATTCTATCTTTGAGATATCAAGGATATCGTTGACAATGGAAAGGAGAGTTTTTCCCGAATTTTTTATATCCTCCGAATATCGGAGAATACTTTCACTGTCAGCCTCACGGTGGATCATCTCGTTCATTCCGAGAATGGTATTGATAGGCGTTCTTATCTCGTGCGAAACATTCGCAAGGAACTGGCTCTTTGCATTGTTCGCGCGGTCAGCCTCTTCCTTTGCTGCGCTTATTTCATCATACTGTCGGCGGATCACCGAAAGGCTGCCAAGCTTTGTGATTATCCACGTTATGAATGCTATGCAGGCCGCCGCGATGAGAAGCAGATAGGCTTCAAATATCGTGGTTTCGTAAAATTCCGCTTCCTTTTCGACGAGATAAACAGCCTCCTTTACCACCGCTCCGTCCGAGCCGAGTATCTGAAAATGGAGTTTGTATGTGCCGTGTTTAAGGTTGGTGAAGCTTATATCGGAAAGCTCACTCTGTTCAACGTCAACACTGCTCGCTTCAAAGCCCTCAAGCTCGATATGAACAGCAGGGTCACTGAGTGTGTAATTCAGCACAGACGGCTCAAAATCCAGTCTTTTCGCATAGGACGGTATCACGAATTTGCCTGTATAACCCTCCTCGCTGACAGGATAAACAACTTCCCTGTCGTTGAGCCGGACCTGATTGACGGCAATGTTGAAATCGCTTGTGCTGCTGTAAAGATCACGGAGAGAAACCGTATAAACACCACTGCTGCTGCAAAAAACGAGCAGGTCGTCCTCAGTGCAGAGATTCCACGAATTAGCCGTTATCGAAGCACCGAAGCCGTTTTTGCGATTGTAAAGCTTGTATTCCGAGCAGATATCCTTTGCAAGCTCCGATGCGCTGACCGAGAAAAGTCCCGAGCTGCCGAGTATCCACGCAGTATCGCGATCTTCATCTATATAGATATCGAAATTGTTCGTATAGCGGAAGGTCGTTATCCTGTGCGTTTCATAATCCTTATCCATTGTGTAAAGACCCGTTCCCGTCACGACGAAGTAAATATCCTTGTACGGAACGATGCGAAGAATAACGGGCGAAATGCTTTCGCTGCCGATGTGATAATAAACTCTTCCCCCGTCCAGAACATAGATGCCGTCGCCGTCGCTGCCCGCAAGAACACGGCCGTTTTCTTCCTCTGTGGCGCAAAGTATGTGCGGATTGTCCAGTCCGTAGTCGGCGGAAAGAGTGTGCGTCACTTTGTCATCGTTTATATAGGATATGCCCGTCGAGCTTGCGGCGAATACAGTTCCGTCCGAAAGCTCCATCGTGAAGCGGAACTTCGAGCCGTTAGTACCTGCGGAATATTCGTTGAAAAGCTTTGCGGTCTGTTCCTTGTGATTGTATTTTATAAGTCCGCCCTGACTGTAGGTGGATATCCAGACATTCCCCTTTGAATCCTCTGTGATGTTTCTTATCCTGCTGCCGTCCAGCTCTCTGACTATTGCCGCATCAACGTTTTTTCCGCTGCTGTCAATTATCTGAAGTCCGCTGTCATAGCCGATGTAAAGCATATCTCCGCTTGCGCATACGGCGTTTGCTACCTGCTCTCCAAGCCCGTATCGGCTGCTGAGATCTCGGAACGGATTGACCGTTGCTTTTATAACGCCCTGACGGGTCGAGATGAACCATGTATTGCCCTGATAATCGGTTATAGCGTCGATGATATTGCTGTTGAAGTAATCGAGCGTCATCTGACTTACTCTGCCGAATGTGTCTATCTTCGCGATGCCGTTGTCGGCGCAGACCCAGTATCCTCCGTTTTCCGCAGGCTTTATGTTAGTCACCGCCGTGCAGGGCGAAACGTTCGCATACATTTTCTGCTGTATCCTGTTTCCGTCAACGCTGCATTCATAAACGCGGAAGCGTTCCGTTCCTGCGAGGAAAACACCATTCCCCACATAGTTTATGCTGTCAAAAATGCTTCCGTCGATCGCTGTTTCGCTGCGCAGGCATTTTCCGTCCTTGTATGCTGCGAGAACGCCGCTGTTCGTGACAGCCATTATCGTTCCGTCCTCCGAAGCCGCTGCGGAGGTTATGTATGTAATGTCGCTGTCAAACTGCACGACCGAAACTCCGTCTTCAAGCGAGATGAAATAGGAAAGTCCTGCCGTTCCGACAAAGATATTGCCGTTTTCGTCCTCGGTAAAGCAGCGTATCGATTTTTCCGAAAGTCCCTTTTCGCTGCCGTAGGAAACAAATTCGTGCTGAGAAGTGTAGCAGTAAACAGAGCTTTCATTCGTACCTATCCACATATTTCCGCGCTTGTCTATATAAAGCGCGCGAACACTGACTATACCGTTTTCCGCACCGAAAAGCGAGAACCTCGTTCCGTCATAGCGGTAAAGTCCCATATATGTTCCGAGCCATATATAGCCATCGGACGACTGCACTATTGCGTTCACACTGCTCGTCCCGAGGTCTGTTTCGCTGTTGTAAAGCCTGACATCAAAGCCGTAAAAAGGATCGGCATCAGCCTTTGCCTGCGCCGAAATTCCGCCGAAAGCCGCAAAAATGCATATTGTCAGCATCAGCGAAGCAAATCGTCCCGTTATAGTTTTAAGCTTTTTCATTCTGCACCCCGTTCACATTTTTGGAGGAAAGCTTTTTCCGAACCAGCCTGACCGTCAGATACGCCAGTGCCATTGAAAGCACCTTGTCGGGTATGTCGATGAACATCTGCGAGATCACGGCCTTTGCGACCGTCCCGATGCGGTACTGCGAAAGCATATCGAAAAGTGCGCTTCCCCAGACATTGTTCGTCCTGCCGTCATAAAGTATGCAGTTGACGGGAACTGCGCAGGCTACAGTTATTATCCCCATAAGTATTCCCGTGCAGAGCGAACCGAACAGCGTTCCGCACAGTCCCTTTTTCGTGATAAATCCGACCGAAAGACCGATGATAATGTTTATCAGCGAAAAAATTATCGACGAGCCGCCGAAGCATATCCTTGATATGAGGTTTGATAAGAAACCGACCGTACCGCCGACTATCGGACCGCACAGGCACGCCGATATCATCGTTCCCACCGTATTGAGCCAGAACGGAACTGGACAGACGAGCGTAAATACATGCCCCCCGATATTGAGCAGAATACACAGCACAGCCGTCACGGCAATGCCGGCATAATTTATATTTTTCATCGTAAAAGTTCCCCTTTTTTGACCTATTTATTACATTTTTCCATAATATTATATCATTTAATGCAGAATTTTTCAACGAAATTTGTTATTTTCTTTAATTTTATTATAAAAAAATGGTTTTAGTTCCGCCGCTATTGAAATATGCATCGTTTTGTGCTATACTATTAATAATTATGCTGAATTTATCAGATTTTCGGAGGAATATAAAATGAGTGAGATCATCCTTATAAAAGAGGGAGAAATTGCCATCAAAGGTCTTAACAAGCGCAGCTTTGAAGATGCTATGGTAAGAAATATCCGCCGCAGACTTTCACGCCTCGGCAAGTTCGAGTACGACCGTTCACAGTCCACAGTCGTTATCCGTCCTTTGAGTGATGACGTTGACTTTGATGAAGTTGAAGACGTTGTTTCAAAGGTTTTCGGTATTGCGGCTTACTGCCGTGCGCTCGTTGCGGAAAAGGATTTTGAAGTTATCGCAAAGTCGGCTATCGAATACAACCGCGAGGTTCTTGAAACCGCGCGTTCCTTTAAGGTAAATGCAAAAAGAGCAGACAAGAACTTCCCCATGCGCTCGCCCGAGATATGCGCAGAACTTGGCGGAAGAATTCTTGACGCTTTTCCGCACCTTGTCGTTGACGTAAACAATCCCGATGTTATCATCACCGTTGAAGTCCGTCAGACCGAGGCTTATATCCATTCGGGTAACAAAAAGGGCGCAGGCGGAATCCCCGTCGGCACTTCGGGTCAGGCAATGGTACTTCTTTCGGGCGGCATCGACAGCCCCGTTGCGGCTTATATGATGGCAAAGCGCGGAATAAAGCTTTCCGCTATCCACTATGTTTCACCTCCATACACCTCTGACAGAGCAAGGCTCAAAGTTGAACGCCTTTGCCAGAAGCTTACGCCTTGGTGCGGCGACATCGCATTCTACTGCGTACCTTTCACAGAAATTCAGGAAAAGCTCCGCGACAACTGCCCCGAAGAGCTTTTCACTATCATTATGCGCCGCCTTATGATGGAGATCGCACAGCGCATATGCGAAGAAAAGCAGATACAGGCTTTGGTTACGGGTGAAAGCGTCGGTCAGGTAGCAAGCCAAACTATCGGTGCTATCGTCTGCACGGATGCAGCCTGCCGCATGCCCGTTTTCCGCCCCGTTATCGGTATGGACAAGACCGAGATCATCGAGATCGCGCGCAAGATCGATACTTTTGAAACCTCCATCGAGCCTTACGAGGATTGCTGCACGGTATTCACGCCTAAGCACCCCAAGACAAGACCTGTCCTCGCTGATGTTGAAGCCGCACAGAACAGCTTCGATTTCGAGCCTCTCATTCAGTGGGCAGTCGAAAATACCGAGCTTAAAGTTTTCCGCGGCGGCGAAAGCGAATGATGTCCTTTTCCCCAAAGTGCTGATCCTGCACTATATATCATCATATATCATCATTTTTGAAAATATTTCTTGCAATTCAGGAAATAATATGTTATAATCTAAACTGTATTGTTGAAAATATATTACGGCGGCGCAGAAAGCATTTCTGCCGTCGGGATCGGAGAATTATAATGGCATTTCCCGTTTTTACACCGTCTTATTTCAAAGAGCTTGTTGATGTTACAGGCCCACAGGAAAAATACAAAGACATTTACGACATCATCGTTTCACCGGCAGCAGTCGAGTATGTGCTTTATCTCAGCAACCCCGATGTTGTCCGCAGAATGATGAAAGAATCCACACTTTCCTTTAAAATGATACAGCTCACCGGCGAAAAAGAGCTTCCTTTCATCGAAAGCTCCAAGGCTGCGATCAAGGCTAACCCGACAGCACAGTATTACTGGCAGCTCCGCTCACTCTTTATGGGCATTCTCCAGAACAAGGCTGTTCCTCTTGAAAGCCGTCTGCTCCTGCTCAACTACGGCGTAAAGACCGTTCAGGGCATGATCGACCAGAATCAGGCTAACCTTATCCCACGCTTCGTTGAACGTTTCGTAATGGATACGGAATATGAAAAAACACTTAAATTCTTTGACGGACTTTCTTTCACACCGACATTCTCGCTCGTTGACGGTATCTCGCTCCTCAAAGCAGTTAAAAAGACAACTCCCGCATTCAAGGAAGTTATGGCTGAAGTTTACAAGAACCTCGGCGTTTCGGGTCCCGAAACACTCAACCTTGTTGATATGAACAAGTATGTAAAGCTTCGTGAAAAGTACAGAGATGATCTCCTTGCAAATCACTCCGACTGGATGGAAAATATCCTTGTCAACTACGTTTGGACATATTCTCTCCCTTATGCCTGCTCGGATAAGCTCGACATCTGGGACAACTATGTGTTCTTCTGCGCACTTTACAATGCTTACAAGGTGCTTCTCACCTGCTATATGGACGGCAAGGGCGAAGAGGACTTCGTAAAGGCTGTTTCATCGTTCGATGACGCGCTCCGTCAGAGCGGCGACGACCTCATCTGGAAGATGGTCCTCGCAATCAAGAACGCAGGCGAAGCAAACAACGGCGATATGGCTATCCTCGTTTTGAGCTAAGTTAAAAAGATCCACACTATTGTCAATGACGACAAAGCGCAGTGCATAATACTATGTGCGCGGCGCTTTGTTCAATTTATGGAGGTTTTGTTATGGGAAACAACGCTAATCCCGAATATAACAAGAAGAAAATTTCAAGAGATAACCGCCCCGAATTCCCCAAAAGAGCAGTTATCACAGGCGGTATGCCTTACGGCAACAAGCAGCTCCACTTCGGACACGTCGGAGGGGTTTTCGTTTTTGCCGATGTTTATGCAAGATTTCTTCGTGACAGAATAGGCAAGGACAATGTTATCTTCGTCAGCGGCACAGACTGCTACGGCTCGCCTATCGCGGAAAGCTACCGCAAGCTCGTTGAAGAAAAGGGTTATAAGGGAACTATCCGTGACTTCGTTCAGGCTAATCACGAAGATCAGAAGGCTACCCTCGAAGCTTACGAAATAAGCACGAACCTTTTCGGCGCATCGGGTCTTGGCAGAACAGCCGAGATACACAATATGGTTTCCGATAAGCTTATACGCAGACTTTATGAGAACGGCTGCCTTAAAAAGATCACAACTCCGCAGTTCTATGATGAAAAGGTCGGAACATTCCTCAACGGCAGACAGGTCATCGGCAAATGCCCTGTTCAGGGATGCCAGTCCGAAAAGGGCTACGCCGACGAGTGCGACCTCGGTCACCAGTATATGCCCGTAAACCTTATCGACCCACGCTCCACACTTACGGGACTTCGCCCTGTATTCCGCGATGTTACAAACTGGTATTTCAAGCTCACCGAGTATTATTCTCTTCTCAAAGATTATATGGAAATGCTCAATAAAAAGGACAATGTCCGTCAGGTCGTAAAGAAAACCATCGGCGAGTTCCTCGAACCGCCAGTTATCTACGTTATGAACGACTATATGGACACTTATCTCTCCGTCAAGGATCAAATGGCTGAGCATGAGCTTATCGAAGAACCGAAAAAGACCTCATTCACTATCAAGTTCAACGAACTCACCGACCGTGATAAAGCCTGCGAAATACTTACCGAAAAGGGCGTCCGTTTCAGAACGGGCAAGACCCTCGTTCCGTTCAGACTTACAGGCAACATCGAATGGGGCGTTCCTGCTCCAGTGCTTGAGGGCGAAGACCCACACACGATCTGGGTTTGGCCTGAGTCGCTCTGGGCTCCTATCTCGTTCACAGTCGCTTACCTCGAATCTATCGGCGCAGATAAAGATAAGTGGAAGGATTACTGGTGTTCCAAGGACGCAGGCATCTACCAGTTCATCGGACAGGACAATATCTATTTCTACGGCGTTGCACAGACAGCAATGTTCTGCGCGCTCCAGAGCGGCGAGATCACAGCCGAAACTCCCGACGGCGAGCTTCAGAACTCGACCCTCGTTGCGAACCACCATATCCTCTTCCTCGATAAGAAAGCTTCAAGCAGCGGCTCTGTAAAGCCTCCTATGGCTAAAGACCTCCTCAACTATTATACAGCCGAACAGCTCCGTATGCACTTCCTTTCGCTCGGACTCGGTATGCGTTCTGTAAGCTTCCAGCCGAAGCCGCTCAATCCTAACGCAAATCCCGATGACAGCGACCCGGTAACAAAGGAAGGCTTCCTCCTCTCGAACGTTTTCAACAGAATCATCAGAACCTGCTTCTACGAAACACAGAAGTATTTCGACGGCAATATGCCTATCGGAAAGGTTTCGGACGAAATCCTCGCAGAAAGCGAAAAGGCTATCCTCGAATACGAGCGCTTTATGTATAAGTTTGAGTTCCATCAGGTAACCTACGTCCTCGACTCCTATATCAGAAAAGCAAGCAAGTATATGGCAAAGAACAAGAACGAAACCGATAAGAGCGACGACAACGAAAAGCGCAGGCAGTGGCTCATAGACGTGTTCCATACCATTAAAACAGCAATGATACTCCTCCACCCTATCGCTCCGAGCGGTACAGAGGGTGTAAGAAATTATCTCCTGATCGACGAAAGCGTTTGGAACTGGGATAATATCTTTGATAC
This sequence comes from uncultured Ruminococcus sp., assembly GCA_945868475.1. Taxonomy (GTDB): domain Bacteria; phylum Bacillota; class Clostridia; order Oscillospirales; family Ruminococcaceae; genus UMGS363. The sequence continues at coordinate 767 of CAMBLM010000017.1, read as the reverse complement.
GTTTGAAACACTTCTCCCGAATGAGACCGAGCATAAGCTCAAATTCCTTGAACCGAGAACGGACTTCTTTACACGTCACGAAAGCCAGTTTAATAATGCGTAATTCGTAATTGTTTATGCTGCGAAATTTGTTCAAAACTCGTAGGGGCGGATTCTATATCCGCCCGTTACACCGCAAGAGATTTATTTAACGTATATTATAACAAAAGGTGCAATTCAAATTTTTCTTGAATTACACCTTTTTATTTTATTTAAAGAACTGCTCACTTCTTCGCATAATGGCTCGAAACGATATAGTAAACAGGTATTATCGCAAAGAGCGGAACGGCTCTGCCCCAGAGTCCGAAACCTGCTCCTGCCAAAAGATACACGATGGTAACGATTATCGGCAGACTTCCGTCAAGAAAATTCTTGAACGCTTTTCCGAACGACTTTTTCTTATCGATAAAACAGAATAAGTTGTGCGCAAAAATATAGTATATTGGTATCAGTCCGAAGAGGAACAGGGTGCGCACCCATTCATTGAATATCGTTCCGAACGCAAGATAGATAAACGCAACGATTATCGGCAGACTTCCGTCAAGAAAATTCTTGAATGCTTTGCCGAACGATTTCTTTTTATCGATAAAACAGAATAAGTTGTGCGCAAAAATATAGTATATGGGTATCAGTCCGAAGAGGAACAGGGTGCGCACCCATTCATTGAATATCATTCCGAACGCAAGATAGATAAACGCAACGATTATCGGCAGGCTTCCGTCAAGAAA
>CAMBLM010000016.1 GCA_945868475.1 uncultured Ruminococcus sp. | reverse complement strand
GGTTTCCCTCGCTGACAGCTTTATTATATTAACACTTTTAGCGTTGATTGTCAAGCCTTTTTTTCCACGTTCTATGTTTTGTTCGATTTTTTCAACATTTTCAGACTTTTTATATGCAATTATTACAACGTCACATTAAATCAATATAGTATTTATACTAAACACCATTTAAAATTTGGAAAAAATCAAGCCGATAATCTCACATATATAGGATTTCGGCGCAGATTTTTTCCTGTATTTTATTGGTGTTTAGTATTACACCTAATTAACTTCCTACCCATATAAAAACACAGGTCAAAGCCGCTGCCGCGGCTCTGACCTGCTCTGATACTTCTAATACTGATTTCACATATTCCCACTCAGATTCATTATAATAGCCGTCACTGCAATAGGACATGTCTCGCATCGGAGTATCCTCTCGCCCAGCCATATAGGCACAGTTCCGCTCTCCTCTGCCTTTTCCACCTCAGAACGCTCAAATCCGCCCTCTGAGCCTATCATTACAGCCGCCGTGTCCGCAGACATAAAATCTATCCCCGAAAGCTTCTGACCGCCGTTCTCGTAGCATATAAGCTTTATCTGCGCAGCCGACATATCCTTTACCGCCTCGTCAAAGCTCATCAGCTCCCCTATCTCGGGGATTATTCCTCTCCCCGACTGCTTTGCCGCCTCTTCGGCAATGCGCATAAAACGCTCACGCTTCTTCGCAAAGTCCTTTTTGTCGGGACGTGATACGCACCTGCGCGAAAGAAACGGCACTATCCGCACCGCCCCAAGCTCCGTCACTTTCTGTATTATCAGCTCGAACTTGTCCTGCTTCGGAAATGCCTGATATATCGTCAGTTTTAAGCTTGGCTCGCACTTCGACTGCACAGCCTCCTTTACCCGACATAAGACCGAACCCTCGGTCATATCCTCTATCTCGCAAATATAGTCCGTCCCCGTGCGGCAGAACGTTATCTCGTCACCGATCTTCATTCGGAGCGAATAGCCAATGTGCCGCGCGTCCGCACCCTCAACATTTATATAATCCGTCGGTTCGTGGTCAATAAAAAATCTCGGCATAATCTTCCCTCATATTTCTTCAAGCGAAAGCGTCGCAATTGCATTAAGATCCATTCCCGCGCGCTTGCCCGAAAGATAATCGTAATAAGCCTGACAGCCTATCATAGCCGCATTGTCACCGCAAAGGTACAACGGAGGCATATAAAGCTTCATTCCGTTCTTCTTACATTCCTTTTCAAGCAGACCACGCACCGCGGAATTCGCCGAAACACCGCCTGCAAGTGCAACTGTCCTGTAATTGTACGCCTTAGCCGCCGCAATGGTCTTGCCAACAAGGATTTCCGATATCGTCTTCTGGAACGAAGCCGCAAGATCGTTCTTGTTTATCTCCTCACCCTTCTGCTCCGCATTGTGAGCAAGGTTTATAACCGCGGTCTTTAAGCCGCTGAACGAAAAATCATATTCGCTTCCCGTTATCTTCGGGTGAGGAAGCCTGTAAGCGTTCGGGTTTCCGCTCTGCGCAGCCTTGTCTATCTGTACACCGCCGGGGTAGCAGAATCCAAGCACTCTCGCCGCCTTGTCGAAAGCCTCACCTGCCGCATCATCATGCGTCCTGCCGATAACATGAAACTTCGTGTAGTCCGTTACCTCAATTATGTGCGAATGTCCGCCGCTCGCAACAAGACATAAATACGGCGGCTTCAAAGGCTCGTCCGTTTCCGCACTCGCAAGATAATTCGCCGCAATGTGTCCCGCAATGTGATGTACGGGAATAAGCGGCTTGTCCGCCGCAAGAGCCAATCCCTTTGCAAAGCTCACACCCACAAGGAGCGCACCTATCAGACCGGGCGCATAAGTAACACCGATAGCGTCTATCCCGTCAAGATCGGTGTCCGCATCTTCAAGTGCCTTTCTCACAACTCCGAGAATGTTCTCACAGTGTCGGCGCGAAGCGATTTCTGGTACAACTCCGCCGTATTTCTTGTGTTCTTCTATCTGCGTCGAAACAACGTTGGAAAGTATCTTTCTTCCGTCCTCAATGACAGCCGCCGCCGTTTCATCGCAGGAGGATTCTATTCCGAGTATCTTCATTTCATTCTTCCTTTCTTCAAAGAAATTCTGCCCAAAGCAGTACACAAAAATGCTCTGCTTATGCGTTCCGATTATTAAATTTAGTCATAAGCACAGCATTTTCCGTCGGTTTTGAGTAAAAATTTTTGCGCATACCGACCTGCACAAAGCCGCATTTTTCGTATAAAGCTATCGCCGAAGCATTGCTCTCCCTTACTTCAAGATCAATTCTGTAAGGCTTGCCTTTTTCAAGTTCTCCAAGAAGTGCCGAAGCAATGCCGAGCCGCCTGAACCCCTCTTTTACAGCAATGTTGTAAATGCTTATCTCGTCCAGCACCGTATTAGCCGTCACGAAGCCGCAAACCTCACCGCTTTCAGCTTCGGCAACGAGAAATAACGCCCCGTCAGCCGCAAAACTGCTCCCGAACGCCGCCATGCTCCAAGGATCGGCAATGCAGGCTTGCTCTATCTCAAACATAGCTTTAAGGTCAGCCGAAGCCGCCTTTCTTATCGTGTATCTCATAAAGCCGCCCTCAGTATCTCGTCCGTCAGACTGCGCAGGTCGTCCATGCAGGTCAGAGTTCCGCACCTGCCGCGGAAGCTCGCCGCATTCGGCAAACCTTTCAGATAGAACGAGCATTGCCTGCGAAGCTCCGCCATAGCCTTTTTCTCACCCTTGAATCCGACCGTCAGCTCCGCCTGATGAAGCATTATCGCAAGCTTTTCTTCAAGCGTTGGCTCGGGCGCATATTCACCCGTTTCCATGTAGCTTTTTATCTGCGAGAAAAGCCACGGACGACCGTAACTTCCCCTGCCTATCATAACAAGGTCACACCCCGTCTGTTTGTACATATCCGCCGCACTCTCGGGCGAATCGATGTCACCGTTGCCGATAACGGGTATCGAAACAGCCTCTTTCACCTGCCGGATAATGTCACGGTCAGCCTTTCCGTGATACATCTGAACACGGGTACGCCCGTGAACGGCTATCATCGATGCGCCTGCCTGCTCTATCACCTTTGCGAATTCAACAGCATTGACATTGTCATCGTCCCAACCCTTGCGGAACTTCACCGTAACGGGAACATCACTGTTTTTCACAGCCGCACGAACTATCTCAGCCGCAATTTCGGGCGTTTTCATAAGCGCACTTCCGCTGCCGCTGCCAACTATCTTAGGAACGGGACAACCCATGTTTATATCCAGTATATCGGGCTTGTATTTCATCAGCATCGAAGCCGCCCTGCCGACAAATTTGGGGTCTTCGCCGAAAAGCTGCAAAGCGTAAGGCCGCTCGCTGTCAATGACAGTGCAAAGCTCCTCCGTCTTTCTGTCGGAATAGCATAATCCCTTTGCCGAGATCATCTCCGAAACCATGTATGCCGCACCCTGCTCCTTGCAGACAGCACGGTAAGCCCTGTCCGCCACCGAAGCCATAGGCGCAAGCGCAGCCGTCCTCTCAATTTTTACATTTCCGATACAGATATGATCCATCTGTTGACCGTTCCTTTCGGTTTATAAGTTTATAAAATATCTTCCTTGCGGTGAAGCGGAGAAAACTCCGAATTCCTGCCGTCAAAATTATCATAGGCCTGATATTCGTCACAGATCTCCTCTAACCTCTGATAGCTGTCCGCAACGTAATCACGCTTTCTCATTCCGACCGCAACGATGAGCGCATTTATAACGCTCATCGGCGCAATAAGTGAATCCGCGAACGATACCATGTCGCTCCTTGCAATAAGAATGTTGTCCGCATATTCCGCAAGCGGCGAAGCAAGACTGTCCGTTATCGCAATGACCGTAGCACCCTTTGACGAAGCATAGCGGAATGCTTTTACCGTGTGATTCGAGTATCTCGGGAAGCTTATTCCTATCATGATGTCACCCTCGCCGATGTTGAGTATCTGCTCAAACATTTCCGAGGTCGAAGTCGTGTGAACAAGCTTTACATTGTCGCACATCATCGTAAAGTAGAACGAAAGGAAACGCGCGAGTACAGCCGCCGAACGCGCACCGATAACGTAAATGTTCTTCGCATTGCAAAGTGCGTCAACAGTGCTGTAGAACTGCTCCTTGTCACCCTCTTCGAGCGTCTTTTTCAGCTTGTCTATATCCATGCTTATGATCTTTTCGTAAACGTCCTCGTCAGCAAGACGGTCATTCATAACATCGATACGCTGAACAGTCGTGAGCATATTGCTCGTGTAATCTTTCAGCGCGCGCTGGAGTTCGGGATAACCCTCATAACCAAGCTCTGTCGCAAAACGAACCACCGTCGATTCGCTAACCCCGACAATGCCGCCGAGCTTCGATGCCGTCATGAACGCCGCCTTGTCATAATGATTGAGCATATACTCCGCAATTTTCTTGTGACCCTTTGAAAGCTTCGGCAACCTTTCCCTTAATTCGTCAAACAATAACTTCTGCATAACTTTTTACCTTCTTTTTTATTCCCACAAGCTGTTCTGCAGCTTGATGATATCCTCCCTGCGCTTTTTTGTCGCATTTTTGTCAGCGAAGTAACGCCCGTCCTTTTCCGCAATGACATCACCCTCGCGCACCGCCCCGTCAAAAAGCGAGATATCCGCGTTGAAGTACCTGTCACCGTCCTCGATAACGACCGTCTTTCCCTCTATCCTGTCAATTATCATCATTTTCCGTTGCTCTCCTTTTCCGTCTGTATGCGATAGCTTTCCCCGTCCGAGTAAACAGTTATCGTTCCGCATTCGTCCGTGCGGAAATATTCAATGCCCATTTCCTTGAATTTGTCAATAGTTTCCGCGTGTGGATGTCCGTACGAATTGTCCGTTCCGCAGCTTATTATCGCCGTCTTTGGCGAAACAGCCTTGAGGAATTTCTTGCCCGAAGAAGTCGAACTTCCGTGATGCCCTGCCTTTAGTACATCTGCCGAAACATTCGCACCGCTTTCAAGAATATCAGCCTCCGCCGTCTTTTCAGCATCACCCGTGAAAAGGAAAGCACAGTCCCCGTGAACGAGCCTTATCACAACCGACCAGTCGTTGAGATCGTCATAATCGTCCCCGACGGGCGCAAGCACCTCAAAAGCCGTGTTGTCATTTTCCTTGTTTTCGTCCGCGAGCGAGTAAACATTCCCTGCCTGCGCCGCCGTAAGCTTCTGTCCCTTTTTGCTCAAAGCCGTCAGAAAACGCTCATAAACCTTGGTCGTCGGCACAAGATCGTCCTTTACCCTCGGCGCAATGACCGTCCCGATGTCGTACTTCTCAACTATCTTGTCCATCGCCCCGATGTGGTCGGCGTGAGGGTGAGTCGCTATAACATAATCAAGCTTAGTTATCCCAAGCCCGTCTATCACAGCTTCAATGTCGTCCGCCGCCTCTTTTACACCCGCATCGATGAGAACATTCTTCCCTGCATAGGAAATAAGTTCGCAGTCGCCCTGCCCTACATCAATGTACCGTATCACAAGGTCAGCGTCCTTTTCGATGAAGTTGCTGACCACCGCCGCAGGCTCTTCCGTCTTTCCCTTTTCAAGATACGAACCGTAAGCGAACGCCGCTATAAAAAGTATCACAACTATCAGCGCAGGGAACGTCAGCCCCCTGTGGAAAAGCCGCCTTAAACTCTGTTCTTCCCTCTGTTCGGCTTTCCTCCGCGCTGCTGATGAGCCTGATGATCTTGAGCTTGACGATGATTTTTTCCTTGCTGCCAATTCTTTTCACTTCCGTTTCTGCCGTTAGCCTTGGCATCATTCCTGCCGCGAGTGTTCCCACGGCTGTTTCCGTTAGCTTTTCCGTGCGAAGTGCCATGTCCCCTGCCCTTTTCAGCCTGCTTCTGCCTGCGTTCGTTGAGTTCGCGCAAATACTGTGCGTCAGGCTTTACAAGACAGTCGGGCGTGTTGCCGATAAGATCGGTGCGGTGCGCCCTCTGTAAAGCTTCAATGCACTTCCGCTGATTCTGCGGACGGAAATACTGCAAAAGTGCCCTCTGCATACCCTTTTCCTCCGCCGTCTTAGGCACATATACCTTTTCAAGCGTGTAAGGGTCAAGCTCCGTGTAAAACATGCAGGTCGAAAGCGTTCCCGGTGTCGGATAGAAGTCCTGCACCTGCTCGGGACGCATTTTCAGCGACTTTAAGAACAGCGCAAGCTCGACCGCATCATTTAACGTGCTGCCCGGGTGCGACGACATTAAGTACGGCACAAGGTACTGCTCTTTTCCGATCTGATTCGTCATTCTGTAGAATTTATCCTGAAATTTCTTGTAAGCCTCAATGTGCGGCTTGCCCATTTTGTCAAGCACAGCCGCCGAACAATGCTCGGGCGCAACCTTTAACTGTCCGCTGACGTGATTTTCGATAAGCTCACGCATGAACTCATCGTCCTTGTCCTCGATCAGATAATCGTATCGGATACCGCTTCGGATAAATACCTTTTTTACCTTTGGAATTGCCCTTATCTTGCGGAGCATCTCAAGATATTCCGTGTGATCGACAACAAGATTCGGGCAAGGCTCGGGCGCAAGACACTTTTTGCCCTTGCAAAGTCCGTATTTGAGCTGCTTGTCACAGCTTGTGCGTCTGAAATTCGCCGTAGGGCCGCCAACATCGTGAATGTAACCCTTGAAGTTCGGCAAAGTCGTCAGAAGCTTCGCCTCGCGCAGAACGCTCTCCTCGCTTCTCACAGCGATACGCCTGCCCTGATGAAGCGCAATGGAACAGAAGTTGCAGAATCCGAAACAGCCGCGGTTGTGCGTTATCGAAAATTCAACTTCCTTTATGCCCGGAACGCCGCCCTCTTTCTCATAAATCGGGTGATAAGTCCTCATGTAAGGCAGCTCGTAAACAGCGTCAAGCTCCTCCGTAGTAAGTACGGGCGAGGGCGCAAGCTGAACGAGCATCATATCGTCCTGACGCTGAATGATGGTCTTTCCGTAAACCTCGTCCTGCCAGTCATACTGTATGCGGCAAGCCTTTGCATATTCAGCCTTGTTCTCGCGGCAGGCCTTTAACGACGGACATTCCACCGCACCGTAAGGCGTGTCAACGGGCTTTACAAGATAAGCCGTTCCGCGAATGTCCTTTAAGTCGTGAATGTCCTCACCCTTTGCAAGACGTGTGCAGATCTCCGTTATCTGATGCTCACCCATTCCGTACATGAGCAGATCAGCACCGCTGTCATAAAGTATGGACGGACGAACAGCATCGTCCCAGTAATCATAGTGCGCAAATCGGCGCAAAGAAGCCTCCAGGCCGCCAATGGCAATTGGAACGTCACCGTAAGCCTCGCGCAGCTTTTGGCAGTACACAATGACCGCACGGTCGGGTCGCTTTCCTGCCTTTCCCCCAGCCGTGTAAGCATCATCGGAACGCTTTCTCTTTGCGCTCGTGTAGTGCGCGACCATGCTGTCAATGTTGCCCGATGTCACAAGAAAAGCATACTTAGGTCTGCCAAGCTTTTTGAAATCACGGACGCTGTGCCAGTCGGGCTGTGCAATGATGCCGACCGTGAATCCAAGGCTCTCAACAACTCTCGATATAATGGAAATGCCAAAACTCGGGTGGTCAACATAGCTGTCCCCCGTGATGCAGATAAAGTCAAACTGCTCTATCCCACGCTCCTGCATATCCTCTTTTGATATAGGTAAAAACGGCATAAATACTCCTTTTTATTTTCGTAACATACAGCTCAATTCGGAATTCGGAATGCGGAATTCGGAATTATTATTTTTCCTATAATTCGCATCAAAACGCAAATTCCCGTAGGGGCGGATTCTATATCCGCCCGTTTATATATCTCACACTAATTACGCATTTCGCATAAAAACTTAATTCATGTATACAAAACAGAAAGCAAAACCACTACGCATATCCATATAAATATCTTAAAGAGTACCTTTATGAACACCCTGCCGGCATATTCCCGATTTTCAAGATGAACAGCAAGCTCCGCACCGATGATACCGCCGAAAAACGCAGGAATTATCCTCGCCTCATTGTTCTTTTTGATCATTATGTATGCCGCAATATTTATCGCCAGAAATATCGGAATTATCACAAAATAGCCGATCTGCAAAAACACATATTCAAACAGCAGAGAATATAATATCAATTCCGCAAATTTTTCGCTGAAAAACATCAGCACCGTCAGCGCAATGCCGATGAAGTCGATAATGTGCCGCACGAAAAAGCTTTCCGAAAACGGCTCACCGCCCTTGTTCGGCTGTATAGCTTCCTCCGAAGCCTCGGAAACGAACTGCGGTGAACGATAGCTGTTCTTTTTGTCGAATACGGAAAACAAACCATAGTCAACAATGTCATAAAAAGCATCAATTATCCTTTTCAGCATAGCATACACCCCGAATCGAGATAACAAACAAACGAAATCACCCAACGCAACAGGCATAACAGGACGGGAAACCCGTCCCCTACGGAATTACACAAAAAACACGGCTCATATTAATTACGCAATTACGATGCCCAACAACGTTGTGCAATTACGCATTACGCATTAATCCGATTCTTCCATTTCCGAAACGACTTCGTCAAATATCTCCGAGCCGCCGTCACCAACGGGTTCGGAAATAACGTCCTGATTGATGAGCTTGCGCTTTAGCCACATCTCCTTCGTGATTATAACAGCCCTCGGCTTTGAACCCTCGTAAGGGCCAACAACGCCAAGCTCTTCAAGCTGATCCATTATCCTCGCCGCACGTGCATAGCCAAGCTTCAGCTTTCGCTGCAAGTACGAAACGGAAGCCTGTCCCGCATCGCAAAGCACCTCAACAGCACGGTCGATGATCTCCTCGTCGCTGCCGTCACCCGTGGGAACATCGGAGGAATTGTCACCCTTGCCCTCACCCTTCGGCACAGGCGTAGCCTTTTCGATCTCCTCGATGATCTCGCTCGAATATTCGACCTGACCGCCGCTCTTGATGAACGAAACGACAGCCTCGACTTCCTTTGTCGAAACGAAACAGCCCTGAACTCGGACAGGCTTCGGTATTCCCTGAGGATAGTAAAGCATATCACCGTAGCCGAGCAGCTTTTCCGCACCTGCCGTGTCAATGATAGTACGGCTGTCTATCTGCGATGAAACCGTCAGCGCGATTCTCGACGGAATGTTCGCCTTGATAAGACCCGTGATAACATCAACAGTCGGTCGCTGCGTCGCAATTATAAGATGCATTCCTGCCGCTCTCGCCATCTGCGCAAGTCGGCATATCGAATCTTCAACTTCGTTCGAGCAAGCCATCATAAGGTCAGCCAACTCGTCTATCGCAATGACTATCCTCGGCAAAGGCTCAACGCCCTCCGTTTCGGCAGCCATTTCATTGTATCCGTTAAGGTCACGGACATTGCTGTCCGCAAAAAGCTTGTATCGCTTGAGCATCTCCTGAACCGCCCACGAAAGCGCACCTGCCGCCTTTCTCGGATCGGTGACAACAGGGATAAGCAGATGCGGTATGCCGTCATATACCTTGAATTCGACCATCTTCGGGTCAATAAGTACAAGACGAACCTCATCGGGCGACGCATTGTATAGAATACTCATAATTATACTGTTAGTACAAACAGATTTACCCGAACCCGTAGTACCTGCGATAATAACGTGCGGAAGCTTCGCAATATCTCCGACAATTACTTCACCGTCAATGTTCTTTCCGACAACGAATGAAAGCTTGCTCTTAGCGTGTGAGAACTCCTCACTCTCGATCATCTCACGGATCGAAACCGTGTCCTTAACCCGGTTCGGAACTTCGATACCGACAGCCGCCTTGCCCGGGATAGGCGCTTCAATACGAACGCCTGCCGCCGCAAGATTAAGCGCAATATCATCAGCAAGAGCAGTTATCTTGGAAATTTTAACACCTGCGCTCGGCTGAAGCTCATATCTCGTTACGGTCGGACCACGGTGAATGTCAACTATCCTCGTCTGAACGCCGAAGCTCTTTAAAGTGTCAACGAGCGTGTCAGCATTGTTCTTCATCTCCGCCTCTGCCTGCTCGGAGTTGCTCTCATTGTCAGCCTGCTTCAAAAGATCTATCGGAGGGAACGTGTAAACGAAAGCCGCCTGCTTGTTCTCGGTAATTTCATGCTGAATGTCAGCCGCCGTAGGCGCATCGGGCATATCAAGCTCCTCGGTCGATTCGATCTTCTCCGAAGCGAGCGTTGACTGCTTCGCAACGGACTTTCTGTTAGCCATAGCGTTCGCAATGTCCTTTTTGAGCTGCGAGTTGTCCTCCTCGGACGAAGCCTTAGCCGCACCCGATGACACAGCCGCCGCAGCGTTGCCCGAAACTGTGTTTGATGAAGCGGATGAAACATTTGCCGCAGCATTTGAAGCCGCCGCACTTGCCGTACTTGCCACCTTTTTGGGCGCAGCCGCAGCCTTCTTTATAATATCATCAAGCTCGCTCGATGCCGATTTGAGCTGCTCCTTCGCAAGCTCCTTGTCAGCCTCAACAGACTTGTTTCCTACTATCTTGGGCGCAGCCGCAGGAATAGCCGAACCCTCGTCCGTGAACTCCTTGGGCGGCTCGGTCAGAGTCCCCGTTGCCTTTATCTGCTCCGACTGCGAAAGCTTCTGTCCCGCAGGCATCGGAATGTCAACATCAAAGTTCTTCTGCTGCTTCTCCGCTATCTTTGCAGGAACATCAGCGTTCGGAACAGCCTTTTTCATATTCTTTGCCCCCGGAGGAGGTACAAAATCAGGCGTTTCAACATAGCTCTCCGCACGGGCAGCACTCGCCTTTGCAAAACCGTTGCGCACCATTTTGAAAAGGTCAATGACCGTCTTGTTCGCAACTACCATTATATATACGAAGCAAAGCAGCACAACGATTATCGATGCCCCTACCCTCTTGAAAAGCGCAAGCAAAGGCCCTGCAATGATAATGCTCATCACTCCGCCGCCGCGAAGCTTCTTTCCCTCCGCATAAAGCGCAGGAAGTATCTCGTCAAAAAGCCGCTCTCCCTGAAGCTCTCCTGCGAAGAATATCTGTACGAATCCCGTCAGAAGCAGTATCGCCGCTCCGCATTGGACTAAGCGTGTGCTTACATAAAGCTCCGTCTTATCCATCGCTATCATTATCGAAGCATATATCATAACTATCGGCACAAGGAACGCAGTCACGCCGAATAATCCGAGAAAAATATTATGTATCGTGTTCCAGAGCGACTCACCCTTTATCAGCGTGAACGCCGCCGCAAGCACACCTGCCGCAAACAGCACCGTTGACCATAAAACCCGATCGTGATGCCTTGCATTCTCATTCTGACGGGCGATCTCCTCTTTGCTCGCCTTTGTCTTGTTCTGTGCCAAATCTATTCCTCCATTTTATTTTGCAGCTATCATCTCATAAAGATAATTTCCGCTTACGTCCTCATAAATTCCTATCGAAAGTACGATCATACCCAGTATAAGTGTGTAAAACGCAAAAATTCTGAATTTGTCCGATACAACCAGCAGCTTTATAAGCCTTATTGCCAGATATCCCGATACAGCCGCCACAACGAATCCTACAATAAGCGGCAGTATAAGCTCCGAAGTCGCTCCCCCGTCATAAGAAAGCATCTCCGTCAGCGCACCTGCAAGTATAACGGGGATCCCGAGAATAAAACTGTATTCAACAGCATCCTCACGCTTTAATCCTGCAAAAAGTCCTGCCGAAATAGTCGAACCCGACCTCGATATGCCCGGTACGAGCGCAATTCCCTGAAATACACCTATCAGAAGAGCCTTTGGCGTTGTGACTTCACCGCAGGTCAGCTTGTTCCCGTCGCAAAGCTTGCCCGTCGAAAGGAATAACAGCGCCGAAGTGTAAAGGAAACCGATACCCTCCGCAACAACGCTCCTGTCCGACTGCAATCCCTCGAAGAAATCCTTGAATATGTAAAACCCGAAAAGCGGCAGGATAGAAATTATTATCATAAAGATCATCCTGCGCTCGGGATTCATCTCTTTCCACTTGAATTTTCCCGTGAAAATATCCTTTATAAGCTTGAAAAATTCAATTATCAAAGCCTTTATCTTCCCCCAGAACGCAATGAATACCGCAATGAGCGTTCCAAGATGCAGAAAAACATTCACCAGCACAGCACTTTCCCCGTGAATACCGAAAAAATGCTGAAAAACCGATAAATGACCCGAACTTGATATCGGCAGAAACTCCGATAAGCCCTGAATAAGTCCCTGAATGATGCCCTGAATCACTGTCATAAAAAATTTCCTCCGTTGTCATATTTTATACTGAACACCAATTAAAACCTATACAAAAATCAAGCAAAAGCTCTGATATATGGATTTTGCGCAGATTTTTTTCTATATTTTTATTGGTGTTTAGTATTAAACGCTGATAACAGCGCATTTTCACTTTTTTAAAACCGAAAAAGCCGTCAAACCGCCTGCATCATACGGCAGTTTAAGCGTTTCCGCCGAAAGCTTCGTGCAGTCCGCAGAAAACAAAGCTTCATCATATCCGTCAGTGCTCTGAACAGAACGAAGCACATAAGCCGCCTCGCGTTCCTGCGCATATAAAATATCATATTCGCCGATAATAGAGTGAATGACCATTTTCCGCACCTCCGCTTACGATCCTTCATCGGGATAGCGCGGCTCGCTCGTTTCAATAAGCTTGTAAAGCTCCTCAATAGCATCGGACAAACCGCCGAGCCTGTCAATAAGTCCCTCATTGACCGCAGTTTCACCGTCAATAACAGTTCCCATATCCATAGTAAGCTCACCCGTGTTCATCATAAGCTCTTTGAAACGCTGAGCGGAAATGCCGCTGTTTCTGCAAACGAAATTGCTTATCCTGTCCTGCATCTTGTCAAAATAGGATAGGGTCTGCGGAACACCGAGAACCGTGCCGCTCATTCGGACAGGGTGGATCGTCATCGTCGCACTCGGCACAATGAAAGAACACTTCGCCGAAACTGCAAGCGGCACACCGATAGAATGACCTCCGCCGACAACAATAGATACCGTCGGCGTCTTCATTCCCGCAATAAGCTCCGCAATCGCAAGCCCTGCCTCGACATCACCGCCCACCGTGTTGAGGATTATCACCAGACCCTCGATCGACCTGTCCTGCTCAACAGCCACAAGCGCAGGCATAATGTGTTCATACTTGGTGGTCTTGTTCTGCGGCGGAAGAAGATAATGCCCCTCGACCTGCCCGATTATCGTCAGACAGTGAATAAGATGCTTTGCATTCTGGGAAGTGACTTCCCCCGTCTTTTCGATCAGCTCCGCACGGTCAAGTGCCTCGTCGGCAGCGGAATCATTGTTTTCGTTACCGTTATTTTCATCTTCATTACAATTACTATGCATATTTTCTCCCCCCGAAATTGCATTTGGATTACAGTTTTAATTTATTATTCTCCTTTCGGGGCATAAATATACAGATTAATTATAACTCAAATTGTAAAAAAAGTCAATAACAGATAACCGATAACAAAAAAGAAGTGCTTCAAGCAGAAACACTTCTTTAAAACCTTTATTATATTTTCTTGCAGATGTAAAATTCTTGAAATAATTAAGTCATTGATGCAAAAATTTGCAATCCCATTAATGAAGTTCCGATAATTCCAAGGACAAATCCTGCTTTCTGCACAGCTTCTCTGTAACCTCTTTTTTTGGCAGCCGAAGCAAGACAAATAGCTACAATTCCGGCAGCAAGTCCCAGTAACTCCATAATCATGATTAATTCATTACTGTTAATTACATAATTTAAAAGAAAAATAGCCACCGCACCTATTCCGCATATCAATGATGCCATTCCCTGTGTTTTACCTTCCATTAGAGAACCCTCCTATATATTTTTTAATATTATATCAAAAAAAAAACAAAGTCAATACACAGTTTATACATTTTTGGTGGTTATCCTTTGTCAAACTTAGCTATTTTTACCAATCTATTGCGATTTATCCGCCTGCACATTAAAAAACGCTGTCCGAAAATAAATCGAACAGCGTTGATTTTATATATCGAAAGAAACTTATACAAGTTCAATGATAGCCATTTCAGCAGCGTCGCCGCGTCTTGGACCTGTCTTGATGATTCTTGTATAACCGCCATTAACATCAGCGTACTTAGGTGCGATCTCGTCAAAAAGCTTCTTGACAACATCTTCCTTTGTAACATAAGCAAGAACCTGACGTCTGGAGTGGAGGTCGTTTGTCTTGGCGATGGTGATCATCTTTTCAGACATAGCACGAACCTCTTTGGCTCTTGTTACTGTTGTTTCGATCTTGCCGTTTTCGAGCAGGAATGTAACCATAGCTCTGAGCATTGCTTTTCTGTGGTCGCTTGTTCTGCCCAATTTTCTTGTTCCCGGCATTCTAATCACTCCTTACCTATTAAAAGTATCGTATTTTTGCAAAATTATCACTCTTAGTTATCATCTTCAGAGCTGAGTTCAAAACCGAGGGACTGAAGCTTTTCCTTAACTTCGTCAAAGGACTTCTTACCAAGGTTTCTGACTTTCATCATCTCTTCTTCTGACTTGTTGATCAAATCACCTACTGTGTTAATGTTTGCACGTTTAAGGCAATTGAACGAACGTACTGATAAGTCAAGGTCCTCAATGGTCATCTCAAGGACTTTTTCTTTGCCCTTGTCGTCCTTTTCTACCATGATCTCTGTGATAGCGGATTCATCAGAAAGCTCGCTGAAGAGCTTCAGATGCTCAATGAGGAGGTTGGCTGCCTGTGATACAGCTTCCTTGGCTGAAACAACACCGTTGGTCCAGACATCAAGTGTGAGCTTATCATAATCAGTTACCTGTCCAAGACGGGTGTCTTCGACAGTGTAATTTACTTTCAGTACAGGGGTATAAATGGAGTCAACAGCGATAACATCAACACCGAAGTTGAAAAGCTGCTTGTTCTTTTCAGCAGGAACGTATCCGCGTCCTCTGTCGATAGTGATCTCCATATAAAGCTTAGCGTCTTTGCCGAGTGTAGCAATGTGCATATCCGGAACGAGGATATCAACTTCCGAATCCGCCTTGATGTCACCTGCGGTAACTTCGCATTCGTCTTCGGCTTCGATATAGATGGTCTTAGGGCCTTCGCCGTAAAGCTTAGCCGTAAGTCCTTTAAGGTTAAGAACTATTTCAGTAACATCTTCCTTAACGCCCGGAATAGTAGATAATTCGTGGTGTACACCGTCAATCTTCACCGAAGTAACAGCAACACCCGGAAGCGAGGAGAGCAGGACACGTCTGAGGCTGTTGCCAAGAGTATGTCCATAGCCGCGCTCAAGAGGAGCGATAGCAAACTTGCCGTAAGTGCCGTTGGTCTTGAGTTCAACGGTTTCGATTTCCGGCTTTTCGATTTTTTCAAGCATTATAAAACCCTCCTATATTCGCATTGCGGATCATTAACGCATATAAAAAGTTTATACACGATAAACCTATTACTTGGAGTACAACTCGACGATAAGGTGAGTTTCAACCTCATAGTCAAGGTCTTCAGTTGCAGGCATACGAACAACCTTAGCGGAGAAATTGTCCTTGTTGGAATCGAGCCATGTAGGAACTACTCTGCCGTTAGTCTGATCGTAGATCTCCTTGAACTTAGCACTTGAACGGCTGCCTTCGTAAAGAGCGATAACGTCGCCTTCCTTAACTCTGTAAGAAGGAATGTCAACTCTCTCACCGTTTACTGTGAAGTGTCTGTGAGTAACGAGCTGTCTTGCTTCACGTCTTGTGAGAGCGAGACCCATTCTGAAAACTACGTTATCAAGTCTGGATTCAAGAATTGTGATGAGCGCGTCACCGGTGGTCTTGTCAGTAGCCTTGCTTGCGAGTTCGTAGTAGTGATAGAAAGGCTTCTCAAGAACGCCGTAGATGAACTTGAGCTTCTGCTTTTCCTTGAGCTGTGTGCCGTATTCGGAAAGCTTCTTTCTGTTGTTGGCACCGGGGTTTCTATTAGAAGTCTTAGAAATACCCATAACCATAGGGCTGATTCCTAAGTATCTGCATTTTTTGAGTATGGGGTCTTTATTAACTGCCATTTAGAATTACACCTCCATTGGTAATTAAAAAACGTATTATTAAGCGGAAACGCTTACCTGTAAAAGAATATCGGTATATCTGTTATACACGACGTCTCTTAGGAGGACGGCATCCGTTGTGAGGAATAGGAGTAACATCCTTGATGAGTCTTACTTCAAGACCAACAGTCTGTAAAGCTCTGATAGCAGCTTCACGGCCTGCACCCGGTCCCTTAACGTAAACTTCAACAGTCTTAAGACCGTGATCCATTGCAGCCTTAGCAGCAGTTTCAGCAGCTGTCTGTGCAGCGAACGGAGTGGACTTCTTAGAACCTCTGAAACCGAGTTCGCCTGCGGAAGCCCATGAAATTGCGTTACCCTGTGTATCAGTAATAGTTACGATTGTGTTGTTGAAAGTGGACTGGATATGAACAGCACCATTTTCAATGTTTTTACGCTCACGACGACGTCTAACGACAGTCTTCTTGCCTTTAACCTGAGCCATTGTTCATTCCCTCCTTACTTCTTCTTGTTAGCGATTGTCTTTACAGGGCCCTTGCGGGTTCTTGCGTTTGTCTTGGTTCTCTGACCTCTGACGGGGAGACCCTTTCTGTGACGAACGCCTCTGTAGCAACCGATTTCAACAAGACGCTTGATGTTAAGAGCAACATTTCTGCGAAGGTCACCCTCAACGATGAAATTCTTATCAATATAATCACGGATCTTTGCAAGATCATCCTCGGAAAGGTCCTTAACTCTGATGTCAGGGTTTACGCCTGTTTCCTTGAGGATAATATCAGCAGATTTGCGACCGATGCCATAGATATATGTGAGTCCGATCTCGACTCTCTTATCCTTTGGAAGGTCAACGCCTGCAATACGTGCCATTTACATACACCTCCGAATTGGATTTTTACGTTTTAAAGCAATTATTACGGATCTTTACTGATTAGCCCTGACGCTGCTTGTGCTTAGGGTTCTCGCAGATAACCATAATTTTGCCTTTTCTCTTAATGATTTTGCATTTTTCACAAATTGGTTTTACTGAAGGTCTTACTTTCATGATAAATACCTCCTTTTTCAAGAATTCACTTTGCTCTCCAAGTAATTCTGCCTTTTGAGAGGTCATATGGTGACATCTCAACCGTGACCTTGTCACCCGGAACGATCCTGATGTAGTTCATTCTGAGTTTACCGGAAACGTGAGCGAGAATCTTGTGTCCGTTTGCAAGTTCGACCTGGAACATTGCATTCGGGAGAGCTTCGATTACTGTACCTTCAATCTCAATAACATCCTCTTTAGACAAACATATGCCTCCTTTTAGATTTATGGATCTTGGGTTTCGGTGAACGAAGAAATTATCTTTCTAAGTCCCTTATCTGTCAGATTGTCTGTATCTATAACAGTATTGGTAAGTTTAAGGTGTTTTAAACGCTTTTTCTTCGGTTTTTCGAGCTTTCGCTCTTTTCCGTCAGCAATAAACGCAAAGTCACCCTCAACTGCGGTGATCATAAGGAAATTTCCTCTGTCATGTCCTGCAGCCGATCTGACGATCATTCCGATTTTTGCTTCCACAGCCTTAACTCCTTTCGGGGTTTGCCGTTGTCAGACAATTGTGGGCTTCGTAAGGATCACGGGCCCGTCGGGAGTGATTGCGATAGTGTGCTCATAATGAGCAGCGGGAGAACCCGATCTGGTCACTACGGTCCAGCCGTCCGAAAGGACCTTGACGTCCTCTCCGACCGCATTGATCATCGGTTCAACTGTGATAGTCATACCTGCAACAAGTCTTGGACCGTGTCCCGGGCGTCCGTAATTCGGAACTTCGGGAGCTTCGTGCATTTCTCTGCCGATGCCGTGACCTATATACTGTCTGACTACACCATATCCATGAGAAACGCAGTGTTCTTCAACCGCATGACCGATATCGCCGATACGGTTTCCGATAACAGCCTGCTCGATTCCGAGATACATGCTCTCTTTTGTAACTTCAAGCAGCTTGAGCGTTTCTTCGGGAACGTTTCCTACAGGGAAGGTATAAGCCGTGTCCCCATTGTAACCATCATAAAGTGCGGTAACATCAATGCTGACAACATCACCGTCCTGAATGAACTTCTTCTTGGACGGGATACCATGGATCACTTCGTTGTTGATCGAAATACATGCCGAACCGGGGAAACCGCAGTAACCGAGGCTCGAAGGCTTTGCACCGTTCTTGACGATGTAATCGTGGATAAGCTTGTCAAGCTCGTAAGTTGACATACCGACTTTTATTGACTGTCCTCCGTAGTGAAGAGCGTTAGCGGTGATAACACCTGCTTTACGCATCTTCTCCAGTTCGGACTTGGATTTAACATTAATCATTTTTCTCTGCCTTTAAGCATTGAGCGCTTCTAAGACAACCTTTGAGGTTGCTTCCACGCCGTCCAGACCCTTGACTCTTGTGAGCTTGCCCTTTGCTGCATAGAAATCAGCGAGCGGAGCAGTCTGAACATGGTAAGTTTTAAGTCTTTCAATAACAGTTTCGGGAGCGTCGTCCTTTCTCTGTACAGCTTTTCCGCCGCACTTGTCGCAGATGCCCTCTACCTTGGTCGGCTTGAAGTCAACGTGGTAGGAAGCACCGCACTTTTCGCAGACTCTTCTGCCCGAGATACGAGCCTGAATGTCTGCATCGGGAACGTCGATCGAAAGGACCTTGTCGATGTTTACGCCCATAGCCTCAAGAGCTTCTGCCTGAGGAACTGTTCTGGGGAAACCGTCAAGGATAAAACCGTTCTTGCAATCGTCTTCGGCGATTCTGTCTTTAAGAATACCGATCACAACTTCGTCGGGAACCAAAGCGCCGCTTTCCATATAGCTTTTAGCCTTCAGTCCGCATTCCGTACCGTTCTTTACTGCTTCACGCAGAATGTTGCCGGTAGAGATCTGAGGGATACCGAGCTTTGCGCTGATAACCTCTGCCTGTGTGCCTTTGCCTGCACCGGGAGCGCCAAGTAAAATCAAATTCATAACAAATCCTCCTGACGATGAGTGTGTAATGGTTTGTGACGATTATTCGAGGAATCCCTTGTGGTGACGCATCATCATCTGTGATTCGAGCGTTCTGGAAGTTTCAAGAACGACACTTACCACGATGAGAATCGAAGTACCGCCCATTGCGATATTCAAAGAAGGCATTGCCATATTTGAAAGTATCGGGAAAATAGCGATAACGCCGAGGAAAAATGCACCGACCAAAGTGATCTTTGAAAGAACTTTCTGGATATAGTCGCTGGTAGGCTTACCCGGTCTGATACCGGGGATACCGCCGTTGCTCTGACGGAGGTTGTTGGCTATTTCGATCGGATTATACTGCATTGCAACATAGAAGTAGTTGAAAGCAATGATAAGGATGAAATAGATGATAGCGTACCAACCGCTGCGGTAGCTGAAGAAGTGTACAAAACCTGCATAGAACTTCTGCCAGAATGTAACAGGATTCTCCTCTACATGAACAAACATTTCAAGCGTAGCAGGGAGCGACATGATAGCCATCGCGAAGATGATCGGCATAACGCCGCTCATTGCGATCTTTATCGGAATATGAGTGCTCTGACCGCCGTACTGCTTTCTGCCGACAACACGCTTGGCGTACTGTATCGGGATCCTTCTTTCTGATTCATTCATAAATACGATGAATGCGATCATAAGAACGAAAACAATGAGAACGATCGGAACGATCAGGTAGTATTTCTTGTCGTCCTTTGCAAGTTCAAACATACGAAGAACGCTTGCAGGACCTCTCGAAACGATACCGGCGAAAAGTATCATTGAGATACCGTTGCCAATGCCCTTGTCATTGATGCAGTTGCCGAGCCAAACAACAACGCCTGCGCCTGCAGTGAACGCTGCGACAATTACAATCGCCGCGAATACACCCGAAGCACCGCCTTCATATCTTACGGCACCGCTGTTGCGCTGGGTAATGTAGTAAGCATACGACATTACCAAAGCAATTGCCAGGGAAACATACATTGTTATCGTATCGAGTTTCTTTCTTCCCTCTTCGCCTTCCTTCTGAAGATTTTCAAGAGGAGGGAGCGCATACGTCAGAAGCTGAACGATGATCGAAGCATTGATGTATGGCTGGATCGAAAGAGCGAATATAGTTCCCTTTGAAAGAGCGCCGCCGGAGAGGATATCCATATAGCTCAGGAAGCTTCCGCTGCCCGAAATATCGGACGCCATTACCGAAGCGTCAAGAAAAGGAACAGGAATATGACAGCCTAAACGGAAAATAAAGATGATCAATAATGTGTAAAGGATTTTATTCCTTAACTCAGGAACCTTCCAAGCGTTTCTGAAGGTTGTAAACACATTACATCACCTCAGCCTTTCCGCCTGCCTTTTCAATTTTTTCTTTTGCTGAAGCAGAGAATGCATCAGCCTTAACAGTTAAGTTCTTGGTGATCTCACCGTTGCCGAGGATCTTAACGCCGTTGTCGATGTTCTTAACAAGACCTGAAGCGAGAAGAAGCTCTGCATCAACCTCTGTACCTTCCTTGAAGATTTCGAGTGAGGAAACATTAACAGCAGCCATCTTTGCTGCAAAGATGTTGTTGAAACCTCTCTTAGGGATTCTTCTTGCGATAGGCATCTGACCGCCTTCAAAGCCCGGTCTTACGCCGCCGCCGGAACGGGCATTCTGTCCCTTGTGGCCCTTGCCGGAAGTTTTGCCCCAGCCTGAACCGTGACCTCTGCCGACTCTCTTAACGTCCTTCTTGGAACCTTCAGCAGGTGATAATTCGTGAATATACATTGTATCGCACCTCCCTGCAATTATGCTTCGGTAACTTCTACAAGGTGATTGATCTTAGCGATCTTTCCCTTTGTAGCATCATTATCGGGCTGAACCTTTTCAGCACCAACCTTATTGAGGCCGAGAGAATGTGCTACTGCGATCTGCGGCTTTGTGCAGCCGTTAAGGCTTTTAACAAGCTTTACTTTAAGTGCCATTTCAAACGTCCTCCTTAACCTAAGATCTCATTAACGGACTTGCCTCTGATGTCGGCAACATCCTTAGCGCTGCGGAGAGTTGAAAGACCCTGGATAGTAGCTCTTACAACATTGCAAGCGTTGTTGGAACGCAGGGACTTAGTTCTGATATCCTTGATACCTGCAATTTCGATAACTGCACGAACAGGACCGCCTGCGATAACACCGGTACCGGGAGCAGCAGGCTTCATAAGAACTCTGCCTGCGCCGTATTCACCGATAACCTCGTGAGGGATTGTTGTTCCTCTGAGGGAAACTTTAATCAAATTCTTCTTTGCATCCTCGATACCCTTGCGGATAGCATCAGGAACTTCTCCTGATTTACCGATACCGAAACCAACTGTGCCGTTGCCGTCGCCTACTACAACGAGTGCAGCAAACTTGTAAATACGACCACCCTTAACAGTCTTAGAAACTCTGTTAATAGCAACAACCTTCTCGGAAAGTTCGAGTGCAGAAGCGTCTATCTTAGCATTAGCCAAAAGAATAACCTCCTTATAAGTTACTTGGAAGCCGAACTTAGAAGTTCAGACCGCCCTTTCTTGCGCCCTCGGCAAGTTCTGCAACTCTACCGTGGTAGAGATAACCTGCACGATCGAATACAACGTCCTTGATGCCCTTTTCGGCAGCTCTTGCAGCGATCATCTCGCCGACCTTCATAGCGCCTTCCTTGTTTCCGCCGTTTGCACCGAAGTCCTTCTCTACGGAAGATGCAGCGCAAAGTGTTACGCCTGCAACATCATCGATGAGCTGTGCGTAAATGTGATTTGCAGAACGGAAAACATTGAGTCTTGGGCACTGTGCTGTTCCGCTGATCTTGGAACGTACACGAACCTGTCTCTTAGCTCTTGCAGCCTTTCTGTTGAACTGCTTTACCATTTAAATTCACTCCTTTTCAACAAGGAATAGTAGCCACTCTTTCAGGCTGTCCCATTCCTCCACATAACAGGATAAATATTATCGGATTACTTCTTACCCTTAGCAGCTTTACCTTCCTTGCGGATGATATGCTCGCCCTGGTAACGGATACCCTTGCCCTTATATGGCTCAGGCGGTCTCTTCTCGCGGATCTCAGCAGCGTACTGACCAACCTTCTGCTTGTCGATGCCGTTAACAACGATCGTGTTGGGGTTAGGAACATCGAGCTTGATGTCTGCTGTTTCGGGAACAGTGACCTGGTGTGAGAAGCCGAGGTTCATAACAACGTTTGTGCCCTGCTTAGCAGCACGGTAACCGACACCCTCGATCTCGAGAGTCTTGGAGTAGCCGTTTGTGACGCCTTCGATCATGTTGTGGATAAGTGTTCTTGTAAGGCCGTGGAGGGACTTGTGGAGCTTATCCTCTGTAGGACGCTCAACAATAACTTCATTGCCTTCAAGCTTAATGATCATATCCTTGTTGAATGTTTCAACAAGAGTACCCTTAGGTCCCTTTACAGTAACGGTAGTGCCGTCGATCTTAACATCAACGCCTGCAGGAACACTGATAGGCTTTTTACCAATTCTTGACATTTATGTGTTCCTCCTTACCATACGAATGCAAGAACTTCGCCGCCAACGTTGAGCTCTCTTGCCTTCTTATCTGTAACGATACCCTTAGATGTAGAGATAATAGCAATTCCGAGGCCGTTCATAACCTTTGGCATATCCTCGCAGCTGGAATAGATACGAAGACCGGGCTTTGAAACTCTGCGGAGTCCTGTGATAACCTGTGATTTATTTTCACCATATTTAAGTGTGATTCTGATGATACCCTGTTTGCCGTCATCAATGATCTGGAAGCTCTTGATATATCCTTCGTCAACGAGGATCTGAGCGATAGACTTCTTCATGTTGGAAGCAGGCACATCAACTGTTGCGTGCTTAGCAGAATTCGCATTACGGATTCTGGTGAGCAAGTCTGCAATTGTATCAGTAATTTGCATACCTTGGTAACCTCCTTATTTTAGTGGGGAAAAGATCCCATTGCCGATTGTTTTTACCAGCTTGCCTTCTTAACGCCGGGGATCTGACCCTTGTGAGCCAGTTCTCTGAAGCAGATACGGCAAATACCGTATTTTCTCATATATGCGTGAGGTCTGCCGCAGATCTTGCATCTGTTGTAAGCTCTTGTGGAAAACTTAGGAGTCTTCTGCTGTTTCAGCTTCATTGCTTTTTTAGCCATTATTAATTAACCCTCCTAAATGATTACTTGATGAATGGAGCGCCCATAAGCTCAAGAAGAGCCTTTGCTTCTTCATCTGTGTTTGCAGTAGTGATGATGTTGATATCCATACCGCGAACCTTGTCGATCTTATCGTATTCGATTTCAGGGAAAATGAGCTGTTCCTTGATACCGGTAGAGTAGTTGCCTCTGCCATCGAAGGAGTTAGCGCTGATACCTCTGAAGTCACGAACACGTGGGAATGCAACATTGAAAAGTCTGTCGAGGAATTCGTACATCTTTTCGCTTCTGAGAGTAACCTTAACACCGATAGGCATGCCTTCACGGATCTTAAAGTTAGCTACTGACTTCTTAGCGCGGCATACAACAGGCTTCTGACCTGTGATAGCAGCGAGATCAGTCATGATAGCGTCGATAACCTTAGCGTTATCCTTTGCTTCACCTGCGCCGACATTGATAACAACCTTGTCGATCTTAGGGATCTGCATAACACTCTTATACTCGAACTTTTTCATTAAAGCAGGAGCAACTGTGCTGACATAAAGTTCTTTTAAATTAGATGCCATATCAATTTCTCCTTTCCTTAATATGTCTTGCCGCAGTCTGCATTCTTGCAAACTCTTGACTTAGTACCGTCAGCCTCGATCTTGTGGCCGATTCTTGTTGGCTTGCCGCAGTGTGGGCAAACAACCATTACCTTTGAAGCGTACATAGGAGCTTCGCACTTTACGATGCCGCCCTGCTGTCCCATCTGTCTGGGCTTAACGTGCTTTGTAGCGATGTTAAGACCTTCAACGATAACCTTTTTCTCCTTGGGGGATACTTCCAAAACCTTGCCGCGCTCGCCCTTGTCGTTACCCGAGATAATAACAACGGTGTCGCCGGTTTTAACGTGAAGTTTATTCATTTCAGGACACCTCCTTAAAGTACTTCAGGAGCAAGTGAAAGGATCTTAGTATAATCCTTGTCTCTGAGCTCACGAGCAACAGGTCCAAAGATACGAGTACCCTTCGGGTTCTTGTCTTCCTTGATAATAACAGCAGCATTCTCATCGAATCTGATGTAGGTTCCGTCTTCGCGGCGAACACCCTTAGCAGAACGAACGATTACTGCCTTAACAACGTCGCCTTTTTTAACAACGCCGCCTGGTGTTGCTTTCTTAACCGAAGCAACAACAACGTCACCGATATTAGCATATCTTCTGCGTGTGCCGCCGAGAACTCTGATACACATAAGTTCCTTAGCACCCGTATTATCAGCGACTTTTAAATAAGTCTGCATCTGTACCACAGTGCACTACTCCTTCCCGTTTTTACAGAGCTTCGCGGCAGAAAGACCCGATTATTCATCACGATCTCACTACCGTTCACTCATATAAATTGATTTTAATATTCAAACAAGCTAAAATGACTCAACGCTCCCGGGTGTTTCGCGCTCTGAGACGCTTTTCACACGTTCGGTACAGCCATCACCAAGAAAACATTATAGCATAGTTGCCCCTTGTTGTCAACTGGCGTTTTCACCAAAAACAAGGGACAATATGATATTTATTTTACTTAGCCTGCTCAATAACCTTTACTAAACGCCATCTCTTATCCTTGGAGATAGGACGGGTTTCCATAATTTCAACGCGGTCGCCAATGTTGCAGACATTGTTCTCATCGTGAGCTTTAAGCTTAACAGTTCTCTTGATAGTTTTCTTATAAAGAGGATGCTTAACGCTGTCTATGATAGCAACAACGATCGTCTTATCCATTTTGTTGGAAACGACCTTGCCGACTCTTGTTTTTCTAAGATTTCTCTCATCAGCCATCTTCAAAACCCTCCTTCACTTACTGCTGTACTTTGGAACGCTCAACAAGAATAGTCTTGATACGAGCGATGTCCTTCTTAACAGCCTTAAGACGTGTTGGATTGTCAAGCTGATTTACAGCGAGCTGAAAACGGAGAGCAAAAAGCTCTTTCTTGAGGTCAACAAGCTTGTTTTCAAGCTCGAGATCAGTCATTTCTCTAACTTCTGATGCCTTCATTATACGCTCGCCTCCTCTTCTGCCTGACGCTTAACGAATTTGCACTTGATAGGGAGCTTGTGAGCTGCAAGACGCATAGCTTCACGAGCCTGCTCCTCAGTAACGCCATTGATCTCGAAAAGAACTCTGCCCGGCTTAACTACTGCAACCCAGTATTCGGGTGAACCCTTACCGGAACCCATTCGGGTTTCAGCAGGCTTTTCTGTGATCGGCTTGTCTGGGAAAATCTTGATCCAAACCTGACCGCCACGCTTGATGTAACGTGTCATAGCGATACGGGCAGCTTCGATCTGGTTAGAGGTAATCCATGCAGGTTCAAGAGCCTGAAGACCGAAATCGCCGTATGAAACAACGTTACCTCTTGTAGCCTTACCTGTAAGTCTGCCTCTCTGTACTCTTCTGTACTTAACTCTCTTTGGAAGAAGCATTACTGGTTACCTCCTTCTCTTCTTTCTGTACGGTTTCTGCCGCCGTTTGTGCGGGGCTTGTCACCGTTAGCTCTTCTGGGCTTTCTTTCAGGCTTCTCGGGAGCTGTCTTAGCAGCATTGAGGTCGCCCTTGAGAACTTCACCCTTGTAGATCCAAACCTTAACACCGATCTTGCCGTAGGTTGTGTTAGCCTCTGCAAAACCATAGTCGATGTCAGCACGGATCGTCTGAAGAGGAATTGTACCTTCGTGGTAGCTTTCGGAACGTGCGATCTCAGCACCGCCAAGACGGCCGCCGCACTTAACCTTGATGCCCTTAGCGCCGAGCTTCATAGCTCTGCCGATGGACTGCTTCATAGCTCTTCTGAAGGATACACGGTTTTCAAGCTGTGCAGCAATGTTTTCTGCAACGAGCTGTGCATTCATATCAGGTGTCTTAACTTCAACGATGTTGATAGCTACAGACTTACCGATCATCTTTTCAACTTTAGCGCGGATCTTTTCGATGTTCTCGCCGCCTCTTCCGATAACGATACCGGGCTTAGCGCAGTGAACATGGATTCTTACCTTATCAGCAAATCTTTCGATCTCGATCTTGGCAACGCCTGCTGCATAAAGTTCCTTCTTGATATAATTACGAACGTTGTAATCTTCTACGAGGGTATCGCCGAAAGTTGCTTTGTTAGCAAACCAGCGGGAGTCCCAATCTTTGATTACGCCTACACGAAGGCCGTGGGGATTAACTTTCTGTCCCATTTAGTTTACTCCTTTCGACTTATTCTTTTTCCTTTACCACAAGAGTTACATGAGATGTTCTCTTGAGGATGCGGAATGCTCTGCCATGTGATCTCGGCATGATTCTCTTCATTATAGGTCCGGGGCAAACGAAGCACTCGGATACATAAAGGTTGTTCTTATCCATACCGAAATTGTTTTCTGCATTTGCGATTGCGGACTTCAGAAGCTTCTCCAGATATTCACAAGCAGATTTAGGTGTGTTCTTTAAAATCGCCATAGCTGTTTCAACGTCTTTGCCTCTGATAAGGTCAAGAACGATCTGAACCTTTCGAGGTGCTATGCGAGCATTTTTGAGGTATGCTCTTGCTTCCATTCTAAATTCTCCTCTCTGCCTTATTACTTACCGTTGTTGGATGTCTTTGAACCCGCATGACCCTTATAGGTTCTTGTTGGTGCGAATTCACCGAGTCTGTGACCTACCATATCTTCAGTCACATATACGGGAACGTGCTTTCTGCCGTCATGAACGGCAAATGTATGACCTATGAAATCAGGGAAAATCGTTGAAGCTCTGCTCCAAGTCTTGAGGACTTTCTTTTCACCTGCTTCGTTCATAGCAATAACTCTCTTAAGAAGAGCTTCCTGGACGTATGGTCCTTTTTTAATGCTTCTGCTCATTGGTTTTCCTCCCCTCTCAAAATCAGAGGCAAGATGTCGGGAGCATGATCGCTCCGACATTCCTCTTTACGATTCCTATGAGTAAACTTTCAATAAAATTTCTTATAAGATTACTTGCCGTTTCTTCTCTTAACGATGAACTTGTCAGTTCTATTATGAGTAGCTCTGGTCTTGTAACCGAGTGCCGGCTTGCCCCAAGGAGTAACAGGTCCCGGACGGCCGACAGGTGACTTACCTTCACCACCACCGTGTGGGTGGTCGCATGGGTTCATGACAGAACCACGAACGGTAGGTCTGATACCTCTGTGGCGGGTCTTACCTGCCTTACCGAGGTTTACGTTTTCATGGTCAATGTTGGAAACCTGACCGATGGAAGCCATGCATCCTGCAGGGATCTTTCTCATTTCGCCGGAAGGAAGTCTGACGAGAACATAGTCGTCTTCCTTACCCATGAGCTGAGCCATGTTGCCTGCTGCACGAACGAGCTGTGCGCCCTTGCCGGGGTAAAGCTCAATGTTGTGGATGAATGTACCAACAGGGATATTAGCAAGAGCAAGAGCGTTGCCCGGCTTAATATCGGAGTCAGCACCTGCGCGGATAACGTCGCCAACAGCAAGGCCGTTAGGAGCGATGATGTATCTCTTTTCGCCGTCCTCGTACTGAACGAGAGCGATGAATGCACTTCTGTTAGGATCGTATTCAAGTGTGAGAACAGTAGCGTTCATACCCTGCTTATCTCTCTTGAAGTCGATGATTCTGTATTTTCTTCTGTTTCCGCCGCCTCTGTGACGAACAGTGATTCTACCGTAGCTGTTTCTGCCGGCATTCTTCTTAATGGGAGCGAGAAGGCTCTTTTCAGGAGCTACCTTGGAAAGACCGCTGTAGTCAGTTACAGTCATCTGACGTCTTGAAGCGGTGGTAGGCTGGTAAACTTTAATAGCCATTGTAGTTCAAATCTCCTTTATAAATTTGCGATGTTTTGCGGAAGCTGTTTCCTTCCATACTTACTCAATGCCCGTGGGCTAAGGAGTAAAAGCCTTATTGGGCCTTACATCATACCGTCGAAGAATTCGATGGTCTTAGAATCTGCTGTAAGAGTAACGACAGCCTTCTTCCAAGCTGCTGTGTAGCCTGCGTTCATGCCCATTCTCTTATAGCGGCCTCTTACGTTGAGAGTATTAACCTTTGCAACCTTAACGCCGAAGAGTTCTTCAACTGCCTTAGCAATTTCGACCTTGTTAGCGTTCTTGGCTACCTTAAAGGTGTACTTTCCATTCTGAAGACCGGACATGCTCTTTTCAGTGATGATAGGCTTGATTACGATATCCTGTGCTAACATTATGCGTACACCTCCTCAATTTTAGCTACGGCATCCTTAACAACGATAAACTTTTCAGCGTTGAGAATGTCATAAACATTGATCGTGTTTACGAGAGCTGTCTTAACACCCGGGATGTTAGCAGCGCTCTTGATTACGAAGCTGTCATTTTCGGAAAGAACGATGAGAGCCTTCTTGCCCTCAGCTTCGATCGACTTGAGCATATTAACAACAGTCTTTGTCTTGAATTCCTCCATCTTGATGGAATCGAGAACGATCATGTTGTTGTCTGCTACCTTAACGGACATTGCAGACTTCATAGCAAGTCTTCTTAACTTCTTGTTTACTGTGAAACGGTAGCTTCTTGGCTTAGGGCCGAGTGCGATACCGCCGTGTGTCCACTGAGGAGCTCTTGTAGAACCCTGTCTTGCGTGGCCTGTACCCTTCTGTCTCCAAGGCTTTCTGCCGCCGCCTCTTACCTCTGTACGGGTGAGAGTGGACTGTGTGCCCTGACGCTGATTGGCAAGGTAGTTAACTACCATTGTGTGCATAGCGGACTCGTTGGGTGTGATACCGAAAATTGCATCTGACAGCTCAATGTTGGAAACCTCTTTACCTGTCATATCGAGAACTTTCATATTAGGCATTGTTGCTTCCTCCTTCCATTAAGCTTTTTTCTTTACGCAGTCGCAGATTGTAACGATTCCGTTCTTAGGACCGGGAATAGCACCCTTGATTGCGATAAGATTGTTTTCTGCGTCGATCTTGACGATTTCAAGATTCTGGATAGTAACCTTTTCTGCACCCATGTGACCTGCAAGCTTCTTGCCCTTGAAGATACGGGAAGGTGAAGAGCAGGCACCCATGGAACCAGCCTGTCTGTGAACAGGGCCTGTACCGTGAGTTTCCTTGAGTGAGCGCTGGTTGTTCTTCTTGATAGTACCCTGGAAGCCCTTACCCTTTGAAGTACCGCTTACATCAACGATGTCGCCTACTTCAAATGTATCAGCCTTGAGGATAGCTCCGACCTCGATAGCGTCTGCACCGTCAAGTCTGAACTCTTTGAGAGTTCTCTTGAGAGGAGCGTCAGCCTTTGCAAAGTGACCCTTAACAGGCTTGTTTGCAAGCTTTTCTCTGAGATCGCCGAAGCCGAGTTGTACTGCGCTGTAACCGTCGTTCTCAACTGTCTTCTTCTGAACGACTACGCAAGGGCCGGCTTCTACAACTGTCAAGGGGATAACCTTGTTAGTTGCTTCATCGAAAATCTGTGTCATACCGATTTTCTTACCGATGATTGCCTTTGTCATGATTTTTTCCTCCTATTGGTTATTGGTTGTGTTTTTGCACAACATGACCTGCGGATCGATATTTTCGGAAATGGCAGGCTCTCGCTTACTTGATTTCCATTACGATATCAACGCCGGCAGGAAGTTCAAGACCCTGTAAAGCTTCAGTTGTCTTTGCAGTAGGTCTTATAACGTCGATGAGTCTTTTGTGGGTGCGAAGCTCGAACTGCTCACGGCTGTCCTTGTCCTTGTGTACAGCACGGAGGATAGTAACGATCTCCTTGTCTGTTGGGAGCGGGATAGGACCCGAAACTCTTGCACCGCTGCGCTTTGCTGCCTCTACGATCTTAGCTGCTGCTGCATCTACAACCGCATGGTCAAAGCCCTTGATTCTGATTCTGATTTTTTCATTGACTGCCACTTAGAATCGCCTCCTTAAGCAAATTTAATAATGTAGAGGGGACAATGTAATGTTCAACGCTACCGTGTGTATCGCAAGCTTCACATAAAAAAATCCGAAAAACACAGGTGTTTCCGGAAACGTCAGCTTTTATACACACAAAACTTACCTATCGGCATAAAAATGCCAACGGTTTAAGCACACACAGTGTTGATATTACAGCCGCCCGGTTTAAAATCGGACATACTCCATGAAAATTCCCCGGCAAACCGCCGGCCACCTTTCACTTCAACGCATATCTTGTTGCAGTCACGCAAGTAGTATTATAACACACTAATTCTGTCATTTCAAGGGTTTTCGCGATTTTTCCGAAATTTTAAAATAGAATTTCGACCTGATTTTTGATATTTTTTTATGCACTTCCGACAAAACAGCACTTTTTGTGCATAAAAAATGCATTTTCGGGGCAAAATAACAGGTCTTTTATAAATGTATCTTTGTTTTCACCGCTATTTTGTGAAAATATCAGGTTTCAACATCACTATAAAAAGTGTCGGAAAAAAGTCGAAGTTCCATATCTGAAGTTGCATTAAAACTACCGCAAAGCTTCCCGTCAGCGTTTAGCGTGAATGAAAAATACAGATCGTCATAATCTTCCTCGGTAGTTTTTGCAAAGCAGTCGTAAGTAACACTGCCGTCATCGTTTTCGGTGTAACGATCTTCATCTAAATCACCCGTCTTTATTTAATATTTTCTTCTAATTGTCTTTTTATATCAATAAATTCTTCTGCATTTTGGCTAGCAGCAGAAGTCCAAATGCAATAGCATTTGCAAATTTCAGTCGTATTATCTGAAAAATATCCTCCGCACAAAATCAGCACGGAGGATATGATTTAATATAGCGACGGTTTAAGCACCAAGAATTTTATATTCATTCCTGCTCCTGATTTTCATATTCCTGCAATAAACCCAGCAGACAGTCGTAAATATCTTCCTCGGTGTAGTTTTCGGGGTCGGGAACACGGAGATAATCCGAAATGTATCTGTTATTTTCAAGATCAATAGGCTGTAAGCTGTCGTAAGATATATCGAAACTGTCCTCAATAAGCTTTTGATATTCTTCTTCGGAAGATATCGTCGTTTCGACTTTATTTCCGTCTGTGCAGATATTGACGGGTGTTTTCACCCCATTGAAAAATCCGCCCCCGTTTGTTCTTACATATGGCAAACCAACAGCTAACTTGGTGTAGCCAAAGGTGCTGTTGCTTCCGCTCGGAGCATAAACAGCTTTGCCGTCAGTCATAAAATCAGAAAAACAAATCGTGTATAAACCATAGCCATAGAATTGCCCATCTGCAGTGTATATGCTGTGTCCTCCCGTTCCCATAGTTCCATGTGAGGTGGTGAATAACTCGGGAACCCCGTCAAAATCAATATCAAGCAAACGAAGCTCTGCCTCCATAGCTTCAGGGTCAAAACTCTGTATCTCGTGTGCAGTGCTTATAGGAGCGTATGGGATAGAGTCATCTGAAGTTTTATTATTTTGAAGTGCAGCAAATACCTGTTCTGCAAATGCATGTGCAATATCTTCAATAGGCAGTGACATTGCGGCAGTTGATTCGGATATGTCGGTAAATTCATTTTCTGAAAATACAGTTGTGCCTGATATATCATTGTTTGCAGCCGCTTCGCAGGAAGTTAAGCCGAACACGAGAAGCAGAGTACTCGCAATAGATATAGTTGTTGATTTTTTTTTCATACGTAACCTCTGAATATTATTAATTAATGATCATATGCATTCTGTATGTTTGGCAAATTAGAGAATATTACATATCCGTGGTTTCGGCAGCAAATTTACTTGTTGATCGTGCAGATTTATCTTTTTGACCACCATTGAAAAAGTAGATTACGTCTTGTGAAAACGCTCTGTTACCAAGTAATGTATAATCAAGAACATCTTTGCACTTTGCTCGCAGAATACCGTCAGGGTCATTTGAAACCTCATATCCCAGTCTATCACCGTTCTCTACGTACTTTTGATTTTCATGAAGTGCTGCATCTAATGCCGCTGTAAATGTTTTATGCAGAGAACCAAAACTACGACCATCTGCATCAAGTTCGTTTAAAATGGCACTTGCTACACCAAAGCGGTCTGTACCACTATCACCTGCTTCATGTGCCATCCAATTAATAATACGTTCGTAATCTGATTGCGTAATGTAGCCCGTTGTTCCTATGCGATCGTCATTATCTGGGACAACCGTATATTGTTGTGCCTCTGTCAGTTCAGCAGTGTATGCACCACGTACATCCATAGCCGACAAATCTATCCCCAATTCTTTAAGTTTTTTGGATATCTGATCTGCTACCTTGCCTGCAGCATAATTCTCCGCAGTTTTTCTCATTCCGGCTTTTTGCTTTGGGTCGTTGGTGTGCCGCAAATGCGCCTTCAAACCCTCAGGAACTTTGCTTTGAGCTGATTTTGTCTTGCCTTTTGATGACCCCTTTGTACCTTTGTTTGACGAATTGCCTTTTGTGGCAGATTTGGCAGCCGCCGCTGACCTTGCACTCTTTTTTACAGCCTCTGAAGAAAACCCGAACGAATCTCGTTTTGTTTTGCATGCAGATGATTCAGGCTTGGTCTTTGCAGCTATGTTTGAGCCGGCAGTTTTTGCCGTTGAAGTCCTTGTCTGAGAACTCTTTGAATTTGTGCCTGACTTTGCTGTCTGTGCAGAACGTGTGAATGTATCGCGCTTTGGTGCGGAAGATGTCTGCTTGCTCTGTGTTGGTGTGCTTGCTCTTTGGGTCGAACTCGAACATTGAGCCGATGAGGACTTTTGCGGCGCTCTCTGTGTTGAATATGAGCTGCTTCTTGCTGTAGTTGATGCTGTTCTGATTGCCATTGTGATTGCTTCCTTTCAATGTTAAAATAATGTCTGTGCGAATGGATTTATATTCCATAAAACTGTACGCTTATATTGTAACATATTATCAAAGAAAAGCAATATCGATTTATCACAATAAAATCTGTAAAATACCGTCTGATTTTGTCATAATATTGAAAATTTACCAAAATTAATATAATAAAAGAATTATGTAATTTTATTTTTCATAAACTTCTCCTTTCAATTCAGCCATTTGACTCTATGCGATGTTTTCTTATATAATTCGGAAAAATAGTCATCGGATAAGATAGCATTTTCCTTTCTGCTGTCTGCCGATATCCCGATAATAAGCTCGGGTTCGTATCTGTCCAGATAGGGGAGAGCGTAATTTATCGCCTCGAGATTTCCCGTTTTGCATACGTTGATAAGAACCTCTGTCAGCTTGCTGTTTTCTTCTGCTTTATCGAGTTCGTCAAAACGCACAGTATGCCATTCACCGTTTTCATTCTTGTATGCAATAAGAGTTGTTTCGCACACAACAGCCGTGCGGTCAGTATCGCCGTAATCGGCAAGCCAATCTGAGCTTGCAAGCGGTTCGGTTTTGAACCTGCATACAAATTCATCACCGATATAAACATAATTCACATCGTGGGCGCACCAAATATGCCGCTCGCTTCCAATGCCCCTCAATAGCTGCCATACATCATAATCGACAGTCATAACGGACGGCTCTTTTTCAAAAACCGCTTTTCCGTAATAAATTCCCGAAAAAACATTTGCATTGTTAAAGCATAGATTCAAAACATAACATAAAACCACACAGCCGACCTCAGCTGTAATTCTCCGATTTTTCACCTGCTCCCCATGTATCGCACCGAATATATTTGAAACAGAAAAAAGTATAAGCGTTCGTATGAAAACTGAAACAATGCCGTATATCTCCGATGCACTGTTTATATAGTATTCAAAGTTGGTGCGAAAATCGGGTAAAGCATCAGGAGAATAGCTGTCCGCTATTATTTGGTCAATATTGTATTTGTAAACCGTGTCATTGATAAAATCGGACAGCACCACCCCCGAAACCGCCAAGCCAACTACTCCGAACGTCAGCAAAGCAGCATTGACCGCAAGCTTTTTTCTGTCAAGATTTTTTTTCGGCTTCCAAACGACCCAAATCACCGCAAAAATTATAAAAATATGCAGGACGTGGAAAATATCCCATATAAATTTGTTAAAAAGCGGTTCAGCGGAAAGCACGTCCGTCCGTATAGTAACATAATATGACACAATATCCGATATTATCTTCATGGGCAGCAGTATGACCGCAGCTTTGAGCAGTTTTGTCTTCTCGACTTTCAGCTCCGTCATTTTTAAGCAGAGGAAAAACATCGCAGCATATTCAATAAACTGCATAAGCAGGTGAATTATATTCTCCGATTCAAGCACAGACGGCGGAATAAACGACTGCAATACAGTATTTGTGTCAAAAATGTAAAATAAGAGTTCAAAGAAGAATATATAAAGGTATTTTGTGACGGTCATTGCTTCACTTCCAATAAGTAATTTTTATTATTTAAAAATATATCATAGAGATTATTTCCGCTTCCCCAAAGATGATTTTTTTCTGCCATGATTGTTAACATCGTAAAGTTTTCCATTCTTGTCTACAGCCAAAATCTTTAAAGGCGAGGTGCATCGCTTGACAATTCCATCATTTCCCACATCTAAATAATCTTGCGAATAAGTTATTGCTGCAATTTTTTTATCTGAATTGTTTTTCATAAGCATAACATCATATTTATCCCTTTTTAATCCTTTTTGCATAAATCCTAGAGCATTTAGCCCCAAATTAGCCAGCACATTCTTGCTTGAATGGTTATCTAAAGCAATCTCATCATTTTTGAGATTTTTACTGTTTGATTGAAGTATATTACCGGCTTTATCCTTAAAAGATCTTGATGGAACTTCTTCAAGCGAAGTCGCAGCGAATCCGCTGAGCCAATCAAACTTCAACCCCGAATCAGGAACTTGTAGATGTTTAATTTCTGTATATACATCAAACATCGCTTGTTTACCTTCCTCCAACTCGTTATATTGTACAGCATATTTTTCTCCGTTATATTCAATATAACCAAATTTGCTCTCGCTGTCGGGCTTTAAAAAAGTAACTTTTCCTTTTGTAATATCTACTTCATTATCGCAATACGGAACGTGATATGTTTTTAATTTTTTTCCATCCTTGTCTTTTTCATATAATTCAAGCTTGAATGGACCATATCCATTATATTTGTTGTATTTGTTCTTTTGTTTTTGAGATTTGGGTATATCGTTCGACTTTTCTGTTTTTAAAGAGGACGTAAACGAATCACGTTTTGTTTTGCTTGCAGTTGGGGTTAACTTGGTTTTTTTAACGGGTTTTGCATTGCTTGTTTTGGCGGCTGTGTTCGTTTTTGCCGTTGATGTCTTTGGTGCTGTCTGCTTTGCCATTGGCGAAGAATAAGTGAATGTGTTGCGCTTAGACGTTGATTGAGTTGGTTTGCTTTGTGCTGGTGTGCTTGTCCTTGAAACTGAACTTGAACGTGAAGCTGATGAGGTTTTCGGTATGCTCGGTTTTGAATACGAACTGCTTCTTGCTGCGCTTGATGATGTTCTGATTGCCATTGTGATTGCTTCCTTTCAATGTTAAAATAATGTCTGTACAAACGAAATTATATTCCATAAATGTGTACATTTATATTGTAACATATTATCAAAGAAAAGCAATATCAATTTATCACAATAAAATCTGTAAAATACCGTCTGATTTTGTCATAATATTGAAAATTTGCCAAAATTAATATAATAAAAGAATTATGTAATTTTGTTTTTCATAAACTTCTCCAGTCAATTCAGCCATTCTACCCTATGCGATGTTTTCTTATATAATATAGTACCATATATTTCCTTGAAATGCAATAGCATTTGCAAATTTCAGTCGTATTATCTGAAAAATATCCTCCGCACAAAATCAGCACGGAGGATATGATTTAATATAGCGACGGTTTAAGCACCAAGAATTTTATATTCATTCCTGCTCCTGATTTTCATATTCCTGCAATAAACCCAGCAGACAGTCGTAAATATCTTCCTCGGTGTAGTTTTCGGGGTCGGGGACTTCAAGATGTCCCAAACTGCATTTAACATAATTGTCGGAAGAACCTTTTAATTCCGTGTAAGTAACGCCGAATACCTGTTTAAAGATGTTATCAGCTTCTTCAAGTGTTATCCCGTTTTGTGTGTAGTTGCCTTTATCGGAAGTGACAGTAACGTTGAATGTTGTATTGTCATCACAGTCCTGTACCATGATCTTGGGCATCGCATCTGAAATTTGCAGCCAATGATGCGCCTTATCGGCAGGATCATGCGTGTTGCTGTAACAAGCGTTTCCGACGAGCAGAAATTCATTGCACATTCCACAGGAAATTTCATCTGCAATAATTCCATTGCTGCCATATACCGAATAATAGCAATATCCTCTCATATTATGATAACCTGCAAATAATTCGGGAACGTTATCAAGATCAATGTCACAAAAGGCTATGATCGAAGCCAGTCCCGGATCGTCCGCAGTATCAGTCTTTATAGCATGAAAAAGTTCATCTGTCTGTGATTTTTCAAACAGATAACTGCTGTATTGGCGTAATATTTTTTCTTCGCCTTCTGTTATTTTTGACGTGTTGTTCGCCGTGCCGATCAATGTATCAGATACGGAAATTTCTGTTTCTGCAGTATATGTGTCAGCATCTGTGGCTGTACTGCATGCTGTGAGATATAGCGCAGTTAAAAGTGTGATAACAAACAGACAGCTTTTATAGTGTTTTTTCATGTAATTTCTCTCGATATGTTCAATTGTGGGCATTAGGTCACCTTCCTGCATATTTATCAAGGTGAATTAATCTCACCATTTTATATATTATTGCTTATAACCGGATTTTCCACTTGTGCGTACTATTCCGCCTCTGTCAAGACAGGTACCGTATTTATGAGAACCGTCACTCGCATACCAACCTTGTATCTCTTCCGGAAAAGCGCGTACACCGCTTAACGCTAAATCTACACAATCCTTTACATTATCAACAAGTTTAGAACGTTGTTCGGCATCATACAAAATGCTATTCTTGTCTGACGGACCGCCGCCAACATTATATTTATAGAAATAGTCAAGACTATCTTTTATTGTAGATCCTTCATAACGTTGTTCTATTTGATTCATTAATGCAGAAGCGGTTGCAAACATTTCAGTAGAATTATTTGTTCCACCGGTTTCGTGGGCAACTATGTAACAAATACTATTGTAATCTGCTTGTGTCATATATCCACGTTCTTTTAAGCGAGAATCACTATCAGAAACTATTGTGTATTTATCAGCGTTTAAAAAGATACCGGAAGCATAATTACTACCATCTGACAAATATGTAAGTGTTGTTAAATCTATCCCCAATTCTTTAAGTTTTTTAGATGTCTTGTCTGCCTTTTCAGAGGAACTGCTGTTTTCAATATCTTTTATCGTCTTTTGCATTTCCGCCTTTTGCTTTGGGTCTTTAGTGTGCTTCAAATGCTGATTTAAACCATCGGGAACTTTATTTTTAGATGATTTGTTGCTTTTTGAAGCAGAACCCGAAACCGTATTTTTATTTGACGAATTGTTTTTTACAGTCTTTTTTGTCTGGCCGTTCATAGAATGTTGGTTGTTGTTTTTTGTTGTCGATTTACCGTTTGTCGTTGATTTGGAATTGGTGCCCGATCTTACGCTCTTTTCAACATCTTTTGAAGAAAATTCAAATGAATCGCGCCTTTTGCTGTTTTCCGATGATGTTGGCTGTGCTTTTTTGTTTGATTTGTACTGCTTGCTCTGACGGGTGCATTCGTTTTTGTTGTCGAAGTTTTTGATTGGGAACTCCTTGAAGCCGTGCTTGTCTTTGCTGTTGAAGTCTTTGGTGCTGTCTGCTTTGCCGTTGGCGAAGAATAAGTGAATGTATCGCGCTTTGGTGCGGAAGATGTCTGCTTGCTCTGTGTTGGTGTGCTTGCTCTTTGGGTCGAACTCGAACATTGAGCCGATGAGGACTTTTGCGGCGCTCTCTGTGTTGAATATGAGCTGCTTCTTGCTGTAGTTGATGCTGTTCTGATTGCCATTGTGATTGCTTCCTTTCAATGTTAAAATAATGTCTGTACAAACGAAATTATATTCCATAAATGTGTACATTTATATTGTAACATATTATCAAAGAAAAGCAATATCAATTTATCACAATAAAATCTGTAAAATACAGTCTGATTTTGTCAGATTTCTGGAAACGGCACCTTAAACCAATCGCCGACCATTACCGTTATAATGATCGGCGATCAATTAATTTATTCTCCGAACGAAACTCCGAGTTCCTTTGCCGTAATGACGAGCTGGTGGTCGGGAGTTACAAATTTTGTCTTGCCTGCAATGTCGGAAAGCTTATTTTCGGTGATCTTTCCGTCTACCATTGCTACTGTATAGCCGTACTTGCCCGACTTGATAAGGCTTGCGGCTCTTACGCCGAACTTTGTTGCGAGAACTCTGTCGTATGCTGACGGACTGCCGCCGCGGAGCATATGTCCCGGAACGCAGACTCTTGCTTCTATGCCTGTTTCAGCCTGCACCTGTGCGGCAAGTCTTGTTGTTGCGGTAGTGATGCCTGCTTCCTGTCTGCGCTTTGCCCGCTCTTTCTTTTTGAGCTTTGCTTCTTCCTGATCGAATGCGCCCTCTGCAACAGCTACGATCGAGAAAGTCTTTCCTGCCTTTGATCTCTTTTCGACAGCTGCGCAGATGCTTTCGGTATTATATGGTATCTCGGGGATAACGATGATATCAGCGCCGCCTGCAATGCCCGAATAGAGCGTGAGCCAGCCTGCCTTATTGCCCATTATTTCGACCATGAGTATTCTGCTGTGTGAAGCGGCTGTGGTGTGGAGTCTGTCGATAACATCCGTTGCGGTATCA
>CAMBLM010000015.1 GCA_945868475.1 uncultured Ruminococcus sp. | reverse complement strand
AAATAGTACATTTATACTCCAAAAGTGTGATGAATCGTATGATTACAGATATGGTTGAAGAAAGTTGGAAAAAATAATTCAGGACTTACCCACCTTGCGAAAGCAAGAATTGAAAAAGGTCTGACAATTGCCGATGTTACCCGACTTACCGGACTCAGCTATGATAACTATATCAAGTATGAGCGTGAGGAAGTTGAGGAACAGAACATGAGCATCGAAACGCTGAAAAAGCTTTCCGATGTTTTCGGCATCGACCTTTTGACCGATTACCATAGATTTAAGATGGATTCTGCGCAGATCGTTTGCGGATACATGGAAAGAAACAATGTTTCGATCCGTACATTCGCTGCAAATTGCGGAGTGAGTGCTACTACCGTCAAGAACTGGCGGAATGGCACTTGTGCGCCGTCTTATGAGATTTGGGAAAGGGTATTTAAATAGTAATAAACAGGCTGCTGTACTTTGGTACGGCAGCCTGTTGCTGTTTTCGGAACTTATTCAGATAAGAAATGCTGAAGAAAGTTTGTATGTAGCACTTTTATATTGGTAAAATGTTTGATTTTTTAGGGCGTACTTTGATTTGGTCAGCAAAATGCAAAATAATTGTGGTTTAAAAACAGAGATAGGATTTTTACAAGAAGTTGATAAGTTATTTCTTGTTAGTTCACTAGTTAGGACGTTTGTAACGGACTTACAACTGAAAATATGAATGGAATATGCAAACAATTTCACACATTCCTCCATAGCTCAGTCGGTAGAGCGCATGACTGTTAATCATGATGTCACTGGTTCAAGCTCAGTTGAGGGAGCCATCAACCGAAAGCCCGTAGATGACGTATCTACGGGATTTTTCGTTGTTTTATATAGGCGAATTGGACTTGAACTGTCCGTTTAATGTCACAATATTCATTTGAAATAATTGTGCATAAAGCTGAATATTTTACAGTTGACATGGTTCGGTTGCATGTGCTTGAGCTAATGAGTGATCTAATTCTCCATCATTCAATTGGATTAGATAATACTTACCACTATGTTTGGATTTTTTTCTTAAACAGAAGACCCTTGCAATACAATATGTAATGCAAGGGTTTTCAGATTTAGTTATTCAATTGTTATAACATCCTGTAGGATATAGTGAAATGACGGTGCAGAACTGTCTGCGTTTTCGTTGTACCCGTCTTTCAAATCAATGGTGTCCGACGGATCGTACGGATCAACTCCTAAATAATCCCCGCAAAAAACCTGAATCTTATTTTGACGGAATTTTCTGATTAGCTCATTAACTGTTTCCTGAGTTCCTTTTGGTACGATAAACTCGTTGATTTCCAGCATTTGAACCCAATCGTTCTTAAAGCCGGAACCAATATCATTGCCGTTTACATTACCTGTGACGCATTTTTCAATTTTCTTATTGTCAAGAACTGCCTTAACCGCACCTGTCATGTATGGGCACCAGTTGATTTTTGAGCCGGTAAGGTATGTCGTTGGTGCAATATCTCTCATGCTCTCGTTGTAACTGACATAATACACCATCTGAGACCTGTCTGTTTGTTCGCAGGCTGCCGCAGGTCCCGATGTGTCGGAATGTTGAGAAATGACAATGCAGCCTTCTTCTATCAGTTCCTCGGCGTATTTCTTTTCAAGGTGATAATTGCCCCACGAATTCGTGTATTTCACTGTCATGGTTGCTTCGGGTACGACAGACCTCACGCCGAGAAAAAATGCGGTATATCCCGAAATAACCTCTGCATAAGGAAAGGCTCCGATATACCCTATCTTTGCCTGTTCTCCCGTAATTCTGCCTTCCTTGATAAGCGAATCCAGCTTCATTCCGGCAACAACGCCCGAAATGTAGCGCCCTTCGTAGATATTTCCCATAAAGGTGTGATAGTTACTCAGAAACGGCTCGTCGTTTGCGTTGCTGCAGGTTGCCTGACAGAACTGTATGTCGGGATATTTCGCCGCATACTCCTTGGTCTTTTCACCGTAGCCATAACTTGTTGTGAAAATCAGCGAGCAATTTGCTTCAGCAAGTTCAGCCAGAACAGGCTCTACCGAGTCCTCCGGCACATTGTATTTCGGCAGAGTTTCAACCTGGTCTCCATACATCTTTTCGATTTCATGCTGTGCCTTTGCAAAATTGCTCGTGTATGCGTCGCTTAAATCTCCGACATATACGAATCCCACCTTAATGTTTTTCTCCGCATTTTTTTCGGAAACGATAAAGTGTATGCCAAAAGCGATAACCACAGCCACAACCGAGCATATCAATGTAATCAGTATATTATGTTTTGTGTCAGATTTCATTTGCATACTCCTCGCTTAACTTTTTTCCATAGATTTGCTCAACGTCTACTGTTCCGTTTTCGATAAGCTTCAGCATGATATCCACAAGCTTTGGGTCAAACTGCGTTCCTCTGCCTTTTTTCAGCTCTTCAATCACAAAATCAAGGTCAAGCTTTTTTCGGTAAACACGATTTGCCGTCATAGCGTCGAATGCATCCGCAATACCGATTATTCGAGCATTAAGCGGAATTTCTTCACCTTTAAGTCCGTTTGCATATCCGCGTCCGTCGTATCTTTCGTGGTGATATAATGCACCGTCGGCAACATTCTCGATCATCGTAAAGTTTTTGAGTATTTCTGCACCTCTAATAACGTGAGATTTCATAATTGAATATTCCTCGTCAGTAAGCTTTGCGGGCTTATTCAGAACACTGTCGGGAATACCTATCTTGCCAATATCGTGCAGTATTGCTATCTTTCGCAGGTTTTCGCATTGTTCTTCACTGTAACCAAGCTCTTTTGCAATCATAACAGAATACTCCGATACTCTGACGGAGTGCTGGCTTGTATTTTCATCCTTTGCGTCAACCGCCTGAGCAATGGTAAGAATGGTTTCGTTGCCCATTTTTATCTGATTCTTTGCGAAATCAAG
Organism: uncultured Ruminococcus sp.; assembly: GCA_945868475.1. GTDB lineage: Bacteria > Bacillota > Clostridia > Oscillospirales > Ruminococcaceae > UMGS363. The sequence continues at coordinate 36,563 of CAMBLM010000015.1, read as the reverse complement.
CTCCATTTTCTGCATACGCAAAGTCTTTTGGATCTGCGTCCTTACAATAAGCCATGTGAGATATGCGATCGTAATTACAGCAACAGCGCCTGCATATAATCTGAACCACCAATTGTCATATATTTCTCTTTCCTTGAATATCTTGTAAGTGTTTTCAGCAATTATGCTTCCCGTTCTGCTATCGAGAATCGCAAGACGGAACACATATCTGCCCGACGGAATGTTGGAATATATAATGCTTTCCATTTCGCTTTGAGGCATAACTCTGGGCTCTGAATCAAAGCCTTCAAGATAAACGCTGATGTCGGGGTCATTTACCGAGAAGTTTACAATTTCGGGTGTTATCACAATTTCCGATGTGCCCGCCGGAATGACCGTTTCAGTACCCTTTTCAATGAGGACGCTTTCGCCGTCCGTTGCAATTGCCTTAAGCAGAACACGATATGATCTCATAGAAAAATCATATTCATTTATGTTAAAATAAACTACGCCTGTATCTCCCGACAAATATAGGTTATCATTTTCATCAATGTAATTCCATGAATTTGGAGTAAGCGCAATGCGCAGTCCCTTTTTTGCGTCCAACAGAAGATAATTGACATTGTTGCCCTCAAGGAGTTCTGTCTTGTCAACGACATAAATACCTGCGGAGCAAAGCACAAACAACTCGTTTCTGTTTCCTTCAATTATGTCGTAGTTATTGTAATAAGGAAAGTTGCTCAGTATGCGTATTTCATCATTACTATCCAGATAACATAAACCATTTCCCGTTACAATAAAGTAGCCGTCATCGTCGGAGTTTTTAACAATTCGCAGGATAATGTCAGAGCTTAGCCCGTCCTCCTGCTTGATTTCCTGTACAATTCTTCCGTCCTTTATTACTGCAATGCCGTTGCCGTCCGTTCCCGCAAGAATACTTCCGTCGGTTTTCTCGCAAAGCGTAAGCAGCTTTGGATTTGTCAGACCCTCGGACGAGCCAATAGCGTCGATTACCTTCCCGTTATTTATAAACGATACTCCGTAATCTCCAGCCACAGCAACAGTACCGTCCTTAAGCTCTATTGCAGAGCGGAATTTTTCTCCCAAAGTGCCGTTTCCGCTGTCGTATTTTTCTATATTTCCGTTGGGAGCAACCTCCCATACGCCCTTACCGGAAGTGCATATCCAAAGGTTGTTTTCCGAGTCTGACATAAGGCAGCGTATACGCACACCGTCAAGTGCTTCGATAAGTTGATTTGAGATTTCGCTTTGATTATAGTTCGCCGCTTCAAGACCGCTGTCCGTACCGAAATACAATGTACCCTGCCACTTCTTCACAGTGTTCACAACGTTTCCCGACAAACCGTCAAATTCGTTCATTTCCGTAAACACAGACCTGCACAGACAGAGCAATCCCAGACGCGAAGATGTAAACCAGAGATTACCCTGATAGTCGATTAACATATGCTCAATCGAGCTGTTAAATCCCGAGACATCAATCGAATGATATTCATTGCCGGCTGTGATATATCCCGCGCCGTTTTCCGCGCACAAAAACAGCGTTCCGTCATCCGAACAGGTAAGCGAATTTATTCCCGCAAGCTGCCCGCATTCAACTGAAGCAAGTTCTTTGAAAGTACCCTCGGAAATATTATATTTTTTCACCGTATTAAGCGATGAGCCGACATACAGCGCCCCGTTTTCATCAAAAGTGCAGCTTCTGAAACTCTCGCCGTTCTCGTCGGCAGTCAGCTTTGCTGCAACCTCGGTTCCTTGAATGAGATACAGCGCTCCCTCGTCCGAAACCGCCGCAACATTTCCGCTCTTGTCGGCGCATATTCTCCTTGCGTAGACAACTTCTTCAATAGTGTCATACACCTTTAGTCCGCCGCTCATCGTAAGTACAACAAGGCTGTCGGTAGTGCCTGCATAATAAAATCCGTTTGACCCCTCGGTAATGCAGCGCACGGAATTTGACGGAAATCCGTCGTATTTTGTTAGCTCGTTAGTGATCTTATCATTTATGTATATGGATAAACCGTTGTCGTTTGTGCCTATCCAAAGTCTGCCCGCCTCGTCCGTATAAAGGCAGTTTACAGTTTTGATGGACTCAATATTATTCATCCATTCGATGTCGTTTCCGCAGTAACGATAAAGTCCGCCGTATGTGCCAATCCACAAAACACCGTCTTTTGTCTGAACTATATCGTTAGCCATTCCTCCGGGCAATCCGTTATCTCCGCTGTATACCTTTCGAATGTACTTGTCGTAATCATCGTCAGTATCATTCGTTCCGTATGCTGAAACAGAAATATAAGCCGATGAGCCAAAAACGGATGGGACCAATATAACTGCCAATATTGCGGAAACTATGTTTTTAATGGTTTTTTTATCTTTGGAGTGCTTATCCGCTTTTTTATTTTTCAGATGAATTATAAGGAAAAACAATACCATAGTAAGAGTTTTGTCCAGAAAATCCATATAAAACTCACCGACAATACAGCTGACCGTATTATTGAATCCCATTTTACGGCAAAATGCTATCATTCCATCTCCCCACATATTTCCAACATTACCGTCTGCAAGGAGAAAATTCAGGGGAGTAGATACTGCAACCGAAACAATTGTTATGACAAATGCGGTTGAAAGAAATCCGAACAGGTCCTTGAGAAGCCCCTTTTTTTTAAAGACGCCGACAATTATTCCAACAGATATATTTGTAAGGACGTATAAAAACGCTATCGGTGAATAAATTCCGTATATAATATTAGTTGCCGCGCCAATGACAGCACCGCAAACAGGACCCATAGCATACGCTGCAAAAACCGTACCAACAGCGTCAAGCCAAAGTGGCAACTTAAATAATTCGGCAAGTGCCTTTCCGCCGCAATTCAATATCAGGCAGAAAAAAACAAACATACACAACCAAATGTTCTTTCCCAATTTCATAAAAGTTCCTCTTTCCACAATTTCACCAAACTGTTTTACATCATAATCCGTTACTTATTCGACATTTACGGATTTTGTGATGATTTTTTCTACACTTTCATCAGAGATTAGTATTAATAGTGTTGGACAGTTCGCTGTGTTCGGATAATTTCATATAAGTTTTATACCTCGGGCAGTCATGACCGCCTCGGTCTTGTTTTTGGCGCCCAGCTTACGATAAACCTCTTTTATCCTCGAACGCAGGGTTTCATAATTCATATTAAGCCGCACAGCAGTTTCCTGTATTGATAAACCATCCGCAAGGCAGGTCAGTATCCTTATATCCATAGGCTGCAGCTTTGAAAAGTCCTTTGCCGTTGCTTTCAGATACATTGGATAGCATCTTGATATTCTGCCCGTTTCGCTGACTACCCGTTCAAACCATTCACGGTTTATCTTTTTATTTCGGCTGCAGCTGTCAGAGCATTGACCCAGCATCTCATATACAGCAGCGCCCTCCTCTGAAATAATGGGGATAAATCTGTATTCACATATTTTTTCCAGAGCTTTGATAAATCTGCTTTCCCATTCATCACCTTTTCTGAATAAAATAACAGATGTCAGAATATCAAGCTCCATATTTATATATTTTCTGTCACAACGCTGGGCATAATACCGCAGGGTTTCTATAAGAGCATATGCTCTGTCGTAATTTTCATAAGCTATATAACAGCGTATTTTTGTAAGATACCGATAACGTTCCAGAGCAATAAACATTCCGCTTTCATCGGGAGCTGTCTTCATCCATTGTCCCACGGCGTCCATATCTCCGCTGTATAATGCCATTCGGCACCTCATAGCCTCAATATTGGGATAAAGTCTGTGCAGGTTTTCGCTTTGTGCAGTCTTTTCAAAGGATCTGAGCAGTTCCTTTGCATTATCCATTTCGCCGTGACTTATATACTGCCTGATAAGCGTTGCCGTGGCAGCAAAAATAAGCTCGGTTTTTCCTCCTGCCTCCGCTTCAAGCTTAGCCTTTGAGATAAGGGAGATTATCTCGTATGGATCGCCGCCCTTTTCGTAAAAGCTTTCCGCAAGCGCTGCATTGACTAATCCCTTACCGTATTTTCCGAGAAAAGCGCAGACAATATTTCCCGCTGTTGCTGCTATCTCTCTGTCGTGCTTGCTCCAGTCACAGAAATCCTTACCGCCGTTCATCAAAGACGGAAGATTGCTTGTGACCGAAAATTCGGGAACGGAAAGTGATTTTTCCGTAAGCAGAGTATAGCAGTCCTTGATAATCTGCAAAATATTAACGCTTCCTCTGCTCGACAGACCAACATCAAGATATGCTATAAGGCAGATGGCTTCACGCTGTTTTGAGCCTGTGGTTCTGTTCTTATATGCTTTCAGCTCGTTGTACCAATACTCACTCTTATCAAAATCCAGCATCATGGAATATAGCATAGACATAGCAGACATCAAATAAGCATTGTTTTTGATGTCCTCATCGGGTAGCATAAGATAATATTTTCGCATTTCAATGAAATAACCCGTTTCGGGACTTTTCCTTGAATTACGTATCAAAAGCTCACGGATTCGGTCTGAATCATTGTATTTTGCATACAGCTCAAGTGCCTTATTATCCTCGCCGCAGCTCTCATAATATCCACCTGCAAGAACTGCATAATTATGCAGGTCATTTGTCGATATTTCCTTGACCGCTTTTCTGCGCAGAGCATTTCTCATCTGCAGGCGCAGAGTATATACATCGTTCTTTTTATATATAAAATTACCTGAGTCCATTGTGCGCTCAATAAGACTGTATACAGCTGAATTACCTGTAATTATGGAAGCAAGTGCCTCGGTAAAGCTGTCAACGATACTTATTTTAAGCAGAAAATCAACTATCTCTGTACTTAGCTCTGAGATGACGCTCTGTTCCAGATAGCTTTGAAACATGATACTGTTCTGCTCAAAAAGCTCATTGCCTATCCGATTTCCTGCCAGAAGCTGCTGGGCAGTATATTTTACTCCGAATGGATTTCCCTCACAGCATTTGCGCTGAAAACGCAGCTCCTCCTCGGATAGAATTATTCCTTCGGAACGCATATATTTGTCGATACCTTCCTCGTTCAGTGCAAGGTCTTCTTCGGGAATAATAAGCATGTGGCAGGTGACAACAGTGTCATACAGCCAGCTTGGCATCATGCTTCGTCCAAGTATTATCACCCAGAGCTTTTTTCTCCTGCAGAGTTCCTTTATCTCGCTGCGCAGCTCGTCGCTGTCAATAGCGTTTACGTTGTCTATCACGACTGTAACGGTTCGTCCGCAGTCATCAGGGATAACGGACAGGTCACAGCTGTTTTGTCTGCATGGAATGTATATATATTTATCCTTTTTGAAATACTGCTTGATAAGCTCGGTTTTGCCATAGCCCGTTGCTCCGTAAATATAGACATTCTGCTTTAAGAGTTTGGCTGCTTCGAGCTTTTTAAAGGCTTCGACTGGTTTTATATATTCATTCAATACCGATCACCTCATAATTCGCCAGTTTTCTTTATATTATCACATATTTAAAAAAATGTCATCACCTTTTTGGGTGAAAAAAGTCAATGTAACATAAGAACCTGCACTAAAGTTATGATATTTCGCTCCTTGAAGTCAACAATAAGTACCACGAAATCAGTTATGAAATAATCACCGAATAAAAATATATATTATCTTGATACCGAATATACCTTTTATTATGAGGAAAAAGGTACAAGAATCATCAGCACTAACGACAAAGGCAAGAAAATCAATTTTGTGTGCAAAAGAGAGGACGGTACATATATTCAGCCTCGAACTATGCAGCATACATCCTCGATAATCCATAATCAGCTTGGATTTCCCGAATTTGATTTTCATTCTTTGCGGCATACTCACTGTACAATGCTGCTTGACAATGGTGCTGACCCAAAGTATGTACAGACAAGACTTGGACATAAGAGCGTACAAATTACGCTTGATATCTATCAGCACTTGACGCAAAAGACAAAAAAGACCTGTGACAGCATACTTAACAATATATATGATACACAGACAAAGTGCATATAAATTAGCTTAATCTATATTTATCAAAATAGAAATCAGGAGGTGCAGTTATTATGAATTCTTTCTGTACATTTGAATTGGGAAGAGTGGTTTTGACCTATGGCATCTCAGAAGCATTATACGATAATCCGCTGTTCGAGGAAGAGATTATGGGAGCTTTCATCAGATATTGTGTAAGGGACTGGTCAGATATGGAGCATCAGGAAGATAAAGATATGAATGATGAGGCTTTAGCGACTGGAGAAGGAAGAATCCTGGCGTCATACCAAACCTCACAAGGGAAAATTTATATTATTACAGAATGGGACAGAAGCTACACAACGATTATGTTTGCCGAAGAATATTGATTTAACGTGATATGGTTTGTTACCGTAAAAGTGTTTGTGCTTTCCAAGCTTATAGCAGAGTGCAGGAAAGCACTTTTTTAATGTTTTGATGTTCGGGGTGAATATGGATAATAATATCAGTCGATAATTAAGTCAATAAAAATAATTGAATATAATATTTTTCTTGACTTAAAAGTATAAAGATGATATACTGGTTATAATAAAAAGCCGAAAGGAGTACAGCCTATATGATTAGAAAGGTAACTGGCCAGCTTATCAACTGGAAGAACAGCGCGACCCGAAAGCCTCTTATCCTGAATGGGGCAAGACAGGTCGGAAAGACATATATTCTTCGTGAATTCGGTAAAGCAAACTATAAAAACGTGGTATATATAAACCTTGAAAGTAATGAAACAGCGGCATCAATGTTTGATGGTGACATTGACCCCAAGCGTCTCATCAAATGCCTTGAAGCAGAGGCGGGAGAGCGTATTCTCCCCAATGATACTCTTGTTATTCTTGATGAAATCCAGTCCTGTGAACGTGCAGCCACGTCCCTAAAATATTTTTGTGAGGAAGCTCCCGAATATCATATCGCGGCGGCAGGAAGCCTGCTTGGAGTAGCTATAAACCGAAACAAGACATCGTTCCCAGTCGGAAAGGTGAATATTATTCAGCTTTTTCCTCTCGATTTTGAGGAGTTTATGTGGGCAACGGGCAATGATATGCTTTGTGATGAAATAAAACGCTGCTATAACAGCATTGAACCTATGAATGAGGCTCTTCACAAAAAGGCTGTTTCTCTGTACTATGATTATCTTATTGTTGGAGGAATGCCAGAGGCTGTCAAGTCATTCGTGGAAACAAATTCATATATAGATGCCAGCCTTGTTCAGACAAGTATTATAGACAACTATACTGCTGATATGGCCAAATATGCAAGCAATACCGAAACTGTGAAAATCAGAGCTTGCTATAACTCCATTCCCGCACAGCTTGCCAAGGACAATAAGAAATTTCAGTATAAAGTCGTCCAGAAAGGCGGCTCGGCATCTATATTCGGAGCATCTCTTGACTGGCTCAAACAGGCAGGTGTCATACTTGAATGTCAGCGAATCGACCAGGGAATGCATCCTCTGGCCGTTTATGCGGACCAGACCGCTTTCAAAGTGTATATGTCCGATGTCGGTCTGCTTGTAAACAAGTCTAAGATGTCGGTCAATACTATTCTTTCTGGTGAAGCGAATATCTTTATGGGAGCGGTTACGGAAAATTACGTTGCGCAGCAGTTCGCAGCCAAAGGTTATCCGCTTTACTACTGGTCAACAGCCAATTCGCAGGCTGAACTGGATTTTGTTCTCCAAAAAGACGACGAGATTTACGCAGTCGAAGTCAAAAAGGGAGAACACGTCCGTTCAAGAAGTCTCAGTGTGTTCTCACAGAAGTTTTCTCCTAATCTGGCTATTCGGCTTTCACAGAAGAATTTCGGAAAGACAGAAGATGTTATTTCCATACCGCTTTATGCTGCGTTTTTGATATAAAAAGCTTTATTGCTTGGTCGAGGATATATAAAACAGTCCGCATTCTTTATGGTATGCGTACTGTTTGGGTCATAATTTATATTTAAGAAAAGGCAGAACCTGTGTATGAATGATGCTTAAAGGGTAATTAATGTAGGATACAGTTTGCCTAACATTCAAAATTGGCATTAAATTGAAGGTTTATCTGATTTTTTTACTTTTAGCATTAACCTTATGTATCTTTTGTTTGAATGAAATTTTATTTATCCCCATTGATTTTATTATAAGTTTTCGCTCTATATCGTATGTCAAAAAAAATCATCCTTTTTATTTGACATATCGATAAACATTGTAACAAGAAGTGCTATTATTGGAGAACATACAATTAATAATAACAATATAAAAAATGACAATAAAATAAAAAGGAACAATATAATTATAAATAAATTAGCATTTGAATTAATGACCTGAGAAAAGCCATTAAGTATTTCTGTAAATATAATCCTGAAATTAAATTTGTCATCTATGAAAGTATAAACAATTAAAGTTGATATTAAACCCGTAATTATGGAATTAAGTATTCCTGTATATTGATTTTCTACGTTATTAATAAAATGTAGTCTTTTTTGTAAGCTTTTTATGCTATGTTCTTGACTATAAAACTCGTGTAAATATATAATCAATTCTCTCCTTTTTTCTTTGAATTCATCTTTGGTGTAATTATCATTATATAACTTATAAGTTTTTTTATTAATTAGTTTAGTAAGATTTTTATTCATAGTTATCCTCACATAGTAGTAAGCACATCTTGTTCTAGTTCTGCCTGAACAAGTGTCAACTTAATATTTGTTTTTTTGCGTTCATCAACAAAGTTGTTATCGTTAAAACACCCATACAAGTTTTGGATATCTGTGCCTTGGATACTTTTTCTATACTTTCTGCATCGAAATATGTAATATAATCGTCAAGATATAGCTTTAATGCAACAAAAATGATAGATTATACCCATTTTGACTACAAGGCAGATTCGTCCCGCTCCTATTTTGCTGATATTCTTATATACTCTAATTATACTATAACAGATTTAGTGTGAAAAATCAATACAAATATTGACAATAATGTCAATAGCGGTGGACTTTTATGCTAATATAGTTGATTTTGCAACATAGCCGTTATTCAAGAAAAGGACAGATGATTTTTAGTGAGAATGAAATTGCTTTATATCATAATTTGATGATATCTTTATGAAACGATATATTTTGTATCATTTTTTAAAATATATATTGATTATCTTGAGAAGATGTATATACTATAAGGAGATGACAAAAAGGAGGCTGTCTTTATGGAAAAGCATTTTGTACGAATTGAAGAGATAGAGATATCTGATTTCAAGAACGTGGCACACGGAACACTTCGCTTTGACAATCCCCGTAAAAATTATGCTGCAAGCGTTGTGGGGTTGTATGGCCAAAACGGTTCGGGAAAAACTGCAATGATTGATGCTATTTCTCTTTTGAAGCATCTTTTGTCTGGTAAAAAGCTTCCTGTTTACTTTTCTGACTGCATAAATGTTGATGCAAACTCGGCAACAATCAAATATACATTCAGTGTACAGGCAGACAAGACAGAATATACTGCTATATATCAGCTTAGTATTCGCAAGGATATAGACGAATCGGACAGAAATATTGACGATGTGAACGGTGATATACATTACAAGACAACTGTTTTCAATGAAAAGCTTTCCTGTTCTTACAAGAACGATGCCGAAAATGCGCAGATGTCTGTTATAGCCAACACAGACACAGACGCAGTTTTTGTGCCAAATACCAAGTTTAAGATGCTCTGCGGAAGTGATAAGGATATAACCACTTCACTGCTTGTTGCAAAAAGAATCGCTCAGGAATCTTCAACATCGTTTCTATTCTCTAAAGCTATGCTTAACGCTTTACGGAAGAATGACAGCGAATCGGATGGTGACGGTAAATCTGCATATCTGAGCCTTTTTGAACGTCTGATATGGTACGGAAATTATGAGTTGTTTGTTATTGATACCAAAAGTACAGGTTTGATACAATTTAATGCGCTGCCTTTGACATACAGATTGACCGAGGACGGAAAAACATCATTAGGCAGCATACCGATAAACCTCAATGATGTTACGGTCATTCAGGGTGAATTATACGAAACGGTATGCAAAGTTATCAAACGAATGAACATCGTGCTTGAACAGCTTGTTCCAGGGCTCAATATTTATGTGAAAAAATTAGGCGAACAGCTTATGTCCAACGGACAAACCGGCTGCAGGATACAGCTTGTATCAGGAAAGAACAGCAAGGAAATACCCTTGAAATATGAATCTGAAGGAATAAAGAAAATAGTATCCATATTACAGCTTTTGATAGTTATGTATAATTCAGCTTCAATTACAGTTGCTGTTGATGAGTTGGATTCTGGCGTGTTTGAGTATTTGCTTGGAGAAATTCTCCGAATCATTTCCGAAAAGGGCAAAGGTCAATTGATTTTCACATCGCATAATCTCAGACCGCTTGAAACTCTTGATAAGGGCTTTGTTGCATTCACTACCACTAATCCTGAAAACCGATATATACGTCTTACTAATGTGAAGACAAACAATAATCTCAGAGATTTTTACTATCGTGATATCATTCTCGGCGAGCAGGATGAGCCGCTTTATGAGCGAACCAATAACTCTGAGATTGCACTTGCATTTATAGAGGCTGGTGAGTGATATGGCTAAAATAAAAGTAATCCTTACCACGGATTTTTAGATGTGTGCAGTCACGTAGTATTTGACGGTTACGAAACTGTGAGAATAATGGATTATGTGTTGACGTTATACCTTACATTAAGGAAGGTTTAAATGAGCTTCAGACAAACCCAAATAAGTACAAACAGTACGAATTCGATAACGGTTGGGGGACAGTTAAAGATGTAGATAGGTTCTTTTGTGACATTATTGCAGCTTGGTGCTATTTAGAATGGCAAAACCCTGAAATAGCAAGTGTTGCTACATTTTGGATTGAATGAAGAAAGCGAGATTTGACCAATTCACAAATAAAGCAGGTACACAGTTTTAGAACTAAATGATAGATAAAATTGTTTTTTATGTATAAAAAAGCCGCTTATATATTTTCATACACAAGCGGCTTGAGGTTATCCGATTTTAATGTTGCTACGTTTAGATTGTGCTTCAATTTCTGAGTTGATATTATCTTCAATAAGTTCGTAAAAATTTTTTAAAGTTTCCATGCCGATAAGTTTATTATATTCTTCAACTCCACCACAAACAGAATGAACAAAATGGTTGAATGCTGCTGAACCACATACTTTTTTCCCATTTTCATTTAAATAGGTAAAATCGGGTTTCTTTTTCATAAGGTTATCCTCTCTTTCTATATTTAAGATTAATTTCATAATAAAAGATAATCATGTTTAATTTGTGCCAATTAAATGAAAATTTGGTGAATTGTCGAATGGTGCGCCACAATTAAAAATAAACTCAAATCTTTTATAAACTATGTAATTATGTAAGCGAACTTTACACTTATATTGAATAGTAAACTAAAGGTCAATTTTATATCGCACCGATATTTTTTAGTATGTCAACGAGCGTATTAATTATTGTCAATATGGAAATGAGAAAAGCTGTAACAATACTTATATTGGAAAAAATGCCTTTGAATATAGTAGATACATGACCATCCCTATTTTGTTCAGCGACATCTTTAATTCTTGTACTTACTGATCCGATTGCTTGAAATAATGGTTTTAATGTTATATTGATTAAAATAATAAGCATTATAGCAACAATAATAGACGATAATGTACTAATGTTGTTTTGGGAAATATCAGAAAGCCAAAAAATAGTTGCTATTACAGTAATAACGAGATAAATTAAATAAAATGTAAATTTTGTAATTGAAATAATAAGTTTATCTTTGTCACCATAAGGAAAACAAAATAAAGCAATTGCCATACAAAAAGACGAAATAACCATAATTTTTGTATCGTTAGTTTCTTTTAAAAATATCAAATCAACTATCAAAAAAGATATTCCAGTAAGGAAAAGCGAAAGACTAATTCTAACCCAATCACTATTTGCGGTAGGAATTTTTGATATGATTTTTGAAATAAATTTCATAAAACCAACTCCATTTCGGTTTATTTAAATAAATTATACCATATAAACCAAATAATGTCAATAAAGGGTGGAGCTGTAAGGTAGTAATTTTATTGCAACATGGCAAAAGCCTCAATACGTGACTTTCAAACATTAAATTATAATTTAGCTTTTAATAAAATTTTAAAATTTTTGTACTGTTTTTCTGAAATGTAACCTGCTTGATACATAGCTTCTAAATCATTCAATGCTTCATAAATATCAGAAGATGTATAATTTCTATCTAACATTGCTTCAATTGATGCTAATGATGAATATCTTCCCATATGTGATCCTCCTTTTTTATAATTATTATATATTAAAATTTTTTAATAAGCAATAATAAAAATCAATAAAATAAGTTATATTTGTTTGTAATGTTTGACAACCGTAAAGAAAATACTAATTGTTTATATAGGTAGAAACACGATTTTATTCAAGAGTAAAAATAATAAATGGGATATACCGAATGGCGAAAACGAATTTAAAAGATTTTTAATGAACTATGTAAAACCGAAGAAATTGCATTTAAAATAAAATTATCTAACGATAGATATATCTGATCGTAATGTGTACAAAAAATCAATCAAAAACTTGTAGCTGTTGAAAACAGCTTGATGTTGAAAACAGCTTGATGTTGAAAACAGCTTGATGTTGAAAACAGGTCTATATGGGTTTTGCGCCGATTTTTGCCTTTATTTGTGGCGTTTAGTATAACAGCATAAGAAAAAACCCCTTTTTGTCGATACCGAACCGACAAAAAGGGGAGTGTGTTATTCATTTATCATATTCAAAAAGTATTCGTGTACAAAGGTATCATCATTAAGCTCAGGGTGAAAAGCGATCGCAAGCTGCTTGTTGTACCGAACGGCAACTGTCTTGCCGTCAACTGTCGAAAGCACTTCCGTCTTTCCCGGATCGCTCGCATAAGGCGCGCGGATAAAGGTCATGGGAACTCTTTTTCCTGCAAAATCAGCCTCCGTGAAAAAGCTGCCGAGCTGTCTGCCGTAAGCATTGCGCTTTACGGTGAAAGGCATCGTGCCGAAGCAAGGCTCTTCGCCGCCGTCTATCTTTTCGGCGAGGAGTATCATTCCTGCGCAAGTGCCGAAAACGGGCAGACCGTTCTGTATCTTTTCTTTCAGCGGTTCATAAAGTCCAAGCTCATGAAGAAGCTTTTTCTGTACTGTGCTTTCTCCGCCCGGGATAACCAAGCCGTCAAAGCTGCGGTCAATGTCGGGCAGCTGGCGTATCTCAAAGCTTTCCGCTCCAAGCTGCGAAAGCTTTTTTTCATGTTCGATAAATGCACCCTGAAGCGCAAGCACACCGATGATTGGTTTGCTCATTACTTGCCTCTTTCTGCCATAAGGAGTGCGATCTCCTGCTCGTTGATGCCGACCATTGCTTCGCCGAGATCTTCGGAAAGCTCTGCAAGAAGCTTGGCGTCATTGAAGTTCGTAACTGCCTTAACTATCGAAGCTGCGCGCTTTTCGGGATTGCCCGACTTGAAGATGCCCGAACCTACGAAAACGCCTTCTGCGCCAAGCTGCATCATAAGTGCCGCATCGGCAGGAGTTGCAACGCCGCCTGCTGCAAAGTTTACAACGGGGAGCTTGCCGTTTTCAGCAACATATTCAACAAGGTCAAAAGGTACGCGAAGCTCCTTTGCGGCTTCAAAAAGCTCGTCCTTGGACATTGAAGTGAGCTTGCGGATCTCACTCTGCATCATTCTCATGTGACGAACAGCCTGAACAACATCGCCCGTGCCGGGTTCGCCCTTGGTCCTTATCATAGATGCACCCTCGTTGATACGGCGGAGAGCTTCGCCGAGGTCTTTGGCTCCGCAAACGAACGGAACATCGAATTCACGCTTGTTGATGTGATACTTGTCATCGGCGGGGGAGAGAACTTCCGATTCATCGATGTAGTCGATCTCGATCGCCTGCAATATCTGCGCCTCTGCGAAATGACCGATGCGGCACTTTGCCATAACAGGAATGGAAACTGCGTTCTGGATCCCCTTTATCATCTTAGGGTCGCTCATTCTTGAAACGCCGCCTGCCGCTCTGATATCGGCAGGAATTCTTTCGAGTGCCATTACAGCGCAAGCACCTGCTGCTTCTGCGATCTTAGCCTGCTCGGGAGTTGTAACGTCCATAATAACGCCGCCCTTGAGCATCTGCGCGAGGTTTTTATTCAGTTCATATCTTTCGTTTGCCATATTTATTTCCCTTTCTCTATCAAATTATATCGGAACGGTAAGTTTATGCTTTTATTATAGGAAAATTTTCTCGTGCGGTCAAATTATGTCGTGAACGATTTATTTTGTACAAAAATATAATTGATGCACAAATTTTGATGGATTCTATTATAACTAAATGTACAAAATGACAGCTAAATAAGAACGGTAATTTGTTGCCGAAAAGCCTGTTGTCAAAACTTATAAAATCTATCGGCAAAGATAGCGGCGAGTTGGCTGAAATGCAGAATAATACTGAACACCAATAAAATACAGGAAAAAATCTACTCCGAAATCCAATATAAACCTGTTTTCAACATCAAGCTGTTTTCAACATCAAGCTGTTTTCAACAGCTGCAAGATTGTCGGCTTGATTTTTTCTGAATTTTAAATGGTGTTTAGTATAAATTTATCTGTTAAAACAGCTGAAAAAGTGGGGGATATTGATTTGACAGCGGAAGATAAAGCTGTTATAATAAAAGAAAAAAGCGAAAGGAAGTGTGAAAATGGCGTATTACCTTATGAATAAAGACGTTCCGTGGCTTTTGTTCAACTGTGAGCGCGATGAATATGATGAAGTTCGGCTTGACGAGCTTGAATGGTTCACGGATATCAGACCGCTGGGGTATTCCGATCTTTTCAGCTTCCTTGACAGACGAAAAGCACCAAAGCACCGAAAGCATATTGAGCAGCTTCTTGAAAGATACGGCTGTGCAGATATTGACGGCTTCATAAAGGTCACACACGCCGTTTCGCTCAATGATACATTCTGGGTAAAGGACGAAAACAGCGATCTTGAATGGGCAGATGTTTCACTTTACAGCAATGAATTTGACGAGGTAATTGCAAATGCTGCATTTGACGGCGCAATGAGCGATACAGATCTTTCGGCGACCTCGCCCGAATTCGGCACAGACGGTTCTTATGCCAAGTGTTGGGTCAGAGAAGCTGACGGCATATATCTTTGCAAGAGCGGAAGCGCGCAGTTTGAACTTGAACCTCTGTCGGAATTTCTTTCCTCACAATTGGCTGAGATCATCTGCCGTGAATATGTGAAGTACGATATGTGCTTTCTGCACGGTAAACTGATAAGCAAATGCCGCCTTTTCACCGATGAAAAATACGGATTTGCAAAAGCGGGACGTGTTGTCGGCGGCAGAAAAAGCATCGCCGCGCTTCTTGAATATTTCAGATCGATCGGGAGCGAGGACGCTTTCCGAAGAATGTGTATTTTTGATGCGGTCATACTGAATATTGACAGACATTTGGGGAATTTCGGGGTTATGTTCGATAATGAAACTATGGAGGTCAAAAAAATTGCTCCTGTGTTCGACAATAACCGCTCGCTTTGCTTTGACCTTGATAACGATCAGCTGAAAAATGTTGACTGGTATCTGAAAAAGATAAAGCCGTCTGTTGGGTCAGATTTCATTGCCACAGCAAGGGGACTTCTTACCGATGAGATAAGGCAGGAACTAAATGATCTTAAAGGCTTCAGATTTTGTCAGCACCCGAAAATTTCGGTTGACAGCGAACGCCTTGACCTTTTGAGCGGCATCGTGAACAGACGTATAAATGAGATATTAAACTAAAAACCATTTGTAAAAACTATATTTTCGCAAAAAACCACCGCAGACGGGTGCAATTTCCGTCTGCGGTGGTTTTATTGTAAAGGCCGGAAAACCGAATAAAGCGTTTTTCTGAAATCCTTAGCCTGCGAGGTTTTCTTTGCTGAAAAGCTCAATGGCGTTCTTTATCATATCTTCGTCGCAGTCCTTGGGCTTTCAAAACTCTTGACAACTCCCGTTCTTCTGTGCTAAAATGAGTGTAATGACACATATTGCTCCTCCTGTTTGTGGTTGTGTAGTTACTCCCATTATAACACGAGTTGCTTTATGTGTCATTGTTTTTTTCGGGTGTTGCACTTATATTGTAAATCTATCATATAAATTTTTTTAAAGTTAGATCGATTTTAGTAGAAAATAAAAATTTTGATAGCCAAAACTCTGCCGATGTGCTATAATTAAAGGAATACATCTGTCTTAACGCTCAAAAACCATATATTATTTGAAACAGTAAAAGAAAGGGCAAAAATTATGGCAAATATAACAGCAAAATTTTTTTCGGATTCACTCAGAAGAAAAGTAAGCTTTGAAATGTTTATCCCGAATGACGGGCCGAGCAAAAACGGTGCAAAAATGAGGACGCTTTTCCTGCTTCACGGCTACACTGAAGAAGCGCACAACTGGATACCCGAAGAACTTGCGGAAAAATACAACTTCGCAGTCGTTGTGCCGAACGGGGAGAATAGCTTTTGGCTGGACGGACTTTCAACGGGGCATAAATATTGCACGTTTGTCGGGGACGAGCTTTTGAAGTATATCCGCCGAACATTCGGACTTGCGATGAGTGCCGATGAAACTTATATAATGGGTCTTTCAATGGGCGGTTTTGGCGCACTTCATACCGCGCTGGCCTATCCCGAACATTTCGGAAAAGCTGCGGCTATGTCCTCGGCACTTATAGTACATGAAATTGCGCGTTTGAAGCCCGGCGAAAGCAACGGTGTCGCAAACTATGACTATTACCGCGAGTGCTTCGGCGAACTTGAAACAGTGGAAGAACGCGACAGCAATCCCGAAGTTTTGGCGAAGAAGCTTAACGAAAGCGGCAGACTTCCCGAAATATTTATGAGCTGCGG
The DNA here is from genome assembly GCA_945868475.1 of uncultured Ruminococcus sp. Taxonomy (GTDB): domain Bacteria; phylum Bacillota; class Clostridia; order Oscillospirales; family Ruminococcaceae; genus UMGS363. The sequence continues at coordinate 19,594 of CAMBLM010000015.1, read as the reverse complement.
AACGGAGGATTTCCTGCTCGAAAACAACAGGGCTTTTCACAATTACCTTGAAAGCATCGGCGCGCCGCACGTTTATCTCGAAAGCAAAGGTGCGCACGATATGACTTTCTGGAGCGAATACACGGAGAAATTTGTTCGGATGATGTTTGAGTAAAATGACATAAAAACAAGCCCTCCGAATTTTGATCGAAGGGCTTGACTTTTATATTCAATTAAAACGATTTTAGACGGCTTCGTAACCCCTATTAAACAAGATTCCTTGTTTCTTGGTTTAAGTATAGCATAATGCGGTCGGTTTGTCAAGCGATCGGGGAGAAGTTTTTCCGTGCAGGACTATTGTAATTAATTTGACGGTATGATATAATACTATTGATAAAAGCTGCGAATTATTAAAAAAACAAAGTTTTTTGATACTATATTACTATTGTGACGGGAAGGATCAATGGAAAAAGCTTATCCAAAGGAAAACCGAATACATTCCTCAGAGCAGAAGCCGTTCAGCTACTATGAGTGTGCAATACCGAACTGGTTCGGCTGCGTTCCGATGCATTGGCACAGCGAATTCGAGCTGAATTTTATCCGTGAGGGTTCTGCCGAATTCATCTGCGGCGAGGAAAAATTTACTTCACGGGCAGGGGATATCATCATCACTCAGCCGAACGTTCTTCACTCGATATATCCCTGTCCGAATGTCAGTCAGAAATATGATACGCTTGTTTTCAGCTGTGAGATTTTCGGCGGCTCGGGGCAGGACAGGTATATTTCCGAGTGCATAAAGCCGCTCGTGAACGGCACGATGAAGATACCGACGCGCATAACCTCGGAACACTGTTATTACAGCGAGATCGAAATGATGACGGAAAACATTTTCGCCTGCGCAAGAGGGGATAGACCGCAGCTCGATATGCTTATGCGGAGCGAGCTGATACGCCTTTTCTGGCTGCTCGGGGAAGAAGCGGAAACCACACCCGGTATCGGCGATCCTGCTGATATTATCCGCCCTGCGCTGGAATATGTTGCGGAGCATTTCTCCGAGAGGATAACGGTGGCGCAGCTTGCGGAGTCGGTGCATCTGAGCGAAAGCTATTTTATGGATCGTTTCCGAAAGCACGTCGGACTCAGTGCGGTCGAATATGTTTTGCATTTCCGCATAGAAAAAGCCTGCCAAAAGCTGCTCGGCTCGGACGAAAATGTTCTTGACATAGCTTATGACTGCGGCTTTCGCAATATCTCAAATTTCAACCGCCGGTTCAGGCGGATAGCAGGCTGTTCGCCGAGTGAATACAGGAGCAGGTCAGAACGATGAAAAATAACGAATACACCAACATTATTCACAGCTTTCCGCCTTTTTACAGCGAAAGCTCAAAGCTGCTCATTCTCGGCAGCTTTCCGTCCGTGAAGTCAAGGGAGGACGGCTTTTTCTACGGTCATCCGCAGAACCGATTCTGGAAAATGCTTGCCGCTGTTTACGGCGAAGATATTCCGACTGATATTTTACAGAAAAAGGCTCTGCTTGAACGGCATGATATTGCGCTTTATGATGTTATATACAGCTGTGATATAATCGGTTCAAGCGACAGCAGCATAAAGAATGTTGTTCCTGCAAATTTGAACGGGATCATCGTAAATTCGCAGGTCGCACGGATAATTCTGAACGGGAAAACGGCAGAGAGATTCTTCCGGAAGTATCAGGACAGTTCGCTTTTCGGTATGGCAAGCGTTATGCCCTCGACAAGTCCTGCAAATGCGGCTTTTTCGCTCCAAAGGCTTATCGAAGTATGGGGCGAAGCACTTCTTCGTGAAAATAGTTAATCGGAAAAAAACTATGGTTGCTGAACTTGACGAAAAATAAGCTTGTTTATTGCTTTTTTGCACAATCTTTTAACAAATTTATTGTAAAATCTTGAAAAAAGAGCAGAGATGTAATATAATATTTTTATTATAGAAATACTATGTAAAATTTTTGGCTTTTGATTATTTTTAAGGAGAGTTGAATATATGAGATTAGTTACACGCTCGGATTTTGACGGCCTTGCATGCGGAGCATTGCTCAAAGATGTAGGCGTTATCGATTGCTGGAAGTTCGTTCACCCGAAGGATCTTCAGGACGGACTTGTTGAGATCACAAAGGACGACTGCCTTGCAAACGTTCCTTTCGTTGAGGGCTGCGGACTTTGGTTCGACCACCACTCCAGCGAATTTGAGAGAAATCAGCTTGAGGGAAAATTCGTCGGCGAAAGCAGACTTACACCATCCTGCGCCCGTATCATATACGACTATTACGGCGGCGAGGAACGCTTCTCGCACTATGATGAAATGATGGAAGCTGTTGACAAGGTTGACAGCGGTCATCTTACAAAGGAAGAAATTCTTCACCCCGAGGGCTGGATACTTATCGGTTTCCTTATGGATCCGAGAACAGGTCTTGGAAGATGGAGAAACTTCACCATTTCAAACTATCAGCTCATGGAAAAGCTCATCGACTGCTGCCGCACGATGAATACGGAGGAGATCCTTGCTCTTCCCGATGTTAAGGAACGTATTGAAGTTTACAACGAGCAGACCGAGAAATTTATCGAAATGGTAAAGGCTCACACACGCGTTGAAAAGGATGTTATTATCTCCGATCTCCGCGGCGTTGACCCTATCTATTCGGGCAACCGTTTTCTTATCTACAGCCTTTATCCCGAGCAGAATATCTCCGCTTGGATAGTAAACGGCAAGGGCGGCGCAGGCTGCAGCGCGGCTGTCGGCTACTCTATACTTAACAGAACATCGAATGTTGACGTTGGTCACCTTATGCTCAAATACGGCGGCGGCGGACACAAGGCTGTCGGAACATGCCAGTTCAGCGATGCGAATATGGATACCGAACTCCCGAAGATGCTTGATGAGCTTGTCAACGGCGTAAAGGATTGAGAGGATACTATATAAAATGATAGAATACCGCTATGATACACAGCTTCTTATCGATGGCACAGACCTTGACGAAGATAAGATCGACGAATACTTCCGTGAAAATTTCATCGGCGACAGTCTGCTTGCGGTCGGAGATGAGGAGCTTATAAAGATCCACTACCACACCAACGAGCCGTGGAAAGTTCTTGAATACTGCGCAACGCTCGGCGAGATATATGACATCGTTGTCGAGGATATGGACAGGCAGTCAAGAGGGCTTAAAGGCTGATAAAACGGCGTGCTGAATACATTTTGCTGTCATATTGCTATAATCAAAGAATATGATTTACCAAATTTTTAGGCTTTTTTTAGATAATTTTCATAAAATATTGACTTTTCCCAAAAAAAGATATATAATTATCACAGTTAAAGTTCCTGAGAATGCTGTATGCAAAGCAGGGAACACAGTTCAAGCAATTTTTTAAGTTTTAAAGTTTTTATACGGCTGAAAAAACGCCTGTATCAGAAATTGTATGGAGGAATCATTATGGCAATCAATGATAAGAAGACCGCTTCCGAAGTTAAGAAGACCGATACTGCAAAGACTGTTGAAACTACCAAGACCGAAGCAGCAAAGACCGCTGCAGAGGCAAAGCCCGTTGAAGTAAAGGCAGAGGTAAAGCCTGCTGAAGCAAAGGCTGCCGCTCCTGCTCCTAAGAATACAGAAGAAAAGAAGCCTGCTGAGAAGAAGGCTGAAAAGAAAGTCGCAGAGAAGAAGCCTGCTGAAAAGAAAGCACCTGCAAAGAAGACAGCTGCAAAGACAGCAAAGGCTGAAAAGCCTGCCGCAAAGACTGCTGAAAAGGCTCCTAAGACAAGAGCTCCGAGAGCACCAAAGGCTGCAAAGTTATCGCCTTATCAGGCTGCTGTTGCAAAGGCACAGAAGAAGTTCTCGACTATCAAGACAGCTCTCGTTAAGTATCCTATCGCTGTAAACTTTGAACTCAACGGCTCTGCCGAGGGTGTATTCTATGTTTATCTCAGCGAAGCCGGAAAGCCTGCTGTTGAGCCTTACAGATATGACGATTACGATGTATATGTAAGAGTTGACGCTGACGCTTTCGACAAGATCCTTGACGGAAAGCTTGACGTTTACCAGGCTCTCGCAGAGGGTTCTCTCCATGTTGAGGGTACTGTGAAGAAGGCTCTTATGTTCTTCCTCTCCGCATTCTGAGAGAGAAACTAAACACGCTTATTTAAGCGCCGCACTTCAATGTGCGGCGCTTTGTTATGTACTGATCTTGTTTCAAAATTGTAAATTGTGCAATAATATAGGACGAAATTATTATAAAATTTGCAAAAAGGCTTGCATTACGGCTTTAAATGTGTTATAATATATGTAACATTATAAAGAAAGGTCGGAAAGCTTCCGACCTTTTGTTTTTATAGTAAACTTTTTGATCTATGAAGGGATTGATGAAATGTCAGGAAAAAACGCTAAAAGCGGAAAGGGCGGAAATACTATTGCCAAAGTTCATGATATGGTAATGCCTATCATTGACGAGCTGGGACTTTCGCTCTGGGACATCGTCTTTGAAAAGGAGGGTGCTTACTGGTACCTACGTGTTTTCATTGACGGAAAGGACGACCTTGCGAGTATGGAGGACTGCGAGAACGTTACGCGTCCGCTGTCAAAACTGCTCGATGAGCAAGACCCTATCGAACAGAGTTATATCCTCGAGGTAGGTTCGCCGGGGATCGGACGTGCGCTCAAAAAGGAGGAGCATTTCCAAAAGTTCCTCGAATGTCCGATAAGAATTCGCTTTATCCGTGAAAATGAGAACGGCGAAAAGGAGATCATCGCAGCACTCAAAGCGTATGACAAGGACACTGTTACCGTTGCAAGGGACGGCAAGGAAGAAGTTATCAAGCTTTCCGACACCGCTTTCGTAAAGCTTGCCGATGACGAAGATCTCTTCGGAGATGATTTTGAAGAATAAACCTTTATATAAATTTAGGAGGAATCAGGAAAAATGAGAAAAACCAAAAAAGCACCTGAGATCAACAAGGAACAGCAGTTTATCAAGGATTTTTTTGAAGCACTTGATCTGCTTGCACAGGAAAACAACATCTCCGTTGACGTTCTTGCAGAGAAGATCAGCCAGGCAATACTTAAAGCCGTAAGAAAAGAATATGAATATTGTGACGACTTCGTTGTAAACATCGACCCCGAGCGTCAGATATTCGATGTCTGCGTTCTCAGAACCGTTGTTGACGATGAGCCTATCGACCTCAATGAGATCAATATCGACGAGGCAAGAGCAGTCTGCGACAAGAACGCACAGCTCGGCGAGAGAGTTCCTTTCAAGCTTTCTCCCTCAAAGTTCGGCAGAATCGCAGCTCAGTATGCAAAGCAGTCTATCCGTCACGATATGAAGGAATTCGAGCGTGACAAGATCATGGGACAGTTCAAGGATAAGGTACACGAAGCTGTTTCCGCTACCGTTCAGAAGATCGAGCCTGCAACGGGCAACATCACACTTACAATTGACGGCCATGAAGTTTATATGCTCAAAAAGGAGCAGATACCCGGTGAAGTTCTCAAAGAGGGTCAGATCGTCAAGGTATATGTATGCGAGATCATCAACCCCGACAGACGTCCTGCCGTTAAGATCTCACGCCGTCATCCCGACCTTGTAAAGCGTCTTTTCGAGCTTGAGATCCCCGAAATTTATGACGGCATCGTTGAGATAAAGTCCATCGCAAGAGAAGCAGGTTCAAGAACCAAGATCGCAGTTGCTTCGACCGATCCTAACGTTGACCCTGTAGGTGCATGCATCGGACCTAAGCACTCCAGAATCGAAAAGGTCGTTGAAGAACTCGGCGGCGAAAAGATCGACATCATCGTTTATGACGAGGATATTACGGTATTCGTTGCTCACGCACTTGCTCCCGCTGAGGTCATCAGCGTTACCAAGGAAGAGGGCGAGGAGAAGAAGTGCACAGTTATCGTGCCGAACAATCAGCTTTCACTTGCTATCGGCAACAAGGGTCAGAATGCAAAGCTTGCTGCCCGTCTTACCGATTATAAGATCGACATAAAGCCAGAAGTTTCCACAGAATGATAAAACGGAGGTAGAATATGCCTGCTGTAAAAAAGATACCCATGAGAATGTGCATCGGCTGCGGTGAGATGAAGCCCAAAAAAGAGCTTATCCGCATCGTAAAATCGCCCGAGGGTGAGATAAGCCTTGACACAACGGGTAAAAAATCGGGCAGAGGCGCTTATATCTGCCGCTCCTGCGAGTGCCTTGAAAAAGCGAAGAAAGCAAGAAAGCTCGAAAAGTCTTTCTCCTGCCGCATCGATGAAGAGGTATATGCAAATATGGAAAGGGAGCTTTCGGAAAATGAATAACAAGCTTTTCGGACTCCTTTCGATGTGCAGAAGATCGGGGAGAATGGCACTCGGGTTCGATATGTCCAAAGAATCTGCCGAAAAGGGCAAAGCGGAGCTGATAGTTCTCGCTTCGGACATTTCGCCCAAGACGGAAAAGGAAGTCCGCTTCTTTTCCGATAAATACGGCGTCAAAACAGTTAAAACAAACCTTACAATAGATGATTTTTTTCACGGAATAGGGAAAAAAGTCGGTGTTATCGCAGTTTGCGACAAGGGGTTCGCCCAAAAGGCTGAAAGTCTTATCGGCGAGGATACCATAACAAAGAATTAACGGAGGTAATACAGCCTATGAGTAACGCAAAATCGCAGTCCAAACAGAAATTAAGTGATGTTGCAAAGGATCTCGGTATTTCCAATCAGGAACTTATCGATTTCGTTGAAAATAAATTCGGAGAGGTAAAAAAAGCAGCCGCAAGCCTTACCGCTGACCAGCTCAATATCATTCTCGAAAATTACACACAGAATAATCAGGTGGAAAGCTTTGACGGCTACTTTGCAAAGAGAAACGAACCTAAGCCTGTTAAGAAAGAAGAGCCAAAGCAGGAAAAGAAGCCGGCAAAGAAAGATGCTCCAAAGGCTGAACAGCCCAAGCAGGAAGCTAAGAAGCCCGTTAAAAAGGAAGCTCCCAAGGCAGAGATCAGACAGGAAGCTGTCAAGTCAGAACCCGTAAAGGCGGAAGCACCAAAGCCGCAGCCGAAGCAGGAACAGCCTAAGCCGCAGCCAAAGCAGGAAGCTCCCAAGCCTGCACAGAAGCAGGAAGTCAAGCAGGAAGCTAAGCCTGCCGTTCAGAACAACAAGAACGAGCAGAAGAACAAGGCTGACCGCTTCAACGCACAGCAGGCTCTCAAAAACAACGAGCAGAACAAGAACAGGAAGAACGAGCAGAAACCTCAGCAGAATAAGGATCAGAATCAGAACAAGACCAAGCTCGATATAAAGTTCGCTGACGCTTCAAGCAATACAGTGGATCAGAAGCTCCACAAGGTCGATACAAGAGGTTCTTATGTCGAGATCGACAAGTACAACGAAAAGTACGAGAACATCGCTCCCGTTCAGAACGGCAGACACAAGGACAATTTCTCCAAGAAGCAGAAGCTCACACAGAAGTCCCAGCAGAGAAAACAGCAGCAGTATTCCAACAAGCACGAATCCGAGGCTGATAAGCTCCGCAGACTTGAACTCGAAAGAGCAAGAAAGCAGCAGCTCAAAGTTCTTATTCCTGATGAGATCGTCGTTTCCGAACTCGCTTCAAGACTTAAAGTAACAGCTACCGAAGTTATCAAGAAGCTCATGGGTCTTGGCGAAATGTGTACAATCAATCAGGTAATTGACTTCGATACAGCTTCGCTCGTTGCAGAAGAACTCGGCGCAAAGGTAGAAAAGGAAGTTATCGTTACTATCGAAGAACGTCTTATCGATGATTCCGATGATGACGGCGAGGGCGTTGAGAGAGCACCTGTCGTTGTTGTAATGGGCCACGTTGACCACGGTAAAACCTCACTCCTCGACCATATCAGAAACGCTCACGTTACAGCTACCGAAGCAGGCGGCATCACGCAGCATATCGGTGCTTACAGAGTTAATTACAACGGCAAGGACATCACTTTCCTCGATACTCCGGGACATGAAGCTTTCACTTCCATGAGAGCGAGAGGTGCATCCGTAACCGATATCGCTATCCTCGTTGTTGCCGCAGATGATGGTATCATGCCGCAGACTGTTGAAGCTATCAACCACGCAAAGGCAGCGAATATCCCGATAATCGTTGCTATCAACAAGATGGATAAGCCGGGTGCAAACCCTGAAAATATCAAGCAGCAGCTCACCGAACACAACCTCGTTGTCGAGGAATGGGGCGGCGATGTTATCTGCGTTCCTATTTCCGCTAAGACGGGTATGGGCATTGACGAACTCCTCGAGAACGTTCTTCTCGTTGCTGAAGTTGCAGAGTACAAGGCTAACCCGAACAGACTTGCAAAGGGTGCTGTTATCGAAGCACGTCTTGACAAGGGCAGAGGTCCTATCGCAACTCTCCTCGTTCAGAACGGTACTCTCCACACGGGCGATATCATTATCGCAGGTACGGCTGTCGGCAGAGTCAGAGTTATGACCAACGACAAGGGCGAAGTTGTAAGCGAAGCAGGTCCGTCCTGTCCTGTTGAGATCACGGGTCTTGCAGAAGTTCCGTCCGCAGGTGACACATTCAACGCCGTTGAAGATGAACGTCTTGCAAGAGAACTCGTTGAACAGCGTAAGCACGAAGCTAAGCAGGAGCAGTTCAAGCAGTATCAGAAGGTAACACTCGACAACCTCTTCAGCCAGATCGAGCAGGGCGAGATCAAGGAACTTCCTATCATCGTCAAGGCAGACGTTCAGGGTTCTGTCGAAGCTGTTCGTCAGTCGCTTGAAAAGCTCTCCAACGATGAAGTCAGAGTTAAGGTTATCCACGGCGGCGTAGGTGCTGTTTCCGAGAGCGATGTTATGCTCGCAGACGCATCGAACGCTATCATCGTCGGCTTCAACGTTCGTCCAGACCCTGTTGCAGAAGAAAATGCAAAGCGTGACGGTGTTGATATCCGCCTTTACAGAATCATCTATGATGCGATCGAAGAGATCCAGACCGCTATGAAGGGTATGCTTGCGCCTAAGTTCCACGAAGTGAGCCTCGGACGTGTTGAAGTTCGTCAGGTTTATAAGATCACAGGTGTTGGTACAGTTTCGGGTTCTTATGTTCTCAACGGCAAGATCACAAGAAATGCCGAGATCAGAGTTGTCCGTGACGGTATCATCATTGCGGACGACAAGATGTCCTCACTCAAGCGTTTCAAGGACGATGTTAAGGAAGTTGCCGAGGGTTACGAGTGCGGTATCACGCTTGAAAAGTTCAACGATGTCAAGGTCGGAGATATTTTTGAAGCGTATATGATGGAAGAAACCAAGGCAGAATAAGTAATGCTTCAGGAAAAGCTGACCGATAGTTTTTCGGTCGGCGTTTTCCACAATAGATAAAAAAGGAGTTTATATGCCTAATTTTAAAAATATGCGCCTTTCCGAAGATATAATGCGTGAGATCGCGGGCCTTATAAGAGAGCGTGTAAAAGACCCAAGAGTAAATACGATGGCGACTTCCGTTGTCAGAGTTGAGCTTTCGGGCGACAGTTCGCACTGCAAAGTCTTTATCTCCAGCTTCAATGGAATGGAAGATGCTGAAAATGCCGTAAAGGGACTTCAGAATGCTTCGGGTATGCTCCGCCGTGAGATAACCAACAAGCTCCATATCAGAAGATGCCCCGAACTGCATTTTATCCCCGATAATTCTATCGAACATTCGGCAGAGATCTCACAGATGCTTCACGATATCCTTCCTGCCGAAGATAACGATACAGAAGAAACAGATAACGAAACCGAATAAAAAGGTTGTGATGTTTTGCAGATAAATTTTGAAGAAGCAGCGGAATTTCTCCGCGAAAACGACTGTTATCATATCCTTACCCATGCAAGTCCCGACGGCGACACGATAGGTTCAGGCTTCGGACTTTGCGCTATTCTCCGCAAAATGGGCAAGAAAGCAAATGTATATTGCTCCGATGAACTGCCGAAGCGCTATGACTTTATGTATGAGGGTTATGAGCCGCAGGATTTTGAAGTAAAGACCGTTGTTGCGGTCGATGTTGCCGACCCTAAGCTCCTCGGTAAAAATCTGGAGCATTATGCCGACAAAGTTGAGCTTTGCATAGACCATCATATCTCGAACACAGGTTATGCGAAAAGACTGCTCGTTGAACCGCATGCAGCGGCGGCTTGTCAGGTCATTTTCAAGCTTTTGAGCAGCCGGAACCTCACCGAATGTGACGCTAAGATCGCAAAGTGCCTTTACACGGGCATTGCGACCGATACGGGCTGCTTCAAGTTCGATTCCTGCACCTCCGAAACACATGCAGCGGCGGCTGAACTGATGAAATTTGACATCAGTGCAGGAAAGATCAACCGCAGAATGTTCGACCAGAAGAGCAGAGCGAGAATCGCCGTTGAACAGCACGTTCTCGGCAGTATGGAATACTATTTCGATGAACGCTGCTCGGTCGCATCCGTTTCGCTCGATGATATAAAGAGAACGGGACTTCCTGCCGAGGAATTCGAGGGCATCGCAGGCATTACGACTGTCCTTGAAACAATAGAAGTCGGCGTTTTTATCCGTCAGAAAGAGGAGCATAAGATAAAAGCTTCGCTTCGTTCGACAGGTGATATTGACGTTTCGGCGATATGCGCTCAGTTCGGCGGCGGCGGTCACATAAAGGCGGCAGGCTGTTCATTTGAAACAAGCATTGATGATGCAAAGACTAAGATAGTCGAGGCAGTCGGAAAGGCTCTTGCGGAAATGGGTGCAAATAAATGATCGGCGGAGTAAACGACAATTTGAACGGAATAATCTGCGTGAACAAGCCGCAGGGCTTCACCTCGTTTGATGTTATTGCAAAAATGAGGGGTATTCTGCGGCTGCGCAGACTTGGACACGCAGGAACGCTCGACCCGATGGCAACGGGAGTACTTCCCGTTTTTGTCGGCAAGGCAACAAAAGCCTGTGATATTATCCCCGACCATGACAAGACCTACCGAGCAGGTTTCAGGCTCGGCTTCGTTTCCGATACGCAGGACAGCTCGGGAAAAATGACCGAGGTTGACGGTGCTGAAAAAGTGACGGCTGAAAAGCTTGAGGCTTCGCTCGGTGATTTCCGAGGGGACATTATGCAGATACCGCCGATGTATTCGGCGGTGACAGTGAACGGAAAGCGGCTCTACGACCTCGCCCGAAAGGGAATAGAGGTCGAGCGTGAGGCTCGTCCCGTCACGATATACAAGCTTGTGCTGACGGACTTTGACGAAGCTTCTCACGAGGGAATGCTTGAAATTTCCTGTTCAAGAGGTACTTATATCCGCACTGTTATAAATGATATCGGTGATAAGCTTGGCTGCGGCGCAGTTATGACGAGCCTTGTGCGAACGGCTGCCTGCGGATTTTCGCTTTCCGACTGCGTGAGCCTTGAAGAATTGCAGGCGAATGCAGACAGCGGAAATTCTGCCGGGAAATATCTTCTCCCGATAGATAAAGTCTTTGCCGACTATCCGTCCGTGAAGCTTGACGAACACAGAGAAAAGCTTTACCGAAACGGCGTAAAGCTGAAGATAGAGCTTATGGGCGGCTGTATAAAATGCGGCGGCATACACCGCGTTTTCGGTGCGGACGGCGGCTTTATCGGACTTGGCATTGCGAACGCAGAAACAATGGAATTTACGGTCTACAAGAATTTCTGAGGGTGATTTTACGATTGAACTTATAGGCACAGATACCGTTCCGAACAGTTATACCGCGGTCGCGGCAGGACTTTTTGACGGAGTGCATCTCGGTCACAGAGCCGTGATAGGGAAAGCGGCAGAGATCGCCCGTGAAAACAAGGATATTTCCGCGGCGGTGTTCACGTTCAATACCGCAACGGTGACTTCAAAAGGCGGTGCGCTCGGCTGTATCCTCGGGCGTGAGGACAAGCTTTCAATGCTCGGACAGCTCGGGGCGGAATATGTTTACTCGCCCGATTTTGCGAGCTTCAGGGAATACACCGCCGAACGCTTTGTAAAGGAAGTCCTGCACGAAAAAATGCGCGCGAAGTATGTTGTCTGCGGCGTCGATTTTCATTTTGGAAAGGGTGCTTCGGGCAATGCGAAAATTCTGAAAAAGCTCGGCGAAGAGTGCGGTATCACGGTGATAACCGTTCCGCCAGTCAGCGAAGAAAACGGCAGAAAAATCTCCTCAACGCATATCCGTGAGCTTATTTCGGCAGGGGAGATATCCGAGGCGAACACACTGCTTGGGTATGATTATTTCTTCACGCTGCCCGTTATAAGCGGAAATCACATCGGACGGACGATGGATTTTCCGACAATAAATCAGCGGCTCGGAGCGGAGAGGATAATGCCGAAGTTCGGCGTTTACGCATCGAAAGCAGAGGTCGGCGGAAAGTCTTATTTCGGCATAACGAATGTCGGGGTGAAGCCTACCGTTTCCGACAGCAAGGACGTTCTCGCCGAAACGTACATAATCGGCTTTGACGGCGATCTGTACGGCGAAAATGTTCGGCTCTCGCTTGTGGGATTCATTCGCCCCGAGAGGAAATTTGGCGGCATAGCCGAGCTTAAAGCTCAGATAAAAAATGATGTGAATACAGTTTCCGGATTTTTCGGAATTTGATTTTTGAAATTTCAGAAAGGAATTTGGCAAAATGAATACAGAAAATGTAAGAACGAGATTTGCCCCGAGTCCTACGGGCTTTATGCATATAGGCAACCTCAGAACGGCACTCTACACTTACCTTATCGCAAAGAAATACAACGGAAAGTTCATTCTTCGTATCGAGGATACCGATCAGGGCAGATATGTTGAGGGTGCGACCGACGTTATCTATGATACGCTCCGCGTCTGCGGACTTAACTGGGACGAAGGTCCTGATATCGGCGGCCCTGTTGGACCATACATTCAGTCCGAGAGAATGGGCATCTTCAAGCAGTATGCGGAAGAGCTTGTCAAAAAGGGCAAGGCTTACTACTGCTTCTGCACAAAGGAAAGAATGGATCAGGTTCACGAGGAACAGCGCGCAAAGGGCATCACCCCGACCTACGACAGACACTGCCGCGATCTTCCTGCCGATGAAGTCCGGAAGCTTCTTGATGCGGGTACGCCTTATGTTATCAGACAGAGAGTTCCGCTCGACGGCACAACGACTTTCCACGATGAACTTTACGGCGATATCACAGTTCCGAACGCTGACCTCGATGACCAGATCCTTATCAAGGCTGACGGTATGCCGACCTACAACTTCGCAAATGTTGTTGACGACCATCTTATGGGCATCACTCACGTTGTAAGAGGAAATGAGTATCTTTCCTCCGCACCTAAGTACAACCTCCTTTATGAGGCATTCGGCTGGGAAGTTCCCTGCTATATCCACGTTGAGCATATCATGCGTGACGAAACACACAAGCTTTCAAAGCGTGACGGTGACGCATATTTCGGCGACTTCGTTGAAGCAGGCTACTACATTCCCGCTATCCTCAACTACATCGCACTCCTCGGCTGGGCACCAAAGGGCGAGAACGAAATTTTCACCCTTGACGAATTGGTTCAGGAGTTCGACATTCACGGACTTTCCAAGTCGCCTGCGATCTTTGACCCGTTGAAGATGAAAGCTATCAACTTTGAGTGGATAAAGCGTCTTCCGCTCGAAGAATTCAAGAAAGCGGCTCTGCCTTACATCAGACAGACATGCAAGAGCGAGAACGTGAATCTTGATGTTCTTGCAAGAGTTCTCCAGCCGAGAACAGAGCTTTTCACGCAGATACCCGAGCGTGTTGACTTTATCGATGAGCTTCGTGATTATGATATCGACCTTTACTTCAACAAGAAGATGAAGACTACTCCCGAAACGAGCCTTGAAGCACTCAAAGCTTCACTTCCGCTCCTCGAAAGCATCTCCGAAACAGACTGGACAGAGGAGAATATCTACAATATCCTCTCCAAAAAGGCAGAAGAGCTTGGCGTTAAGGTCGGCTGGATACTTCTTCCTATCAGAGCGGCTCTCTCGGGCAAGCTTTCCACTCCGGGCGGCGGCGTTGAGCTTGCGGCAATTATGGGCAAGGAAGTTACCCTTGACAGAATAAAGAAAGGTATCGAAAAGCTTTCCGCATAAGGCTGATTTTTTATTGAATATTACAATATGTTCGGAAATTTTTCCTAACTTATCACAGTTTTAACACAGTTATGCGTTAAAATGATTATAATTCCGTGCGAAAACCGTCAAAAAGACGGTTTTCGGCATGTTAAATATTAAAAATGGACGGTGCTGATAAATGATCGAGGTCAGAAACCTTACAAAGCAGTATGGCTCGAAAAAAGCAGTTGACAATATCTCATTTACCGTTAATGACGGCGAGATACTCGGCTTTCTCGGACCAAACGGCGCAGGCAAATCCACAACGATGAATATGCTGACAGGATATATCTCCTCCACTTCGGGCGAGGCTCTTATCAACGGCATAAACATTCTTGATGAGCCTATGAAAGCGAAAAAGGAGATAGGCTATCTCCCCGAAATTCCTCCGCTTTACCTTGATATGACGGTAAAGGAGTATCTCAATTTCGTATATGAACTCAAAAAGTGCAGTCTTCCGAGAAAAGCACATCTTGAGGACGTTTGCGGACTTGTAAAGATAACCGATGTTTATGACAGAGTTATCCGCAACCTTTCAAAAGGTTACAAACAGAGAGTCGGACTTGCTTCCGCACTCATCGGAAATCCTCCGATACTTATTCTCGACGAACCGACAGTCGGACTTGACCCTAAGCAGATAATCGAGATAAGGACGCTTATCAAAAAACTCGGAAAGAAGCATACGGTCATTCTTTCATCGCATATCCTTTCCGAAATTCAGGCGGTCTGCGACCGTGTTATCATCATCAACAAGGGCAAAATTGCCGCCGATGACACGACTGAGAACCTCACCGAAAACATCACAGCCGACAGCAGACTTATCATGCGCATAGACGGCAACCGTGAGGAGATCCTCAAGCTGATAAAGACCGTTCCGGGCGTTATTTCCGTCAACGGCGATATGGAACGTGAGCCCGGTATCTACGATTATGAGATCGAGGTCAAGGAAGGCTGCGATATCCGCCGTGAGCTTTTCAAGCGCATCGTTGCGCGAAACTGGGTAATTCTCGGAATGAAGAAAGACGAAATGTCGCTTGAAGATATCTTCCTTAAAATTACAATGGGAAGCGATGTCAAGATCAGCGTGAAGAAGTCCGATGAAAAGGCTGAAAAGTCCGATATCGTTGATGAAGCTGACAGTGCAGGACCCGAAAAGGCAGAGGAAACAGCAGAAGCTCCTGCCGAAAATGAAGAAACCAAAAAGGAGGAGGAAGAATAATGGGCGCAATTTTCAAGCGTGAGATGAAAGCATATTTCACCTCTCCGATAGCTTATATTTTCATCACCGCATTTTTCCTCTACACGGGAAATTATTTCGTAAACATCAATATGGCTTACGGCTCGACCGATACGACATATATTTTCACAAGCGTTTTCACAATTATGATGATACTCATTCCGCTTATGACGATGCGACTTTTCTCCGAAGAAAAGAAACAGCGCACCGATCAGGGTCTGCTCACAGCACCTGTAAGCCTCGGAGGTATCGTTGCAGGAAAATTTTTTGCGGCACTCTGCGTTTTCCTTTGCGCTATCTCGGTTTATATCCCTATACTTGTTGTTCTTCACACACTCGCAGGAACACTTGAATGGGCGACTATATTCGGAACTATCACAGCGCTTATCCTGCTCGGAGCTTCGTTCATCTCAATAGGAATTTTCGTTTCCTCCCTCACAGAGAGCCAGATCGTTGCGGCTATCGTAAGCTTTGTTATCATAATGTTCTTCTATATGCTCGATCTTCTTGCAGGAAATGTTTCCAACGAGTTTTTGAGCAGCATTATGAAGGGACTTGCTTTCTACACAAGATATACTGAATTCGCATCGGGCATTTTCAACATCGGAAGTATTGTTTATTTCCTCAGCGCAATATTCATTTTCAACTTCCTTACAGTCCGTGTGCTTGAAAAGCGCCGCTGGGCTGACTAAACGAAAGGAGGAATATTACAATGAGCGAAGAAAAAAATACAGCTTCCGCAGAAACAAAGACTGCAAAGACGAAGAAGCCATTCAATTCAAAGAAATTCAAATACGGCTCTGCCGCAACTGCGATCACGGTCATCGTTGTCGCACTCGTAGTTCTTGTGAACGTTATCGTTATCTTGGTGGGCAAGAGAACAGACCTTACTATCGACCTTACCTCCAAGGGCAACTTTGAGATTTCGCAGGAATCTATCGACTACATCACTAATCTTTCCGAACCGGTTGAGATCGTAACAATGACCGATGAGGATACTTTCCGTGATGCAGGCAATGTTTACTACACTCAGGCTTATGAGGTGCTTAAAAAATACGCCCTCAAGAGCGATAAGGTAACGGTAAAGTTCGTTGATATGACTGCCGACCCGACCTATGCAAACAAGTATTCCGAGATCTACAAGGGTACTATCGCTGCCAACAACATCGTTGTTACATCGGGCAGCCGCATCAAGGTTCTGACGGTAAATGACCTTTTCAACACAGAACTCAACTATCAGACATTCTCCTACAACATCGTTTCCTCCAAGGCTGAGCAGGCACTCACATCTGCGATCATGTATGTTACAGACCCTGCACCCAAGACAGCTGCAATTATGGATACGGGTGAAACCGATGTTTCCAACGATTCTATCCGTTCACTCCTCGAAGATGACGGTTTTGACGTTTCTGAGTTTGACCCGAACGGCGATGAGTTCCCTTATGACGCTGACGTTATGGTAATAAACGCTCCGATAAACGACCTTTCCGAGGACGTTATCTCGAAGCTTTACAACTATCTTGAAAATGACGGCAACTACGGCAGAAACCTTATCTACCTTGCAAGCTATTCGCAGAAATCAACAAAGAACATTGACGCTTTCCTCGCAGAATGGGGACTTGAAGTTGGCAGCGGCGTTGTCGGCGACCAGAATACTTCCAACCTCGCAACGACTTCAACTCTTTACGCTATCCGTAACTTCATCGAGGAAAATGACTACTCGGGCAACGTTGCACAGCCGGATCTCCCTGTAGTTTCCTACTTTGCGCGTCCTGTAAATATCCTCTTTGAATCGAGCGGAAACGTTACGACTTATTCGCTCCTCAAGACCGCAGACACCGCTTTCGTTCTGACAGATGAAATGCAGGAGGCTGCACAGAACGGCGAAGAACCCGAGATCGTGAACGGCAGCTTCAATACTATCGCTCTCGGCAGCAAGTACACCTTTGACAAGGATAACAACACTCTCACATCGAACCTTCTCGTATTCGGTTCGTCTGCAATGCTTGATTCTTCTATCACAAGCACTTCCTACTACAACAACGGCGACTACTTCGTTTCCATTCTCAACACTATGACAGGCAAGAACGGCGGCATCTCCATTGTTGCAAAGGACCTCACAGCGGCAACATTTGATACAACGGCTGCAAAGGCAAACGCTGCATTCTGGGTATTTGTTGTGCTTCTTCCTGCAGCTATCCTTATCACAGGTGTCGTTATATGGCTCAAAAGGAGACATAAGTAATGAAGTCGAAGATAAAATTTATCATTATTGCGGCAGTTATCCTGCTCGTTCTCGGCGGAGTTACTGCGTTCCTTCTGCTCACATCGCCTGCCGATGAGGAAGAAGATGCTGACGAAGAAACCGTTGTTGAATCAAGCCTTATCTATGACAAAGACCCTGCCGACATTGAAGTTCTCGAAATCACAAACGAGTACGGCTCTTACAAGATCAACAGAGTTACAAGCGGCGACTACAGTATGTGGACTATCGTTGACTACATCTTGGCTCCGATAAGCGATACATTCATCAACACCGCTCTCAACGGTGCAGGTACGCTTACTGCGCGCAAAACGGTCATGGAAAATGCCGAGGATATGTCTATCTACGGCTTGGACGAACCGTCTGCGGAATATACAGTTACATTTGACGACTCGTCAAAGACGACCTACACCGTAAAGATAGGCGACAAAGTTCCTGCTTCGTCCATTTACAGCTATATGAGCATCGGCGACGAAAAAACGGTCTACACAGTAAAGGACAGCGATGTTTCTTTCGCAAAGGCAAACTCGCGCGACTGCGTAAACAAGGTCGTTTTCACGCAGAAAACAGCCGAGGACGAGAATGACAAGACCGATTATTCACTCGTGAACAAGCTCACTGTCAGCAGGAAAGACCTCGATTACGATATTGTTATTGATTATGATACCCGTCTTGATGATGAGAACATTATGGTTTCCAACTCGTCCAACTACCGTATGAGCGAACCTGTTGTTCTCGATATCAACCCTGACAAGGGTTCTGATGTTATGAGCGGAATGTTCGGACTTACAGCTTCCGACTTTGCAGCTATCCGTCCCGAGGAGGACGACCTCGCTCAGTACGGACTTGACGACCCTCAGCTTGTTGTTACGGCTGACACAAAGAGCGGCGAGTTCACGCTGAAGATAGGCAATAAAGCTGAAAACGGCGGCTACTACGGCATGGCATGCGACATCAATATGGTGTATATTTTTGATGAATCGACACTCCCGTGGCTCACAGTTATGCCGCTTGATATCACAACAACAATGATAACGAGCCATTATATCTACGGCATCGATTCTATCAGCATCAAGGCTGACGGAGTTGACGCAAAGTTCGATATCAAGGGTTCTGGCGCAGATGATTTCGGCGTTGAATCGAACGGACAGGAGCTCGATGCCGACGCTTTCAAAACGCTCTATCAGTTCATTCTCCGTGCGCCTTCCGAGCAGCTCTACTTCGATGAAGTGAGCGGAACACCTGCGGCAACTATCGAGATCCTTGCAGAGGACGGTGATGATACCATTGAGTTCTACAACATCGGCGACCGCCGTACAGTTATCGTTCTCAACGGCAGACCAAGCTTCACCTGCAAGACCGCTTACGTTGAAAGACTTGTTCAGAATGTTCAGAAATACCTGAACGGGGAAGAGATCATCACAAGCTGGTAATTTTTACGGAATAAGCTGCGCAGCTGTACATCTGCGCAGCATTTCCGCTTTTTTGCAAATTTTCTATATTTTTTTAATATTAGCTATTGATTTTATTAATATTGTATGGTATAATAAGTAATAGTTAAACGTTTTAGATAAGCTGAGGTTTTCATTAATGAAAATTACAGCGGTTTTATGGACATTTCAGTTACACAAAGGAGGATCAACAATGGCTGAAAAGAAAGAATTCCTGTCCTATAAAGGACTCCCTCTTGTGAGAAAAGACAACAAGATTTACTATGGAAATATGTATGACGATTACGTTGTTATGATGGATATTAAGGATAAAGAAAAGGTCGGCGATCTCGAAGTTGCAAAGAAGATCACGGTCTATAAAATGGCTACCGATGAAAAGCTCAGTCCTATGGAAGCTATCGTTAAAAAGAGCGAAAAGAACAGCCTTTATGAGGCACTTGATATCGCCTATATCTGGCTTTCAAGAGCATCGGCTGAATAATACTAAACACCAGTAAAACTATAGACAAAAAATCTGCGCCAAAACCATAT
>CAMBLM010000014.1 GCA_945868475.1 uncultured Ruminococcus sp. | reverse complement strand
ACTCGCTACCTCCACCTTGGCAAGGTGGCGCTCTACCAGATGAGCTAAATCCGCATATTGGCGACCCGAAAGAGACTCGAACTCTCGACCTCCGCCGTGACAGGGCGGCGTTCTAACCAACTGAACTATCGGGCCGTATGGTGGGAACAATAGGGCTCGAACCTATGACCCTCTGCTTGTAAGGCAGATGCTCTCCCAGCTGAGCTATGCTCCCACATCGTCTTTGAGGATTTCGTTTTTCGTTATCCCCAAGCGACGATATTTATTATACACTATAACTTTTCATTTGTCAAGGCTTTTTTGAAAAAAATTTTATTTTTTTAGAGAAATTATTTCCTCGGGTGTAAAATGGTACTTTTTGTCGCAGAAATGGCAGCAAACTTCAATATCATCCTGCTCCTTTGCCATTTTATCAAGCTCATCATTTCCAAGACTCACAAGTGCGCGCTCTACTCTTTCCCTGCTGCAATCACATTTATATGCACAAGTGAACTCATCCAGAACATTCGGAGTAAGTCCATCGAGAACTTTCATCGCCATTTCTTCCGCAGTCACGCCCGAAGTAAGCATCCGGGTAACAGACGGCAGGCTGTTAACATTCTTTTCAAGAATATCGATGCAGGATTCATCAGCAAAAGGCAGAAGCTGGATAAGATATCCTCCTGCTGCTTTTACGGTAAGGTCGGGGTTGACAAGAACACCCAGTCCGCACACGGTAGGTATCTGTTCGCTCATTGCAAAATAGCTTGCGATATCCTCTGCTATCTCACCTGAAGCTATTGGTATCTGTCCGACATAAGGTTCTTTCAAGCCGAGGTCCTTGACAACGCTCAAAGTGCCATCCTTTCCGACAGCACCTGCAACGTCAAGCTTTCCGTAAGAATTGAGCGGGATCTCAACTATCGGGTTGGAAACATATGATTTAACGTTTCCCCTGCTGTCTGCAACCGCAATAAGTGCGCCTGCAGGGCCGTTTCCGTTCATACGAAGCGTAACGCTGTCAGTATCGTTTTTAAGTCCGATACCGATAAGAGAAGCGGCTATTGTAAGTCTGCCGAGTGCAGCCGTAACAACTGCTGACGGCCGGTGGATACGCTCTATCTCCGCAACGATATCAGTTGCATCTATAGCGGTCGCGGTCACAGAAGCGTCCGCTGATATAGTTCTGACAATTTTAGCCATTTTTATCTTCCTTTCTTTTAGAAAAATTCCATCTGCCCTTGCGGAACAAATGGAATATCATCATTTTATTTTTTTAGCGGCATAAACTACTTTTTCGCTTGTTTCGTTCGGTGCATCATAGCTGTCATAATCGTATTTTCCGACTATCTCAAAGCCGACATCTTCCAAAGCTTCTTCAATGACCTTGCAATCAAATGCAATTTCGGAAAATTCATCACTGTAGCGTGAATATTTTCCGTTTTCATCGGGTTCAAAGAAATCAAGGGACATTGTGACCCTGTTATTTTCTTCTTCATAGTAGTTTTGCCATACACAGTAAACTTCTTCGATATCATACACAAAAGTATTGTTGCCAAGGACATTTTTGTGCTTATACGGCGTATTGATATCGAACAGGAAAAGTCCGTTCGGTTCGCAGAAAAGCGAAACCTTCGCGAAAGTCTTTTTTATATCGTCAAAGCTGTCAAGGTGATTGATGCTGTCAAGTGCGCAAACCGTCACATCGATAGTGCCGAACATATCCAGTTCCGTCATATCCTGACAAAGATACTGTATCGGAAGACCGCTTTCAAATTTCTTGTCAAGTGCCTCATTCAGCATTTCCATTGACGAATCCGTGCCTATGACATCATACCCGAGCCGTGCGAACTCCTCGGAAAGACTTCCCGTTCCGCAGGCAAGGTCAAGCAGAATACCTTTTTTCCCACCGTTTTTTTTCACAAGTGAATCATAGTACCCTGCTCTGTCCTTATATGAAATATTCTGCGTAAGCTTATCGTAATAGTATGCAAAGCAGTTGTAACCGCTCATTACTTGTTTTCTTCCTGCTGCTTTTTAAGGCGGTCAAAAACAAGAGCATAGCCGTCTGTGCCGTAATTGAGTGTACGGTTTACACGGCTGATGGTTGCTGTGCTTGCACCTGTTGTAGCAACGATATCGCTGTAAACATTCTTGCTCACAAGCATCTTTGCGACCTGCATACGCTGTGCAAGGGATTTAAGTTCAAGCACTGTGCAAAGATCTTCAAAAAAAGCATAACATTCTTCCGTTGTTTCAAGAGTAAGGATAGCCTTAAAGAGGTCATCCATCTGCTCTCCTCTTAATTTATCATTCATAATGTTGTTCTGCCCCTCATAATAAGGAGCTTTCCTCCTCTCGGAATTCTATATATGATCCAATATTATCATTTTAGCACATTGTAGCAAAAAAGTAAAGGATTTTTACAAAATTTCTTAAAACAATACCGCACAAATTGCAAATAAAGCAGTCTGTGCGGTGTATCTTTTTCATCAGATATCGTTGCGGATGATATCTTCAAGAGTTTCACGCTTAACAACAACTCTTGATTTTCCGTCCTTGACCATTACAACAGCAGGCTTGCAAAGTCTGTTGTAGTTGGAGGACATTGAATAGTTATATGCGCCCGTTGCAAGAACAGCGATGGTGTCGCCGACTTCAACGTGCTGAACAGGCATATTTTCGCCGATAAGGTCGCCGCTTTCGCAGCACTTTCCTGCGAGTGTGATCTTCTCGGTCTTTTCGTCGCCTGCCTTGTTTGCAACCTCGATATCATATTCGGATTTATAGAGTGCATAGCGTGGGTTATCGCACATACCGCCATCGATGGAAACATAGGTACGAATGTTAGGTATTTCCTTGATGCCGCCTACTGTATAGAGCGTAAGACCTGCCGGTGCAGCAATGGAACGGCCCGGTTCAATAAGGATAAACGGGAGCTTGATGCCCTTTTCCGCACAGATCTCCTTGACCTTTACGGAAACACACTCCATATACTTTTCAAACGCACAAGGCTTGTCCTCATTTGTGTACTTGATGCCGAAGCCGCCGCCGAGGTTGAGTTCCTTTACTTCAAAGGAAAGCTCGTTCTTTATCTTTGCGATAAATCCGAGCATAACTTCCGCTGCGTGTACGAACGGGTCAATATCGAAGATCTGGCTGCCGATATGACAATGCAGACCAACAAGATGAACATTTTTAAGTGCGATAGCCTTTTTAACAGCCTCGAAAGCTTCGCCTGTTTCAAGCGCAAAACCAAACTTGCTGTCGATCTGACCTGTTTTTACAAAGTTATGGGTATGAGCGTCAATGCCAGGCTTGATGCGGAACATTATGTTTGCTGTAACACCCTTTTTCTCTGCAAGTTTATCAAGTCTGTCAAGTTCATAAACGTTGTCAACGATAATTCTGCCGACTTTCTTCTCAACTGCGAGTTCAAGTTCTTCATCTGTCTTATTGTTGCCGTGGAAGCAAACTTTATCCATAGGGAAACCAACGCTTGCGGCTGTGTAAAGCTCACCGCCCGAAACAACGTCAGCACCAACGCCCTCGGAATCAACTATCCTGTATATTTCCTTGCAGGAGAAAGCCTTGCTCGCATAGCATACAAGACCTGCACCGCCGTAAAATTCGTCGATAGACTTCTTGAAACGCTGACAGGCACTGCGTATCATCGCCTCGTCCATAACATAAAGCGGAGTACCGTATTCTTTTGCAAGTTCAACGGTATCAACATCGCTTACAGCAAGGTGACCTTTTTCGTTTACTGTTAAATTTTCCGATACAAACATTTTCAAAACCCTTTCTTTTTTCTCTGCAGGAATTTTATTCCGCAGAAACTTCCTCGATTATTTCCCTGATTTTATCTGCTCCCTCGCCTGTTACAGCGGAAAATTCAATTACTGTGATATCATCGAAATACTCTATTTCCTTCCTGAAGCCCTCCATTCGTTCGGCGCGCTCTCTTTTGGAAAGCTTGTCCGCTTTTGTCAATATAATAACAAACGGCAGTTCGTTATCTATCATAAAGTTTATCATGTGCATATCATCCGCAGAGGGGGGGTGACGCATATCGATGAGCTGAAATATAAGTGCAATATCGCGTCCCGACATAAGATAACCCTCGATAAGCTCCGACCAGCGAAGCTTATCGCTCTTGGCGATCTTTGCATAGCCATATCCGGGGAGGTCAACAAGAAAACAATCATCTATCTTGTAGAAATTGACCGTTGCGGTCTTTCCCGGGACAGCAGAAACCCTTGCGAGTGACTTTCTGTTGAAGATTTTGTTTATCAGCGAGGACTTTCCGACATTGGAACGGCCCGCAAAAGCAAATTCTGTTTTTTCCGAGGGCGGAAGCTGTTTATATTCTCCGTAGGAAGCGAAAAACTCCGCTTTGTTAAAGTTCATATCGTTACTTTCTCCCCTGTTTTATTTATGAGCGAAGCTCGGCTGTATTTTTTATATCTTTTTTCTTTTTATTGGGCAAAGGCTTCTTCACAAGCGCATTGTCAAGAACATCTGTGAGCTTTTCCGCAAAGATAAAGTTCAGTCCCTCCTTGACAACATCGTCCACCTCTTCAAGATCAGCCTTATTTGCCGCAGGAATTATAACATCCTTCATGCCTGCCTTATAAGCAGCCATTGTCTTTTCACGAAGTCCGCCTATCGGAAGGACTTTTCCGTGAAGCGTTATCTCGCCCGTCATTGCAACATCATGACGAACGGGAATGCCCGAAAGTGCTGAAACAAGTGCGGTAGTCATTGTAACGCCTGCCGACGGACCGTCCTTGGGAGTTGCCCCCTCGGGAGCGTGGATATGGATATCCTTCTCCTTGTAGAAATCGGCGGCAATTCCATATTTGTCTGCGATCGAGCGAACGTAGCTGACCGCTATCTCGGAGCTTTCTTTCATAACATTTCCGAGAGAGCCTGTTACCTTGACATTTCCCTTGCCATTCAGAACGATAGCTTCAAGCGGCATTATAACGCCGCCTACAGAAGTCCAAGCAAGACCGTTTACAACGCCTACCTCGTCCTTTTTAGCGAGATCATCGTCAATATATTTGCGAACGCCGAGGTATTTTTCAATATTTCTCGGTGTGATGCTGACCTTAGCTGCCTCGCCCGAAACAATGACTTTGGCAGCCTTTCTGCAAAGTGAAGCAATAAGTCTTTCAAGCTTTCTTACGCCTGCTTCGCGCGAATAATTATCGATAAGCACATAGACTGCAGCGTCGTTTATCTTGAGCATTGAAGCTTTCAGTCCGTGCGCTTTGAGCTGCTTAGGAATAAGGTGTTCCTTTGCGATATGGAACTTTTCCTCTCTTGTATAGCTTGTCAGCTCGATAACTTCCATTCTGTCAAGGAGCGGAGCATCTATTGTTTCTATTGTATTTGCGGTCGTGACGAAAAGCACTTTGCTCAGATCGAACGGTATTTCGATATAATGGTCACGGAAAGTATTGTTCTGCTCACTGTCGAGGACTTCAAGCATCGCAGAAGACGGGTCACCGCGCATATCATTCGACATTTTATCGATCTCATCGAGCAGAATAAGCGGATTTGCTGTACCTGCCTGCTTTAACGCGGTTATGATACGTCCCGGCATAGCACCAACGTAGGTTTTTCTGTGGCCGCGGATATCGGATTCGTCCTTGATACCGCCGAGCGAAACCCGAACGTACTCTCTGCCGAGAGCCTTTGCGATCGACTTTCCGATAGAAGTTTTGCCGACACCCGGAGGGCCGACAAGACAGATTATCTGTCCCTTTATATCGGGTTTAAGCTCGCGTACTGCGATGTTCTCGACAATTCTTTCCTTGACCTTTTTCAAACCGTAATGATCGCGGTCGAGGATAAACTGTGCACGTTCGATATCGGCTGTTTCCTCCGAATAATTATTCCAAGGAAGTTCAAGCACCGTATCAAGATAATTTCGCAGAACGGCATAATCCTGCGAGGACGGCGACATTTTGGAAAGACGTGTAACTTCACGCAGAAGCTTTTCCTCACTCGCCTGTTCAAGGCAGAGATCCTTTATTTTCTGCTCATATTCATCGAGTTCATCGTATGTATCGTCTTCGCCGAGCTGTGAAGAGATGGCTCTCATCTGCTCACGGAGATAATACTCACGCTGACCGTCATCGATCTGCTCTCTGACCTTGTTCTGGATACTGTATTCAATATCGAGTATTTCTATTTCACGTGAAAGCATTGCAAGCAACATTCCGAGCTTTGACACAAGATAATCCTCTTCGAGCAAGTCCTGCTTGTCCTCAACGGGCAGCGGAATGTTGCTGACTATCGTATCAAAGAATTTTGCAGGATCTTTTTCATCCATTATCGCATTGACAAGCTCTTTCGGCATCTTCGGCACAAGGTGACTGTAATGCTCAAAAGTTGATCTTGTTGCACGAACAACGGCGTCAAGCTCCACTTCTTCATTCTGACATTCTATATAATTCGGGAGTTTCTTTATAACGGCCGTGAGATACGGTTCGTTCTGATCTATTTTCATCAGCTTCGCACGATATTTGCCCTCGACAAGTACTCTTGTGATCTTATCGGGAGTTTTAAGGATCTGGCGAATTTCTGCAACAGTTCCGATTTTATATAGATCATTCTTACTCGGGTCTTCAACAGAGTTGTCGATCTGAGCATCGAGAAAAATAAGCTTGTCGCCGCTCATTGCAGCTTTAAGTGCAAATTCCGAACGCTCTCTTGAAACATCGAAATGCACAACTGTATTCGGGAAAATGACAAGTCCTCTTACTGCGAGCATTGGCATTGTATTTGTTTCAGTTCTTGTTCCCATTATAAACCTCGTTTCTCCGTCGGCATAAAAGATATCGTCAAAAAAATAAAATGAATATTTTTCTGTGGTATTATTCATTTTCCTGCCCCGACGGAGGCAGGTCTATCAAGAATAATAACTTGCATTTGCAGGTTATTGCAGACATTCGGTAATACCTATATATTATATATGAAAATCAAATTTTTTGCAAGTCACAATTTTTATATTTTTATTGTCATTTTTCAGACTTTTTAAGTGAATTTATGCAGTTTTTCTGTATTTTAGCCGCAAAATCGGCGCAAAACAAAGAAAAAAAGCCTTTAAAACGCAATTTTTCAGCATTTTAAAGGCTTTTCTGAAAATTAATCACAAATTATGTTACTTTTTAGAAGATGTTTTCTTTCTGATAACTGTTGGCATTTCATTATTTTCAACACAATCCTTTGTGATAACAATTTCGGAGATATCGCTGTCGGAAGGTGCTTCAAACATGACCGGCATAAGTATCTTCTCAACTATAGCACGGAGTCCACGCGCGCCTGTATCCTTTTCAATTGCCTTATGAGCAATTGCTTTGAGAGCGTCATCCTCGATTTCAAGCTTGATATTGTCAAGTTCAAAGAGCTTTTTATACTGCTTGACAAGAGCGTTCTTCGGTTCTTTAAGGATACGGACAAGAGCATCTTCGTCAAGCTCGTCAAGGACTGTTATAACGGGCAGACGTCCTACGAGTTCCGGAACGATACCATATTTAACAAGATCCTGCGATACAACATCCTTGTAGATGCCTTTCTGCTTTTCAGTCTTTGACTTGATCTCTGCACCGAAGCCGAGTGAAGAGGATTCGGTTCTTCTCTGAATTATCTTGTCAAGTCCGTCAAATGCACCGCCGCAGATGAACAGGATATTCTTTGTATCGATCTGGATACATTCCTGATTCGGATGCTTTCTGCCGCCCTGCGGAGGAACGTTTGAAACTGTTCCCTCTATTATTTTCAGAAGTGCCTGCTGAACGCCCTCGCCGCTTACATCACGGGTAATGGACGTATTTTCCGACTTACGGGAGATCTTGTCGATCTCATCGATGTAGATGATACCCTTCTGGGCAGCTTCAACATCGAAATCAGCAGCCTGTAAAAGTCTTACAAGCACATTTTCAACGTCATCGCCGACATATCCTGCTTCAGTAAGCGTTGTAGCATCAGCGATAGCAAACGGAACGTTGATGATCTTTGCAAGAGTCTGTGCGATATAGGTCTTACCAACACCCGTTGGTCCGAGAAGAATGAGGTTGCTCTTTTGGAGTTCAACATCATTATCATCGGAATTAAGGCTGTTGATACGCTTATAGTGGTTATAGACTGCAACGGCAAGAGCTGTTTTGGCAGCATCCTGACCGATAACATACTCGTCGAGAACTTTCTTTATCTCTGCAGGCTTCATAAGTTTTACAGTGCCGCCCGACTTCTTTTCGGCGTTTCTTGAAGAACGCTGATTGGGAGCGATAAGTCCGTTTCCTGCGAGCATTTCATAGCAATAAACTACGCAGTCATCGCATATATTGCAGTTTCCTGCGGTAAACATATTGCGAACCTGATTTTCAGGTTTACCGCAGAAATTGCATCTTTTTAATCCTTTATCTGCCATATTTCAACTCCAAATTATCTTTTGTAGATAACCTTATCGATAAGTCCGTACTCAACCGCTTCCTCGGCAGACATATAGTTATCACGCTCTGTATCCTGCTTGATGATATCAAGCGGCTTGCCTGTGTTTTCGGAAAGGATATTGTTGAGTTTTTCTCTTGTTCTGACAAGGTGATCCGCATGGATCTTGATATCGGTACACTGACCCGAAAGTCCGCCGCCGCCGATAAGAGGCTGGTGAATGAGGATCTCGGAATTCGGAAGCGCAAGGCGTTTGCCCTTCGTACCGGATGAAAGAATAAGTGAACCCATTGAAGCTGCAAGTCCCATACAAATTGTGGAAACATCGCACTTGATGTAGTTCATAGTATCAACGATAGCAAGACCTGCGGTAACAGAACCGCCCGGGCTGTTGATATACATACAGATGTCCTTTTCGGGGTCCTGACCCTCAAGGTGGAGAAGCTGTGCAATTACAACGCTTGCGGAAGCATCGGAAACCTCTTCGGAAAGGACAATAATTCTGTCATTGAGAAGACGGGAGAAAATATCATAGGAACGTTCTCCTCTGCTTGTTTGTTCTACAACATACGGAACTAAGCTCATAGCTGAACCTCACTTTCTTATTCTTTTGCAACATTTCTTGGTCGCAAAATACGACATATTCTGTAAATCCTTAATATACTATACAAACCACCCTCCGATAACGAAGGATGGTTTGCAAAAAGGTGTTTTAATTAAACTTAGCCTTCGATCTTTGCGCTGTCCTTAACGATCTTAGCAGCTTCGGAAACCTTCATATCAGCCTTGAGGCTATTGAGGCCTACATACTTCTTAACATCGTCAACAGGCATATTGTACTGCTCAGCGATCTTAGCGTATTCTTCTTCTGCCTTTTCATCGGAGATCTCAACGTTCTCGAGTTCAGCGATCTTTTCAAGAGCAAGACGGATCTTAACTTCCTTTTCAGCTCTGTCAGCGAATGTCTTTCTGAAGTCTTCCATTTTAAGGCCTGTGTATGTGAGGTACATATCAAGAGTGATGCCCTGCTGTGAAAGCTGCATCTCGAAGTTACGAACCATATCATCGATCTGAGCATCGATCATTGCCTGTGGAACGTCAGCTGTCATCTTTTCGATAAGAGCCTCGTAGAGCTGGTTGTCAGCAGCGTTTTCAGCAGCCTTTTCAGCGTTGTCTTCAAGCTTCTTTCTGTAATCAGCCTTGAGTTCATCAAGTGTATCGAAATCAGTTGCATCCTTAACGAATTCATCATCGAGTGCAGGGAGTTCCTTAGCTCTGAGCTCGTGGAGCTTGATCTTGAATTCTGTAGGCTGGCCTGCGAGTTCCTTCATCTGGTAATTCTCAGGGAATGTTACATTGATAGTGAATTCTTCGCCGGGCTTCTTGCCAACGATCTGCTCTTCAAATCCGGGAACGAACTGCGAAGAACCGAGTGTGAGTTCATAGTTCTTTTCAGAACCACCGTCGAACGCAACGCCGTCCTTGAAGCCTTCAAAGTCGATAACTGCAACATCGCCGTTTTCAGCAGCTCTGTCTTCAACTGTTACCATTCTGCCGTTTCTCTCTCTGAGAGCTTCGATAGCCTTGTCGATCATTTCATCTGTAACTTCATCCACTGTCTTCTTAACAGCGATGCCCTTGTAATCAGTGATCTCAACTTCAGGCTTAACGATGCAGGTAACTGTGAATACAACACCGTCTGCCTTGCTCAGGCTCTTAACATTGATGCTTGGTGCAGCAACAAGTTCAAGCTTTGCTTCGTCAACTGCCGGAGCAATAACTTCGGGGATAAGGTCGTTTACAGCGTCCTCAAAGAATACGTTCTCGCCATAGAGCTTTTCGATCATCTTTCTTGGAGCATTGCCCTTTCTGAAACCGTTGACAGCAATGTTCTTCTTAGCCTTTTTATAAGCCTTTTCAATAGCTGCTTCAAACTGAGCTGCGTCAGCAGTGATCTCAAGTTCGTAAGTATTTGCTTCTGTTTTATTTGTTGATACTAAACTCATTTTATAACTTCCTCCAATTTAAAATAAACAGCACTGATTAATTATAGCATATATTCAATTATTTTACCATATTTTCAGCCGTTTTTCCACGTTATAAACAATTTACATTATAAATTTAGGGCAAAATTGCACAAAATCCCCTGCAATAAGCTGATAATTTATCCCATCGACCTCGCCGCAGACAGCATATCGATGTGCGTTTCCGTGAAGATGACCGTAATAACAGGTCTTAATATCGTATCGGAAAAGTACATCAAGTATCTCACGGTTATAGTCATTTGCAAATATCGGCGGATAATGCAGAAAGACTATCGGTTTCTTCCCATCGGCAAGAGCAGCCTTGATAGATGTTTCGAGCCGTCCCGCTTCACGGGCAAGAACTTTCGCATCGGCAGGTTCTTCGGTATCTTTTATCCAGCCTCTTGTGCCGCAGATACCATAATCGCCGTAAGGGTAGTAATTATTGTGGACAATAGTGATCGTATCGAAACCGTTCTCTTCAAGAAAGCGGTTCATCTTCGCCATTGAGTTCCACCAATAATCGTGATTGCCTTTCATAATGACTTTATGACCGTTGAGTCGGTTGATGAAATCAAAGTCAGCCTTTGCTTCTTCAAAGTTGATCGCCCACGAAATATCACCGGGAACAACGACGGTATCATCGGGTGAAACCGTCGCCTGCCAGTTCTTTTCAAGGCGTTCAACATGATTATCCCAGCCAGGGAAAATGTTCATCGGCTTTCCCGATGAAAGTGAAAGATGCAAGTCAGCAATTGCATAAAGCGACATTGTTTACCTGCTTTATATCAAAGGCCAAGCTCGCCGAGAACGTAGTCCTTCTGTTCGTCCTTGGAAATTACCTTGCTGAAACGTACAGGCTTTGTGCGAAGAGCAGCAAGGGATTCAGGAATATCGTAACCGGAAAGTTCGTGGAGCTTGTCGATCATATCATACTCATCAAGATCGGACTTCTTGCCTTCGATAGCTTCAAGAACGCTTGCGCTGAACTTGTATGGGCTTGCTGTGGAAGCGATAACAGTCTTTGTTGTATCGCCCGTTGCAGCCTTGTAATCCTCGTAAACCTTAACGGCAACAGCGGAATGTGTATCGAGAGTATAGGAATACTTGTCGAAGATCCTCTTGATTGTATCCTTTGTTTCCGTGTCTGTGCAGAAGCCTGCGGAGAATTCTTCCTTGAGCTTTGCCTTGATATCATCGGAAACTTCATACTTGCCCGTGCTTGAAAGCTGACCGAACCATTCTCTGATCTGAGCATCATTGTAGCCCGTCATAATGTAAAGGAGTCTTTCAAGATTGCTGGAAATAAGGATATCCATAGAAGGAGAGATAGTTGTGATGAAATCTCTGTTTCTGTCATAAACGCCCGTTGTGAGGAAGTCTGTAAGGACTTTGTTCGAGTTGGAAGCGCAGATGAGCTTGTTAACGGGAAGTCCCATATTCTTAGCATAGTAAGCAGCAAGAATGTTGCCGAAGTTACCTGTCGGAACAACGATGTTGATCTTGTCGCCCGCCTTGATCTCAGCATCCTTAACGAGTGTTGCATAAGCAGAGATGTAGTAAATGATCTGAGGAGCAAGACGTCCCCAGTTGATAGAGTTTGCGCTGGAGAACATAAGCTTGTTTGCTTCAAGCTTTTCAGCGATCTCCTTATCGCCGAAGATATTCTTAACGCCTGTCTGGCAGTCGTCAAAGTTGCCCTTGAGTGCGCATACAGCAACGTTGCTTCCGTCCTGAGTTGTCATCTGACGCTTCTGCATCGGGCTTACGCCGTCCTCAGGATAGAATACCATGATCTGTGTGCCGGGAACATCAGCAAAGCCTTCGAGAGCAGCCTTGCCGGTATCACCCGATGTTGCAACGAGGATAACGATCTTCTTGTCGATGTTGATCTTCTTAGCGGAAGTTGTAAGAAGATAAGGGAGTATCTGGAGTGCCATATCCTTGAACGCACAGGTAGGACCGTGCCAGAGTTCAAGAACATAAGTACCCTCGAAAAGATGAGAGATCTCTGCGATATTTTCGCTCTCAAAATTCTTTGTGGAATAAGCGTTGTCTGTGCAGTAGCGGATCTCAACATCGGTGAAGTCTGTGAGATACTTAGCGAAAATATAAGCTGCTCTTTCGGAATAGCTCATATCGCCGAGCTTAACGATCTCGTCCATAGAAATGGAAGGGATCTCGGAGGGAACAAAAAGTCCTCCGTCCTTGGAAATGCCTTGAACGATTGCTTCCGCAGACGTAATATTTACGCTGCTGTCACGGGTGCTTTTGTAATACATAATTCAACAATCCTTTTATAATATAGTCATTATGTCGCTTGCATCGAAAGCATTTTCGACATAATTGAATCCAACAATTTTCCTGCCGTCAGCAATGATCTGGACTACATCAAAGCGCGGCTGGAGATCATGAGGAAACTGCAAAGAATACAGCTCCGAAGTCCGTATAATAAGCTGCTTTTTCCGCTTTGTGACTGCCTCAAAGCCGCTCACCATATAGTCGGGAGTTCTTGTTTTTACCTCGGTAAAGGCGATTATTCCGTCCTTTTCGGCGATTATATCTATCTCTCCGCCCCTGACGCAGAAATTCCGCTTTAAAATTTTATAGCCTTTTTTCTCCATATAAAGGGCAGCGACATTTTCGCCGAACTTTCCGAGTTCCTTTGCGGTCATGACTGTTCTCCGCCATTCTTGGCATAGAGTTTGCGGAGAAATGTTTTTCTGTGTACGGGTGAAGCACCGTATTTGAGTATAAGCTCATTATGGAGCTTCGTTCCGTAGCCCTTATGCTTTTCAAACTGATACTCCGGATATTCTTCCGCAAGCTTTTTCATATAGCGGTCACGTTCTACCTTTGCCAAAATAGAAGCTGCCGCGATACTTGCCGATGTCGCGTCACCTTTTACAAGAGTTTCAGCCTTGCAGTCAAGCGGCGGAGTTCTGTTCCCGTCAACAAGAGCAAGACCGACTTTCGTTCCGAGTCCTTCAACCGCACGTTTCATTGCAAGAAACGTTGCGCCGAGGATATTCAGTTCGTCTATCTCTTCAACGCTTGCCGTTGCTACGCAGTAAGCATCTGCTTTTTCGATTATTTCATCATAGAGCAGTTCTCTCTTTTTTTCGGAGAGCTTTTTGCTGTCATTTATGCCCTCGATCAGAACGCCTTCGGGCAAAATTACCGCAGCCGCATAAACATCACCTGCAAGCGGACCTCTGCCTGCTTCGTCAACGCCGCAGAAAACGCCGTTTTGCTTTCTGAACTCGGTATCAAACTCAAACAGCGTCATTTTCGTTCTTCCTTTCATTCTTTTCGGGAAGCTCGAGCGTTACTCTGCCGAGTTTTCCGCTTCTGAATTCATCGAGAACGGTTATAGCGGCTCTTTCAGTGTTTATTTCACCGCCGGAGATGAGCATTCCACGTGCTTTTCCGACTTTTTGCAGTATCTCATAGCCGTCTTCATCCGAGTCTGTTGTGATTTTGTATCTTGTTTCAAGCGTATCTTTATACATATCATTGAGGACAAAAAGCAAGCGTGAAGCCAGTGCTTCGATATCCACAACATCGTCCTTGACAGCGCCTGTGAACGCAAGACGCTCACCTACGGTCTTATCTTCAAATTTCGGCCAAAGAACGCCCGGCATATCGAGAAGCTCGACATCATCAGCGATCTTTACCCACTGTTTATTGAGTGTTACACCCGGTCTGTCTTCGACTTTCGCCTTTTTCTGCTTTGCAAGGCGATTGATGAGCGAGGACTTTCCGACATTAGGTATTCCGACTATCATAACGTGCAGAACACGTCCCGTCATACCTTTTGCTTCGTACTTGGCGATCATATCTTTAAGCACGTTTTTTACCGCAGGGACGAATTTATTCACTCCCCTGCCGCTTCGGCAATCGGTCGGGACAGCGGTTATGCCTTTACTGTTATAGTACGATATCCACTTCTGAACAGCCTGTTCGTCCGCGGTATCACATTTATTCAAAATTACTATTCTCGGTTTTCCCTCAATGAGGTTCTGCAGGTCGGGATTTCGGCTCGATATCGGGATTCGGGCATCGATGACCTCTGCGACCGCATCAACAAGCGGAAGCGATGACTTTATCATTCGCTTCGTTTTCGCCATATGTCCGGGAAACCACTGAATAGACGGTATTTCAGTCATTCAAACCTCCGATTATGCGGGGACGCCAAATCTTGAGAACGGGAATATTCTGAGCGAAACCTTTCCGAGGATCTCGTCCTCGGGAACAAAGCCAACAAGCGGACTTCTGCTGTCGGTAGAGTTCATTCTGTTGTCGCCCATAACGAATACGCAGTTTTCGGGAACCGTTACAGGATAATTATGTCCGCCTTCATCAAGAAGAGTGAGGTTATTGATATAATCTTCCTGGAGAACCTTTCCGTCGACCTTTACTTCACCGCTGTCAAAATCAATATCAACGGTCTGTCCCTCTGTTGCGATAACTCTCTTGACAATTACCTTTTCAAGAGCAGGATTATCATTGTTTACAATAACGATATCACCGTTTTTCGGTGTATAGAAAAGATAGGAAACGATCAGTCTGTCCTTGTCCACAAGCGTCGGGAGCATAGACTCCCCGTTTACTGCGGCAAGTCTGAAAACGAATGTAAAGAAGAGAATTACAGCGAAAAATGCAATGACGAGGGTTTCGACCCATTCAAACAGATTTTCCGAACTTGAAACTTTCTTTTCTTCTTCGTCAAGAACCTCATAATTAAGCTCATACTTTGCCATAACCGTCAATCCTTTCCAATTGTAAATATTTAGGGTTCAAACCGAACAATTACACCCTGAGCAATGCTTGAATAGCAAAAAAGGGACAAAATGTCCCCTTTTTGTTTTCAAACAAATCACTTGATCTGCTCTTTAACCTTAGATGCTTTTCCGACTCTTCCGCGGATATAGTAGAGCTTGCTGCGGCGAACCTTACCGCTTCTGACGAGTTCAACCTTCTCAATGATAGGAGAGTGAACAGGGAATACTCTTTCAACGCCGCATCCGTAGGAAAGACGTCTAACGGTAAATGTTTCATTGATACCGCCGTGCTTCTTTGCGATAACAGTACCCTCGAAGATCTGGATTCTGTACTTGTCGCCTTCCTTGATTCTAACGTGTACCTTTACAGTATCACCAACGTTAACAACGGGTGCGTTCTCCTTCATGCTGCTCTGGCTAATAAGTTTAAGTGCGTCCATGGATTTATTCCTCCTAAAATTTTCAGACATTCTTACCTCACGCAAGTTGATCGTAAAATACGGTCTGTGGCAGCGGACTGTCCTTTTAATGTCAACTGTGATTTTTCACAGCGGCACTAATCTCGTCTGTATGACCGTGTTTTTGACATAGTTATACTAACGGATCATCAAATGCTCTTTTATTTTAGCACATTGTTCTAATAATTACAAGTAGTTTTCCGAAAAAAATGATAATCTGCTGATTATACAAACAATTCGCCATCATTTTTCAGTATTTTTGTGCGTTTTGTACTAATATTAAGATCATCTATGCCGCAATACTTCTGCAAAGCTTCGATAAAGACGTTGGAATTGATATTAAGCTCCTGACCTGCGGGAAGCTGAACAGTAAGAACGGCACAGTTGTCCCCGATCTCCTTTGAGATCACGTTTATATTTGGCTTTATATCAATAAGTATCATGCCTTTTTTCTTGGAATGTTTCTCCGCTTCGATCTTTTCAAGGCTCATCATTTTGTCAAAACGTGCCGAAACCTCTTCGGGAGAAAGCGTTTCACTTGAAAGTCGGAATTCATACTCGGAAAAAGCGATCTCCTTATTTTTGCTTATCGGAGCTGACATCGAAACAAAATGTATGCCGTCGGGCAGGACTTTATTTATCGCATCAAGCATTTCATCATAAGGCATCTGTCTGACAACTTCAAAATCCATTATTTCGCAGCCGCTTTCCACTCCGAGAGCGAGCGCAAGCGGAAAGTTCAGATATATCCTCGGATTGAAGCCCTCCGAATACCACACGGGAAGTCCGGAACGCTTCATCGCGCGCTGCATTGTTCTGAACAGGTCGAGGTGGGAGATAAAAACAGCGCGTCCTTTTTTCTCAAACACTCCCCTGACCTCATATTTTTCAGTCAAAGCAAGGACCTCCTATACATCTGTTTACGCCGCAGCCTGCGCATTTTTCACGGCAATTTGGCGTTGTGACCGCTTCGTGCGCGGTCTTGTTTTCCCTTATGAGGAACTGCTTCGTAACATAATAGTCAAAACAGTCCCACGGAAATACTTCGTCATATTCACGCTTTCGGCAGGCATAGAAATTCATATCCAAGCCGTTTTTCTCAAAAGCATCGCACCATGCATTATAGTTATAATACTCGTCCCAGCTGTCAAACTTACAGCCGCTTTTCCAAGCGTCATATATAACGGAAGAAACACGTCTGTCCCCTCTTGCAAGCACTGCTTCGAGGACGGAAACACGGTATTTGCTCCAGCTTACATTGACATTCCGGTTGCCCCTCGTCGCATCGAGGAGAACTTCCTGCTTGTGCTTTATTTCCTCCTCGGTCGCCTGCGGCTCAAACTCGAACGGCGTAAACGGCTTCGGCACGAATGTTGCACAGCTTATCGATATCTGGATATGTCTGCCACGGAGACGGTTGGGATTCTGATAAAAAAGATCGCATATCTTTTTTGCAAGCTCGGCTATGCCGCGGATATCATCGTCCGTTTCAGTCGGAAGTCCGAGCATAAAATAGAGCTTTACAGCCGTATATCCGCCGTCAAAGGCAAGCTTGCAGGCACGGAAAATTTCGTCCTCGGTGATATTCTTGTTGATAACGTCACGAAGCCGCTGTGTTCCTGCTTCGGGCGCGAATGTCAGACCGCTTTTGCGAACTTTCTGTATCTGATCCATAAGCTCTTTGCTGAATCTGTCGATACGCATTGACGGAAGCGAAAGATTTATCTTTTCTTCCTCTGTATAGTTAGAAAGCTTTACAAGCATATTTTCGATGTCGGAGTGGTCGCTCGTGCTGAGGGACGAAAGTGAAACTTCCTCATATCCCGTACTTTCGCAAAGACTCTTGGTTTCATTGCAAATTACGCCTGTATTCTTTTCACGGAGAGGACGATAGATATATCCTGCCTGACAGAATCGGCAGCCTCGTATACAACCGCGAAGCACCTCTACAATAGCTCGGTCATGGACAA
Organism: uncultured Ruminococcus sp.; assembly: GCA_945868475.1. Taxonomy (GTDB): domain Bacteria; phylum Bacillota; class Clostridia; order Oscillospirales; family Ruminococcaceae; genus UMGS363. Next base: position 51,768 of record CAMBLM010000014.1, on the reverse strand, counting down.
TTTCACAATAAGGTACGACAAACTTATCGGGATAATAGACCTTGCTCATATCCTTGATTATTCTTTTTTTTATAGTAGGCGAAGCATTGGAGTTATTCGGTGTAAAGCTTTTTACCCTGCCATCATCTTCGTAGGTGACATCATAAAAAGCAGGAACATACACGCCCTCTATCTTTGCAGCGGCTTCAAGGAACTCCGTTTTTGAAGCACCTTTCTTCTTCATCTCAACATAAAGATCATAAACTTCAAGATTGACTTCTTCTCCCTCGCCGAGAATAAACATATCGAAGAATTCAGCTATCGGCTCGGGGTTGCACACGCACGGACCTCCGCCGATAACTATCGGAGAGAGAGCTGTACGGTCTTTAGCCTTTACAGGCAAACCTGCAAGATCAAGCATATTGAGTATGTTCGTATAACACATTTCATACTGTATCGTGAAGCCTATGAAGTCGAAATCCTTTATCGGTTCAAGGCTTTCAAGTCCATAGATAGGAATATCGTTTTCGCGCATAAGCTTCTCGAAGTCAACATCGGGAGCAAATACTCGTTCGCACCAGAAATTTTCACGCTCATTTGTAAGCGAATAGAGTATCTTCATTCCGAGATGCGACATACCTATCTCATAAGTATCGGGAAAGCAGAATGCAAAGCGCATATCCACTTTATTTTTGTCCTTTACAACACTGTTAAGCTCTCCGCCGATATAGCGCGCGGGCGTTTTTACATTGAGCAGAAGCTTTTCTATCTTATCCTTTAGCATAGATCCTCCTAAACCATCACTGCGGTAAAGAGCAAAAACAGCAGAGTCAGGTATATTGTAAAATTCCTTGTTCCCGTCATAAAAAGCACCGCTGCAGCGGCAGGAACGGTTATAATGCTTGCATAATTGAGTGCGGATTCAGCTTTTAGCGCAAATCTATACGGCAAAAAGCGGTAAAAAGCCGCTGTTATAAGTTTTCCGCCGTCAAGAAAGCTTATCGGCAGTGCATTGAACAGACCTATCGCAAGATTCACTGCGCCGAAATCTTCGCCGAAATCAAACAGCCTCGTCATCGCATACAAAATGAAATTCACTGCGCAGCCCGAAGCCAGCGTTATCGTTTCCTGCGGAAATTTGCAGAGCATATCGTTCATCGGACGGATGATTTTTATCCCTGCCCCATAAAAAACAAGTTTTTTCACAGTTTGTCCCGTTAAAAACATCGCAGCAATATGTCCCGATTCATGAAGCAAGCAGGCGTAAAGGCTGTAAGCTGTACAGTTGTTTCCACTGCAAAGCATAAGCAATGAAACAGCGGCAAAGAAGCTGAAATCAAAGCAGACCTTTACTCCTTTGAAAGAAAACTCAATCATAGGAAACAGGCTTGGAATTAACAAATTCAAGAAATGCTTCAAGAACATTATCCGTTTTTTCAGCGGAAGAGTAGTAATTCTCCTTGAATTCATCGGAAAGCCGCTCTGCGATATCGGGTGCAAACATATTCGCCGCTATGAAAACGATCGAAATAATTACGCAGATGATAGCTTGGAGCGTTATTGTTTCGTCAAGCGTTATGTACTTTTTTTCATTCAGGCTTACAAAATTTGAAACTTCGTTTTTGGGTTCGTCCGATGTATCGGCGATATTCTCATTTTTTTCGTTAAGCTGTTCATTATCCATAAAAATCCCCTCCCGAAATAAATCTATTACGGAAGGACGGATTTTATACTGGGGGTTCTCTAAAAACCGGAACACAAGCAAATTTTCGTTAGGACTTTGCGCAGCTTCAAGGCAGCGAAACGCAGTGAATACTTGATGTATTTCAAGTTTCGCTAACGAGGAAGGTGCGCAAAGTCGTAGAAAATTTGCCGTGAGGGAGGTTTTTAGAGGTTCCCTCATATTAATCTTCTTTTTTCATTCTGATGATAGAACCTGCAGGATATGACTTTTCGCACGGAATAACGAGCTTCATCATTGCGTGGTTGGCGTTTTCAACAAGCTCGCCGTTTTCGTCATACATTTCATTTATGGTCATATCGTCATAGTGACAGCCCGGGGCAAGAATTTCTACCTGCGCGCCTTTTTCAAAGCGGTTGCGCTGAGTTGCATAGATCTTTCCGTCCCTGCACTCATCAATGATAGCAACAACGTCATATTCACGGATATATCCGCTGTTCTCATAATACTGACTGTCCTTTGGATGACCGTAGAAAAAGCCTGTGCAGTATTTTCTGTGGCTGACCTTGAAAACTTCATCGCGAACCCAATCGGGAAGCTTGAAGTTATCGGGGTCTTTCTTGTAAATATCCATTGCCATACGATAAGCGTTCGTGACAACGGAAACATAGTATGAAGACTTCGCTCTGCCCTCGATCTTAAAACTCATAACTCCTGCTTTTGCAAGGTCATCGATATGGTCGATCATACACATATCCTTTGCATTGAGGATATACGAACCGTTTTCGTCCTCATAAACAGGATAAAACTCATTCGGACGCTTTTCTTCCATAAGGTGATAACCCCAGCGGCACGGCTGCGAACACTCTCCCCTATTTGCATCGCGATTGGTAAGATATGCCGAAAGCAGGCATCTGCCCGAAAACGACATACACATTGCACCATGAACAAAAACCTCGATATCAAGGTCTTTCGGCGTTTTTGCACGAATTTCCGCAATTTCTTCGAGTGAAAGCTCACGGGCAAGGACAACACGCTTTGCGCCCATATTGTAAAGTTCATTCGCCGAAGCATAGTTGACAATACCGGTCTGGGTGGACATGTGTATCTCCATATCGGGAGCAAATTTTTTCACAAGAGCCATAAGCCCAAGATCGGCAACGATAACAGCGTCAACTCCGCTTGCGACAGCTTCCTGCATAAAGCCCTCAAACTGCGGAATTTCATCATTTCTCGGCAAGGTATTGCAGGTGAGATAGACTTTTACACCTTTTGCATGTGCTTCATCAACAGCGGCTTTCATTCCCTCGCCCTCGAAATTTTTCGGAGCGGCTCTCATACTGAAAGCCTTTCCGCCGATGTAGATCGCGTCTGCGCCATAGTCGAGTGCAGCCTTAAAGCGTTCATAGTCGCCTGCGGGCGCAAGAACCTCAAGATTGTTTATATCCATTAATATTTTCCTCACTTAATTCCTGCAAGAACAAGGTTTGCTTCGTGTTCCTCGTTCGTTCTTGCGTAATAAACTTCGCCTGTATCGACATTTGCGCAGAAGTAATAATAGTCGGTATCGGCCGGGTAAAGGACAGCATTTATAGCATCAAGTCCGGGGTTGCATATCGGTCCGGGGGGAAGTCCTGCGCCCTCGTAGGTGTTATAGGCTTTAAACATTTCCTTTGACGGGAACTCGATATTCGGCTTTATGACATCTTCGACATATTTTCTTGTCGGATCGGATTGGAGAAGCGGATAATTATCGGGATCTGCAAGTCTGTTTCGGAAAACAGACGCAACATGCTTCATATCATATACCGAGCTTGCCTCTGCCTGAACCATTGAAGCCATTGTCAGCATTTCTTCAAATTCCAGGCCAAGATCGTCCATTCTCGCATAAATATCGGGAGTGATCCTCGTTTCAAAGTTCCTGTAGATCTTTTTGCAGACGATCTTTGGGTCTTCTTCCACATAAAATGTATAGGTATCAGGAAAAAGATAGCCTTCCATTTTATAAAATTTCATCGCACTGACCTTTACAAGCTTTTCAAAATCAAAGCCAAAGCTTGAGTTGTTGAATTCACGGATAAAATCAGATGCACTGCAAACATTGTTTTCCTCAAGCTTCTGTGCAGCGTCCAGAAGATCAATACCCTCGGGGAATGTTATATCGACCGATTCGCGTGTATCAACAGCACCCTGCTGAAGCTCGTGAACGATGTTTTCATACGACATATCCGGTGTAAGAACGTGTGAACCCGCAACGAAAGTTCCGTCCGAACCCTTTATACGGGAGTAAAAACGGAAAAAGTATGTGCTGTCGATTATACCCTCATTGGCAAGGATATCTGCAATATCGGCAGTACCCGAATTCATCGGTATCTCAACAACTACCTCAACGCTCGATTTTCCTATTCCTACGAAATCCCTTGCAAATTTCAGCACAAAAGCCGCGCAAAAAACCGCAACAGCAACTATCAGCGCTGTCATAATAAGTCCGAAAATAAGTCTGCCGTTGCCTTTTTTTCTGCGTTTTTTCTTTTTTGGTTTCGGCGGATGTTTTTCTTCAGGCTCGTCCTCAAAATCATCATCGTCCGAAATTTCGGGTCCATTCACTTCCGATTTATCTGTACTTTCGGAAGCATCAGTATTTTCGGCAGCCTTTTTGTCCTCATATTCGGAGTATTCCTCTATTATGCTGTTGATATCGGACTTATCATCCGACGATGCTGTTTCGCCGCTATGTAAAGTGTTTTCACTTTCCGCATCGGTTATTTCCTCGGGAATATTTTCAGCAGACGTTTTTTCCGCCTTAGTGTCTTTTTCCTTATTTTCGTCCATACTGCGCCTCCTTTAAGTCTTTATTTTCTTGATATATTTTTCTGTCACAATAAGATTTGCCGCAACATCGAATTTGCCCCTGACAAGGTTTGAAACTGTACAGCTGCAATACTCGATCCCAATATTATATAATCCGCTGTGTGCGGAAAGAAATCTGTCATAATAGCCGCCGCCATAGCCGAGCCTATAACCGTCCATATCATAAGCGAGCGCAGGAACTATACACACTGCATCATCAAAGCAGGTCAGCATTTCGCATTTTTCGGGGTCAGGTTCAAGTACGCCGAATGTTCTGACTTCAAGCTGCTCGTCCGAGGTTATGATGTAAAAATCCATATTTCGTGTTCCGTCGATGCATCGGGGAACTGCAACCGTCTTGCCGTCAGCAAGAGCAGTATGTATAAGCTGCATCGTATCGACTTCGATCTCTGTTGAAACATAGGTCAGCAAGCGTTTGCAGCGTTTATATGCGTCAGTTGAAATTAGCTTTCTGCAAATTTTATCGTCAAGTTCCGCTTTTGTCTGCTCTGGCATATCCCTGCGGATCTGCTTATACTTCGCACGAAGTTCTTTTTTATACTCTCTTATATCGAAGTCAGCAGATTTTACCTGCATAAAAGTCCCTCGCTGACCTTATCCGCAGTAGTCTTATCTGTCATTATCTCTGCAAGCTTTACGGCAAGAGCCATAGCCGTTGCGGGGCCTCTTGAAGTTATAACTTTGCCGTCAACAGTAACATCATCGGTCGATATCTCTGCGCCGAAAAGTTCCTGTTCAAATCCCGGGTAGCAGCAAGCCTTTTTGCCTTTCAGTACGCCCTTATGTCCGAGAACTGTCGGTGATGCACACATCGCACTGATGTAAAGGTTATTATCCTGACAGTATTTGATCGCCTTTTCAACAAAAGCAGAGGCATCAAGATTCTGCATACCTTTCAAGCCGCCGGGAAGATAGATCATTTCAAGCTTTTTATCAAGTACAGCGGAACTGTCGTCCGTGTCAGCACAGACAGTTATTCCGCGGGCACCTTTGATATTCTTTCCGCCTATTCCGACGGACATTACCTCTGTTCCGCTTCTTCTCAAAACATCGATCACCGTAACAGCTTCGATCTCCTCAAAGCCTTCAGCAAGAAATACATATACCATAATTATCCTCCTTATTTGAACGTTACAACATTTTTTACTAAACGAAATTCGGGATTATAAGAAAGCTTTGACTTCCGCAGTCCCTCGATACCAAGATCTTCTTCACGGTTGATATAAGTGAAATCGTTGGATTCGGCTTTTGCAAACTCATTCATTACCGCCGTATAAGCCCCGTTTACATTTGGCAGAGCTTTCTCGATATGAATATCAAGTGTATCAGAATTTATTCTGCTGCCGACTGTAAAGCCTGCAACCTTTCCGTCAATGCGAATAACTCCGCCTTTCAGTCCAAGCTCGTCGAAATTGTTAAAGAAGGTATTTATTGCATACTGTTCTCCAACTGCGGATTCATCGTCATACATATCGTTGTCATTATAGCTTTCTGCGGCAAAAAGAATACAGTCATCGAAGTCTTTTTCGGTAAGCTTTGAATAACTCCAGTTATTTTCATAGAAACGGTTAAGGTGATTTCGCTTTCCATGATACTTTTTACCTGTCAAGGCTCTTAGCTTTTCAGCCAGATAAATATAGTCATAGTCGGCTTCATCAGTCGCGACCGTATATTCATTCGGAAAATATTCCTCCAAAAGTGCCAACTCATCATTTGTTACAGAAATAACGCAGAGAGGACTTCCCTGTTCTTCCGAATATTTGCGCAGTTCACGGAAAAGTTCCGCTCTGTCACCCTGACCTGCGGGATATGTGAAATGCAGGCCGTCTTTCTCCGATTTTGAGATATAGAAATCCTTAAATCGGCAAATTTCCGTTTCGTACAAGCGATGCCATGCAAAATTGTTGGCAAATGAATATTCGCAGCCGCGAAAATCTGACATTTTAAGAATACTGTCTATCCAAGGCTTATCACTAAGCTCAATTTTTCTGAAATCAAACATTTAAATTGCTCCGATTGGTATTTGCTTTACTGCAAAGCTCTTACACTTTACAGCACATTGGTTATAATTTTCATGATTTTATCGGTAATAACCTCAATTGGAAGAGGTTTATCCCCCTCATTACATCCTACAACGTGCCAGCCAAGTTTTTCTGCAGCATAGAGCGCAGTTTTTCGGCAGGTCATAAGGTAGGCAATATTGGATTCATGAATGTCCTTCCTGCTCTCGTCGCCGTTATAACGTTCACTCATAAGCTTCTGTGAAATTTCGATCGGCATATCGAGAAAGATAACGCAGTTCGGGCGCGGAAGCTCAAACTTCGTATATTCGTAATCCTGAAGCCATTCGAGATAGCTGTCCCACTCACTTTCGGGAAGCTTTGACATCTGGTGGATAGCATTCGAGGAAACATATCTGCCCGCCAGGATAAGCTCACCGTTTTTATAGTTCTGCTCCCAATATTTCTTATAGCTGACGTATCGATCAACGGCATAGAAGCTTGATGCGGCGTAAGCGTTTATATCAGCGGCGTTTTCTGAAATCTCCCCCGAAAGATACATTTTTACAAGCGTTGAGGATGGTTTATCATATTCCGGAAAGCTTATAGCCTTTACAGTATATTCCTGCGATAATTTTTCCTTTACGATATCAAATTGCGTGGATTTTCCGCTTCCGTCCAATCCGTCTATTACAATAAGCTTATTACTCATTTTATCACCCAAATAAATTTTAATACAGATATAATTATACCATTTTTCTGTCTAATCGTCAAGGAAAAACAGTTTTTTTACATTATACTAATTTTTAAACTGAAAGTGTACAAAAAATCAAGCAAAAGCTCGCAGCTGTTGAAAACAGCTTGATGTTGAAAACAGCTTGATGTTGAAAACAGGTTTATATGGCTTTTACGCCGATTTTTTGTCTACACTTTGATTAAAGATCAGTATTATTCGCGATAAATTTTCTCATGTCCCGAAAAAATCTGTTTTATGCTGTCGGGAATATCCTCAAAAGTAAGTTTAAGGTAGTTTTCTCCACCGTATTCGTACACATAACAGCGCATATCGGGGACATCGGCGTTGACAAAATACCGCGAATAAACATACTCGGGAACAGAGTTCCCATATGGGTAGACCGCAAGTCGATTTTCGCCGTCCGAATCATCCTCCGCATAGTTTTCAAAGTCCTCGGCAAAGCTTGTATAATCGCCCGTATTGTAGAGAATTTCGGCAGAAAAAGCGTTGTTCTCCCTTGTGAGGATAAGCTGTTCGATATTTTCAAAGTCGAAGTTCGTATAATCCTTTATTGATTCTGCCTGCTCCGAAGTTATACTGTTTCCGTCAACGGTTATCGTATAATTGCGGAACAAGGCGTGTTTTGCTATCTGAACACCCGTATATAAAACGGCAAAAAGCAGTATTGAAATTATCGTATAGATAACATAATTTATCTTCGGCTCTTTATGATATTCTTCCTCTGAAACGGGAGATCCATTCATATTATCTTTTTGTTTATTTTCGTCCATAAGAGGCACTCCTTTTTATGCAATATATTTAAAATATACCACTAAAAAGAAAATTGGTCAAGTAGTAGTGCATTTTTTTTGAAAATGTGCTATAATAGTAGAAGCGATTTTTTGCAAAAAATTTGAAAGAGGACAAACACAGCATTTATGAATTACAAAGTAAACTGGAGCTGTTCGGACGGTGCATTCGCCGTTCCCGACAGCGCTGTTGACAATATAAAGCTTGCAAGCGGCAAGGCGGCAAAGGTTCTTTTCTACATAATGCGGTACAAGACTGCCGCAACCGAAAATGCTGCCGATATTGCTGCACAGCTTGATAAAAATATGACTGCGGAGGACGTTGAGGATTCGCTGTCTTTTTGGGAACAGGTCGGCGTTATCTGCCCAACTGAAACAGCAGCTGCACCAATTGCAAAAGTTTCCGTTCCGACTGAAACTTCCCGTTCCGCAACGCAGCCTGTGCCCGCTGTAAAGCCGACTGTTTCATCCGAGAAAGCCGTTGAAAGAGCGGTAAAGATGCTTTCCCCTGCTGAGATTGCGGAAAAGGTGAAAAGCTCACAGGACATTGCATTTCTGCTTTCGGGTGCTGAATCGATACTTGGCAAACCGCTCAACAACACGGAACAGCGAACGCTTATCTGGCTTAGTGATTACTACTCGCTCGGCACGGATATTCTTCTTATGCTGATCGAATTCTGCAAATCGATAAACAAGACCAACATCGGCTATATTGAACGCATTGCTGTTTCTTGGTACGAAAAGGACATAACCACTCACGAACGTGCAGATGCGGAAATAAAGCAGCTGCAGATATATTCTTCGCTTGAGGGCAGAATAAAGACAAGGCTGGAGCTTAATCGCGCACTCACTCCTAAAGAAAAGGAGATCGTCGGCGAATGGGCAGCCTCGGGCGTGACCATTGAACTTGTTGAGCTTGCATACGAACGAACGGTCCAGGCAACGGGAAAAGCCGCTTTTCCCTATATGAAAAAGATCATTGAAAACTGGCTTGCTAACAATATCCGCACTCCTGCCGATGCTGAAAAGTATGAGCAAAACCGAACAGCGCCTCAGCAGGCAGCTGTCACTGCAAGTGACACACATTCCTACGATCTTAACAAGCTTCTTCAACACGCCAAGAACAACATTCCAAACCTTAACGGAGGGTCAAAATGAGCTACGACAGACAGACTTACGAAAAAGCAGAATCGGTCATAAACAGCAGGCGTTTATCCTCCCAGAGTGAAAACGAACGCAGGCAGAAAGAGATCGAGAAAAAAATTCCGGAGATCCGCGAGATAAACTCACAGCTTTCCAGAACGATCGTTGATATTTCAAAGCTTATCATCTCAAAGCAAACAAACATCAAGGAAAGCCTCGTCGACATAAAAGAAAAAAATTTACAGGCGCAGAAGCTTGTTGAAAGTCTTCTCACAGCAAACGGCTACCCTGCCGATTATCTTAAACCGAAATATTACTGTGAAAAATGTCAGGACAGAGGCTACACCGAGTACGGACGCTGTGATTGTCTGCTCAGTTTGCTGAAAAAATACAGCATTGAAAAGCTCAACGAGCAGGCTAATCTTCCCGACTGCGACTTCAATCATTTTTCACTCGAATATTACCGCGGCAAAAAAGACGCTGACGGTGATGACTGCTTTGAGATAATGACAAGGATATATGAATTCTGCAAGGACTACGCCGAAAGTTTTTCGCTGAGATCCGAAAGTTTGCTTATGTATGGCAAAACGGGCGTCGGAAAGACGCATCTTTCGCTTTCCATTGCAAAGGCTGTTGCTGAGAGAGGTTTCAATGCGGCTTACGGTTCTATCGTAAATCTTCTTACGATAATTGAGCGTGAACACTTCGGCAAAGTAAGCGAAGAAGAAAACATGGACACGGTAAATCTGCTCATAAATGCCGATCTGCTTGTGCTTGACGATCTCGGTGCGGAATTTTCCTCGCAGTTTTACGAATCCGTTACCTATAACATCATCAACAGCCGCATAAATCTCGGACTTCCGACCATTATAAGCACAAATCTTACGGCGGCGGAGCTTCAGAAAAAATACAACGAACGTATTATTTCGCGAATTTTCGGAGAATTCTCCACACTTTGCCTTGTCGGTGAAGACATTCGTCAGATAAAAAGGCTCAATGGCGAATTGTAACAACTTTTTTCACTTTTTTACACAAAAAAATAAAAAACTCTTGCAATTATATGCAAATTGTTGTATAATAGTTACAACAACCTAAAAGGAGTGTTATTATGGACACAAATATTCTTCTTGAAAGCGGTACTAATGAGCTTCAGATACTTGAATTCGAGGTCGGTGACAGCACATTCGGCATCAATATTTCCAAAGTTGTTGAAATAATGATAAATCAGGAGGTAACTCCTGTTCCAAACTCCCCCGAAGAAGTTGAGGGCGTTTTTATACCGAGAGATAAGCTCATTTCCGTTATCGACTTACATAAAGTTGTTAAAAAGCCATACAAAAATACAGGCAAGGATATCTTTATCATAAGCGAATTCAACGGAATCCAGGTCGCATTCCATGTCAGCCGTGTAAAGGGCATCCAGCGTATCTCGTGGTCGGATATTTCCGATCCGCCGTCCATTACATCGGGCGGAAGCGGCAATGATGCGGCAGGGCTTGCAACGGGCGTTGTAAAGCTCAACGGTGAGATAATAATTATCCTTGACTTTGAAAAGATCGTTTCAAAGCTCAACAAGGACGCAGGACTTGACACAACGGGCATCGATCAGATCGGTCATGCAACGGCTGAAATGGCTAAGAAAAAGCTTGTTGTTGCCGATGACTCAAAGTTCCTCAATAAGATGATAACCGAGTCGCTTGAACACATTGGTTTTACAAATATTGAATCATTCTCAAATGGTCAGGATGCTTGGGACTATATTCTCTCCCACCGCGGCGCAGGTGACCATATCACGGACGAGATAGCTTGTGTTATCAGTGACATCGAAATGCCAAAAATGGATGGTCACAGACTTACAAAGCTCATCAAAGATGATGCTGTTCTTAAAAAGATACCTGTTCTTCTCTTCTCCTCGCTTATTAACGAGCAGATGATAGCAAAGGGAAAATCAGTCGGTGCGGACGCACAGTTCTCCAAGCCGCAGATAAAAGACCTTATCGATTATCTTATCAAGCTTCTTGCTTAAAACCAAATATAAAATGCTTGTCCTCCGATGAATTTCGGAGGACTTTTTTATTTATATTGCCAAATTTTTCAGCTGTACCTTAATCGACAGTTTTTTGAACCGAACATAATTATAATAATATCAGATGAGGTCTAAAGGAGAATTTATGTATATTTACGCCGATATTCTGATAATTACAAATATATACTCGAATTTTTTTCTGCTTAAAGCCACTGCAAAGCTGACGCACAATACATTGCGGAACAGCAAATGCGTTATTGCAGCTATTGTAGGAAGTCTTTTTTCGCTTGTGATACTTCTCCCTGAGCTTAACACATTTACACTGCTGCTTGTGAGGATAATTTCAGCCGCATTAATGGTTATGGTAGCTTTCAGCGGAAGAGGATCGTCCGAGCTGTATAGGATAGGGTTAATATTCTTCTTCATAAGTTTTCTTTTTGCAGGAACGGAATACGCATTTTCGCTCCTTGACAATGGCAGCAGGACGGTTTTCCACAACTCAATGCTTTACATCAACATTTCGCTTTTAACGCTTGTTATCTCTACGATCACGGCATACACGGCATTGACACTGTTTCGGCGTTTTATGGACAGGAGCAACCAATTTGACGGTGATTACAGTGTTATCATCATCAACGGCGATAAACAGGTCAAGTTAAAAGCGGTCTGCGACAGCTGCAACAATCTTTCCGATTCATTTTCGGGGAAGCCCGTCATAATCTGCGGAAAAAACTCTGTTGAACCGCTTTTTGAAGAAAAAGAGCTTGTCGGTGCAATGGCTATGAACGGTTCGGGCGAAAACTGCCGAAAATGGAGAGTTATCCCCTTTTCAACGATAGATTCAAGCGGTCTTGTTCCGTCATTTCGTCCCACGGGGATATACATAAAAAACAACGAAACGGGAAAACTCCACTACATGGAGGCTTACATCGGAGTTGTTGAGCGTGAACTTGACCATGCGATTTTCAACCCGAAAATACTATGAAAGGACAGATAAAAATGATATTAAAAGCACTGCTTGAAAAAATCAAGGCATTATTCAGACGAAAAAAATGTGACGTTTTCTACATAAACGGTTCGGAAACGCTTCCGCCTCCGCTTACGCGTGAGCAGGAGGAAAAGGCGTTCGCGATGCTTGAAACGAACGAAGCCGAGGCTCGGCAGCTTCTTATAACTCACAATCTGCGGCTTGTTGTTTACATTGCCAAAAAGTTTGAATCAACGGGCATCGGCATTGAAGATCTCGTTTCGATAGGAACTATCGGCTTGATAAAGGCGGTAAACACATTCTGTCCGAGCAAAAATATAAAGCTTGCAACTTATGCTTCGCGATGCATTGAAAATGAGATACTTATGTTCCTGCGAAAGTCATCGCAATATAAAAATGAACTTTCTTTCGATGAACCGCTCAACATTGACTGGGACGGAAACGAGCTGCTTTTGTCGGACATACTCGGAACGGACGAGGACGTTGTTAACGGCGGCATTGAAAACGAAGCCGAAAAGAGCGTTCTGCTTGAAGCTCTGGAACGTTTGCCGGAACGTGAGCGTGAGATAATGAAAATGCGCTTCGGCATTAATACAGGGCGCGAAATGACTCAAAAAGAGGTTGCTGATCTTATCGGCATTTCGCAGTCATATATTTCCCGACTGGAAAAGCGGATAATCAAAAAGCTGAAAAAAGAGCTTGAAAGCTTGATTTACTAACTGCCAAAAATTGTTTGTATAAGAAAATTTACTCTCGGCAATAATGCTTTTAGAAAAATTATTGTCGGGAGTAAATTTTATGTATTACAATAAAGTTGAAATTTGCGGCGTTGACACATCGAAGCTGAAAGTTCTCAAAGAATCGGAGAAAATGGAGCTTCTGAAAAGATATAAAGCCGGAGATAAGTCGGCACGAAAAGAACTTATCGGCGGAAATCTTCGTCTTGTGCTGAGTGTTATACAAAAATTTTCGGGAAGAAACGAGAACCCCGATGATCTTTTTCAGGTAGGCTGCATCGGGCTTATGAAAGCCATTGACAATTTCAACACCGACCTTGATGTTCGTTTCAGCACCTATGCAGTCCCTATGATCTCCGGCGAGGTCAGGCGTTATATCCGCGACAACGGTCCTATACGGGTCAGCCGTTCACTCCGTGACATTGCGTATAAAGCAATGCAGGCAAAGGAGCAATATATAATTGAGCAAAAAAAAGAGCCGACTATGGCAGAGCTTGCGAAGATCACGGGAGTAAAAGAAAGCGAGATAGTAACTGCACTTGAAAGTGTAGCCGATCCCGTGTCGCTTTATGAGCCTGTTTTTTCCGATTCGGGGGACACGCTCTATGTTCTCGATCAGATCGGCGACAAAAGTGACGATTCAAGCTGGATAGATGAGATTTCGCTGAAAGAAGCGATCTCTTCGCTCGAAAATCGTGAAAAAAACATACTTTATCTTCGGTTTGCACTCGGAAAAACGCAGGTTGAAGTCGCAAACGAGATAGGAATTTCGCAGGCGCAGGTTTCGCGGTTGGAAAAATACTCGCTTGACAAGATAAAGGGAAAACTATAATACTAAACACCAATAATACTAATTTTTAATCAAAGTGTAAACAAAAAATCGGCGCAAAAGCCATATATGCGAGCTTTTTCTTGATTTTTTGTACACTTTCAGTTTAAAAATTAGTATAAAATACAGAAAAAAACTGCGCCGAAATAACATATATCCAAAATTGTCGGCTTGATTTTTTCCAAATGGTGTTTAGTATAAAAATTGGCTGACAAAGCGGTATTTGCTTTGCCAGCCGTTTTTTATTTGAGTTCAAGTCGCATTTCGGTATTTCCTCTTTCAACGAAGCCGTTTTTGAGATAAAGAGGTTTTCCCATTTTTGTTGCGGAAAGGTCGATACAGGTTATGCCCTGCTCCCTTGCATCGAAGATTATCCTGCGCAGAATAGCCGAAGCGGCACCCTTCCTGCGGAACTGCTCCATTGTATAAACATTCATAAGGAGTGCAGTTTTTCCGTTGATAAAGTGAGTATTTGCAGGTCTTTCGACGGTTATAAAAAATATCACTGCGGCAGGAACGCCGTTTTCCTCTGCGATATAGGCAGTAAAATCTTTGCCGATATGACGGCTGAAATAATCGGGGAGCTGCTGATTGAGCTCGTCCGTCTGCTCTTTTGAAAGCGGTCCCATATCGTCATTTATATAGGCGAAGCGAAACTTTATCAAAAGGCCGATATCGTCCGTTGTTGCGATCCTAATATCCATCAGAAAACGTCCTTCTTTCTTATGATATGCCGCCTGATTATGATAACTATTGAAAGCGTTACACAGGCAACAAGGAACAGCGGAACTATCCACTTGTTCTGCGACTCATCCTGCGTGGACTTGATATCCGTCCAGAGGTCCTGCATCTTCTGATTTGCTTCATCGGAAAGGTTGCGGAAGATAGTTGTATTGTTGTTAAGGTATTCGTTATCGGGATAGGAAACCTTGTCATTCTGCGTTTCTTCGTCAAGCATATCAAAAGCGGCGCTGTTTGGTGTGGAATAGCCGATATAGCTTGTTGTAGCATAGGCGATATCGGGTTCGCACATAAAGTTGATATACATTTCAGCGGCTTCTTTCTGCTTTGCGCCTGCAGGAATACACAGCGCATCGACAAAAAGGTTCGTTCCGCTTTTCGGTGTTACGAATCCGAGGTCTTCATACTCGTCCATAAGCGTAACGGCATCGCCTGCATAATATGGTGCAACAAGTGCTTCGCCTGCGCCCATTTTATCGAAAACTTCGTCCATTACATATGCTTGGATAATGGTTTTCTGCTCTTTTAACAGGTCTGCACAATTTTCCAGTTCCTTTGCATCTTCGGTATTGAGCGAATAGCCGAGCCTTATTTCCGCTATTGCAAAAGCATCACGGGGATTATCGAACATCAATATTCTGTCGGAATAATCCTCGTTCCAAAGTATGTCCCAATCTATCTCCTCGGGCGGAATATCTATCATCGTTGTATCGTAGATGATACCGACTGTTCCCCAGGTGTAAGGTACGGAATACTCATTTTGAGGGTCATATTCGGGGTTCACGAAAGTATCTGTTATATACTTGAAATTCGGGATATTGTCGAAGTCAAGCTTTTGAAGCATATTTTCGTGTATCATTCTCGAGATCATATAATCGGAGGGAATGATGACATCGTAGCTTGCTCCGCCGCCTTTCAGCTTTGCGTAAAGCTCCTCATTCGTGGCATAGTTGGTGTAGTTCACCTTTATACCGGTAAGATCTGTGAATTCGGCATTAACGTTGAGAGTGTTTTCCTCCGAACCGTCGGAGATATATTCGCCCCAGTTATAGACATTTATTGTAATGCCCTTATTGCGGAATCGTGAATAATACTCGTCGTTCTCGATAGTGAGCGTCTGGACTTCGGACTCCTCTTCTTCGCTGTCGGCTTCTTCCTCGATATGGTCTGCACAGGCAGAGAGAGAAAGGCACAATGCTGCTGCGATGGTAAGTGAGAAAAACTTATTTGAAAAGATTTTTTTCATCAGCGTCTTTCCCCCTTTTCCTTCGCATTGCTCTTTATCTCAACGATATTCTTTATAACAAGGATAACGACCACGGTGAGGAAGATGATCGTTGATAAAGCATTTATCTCGGGGCTGACCTTTCTTCTTGTCATTGAATATATCGTAACGGGAAGCGTCTGCATGCTTGAGCCGCAGGTGAAGTAGCTGATAATAAAATCATCGAGCGAGAATGTAAACGAGATCAGGAAGCCCGATACTACACCCGGCATAATTTCGGGCAGAACTACCTTGAAAAATGCCTGGAGCGGATTACAGCCGAGATCTTGCGCAGCCTCATACACGAACGGATCCATCTGATTGAGCTTCGGCATTACATTCAATATGACATACGGCACATCGAATGTTATATGCGCTATGAGAAGCGTTACAAAGCCGAACTCAAAGTTCATTCTTGCTGCGAAAAACACGAAAAGCAGCATGAGCGAAACACCTGTAACGATCTCGGGGTTGATAATTGGAAAATTTGTGATATTCAGCACGATAGCTTTCGGAACTTTCTTCATATTTTTTATTCCGACAGCAGCGGCCGTTCCGAGGATAGTCGAAACTATCGATGCGAGAACTGCGATGATGATAGTGTTCATCAGCGACGACATTATTATCTCGTTTTTGAAGAGCTTTATATACCAATCGAATGTAAAGCCCGACATTACTGAGCGGCTTTTCGTTGTATTGAATGAAAAAACGATAAGAACGAATATCGGAACATAGAGAAACATCATCACGAGGGCGAGATATACTTTAGCTAATTTTTTCATATTCTCTCCCCCTTTATATTACCATTACGCCGTCATCGTCTGCGCCGAACTGGTTCAGTATCGTCATTATGAGCAGGACAATGACCATAAGCACGAGCGATATAGCTGCACCGAGGTTGATGTTATAGGAATTTCCGAGGAACTGCATTTCGATAAGGTCGCCGATAAGGAGATTTCCGCCGCCGCCCAACATTCTTGAAATGATGAATGTGCTTATTGCAGGAACGAAAACCATTGTTATTCCCGAAAATACACCGGGAAGACTCAACGGAAATACAACTTTAAGCATGGTTTTTGCAGGATTGCAGCCGAGGTCTGCGGCTGCTTCAAGGACGCTTTTATCTATCTTCACCATTACCGAATAGATAGGCAAGATCATAAACGGAAGATAGTTATAGACCATTCCGAGGACGACTGCACCCTCTGTATTCAGCATTTTAAAAGGTCCGAGTCCGACCAATCCGAGCAAGGCATTGATAAGTCCGTTATTTCCGAGCAGAGCCATCCAAGCGTATGTTCGCAGCAGGAAGTTCATCCACATCGGGAGCATAACTATCATAAGCATCGTACTTTGGATATTCGTATTCATTCCGATGAGGATATATGCGAGCGGATATGCGATAAACAAACAAATCACGGTCGAAATGAGAGCGAGCCATATCGAACGGACGAAAATCGGTGTATATTGTGCGACATTTGAAACATAATCAAGGGTAAAATGAGCGTCCTTATCGGTAAACGCAAAGTATGCGACCATTATGAGCGGAACAAGTATGAAAACTATCATCCACACAAGGTAAGGAGCAGCAGGAAGTTTATTCTTCATTTTCAGCGATTTCCTCCTTTACATCATCGTCTTTCATACGGTGCATAATGTGTATATCATCGGGAGTAAAGGAAATTCCGACAGAAGCACCCTTTTCGGCTGCTTTAGTTGAATGAACTATCCATTGGAAGTCATAGCCCTCGATCAGCATTTCGTAATGAACGCCCTTGAAAATGACGGATTCGACGATTCCGTTGAGCTTTGATTCGCTTGGCGGAACGAGGGTTATATCCTCGGGACGGATAACGATATCGACGGGAGTATTTTCGCCGAAGCCGCTGTCAACACATTCAAATTCATTGCCTGCTATCTCAACGAGCCTGTCCCTTATCATAAGTCCGCGAAGTATATTGCTTTCGCCGATAAAGTCGGCTACGAATGCGTTCGTCGGTTCGTTGTAGATATCTACGGGAGAGCCTATCTGCTGAATTTTGCCGCCGTTCATAACGACAACGGTATCACTCATTGTGAGAGCTTCTTCCTGATCGTGGGTAACATAGATAAAGGTAATTTCAAGCTGTTCCTGGATACGCTTCAGTTCGATCTGCATTTCCTTACGGAGTTTGAGGTCGAGTGCGCCGAGTGGTTCATCAAGGAGAAGCACCTTCGGGTGATTTACAAGCGCTCTTGCGATAGCGACACGCTGCTGCTGACCGCCCGAAAGACGGGTGATGCTTCTCTTTTCATAGCCAACAAGATTTACAAGTTTGAGCATCTCGGCAACTCTTTTTGATATTGCCTTTTCGGGCATTTTTTTGATCCGCAGACCAAATGCGATATTATCATAAACATTCAGGTGAGGAAAAAGTGCATAACGCTGGAAAACCGTATTGATATTGCGTTTATAGGGCGGAACGCCGTTGATGCGCTGACCATCGAACATAACATCGCCGCTGTCGGGTTCAAGAAAACCGCCGATGATACGGAGAGTTGTTGTTTTGCCGCAGCCTGACGGTCCTAAGAACGTTACAAATTCCTTATCCTTTATTTCAAGGTTTATTTTATCAAGTATTCTTTCGCCGTCAAACTCGACAACTATATCTTTCAGCGTTATAATATTTTCGCTCATTTATATTATCCTCCCCAAATTCCAAAGTATCGCACACCAAATTATTTCATACCTAATCAATTTATACAAAAGTATTATGTACTAATACTAATTTATAATCAAAGTGTAGACAAAAAATCGGTGCAAAAGCCATATAAACCTGTTTTCAACAGCTACGAGCTTTTGCTTGATTTTTGTACACTTTCAGCTTAAAAATTAGTATAAAATAAAGCATACAATATTAACTTTATTCTTATTTGCAGAAAAAGTCAAGAGATATTTCGTTAATTTACAAAATAACACATAAAAGTCCCCACAAAAAGCAAAAATAAACGGTACGACCTGCAAAAACAGCAGATCGTACCGTAAAAATTATTTTAAAAATTATTCGTTGAAGAAAACGTAGAATGACTTGTAGGTCATATAAACATCGGTCTTGGCAACGACTTCAAACGGAGCATGCATCGAGATAACGGGAACGCCGACATCGATAACGTCCATATTCATATTTGCAAGGTAAGCCGCAACTGTACCGCCGCCGCCGCCGTCAACCTTGCCAAGCTCGCCGGTCTGCCAGATAACATCGTTCTTATCAAGAAGTGTACGAACTCTTGCAACGAATTCTGCGGAAGCGTCCGATGTACCGGACTTGCCTCTTGCACCCGTGAACTTTGTAACGCATACGCCATAGTTCATAAATGCGCAGTTTCTCTTATCCATAACGTCGGGGAAAGTTGGGTCGAATGCTGCATTTACGTCAGCGGAAAGGCACTCAGTATTTGCGATTACCGTTCTGCCGTTTGCGCCGAAGCTGTCAGCAAGGTTATAGAAGAAATGTTCAAGATAATCGGAGCAAAGTCCTGTATTGCCGTCGCTGCCCGTTTCTTCCTTATCGGTGAGAACGACAACGGAGGTCTTCTTTACGCTTGTGCAGTCGAGAATAGCCTTTAAAGCTGTATATGCACATACCTTATCATCGTGACCGTAAGCGCCGACCATGCTTCTGTCGAAGCCAACGTCCTTTGCCTTAAATGCAGGAACAGCTTCAAGCTCTGCGGAAAGGAAGTCTTCTTCGATGATGCCGTACTTTTCGTTGAGGATAGAGATAATATTGAGCTTTACCTTTTCACTGACATCATCGTCCTTGAAAGGCATTGAGCCGATGAGGATATTGAGTTCCTCGCCCTTGATAAGCTCGCTCGGAGTACGCTTCATCTGATCCGTTGCAAGGTGCGGAAGAAGGTCTGTTACGCAGAAAACGGGGTCTGACTCATCTTCGCCGATGCTTACTGTTACCTTAGTGCCGTCCTTCTTGATTATAACGCCATGGAGTGCAAGCGGGATAGCTGCCCACTGATACTTCTTGATCCCACCGTAGTAATGTGTCTTGAACAGCGCGGTTTCACTGTCCTCATAGAGAGGAAGCTGCTTCAAGTCAAGACGTGGGGAATCGATATGAGCTGCTGCAAGGTGAACGCCCTTTTCGATAGGCTCTGTTCCGATAACAGCAAGGATAATAGCCTTTCCTCTGTTGTTGAAATAGATCTTATCACCTGCTTTGAGGCTCATTCCGTAGGTGAATTCCTTGAATCCGCACTTTTCGGCGAGGGTGATAGTCTTTGTAACGGCTTCTCTTTCGATCTTTGCATCGTTAAGAAATGCTTTATAATCCTCACAGAAGTCAAAGCAGGTCTTTATTTCATCGGAGGTGAGTCTTAAACCTGCGTGTTTCTTTGAAATGCAGAGTTTTTCTTTAAGAAGCTGACCCTGCGATTTTTCTTTTGACATTTTACATCGTCCTTTCAATTTAGTTTTTAGGGTTCTCTAAAAACGAAACAAAATAATGCTTCGTATTATTCGCAAATTTTCGTTAGGACTTTGCACAGCTTCAGGGCAGCGAAACGCAGTGTACTACTACGGAATACATTCCGAATGTATTTTAAGTTTCGCTAACGCGGAAGATGCTCAAAGTCGTAGAAAATTTGCCGTAAGGGAGTTTTTTAGAGAATCCCTATTCATATAAGTTAGTATAACTGCGGTAGGCAGTCATAACCTTATGAACATAGTGATTTGATGAAGCCGAGGGTATCTTGTCAAGCGTTTTCCCGTCCGAACTGTACTCCTTGTCGGCGAGCCAGGCATTGACCTGTCCCCTGCCCGAAAAATACGCCGCAAGCGCGGTTTCTTCATCGTTGTATTCGCTGTAAAGAAGCGAGAGAAGATACGTTCCGCATCGGATATTATGCTCTGCGATGAACATATCATCGTAGGTTATGCCGCTTTCGTCATTCATTCGGTACTGCACCCAGTCGAATGCGTCCTCCATAAGCTGCATAAGCCCTCTTGCTCCGACATCGGATTCCGCTTCGGGTCTGAAGCCGCTTTCGGTCTTGATAACGGCATAAACGAGGTATTTATCAACACCGTATTCGGCGGAATATTTTTCAACATAAGGCTGAAATTCCAGCGGATAGATATATTTTCTGCATAAAGCATCGGCGTTTATCCCTATAATGACTCCTGCCGCGATAAGCAGCACAAGAAACACCGCTGCAAGCTTTTTACGCATTATTGCAATACTCCTTAACCTTGTCCGCAACTTCATTTGCCTTTTCACGGAGAACATCGACCGATTTGTTGTTTTTGATGATAAAATCGGAATGGTTGATGAAAAAGCGTTCCGAATGCTGCGAAGAAAAACGCTCCTTTATGCGTTCCGCAGGTATCCCATCGCGCTTTGCGATACGGTTTATCCTTGTCATTTCAGGGGCGGTAACGCTTATGATAAGGTCACAGAAATCGTCTGCTCTGCTCTCGAAAAGCGTTGGTGCATCAAGCAGGACATACTGCTTCTGTTCCTGTGAATATTCCTTTATTTTTTGCAATATCTCAAAGATTATGTATGGATAAGAAATGGCGTTGAGCTGTTTGAGCTTTTCTTTATCGGTGAAAACGATAGACGCAAGAGCTTTTCGATCGAGTTCGCCGTTTTCATTGATGACTTCGCTCCCGAAGCATTCCTCGATCTCTTTAAGACAGGGTTTGCCTTTCTGCATGACCTCTCTTGCGATCTTATCAGCATTGATTATCTCAAAGCCCTTCTGCGAAAAAACATCGCAGACGGTCGTTTTTCCTGCTCCGCTCTGACCCGTGAGCCCTACCACACAGATACCTGTGTTGCCGCTCATACATTTACCACCTCAAATCCTGCCGCTCTTAAAAGGCGGTTGTAAACTGCAAGTCCTACGCCCGTTCTTGACGGACAGCGAACATAAAGCTGCGTGATACCAAGCTCGTCCGCTTCACGGAGATTGGCAAAAAGCTGTGCAGCCTGCTCCTCCGATGTGTCGCCGTAGGTCATAGTCTGTACGCCGTCGCAGGGCTTGTCGCTGTCAAACATCATTGCACACACGCCGCTTCCGTTATGCTGCTTTACATAATTTGCAAAAGCTTCATACTCGCCGCAGACGATCGTAACATTTGCTTTCGGCGAATAATGTTTGTATTTCATTCCCGGAGAAAGGACTTTTTCGCCCTCTGCAACGGGTTCGAGTATTCCCTTGTCGGTGAAAACGGGTACGTTGAACATACTGAGGTCTTCTGCGGAAACATATCCGGGACGAAGAAGTCTTATTCCGTCGTTTTCAAAGGAGATAACGGTGCTTTCCACGCCAACACCGCAAGCTCCGCCATCGATTATGGCAGGTATCCTGCCTTTCATATCGTTCATAACGTGCTGTGCAGTGGTCGGACTTGGACTTCCCGAGAGGTTCGCAGACGGAGCAGCGATAGCTTTTCCGCTTAATTCTATGAGAAGCCGAGCCGTTTTATGAAAAGGTATGCGTATTCCTACTGTGTCAAGTCCGCCGCTCGTTGTATAAGGGATAATGTCACGCTTCGGGAGAACCATAGTTATAGGACCCGGGCAGAACTTTTCCGCAATTTTATATGCAAGGTCGGGAACATTGCATACATACTTTTCCATTGAATCAACCGATGCAAGGTGAACGATGAGCGGATTATCGGACGGTCTGCCCTTTGCGACAAAAATTTTCTTTACTGCTTCGACATTTTCTGCATCTGCGCCGAGTCCGTAGACGGTTTCGGTCGGCATACCGACAACCTCGCCTTTTTTTATAAGCTCTGCGGCATATTCAACATCGGCCCTATCCGATGACAGAAGCTTTGTATCAAACATTTTCTTTTTGCTCCTTGTTTATTCATCTCTTGCAGAAAGCTTTGCGGCTGTATCCGCAGTTGCAAGAGCATCGATTACCTCGTCAAGATTTCCGTTGAGGATACTTTCAAGGCGGTATATCGTAAGACCGATCCTATGGTCGGTAAGTCTGCTTTCGGGGAAATTATAGGTTCTGATCCGTTCGGAACGGTTGCCCGTGCCGACCTGAGAACGACGCTCGGAGGCGATCTTTTCATTCTGCTCTTCAAGCATTGATTCATATAATCTTGAACGGAGGATCTTCATTGCTCTGTCCTTGTTTTTATACTGGCTTCGCTCGTCCTGACATTCGACTACAACGCCCGTAGGGAGATGTGTGATCCTTACAGCGGATTCGGTCTTGTTGATATGCTGACCGCCTGCGCCCGATGCACGGAAAACATCGATTTTAAGATCGGTCGGATTTATCTCCAGCTCAACTTCGTCTGCTTCGACAAGGACTGCAACTGTAACAGTCGAGGTGTGGACTCTGCCCTGCGATTCGGTTTCGGGAACACGCTGAACACGGTGAACTCCGCTTTCATATTTAAGTCGTGAATATGCGCCCTCACCGATGACATTAAAGCTTATTTCCTTAATGCCGCCAAGCTCGGTTTCATTAATGTTCAGGACTTCTATTTTCCAGTGCTTGCTTTCGGCATACATTGTGTACATTCTGTAGAGCGAATTTGCGAAAAGTGCGGCTTCTTCGCCGCCTGCGCCTCCGCGAATCTCGATGATAACGTTCTTATCGTCATTCGGGTCTTTCGGGAGAAGCATAACTTTCAGCTCCTCGGTGATCTCTTCAAGCTTAGGCTTTGCTTCTTCTATCTCGGCTTCCGCAAGCTCACGCATTTCCTCGTCGATCGACTTATCGGCAAGAATTTCTTCTGCATCTGTTTTATCCGAAAGTATTTTGCAGTATTCTCTATACTTTTCAACGATCGGAGTGAGGTTTTTATACTCTTTCATATAGGAAGCATAGGCTTTTGTATCGTTGATGATATCCGGGTTCATCAGTTTTTCGGCGATATCGTTGTATTTTTCTTCGGTAAGTTTAAGCTTTTCAAGCATAAATTATCTCCTTCGGGATATATGTCAGTCGTTTTCTTCCTTGTGAACGACCTGCTTTATGTTTTTTTCAATTTTGTTTCTCGGAGTCATAAATTCTCTTCCGCAGCCCTCACAGCGGAGCTTGAAATCCATACCTGCACGGATAACGGTCATTTTATTGCTTCCGCACGGGTGAGCTTTTTTCATTGTCAAGATATCGTTCGGACGAATATCCATTTTATGAATCTCCTTTTTATTATTATGTCGGAATTTCCCGTATTTTTTCGGGAGTTAAAGATATAATATATCTTACAAAAATGAAAATGTACAAAAAATCAAGCAAATATGCAAATTTGATTTTTTCTGCACTTTCAAAGTGAAAGGAAGTTGAACTATGAAAATAATTGCTGAATTCAACTCGGTAAATTCCGCCGATCTTGCCGCAGCGAACATTCGCAGGACTATTTCGCCATTTTCGGACATAAGGGTTCTGCAAAAGCACGAACACACATCAATGTCGTTCAGCGGTCTGACAGCTGCATTCGGCAACGGCAATCCTGCCATCGGACCGAATATGTACACATATCCTGTTCCTGCAACAAACGGAATCGATATGGACGAACACACCGAAAAAGTCACCCTTGAAGTAGTATGCACCAAAGAGGACAGAAAAAAAGTTTCGGGTATAATCATCAACAGCGGTGGTTTCAGTTTGACAGAGCAGAACTGAATGTAATATTATCCCATAAGGCGGCATAAACTTGAAAGAAAATATTTTTAAACCAAAATATGGGAGGTACAAAATGAACAACTACTACCCCGAGGGAACGCTTATAGGCTCTCCCGAAAACACAGCGGCAATGAAAAGCATTTTTTCGCTTCAGGATTCGATACTGCAGGGGAAAATTCTCGAAGCGAGAGCTGTTGTATGCGACAACGAACATAATCTTATCGTTGAGCTGCCCTGTCCGAACTGCCCGAAAGGAATTATCCCGAGGACAGAGGGTGCGCTCGGCATTGAGGACGGTTCAACGAAAGATATTGCTCTTATAACCAAGGTCAACAAGCCTGTCTGCTTCAAAATTCTGCGGCTGATAAAAAATCCCGACGGTTTGTTCACCGCCGTTTTATCCCGACGCGCCGTTCAGGAAGAATGTATGGAAAACTTCATTTCCCAGCTTCATGCAGGAGATATCATTCCTGCAAAGGTCACACATCTTGAACAGTTCGGGGCATTCGTTGATATAGGCTGCGGAATACCGTCACTTATCCCGATAGATTCAATTTCGATATCGAGGATCTCCCACCCGTCTGACCGCTTCGTGCCGTATCAGAACATACGGGTAATAATCAAAGGTCAGAGCGGCGGAAAAATTCTGCTTTCGCATAAAGAGCTGCTCGGAACATGGGAAGAAAACGCCGCACGTTTCAGCTGCGGCGAAACGGTTTCGGGAACTGTACGCTCCGTTGAGGGCTACGGCATTTTCGTTGAACTTGCGCCAAACCTTGCAGGACTTGCCGAGCCGAAAGAAAACGTTCAGGCAGGCGACAATGCAAGCGTTTACATAAAGGCGATAATCCCCGAAAAGATGAAAGTCAAGCTCATCATCGTTGATGTTTTCAAGGAACAGCACAAAGACCCATCGTTCCGTTATTTTTACAATGAAGACCACATTTCACATTGGGTCTATTCTTCGCCCGATTCGGGAAAGCTTATCGAAAGCTATTTCGGCTGACGCTTTTCCTCATCGGCGAGTATCTTATTTCTGTATGCAAGAGCAGCCTGCTCGTTTTTATTCTCCCCGAAATGATAGTATACCTTGTTTTTAAGAGGGTCGGGCAGGTATTGCTGCTTGACGTAATGATTCGGGTAGTCATGCGGATAGAGGTAATGCTGACCCTTCACCGCTGCGCCCTCGCCGTCAAAATGCTTATTCTGGAGATGCCTCGGAAAATCGCCGATCTCACCGTTTCTTACATCGGAAAGTGCTGCGTCCATAGCAAGGTAAGCACTATTGGATTTTGGCGCAGTTGCAAGCAATATAACTGCCTCGGCGAGAGGTATCCGTGCCTCGGGCAGACCGAGCTGCATCGCGCTGTCAACGCAGGATTTCACGATAGTTATTGCCTGCGGATAAGCCAGTCCGACATCTTCGCAGGCTATTACAAGAAGTCTGCGTGAAAGCGAGATTATGTCCCCCGTTTCGATGAGCCGTGCGGCGTAATGGATAGCTGCATTCTCATCCGACCCCCGAATGGATTTTTGCAGGGCGGACAGAATATCGTAATGCTGATCTCCGTCACGGTCATATTTCATATTGCTGCGCTGCGTAAGCTCCGCGGCAATTTCTTTTGTTATGCGAATTTCCGAGCCGTTATTTTCGCCCGAGAGGACGCAAAGCTCGGCGGTGTTTATTGACTTTCGCACATCGCCGCCGCAGCCTCTTGCGATATATTCGGCTGCTCCCTTTTCGACCTTTACGGGCAGACCGAGCTGCTCTGCGGCAAGGCGGAACGCGCGTGTTATCGCAGGTACAAGCTCCTCCGCCGAAACGGGTTTGAACTCAAATACGGTCGAGCGGCTTATTATAGCGTTATATACATAAAAGTACGGATTTTCAGTAGTTGAAGCGATAAGGGTTATCTGTCCGTTTTCGATATATTCAAGAAGTGACTGCTGCTGTTTTTTGTTGAGATACTGAATTTCATCGAGGTACAGAAGTACGCCGTTTATGCCGTCAAGGGTGTTCGTATCTTCAATGACTTCTTTTATATCAGCAATTGAAGCACTCGTTCCGTTGAGTTTATGAAGCTTCATTCCTGCATTTTCGGCAATGATACGGGCAACGGTCGTCTTGCCGACACCTGCACTGCCATAAAATATCATATTCGGGATAGTGCCGTTCTCAATAATTCTTCGCAGCGGCTTGCCTTCGCCGAGGATATGCTTCTGACCGACAACATCGTCAAGGGTTTTCGGACGTATTCTGTCGGCAAGCGGTATATTCACTGTACGTTCCTCCCCTTTCGACATTTTTATCGGGGAACGGAAAATTTACCGTTCCCCGACTTTATAATTTGATTACATATAAAGAGGGTGTTTTGCGCAGATCTCATTTACGCCTGCTCTGATAGCATCAGCCTTGCCCTCGAAATCGGTAGCTGTGAGGTACATAAATTCTGCGATCTTATCCATATCGGCAGTATCAAGTCCTCTTGTTGTAACGGCAGGAGTACCAACTCTGATACCGCTTGTAACGAACGGCTTTTCGGGGTCATTAGGAATAGCATTCTTGTTTACTGTGATATAAACTTCGTCAAGACGATGCTCAAACTCTTTACCGGTGAGCTTGAAAGGACGGAGGTCAACGAGCATAAGGTGATTGTCTGTACCTCCCGAAACGAGGTCGAAGCCTCTGTCAAGAAGTCCCTTTGCGAGTGCCTGAGCGTTTTCAACGATGTTCTTGCCGTATTCCTTGAATTCAGGCTTCAAAGCTTCGCCGAAGCATACAGCCTTGCCTGCGATAACGTGCATAAGAGGGCCGCCCTGTGTTCCCGGGAAGATAGCGGAGTTGATCTTCTTAGCGAGATACTCGTTGTTTGTAAGGATAAGTCCGCCTCTTGGGCCTCTCAATGTTTTATGCGTTGTTGTTGTTACGATATCAGCATAAGGAACAGGTGACTGGTGCTGACCTGCGGCAACAAGTCCTGCAATATGAGCCATATCTACCATAAGATATGCGCCGACTGCTCTTGCGATGGAAGAAAGCTTCTCAAAGTCGATCTTTCTCGGATATGCGGAAGCACCTGCAACAATAAGCTTAGGCTTGCACTTATTTGCAGTCTTGTAAAGTTCTTCGTAGTCGATGTAACCTTCATCATTTACGCCGTAAGATGTGAAATTGAAGTATTTGCCCGAGATATTTACGGGTGAACCGTGTGTAAGGTGACCGCCGTGAGCAAGGGACATACCCATAACGGTATCGCCCGGCTGAAGAAGAGCCACATAAACAGCGGTATTAGCCTGAGCACCGGAATGAGGCTGAACGTTTGCATATTTTGCGCCGAAAAGCTTCTTTGCTCTCTCTATTGCGATATTTTCAACGATATCAACATCTTCGCAGCCGCCGTAGTATCTCTTTCCGGGATAACCCTCTGCGTATTTATTTGTAAGAACGCTGCCCATTGCTGCCATTACAGCAGGGCTTACGATATTTTCGCTTGCGATAAGCTCAAGGTTTCTGCGCTGTCTTGCAAGTTCAAGCTCCATAGCGCCACCGACTTCGGGATCAGCATCCTTTACGAAACCGATCGTATCCATTATATTCTCGTACATAACTAAAACACCCTTTCAAGATATAAATATGTAAGCATATTATACTACATTTCAACTCTTTTGGCAAGTCTTTTCATAGAATTGGGAATAAATATACGAAATTTGTTGCAAATGTCCTTATTTCTATAAAAAACTGTGCAAAATGATAATACAAAACAAAAAGCGCGGCGGATATTTCACCGACGCGCTGCTGTTCTCTGAAATTTTAAGGGAGATGGCGGATAGGTTCAGGGACAGCCTATCCGCCGCTGTAAAGTGAGTGATACCGACTGACGAATGGCATATCGCAAGCCGATATTTATGTATGGATACACGGTTCAGGCGCATATCCCACATCTCGGAGATGAGAAATTGTCAATTATTCTGTGAAGAGAAGCTGTGTATAAGTTGGGAAAGGCCAGATCTCGGACGGAGTGATGGTTTCGAGTTCATCAACAACAGCTCTGAGGGACTGCATTGCGCTGAACACTTCTTCTCTGAAGAATCTTGCGTTTTCGAGAGTATCGGTCTTTTCCTTGCTGTCAATAAGCTTAGCATCGAGGACGTCAACGCCTGCAAGAACTTCATTTGTGAGAGAAGAAACCTTATCCGCAAGCTTCTTTTCAGCATCGAAGTTTACGCCGATCGTATTCTTGGAAACCATAGAATCTGCGAGCTGCTTGGAGAACTTGAATGCAGCGGGAACAATCTGCTTTTTAGCCATATCGAGCATTGTGAGAGCTTCGATATTGATGATCTTTGAGTAGTTGTCAAGGAGAATCTCACGTCTGGATTCAACTTCTGTCTTAGAAAGAACCTTGAACTCTTCAAAGAGCTTGATGTTCTTTTCATCATCGTAATGCTCAACAGCATCAACGGTGGAAACATAATTAGGAAGTCCTCTTCTCTTAGCTTCTTCTACCCAAGCATCGTCATAGCCGTTGCCGTTGAAGATAACTCTCTTATGTTCCTTGATAGTCTTAACAAGGAGCTTGTTGAGGTCGCTTGCAAAGTCTGTGGAATTTTCGAGTTCATCAGCGAATTCCTTGAATTCCTTAGCAACGATAGTGTTGAGGATATAGTTTGTGCAGGAGATAGTATCGGCAGAACCGAGTGAACGGAACTCGAACTTATTACCTGTAAATGCGAAAGAGGAAGTTCTGTTTCTGTCTGTTGTATCCTTAGGGAAGTTAGGAAGTGCATCTACACCGATAACGAATTCCTTGTTCTGATTTTCCTTTATCATCTTACCGGATTCAAGAGCGTCAACGATCTGCTGGAGTTCGTCACCGAGGAACATGGAGATGATAGCCGGAGGTGCTTCATTAGCGCCCAGACGGTGGTCGTTACCTGCGGAAGCAACCGAAATTCTGAGAAGATCCGCATATTCGTCAACAGCCTTGATAACCGCACAGAGGACTGTGAGGAACTGGAAATTATCCTTGGGATTTGCGCCCGGTTCAAGGAGGTTCTGTCCGTCATTTGTGGACATTGACCAGTTATTGTGCTTACCTGATCCGTTTACGCCGGCATAAGGCTTTTCGTGAAGGAGGCAAACAAAGCCGTGACGGAGAGCAACTTTCTTCATTATCTCCATTGTAAGAGCGTTCTGGTCAGCAGCAACGTTTGAAGTTGTAAAGATAGGAGCCATTTCGTGCTGTGCAGGAGCAACTTCGTTATGCTTTGTCTTGGAGTAAATGCCAAGCTTCCAGAGTTCTTCGTCGAGATCCTGCATATATTCCTGAACTCTTGTCTTGATATTGCCGAAATAGTGGTCATCAAGCTCCTGACCCTTAGGTGCTTTTGCGCCGAAGAGGGTTCTGCCTGTGAGGATAAGGTCTTCACGCTGATCGTAAAGCTTCTTGTCAACGAGGAAGTATTCCTGCTCAGGACCAACAGTTGTCGTAACTCTTGTAGCTGTTGTGTTGCCGAAAAGTCTTACGATACGAAGTGCCTGCTCGGAAAGAACTTCCATTGAACGGAGAAGCGGAGTTTTCTTATCGAGGATCTCGCCTGTATATGAGCAGAAAGCAGTAGGGATATAAAGTGAGCCGTCCTTAACGAATGCAGGTGAAGTTGGGTCCCAAGCTGTATAGCCTCTTGCTTCAAATGTTGCACGAAGTCCGCCGGATGGGAAAGAAGAAGCATCAGGCTCGCCCTTGATAAGCTCCTTGCCCGAGAATTCCATGATAACCTTGCCGTCAGCGGTAGGAGAAATGAAAGAATCGTGCTTTTCAGCAGTTACGCCTGTCATTGGGTGGAACCAATGTGTATAATGTGTTGCGCCCTTTTCGATTGCCCATTCCTTCATTGCGGTAGCAACAACTTCTGCTACGTCTGTATCAAGCGGTGTGCCAAGCTGCTTTGTTTTGAGCAAAGACTTGTAAACATTCTTAGGAAGTCTTGCTTTCATTGTTTCTTCGTTAAATACGTTGCAGCCGAAATAATCGGGTACACTCTTAACGCCCTGATTTACTGATTCTGACATAATAATTTCCTCCCAATCATTATTTAAGATAACAAAAAGGCACTTCAACAGATAATTCACCTATCTGCTGAAGCGCCATTGCTTCTTGTTTTTTGATTACAGTTATATAATACACTATAAAAACCGATTTGTCAATACCTTTTTTGAAAAAATGCAAAATATTTTTAGCTTCTTGCAAAATGCATTAAATTTTCGACTTTTTAGGCATTAATAATATTAATTTTGAAATATCGTTGTATAGATTATTCATACATTGATGATATATCTCATTATTTCTTGTTTTACCTAAATCGGCAGGCTTGCTAAAATGCAAACCTGCCGATGATTTTTATAAATATTACGCTTACGGAAGAAGTCTGTTAAGATCTCTCGGGAACATTGAAGCCTGACGGATATTCTGCTGGTTGAGAAGCTTCATAACAAGTCTTTCAAGACCGATGCCAAGACCGCCGTGCGGTGGCAGACCGTACTTATGAACTTCGAGGTAAGACTTGAAGTCCTCGGGGTCAAGACCCTGAGCTTTCATCTTTTCAAGCTGGTCGTTGTAGTTATGGATACGCTGACCGCCCGTGGTGATCTCAAGTCCTCTGAAGAGGAGGTCGAACTTGCAGGCTGTTCTCGGGTCGTCCTTATCGTTCATTGCATAGAACGGCGGCTTTGAGGACGGGAAGTTTGTTACGAAAATGAACTCTGTACCGTATTCTTTCTTTGCCCAATCGCAGAGGAAAACTTCATCTTCGGGTTCGAGGTCGAACTTATTCTTGGAACGTGTACCCTTGATAAGCTCAACAGCTTCCTCAAACTTGATAGCAGGGATCTCTGTGATCTCGGGGATATCGGCTTCAAGAATTTTGATCTCGGGCTGATAATTTTCCTTGAGGAACTTCATAAGGTAACGGAGCATAGCCGTTTCCATATTCATTACATCATACATATCGTTGATGTAGCCCATTTCAAAGTCAAGACCGATATATTCATTGAGGTGTCTTGAAGTTGCGTGACGCTCTGCACGGTAAACCGGAGCAATCTCGAAAACTCTGTCAAAGAAAGCAACTGCAGTCTGCTTATAGAACTGAGGCGACTGGTTAAGGAAAGCGTCTTTCTGGAAATAGTCAAGGTGGAAAATGTTTGCGCCGCCCTCTGCACCCTGTGCAACGATCTTAGGTGTATGAATTTCGGTGAACTTATTATCGAGCATAAACTGTCTGAATCCCGAAACAACACCCTCCTGGAACTTGAAGATAGCTCTTTCATAAGGATTACGGAGAGCAACGCTTCTGTTATCGAGGTTTACTTCAAGTGAACAGCCGAGCTTTCTCTTGGAAACGTGGAGAGGATATTCATAATCGGGCTTCGACACGATCTCAATATTTTTAAGAGTAAGTTCGATGCCGTTAAAAGCTCTGTCCTCTTTTTTTACAACAGCCTTAACCTTTACAAAGCAGCCTTCCTTTACGCCGTCAAGAGGATCGGAGCAGTTTTCTGCGCTGTAAACGGACTGGATGAGATAACGTGCTGTACGGAGAGTAACAAATGCGAAGCCGCTCATCTGCTTTACGTTATGAACGCAGGCACAGACTTCGATTTCCTGTCCGACCTTGGAGAGCGCATCTTCAAGATCAAACTCATTGAGCAGATCATTTCCGCCGACTTTTATCATTTCAAAAACAACCTTTCATAATTAGGATTTGAGTTTCTTTTCAAGTTCTTCCTTGATGACCTTTGGTGTGCAGACGCCCTTGAGAGCCTTTGTACACTGACCCATAATGAAGCCGAATACCTTCATATCGCCGCCCTTATACTGTTCGACAGCCTTTTCATTTTCGGAAAGCACCTTATCGATAACTTCAGCAACCTTGCCGAGGTCATTGCTGATAAGGAGTCCCTTTTCCTTTGCGATAGCTTCGGGGTCGCCGCCCTTTTCGGACATCACTCTGAACACATCCTTGGCATCATTCTTGGAAACCTTTTCGGTATCAGCCATTTCAACGAGCTTTGCAAGCTGTTCGGCTGTGAACGGGAGGTTTTCGAGAGTGATCTCGCCAAGGTTGATTCTTCTCATAAGTTCGCCGTTGATGAAGTTGCAGATAGACTTAGGATTGTTGTAAGCCTTTACAGCAGCATCGAAGAAATCAGAGAGTATCTTGTTTGCGACAAGGATCTTAGCGTCATTTTCGGAAAGACCGTATTCGCTTGTATATCTGATGATTCGCTGTGCAGGAAGTTCAGGGAGCGAATTCTTGATAGCATCGAGCTGTTCGTCGGTAAAGTTTACCTGGAGGATATCGGGCTCGGGGAAATAGCGGTAATCGTGAGCGTTTTCCTTTGAACGCATTGCCTTTGTTTCGCCGCGGTTATCATCGAAACGTCTTGTTTCCTGAATGACCTTTTTGCCCATATCAAGGAGCTTGCCCTGACGGTAGATCTCGAAGTCGATCGCACGGCCGATAGCCTTGATAGAGTTGAGGTTCTTCATTTCGGTTCTTGTACCGAGCTCTGTGTCGGTCGGCTTCATGATAGAAACGTTGACATCGGCACGGATAGAACCCTGTTCCATTTTACAGTCACAAACGCCTGCATACTGGAGGAGAAGTGAAACCTTTTCAACAAAAGCCTTAGCTTCAGCAGCGGACGACATATCAGGCTCGGTAACGATCTCGATAAGCGGAACGCCGCAGCGGTTATAGTCTGCAAGAGAAACGCCGTTGAGATCATCATGGATAAGTTTGCCTGCGTCTTCTTCGAGGTGGATTCTGTTGATCCTGATATTTTTTGTTTTCTTTACGCCGTCTTCCTCATACTCTATAGGAACAAGTCCGTTGATGCAGAGAGGAAGATTGAGCTGTGAGATCTGGTAAGCTTTCGGAAGGTCGGGATAGAAATAGTTCTTTCTGTCGAAAACGGAGAACTTGTTTATATCACAGCCCATTGCGAAACCTGCCTTTACGGCATATTCAACAGCGGTCTGATTGATAACCGGAAGTGTTCCCGGCATACCTG
This sequence comes from uncultured Ruminococcus sp., assembly GCA_945868475.1. Taxonomy (GTDB): domain Bacteria; phylum Bacillota; class Clostridia; order Oscillospirales; family Ruminococcaceae; genus UMGS363. The sequence goes on along the minus strand of CAMBLM010000014.1, from coordinate 18,236 downwards.
AGCATACAGGACAGCAGCGTGAGTTCTTGCCGCCGCCGAATTCGGCGCTGCAGGTACAGAAAACTTTAGATTTGGTCAAAAGCTCAGCGTGAACTTCAAGACCGATAACTGGAATATATGCTGACATTATCTTCTTCCCCTTTCCTTAAAGGCTTGCATTCTGACGTGTGAAATTCTTTTCAAATGCGTCAGCAGCCTGAATGATAGTAGCTTCGTCCCACTTCTTGCCTATGATAGACATACCGATAGGCATACCCTTGGAGTCGTATCCGCAGGTCGTGGAGATTCCGGGGAGAGATGCAATATTTACTGTAACAGTGCAGATATCAGCCTGATACATCTTTGCGGGGTCGGAGATATTTTCATTTACGCCGTAAGCAACGGTAGGAGCAGTCGGTGTAAGGATAACATCGCAGCCTGTGAAGATGTTTTCATATTCTTCGCGGATCTTCTGCTTGAGAGCCATTGCCTTGCCGTAGTAAGCATCATAGTAACCGCTGGAAAGAGCGTAGTTACCGAGCATGATCCTTCTCTTGACTTCCTCGCCGAAGCCCTCTCTTCTTGAATTGGAGATAAGCTCTGCAAAGTTTTCGCCCTCTTCGGAACGGTGACCGTACTTGATGCCGTCGAAACGGGAGAGGTTTGAAGAAGCTTCCGCCGAAGAAATGAGGTAATATGCAGCAACGGCATATTTGAGTGACGGCATAGAGCAGTCAACAAGCTCTGCACCGAGAGATTTATAATAATCAGCAGCTGCAAGAACAGCTTTTCTTACTTCGTCATCAATACCCTCTGCATAGAATTCCTTTGGAACAGCGATCTTCATTCCCTTGATATCCCGACCGATCTTAGCTGTGAAATCGGGAACTTCATTCTTTGAAGAAGTGCCGTCGTGAGGGTCATAGCCTGCGATAGCATTAAGTATAACAGCGCAGTCTTCTGCGGATTTTGCGATAGGTCCGATCTGGTCGAGGGAGCTTGCGAAAGCAACAAGACCATAACGGGAAACACGGCCGTATGTCGGTTTAAGACCTGTTACACCGCAGAAAGAAGACGGCTGTCTGATCGATCCGCCGGTATCCGAGCCGAGCGCAGCTGCGCAGAGTGAGGCGCTGACTGCAGCAGCAGAACCACCTGAGCTGCCGCCCGGAACTCTTGTGAGGTCATAAGGATTCTTGGTCTTTTTGAAAGCGGAAGTCTGTGTAGAACCGCCCATTGCAAATTCGTCCATAGAAACCTTGCCGAGCATTACCGCGCCCTCATTTTCAAGCTTATCCATAACGGTAGCATTGTAAAAAGGAACGAAATTTTCGAGCATTTTTGAAGAACAGGTAGTTTTTACGCCGTCTGTACAAATATTATCCTTGATAGCGAGAGGAATACCGCAGAGAGCGGAAGCCTCACCCTTATTTATCTTTTCCTGAGCCTTTTCAGCAGCCTTTTCGGCAGCTTCGGCTGTAACGGTTATATAGCTTTCGAGCTTATCATCGACCGCTTTGATCCTGTCGAGGTAAGCGTCTGTGAGTTCCTTTGCGGAAAGCTCTTTTTTATCAAGCATTGAACGCAGATCGCTGATTTTCAGTGCAGTTAAATCCATTTGGTGACATCCTTTCATTCTATTATAATAGTATTATTCAACAACCTTAGGAACAACAAAAGCGTCCTCTGAATTTACTGCATTCTGCAGGATCTGGGCCGTCGGGTAAGAATCTGCTGCGATGTCCTTGCGCAAATCGTTGAGATAAACGTTGTGATTATCTTTGATTGGATCATAAGTAACATCAATTTCCTTAATAGTATCCATTATTTCGATAATCCCCGTCATATCGCCTGCCATTTTTTCAAGCTCTTCATCTGTAAAGCTGAGTCTGCCGAGCTGGGACAGGTATCTGACCATATCTAAATCCATAAAATCTACCTCATTTCTATCAGAATCATAAATACAGAATATATTATAGCATGTTTTAACTATATTTGCAAGACAAATTGCAAAAAATTTCGATATTTTGAGAAATTATAAAAATCGGAGCCTGCTTTCTGCGGCAGGCCCCGTTATAGTTTATACTATTCTGATGCAGTGCTTATCATACATTTCCTGAATGGCTGTAAGAACGCCAAGTCTTGCCACAGGGAATGTAAGTCCTCCCTGAACATAAGCTGCGAACGGTTCACGGAGAGGTGCATCGGCAGAAAGTTCGATAGACGCACCCATATTAAATGCACCCGCTGCCATTATCACCTGAGAATCATAGCCGGGCATATCCCAAGGTTCGGGAGTTACATAGCTGTCGATAGGCGAACCCTTCTGTATTCCCTGACAGAATGCAATGAGATTCTCGGAATTCTTCATAAGGACAGTTGTGATGATATCACCCCTCTTTGCATCCTGTGCAGGAAGACATTCAAAACCGAGCATCGTCATTATCTTACCTGTAAAGATAGCTGTCTTTACAGCACTGCAAACGACCTCGGGAGCAAGAAGAAGCCCCTGATACATAAGTTTGTTCTGATTGAGCGTACAGCCGACTTCCTTGCCCATGCCAACGCAGGTCATTCTGTAAGAGCAAAGCTCTACAAGCTTCTTTTTGCCTGCGATATATCCGCCAGTTTCGGCAATACCTGCGCCGGGGTTCTTGATAAGCGAACCGATGATAAGGTCAGCACCGACAGAAAGCGGCTCTGCCTCTTCAACAAATTCACCATAGCAATTGTCAACCATTATAATAGCATTCGGATTGGCGTTTTTTACGCTCTTGACGATCTCGGCGATATCTTCGATCGTAAGCGTCGGACGGAGTGCATAACCTCTGGAGCGCTGTATGTACGCTACCTTTGCGTCCTTTACTTTCATAAAAATATCAGCAAGGTTCGGCTTTCCGTCAGGAAGAAAATCGACCTGATCGTACTCTACGCCAAAATCCTTGAGTGAACCGTTTCCGTTTCCTCTGATACCGATAACTTCTTCAAGGGTATCATAAGGCTTGCCTGTCAAGCTGACAAGCTTGTCACCTGTTCTGAGAACGCCGAAAAGTGCGACTGTAAGTGCGTGAGTTCCCGAAACGAAAGAGTGACGTACAAGAGCATCCTCCGCACCCATAACCTCGGCATATACCTTGTCAAGTGTATCTCTGCCGACATCATCATAGCCGTAGCCGGTCGTTCCTACAAGGCAAGCCGAGCTGACTTTATTGTTGATAAACGCATAGAGAACCTTTTCGCTGTTCTTTCGTGCGATCTTTTCCGCAAGCGCAAATTCTTCGCTGCATTCCGCTTCTGCTTTTTCAGCAAGCTTCAAAATTCTTTCGTCAAACTCAAAGCCCTTTTTAACAATTGGCTTTGGATCAAAAATTTCTGCCATTTTAAAATGTACCTCTCATCTATTCATTATTTCATAAACTGTATCCGTTAGAATTTTTTCAAATCCAAGCGACTGATAGAATGTATATCGCTCTTCTTTGCTGTAAAGATATACTTCTTTACACTCTTTTTCATATTTTTCACAAAGCCATTTTATAAGCCTTGCCGCATTTCCCTGTCCTCTGTCTGCACTTGCGGTCGCAATATGCGAAAGAAATACAGATCCGTTTATATCGAACGCTTTAGTGATCGTTGTTGTTTTATAAAGGAATATATCGGAAATGCCATGGCGAATTTTGTGTGAAATATCGACATACCATTCGTCAAATCCGGCTATTCCGAACGCTTCCGAGATAATCGGAAAGCAGTCGGCTATAAAGGCATTATGCTTTACATCGATTTCTTCACTGCAGGACAAGCCTTTAGGTGCTTTGAACAAGCTTCGCTCCGTTCTAACATATTCATCGTTCAGAGCAAGATGAATATGCGCAGGAACTTCGACCGTGACGGGACAAAGCATCTCAATAAAGCCGTCAAGCTCGCTTTCATCAAAGTTGCCGTCGGCAATCAATGTGCTGTTGTATGTGAGTATCGTTCCGCCCTCAACGTTCGTGTACAATTTGCAAAAATCATAGCCCGTTCCGTAAGCATTGAGCAGTGAACGGATCTTACAGCCGTAATAGCTTTCCGAAAGCTTTATATCGGTGTCAAAAATCCGCTTTATCAAAGCTCGCACACCTTTTTGATCATAAGCTCGGTAAGCTTGAGCGAATTCTCCATATCGGAAAATCTTGCCGCACTCGCAGGCGAATGGAGATAACGGCACGGGATCGATATCGCAAGTGTTCTTACGCCGCCCTTTGTAATGTGGATAGCTCCGCTGTCGTTTCCGCCTGCGACCATAGTTTTGGTCTGCCACGGAATATTGTTCTCAGCAGCGATCTGCTTGGAAATTTCAAACAGCTCACGGTCATAGATAGTCGATCTGTCCATATACGAAACAACAGGGCCTTTTCCGAGTTCGCAACAGCGTTCCGCACCGCTCGCAAGAGGGATATCTGCCGCAGTTGTTGATTCAAGCACGATAGCAAAGTCAGGTTCAACTGTAAAGGCAGCCGCCCTTGCACCTCTCAGACCGACTTCCTCCTGAACAACGAATGTGAACGTAACGTCATATTCCAGCTCGCTGTCGATAAGCATTATCATCACAGCACAGCCAAAGCGGTCATCGATAGCCTTTGAGCAAAGCATATCTTCGCCAAGCGGCAAGATCTCCGAATCAAAATAAACATAATCACCGAGTGAAACAAGCTTCTCGGTTTCTTCCTTGCTCTCCGTTCCGATGTCGATATAAAGTCCCGAAAATTCAGCGGCTTTGTTTCTTTCGGAAGAAGAAAGATTATGCACGGCCTTTGAGCCGATAACGCCGTGAATATCGCCAATGCGAACATTTCGTCCGATAACAACTCTTGCATCGATACCGCCAACGGGTGAGAATGTCAGCGTTCCGTCAGACTTAACGGAAGTAACTATCATTCCGACTTCGTCCATATGCGCGGAGATCATAAGCTTTTTGGCAGGTGTTTTCCTGCCCTTTTTATATGCAATAAGGTTTCCGAGATTATCGACCTTGTATTCGCACTTGTCCTTTATCTTTTCAATGATATATTCACGAACGTTTTTCTCATCGCCCGAAGTGCCGTTAATGACACAAAGCTCCTTTAAAAGTGAAGTGAACTCCATTTCAGCACACCTCCTTGATATATGCAGCAATAAGCTTAGCTGTATTTTCAACGTCCGAAACGGAGATCACCTCAACGGGCGTATGCATATATTTGAGCGGTATTGACAATGTTACAGCCTTTACACCGCCTGCATTGACGGAAAATCTGTCCGCATTTGTTCCCGTTTCGTCATTCATAACTTCTATCTGATAAGGAAGTTGGTTCTTCGCGGCAACTTCTTTCATTCTGTCGGAAAGTTCACGGTCAAGCGTCGGCGCAAAACCTATCATCGTTCCCTTGCCCATTTTTCCGCATTTCAGCTCGGAATCATCGGGAGTAAGTGCAAAGCTCACATCAACCGCGATCGCGATATCGGGGTCAACATCATAAACGCCGATCTTTGCGCCCCTTTCGCCCACTTCCTCCTGTGAAGAGAACATTATCGTATATGAGCAGTTGAGCGTTTCATTTTTCAGCATTTCAGCCGCACGGAGCAGGCAGGCAACGCCGCAGCGATCATCAAGAGCCGCGCCCGAAATTCTGTCGCCATGCATATCACGGCACTTCTGCAAAAATACTATCTTATCACCCTGCGAAATGACCTTTTCAGCTTCTTCCTTTGTCATTCCGACATCTATGCAGATATCGGAATACTCGGGAACTTTGCCCTCGTCCGATTTCTTTTCAAGGTGCGGAGGAATTGAGCAGATAACGCCGTAAACTGTATTTTTGCCGAGAATTTTTACCTGCTGTGCAAGCAAAAGACGTCTGTCAATGCCGCCGCAGTTTGCAATTTTGATAAAGCCGTCATCGGTAATATATGTGACAACAAAGCCTATCTGGTCGATGTGAGCATCAAGCAGGATATGCGGCTTTCCGTTTTCACGCTTGCCGAAATTGCCGAAAACGCAATTATTCTTTACATAACAATCGTTTGTAAATTCTTTAAGATAGCTGAGTGCAAGCTTTGCGGCTTCGGTTTCATCGCCCGAAACTCCGCTTGCATCTGCAAGGCTTTTTATAACTTCTTTTAGATCCATTTTTATTCCTCAATTCAATGCGTTTACAATACCCTTATAGTGCTTTCCGCGCTCTTCAAAATTCCTGTAATGGTCGAAGCTTGCACTCGCAGGTGAAAGCGTAACGATATCACCGTTCTTGGCGATTTCACGAGCCTTTGCAACAGCTTCTTCCATTGTTTCCGCACGATAAATACGGCAGTTGTTTTCATCATATCCGCTGTAACCCTTAACCGCAGCTTCGATCTTATCCGCTGTAGCACCGAGGAGGATAAGCGCCCTGACCTTATTGTTTATCGCTTCGGACATCGTTGTGTAATCAAGCTTTTTATCCGAACCGCCTGCGATAACGATAAGTTTCTGATCGAAGGCGTTAAGTCCTGCAATAACGCTGACAGGGCTTGTTGCGATACTGTCATTATAATATTTTACACCGTCAAACTCACGGACAAATTCGATCCGATGTTCAACACCGCCGAAGTTCTCAGCCGTTTCACGGACAGCTTCAACCGAAACATCGCCGTAAACCGCTGCAATAGCCGCAAGATAGTTTTCTACATTGTGAAGTCCCGGTATCTTAATGCTGTCCTTGTGAACAAGCTTTTCTGTCTTTTCTCCGTCCGTGAAGCAGAGCCAGCCGTTTTCATCGAGGAATGAACCTCTCTGCGGCTTTGAAAGTCTGCTGAATTTAAGCAGGTTTCCTCTTACTTCGTCTGAAAGAGCATTAGTCCTCTCATTGTCAAGATTAAGTACGGTCTTTGAGAAAGCATTCTGGTGAAGAATAAGATTTTTCTTCGCACCGATATATTCTTCCATTGACTTATGAACATTAAGATGATCGGGGTAAATGTTCGTGATTATCGCCGTATCGGGCGATCTTCTCATGCTTATCAGCTGGAAGCTGGAAAGCTCGACAACTGCGATATCATCGGGTGAGATCTCTTCGATTATCGGCAGGAGCGCGCGTCCGATATTACCGCCCTTGTGGACTTTTTTACCGCTGCGTTCAAGCATTTCGGTGATGATAGTTGTTGTGGTGGTCTTTCCGTCCGTTCCCGTTATGCCGTAAATTTTGCAGGGGCAAAGGTCGAAAAAAACCTCCATTTCGGAAGTTACTACGATACCCATATCCCTTGCTTTCTGTAATTCGGGCGAAAGGAAATACATTCCGGGAGTTCTGAAAACCACGTCCGACTTATAGATAGCATCAAGATAGTTTTCGCCGAGCGAAAGCTTTGCACCATCTTTTTCAAGCTTATCCGCAAGCTCACCCATTTCCGCTCTCGATTTTTTATCGCATACAGTAACATCTATATTCTTTTTAAGAAGAAGCCCGATAAGGTCGATATGGCTCACGCCTGTACCGATAAGGGCGACCTTTTTATTTTTCATTTCATCAAAAAAAGCTTCTGCCTTTGTCATAAATACACCGTCTTTTCTATGTAGGGACATAATACTGATCTCTAATAATTGTGTAAACAAAAAATCGGCGCAAAACTCATATATTCAAACTTTGCTTGATTTTTTGTACACATTCTGATCAGAGATCAGCAGCACCTAAAAATAATCATACACTTATATTATATACATCATTTCTCAAAATATCAAGATTTTGCATAGAATTGCCTTGATTTTCATAGATTTAACTAAGAAATGAGGTAAACTGAATGAAATTTTATATAAATAAAATGGCAAAAGACACGTTTCGACTTACTTTTGTTTCATTGATATTACAGGGACTTGGAATTTTTCTTAATTCGCTCATATCGAGCAAGCTCGGCACGGCTTCGGTCGGAATAATGACGCTCATTTTCACGCTTTTCGGTTTTATAATGGTGCTTGCGAACGGAAATATTTTTATTTCCACAAGCAGACTTGTTTCGGAGGAAACAGGCTGCGGCAACCGGAATTATACCGTGATAATGCGTTATTCGCTCGGATTTTCGCTTGCGCTGTCCTGCTTTTTTATGGTGCTTTCGTTTATATTTGCCGAAAAAATATCTTTGCTTTCGGGAGGAAAGATAGACCTTTCCGCACCGATAAGGCTGATAGCACTTTCGCTGCCGTTTGCGGCGGTCGGTTCGTGCATAAAAGGTTATTTCAACGCCGTGCGTAAGGTCAATATCCCCTGTCTTGGCGATGTGACCGAATTTGCGGCAAAATGGACCGCTCTGCTGATATCGGTAGTTTTCCTCATTGACAGAGGTTTCGATATTTATATCCTTATTGCGGCTTCGATACTGTTGGGTGAATTTGTGAGCCTGATCTTTTATCTTGTGAAATATGCTTCGGAATATGCTGAATTCTCCCGTTTGCCCTGTACAAAGCCTAAGCTTGACAGGTTTGGGAAATATCTGAAGCTTTCGCTCCCGATACTTGCGAGCGGCTATGTTCAGATGGTACTTTCAACGGCAAACGATGTTCTTGTTCCGATAGCACTTGTCAAGCACAATGATTCGGCTGACCGTGCGATGAGCGAATACGGAATGTTTGAAGCAATGATAATCCCGACGATATTTTTCCCGTCGGTAATACTGATCGCTCTTTCAAATGTTCTTATGCCCGAGATCGCAAGGGCAAATTCATCGAACAACAGAGAACGCGTAAAAAATCTTGTTTCCAAAGCACTGACAAGCTCATTCATATACTCTTTTTTCATCGGTGGAATTTTTTTATTTGCAGGAAAAGATATCGGAAATATGATATGTCCGTCCGATACCCTTGTCGGTGAAACACTTGTGAAAATGTTTCCCGTTGTACCGTTCATTTATCTTGAAATCGTTCTGGAATGTATTCTGAAAGGACTCGGAAAGCAGAATTTTTCCACGTTCAACTCACTTTGCGAATATGTTATAAGGATAGCATGCGTTGCGGTGTTTGTCCATCTTTATGGTTTTGGCGGGGTGCTTATCTCGTATTATGCGAGCAATATTTACAGCAACATTGTCCGTATTGCCGCTGTTTGCAAATGGTCGGGAGTTCGCTTTTCGCTTCGGCTTTTTATACTTATCCCATTCGTGTACAGTGCGGCAAGCTGTGTTATCGCATCGGCTGTCACGGAGCTTGCTTCACCCGTTAATTCTTGGTTTGAAGCGATCATTTTTACCTGCACGGCTTCGATAATATTCTTGCTTTTTTATGAATCGGGAAAAGCTGTTTCCAAGGACAGCGCTGGCTTTATCTCGGTAGTGATACCACGTTCATAATAAAAAAATGCCCCTGCGGCAATATTTCACCGCAGGGGTATTTTTACTCCGAAAATCAGCAGCAGCAGCCACAGCCGTTGTTGTTATCGTTGTTTCCGCAGCCACAGCCGTTGTTGTTATCGTTGTTTCCGCAGCCACAGCCGTTGTTACCGTTGCAGCAGCAAACCCATACGATAATGAGAAGAATGATGATCCAGCAAGAAGAATTGTTGCTTCCACAGTTAAATCCGCACATAGTAATGTACTCCTTTAAATAAAATGTATTTGAACTCCGCTCGGAAGTGATTCCTTTTTTGCGGTGTTCATAGTTCATATTATGCGGAACACAAAATTGTGTTACTGAAAATTCTTATACTGAAATCAAGAAAAGATCAAGCCGACGGACTTGGTTATAATGATCCCGGCACAGATTTTTTTCTGTTTTTCTTGGAGTTCTGTTTTTTCGCATAGGACATATTCAGACTAACATATTTATATAGAGAAATAATTTGAAAGCAGGCTGTTATTATGTTTGGATTTTTAAGCTTTTTCCTTGAAAATATACTGTTTTTTGCGCTGCATTTTGAAAACTGCGGAGTTTTCCCAAAGCCGCTTTCCGCCAAGCAGGAGGAAGAATGTTTCGAGCTTATGAAAAGCGGTGACAGTTCCGCGCGAAGCCGCCTTATCGAGCATAATCTACGTCTTGTTGCGCATATCGTAAAGAAATACAGCAGTACACAGAGTGACAGCGAAGACCTTATTTCTATCGGAACGATCGGACTTATAAAGGCTGTCGAATCATTCGACTATTCAAAAAACACGCGCTTTGCGACTTATGCTTCACGATGCATTGAAAATGAGATACTGATGTTTTTCCGCTCCAAGAAAAAGTCCGCAGGCGATATATATTTCGATGAGCCTGTTGATGTTGACAAGGACGGAAATCAGCTCACGCTCATTGACATCATCGCTGAAGATGACGGAATTGTTGACAAGATCGACCTTTCGATAAAGACCGAACAGCTTTACAAATTCATTACCGAATGTCTTGATGAACGTGAACTTGAGATCATCGTAAATCGATACGGGCTTTACGGCAAAAAGCCGCTCACTCAGCGCGAAGTCGCCAAAAAGCTGAACATTTCACGTTCCTACGTTTCGCGGATAGAGAAAAAGGCACTTGATACGCTTAGGAAAAAATACGAAAAGACTTCTTATACTAATTTATAAGAAGCTGCTCTATGATAGGCTTCGCATCGGAGATCGGGATAGCAAAGCCAAGACCTTCGGCATTATCCGAAATTATCTTGCTTGAATTTATTCCGATGACTTCTCCCCTGCAATTGAGCAAAGGGCCTCCGCTGTTTCCGGGATTTATTGCGGCATCGGTCTGGATAAGCGTCATTTCATAGCCGCTGACGGTTATTGTTCTGCCGAGGGCACTGATTATTCCGCAGGTCGTTGAGCCGTACAGTTCAAGTCCGAGCGGATTTCCGATAGCAACGGCGGTTTCGCCCTCGACAAGACTGTCACTGTCGCCAAGTTCGGCAGGAAAAAGCTGAACATCGTCAGCACTGATCCTTATAACAGCAAGGTCGCTCGGAGTATCTGCGCCGATCATCTCTGCACTGTACTCGCTCTCATCGGAAAGCACAGCTTTGACGCTTTCGGCGCGCATCGTATCATTCTCACATACATTCTGTATAACGTGTGCATTGGTGACAATGTTTCCGCTTTCGCTGATTATGATACCCGTTCCCGTGCATTTTGTCCCGTCGGGAAATTCCGAGATTATGCCGACAACAGACGGTTTTGCTTTTTTCACTATCTCGGGAACGGTGAGCGTACGCTTTTTCCATATCTCAAAAGCCTGCGCCGATGCTGACACCTCGCTCTGTTGAAATTCATAAGAATCGTCTTTTTTCTCGGCGAAAGATGTAACTATCTCCGTTCCGCCGTTTATACATTCACTCATCAGAGAGAAAAAGAAGACCGCTGCGGTTAAAAAAGCAGCGGCCGCAAGTCCGAATGCTCCCGAATACTTCTTTTTCGGAGAAGATACAGTTTCGGACGACAATTCGGATATTTGATTTTTATTGTTTTGATAAAGCATATAATTACCCCGGAAAATTATTTTGAAGCTATTATATGCTCTGCCGCAGAGTTTATACTAAACACCATTTAAAATTTGGAAAAAATCAAGCCGACAATCTCGCATATATAGGATTTCGGCGCAGATTTTTTCCTGTATTTTATTGGTGTTTAGTATTATTCCGCCTTGACTTTTTTCTTTGCGGGAAGCTCGGTAAGGAACGGAACAACTAAGCCGATGATAAGCATAACTATGCCTATGATACCCTGAGCATCGAACGCAAAATTGCTCGGGAAGATAGACGGTACAGAGCCGATTATAAGACCGCTGATAAGGCAGTATGTTCCTCTGCGGAATTTTTTCAGAAGCATGGAAATTACTCCTGCCGCAATAAAAATGCCCAAAACAACACCAACGGCAACGATTATAAGTATCGGAATATCAAAGCTGTTCAAAGCACCGATCACCGTATCATAAGCTCCGAGAACTTTCATTATCAGCGCACCGCTTATTCCGGGGATTATCATTGCAACAGCGGCAAGTACAGATGAAATGAAGAGCATTATTCCGCCGACAAGATCAAAACTGCCTGATGCAGTGCTTTCAGCGGGCGAAAGAAATGCCATTGCCGCCATAACAAGAAGTCCTGCCGCAAACGGTGCGATACAAACTGCCGACAGCTTCTTTTCAGCGGTACATTCCTTGTATATCATCGGCATACTGCCTATTACAACTCCGACAAAGAACATCTGCGTCGGGACGTTATATTCATCAAAAAGAAAACCAAGCAGCTTTGCGGCGGCAAGAACGCCAATGAGCATTCCGACTCCGACAGGTATCAGGAACGTAAGATTTTTTATCAACTTTTTAATATTCGGCGTTATCGCCTCGAGCATCTTGTCATAGATCTTAACGATAACCGCGATCGTTCCTCCGCTGACACCGGGGACGGCATTCGCAATACCGATAGCGATGCCTTTCAATGCAAGTAAAATATAATTCATGATCTTCTCCTTAAAGTTTGACTAAATTAACCAACCTTTTCCGTAATAGTATATATTATACACATATTAAACGAAATTTCAAGTAGTAATTGTCAGAAATTTATCAAAACGCTTGAATTTTACAAAGATTTATGCTATAATTAACATACAGTTATGGGAGGGACAAAAAGTGAAAAAGTATTTTTCCGAATATATCAGCTATCTTCTTGAAATTATGAATGATGACTCTGCTGACCTTGAGGCTGTTCGCAGCGAACTGCTTATAAAGATCGGATTTATGCAGCACGAACGGCTTGTTCATCTTATAGTAACAGTCCTTTTCGCACTTGTTATGTTCCTGAACATTATAATCTTTTTCCAGTCGCAGATGCTCGCATTCCTTGCAATAGTTCTGCTCTGCCTTATCCTGCTTATCTTCTATATTGCGCACTACTTTTTCCTTGAAAACGGAGTTCAGCAGCTTTACAGGATATACGACAGCATTTGCAGCAAGCTATCTGCCCCAAAATAATCTACTCTGAGAGAATTTTTATGAATATAAATGACGAATTGATACAAAAGATAATCGATGACAGATCGATATATGTCGATTTTCAGCCTATATACTCTTTTAATACGAAAAAAGTTATCGGGCTTGAAGCACTTTCACGAGGACAGCTTGAAAATGAGCTTGTTTCCCCGTATTTCCTTTTCAATTATGCAAAAAAGCACGGCGAAACGCTCCAGCTCGACCGAATTTGCCGTGAAAAAGCAATCGAATCCTTTCCAAAGGAAAATGACACCTCATCGCTTTTCATTAACTTTGAAACATCAATTTTAAACGATGTCGTTCCCGGAAACGGCGAGCTTTTGAAAACTGCCGAAAATAATGGACTTTCGCCCGAAAATATCGTTATCGAACTCAATGAATCTAATGTCCGCGATGCATACAACCTGCTCATGTTTGTCGATTTTTACCGTTCGCGCGGATTTCTTATCGCGCTTGACAACGTAAGCAACGGATTGGAAACGCAAAACAGAATAATGCTCATCAACCCCGATATCATCAAGATCGACAGAGCCATTGTTTCCAACATTGCATCGAATACATACAATCAGGAAGTATTCAAATCGATAATCAACACTGCAAAGCAGATAGGCGCAATGACCGTTGCGGAGGGCGTTGAAACAGTTGATGAAGTTATCGCCTGTATGCTTATGGGCGTTGACTATTTCCAGGGATTTTATTTTTCAAAGCCCGAACGCTTTGACTATATATTCTCAAATGAGGCTCGTCTGAAGCTTGAAGACGCTGCTCAGCGGCTCAATGTCAGCATGAAAAACAACCCGACCGTTGCAAATGTAAAGCTTGAAACATATAAACGTATCATCTTTGAGCTTATCAACCGCATAACGGGAATTTCTCCCGATAAATACACAAGCGCACTTGAAGCTTATGTTGCGGAGCATAAAGAGATCGAATGTGCATTCCTTATCGACAGCAAGGGCTTCCAGGTAACTCCGACCGTTCTTCAGAAGAACACAGAGATACTTTCGGGTTACACTCCTGCGGTCATAGGCGTAAATCACGATATCAAGAACTATTTTTATGCTGTCAAGGAGCAGATCGAAGACCCGTTCATTTCGGGCTGGTACATCTCGGCGGCAACAGGTCAGAGCTGTAAAACCATCTCGTCGCATTTCTACAACAGCAACGGCGAAATGATAGTTGTCTGCGTTGACCTTAAAAAGAAGCAGTCATAAAATATTATACCAAAACGGCAGTTCGGATTTATAAACAAGTTCGAGCTGCCGTTTTATATTTTCCAGCTCCGCAAGAAGCTCGTCATTTGCATCACGGCAGTACGGCTTCACCTTTGATATCGCTATGCTGAGGTCGATCAGCTTTTCATCGGCAACGATAAGTGACATTTTGCGCTCATATCTTCTCCACATCGTTTCAAGCTGTTCCGCAAGCTCTTCCGCACTTTTCAAATCATCATCTTCACAATATGCTTCGATGCTTTCTATAACTTCAACGAGATCATTGTTCTCTTTTCGGACAATGAAAATCCCCGTTACCGACCATATTATTATCGCCGCAAGGAGTACAAAAGCTGTTATCGTTCGTTTCATTCGTTATTCTCTCCCCTGCTGTCATTTCTTATAAGCGAATAATTGCCGTCACTGTCGAGCGTCATAAGAAAAACGCCCGAGAGGACGGTTTTTTCTTTTGTCAGTATCTTTTCAAGATAAGCTTTGCTCTTTTGCGTTCGTGTAAGTGCGGCTTCGATTATCTTGCCGTCATCGATAACGACCTCGGGAGGGTCAATGCTTCTTCCTCGTACTTCGAGGTCTTTATTATTCGGTGTTCTGAACGGCTGCTTCTGATAGATAGAAACCGCACCCGTTGTTTCGACTACGGCAAACTGGACTTCGCTTATATCAAAGATATCCTTGCTGTGGAGAGCTTCCATAAGATCGTCTGCGGTGAAGCGGATATCGTTCATTTTCTTCTTGTCGATGATACCGTTGCTGATTATGACAACAGGCTTTCCGCAGGTAAGATTCCGCAGGTGCTTTGACTTTATCCCGAGCCATGACATTATAACATCAAGGCAGGCAAGAGTCAATATCGGGATTATTCCCGTAAAAAGCGGCATCGTCATATCCTCAACGGGAAGAGTTGCGATGTTTGATATAAGGATAGTAACCGCAAGCTCGGACGGCTGAAGCTCGCCTATCTGGTGCTTTCCCAT
Organism: uncultured Ruminococcus sp.; assembly: GCA_945868475.1. Lineage (GTDB taxonomy): Bacteria > Bacillota > Clostridia > Oscillospirales > Ruminococcaceae > UMGS363. The sequence goes on along the minus strand of CAMBLM010000014.1, from coordinate 3,117 downwards.
AAGCCTCATTGAAAAAATTATAAGCAGATACAGCACTACCGCTCTTATAAATACAACAGTCATTTTTTTTATCCTTTCAGACGATTTTTTCAGAAGTATAATGTACCGTTTTTTCAAAAATATGTATTTTCAGAGAAAAGCAGGATAAAATACATTTCAGAAAAAATTTTGGGGTTTTCTAAAAATTGGAACGCGAGCAAATTTTCGTTGGAACTTTGTGCAGCTTCAAGGCAGCGAAACGCAGTATAATACTACGGAATACATTCCGAATGTATTTCAAGTTTCGCTAACGCAGAAGATGTACAAAGTCGTAGAAAATTTGCCGTGGGGGAGATTTTTAGAGGTTCCCTTTTGAAAGGTAAGGTTTGTTATGAAAAAACCTGATTCAAGCTGTTTCAAGGACATTCCGCTTTCTGCGGATATTGATGAGAACATACAGAATATCGGGCGCATAATGAAAAACTGCTCCGACCTGCTCCTCAACCCGTTCCTTATATCGGGCGTAAAATGCAATCTTGTTTGTCTGGAGGGAATGGTATCGACTTCGACCATTGCAAAGCTCATACTGAATCCGCTGACATCGCTCAAACTTCCCGATGATGTCAGCGGTGCGGAAGTCTATGAACATATCGACAAGCGAATGCTGCTCACGACCGACCGAGGCATCGTCACGGAATACGGTGACCTTGTGCGGCGGCTTATGAGCGGCTTTGCTGTAATTTTCGTTGACGGTTCGGACAAGGCTTTCGGCTTGGGAGTTCAGGGTTATGCTGTGAAAGGCATAGACGAGCCCTCGTCCGAGGGAAACATTTTCGGCTCGCACGAGGGTTTTACCGAAACTGTCCGAACGAATATGTCGCTCGTTCGCCGCAGGGTGAAATCCCCTCTGTTGAAATTTGAGCTTTTTCCCGTTACAGACCTCAGCAATGTTGACGTCATCGTTTCCTATATGACGGACAGAGTTCCGAAAAAGCTTGTTGAGGGGGTGAAAAAGCAGCTCAAAGGAATGAAGCTTGAAACGGTTCTGTCGAACGGGTACATCGAGCCTTTTCTGAACAACACGAAGCTTTCGCTTTTTTCGGGAGTTTCCGTAACGGAGCGTCCCGATGTTTTCTGTGCAAAAATTCTCGAGGGGCGCATCGGTGTCATGATCGAGGGGACGCCGTTCGCGCTTATCCTGCCTGCACTTTTCATCGAAAATTTTCAGACGCTCGATGATTACACCTTTCGCCCTTATTATACGACCTTTATCCGCTGGGTGCGCTACATTGCGTTCATTGCGGCGGTGTTCCTGCCTGCGGTATATGTTGCTGTAGTCACGTTTCACCCCGAGCTTTTCAATCACACGATGCTGATAATCCTATCCGAAGCGGAAGAGCTTGCCCCTCTGCCGCTTATGGTCGAAGCACTGATAGTTCTTATCTTCTATGAGATAATCCGTGAAGCAGGAATTCGTCTGCCTAAGAGCATAGGCGGTGCTGTTTCAATAGTGGGTGGACTTATAATCGGTGATGCGGCGGTTTCGGCAGGAGTTATATCCAATCCGTTGCTCCTCGTATGCGCTATTTCCGTTACCTCGTCTTTCGTTATCCCATCGCTCAACCAACCCGTGACGATACTTCGCTTCGCTGCCGTTATCGCAGGAGGGATTTCGGGATTGTTCGGAATTGCGCTTATTGCGGCACTTATGATAGTGAATATCTGCTCGCTTGAAAACGCAGGAACGCCTGTGACATCCCCCGTTTCGCCGCTCACACCGAGAGCAATGCGTGATGTTCTGCTTCGGGCAGGCTTCAAAAGAATGCAGGAAGAAACTGTAGCCATTGAGAGCCTGAACGGAGTGAATATGGACACATTGAAAAAGGAGGACAGCAATGACTAAAAAGATCAGCAAATGGCAGCTTGTATTTCTGCTGCTTCTATGCCGCATTTTCACACTGATGACATATGTTCCTGCCTTTTCTCAGGGCGGCGGGATCGCACTTCGTCTGAAAGCTGCCGTTATTTCTATCCTTATACAAGCGATACTTGTTATACCGCTTATAACTCTTGCAAAACGCTTTCCCGACAGAAGCGTTATCGGGATAATTTATGAAAAAAACAGTGTTGCAGGCTTTATTGCGGCGGTTTTGTATCTTTTGTTCTTCATTTCGCTCTGCACGGGGCAGGTATTGCACTATATTGACTTTCTCAGCAACAGTTTTCTCCACGGCGAAAGATATTTTCCGCTTGCGGCTCTGCTTATCGTCTGTATGTACTGCGCATACTGCGGAACAGAGGGACTTGCGCGGAGCAGCGTTGTTATGATGATGCCGTTCCTGTTTATGGTCGTGCTTATGGGGATAGAAGCGAAAGATGCTTTCAGTTTGAATAATTTCTACTTTGAAAAAGGCTCTTCGGGGCTTACAAAAGCTGTTATGGACGACCTTGCCCGTAACGGTGAGATAGTCGCTGCCGCATTTCTGATGAAAAATCTGCGGAATGAATTGAAGTGCGCGCTCTACTGGCTGCTTGCGGCGAAGCTTATCGTTACCTCGGTCATATTTGCGCTGATAACGGGCGTTCTCGGCGACCTTGCGGACACGCTCGGTTATCCTTTCCTCACGGTAGGTTCTTTGACAAATTCGGGCGCGTTCCGTCAGAACGGTGCGCTGTATCTCATACTCTGGACGATATCGGCAGCAATAAGCATTTCTGTTTTCATAAGCATCATCTCGGGGATTTCGTCGGAAATTTATCACGGAACAAAGCTTCGCAATGCTTTTTCTGCGCTTGCAGTGTTTATTGTTTCGGGAGCATTTATGTTTTACAAGGCTGATTTTTCATCAATAAGAAACATTCTGTGCGGCGGTTATGCACAGCTTGTACTTCTTGCACTGATACCGCTTACTGTGCTGATCTGCGAAAGGATAAGCGGCAGGAAAGGACTGAAAAAGAATGAGATATAAAAAATGCTTTTTTCTCGCTGCTGTAATTTCGGCTGCAATGCTTTTGAGCGGCTGTTTCGGCGGAGTTGAAGTCGGCGACCGTGCATTCGTACAGATAATAGGCATTGATAAGCGGCTTGATATTTACACGGTGAGCTTACAGATTTTTCAGCCGAGCGGAAGCGGTGCG
>CAMBLM010000013.1 GCA_945868475.1 uncultured Ruminococcus sp. | reverse complement strand
GCAATGCAAACAGGCTCATTATCGCCCCGCTTCTCATAAGGATTATTATCGGGACCTCTGAATATATAGGAAGGGTTCTTTTCCTTTTTTATTTTTCCTTGTTTGATAAGCTCCTGTTTTCCCGCTTTTATGCGTTCAAGCAGTACGCTTGCAGGTTCATCATTCGGATCCTGAGGAACAAGTTTGCCCTGAACAGCCATCTGCAATATGGAATTTTTCAACTGCTGTGCGGTCATTTTTACTCCTCCTCAGAAAGGTTGATACCGAGTATATCAGTAATCTGGCTTAAGATCCTGTCAATATCAGCATTGTAGCTTGCACGCTTTTCCTGATACTGCTGTATAAGTTCTTTGGGAGGCAAAATCTCCTCTTCCTCATGCGGATAACCGCAGAGATCAATGTTGTAATTCTTATCTTCAAGCTCTTTGACAGTATATTTCTTTGCCTTGTCAAATCCGTCAATAGTGATTTCCTGTCTGTTATTCCACCATTCAATGGCAGGATCAAAATGTTCAAGCTTCATAGGTTTAGTCTTGGAGAAATTCTTGTAGCCGTCGGGCATATCAAGTCGATAGAACCAAGTTTCCTCAGTAGGGTGTGTGTTATCAAAGAAAAGAATATTTGTTGTAATTGACGTATATGGAGCAAATACACTGTGAGGCATACGAATTACCGTGTGTAAATTAAACTCTTTTAGAAGCTTTTTCTTTATGGCTACCTTTGCATTATCAGTTCCGAACAGAAAACCATCAGGCAGAATAACCGCCGCACGTCCATTCTTTTTTAAGCGATACATAATAACGGACATAAACAAATCGGCGGTCTCGCTGCTTGCAAGGTCGGCAGGAAAATGATTCTTTATTTCGGTTTTTTCATTTCCACCATATGGAGGATTCATAAGTACCACATCAAAAGCATCATCTTCGGTATAATCAAGAATATCCCTTAGAAGAGAATTATCATGATAAACTCTGGGAACACCAATATCGTGCAGCAATAGGTTAGTTACACAAAGCATATATGGAAATTGCTTCTTTTCAATACCGTATACCGAATTATCGATTTCTTCAATATCAGAAACTTTTTTGTTTGTCTTTGCCTCAAGTTCCTTGAGCCAGCTTGTAATAAATCCGCCTGTACCGCAGGCAAAATCAGCCATAGTTTCACCAATCTGCGGCTTTATCATCTTTGCCATAAAGTCGGTTACAGCTCTTGGGGTATAAAACTCACCCGAAGAACCCGCACTCTGCAGTTCTCTGAGGATGGATTCATATATTTCTCCAAAGGCATGGCTCTCCTCATAATCTCCGAGATCAAGCTCGTCAATAACGTTTATAACCTGTCTGAGAAGAACGCCATCCTTCATATAGTTATTGGCATCTTCAAATGTTGTCTTAACAATAGACTTTTTTATAGGTGTATCGTTTGTAATGGTAATATTTTTGAGTGTGGGAAAGAGCTTATTGTTGACGAAATCAAGCAAAGTATCGCCTGTTGCTGCCTTGCCCGATTTATCGTCATGTGCCCAGTTTGCCCAACGACATTCTTCGGGAATAATGGACACATAATCATCGTCATCAAATCCCCAATCCTGTTCTTTTGAATCATATACTTTTAAGAAAAGCATCCAGGCTATCTGCTCAATTCTCTGTGCATCTCCGTTAATACCTGCGTCATTACGCATTATATCTCGGATACGTTTCACAAAATTAGATAAACTGCTCATAAGTTTACGCCTTTCTCATTGTCCATATTTTTCAAACATCTCGGTTATTCTTTCAGCAGAAAACTTCCACTCATCAGGAATTTTATCAGTTGTTCCTTTTCCTGCTGCCTTTTTTGTCCATGTATGATTTTCGTACAGAATTGTATCGCCTCGACCGTTGGCAGAGTCATCCATTCTTTTGGCTATTTCTTCAGGGGAAGCAATATATACACGAGGCATTTGATCTATATCAGTATTCATAAACTGAACAAGACAAAAAATAGTTTTCTTATGATGTTTTGAAAGCCACATTTTATTTGCTTCATGATAAGAACGATCCGATTTTTTGAATTTTTGTGACAGTCCCCAACTACCATCTTTACTACCCTTAACAGAAATTTTTAACATCAAATCACCGGATACGGCTATTATATCATATTCAGGCTGATTTGCTCCGTACTGAACAGATACATCGTAACCGCATCTTGCAAATAATGCTGCTGCATAGGCTTCGGCTGAAACACCAACGTGCCAGGAGCTGAACTCGCTCATTTACGCACCTTCTTTATATATTTCGCTTTCAAGCTCTCGAATTGCCATAAAATACCCATCCTTACCGCCAAAAAGCTGTGCTATCTTGCTTGGTTTTCCGAATTTATTAAGCGGATCAATTTTTAACACATCAGCTTTTTCAATGTCATAAACACCTGAATCTGCATATTTCTCTAACAAGGCTTCGAGAACTTCTTTTGCTACTCCGTTATATTTACTTAGAAAATCACGCTTTTTAACATTATTAGCTCTTTCTCGTCTGGTCAGAGGTTTGGCATTATATGCGATATGACAAATGAAATCAAAATCATCGACTTCAGACATATTCTGCTCTGCCTTCAATGCTTCAATGTCAATTCCACGCTCCCGGAATTCCTGATTGATGGTTTCCTTTTTTGCCTCAGAGGTCCATTTATTGATGAAATCATTGAGAGTGGAATATTCTTCTGTAATGCTATGCTTTGTGTAATCAATAACACTTTCAGTTTTCAGAAGCTTTCCGTCTGCATCATATACAGAAACAGTCTTGTTAATAATTTTTACAGTGCAGCCACTCGCATCAACAAAAGGTTTGTACTGCGGATCAACGGGAGGCTCAGGAGGAACAGGAGGAGTTGGCGGTGTGGTTTTCTTTCCACCGGACTTCTTGTTTGGATCATAGCCGGTATCAATTTCAATGGGTCCATCCCAATCGGGATCGGCAAACAGTCTGGTTACTCCTCGGAAGTCCATGATCATAAAATGAGTTTTGCCTTCTTTTTCACGCAAGCGTGTTCCACGTCCAATGATCTGTTTGAATTCTGTCATTGAATTAAGCGACTGGTCCAAAACGATCAGTTTCGTCATTTTACAATCTGCGCCGGTTGACAGAAGCTTAGATGTAGTAGCGATAACAGGATATTTTGCTGATACGGATATGAAATAATCAAGCTTGCTCTTGCCGTATGTATCACTGCCTGTTATTCTAACTACATAATCGGGATTTACGGCAACCATATCAGCATTGGCATTAACAAGAGCCACTCTCATACGCTCGGCATGTTCTTCGGTTGCACAGAATACGATTGTTTTTGACATTCTGTCGGTGCTTTTAAGATATCCCGTTATCTCAGCCGCAACTTGGTCGATCCTGTCTTGTATCACAATATTATAATCGTAATCGGTATTATTGTATATTCTGTCCGGTATCTCCTGACCATAATAATCGAGCTGGCCTTTGGTTGGTCGCCATCCGTCACCAATATCTGTTTTTATATCAATGACTTTGAAAGGTGCGAGAAATCCGTCTTTGATCCCATCATTTAGGCTGTACTTATAAATAGGCTCACCAAAATAATCAATATTTGAAACAGTTTCGCTTTCCTTTGGTGTAGCGGTCATGCCTATCTGAGTTGCTGATTCAAAATATTCAAGTATTCTTCGCCAGTTGCTGTCTTTTTTTGCACTACCACGATGGCACTCGTCCACAATTATCAGATCAAAGAAGTCAGGCTTGAATAAAGTTTTGAATTTTTCAATAGTGTCCTCGTTGCTGTCCTCGTCATCATTATCCGTATTTCCTGCAAGCTGCTGATACAAGGAAAAATAAACCTCATAGGAAGAAATGGTCGATGGATCATCCTTTGAGAAGTTCACCTTATGAATAGTTTTCTCCAGCGGAGCAAAATCCTGCTGTATTGACTGATCTACAAGAATATTTCTGTCAGCAAGATACAGTATCTTATGTTTCATACCGCTTTTCAGCAGACGATAAACTATCTGAAAGGCAGTATATGTCTTACCTGTGCCTGTTGCCATAACAAGAAGCAGACGCTGCTGACCTCTTGCGATAGCATAAAGCGTTTTATTGACAGCAATTCGCTGATAATATCTTGGCGAATGTGCATTCAGACTTGTATAAAACGGCTGATTAAGGATCCTTTCTTCTTCATCACTAAAGCCTTTACAGCCATTAGTTTCCCTTTTAAATCGTAGATACAGATCATCGGGAGATGGAAAATTCTCCATAGAAATTTCGTGTTCCGTGCCAAGGAGCATATCGTGTTCAATAAAGGCATCACCATTGGAACTGTAAGCAAAAGGCAGATCAAGCATTTTGGCATATTCAATAGCCTGCTGCATTCCGTATGATACTGAATGATTGTTATCCTTTGCCTCAACAATAGCAATGGGGTTATTTGCATTTATATAAAGAATATAGTCTGCTTTTTTAGGCTTCTCTCGGTGTGTTATGTTGCCATGAATGTTTATTTTACCATCGGTGAATTTAACCTGGGTTTCCATGGTTATTTTGTCTTTCCAGCCACTGTTGTGTAAAGCAGGAGTTATATAATTGAGTTTTATATCTTCTTCGGTCATTTGCTTTTTGTCAATTATTGGCATATTATGCACCTCGCTTCTGATAATTTAATATTATGAGAAGTTGCTTTTGGGTCAATTATACCATATCACTGTTAAAAAATCAAGATTTTTAGTCTAATTTACAACATTATTCAGTGATACAATTAATAATTCAATTCTTAATATCTTGTTGCAATCTTACAATAAAACACAAAATAATAGAATATCACATAAGTGTTTACAAAATGTTCAGGCACAAAATTTCTATGACAATACTATGAATATTCATCAGATATTCTGAGATTGCGAGATCATTTGCGTTCATTTGAGATCATTTGAGATAATTTGGAGTAATTTGCGATCAATTTCATAAAGGCAATTTTCAAAAATTCAATATGATATAATAGACTTACCGGAAAGAAAAAACGGAATAACACGAAAGGGGATGATTCCAATGCACTTGTACAGATAGGGAAGATAAAAAATCGAACATAAGAGAAAAATAGATATCAACACTTCCCAAAAATACAAAATAATACAATATCATATAAGTGTTTACAAAATGTTCAGGCACAAAAATTCTGTGACAATACCATGAATACACATTTAAATTTCTTTGTTTGTAAGAGCATTTGGGTAAACTTAGAGTAATTTGAGTAAACTTAGAGTCATTTGCGTTCACCATTTTCAAGTCAATTTTCAAAAATCCAATATGATATAATAGAATTACCGGAATGGAAAAACAGAATAACACGAAAGGGGATGATTCCAATGCACTTGTACAGATAAGAAAGTATGTATCGAACAAAAGATAATAACAAGGAGGAATGCCAATTGGCAGAAAAATATAATGGTGTATATATTATCGCAGCGGACACAGGCAACGGCAATGTGAAAACTGTGAGCACTTGCACACCCACATCAGTGTCCAAGCATAACAGTAAGCCGCTGACCACAACCAATGTTATCGAGTACAACGGCAGCTACTATGTAATCGGACAGGGTCACAAGGAAGTGGTCAGTGACAAAACCCAGGACGAGGACTATTACATTCTCACACTGTTCTGCATCGCTAAGGAGTTGGCAAGGGACAATGTGACTGATGCAAGCGTACTCATTGCAGCGGGACTGCCCGTAACATGGTATGGTAATCAGTCGGAATCATATCGGAACTATCTCAAACAGAACAAAGAGGTTTCGTTTTCCCTTGATGGTGTTACATATAAGGTGGAAATAAAGGACGCAGTAATTCTCCCTCAGGGATATGCAGCCATTATCGAAAATCTCAAGGATATGAAAGGCGATAATATGCTTGCCGACATCGGTAACGGCACCATAAATATTCTGAGAGTGCGAAACGGTATGGTTATTGAAGCTAGCTTCAAAACTGAGCTTATGGGCGTAAACGAATGTGTCAAGGAAATTCTGAAATATCTGAAAGACAGAACTCACACCGATGTTGACGAATACGTTGCTCTTGAATTCATAAAAACAGGTCAGAGCAGCATTTCCGAAAAATTTGTTGATGAAATGAAAAGGATAGTTGAAATATATTGCGGAAAGGTTCTGAAAGTTCTTGCCAGATATGGCTACAACAGAGATTTTATGAAGCTCTATATCTGTGGCGGCGGAGCAAGGGTGATGAAGAGATTTTGTCCCGCTGTTGCAAATGATGAGCGGGTGATAATGTTGACAAATATCTGCGCCACAGCAAGAGGATATGAGCTTATGACTCTGAAAATGCTAAGGGATCAGTATGAAAAGAAGTAATGAATTTAACACCTGTCTGCATTTTGATCTGTCGGATAATCTTCACCGTAAAGCTGTTGAAATCCTTGAAAACTATGATAAGAAGAAATATCATTCATACACGAATTTCATAGCAACGGTATTAACGGAATATACGGAACATCGGGACGATGATATATTTATCAAGCTTACCGAAGCACTTACTCCGAAAATTACTGAAATCGTAAGAAGAGAGATAGGCGGTTTTGAAGGAAAGATAGTCGCTCAGGAAAGCACGGTTTCGCATAGTTCAGAAATCATTCGAGATGATTTAAAACAGAAAAAAGAGAATTCTTTGCCGGATCCCGATAAGGAGGAAATCATAAATTCAATAGATTCATCATTCATGAGTACATTCAGTACCAAATTGAATATCGGTACCGAAGATTAAGTGCCAAAGCTGTATTTTTGAGGTACAGATGCGGGAAATGTACTGCATCTGTACTTCTAAAGTACCGAAAATAGGTACTGTTCCGGTATCATTCAGGTACATCAGTATGAAACAAAAAGATAGGTAAATGAAATGTACCGATATGGTACCGGAATAAAAGTACCGTACATATAAAAAGTACCGAAAGGCGGAAGGCTGTGACCATAAATGAATTTTGTAAAATGTATCATATATCCCATCAGGCTGTTTACTCTGCAATCCGTAGGCACGATAAAGAGCTGAAAGATCACGTTACTAAAAATAGCAATGGAGTTAAGTTGCTTGATGATTATGCAGTCGAATTTCTGAAACCGAAAAATGTTTCTGCTGAAAAATATAACTCAGTCTGCGAAGAAAACAACAAACTGCGTGTTCAGAATATTTCACTTGTTTCGGATAATGAAGATTTACTGAAACGTGTTACCACACTTGAAAGTCAGATTCAGAAAGAAAAGGCTGCTGCAGAAAGTTTCAGATCTGATTCAAGCAAGTATTTTCAGTTATCTTTGGAAAAGGATAAACGCATAAGCGAGTTTGAAAAGCACATATCCGATATTACGGCATTGCATGACGAAAAGGACAGCCGAATTTCAGATCTGGAGCGTGAGATATCATCGTTAAGAGAACTGTGCGATAGTCAGAAATCGGCAATAGCGGAGCTTATGCAGAGATGTGCAGAACAGGAAGAATCTCTTGCTGCGGCAAAGGTCAACAAGGGTATTTTCGGTCTTGGAAAGAGGTAGCTTGCAACGTGTTGAAAGGGGGTATGCAACTCTGTTGCATGAAAGGGCGGGGCAGGAAGATAGCAAGCGTAGATTTTGTATCCCACAAAATCGTTCCTGAGGCGCATCCCCAGTCCCCTGATTTATGAAAGGAGCAGCATAATTTATGGCTATAAGAAATATAGAAAAGCATATCAGATTAAGCAAGAAGGAAGACGATATTCTCAGGAAAAAAGCAGAGAAATCCAAGGAAAGCGTGTGTGAATATATACGCCGCATGGCTGTGAACGGTAAAATCTTACGGTATGATCTGATGTCACTTCATGACGATTTGATAAGTTTTAGAATGGTGGGAACCGAGCTGAACGCTATTACTAAGAAGATAAATACTCACAGAACAATTAGTGAAAATGATATCTCTGCACTGAATAAGCAGCTTGACTTTCTTGAAAGTTACACTGAAAAGTTTCGTATTCCCACGCCTGAAATTGTCGGGGAGGATGAAATTTCATGAGCAGGAATATCGTGCGTCATCTTAGATTTTCAAAAAGTGAATATGAGGCTGTCAGCAGAAAAGCTGATTATCTTAAAATGCCCGAGGGAAGATTCATTCGCAAAATTGCTGTTCAGGGAAATCTGAAAAGGTATGATTTGTACGAGCTGAGAAAAATCACAAGAGCGTTTTACTATTGCGGTGACTCTCTTGAACAGATAAGAAAAATTGCAGAAACAGAAAAATCCGAATATCTGCCTGAGATTAAAAACTTGCAGGACAGATTTTTGAATATAATCAAATCATTTGAAAAAGAAATAAAAAAGCTCAGACCCAATGTGTTAATCTGAGAGAAAAGGAGTAAAAATGGAGAAAAACAAAACCGAGATTATTGCGCAGATCGTTACGCTGTTGTCACAGCTTGTTGAAAGCGAGGACGAAAAGAAGAATGAGTCAGCAGCGGTTTCTGCCGCAGCTCCCGTTGAAATGCTCACAATCAAAGAGTGCGCCGAAGCAGTAACAGGCTTATCGGAGCATACTATACGTCAGCTTGTATCGCAGGAGAAGATACCGTATATCCGAACAGGCAAGGGTAAGCGTGGAAAGATACTTATCAGCAAAGCGGCACTTTTGGAATATCTGGGAATCACATCATGAACAAAAATATGAGCATTATATGCCGACATATTTCTGATTACATACTTGACTTTATGGTAGTAAAGTGTTACAATATAGATATACAGGAGTATGTCATAAAATCTATGTTTATTTAAGGAGAATAAATCTTATGGCTACTATCAGAAAAAGAGGGGACTCTTATCAGATTAGAGTTTCCGTCGGTTACGATACAAAAGGAAATCACAAGGAACAGGCAATGACCTGGAAGCCCGAACCGGGTATGACTCAGCGACAGATCGATAAAGAGCTTAACCGTCAGGCAGTAATGTTTGAGGAAGCGTGTATGCATGGTTATAAGGCTTCTGCAGTCAAGTTTGAGGAGCTTTCCGAGGAATGGTTTGAGGAATATGCCAAGCCTAATCTGCGCAGCACCACTTACGAGCGTATGCTCCAGCTCAGACATCGTGTATATCCTGCGATAGGTCATCTTCGTATCGACAAGATAACTGTTCGTCAGCTCCAGGCGTTTGTGAACTCTCTTGCGAAAGAGGGCGCAAACGAAAAGACAGGCAAGCCCCTTGCTCCGAAAACTATCCGCCACAATCTCAGCTTTATATCGGACGTGTTCAGCTATGCTGTGAGAATGGAGCTTATCTCCGATAACCCTTGCAGCAAGGTTGTTATTCCGAAAGGCGAGGTCAAGGAAAAGCAGATCTATTCTCAGGAAGAAATGGAGCTGCTGCTTACAAGAATTATGGACGAGCCTGTTAAGTACAAGGCGTTCTTTTTCCTTATTGCGTACAGCGGTTTCCGCCGCAGCGAGATGTTGGGACTTGAATGGAAGGACATTGATTTTGAGAACAATATAATCAGCGTCCGCCGCACCTCCAACTACACCGCCGAGCGTGGAACTTACACCGACACCACTAAGACCAAGCGTTCACAGCGCACATTGAAGATCTCACCCTTTATTATGGATATTCTTCGTGAGCTTAAAGATGAGCAGGACGCAGAAGCTCTCCGTCTGGGCGATAAATGGGTGGAAACGGACAGGCTGTTTACCAAGTGGAACGGCGAGGAAATGAACAATCAAACGCCCTATGGCTGGCTTAAAGAGTTTTGTAAAAATAACGATCTGCCCTTCTACGGTATTCACAGCTTCCGTCACTTTGCAGCATCTTCTCTTATCTCCGCAGGACTTGACGTTACCACAGTTTCGGGTGCGTTAGGACATTGCAACTCGGGAACGACTTTAAATGTATATTGCCATCAGTTCCAGACCGCACAGGCAAGGGTATCCGAAGCTATGGACGAGGCGTTCGGATTCCTTAATAAAAGGAAAGATCATACAGCTTGAAGTGCAGCTGCGGACAGAAAATGTGAAATAGCGGACAAGTAGCGGACAAGCCCAATTTTCATACAAAAAGAAAACTCGCAAACAACGCACCTACGTTGTTTGCGAGCACACTAAATGGTGACCCGTACGGGAATCGAATCCGTTCGGTCGATTTTGTTTATTCAATAAATGAAGGCTTTATAAATAATTACGCATTACGCATTATTCTTTGTTGCTTTCTCCGTCTTTGAAAGCATCACAAGCAGCAGATACATTTATTTTTCCTTTCGTTCGTTCAGGAATTTCTCCGCAGCTTCAAGCACAGGCTTATCCTGCGGATAGTTGAGCGTTTCCAGAGCTTCTTCGTATTGGAGCAGGTAGGACGAGGTTATCTCCTCAGCCTGAAGCTTCACATCAGCGTTGTATTCCGAAAGAAAATAAACGGGGTTCTTGTGATGTCCCTCGCCGTTGGTGTAGCGGTATTCCATACGAAAGCCGCCGATAAGCTCGGCGTGAAGCCCAGTTTCCTCGCAAACTTCACGAACTGCTGTCTGCTCCTCATTTTCACCGAATTCAACGTGTCCCTTTGGGAAGCCGATGTGTCCGCTGTTGTTCGTGATAAGAAGATATTTCCGAACGCCGTCCTGCTCGGTGAACATCACCGCACCGCAGGTTTTTTCATACAAAGCATCAATGGTCGAAGTGTGGAACTGCTCCTGAAAATCGACAGCCTTGCGGATATTACATTCGTAGCAAATGGGAGTGCCGAGCAGCTTCTCGGGAACACCGACCCACTTGTCCTCGTCATCGTCCGAGCGGAGAACGATCGCGACTATCGTAACGGTGATCTCGTCAACGGGTTCGTCAACGCCAAGGATATAAACGTCCTGCTCCTCGCCGTCACCTGCGAAAAGGTCGGGAACGAAACCGTAATTCACGGGATAAACTATTTCGGGGTGCTTCGGGTGAGCCGTTCCGATAGGGCGGTCGGTCTTTACCGTGAAGCTTTTTCCGAGAGCGGAAACATCGCCTTTCTGTACCTTGTTCATAGCTTAATTCCTTTCTGTTTCAGCCATTCTTGCATTGTATTTCTTCTGCCATGCTCCCGTCTTGTAGAAAAGGAACGAGAGGACCGTTCCGCAGAACCAGCTTATCGGCCAGCCTATCCAAACGCCCGTTACACCCCAGAATGACGAAAGCACGAATGCAAAGATAACTCGCAGGATAAGGTCGGTGAACGTTGAAGCCATAAAATAACCCATACTCTCACTGCCTCTTAAAATTCCGTCGCATATAAGCTTTACGCAGACAACGAAGTAGAAAGGACATACTATATACATAAAGTCAAGTCCTGTTTTTACCGCAAGATCGGTCGAATTATCATTCATAAACAGACCGAGGAAGAACTTTCCGAGTGCCGTATAGCAGAAAACAAACACCGCTGCGACAGCCAGTGCAAATATCATAGCTGCCCTGAACGCTGTTTTTACTCGGTCAAGCTTTCCTGCACCGAGATTTTGCGCGGTGAAGCTTGAAATTCCGTTTCCGAGCGTTGTAAAGCTCGTTATGGCGAACGTGTTGAGCTTTATAGCGGCAGAATAGCCTGCGATAACGGACGAGCCGAAGCCGTTTATGACATACTGAACGAAAAGATTGCCGATAGAGATGAAGCTTTGCTGTAAAATACTCGGAATTGCGACCGTGAGTATCTCTTTGAGTGCCGAACCGCTGAAAATTGCGGCTTTTTCCTCAGTTTTCATCGAGTCAACACGTTTTTTCAGCACAATTACGGAAAGTATGCAGGAAATGCCCTGCGCGATGAACGTTGCCCATGCTACACCGCTTACACCCCAGCTGAAAACAATGACGAACAGCGCGTCGAGCGCAATATTTCCGAGCGAGGATACTATTAAGAATATCAGCGGAGTTTTGCTGTCGCCAAGACTGTTGAAAATACCTGTTGTGATGTTGTATATGTAGAGGAAAATGAATCCTGCCGTGTAGATACGCAGATAAAGATCGCCGTCCGCAAAAATATCATCGGGCGTGTTGACAAGCTGCATAAGCTGAGGGCTGAACAGTACGCCGAGTGCCGTAAGCACCGCCGAGAGCAGAAGTCCCCCGAGCATCGAGGTGGTTATGCAGGTCTTTGCGGTCTTGTAATCGCCTGCGCCAAAATATCGGCTTATAACGACCGAGCAGCCTATCTGACTGCCGATAGCGACCGCCATGAATATCATCGTGATAGGGTAGCTTGCGCCGATAGCGGCGAGTGCGCTTTCGCCTGCGAATTTGCCTGCGATAACGCTGTCGGCAATGTTGTAGAGCTGCTGAAAGATAACGCTTATGAAAAGCGGTATCGTGAAGCCTATCAGCACCCTTTTAGGTTCGCCGACGGTGAGGTCTTTGTTCTTCATAAAAACTTCCTTCCTTTTTCATCTTTTTACAAAAAATGCAGTAAAATCAACAAAAGCAGACGCTTTCAAACGTCTGCTTTAAATGCTGTTAAAAATGTGTATCAAACCGAGTAAGGATTAGGCTTGAACAAAAGCTTTATCGTGTCGATGAACCAGCCGATGCCGAGCAGTCCTCCCGTGCAAAGATACAGTATGCCAAGACCGACTTTTCCCTCATAGAATTTGTGGATACCGAATTCGCCGAAGAAAAGACAGAGGAAAAATGCCACCCACTTGTTTTTAAGGCAGGGGTTCTTTCCGCTGTATGTCGGAGCAGGGGAAACGTAGTTGGAATTGTTGTTCACATTGTTGATGACTGTCTGAGCAGGTGCAGCCTGCTGAAGAAGCTCGACCTGCCTGCCGCAGTGCGTACATACGACCGCATCGAACGGTATCTTCTTTCCGCAGTATTTGCAGAATTTCGTTTTGCCATCGTAAACTTCGCCGTCATAGCTGTCCCTTTCGGCAGGAACGTCGGGAGCGACCTTTATGTTTGGCGCGTCCTGCGGCATTGCCTGAGTGGTGTAGCTTATATTCGGGCGTTTGGGGTAAAGATTTTCCTGCGAGTGAGCCTGTTTATACATTTTGGCTGACTGAGAACCCTCGGGGTAAAATTCGCCGTCATCTCCGTAAAAGCCGTTTGATTCGTTATTCATTTTTCGATTGTCCTTTCCTTTATGTCTATAACAATAGTATATACAGTAAAAATAATTTATTTTTTATTGAAAAAGCCCTTGACAAAATTTGCTGAACGTAGTATAATAATATACTGTATCATAATGCAATTCTATGTGCGTTTTTACTGTATGGTAATAGTATAACACATTTTTTTCTGAATTGCAACTGTTTTTGCAAATATTCGGCAAATGTCCGAAATTGGAGCGGAAACGGAAATTTATCCCCGTAAAATTTTAAGGAGGGACTCGCCTATGGTTAATGTCAAGCCTGTCCAGCTTGGTAAAACAACTCGTATGAGCTTCGGAAAGATCAACGAAGTTCTGCCGATACCTAACCTCATTGAGGTGCAGAAAAAGTCTTATGAATGGTTCTTGGACGAAGGACTCAAGGAAGTTCTTCACGATATGTCCTCCATCACGGACTATAACGGCAACTATTCTCTCAGCTTTGTTGACTTTAAGCTCGCTGACGAATCGAACTATTCCATCGCTAAGTGCAAGGAACTTGACGTAACTTATTCTGCAAAGATGTTCGTTAAGGCTAAGGTATGGGATAGAGCAACAGGTGATATCGTCGATTCGGGCGATGCTGATATCTATCTCTGCGATCTGCCGCTCATGACCGAAAGCGGTACATTCGTTATCAACGGCGCAGAACGTGTTATCGTTTCACAGCTCGTTCGTTCTCCCGGTGTTTACTACGCTGTTGAAAAGGATAAAACAGGTAAGGATCTTTTCAAGACCACCGTTATCCCTAACAGAGGTGCTTGGCTGGAATACGAAATGGATTCCAACGACGTTATCTATGTAAGAATCGATAAGAACAGAAAGATCCCCCTTACTACATTTATAAGAGCACTCGGCTGCGGTACTGACGCCGAGATCGAAGAGCGTTTCGGCAAGGACGAACGCCTTGAACAGACTATCCTCCAGAAGGACGCTACAAAGAATACGGAAGAAGCTCTCCTCGAAGTTTACAAGAAGCTCCGTCCGGGTGAACCTCCTACGGTTGAAAGTGCTGTTTCCCACATCAATACACTCTTCTTCGATGCAAGAAGATATGACCTTTCCCGTTTCGGACGCTATAAGTATAATAAGAAGCTCGGCGTTGCTTCAAGGATCGCAGGCCACAGACTCTCACGTCCGGTTGCAAATCCTCTTACGGGTGAAATTATGGCTGACGAGGGCGAACTCATCACAATGGACAAGGCTCTCGAGATCGAGCAGGCAGGTGTTTCCGAAGTTTGGCTCGATGTTGAGCATAAGGAATTCTACACCACTCCGACAGGCGAATCCGCTCACAGAACCGAGCAGAGAGAAGTCAAGGTTATCGGCAACGGCATGGTAGATATCGCTCCTTACGTTGACTTTGACCCTGCCAAGTACGGCATCAATGAGAAGGTTTCTTTTGCAGTCCTCAAGGATATCCTCGAAAATGCCGCTGACAAGGAAGAGATCGAAGAGATGGTAAAGAGCCGTCTTGAAGAGCTTGTTCCGAAGCATATCATTCTTGACGATATCTATGCAACTATCAGCTACTTCATCAACCTCTGCGAAGGCGTTGGTACGGTTGACGATATCGACCACCTCGGCAACAGACGTATCCGTTCCGTTGGCGAACTTCTCCAGAACCAGTTCAGAATTGGTTTTGCGAGAATGGAAAGAGTTATCCGTGAAAGAATGAACACCCAGACCCAGAACGAGGGTGCGATGTCTGCGGAATCTCTCATCAATATCAGACCTATCACAGCTGCGATAAAGGAATTCTTCGGTTCATCACCGCTTTCACAGTTCATGGATCAGACGAACCCTCTCGCAGAGCTTACTCATAAGAGAAGACTTTCAGCCCTCGGCCCCGGCGGTCTTTCCCGTGACCGTGCCGGATTCGAGGTTCGTGACGTTCACTACTCCCACTACGGAAGAATGTGTCCTATCGAAACCCCTGAAGGTCCTAACATCGGACTTATCTCCTACCTTGCTTCATTCGCAAGGATCAATGAATACGGCTTTATCGAAGCGCCTTACAGAAAGGTCGATAAGGCTACCGGCGTAGTTACCGATGAGGTAGTTTACATGACTGCCGATATGGAGGATAACTACACAGTTGCGCAGGCTAACGAACCTCTTACAGAAGATCACAAGTTCGCAAGACCTATCGTTAACGCACGTTACAGAGATCAGATCCTCGAATGTGAAAGAGAACGTATCGACTACATGGACGTTTCTCCTAAGATGGTTGTTTCCATTGCGACTGCTTCCATTCCGTTCCTCGAAAACGATGACGCAAACCGTGCGCTCATGGGTTCAAACATGCAGCGTCAGGCCGTTCCTCTTCTTAAAACAGAAGCTCCTATCGTTGGTACAGGTATGGAATACAAGGCTGCCGTTGACTCGGGTGTCTGCGTTGTTTCCAAGCACGATGGTGTTGTAGAAAAGGTTTCCGCCGATGAGATCGTTGTTAAGGACGGCACGGGCGCAACCCACACCTACGAACTTATCAAGTTCAAGCGTTCCAACCAGGGTACTTGCATCAATCAGCGTCCTATCGTTGACTGCGGTGAAGAAGTTCACGTTGGTCAGGTCCTCGCTGACGGTCCTGCAACCTGCAACGGTGAAATTTCCATCGGTAAGAATGCCCTCATCGGCTTCATGACCTGGGAAGGCTACAACTACGAAGACGCCGTTCTCCTTAATGAACGTGTTGTTCGTGAAGATATGTACACTTCTATCCATATTGAAGAATATGAGATCGAAGCAAGAGATACAAAGCTCGGACCCGAAGAGATCACCCGTGACATTCCTAATGTCGGCGATGACGCTCTGAAGGATCTTGACGACCGCGGAATCATTCGTATCGGTGCTGAAGTCCGTGCCGGTGATATCCTCGTCGGCAAGGTAACACCTAAGGGTGAAACTGAGCTTACAGCAGAAGAAAGACTTCTCCGTGCTATTTTCGGTGAAAAGGCAAGAGAAGTCCGTGACAACTCCCTTAAAGTTCCTCACGGCGAAGCAGGTATCATCGTTGATGTTAAGGTATTTACACGTGATAAGTGCAAGGAGCTTGCACCGGGCGTTAATATGCTCGTTCGCTGCTACATCGCACAGAAGCGTAAGATCTCCGTCGGCGATAAGATGGCAGGCCGTCACGGTAACAAGGGTGTCGTTTCCCGTATCCTTAAATCCGAAGATATGCCGTTCCTCCCTGACGGTACACCGCTCGATATCGTTCTTAACCCTCTCGGCGTTCCTTCGCGTATGAACATCGGTCAGGTTCTTGAAGTTCATCTCGGTATGGCTGCAAAGAAGCTCGGCTGGAAGGTAATGACCCCTGTATTCGACGGTGCTCACGAAGATGATATCCGTGAGATGTTCAAGCAGGCAGGCATGAGAGAAGACGGTAAGACCGACGTTTACGATGGAAGAACGGGTGAAAAGTTCGATAACCCCGTTACAGTCGGATATATGTACTACCTCAAGCTCCACCACCTTGTTGATGATAAGATCCATGCACGTTCCGTTGGTCCTTACTCCCTCGTTACACAGCAGCCTCTCGGCGGTAAAGCCCAGTTCGGCGGCCAGCGTTTCGGAGAAATGGAAGTTTGGGCTCTCGAAGCTTACGGTGCAGCTTATACACTTCAGGAAATACTCACAGTCAAGTCGGACGATACAGTCGGACGTGTCAAGACATACGAAGCTATCGTTAAGGGACAGAATGTTCCTAAGCCGGGCGTTCCCGAATCGTTCCGAGTTCTTGTCAAGGAACTCCAGTCACTCGGTCTTGATGTCAAAGTCCTCAACTCTGACGGCGATGAGATCGACCTCAAGCAGTCCTTCGATGATGATGACGATATCATTCCACAGCCGGTTGCTGATGCAGACGATATGGATATGAGCGATGTTTATGTCGAGGACGAAGATGACGGCTACTCATACAAGGATTATGACGATATTGACGATTTTGCTGACGAAGATGGGGACAGCGACGATGACGATGACCTCACTTTCGATGACGGTGACGACAGCGATCTGATCTGACCCGAATAAACAAAACAGAGTGCGTTTTTCTCTGCGTATTCTGTTTTATGCCGATAAAACTGCATACAAAAGGCGTATAAGGTCCGTGAAAGCGGACATTATACGCTGCCTTCGGGCAAAATGCAGAGTCGGTTTACGAGCCTTTAAGAGTAAAATGTTTAAAGGAGTGTTAGCTGTTGGAATTCAACACATTTGAATCAATTAAAATCGGTCTTGCATCCCCCGAACAGATCAGAAGCTGGTCGCACGGCGTTGTTGAAAGACCTGAAACCATAAACTACAGAACTCAGAAGCCTGAACGCGACGGTCTTTTCTGCGAAAGGATCTTCGGACCTACAAAGGACTGGGAATGTCACTGCGGCAAGTATAAGAAGATACGTTTCAAGGGCAAAGTCTGCGAACGCTGCGGCGTTGAAGTTACACGC
The DNA here is from genome assembly GCA_945868475.1 of uncultured Ruminococcus sp. Lineage (GTDB taxonomy): Bacteria > Bacillota > Clostridia > Oscillospirales > Ruminococcaceae > UMGS363. The sequence continues at coordinate 53,119 of CAMBLM010000013.1, read as the reverse complement.
GCTAAGGTAAGACGTGAGCGTATGGGTCATATTGAGCTTGCTGCTCCTGTTTCCCATATCTGGTACTTCAAAGGCACACCGTCCAGGATCGGTCAGGTCATCGAGGTTTCTCAGAAGCGTCTTGAAGAAATTCTTTACTTCACAAAGTATATCGTTGTCGATCCGGGCAACACAGAGCTTGTTAAAAAGCAGCTTCTTACAGAAAAAGAATATATGGATATGCGCGAGAAGTATGAGGACGATTTTGTAGCCGAAATGGGCGCAGAAGCTATCCTCGAACTCCTCGAAGAATACGATCCCGACAGATATGATAACTTTATCCGTCAGAAGATCGAAAGATTCTCCGCTGTAACAGGTCTTACAGAAGATCAGATCACAGATTTCCTTGCAAGACGTTACTATGTTATCAAGGATAATGCTGACAGCGAAGATTTCACAGTCGGCGAAGTTGTTGACCGCCTTACCTATACAGATGAGGTGCTTGCTTATAACCGTCTTCGTGAGGAAGAACACAAATCCGTTATCGAAGTTGAAACAGGTTCGCACTATATCGAACGCCTTTTCTTCGACAATGTAGGTGAAAAGAACGCAAACGGCGATTATGACGACCTTGTTGACAAGGCTAACTGGAAGGATAACCTTACATGGGCTTCCGATGAACTCAAGGAAGAGCTTAAAGATCTCCCTGCAGGTCAGAAGAAGATCAAGTTTTTAAAGCGTCTTGAAATCATCGAGAGCTTCCGTCTTTCCAACAACAAGCCATCATGGATGATAATGCAGGCTATCCCTGTTATCCCACCGGATATCCGTCCTATGGTAATGCTCGACGGCGGACGTTATGCAACTTCCGACCTTAACGACCTTTACAGACGTGTTATCAACAGAAATAACCGTCTTAAAAAGATGCTCGAACTCGAAGCACCTGATATCATCATCAGAAACGAAAAGAGAATGCTCCAGGAAGCTGTTGACGCACTTATCGACAACGGCAGACACGGCAGACCTGTTACAGGTCCTAACAACCGTGCGCTCAAATCTCTTTCCGATATGCTCAAGGGTAAGCAGGGACGTTTCCGTCAGAACCTTCTCGGTAAGCGTGTTGATTACTCCGGACGTTCCGTTATCGTCGTTGGCCCTGAACTCAAGATGTACCAGTGCGGTCTTCCTAAGGAAATGGCTCTTGAACTCTTCAAGCCTTTCGTTATGAAGCGTCTTGTAGATACAAAGGTAGTTACAAACATCAAGTCTGCCCGTAAGATGGTAGAGCGTTCCAAGAACGAAGTTTGGGATGCGCTCGAGAACGTTATTAAGGATCATCCTGTATTCCTTAACCGTGCCCCAACGCTTCACAGACTCGGTATTCAGGCATTCGAGCCTATCCTCGTAGAAGGCAGAGCTATCAAGCTTCATCCGCTCGTATGTACAGCGTTCAACGCTGACTTCGACGGTGACCAGATGGCTGTCCATCTCCCGCTTTCCGCAGAAGCTCAGGCAGAAGCACGTTTCCTTATGCTTGCTGCTAACAACCTCCTGAAGCCGTCTGACGGACGTCCTGTTGCCGTTCCTTCACAGGATATGGTGCTTGGTTCTTACTACCTCACAATGAAGAAGGCAGGCGAACCCGGTGAGGGCAAGATCTTCCGTGACGTAAACGAAGCTCTTATGGCTTATGATGCTCACGTTATCTCCATTCACGCTGCTATCAAGGTTCGTATTTCCAAGGAAGTCGGCGGAAAGACAGTTTCCAAGCTCATCGACTGCACAGCAGGCCGACTTATCTTCAATGAAAATATTCCGCAGAACCTCGGTTATGTTGACAGAACGAACTCCGACAAGCAGTTCGACCTCGAGATCGACTTCCTCGTTAAGAAGAAGCAGCTCTCCGACATCATCGAACGCTGCATAAGAATTCACGGTACGACCGTTACTTCCGAAGTTCTCGACAAGATCAAGGCTCTCGGATACAAATATTCCACAAAGGCTGCTCTTACCGTTGCTGTCTGCGACGCACTTATCCCTCCCGAGAAGAAGGAGATCGTTGCCGATGCTGACGCTCAGGTAGAGAAGATCAACAAGCTCTACAAGAGAGGCTTTATCTCGGCTGCTGAGAAGTCCAAGCGATTTATCAGCATCTGGAATCAGGCTACCGATGACCTCACAAACTGCATCAAGAAGCACTACGACATCGAGAACAATCCTATTCATATGATGGCTGACTCCGGTGCCCGTGGTTCTATCAACCAGATCAGACAGCTCGCAGGTATGCGTGGACTTATCGCCAACACCTCGGGTTCGACTATCGAGATGCCTATTCGTGCTAATTACCGTGAAGGTCTTAACATTCTCGAATACTTCATTTCTTCCCGTGGTGCGCGTAAGGGACTTGCCGATACGGCTCTTCGTACCGCTGACTCGGGTTACCTCACAAGACGTCTTGTTGACGTTTCGCAGGAAGTCATCATTCACGAAGAAGACTGCGGAACTGATGAGGGTATCGAAGTTTACACTATCAAGAACGGCAACGAAATGATCGAACCGCTCAAGGAAAGACTTATCGGCAGATACCTCCTCGAGGATCTCCGCGATCCTGCAACGGGCGACCTCATCATGAGCCACAACAGACTTATGAACGATGCTGACGCACAGAAGGTCGTTGACAGCGGAGTCGAAAAGGTTACTATCCGCTCCGTCCTTAACTGTAAGGCTAAGAACGGCGTATGTGCTAAGTGCTACGGTGCAAACCTTGCAAACAACAACATCGTCCGTGTCGGTGAAGCTGTCGGCGTAATCGCTGCACAGTCCATCGGTGAACCGGGTACACAGCTTACAATGAGAACGTTCCATACGGGTGGTATCGCTTCCGCAGAAGATATCACACAGGGTCTTCCACGTGTCGAAGAACTCTTTGAAAGCCGCCGTCCTAAGAATGCTGCTATCATTGCAAAGGCTGCAGGTACGGTTCGTATAGAAGAGATCAAGAAGACCAGAAACGTTATCATCAAGAGCGATGAAACGGGCGAGGAAGAGTATTATCCTGTTCCTTACGGCTACAAGATCAAGGTTTCCGCAGGTGACACCGTTACCGCAGGTCAGCCTCTTACAGAAGGCTCGATCAACCCCGGCGATATCCTTGCAGTAAACGGTCAGCAGGCTGTTCAGAACTATATCATCACCGAAGTTCAGAAGGTTTACCGTCTTCAGGGTGTTGATATCAACGATAAGCACATCGAAGTTATCGTTCGTCAGATGCTCCAGAAGGTCAAGGTCGATGACAGCGGTTCAAGCTATCTCCTCCCGGGTTCACTCGTTGACAGAAAGGAAATCGCCGAGATCAACGAAGATATCAAGAAGCGTATGGACGCAGGCGAAGAGGGACTTAGCTTCGTAACATATTTCCCTGTTCTTCAGGGTATCACAAAGGCTGCTTCCAACTCCGAGAGCTTCCTTTCCGCTGCTTCCTTCCAGGAAACAACAAGAGCGCTCACCGATGCAGCTATCAAGGGCAAGACTGACCACCTCCTCGGACTTAAAGAGAACGTTATTATCGGTAAGCTTATTCCTGCAGGTACAGGTATGGCTGTCTATAACAACGTAACCATTATGAAAAACGAAGGCTTCACAGACCACAGCGCACCAACAGCGCAGAATCTCTAAGCTGAAATGACAAAACCGCCGTGTGAAATTTCATGCGGCGGTTTTTTATTGTTATCTCTTGAAAATACAGTAATAATGTGATAAAATAAAAGGACGATAATCGCATTATTGGAGGGTATGTATGACAGAAAAATTTGATATAAGCGGAAAATGGGACTATAAGCTCATCAACTCCGAAAATACAGAGGTTTCATGCGGCAGCACAACGCTTCCGTCAACAGTTTCGCAGATGAAGCTTTCACCGTTCGGCGAAGAACGTGTTGACGGCTACCTCGGCGACCCGTATAAGTTTGAGGGCAGCGCAGTCTACAACAGGAAAATCAAGCTTCGTAAAGCCGAAACGGACGAGGAATTCTTCCTCACGCTTGAAAGGACAAGAATAAGCGAGGTTTACATAAACGGCAGATCCGCAGGAGTTCAGAACAGCCTTTGTACTTCGCATCGATACAATATCACCGACCTTATTTCTGACGGTGAAAACGATATCACGGTAAAAGTAAGCAATATTGGCTATCCTGTTCCCGGAGGACACATGACTTCGCCCGATACGCAGACGAACTGGCTCGGAATCCTCGGCGAGATGTTCATTTCGGCTGAGAAAAAAGTCCGTGCGGAGAAAATACGAGTTTTCATGAAGCTTGACGAGAGCAGCATTGTTATAAAGGGCGAAATGACAGCTTGCGCTGATGTTACAGTTCAGGTCGATGGCTTCAGTGCGCAAACTTTTACCGCCGAGGGTGAATTTGAGTTTGAATATAAGCTTGACGGTGCAAAGCCATGGAACGAGTTTGAGCATAATTTGTATACGCTCAATGTTACCTGCGGCGAGGACGTTCAGACAGTAACTTTCGGCTTGAAAAAGTACGAAACAAACGGAAGAAAGCTTCTTATCAACGGCGAAAGAGCGTTCCTGCGCGGAAAACACGATGGAATGATCTTCCCGATGACGGGAGCAGCACCGATGGACAAGGCATCGTGGCTGAAAGTGATGAAAACTGCAAAGGAACACGGCATAAACCACTATCGCTTTCACACCTGCTGTCCGCCCGAGGCGGCTTTCAAGGCTGCCGACGAGCTTGGCATCTATCTTGAACCCGAGCTGCCGTTCTGGGGAACGGTCGAGGAGGAGCTTAACGACGGTCAGCGTTATCTTATTGAAGAGGGTTATCGAATTCTGGACGAGTTCGGCTCGCACCCGTCATTCTTTGCGCTTTCACTCGGCAACGAGCTTTGGGGCAGCAAGGAGCGATTGAACGAGATTCTGCTCGGATACAAGGCGCACGACAACAGACACCTCTACACACAGGGTTCAAACAACTTCCAGTTCATTCCGTGCGTTGTTGAGGGCGATGATCTTTTTGTTGGTGTTCGCTTCTCGCACGACCGACTTTTCAGAGGTTCTTATGCGATGTGTGATGCACCGCTCGGACATATCCAGACGGCTGCGCCAAATTCAAATTACAACTACGATGAAATAATTGCGCCGAATGTAGTTTCGGACGGCGAAACAAAGGGCGGCACTATCGAAATTCAGTACGGAACGGGAGTAAAAACTGTTTCGCTCGGCGAGGGCGGCAGTGAATTTATCCCGGAAATTCCTGTAATTTCGCACGAAGTCGGACAGTATTTTATGTACCCCGACTACAACGAGATAGAGAAATACACGGGTGTTTTGAAGCCTTACAACCTTGAAATTTTCCGTGAACGCTTGGAAAAAGCAGGACTTTCGCACCTTGCCGACAGCTATTTCAATGCTTCGGGACGCTTTGCGGCTGAATGTTACAAGAACGAGATCGAAACCGCTCTGCGTTCGGACGAACTTTCGGGATTCCAGCTTCTCGACTTGCAGGATTTCACGGGGCAGGGAACGGCGCTTGTCGGAATTCTGAACAGCTTTATGGAGAGCAAGGGCGTTATTTCTCCCGAAGAGTGGAGAGGTTTTTGCTCGGATAGGGTAATTCTCGGTTGTCTGCCGAAGTTCGTATGGAGCTGCGGCGAAGAAGCGGAGATGCCCGTTATGCTTTACAACTACGCCGAAAAGGCAGATGTTGACCCCGTTGTAAAGATAACGCTTGAAGCGGACGGTGATGTTGCCGAATATGAGCTTTGCACAAAGGGCAGCTTCAAAAGCGGAGTTTTCACGCTCGGAACGGTGAAGCTTGCAATGCCGAAGCTTGAAAAGGCTGCAAAGGCTCGGCTCACGCTTGAAACGGACGGTATAAAGAACGGTTATGACCTGTGGATATTCCCAGAGGTCAGCGAAGTTCCGAACTGCGCGGAAACCGATTGGGAAAAGGCGAAAGCAAGGCTCGCAAACGGCGAAAATGTGCTGTTTATGCCTGACAAACTCCCTGAAAGCAAGTCGATAGAGGGAACATACTGTACGGATTTCTGGAATTATCATATGTTCAACAGCATTTCCGTTTCGATGAAAAAGCCAAGCCCCGTGGGAACGCTCGGCCTGCTTGTTGACAAGGATAACGCTATGCTGAACGGCTTCCCGAGTGAAATTTATTCGACTGCGCAGTGGTATGATGCTGTTGAGGGTTCACGCACGGCGATACTGGACGGACTTCCGATAGAACCTGCTGTGAGAACCATTGACACGAACGACCGCAATCATTCGCTCGGAACGATATTCGAGGTAAAAACGTGCGGAGGAAAGCTTCTTGTCTGCACGGCTCGGCTCGATAAAAAGACGGACAGCGTTCCATGCCGTCAGCTTTACAAGAGCCTTGCGGAATACGTCGCATCGGACAAATTCGCTCCGACTGCGGAGGTTTCGCTTAGAGAGCTTGATAAAATATTTAAGGATTGAAAACTATGGCTTATGAAAAAAAAATGACCGAGGGAAATGAGCTTGCGCATATACTTCGGTTCACACTTCCGCTGCTTATGGGAAACCTTTTTCAGCAGCTTTACAATGTTGTGGATTCGGTCATTGTCGGACGTTATCTTGGCTATGACGCGCTTGCTTCGGTAGGCGCAACGGGTTCGCTCACATATTTTTTCTATACGTTCTGCATCGGTCTTTCGGTCGGTTCGGGAATTCTTATCGCACAATGCTTCGGTGCGGCGCGTGAAGAAGACGTGAAGCGATACATTGTCAACTCGGCTTATGCTGCGCTGATATTCGGCGCAGTGATAAGCATTGTCGCATTCCTGCTTTCAGGGCCGCTGTTAAAGCTTATGAACACGCCCGCGGAGATTTACTCCGCGGCGCATGGTTATATGCAGATAGCGTGTCTTGGCACGATAGCGGTTTCACTTTACAACTGGATAAATGCGGTAATGCGCTCGCTCGGCGACAGCAAAACGCCGCTCGTTTTCCTCATCGTTGCGAGTGTTATAAATGTTGTGCTTGACCTTGTTTTTGTTATCGTGTTCAAAATGGGCGTAAACGGTGCGGCACTTGCGACGGTAATTGCGCAGGCGGTTTCGGCGGTCGGTTGTATGATCTTTGCATTTGTAAAGGTGAAGTATTTCAAACTGACTTCGGACGAAATGAAGCTTCGCGGAATATATTTCTCGAAGTGCATAAAGACAGGCGTTCCGATCGCACTCCAGAACTCGATGATATCTGTTTCGATGATATTCCTGCAGCGAGTTGCGAACGGATTCGGCTCGGTCGTTATGGCGGCTTATACCGCAACGATGCGCGTGGAACAGCTCGTTCAGCAGCCGTTTGCATCGCTCAATGCGGCACTTTCAACCTTCGCAGGACAGAATATGGGCGCAGGCTATGTTGACAGAACGGTGCGTGGCTATCACAAGACCGTGAAGATAATGATAGCTTTCGCGCTTGCAATGCTCGTGCTGTTCCTCATTATCAGCAGAAATATCATTGGTATTTTTGTCACGGAAGAAGCCGTTATCGACATTGGCTCAAAGGCACTCATGCTTTCGGCGTTCTTCTACATTCCGCTCGGACTTATCCATACAACGAGGGGACTTCTCAACGGTGCAGGCGATGTTACATACGCGATGATAAACGGATTTGTCGAGGTAATCGGCAGAATTGGCTTCGCGCTGATACTTTTGCAGTTCCCGTCCGTTGGAATTTGGGCAGTATGGGGAACGACCTGCCTTACATGGCTTCTCACGGCGGCAATGAGCGTTGCACGTTACCATTTCGGCAAGTGGAGAAACAAAGTCAATGCGTAATTTCTTGATTCGCAATTTATAGAAAAAAGGTACATTCACATTGATTTAAAGTGTGAATGTACCTTTATTTTATTTCTATCGGAACAGCGAAGCTAATTACGCATTGTCGATCGCTGCTGTGAGAAGTGATTCTGCTTCTGTTGGATTTTCGCAGATGAGGAAGTATGCATAGTCGCCCTTTGTTCCAACGATAGAGTTTCCTGCTCTCTCGATGTCATCGGGATAGAATGCATCGGTGTCCTGTGCTTTTTTCTGTCTTGCTTTAAGGTCAGCCTTTGCAGCGTCAACATCGTCTGCCTTGATGATGATGATCTCACACATTACAGCGCTCATCGGGCACTGCATTACGATAAGCTGTTCGTAGTTCGGATTGTTTTTGTCGAGGAGGAAGTAGTCGGAGAGGATAAACTCATCGTTAACTTCGGCAAGCGACGGCCAATCGGAGAAGTCACCCATTGTTGCAAGAACAAGGTTCTGGAGCGGATTAACGTTCTCTTCATCGAACATCGGCATAAGTACCGTATCGTCCGAGCTGTCGGTTCCTTCGCCGTCGGTAACGTCATCGGTCATGTCATCTGTATCAACTGCTTCGTCGGAAGAATCGGTGGTTTCTTCGGTCGTTTCCTTTGTTGCTTCGGTAACAGATTCCGTAACTGATTCGGTAGTTGTTTCAGTAACAGTTTCGTTGTTGTTTCCGCAGCCTGCGAGGAGAAGTCCTGTCATTGCGAGTGCAGCAACAGCGGCTAATATCTTTTTCATAAATTACATCCTTTCGTTTTTTGACGAAATTTCGTCCCTGTTTTAATACTAATTTTAATTAAAGTGTAGACAAAAAATCGGCGAAAAAGCCATATAAAGCTATTTTCAATAGCTGCGAGCTTTTGCTTGATTTTTTGTACACTTTAAGTTTAAGAAATAGTATGAGCGTATCATCATTATAGCATATACAACAAAAAAAGCAAGGATTATTTGTGATTTTTAACCGAACTGTAACCGTTTTTCCTCAATTTATTAATTCTTGTGGGAATATGTTACCGATTCGATCATTTTACAACAATGTATGCAAAATATGCCGCATAAGAAGCAAGCATTATCGCGCCGCCCCAGCGGTGAAGCTTCTTTTCCTTGTTGGAAACGAGTACAAAGAGGATAACGAGTGCTGCAAGTGCGATGACAGCATCAAAGTTGAAGTTCATCGAATATGGAATATCGGTGATAAGTGCAGTCGTGCTGAGGATAAAGAGAATATTGAAGATATTGCTGCCGACGATGTTGCCGATAGCGATATCGGAATTGCCTTTTCTCGCTGCAATAATAGATGTGACAAGCTCGGGGAGGGAAGTACCGAACGCAACGATCGTAAGACCGATAAGGCGTTCGCTCATACCGAATTTAGCAGCGATATAGCTTGCGCTGTCAACTGTGAAGTCACTGCCGAAGACGATCATAGCACCGCCGCTGATGATGAGCAGGATAAGAAGCCATACAGGCTTTGGCTTTGCATTTTCTCCGTCCTCATCGGGCATTTCAACAAGGTCTGTTTTGCCTTTTTTAGCCGACCGGAAAAGATACACGAGGAAAAGTATCATAAACACCCAGAGAATAATGCCGTCAACGAAGTTTATCGAGCCGCCGATATAGCCAAGCACACCCAAAAGGACGGTTGAAAACATTACAAACGGAAGTTCGATCTTGTATGTTTGGTTTTGCATTGTTATTGGGCGAATAACTGCCGTCACACCGAGAATTATAAGCACATTGAGGATATTGCTTCCAAGGACATTTCCGACTGCGAGCGAAGCCGAGCCTTTGAGTGCCGATGTGATGCTGACGGCGGCTTCAGGGGCGCTTGTGCCGAAAGCAACGATAGTAAGACCGATGATGATCTGGGGAATGCCGAATTTGTCAGCAACGCCTGCTGCGCCGTCAACGAAGAAGTCTGCGCCTTTTATCAGCAAGGCGAAGCCAACGATGAGGAGAATGATCTGCCAGAATAGTTCCATAGTTTTTACCTTCCTTTTCATTAATAAAAAAGACCTTTAGTGCAATGTGCCGTAAAAAACGGTAAAATGCACTAAAAGTCTTGTTCCCATAACAGAGTGAACAGCCACGAACGGCGTGCGCTCGGGGTATGTTGACTGCTCATTCACGCTGATGCGTGAAAACTACTCCCTTTTAATATTTAATATCATATCAGAAAAAATGACTGATGTCAAGCCTTTTCTAACTTTTTTTAGAAAAGCGGGTTGAAAAAGTTAGCGTCAACATCTATAGACGGCTTTGACTCTTCGGGCTTGGTGTCTTCCTTTGGCGGCTCGGGTTCAGTCTTTTTATAGCGTGAGCTTGAACCTCCGTTGGAGGGAATATTGTCGGAGTCGATAGAGCTTGTTGTCGGTGCAAGCACATCGGGGTACTTAGCATTTTTCGATGCCGACTTTGCGTAAGCGTAAGAGGATTTGCCGTGCTTCTTTATGTTGTACATTGCTTCATCGGCTGCCGCGATTACCTCATTGGTGGTCTTGCCGCTTTCATAGAGGAATGCGATACCGATCGAGCATTTGATGTAAAGGCGTTTGTTTGTTGATTCGGAGATAAAGCCGTTTCCGAGGATATCGATGATCTCCTGAGCGACCTTTCCTGCGTCGCCGAAGAGTGCGAAATCAGTAATGCAGGCAACGAATTCATCGCCGCCGAAACGTCCTGCGAAACCGCGTTCAAAGGTAATTTCCTTTAATGTATCGGCAACGAATTTCAGGACTTCATCACCGCAGGCGTGACCGAATTCATCGTTGAAATACTTGAAGTCGTCAAGGTCGATGAACATAACTGCATCAAGCGACTTTTTATACATTGAGGAAGAAAGCCTGTCGGTAACAGCTTTGAGGAAGCTTTCACGGTTGTAAAGCTGGGTAAGGTTATCATAGTTCGCGCGTTGGAGAAGATGCATTTCGCTCTTCTTTTCGCGGTCGATATCGACGATAACGCCGATTATTTTGGACGGAGCTTCGTTTCGGTCGAAGAACTTAGTAGCCTTTATCATTACCCATATAAAGTCGCCGTAGATGCTTTTTATACGGTATTCGCCCTGAATAAAGTTCGCTTTGGGTCCGAGGATACGATCCATATCGTTGAGATAGCGTTCCTTGTCGTCCTTATGGACTCTGACTTTGTAGATAAAGCTTTCTTTGAGCGAATCGTCCTTTGCGCGGAAGCTGAATTTCTTGTTAAAGTTTTTTGAAACGAAAACGGTGTTTTTCTTGTAGTTTATCTCGAATGTGATGTTGTTTGTCATCTCGACGATAGTGCGGTAACGCTGTTCGCTTTCGCTGATATTGTCGAGGATAGTGTTGAAGGAATGACCGATGATGCTGAATTCGTCCTTATGGGATTCGTCAAAGCGCGCGGCGGTATTGCCTTTCTGCTTTTCGCTGAAAGTCGTAAGGATAGATTTTACAGGTTTTACGATACGTCCCGTGACGAAGAAAACTATTATCAGCAGGGCAATGCAGAGCAGCACCGTTATCGTTGTAACGGACGAATTCGATTCGCTTGAAAGGCTTCTTATGCCTGCCATTTCGGTAGATGCGACAAGAAACCAGCCGGTATTTCCGATAGGCGAAGCATAGTAGCTCTTTTTGCCGCTGTCATCGCTGACGAGCGTATCGATATATCCCGTGTTGTTTTCCGTGCGGAAAAGGTAATTGAGCTGTTCGGTATAGGAAGAATAGTTCTTGGTATTCGAGTAGTGCGAGATAGTTCTGAACGGGTATTCAAGGACGTTTCCGTCGGCGTCCATAAGGGAAACCATTGTGTATTTGTCGGTCTGAATATTGTTTATGTATTTCTGGAGACACTGTGAATCATACATAACGTAAACAATGCCGACTTTTTCGTTCGTATCGGAATAGATCACCTTTGAAACTGTGAAAACGGGGGATTTCTTGTTGTTGTCGCTGCTGATCGTCAGGCTGCTTATGCCGCCGTTCTTGACTGCGAGTGCAAGAAGCTCCTTATAGTTCGGGAGCTTTTTTCCGAGGCTGCTGTCGTTCGCGGTCGAAGCAACGACTATACCCGAATTGTTGATGAGCATTGATTTTATGATCGTTCCGTTTTTGGAGAAGATCTCGAGGTCGTGCATGACTTCAAGGTATTTCGGATCATCTTCGGAAAGGGTGTAGCTTCCGCTTGCCGTTTCGGCAACATATTCGGAAATATTACGCGAAACGGAAATATTCTTTGTCGCGGATATCATTTCGGAGCAAAGCGAATTGATGTCCTCTGCCTGACTTTTGATGGCATAGTACATACTTCTCTGAAAATAGTCATAGTTATCCTGCTTTATGGCTTTTGAGGCTACGGAGCAGACGATAATTACAGGTATGACAGTAAGCAAAGACAATAGTGCCATCAGCTTCGACCGAATTTTCAACGTATCACCCCTTGTTCGGAGAATAAAGATGAACACAGCCGCACTCCCTGACGAATGAAGCTGCATAAAAACCTAAAATTTACGATTTTTCGATAAAACGCAGGAAATCTTATTTATAATATTTTAACATGTACTGATACATTTGTAAACTGTTTTTATCCGATTTTGGCATATTCAACTAATAAACACAATTTTTTTGTGCATTTTAAGCTTAATAAATTCCTTTATTTTTTACCGATTTTTTTATCCCCGGGTGATCTGTCATTTTTGCCGCCGTTGTCGAGGAGAATGAAAACTACGCCTGCTGCGACTGCTGCGGTGAGGATAATTCCTATGACCTTGACGGCTTTCGGGACGGTTTGCGGTTCTTTTTCGGTTTCAGGGTCAGTCATATCGGCATCGGGGTCAGGCTCGGAGGTGAATATCTCGGTGATAGTTTCGCCGAAATCGTCCGTTCCTATAACGGAGATCGACGTCTGGACGCCTTCGCCCTCTTCACCGCTGACGGTTTGCTTTGTCTGGGCAGTGACTTCGACGTGTTCATGCGTTACCGAAGTTGAGCCTGCGGTGTTCGTTCTGACGGTCGAATTTTCGTTGCCTTCGTCATCATTTTCGGGAATGTCATCGAAAATCTCTTCCGACCTGAATTCAAGCAGGGAAACGGAGAGCGGAGCGGCTGTAAAGGTGAAGCTGTTGTCGGAAACGCTCACGGGTTCATCGGCAAGTGAAATGTCGCTGCTTGTGCTGTCGAAAGAGTAGACGTTCGCATACTCGAAGTCATAGCTTGACAGGACGTTGAAATCGACAGGCATTTCGTTGGACGTTTTGTTGATGAAAACGACCTTGAGCGAGCTTTCATCGTCCGAGTCTATCGAAGCATAAACGGAGTTGTCGGTACTGCCGCCATTGTCGGCGGAAACGGCGGTGTTTCCGTAGGTCGAGCCGTCGCCGTCATAGTTCGTGTATATGTTTATGCCTGCTTTTTGGTAAGAAAAATCTTCCATATCGGGTTTAAGGCAAGCCATATAGACATTCTGTTCGCTGAAAATGCCGAGCGCGTCCGCTTCGGCGATGCCGCCGCTGATATGGTTTCCGCCGCCGAAATTATATTCGGAGAATGAAAGCTTCGTATCGGGAAAGTACATTCTTATGGAAGCCTGTATGGTCGGTATAAGCGGCGTATGCTGCTTGTAAAGGATAGCACTGCTGCTGTTTTCGGTGTAATTCGGATCCCAGAGAATCCTCGGAGCCTGCATACGCTCTTCTTCGGCAAGGACAGAATCCGAGCCGACTATCGGTTCGAGAAGGACGCTTCGTGCTTCGGAGATAAAGTGAAGATCGAGAACATCAAGAAGCCTTGTTCCCGTCTGAGCGGAGGCTTTGGACATTTTATCGAGGTAATAGTCGATGAACCACGAATAGTTGGATTTGTACTGCTCCCAGTCGTCCTGATTTTTAAGGCTGACAAAGGCTTCAAGCCCACCGATGGACGGACCGTAGATAAGAGCGGTCGGGTCGATCTTTTTGGCGGCGTTCGCAAGGCTTACCGACTTTGAAAGAAGCGTTTCAGCGGTCATAGGCTCGGTCGAAACGGTAGGGTAGAGCGAGTTCCAGTTTTCGGGTTCGCTGTCAAGAAAATAGCCGTTTATGCCGCCGTCGGCAGCTGTTCCGTATTTATATACGAGTGCGCTGATGTATTCATCCATAAAGACGGTATCGTCATAGATATCGGGGGTAGTCAGCAGGCTGTCGTTCTTTATGCAGCGAACGGATGCAAAGCGCTTCGGCGGATCGTCCTCCGAGATAGCACCGTTCGTATCGTTCGCTACGAAGCCCATCATCTGCAATGTGACATAGCGCGAAGCGATGCCGTACTTATCCGAGCGTTCAACGAGCTGACGGGTCAGGAGTGCAGGCTCATTCAGTTCGGACGGGGGATAGCTGCCGACGAGTGAAAGGTCGTTTTTCATACCGTCAAGAGCTGTCGAGTTAGAAGCGTTCGTTTCCCAGTTGTATGAGGATATCCTTGGGTCGGACTGCTTGACGGAATAAACGGTGACATCGTTCAGACCGTAAACATCGTTCAGACCGTAGATATACCTGCTGATAGGCTTTTTATCCGCCGATGTGTCGATAGTGACGGAGTAACCCGATGTGCCTGCTCTGTATGCAGCCTCTGACGGGATCGCAGTATCGGCAAAAAGCATAGCTGCGCTTGCCGCAAGACATACAGGGCGGACTATCTTTTTTTTGAGATCATTGTTTTTCATTGTTTTTCTCCTGTAAGAAAAAAGGGGGATTGCTTTTATATTAAGAAAATGCTTGTAAAAGCGTACATTATCGCAAGAAGAGCAATATTTATCAGCATAAAAATGCCGAGAAAACGCATAGGCTTTGAGCTTTCATGTGCGCTGTAGATCCTCAGCGAGATAAGGCTTGCCATTGAAGCTATCGGAGTTCCAAGACCGCCGATATCAACGCCTAAAAGCAGAGCTTTCCAGTTGTCGGTGAAGCTCGTGAGCATAACTGCGGCAGGAACATTGCTTATGAACTGGCTTGTTATGACCGCGGCGAAGAATTCTCTGCCCGAAACCAGGTTTTCGACAAAGCTGTTCACGGCGGAGATGTTTTTTATATTGCCGACGAAGATGAAGAAGAAAATGAACGTCAGCAGCAGACCGTAGTCGATATCGTAGAATAATTTCGGTTCGGTTATCACTGCAACGACGCAGACGGAGGCAAAAACCACAAGCACATCGAGTACGCCGAACACCGCAAGCAGCACAAGCACGAAAAGTATCGCATAGAGCGAAGCATAACGCGGATTTACGATATGTAATTCCTCATAGTCATCTACAACGAGCGGCTTGTTCGGGACGAGCAGTGCAAGGATAAGCACAAGCGCGAGTCCAAACGCCGCAGCGGGGAGCATCGCGGAGAAGAAATCCGATGAGTTTATCCCATAATCGGTGAAAATAAGAATATTCTGCGGATTGCCGAACGGTGTTGCCATACTTCCTAGGTTAGCAGCTATCGTCTGCACGACGACCGCATATATAAGGTATGCCGGATATTCCTCGAAAAATGTTATCATTATCGGAACGAGTGCGATAAGCGAAGCATCGTTCGTGACGAACATCGAGAGAAAATAGGTTATCAGCGAAAGTATGACGAGTGCCTTTCGGGTACCGTAGATACGAGCTTTTTCTATAAGAAAATACATCGCCTTTGCAAGCACGTTGTTATGCTTGAAGCCCGACGTTACGAGCATAAGGCAGAAAAGTATCCCGATAACATCGGTGTCAACATATTGTGTATAGTCAGTCACGGGGACGAATGCGCAGGATATGAGTGCTGCCGCAAGCGCGATGAGGACCATAAGGTTTCGTTTGATAAAATCTTTGACTTCCGCCATTTTCCCAAAATTCCTTTAACCGATAATATTGAATACAGTTCCTGCGGCAAATCCTGTCAGAAGAACGATGCCGAGAACAGCGAGGTTTTCTTTCATATTCTTATTCGTGCGGAAAAGCACGGCAAGACCCACGCCTGCCGAGGAGATAAGTCCTGCGAGTGCAGAGCCGAACGGGAGTATGCCGTCACAGTAAAGCTCTGTGATAAGCACGGACGCCGCACAGTTCGGGATAAGTCCGACAACTGCGGTAACAAGCGGCTGGAAAATGCCCGTCTTGTCGATAACTGCAGCAATAGCATCACTTCCTGCGATGCCCATAACAAAGCCGAGTATAAGGTTCACGATAAGGATAAAAATGAGTATTTTAACAGTATGCTTCAGTGCGGAGTACCACAAGCCGTGATTTTCACAGCCGCAGTCCGAGCAAAGCTCCTCAAAATCGGGGTCTTCCTCGCGGAAAGATTTGCGGAGATGGTCGATAACGTCAATGAGCAGTCCGACGATTATTGCAAGGACTATCTTTGTGAGAAGCAGGGGCAGGATAGCCGAAAGCTTGTCAGGGTGGGCGAGAATCACGGGAATGGCTTCGTCTGAGGTCGAGATGAAAACGGCGGCGAGAGTACCCATTGTGATGAGCTTTCCGCTGTAAAAATTCGCAGCCGCAACGGAAAAGCCGCACTGCGGTATGCAGCCGAGCAATGCGCCTGCGACCGAGCCGACAAAACGTCCGCCTCCCGTCTTTTTCAGTATGTTTTCAAGGTGTTCGCCTGCCTTATGTTCAATAAATTCCATCAAAAGGAACGCGAGAAAAAGGAATGGTATCATTTTTGCCGAGTCGATAAGCGCATCAAGGATAATATCGAGCGCATCAAAGCCTTCGTGTGCTTCTGCGTGAAGCTTGAAAAAATTATTTGCGATAGCAACTATCGTAACTGATGTATAAGAAAAATTCATTTATATTCTCCCATTTATTCAAAAACATAATTATACAATCTTAATTATATCACAAATATCTATATTACGCAAGAAAAAATATAAATTTTCGGCGGAAAAAAGTATTGCAGTTTTTCTCGTTTTGTGGCATAATAGAATAAATACTTTTATATTGAGTGAAATGAGGTAGAAAAATGGCTCACGAGATGATAATCGTTCTCGATTTCGGCGGTCAGTATAACCAGCTTATCGCACGACGCGTCAGAGAGTGCGGCGTTTACTGCGAAGTAAAGTCATACAAAACTCCGATCGACGAAATAAAGGCAAAGAACCCAAAGGGCATTATATTTACAGGCGGCCCGAACAGCGTTTATGACGAAAATTCGCCGCATATCGGCAAGGAAATATTTGAACTCGGCGTTCCCGTGCTTGGAATATGCTATGGCTGCCAGCTTATGGCTTATACGCTCGGCGGAAAGGTTTCTTCCTGCGTGACTTCCGAATACGGCAAGACCGAAACTGTCTATGACAACAGCAGTCTTCTTTTCAAGGGACTTCCCGAAAAGGCAATTTCGTGGATGAGCCACACGGATTTCGTTTCTGAAATTCCCGAGGGCTTTAAGGTTTCCGCTCATACGGCTGACTGTCCCGTTGCTGCATACGAAAATGCAGAAAAGAAGCTCTATGCAGTTCAGTTCCACCCCGAAGTAAACCACACCGAAAACGGCTGCAAGATGATCGACAGCTTTGTCAAGAATGTCTGCGGCTGCGTAGGCGACTGGACAATGGGCAACTATGCAAAGACAGCTATCGAGGATATCAGAAACAGAGTCGGCGACGGAAAAGTCCTGCTCGCTCTCTCGGGCGGCGTTGACTCGTCCGTTCTCGCAGCTCTTCTCTCAAAGGCTGTCGGAAACCAGCTCACCTGCATCTTCGTTGACCACGGCTTTATGCGTAAGAACGAGGGCGATGAAGTTGAAGCTGCATTTGCTGATTGGGATATCAACTTCGTAAGAGTGAATGCAAAGGAACGCTTTATGTCGAAGCTCCGCGGAGTTTCTGACCCCGAAACAAAGCGCAAGACTATCGGCGAAGAGTTCATTCGTGTATTTGAAGCCGAAGCAAAGAAGATCGGCAAGGTAGATTATCTCGCTCAGGGAACTATCTACCCCGATATCATCGAAAGTGGCACGGGCGATGCTGCCGTTATCAAGTCGCACCATAACGTAGGCGGACTTCCCGACTATGTTGATTTCAAGGAGATAATCGAACCGCTCCGCCTCCTTTTCAAGGACGAAGTAAGAGCACTCGGACGCGAACTCGGACTTTCGGACGTCCTCGTAAATCGTCAGCCGTTCCCGGGACCGGGACTTGCGATCAGAATCATCGGCGAGATAACCGATGAAAAGCTTGAGATCCTCCAGGACGCAGACTGGATCTTCCGTGAGGAGATCGCGAAGGCAGGACTTGATAAGTCCATCAACCAGTTCTTCGCCGTTCTCACGAACAACCGCTCAGTAGGCGTAATGGGCGACGGAAGAACCTACGATTACACCCTCGCGCTTCGTGCAGTCGAAACCACCGACTTCATGACAGCCGAGTTCTCACGCATACCATACGAAGTTCTCGCTGTATGCTCGAGCAGGATCGTAAACGAGGTCAAGTCCATCAACAGAGTTGTGTACGATGTGACCACAAAGCCGCCGGCTACTATTGAGTGGGAGTGATAAACAACCTTTTTAGAACAGCGCAAATACGTGAATTTTCCCGTTTACTGTTGCTGAATGGCAATGATTTGGCAACATTTTTGTGTTATTGAAGAATAAAGAGCTATCTTATTCAAACCAGAATCGGATAGCTCTTTTTTTATTTGTCTTCGTTGCTTTGTTTGATTTTTCTTAATGCTGCCTCATTCCTCTCCGCCTCAGACTTCGGATAATAATATCTCCAATGGTCATACTCCTCACGAGAGATTTCGCCGTTGCGGTATTTGTGAGCAATTTCTTCCAAAGGTTCCAGCAGCCCTGTCATTGTCTGGTAGATTGGAGCAAGACGACTACCTATACTATAATAAAAAGATGTATCGACAAGGGAGCGGCGGAGCGCATCGACCCTGGTTTTGTCTGCCATGCGCTTGTCAGCAGACAGGATGCGCAGGAGTATGAGACCGATGAGCTTATCAATAAAATGTATGACGGCTCGGCGGATATGCTGGTCGCTTCACTGCTGAATTCAAAGCGGCTTTCCCGTGATGAGATATCCGCTTTGAAAGATCTTGTGAACAGCCTGAAATAGTGGGGAAACAGAGTATGGATATTATTGGTATGACCGTTTCGGCTTCGGCTGTGATACTTCTTGTTATGGCACTGCGCAGGCTTTTTCCCTCGGCAGTTGCAGGCGGCACGGCGAAGCTTCTTTGGCTGACTGCGGCGGCACGGCTGCTTGTTCCATTTGCTGTTTCAAGATATGTTACCGTAAGTATGAACAGTATTTCCGACGGCGGCGTTTATGAAAGCAGCGAATATTTCAGCTTGCCGAGCGTTCCGATAACTGCGGATATTCCCGAATTTATGCGGCTTCTGTGGATATTCGGAGCAGTTTTCACGGGTGCGCTTTTCCTCTTTAAGCATATAAAAACACGCAGGACTTTTTCCTGCGCACTTCCTTGCGGATATGATCTTGGACCGCTTCTGACGGAATATAAAATTCGCCGCAGGGTGACGCTCTGCGTTTCCGACCTGACCGATACGCCCTTTACATACGGTGTGATATCCCCACGGATAATAATTCCAAAATTTGCCGCAGGGGCGGACGATACTCAGCTGAAAAATATCCTTTGTCATGAGCTTGGACATATAAAAAGTTTTGATGTCATCTATAAAGCAGTGCTGACATTATGTGCAGCAGTGCATTGGTTCAATCCTCTCGTCTGGGCAATGCTATCCTTAGCAGAAAGAGATGTTGAGCTTGCATGCGACCGTTCGGCAGTGCTTCACGGAAAATGCGTCCCCGATGAATACGCAATGACACTGATAAATATGGAGGAGCGCCGCAGCGAGCTGTGCGAGCCGAGCTTTACGGGCGGCAGCTTAAAGGAGAGAGTGGTAAGCATTATGACGGGCAGGCAAAGCAGCTCTTTTGCCGTAACCGTTTTTGCGGCAGTCCTTACGCTTGCGGCAGCAGTATGCACAAATTTTTACTGTCAGCCGATCGGCACAGAAGAAGTGACCGAAAGTGTTGTATCGGACGGACTTTTTGTTGTGACTTACGATAATGCTGCAGCATCGGAAGAGTCCGTGATCGATAATGTTGTCATACAAAGCATCGCCGACGGTGTTGCTTTTGAGTATGACTCTGACGAAATATACAGCTTTTCGGTTTATGATGAGTAAACTGCCGGTGAGTAAAAACCGCCGATCAATACATTTGGTCGGCGGTTTTCTTATTATACTTGATACTAAGGAAATGCTGATTAATACGTTTTTGCCATTTTTCAAAATGTTTATGTCAAATTGACATTAAAGACGTAAACTCGTACATTTCTCAAAATGGCAAAACGAATGCTGCGCTTTAATCAGCTTTTTCCTAAGTATTATTATTCAACAGGTACAGTAACATCACCGATAGTTACGGAAACAATATCATCTGTCGGAAGAACACAGCGAAACTGAGCATTGTAGCTAATATCATAACCGCCGTCGGAGCTTGCCGAGCAGCTGAAGCCCGATGTTTCACATACCTTTTCGCCAATATCGGGCGAAGTTTTTCTGTCATACTGCCACTGCCTTTTGTCAATATAAAGGCAGCTTCCATCGGAAAGATCAATTCTGATATTGGGCGAG
This sequence comes from uncultured Ruminococcus sp., assembly GCA_945868475.1. Classification (GTDB taxonomy): domain Bacteria; phylum Bacillota; class Clostridia; order Oscillospirales; family Ruminococcaceae; genus UMGS363. The sequence continues at coordinate 32,682 of CAMBLM010000013.1, read as the reverse complement.
TCCGTGAGCTTTTGGAAGCTTTCATAGCTGCCGCAGTGACCCTTGAACGATAAGCAGAGCGGAGAAAGTACAATGTCTGTAAGCCGCATTTCCGTCGTTTCTCCCGTGTAAGTTGTGAAAGCAGATGTGCAGTCGGCAGCGATGTGTTTTGACTGCGCCTGCGGCATATCAATTATATTAAAGGAAAATTCGGCGCTGTCCGAACTGTCGGCAGAAACGGGACTTTCAAAAAGCGTAATTGCCACGGACGAGCCGTTGTATATCTCCGAATCGGTGCAAACGCTGAAAGCCGCATCGGCACTTCCGTCACCGTTTTCATTCAGGAAAATGACGGCTGTTTGTCTTGAAGCGTTCGTATTGCCGTTGATGATAACGTCTGCCTCCATTGTCAGCGTGTTCTCGGTTATTTTTTCGTTGTTTTTTCCGCTGAGGTGCATTTCACCGTAGAGTATCGTTCCATCGCATATCATTTCGCCGAAAGAAATATCATAAGGGAAGTTCTCGTCGGAGCGAACGGACTTGAATGACGTAGTTTTAACGGCATAATCCGAACGGTTATCCGAAATGACCGAGGAGGTGTTTCCGAAAAGCCTGTCCAGCCAACCCGACTGAGCCGCATAGACCGTTGTTCCGCCCATGATAAGCACAGCGCAGGTGGCTGCGGCAGCATATCTGATATAACGGGGGCGTGAGTTTTCCGCAGCTCGCTTTTTTGCTGCCGATACGATATCCCTTTCGGCTGTGACAGTCTTTAAAGCCGATTTGTATTCGTTTATATATTTATCCATTGTAGTTTCTCCTTTCAAGCTCGTCCTTTAAAAGCTTTCTGGCGCGCTGAAGTCTTGTTGTGACTGCCGACTCCGATATGCCGAGCGTTTTTGCAGTTTCGGAAACGCTCATATCGTCAAAATAATACAGCAGTAAAACCGAACGGTATTTCACATCCAAGCTCCCGACAGCATCGAATATCTCGCTCTGTTCGGGATATTCAAATTCTGTGCAGCCTGCATTTTATTCCGTGAGTTCCTCATCGGAAAGACGTTTTCTTTTTCGCAGCAGCATAAAGCTTTCGTTCATAACAACACGGATAAGCCAAGCCTTAACGTGTTCATCGTTGCGGAACGGAAGCTTTCTTATCAGCAGCTTTTATATCGCATTTTCGGCAGCGTCCTCGGCATCGGACTTGTTTTTCAGTATAACGAGCGCGTGGGCATACAGCATATCCGTGTATTTCCGTGCGATCTGTTCCAATTTGCTCTTGTCGGTTATATCATCACCCTCTTTTTCGGAGTATGAAAAAACGTTTTTCATATATTACAATGAATAAGGGAACTGTTTCGTCACAAAAAAATAGTTTTTTGCGGAAATATACAAATAGGCACTGTGTTTTTGAACAGATCATACAATGAAATGTCTGTTTGTATAAATTCTGCAAATGAAAAATGGATGCTCCATACAGTGTGAGCATCCATTTTCTATGTGTTTCTTATATAATGTCAAACTTCGGCTTGGTTTATCCCAGCTCTCTGAGAGCTTTTATCCTGCTGAAAACAATGCAGACAAGAACGCCTGCAATGCCTATCACGAAGAAAAGGAACGCCGCGCCCGAGCCTTTTTCTGTGCCGAAAATATTCAGCAGAAGCGCGTTTTTCGTGCCTGCCATGAAAGGCTCAAAGACCTTATCGACCAGAAAACCTCCGAGAAAATATCCGACGGGAATGGAGAAAAACTGGAGCGTATTGCGCACGGAATATACACGTCCGAGCATTTCCTTCGGGACAGTGCTTCGGAAGATAACGTCATAGTTCGCGCTCATAAGCGGAATGAACAGCCAGCCGAGAACTGCGCCGATGCACCATGCTATCGTATTGTTTCCGAATGCGAGCAGGAAATTTTCCGTGCTCATCGAAACGAGCAGGCAGGCGCATATCGTCTTTGATCGGCTTTTCGGCTTCGGGAAAAATGTTGCGATAACACTGCCGATGAGCGTTGCGATTCCTGCGCTGCTGCTGACTGCGCCGAGTGCGGCTTCATTGCCTTTTGAGAGGATAAGCGCAGGAAGTGCGGCTTCATAAATAGATGCGATGAAGTTTATCGCAGAGAGGAAAAGTATCATGCAAAGTATGCCCTTGTTCCTGCCGAGGTAGGAAACGCCGCTCTTTGCCGATCGGAGAAGTGTTTCCTTGCTGCTTTCGTTTTGCGGCACTTCGGGTATCTTTATAAAGAAAAGAAGCACTGTGAAAGCAACGGCAAATGTTGCGAGATCAAATGCGATAACGGCGTCAAGCCCTGCAAAGAAAACTATCGCAGCCGCTAAAACGGGGGTCAGGATCGAAACGAGCGAATTTGAAAAATACCTCATCGCGCTTGTTTTCTGGTAGTGCTTTTCGGGTGTGAGAAGCGTTGTCGCAACATCGGAAGCAGGCGACTGCACCGAGTTCATAAGTCCGTTCAGTGCGTTGAGAATGTAAAGATGCCATACTTCAAGCGAGCCTGTTTTCAGCAGCACGAGAACGCATACCGTTGTCAGTGCTGCGAAGCTGTCGCAGACGAGCATCACGGCTTTCTTGTTCCATTTGTCGCTTATCGCACCTGCAAAAATGCTCACGATAACATAAGGCGCGTAGGAACAGACTGTCAGCAGGGCGGTAGTCAGTGCCGAACCGCTGTCGTTGTAGAGCCATATCACCAGCGCAAAGCCCGTCATTGAACTGCCGAGCGAAGAAAGCGCCTGCGTGAGCCATAAAATAATAAATGTTCTGAGTTCTTTTAATGTATTCATAATACCTTGCTCCTTTAAATTTGATTTAAGTCAAAGTGCAAGGTATGACGGTCAGTAAAAGCGCGTCAGGTGACCTCTATGCAATCCGTCATTCCTTGCATAGAGCTGTGATAATGCAGAGTTTCATAGCTTTTTTTCTCCTTATTTCTCCGCGATGAAGAACAGCCGCGGCATTTTCAGTATGATATTTCCGTCCGCCTGAACGGGGTAGTTAGTCTTTATTCTTTCGAGCAGGTCGGAAAGAAAATCGTTCTTTTCCGCTTCGTCAAGTGCTTCAAGATATGGGCGCAGACCGCTGCCTTTGTACCAGTCGATAACAGAGCTGTGCGAGGGGACAATGTGATAATACGAAGTGTCCCACATCCCGATCTCGGAAGCCGACTTGCAGAGTATATTATATGTTTCCTCGGGTGAAAGATTGTGAAAATTATGTATTGTATTAAGCTTTTTCCACTTTTCGTCCGCAACAAGGCCATTAAGCTCGTGATAGAACATTGCGTTCTGAACAAGCGGCATCTGAACGGCAAGGACTCCGCCGTCATTGAGCTTTTCAATAAGCTTCGGGAGCAGTTTTTCGTGGTCGGGTATCCAGTGCAGGCAAGCGTTTGAGAAGATAAGGTCGAACCTGCCCAATTCTTCAAGTCCATCGGGAACGAAGCACTTTCTGAACTTCATTTCGGGATAAGAAGCCGCCGCTTTTTCGAGCATATTGTCCGAGCTGTCAATGCCGAGGATATCCGCTTCTGGAAAACGTCTGAAAAGCTGTGCCGTGCTGTTTCCCGGACCGCAGCCGATGTCAAGTATGGTTTTCGGCTCGATATGAAGCCGATTTATAAGGTCGATCGAGGGTTGAGTGCGCTCTCTTTCAAATTTAGTGTATTGGTTTGAGTTTCAGTCGCCCATAAAAAACACCTCCGTGAATTTCTGCACATATTATATCACGGCTGAACGGGATTTTCAAGATTTGGGCGTAAAATTTTTGCCGTCTGTTTAGAATTATGCACGGAAACATAACGGAAAATGTTAAGAAAAGTTGGTTGCAAAGCGCGGAATTATGCGATATAATACATTTCAAAGAATATGAAAAGAATGATTTTTCATACAAGCCTGAAAGGGGTGTTTGACTTTGATAAACGAACGCTTAAAGGACTTGCGCCGTGAAAAAGGGTACAGCCTTGAATATGTTGCGGAAAAGATAAACGTTTCGCGTCAGACCGTTTCAAAGTGGGAGTCGGGCGAAACAGTTCCCGATGTGCTGAAATGCAAGGAGCTTGCCGACATTTACGATATCTCGATGGACGAACTTCTTGCCGAAAAGGGTGAAGACCCCGAGGAGAAACGCACGGGAAAGTACGCTTTCGGCGTTGTACGAGTGGGCGAGAGGGGACAGATCGTTATCCCGAGCAGAGCGAGAAATGTTTTCGGCATCAGCAAGGGCGATATGCTGCTTTTCCTCGGCGATATACACAAGGGAATGGCGGTCGTTCCGCTGAAACAGCTCGGCGGCGAGCTCGGCTTCGATATGACGGAGGAAGAAAACGATGATGATAAGGATAAGTGACATCACAAAGTCTTACAAGGGCGTGAAAGCGGTAGACGGACTTTCGCTCGCGGTCGGCGATGGAGAGCTTTTCTCATTGCTCGGCGTGAACGGCGCAGGCAAGACCACAACGATAAAAACGATGTGCTGCCTTTGTCCGTTCGATTCTGGGAGTGTTGAGATAGGCGGTTTTGACGTTGTGAAACAACCCGAAAAGGTCAAGGAGCTTATTGGAGTTTCACCGCAGGAAACCGCCGTTGCAAGAAACCTTTCCGTATATGAGAACCTCGTGCTTATGGGCGGCGTTCACGGCTTTTCAAAGGAAAAGTCGAAGAATATTGCCGAGGAAATGATAAGCAAATTCAATCTTTCAAAATTCCGTGATATGCAGGCGAAAAAACTTTCGGGCGGCTGGCAGCGAAGATTGAGCATTGCAATGGCTCTTGTTTCCGACCCAAAGGTGCTGTTTCTGGACGAGCCTACGCTCGGGTTGGACGTTATCGCCCGTTCGGAGCTTTGGGACGTTATCCGCGAACTCAAGGGCAAGGTCACGATAATTCTTACAACTCATTATCTTGAAGAAGCGGAGAGCCTTTCCGACCGTGTGGGCATAATGCGTGACGGAAAGCTGCTTTTCTGCGGAAAATGCGATGAGCTGGTGAGCGGCACGGGCGCAAAAAGCTTTGAAGATGCGTTTGTGAAGACAGTAAAGGAGGGAAAGGGCGAATGAAAATGACAGCTTTTTCATCAAGAGTTGCGAAGGAGATAATCCGCGATCCGTTGAGCCTTATTTTCGGCTTGTGCTTTCCCGTTGTGCTGCTTTTGCTGCTTTCGGCTATAAATGCGAACGTTCCCGTCAATGTTTTTGATATAGAGAAACTCACTCCGGGAATTGCGGTGTTCGGTTATTCATTCCTTACGCTTTTTTCGGCGCAGCTCGTTTCGGGCGACCGCTGTTCGGCGATGCTGATAAGACTTTTTACAGCACCGATGTCGGCGGCTGACTTTATCCTCGGCTATATGCTTCCGCTTTTCCCGATGGCGGTCGTGCAAAGTATTGTCTGCTTCGGGACGGCGATGCTACTCGGACTTGAACCGAGCGTGAACATAGTGTTCGCGGTACTTTTGCTGCTGCCGTCGGCACTTTTTTTCATTGGTCTTGGCGTTTTGTGCGGAACTTTTCTCAGTGAAAAAGCTGTCGGTGGACTTTGCGGTGCACTGCTGACGAATCTTACAGCGTTTGCATCTGGCGCGTGGTTCGACCTCTCGCTTGTCGGCAGTGCGTTCAGGAAAATATGCGAACTGCTCCCGTTCGCGCACAGTGTTTACATAGGAAGAAATGCGCTGTCGGGAAATTTCGCGGATATCTTCCCCGATATGTACTATGTTTTGGGATATATGCTTGCGGCGATGATATTTGCGGTCATAGCTTTTATGAGGAAGATGAAAGAGGCTTGACCCCCAAGCGGGATTATTTTAGCATAACTCCAAAATTGCAAGGCTCGTTTTTTGTTCAAAAGTGCCTTTGAAAAAATTTTCCGAAAATGCTATAATAATAGTATAGGTCGCATCTAAAAACCATAGTGCCTCAGATGCGCAGTCAGATTTTTCGTCAGATTGTATAGAAATTTCGCAGTTATTGCAAAGCAAGAATTTGCATACATGTCGTATGTCAAGAAATTTATGTGCAAGATGACGGAAAATCTGCAAGCAGATGAGGTGCTAAGGCTTTAGCCGGTGGTTTTTAGAGGTGACCTATAGTAAATCACAAGGAGGCAACATTATGAAACGAGTAAAAGCAGCCTGCATTTGTTAGACGCTCCATTTTATGCTAAAGGAAGATGCTCCACACGACCGGGCGGTAAAGCAGGTCGAGCAGGAGATCGAATTGTACATCAAGACGCTTGAACGCAACCGCACACAGTATAAAATAGTTGAGCAGAACGTTCAGAGTGACGGTTCTGTTATAATGAAGATCATCAAGCAGTACAACGCAAGTCCTGTCGGAGATTATCTCGATTGACGGCGCATTTCGCATTGGAGGTAATTATGACAGTGAAAGAACAGCCCCAAAAGAAAACAGCGGCAGAAAAGCTTCGTGAGAGAAAAATAGAAGAGCTTCGCCTGAAAATTTCGCAGGATGAAGAGATCATTGCACAAACGGAGCATTGCGGCAGCGAACTTGATAACGCTGATATAAAAGGCATGACCGTTGCACACAGATCATTCGGAATCGGAACGGTGACAAAGCGCGAGGGTTCGGCGATAACCGTTAGTTTTGGCGAAGAGAGCCGAAGGTTCGTTATGCCGTCTGCTTTCGTGGACGGATTTTTGAAAACCGATGATGAAAATTTCAGTGGTATTATCGGACGATACAAGGATATGTGCAAAAAGTCAACTGCCGCAAAACGCGAGATAAGCGAGATGAACCGCTCTATTGAACTTCTGAACAAAAAATGATCGGGCAGTCTGGAATATAATAAATTTTTTGCAAAACCCTTGACAATCGGCTTGCAATGTGATATAATACTATCTCGTAAGTGATTGAAAAATAGCACTACTGTCCGTGTTATGTGATGGGCTGCTATGCTGATCATATAATATTTACAGAGATGAGGTGTTACGAATGAGAGAGGGTATCCATCCTAACTACGAGGAAACCACTATTACCTGTGCTTGCGGAAATGTTATCAAGACAAGATCTACTAAGAAGGATATCAAGGTAGAAATCTGCTCCAAGTGCCATCCTTTCTACACAGGTAAGCAGAAGCTTGTTGACACAGGCGGACGTATTGACAAATTTAAGAAGCGTTTCGGTATGGACAAGTAATTGTTACGAAACAATCGCAGCCTGCGTTTTTTCTTCGCAGGCTGTTTTTTTATATTTATACTAAACACCTTTTAAAATTCAGAAAAAATCAAGCCGACGATCTCGTAGCTGTTTTAACAGTTTTATATTGGATTTCGGCGCAGATTTTTTCCTTTATTTTATTGGTGTTTAGTATTACAAAGGGAGGTCGCATTTTGGAGGACTATTCAACTATCCGCGCGTTCGCACAGGACAGCTTTATCGAGAAAAAATCGGAGTTTATCGGCTATATCTCACCTGCAAAGACGAATGATGAAGCTGTTGGATTCATCAATAAAATTCGTGCCGAACACCGCAAGGCAACGCATAATGTCTATGCGTATATTCTTCGCGAGGACAACACTTCGCGTTACTCCGACGACGGCGAACCGCAGGGAACGGCAGGTGTTCCTGTGCTTGATGTTCTTCAAAAGGAGGGACTGACCGATGTTTGCTGCGTTGTGACGAGATATTTCGGCGGTATCCTGCTCGGCGGCGGTGGACTTGTGCGCGCTTATTCTCATTCGGCGAAGATAGCCGTTGATGCGGCAGAGCGGCTTATAATGTGCAGTGCTTATCCGTTTAAGATAAAAATGGACTATGATCTGTACAGCAAGATAAACTATCTTCTGCCCGATTTTGAGGTAAAGATACTCGATACGGATTTCGGCGCGAACGTTACGATCTCACTTCTGGTGAAGAAAGCTTTCGCCGAGCCTTTGCGCGAAAAACTTATCGATGCATCGAACGGCAGGATATCTGTTGTGCAGGGTGATGAAGTATTTGAAAATTTTGCATAAATAATAATTAAAAAATATATAATATTTTGTTTAAAATGCTGAAAATAAATTTAGAAAAAGGGTTTTTGAGGGCGTAAATTGTATATTATATTGTTATGAAAAAAGCAAAAGCTATAATTATATGTCAAGGGAGGAAAAAGATATGACTATCCGTGAGCAGAGCGAAGTTATGGAGCTTGGAACACTTTGCGAATATGCCTGCCTTTCGCGAAATTCGGGAAAAAGGGCAAGACCCGAGCCGAAATGCCCGATACGAACCGAATTTCAGCGCGACAGGGACAGAATTTTGCACTGCAACGCCTTCCGCAGACTTAAACATAAAACACAGGTCTTTCTCGACCCCGTGGGCGACCACTACCGAACACGTCTTACGCACACGCTGGAGGTCTCGCAGATCGCAAGAACACTTTCGACTGCGCTTCGCCTTAACAGTGACCTTACCGAAGCTATCGCGCTCGGTCACGACCTCGGACACACGCCGTTCGGTCACGCAGGCGAGCGTATCCTGAACGAGCTTTGCCCGAACGGATTTACCCACTACGAGCAGTCTGTCCGTGTTGTTGACTACATAGAAAAAGAGGGCAGGGGACTTAACCTTACCTACGAAGTAAAAAACGGCATCGTCTGCCACACGAATAAGATCGCAAAGACGCGTGAGGGCTACATTGTTCGCCTTGCCGATAAGATAGCCTATATCAATCACGATATCGACGATTCTGTCCGTGCAGGCATCATCACCGAAAATGACCTGCCGAAAGACGCAACGGCGGTTCTCGGTCACTCCAAGAGTGAGCGAATCACAATGCTCATCACCTCGATAATCAACAACGGCGCAGAGAATATCACAATGTCGGAAGATGTCCGCAAGGCTCTTGACATTCTCAGCGACTTTATGTTCGATAATGTTTACCGAAATTCCGTTGCGAAATCCGAGGAGAGCAAAGCTATAATGCTTGTTGAGAAGCTCTATAACTATTTCCTCAAAAATCCCGACAAGCTCCCCGATGAATACAAGCGCATACGCGAGATTAAAGGCTCGGACAGAGCCGTTACCGACTACATCGCAGGAATGACGGACAGCTATGCTATCGCGGTTTATGAAGATCTTTACATTCCGAAAAGCTGGCGCGATGCGAAATTATAATTGAGTATGGTCACTTAATTCTGTAGGGGACGGGTGACCCGTCCCCTACATTACTTCAATTTATCAGACATATATTCGCGACAATAAACCTATTTTTAATGCAAACGAGCGTAACGAAGCAGAGCGTGGCGCGAGCTGCCCGTGGAGAGGTTATATGGCATTACCCGAAAGTTTTATTTTAGACCTAAAACAGAATAATCCGATTGATACCGTTATGAGCAGCTATGTGACGCTGAAAAGGAGCGGCCACGGTGCAATGTGCCTTTGTCCGTTCCATTCGGAAAAGTCGCCGTCATGCAGCGTCAATACAACGGGGCAGTATTTCCACTGCTTCGGCTGCGGCGCAGGCGGCGATGTCATTACATTCATAATGAAGATAGAGAACCTTTCCTACATCGAAGCGGTGAAATTTCTTGCCGACAGAGCCGGAATGCAGATGCCCGATGATGGGGAGAGCAATGATCTTGCCCGTGTTAAAGCGCGCGTTCTCGAAATAAACCGAACGGCGGCGAGGTATTTCTTTGAGATACTCGCAAAGTCGCCGCAGGGCGAAAAAGGACGAAGATACTTCGCCGAACGTCAGCTTTCAAAGGATACTATTATAAAGTACGGACTTGGCTATGCGCCCGACGACTGGCACGGTCTGCACTACTTTATGCGTGAAAAGGGCTTTACGGACGATGAGCTTGTGCTTGCAAATCTTTGTACGCGAAGCTCAAAAGGCGCAGTATTCGACTCATTCCGCGACAGAGTTATGTTCCCGATAATCGACCTCAGAGGAAATGTTATCGCGTTCGGCGGAAGAATAATCGATGGCAGCGGCCCGAAGTACCTAAACTCGTCCGATACGCCTGTTTTCAAGAAAAGCCGAAACCTTTTCTCGCTGAATTTTGCGAAAAAATCGACCGAGCGCAAGCTGATACTTGCCGAGGGTTATATGGACGTTATCGCGATAAATCAGGGCGGCTTTGAGAACGTTGTCGCAACGCTCGGAACGGCACTGACCTCCGAGCAGGCTCGTCTGATAAAGCAGTATGCCGATGAAGTTGTGATAGCCTACGATTCGGACGGCCCGGGGCAGGCGGCAACGCACAGAGCGATAAATCTTCTGTCCGAAGCAGGTCTTGATGCGCGCATAATCAAAATGGAGGGTGCAAAAGACCCCGATGAATACATAAAAAAGTTCGGTTCGGTGCGCTTCAGGCAGCTTCTTGAACGCTCGGACGGCGCTATCGATTTCGAGATGAACAAATGCGCCGCAGGACTTGACCTTGAAAGCGAAAATGACAGGGTCACCTATCTGAAACGCTGTGTTTCACTGTTTTCCGACATCGCTTCGCCAATAGAGCGCGAAGTTTACATCGGAAAGCTTGCAAAGCAGTGCGATGTGAACCGTGAAGCTATCACGCATCAGGTGAACGGGCTTATAAAGAAGAAGATAAACCGCTCACGGCAGGACGAAAACCGCGAGATACGGACTTTCGGCAGGCAGCGGCGCGAAAACCCCGACAGCGTTGCTCACCCGAGGGAATACAAGGCGGAATGTGGCATAATCGCTTATCTTTCGTACAATCCCGATGAGCTGAAATACATCGAAAGCAGGCTGAGCAGTACAGATTTTGTGACAGATTTCAACAGGACTGTTTTTGAAAAATTAACAGAAAAGATAAAAAATTCGGTGGAATTTGACGTTTCACTGCTTCAAAGTGAATTTTCCGCTGACGAAATGGGAAAAGTATATTCGATAATTGTCGCAAATCAGCAGGTCGATATCACTCGGGAAGCTCTTGATGATTACATAAAAACTCTCAAAAGCTATGCCGAAAAGAATATCGATGCGGCGGCGATGTCGAATGAAGAATTCCTGCGGTACTTTGAAAGTCTGAAAAAGTCGAAATAGAAAAAGTGAAAAAACTTACAATGCGGTTTTTCCGCGTTTTATATAGGAGGAAGTTTATATTATGGCAGAAAAAAGAACTATTGAAAGCCTTATCGAACAGGGTAAATCAAGCGGAAAGCTTTCCACAAAGGAGATCACGGATGTTCTCGAAGACCTCGAATACGATGTTGACCAGATGGAAAGCTTCTACGAAAGCTGTTCAAATAACAACATTGAGATCATCGATGACTTCTCGCTCGAAAACTTTGACGATGATATCCCTCTCGGCGAAGACGATCTGGAGCTTTCACTCTCGACCGAGGGCATTGCTATCGACGACCCCGTAAAAATTTATCTTAAAGAAATAGGACGAGTTCCGCTTCTTTCCGCAGAGGAAGAAATAGAGCTTGCAGAAAGAATGGCAAAGGGCGACAAAAAGGCGAAGAAGCGTCTTTCCGAAGCTAACCTCCGTCTTGTTGTTTCCATTGCAAAGCGCTATGTCGGCAGAGGTATGCAGTTCCTCGATCTTATTCAGGAGGGCAACCTCGGTCTTATCAAGGCTGTTGAAAAATTCGATTACACAAAGGGATTCAAGTTCTCGACCTATGCAACATGGTGGATACGTCAGGCGATCACCCGTGCTATCGCAGATCAGGCAAGAACTATCCGTATCCCTGTCCACATGGTCGAAACCATCACGAAGGTTAAAAAGGTTTCAAGCATGCTTCTCCACAAGAACGGTCACGATGCTACTCCCGAGGAGATCGCTGCGGAGCTTGATATGGAACCCGAGCGCGTTCGTGAGATAATGCGTATCGCACAGGATCCCGTTTCGCTCGAAACACCTATCGGCGAAGAGGAGGACAGCCACCTCGGCGATTTTATCCCCGATGATGATGCTCCTGCTCCTGCTGATGCGGCTTCGCTCATTCTTCTTAAAGAGCAGCTTGGCGAAGTTCTTTCAACGCTTACCGAGCGTGAGGAAAAGGTGCTTCGTCTGCGTTTCGGTCTTGAGGACGGACGTTCAAGAACGCTCGAAGAAGTCGGCAAGGAGTTCAACGTTACCCGTGAACGTATCAGACAGATCGAAGCCAAGGCTCTGCGTAAGCTCCGTCACCCGAGCAGAAGCAGAAAAGTTAAGGATTTTCTCGATTGATCTTAGTTTAGTGAGGTTTGGTTTGTGAATATGACTTTGGAAGCGGATTATGCAGTCCGCATAGTTGGCTGTCTTTGCGAAGCGGGTAAGCGGCTCGACGCGAACTCGATCTCCGAAAGGACTGTTGTTTCGCTCCGTTTTGCACTGAAGATACTGCGCAAGCTTGTTGCGGCAGGCATTGTTGTTTCGTTCAAGGGTACACAGGGCGGATATGAGCTTGCGAAAAAGCCCAGCGAGATCACGATGAAAGATGTTGTTGAAGCTATCGATGGCAAATATGCGATAAGCAAGTGCCTTACGAACAACTACGAATGCAGCAGGGGAATGGCAGGCAGATGCGGTTATCAGCGTGTTTTTGCCGAGATTTCACAGATGGTGGATAAAAAGCTTTCGGAATATACTTTCGATAAATTTATGTGATACATAATCGGGGGAATGGGGTCATTCAGTCCGAACGGACAGATGTAAGGAGACAAAACTTTGAATAAGAAAAAAATGATGCTTTCCAAAATAAAAAAGCTGTGCAGACTTGTTTTCGGCAGAACGATGATAGTTTTTCTGTTCGTTATCATCCAGATAATTTTCTTTTGGCTGTGCGTAAACACGATGAAAAACTCAATGGAGTATTTTTACGCGCTGAACCTTATTATCTCAACGCTTGCGATGATATATATCATCAGCGACAAGTCCAACACAAGCTTCAAAATGGCGTGGATAATACCTGTGCTGACTCTTCCCGTTTTCGGAACGCTTATGTATGCTTACGTCAGGCTCGAACTCGGAACGCGGCTCGTGCGCAGGCGGCTTTCGGACGTTATAAAGGAAACGAACGAGTATCTTCCGCAGAATGACGATGTTGTGCGTGAGCTTGCCGACATCGATGAAGCAGAGGTACGCTTTGCCGAATATATGAAAAGCCACGCTTTTTTCCCCGTTTACAGGAATACGGCAACTAAGTTTTTTCCGCTCGGCGAAGACAAGTTTGAAGCACTCAAAAGGGAGCTTCTTGCGGCGAAAAAATTCATCTTTATGGAGTATTTTATTGTTGACGAGGGCTATATGTGGGACTCTATACTTGAAATACTCAAGCAAAAGGTCAAAGAGGGAGTCGAAGTCCGCTTTATGTATGACGGGACATGCACGATAATGCTTCTTCCGGTGAATTATCCGAAGAAAATGCAGGCACTCGGCATAAAATGCAAGGTGTTTTCGCCGATAGTTCCCGTGCTTTCGACAGTTCAGAACAACCGTGACCACCGAAAGATCGTCGTTATCGACGGAAAGACCGCCTTTACGGGCGGAATAAATCTCGCCGATGAATACATCAATAAGGTAGAGCGTTTCGGACATTGGAAAGATACGGGCATTATGCTCAAAGGCGAGGCTGTAAAAAGCTTCACGATGATGTTCCTGCAAAACTGGAATATGACCGAGCAGAAATGGGATGATTTCGGCGATTATATCGTTCACGATTTTCCCGAGCTGAGGGACGAAGCGAAGCCGGGGTATGTTATCCCGTACAGCGACAGTCCGCTCGACCGTGAGAATGTCGGTCTGAATGTTTACCTTGATATTCTCTACCGCGCAAAAAAATACGTCCATATTATGACCCCTTATCTCATCATTGACGATGAAATGAAAACCGCACTGTGCTATGCGGCGAAAAGGGGAGTGGACGTTTCGATAATAATGCCTCATATCCCCGACAAAAAGTATGCTTTCTGGCTTGCGCATACATATTATGCCGAGCTTATCGAATCCGGTGTGAGAATGTATGAATACACACCGGGATTTGTTCACGCAAAGGTTTTTGTCAGTGATGATATCCGTGCTGTTGTCGGCTCGATAAATCTTGACTACCGCAGTTTGTTCCTGCACTTTGAATGTGCGGCTTACACATACGGTACAAGTTCGGTTCACGAAACCGAGGAAGATTATCAGCTCACATTGCAGAAATGTCAGCGCATAACGTTGGAAGACTGCAAAAAGTTCAACATATTTACAAAGTTTTTCGGAAGGGTGCTTCGCATAATCGCACCGCTGATGTAATTTATTATAAAAAATAATGCCGTCAAAGCGATCCGCTCTGACGGCATTTGTTTTTTTGTTATGTATTATTCAGCAGTGGCTTCCTGAAGCTTCTGGTCAACTTCATCAACAAGCATAATGAGAGTATCTGCGATAGTTTCTCTCATTGTTGCCCAGTCTGTGCCATGGAATGGAGCTCTTGTGCCCATTTCAGAGCCGCCGTCTGTTGTGTAACTAGCAATTTCGGTGGAGCAGCCCGATGCAAGGTCAACAACAGGGTACTGTCTTGTGAGTTCGTTGATCTCCTTGACTCTTTCGATGATATCTTCGGACCACTGGTTGTCGTCCATAGCCTTTCTGTCGGAGATAGCGATAGTTGCAGGGTCATTGTTTGCAACGATAACACATTCAGCGAAGCGGGCAACGCCCTCCGGGTTAGCTGCGCCCTTGCAGAGTGCATAGCCGTTTACAACTGCGGACTGGTAAGGATCGGAACCTTCAGGTGACGGAACAGGCGCGATACCGAGGTTCTGCGGTTCGATGCCTACTGTCCAGGTTTCAGGGTCGCCCTGGATTCCCCAAGTACCGTTGAGCCAGAAGAGTTCTTTGCCCTCGCCCATGAACTGAGGCTGGATAGACCAGTTGAACTGTTCAAGAGGAAGAACAAGTCCGTTCTGATAGAGTTCGTACTGATAGTTCATAGCCTTTTCAACTGTAGCGTTGTTTACGTTGCATACGAGGTGACCATCTTCGCCGACGGAAACAGTCGGAACGCCTGCGGAGAGGTAGAGAGCCTTTTCATTGAACCAGTTGTCAAGACCGTACTGGTCAGCATCGGGGTCAACGAAGTCGAGGAGCATCTGCTTGAATGTATCCCAGTTCCATTCGCCCTTCTGATAAAGCTCCCAAGGATCGTCAAAGCCCTGAGCTTCGAGTGTGGATGTATCATAGATAACTACCTGTTCAGCGGTTACGCCCGTAACGAACTGATAGTGCTTTCCGCCGAACTTGTAAAGATCCATAGCGGCGGAAACGTTCTGCCAGATAGCTGAATCAAGATCGATGTAGTCATCTACAGACTGGAACATTCCGTTGATGATTCCCTTTGGATAGTTGTTGGCGTCATCACCCGGGAAGAAGTCAACGCCTGTACCGCCGAGTACGTTGGTGGAGAGGTCATCGTAACGCTTTTCCCATGTTGTAGGGATGTAGGTGATCTTTCCGCCGTACTTCTGCTCGAAAAGTTCAAGTTCTACCTTTTTGGAAGAACCGTCTGTTGATGGGTTGAGGTCGTAATGAGCGAGCCACTTGATCTCCTTGTTTGCAAGCTCAACATCGGGGAGCTGGTCGAGAACGGAAGAGAGCGATTCCTGCTCTTCGTCCTTGAGTCCCTCTGTGTTTACTGCAACCGTTGCCTTAGTGGTGGTGGTAGCTTCTGTTGTTGTTTCACCGCTGTCGCTGCTGTTATTGCCGCAGGCAGTGAGTGCAGCCGTCAGGGAGAGAGCCATAACGCCTGCAAGGATCTTCTTTGTGTTCATTTCATATCCTCCAAAATAATTTATAATCAAAGGGCAAAACCTCTGCGGCAGAGTTTCCCGTTCTCCGCCGATGCACCCTTTTGATCTCTGATATTATACGTTGAAGCGGAACAGGATTATATCTCCGTCCTGAACAACATATTCCTTGCCCTCAAGACGGACAAGTCCCTTTTCCTTTGCGGCAGCCATTGTTCCGCAAGCCATAAGATCATCGAACGAAACAACTTCCGCTCTGATAAAGCCCTTTTCAAAATCTGTGTGTATCTTTCCTGCCGCCTTCGGAGCTTTTGTACCCTTTGTGATAGTCCAAGCGCGGACTTCGTCCTTACCTGCTGTGAGGAATGAGATAAGTCCGAGGAGAGCGTAACCTTCCTTGATTATACGGTCAAGTCCCGATACTTCAAGTCCGAGTTCGGAGAGGAACATAGCCTTGTCCTCATCGCCCATATCGGAGATCTCGGCTTCAAGCTGCGCGCAGATAGGGAATACGGAAGCCTTTTCCTCTGCTGCGATCTCGCACACGGTCTTGTAGTGAACGGAATTTTCGATGTTGTTCTTGAAATCCTCTTCGGAGAGGTTTGCTGCGAAAATTACAGGCTTTGCGGAGAGAAGCGGAGTGCTCTTGATCGCTTCGGCTTCTTCCTCGGTGAAGTCAAAGGAACGTGCGGAGTGACCTGCTTCAAGGTGAGCTTTGAGTTTTTCGAGGAATTCTACCTCTGTGATGTATTTCTTGTCGCCCTTGACGAGTTTCTTTGTGCGGTCGATGCGTCTGTCGAGCATTTCGATGTCGGAGAAGATAAGTTCGAGGTCGATAGTTTCGATATCTCTTCTCGGATTGATGCTTCCGTCAACGTGGATAACGTCCGTACCCTCAAAGCAGCGTACAACATGAACGATAGCGTCAACTTCACGGATATTTGCGAGGAACTTGTTTCCAAGACCCTCGCCCTTTGATGCGCCCTTTACAAGACCTGCGATATCGACAAATTCAAGCGTTGCCGGAGTGAATTTATTCGGGTTATACATTTCTTTGAGCTTTAAAAGGCGTTCATCGGGGACGGAAACAACGCCGACGTTCGGTTCAATGGTGCAGAACGGATAGTTCGCGGATTCTGCGCCTGCGTTTGTGAGTGCGTTAAAGAGTGTGCTTTTTCCGACATTCGGAAGTCCAACCATACCAAGTTTCATATTTCATTTAGTCCTTTGTTTAATATTAATTTTCTTCAAGATTAAGGCTGCGAACATATTCATCAGCGTCGAAATCCTTGCAGTTTTTATTTTTGCCGCAGCATTTGCCGCTGAGTTTCTTTGTTACGCATATACCGAGTACAAATCCAAGTACAAACGAGAGCAGACCTGTAACTGTGAGAAGAAGGTCGAGAACGCTGTCATGGGATCTTTCGGAATTTTCGTTCATAAAATCATATCCTTTCAGATAAATTAATTAAGTAGTATATCATTTAACATTATACACTTTTTTTATGTGAATTGCAATAGTTATGTTAAAATTTCACAATAAAAAAGCCGCCCAAATATGAGCGGCTGAAAATATCAGTGGAAAAATGTTTCATTGAGGATCGCAACGCTTCCGTCGATGTCTTTGAGGTCAACGAGATACATATTTCGCTGCATACCCTCAAGGTCGCGGTTGAGGACTTCCGTGACGGGGAAAACTATCGCCGTATCGTCGGTGTCCTTGCCGTGATAATTTTTGAAATCATAGAATTTAAAGATGATGTTTATGTAAGAATCGTCGAGCTTGTCCTTGACATAGAAGTTGGAAACAGGTTCCATATTAAGGTCGAGCGAAACGTTGTTGACCGAGTTTGTCATTTTTTCGGGCGTGAGAAAGCTGTATCTTGAACGGTCTATCTGACGGCGCAGGCTCGTTGCGATACAGCCGCAGAAAAGCTTGTCGATAGGAAAAAGCATCGCATAAGCGACCTTTCCGCCGCAGAAGAACGTTGTTGTACCTTTGTTCAAAAGGAACAGTCTGCACCAGCTCATTGCCCTTGAATATCTCGCCATGCTTCGGTCGTCGATAACGGCGGCAAAGTCACGCTTTAAATTTGTTGAGGAATCAACTCCGTCGAAGTCCATAAGCAGCGTTCTCAGGCGTTTAAGGTTAAGTCCGTTCGTTGAAAGCTTCAGCAGAGCGGCGAGAGTTGTTTTTATCAGCTTGTTCTCGGCGCGGTTAATGCTGAAAACATCGTATTCAACGAAGAATTTTTCCTTGTGGGCAAAGTTTTTCTTGGCGTGTTCGGAGTAGATGGTCTTGCCCTTTACGAACGGTTCGTTGCCGCGGTAGGGGACGTAGGTCTGCTTCAGACCGCCTCGTACAACGTTTTCCACTTCGTCGAGGAACATTCGCACGCATATCTCGAAAATATTCAGCTGTTCCTTTTTGAAGTAACGCTCGTTGACTCTTTTCACGGGGACTTCTATCATCGATTCGAGCATTCGCAGAATGAGCATCTTCGATACGACTGCATTTTCGGCAGGGTCGGCGGCTATCTGCGGCATAAGCTCTATCTGCGTACCGTCACGGAGAGTTATGATGCCTGCATAACGGGCGGGGTGAATGGTTTTGCGCCCATCGGGGAGAGTTATCTCATGCATAACGGGGTAGCGGTTGTTCTCGGTGAAGTCCGCAAGACGGTCAAAGTTATGCTCGGGGATAGGGATAATATGCGGATCGTTCGATGTTCCGCCCCTTACAAAGGAGTCAGCGTCTGTGATAACGAACTTTTTATTTGTACTCATTGGAAATTATCCTTAGATCTTAAGATATGCGTTGACATTTCCGAAAGCCGCATTATTTATAGTATAAATATCGTCATTTTCAAGGTAAAGCTCGGCATTCGCACCGAAGATCTGTGCATAGTCAACGTCTGTCTTGATGACGAACTGCTCGTTTGGTTCTTTGTTGGCATCGCCGAGGACAAGTCTTATCTTTTCGTAATCATCGTAGAAATAGTCCTGAAGAAGCGGAACTATCGCATTTTTGAAGATATGCGCAAGAACTGCAAGGTTCGGACGGGAACGAAGCGGCATAAAGTATGCATGACCGATCGTATGGTCGCGGTCGAGCAGGATCTCAACTCGCTTGTTTATCTTGTACATAAGCTCGCAGACATCAATGCCCTCAACGGTAACTCCGCGGAGAAGCTCAGGGTTCGGCATCATTTCAACAAAGTCGAAACGTCGTCTTAAAGCGGAGTCGAGCATCGCGATAGAACGGTCGGCGGTGTTCATCGTGCCGATTATGTAAACATTGTCCGGAACGCCGAATGCCTCCTGCGAATAAGCAAGCTTAACGGTAGCTTCTTCCGCCTGTCCAAGACGTTTTGTAGGTTCGATAATGGTAATCATTTCACCGAAGATCTTGGAAACGTTGCCTCGGTTGATCTCATCGATGATGAATACATATTTTTCGCCGGGGTTCTTTGAGGCTTCATCGCAGAAGCGCTTGAATACACCCTGGTTTACTTTATAAACCATTTCTTCCTTACGGGAACGTTCGCCTTTTTCGTTCATCACCTGAATGAAAACAGGCTTGATGCCTTCAACGAATTCTTCATAGCCGAAGGACTGATGGAAGGTAGTGAACTCGATCTGACCGTAGAGAGTTTTGAGAGCGTTGTACTTCTCAAGAAGCTCGCCGTAGTCATCGCCCATAACCTCGCGGATAGGTCTTCCGTAAATAATAGATATCGCATAAGCGATAGTATTATAAGTTTTACCTGTACCCGGAGGGCCGTAAAGAATGATATTAGAACCCATATTTTTTCCACCCTAAATATATTTTGTACAGCCTGTTCTATAAAACTAACTGTCTTTGATACAAAATTTTTATAAAAAATGACATACTAAAACGTTTGAAACACACTGTAACTATTTTAACTCATATTCGGGAAAATTTCAATAGTAAAATTAGATAGAAAATATTTTCTGTATAAATAGTGCAAATGCAAATGATATAGCTGTTGATTTTTGCTAAAATTATATTAAAAAGTAAACAAATTATGGGAAAAATCTTTGTGCAGCTTATATAAGCCTTTAAATTTTTGCAAAGTGCTTGACTTTTTTTGTGAAATATGATATCATAAACAAGTAAATCCTGTTTGCGCTTTGTTTAAGGCGGAATCAAGCCGAAACGAGCGGATCAGCATACTATGATTGGAATTAATCCGGTATATAGGTGTGCGGGCCCTGTGCAACAGAACACCGTGAACCATGTCAGGCGGGGAACCGAGCAGCATTAAGCGGTTCGCTCTGTGTGCCGCAGCAAGCCTGCACACCTATGTATCGGATTTTTTACTCTTTTCGGAGGAACTTTCAGATGGACAAGTGGTATTTTATAAAAAAGCTTTGGCGGCATTTTATTATAGTAGTGCCGCTGATGTTTCTTGCTGCACTTGCCTATCTTGTGCTTTTTGATTCGCCCGATTATACGCCCGACCGATTCCAGAAGCTTTTCTTCGGACTGACGGAGTTCGCTCTCGTTATGTCCGTGATAGTGACTGCTTACAGTGATGCGCAGAGTGCTGCCCGAAGAGGTTATGACAAGTATCTCACAAGAGGGACTTTCAAAGGCTTTTCCAAGAAAGTAAGGCTTTTCAGCGATGGTATGGATTGTATCCGCTGTGAGGAGCTTGCTGACGGCATCGACTATCTCAAAGAGGCAATGGAATGTGACTGCACCGACCGTGAAAAAGCGGTCGCAAGCTTTTACATAGGAAATGCCTACCGCCTTATGGGGTATAATACCAATGCGGCAAATTATTTTCAGGATGCTATCGACCTCGGACTGAATGATGAAAAATACATGGTCGATTTTCTGCTTGCAAGATGTCATGTTGAAAACGGTGCTTATCAGAAGGCACTCGATATTTATGACGGCCTTGAAAAAAAGAACACCTATGAGGGCATTTTTCAGTATCTTTACACGGATTACGGAATGTGCTACCTTGCAATGGGCGAATACGAAAAAGCTTTTGAAAGCTTTACAAGGTCGATATTGGACGGCAAAAATTATGTGTTTGCACTCGGCGGCTGTGCGCTTGCTCAGCTCGGGCTGAAAGACCTTGAAAAGAGCCGTGAATATTATGCGAAAGCACTCGCGGCGAATATGTTCGATGTTGTCGGATTCAAGCAGTATTACTGCAAAATTGCGGAGAGTGTCGGCGTTTATGATAAGATTGATGAAGAAATGAAGATAAAATAAAGGGAAGTGAGCGTTTTGTATCAGGCATTGTACAGAAAATACAGACCTTTGAGCTTTGCCGATGTTGTTTCGCAGCCGCAGGTCACAGAAACGCTCTTAAACCAGCTCAGAACGGGCAGAACTGCCCATGCATATATTTTCACGGGTTCAAGAGGAACGGGCAAGACGACCTGCGCAAGAATACTTGCAAAGGCGATGAACTGCCTGAACCCCGTTGACGGAAATCCGTGCCTTGAATGTGAGATCTGCCGTGACGCCGACGAGGGCGCACTCGGTGATATAATCGAGATAGACGCGGCTTCAAACAGCGGCGTTGAAGATATCCGTGACCTGCGTGAGGGTACTGTCTATATGCCCGAGCGATGCAAATACAAGGTGTATATCATCGACGAGGTTCACATGCTCTCTCCTGCGGCGTTCAATGCGCTGCTCAAAATCATGGAAGAACCGCCTGCGCATGTTAAGTTTATCCTCGCAACGACCGAGATCCACAAAGTCCTGCCGACGATACTTTCACGCTGCCAGCGTTTCGATTTTCACAGAATAAAATCAGACGATATCGCAAAGCGGCTCCTGTGGGTCGCAGAGCAGGAGAAATTCACGCTCACGAATGAAGCCGCACTGCTTATCGCAAAGGCTTCGGACGGCGGTATGCGTGACGCTCTTTCACTGCTCGACCGATGCACGGCTTATTCGGACAACATCACGGAAGATGTGGCTGCGAGTGCTGCGGGAATTGCGGGAAGCGGTCCTGTTTTCCGTATCCTTGAAGCGGCGGCTGACCATAATACTGCCGAGGCTGTAAAAGCGGTCGGCGAGCTTTACGATTCATCGAAAGATATGCAGCAGCTTTGCGCCGAACTCATCGGACAGCTGCGAAATGTTATGCTTGCCAAAACTGTTCCCGATGATACGGGGATATTGAACTGTCTGCCGAGCGAAACCGCTCAGGTCAAGGCTCTTGCGGAGAAAATGCCGATAGAGGATATCTTCGCCGACCTTGATATTTTGCAGCAGACGGGTGATAAAATAGGCAGAGTCCCGTCAAAGCGTGTCGAGATCGAAATGTGCATGATAAAGATATGTACAAGCAGAGCAGGCGCAGCGGCTTCGGGAGCTTCTGCGAACAATTCTATTGACAATTCCGAAATTTATGCTAAAATTGAAATGTTGGAGCGCAGGCTCGGCGATGCGTCCGTTCAGCGGACAGCTCCCGTGCGAAGCGAACCCCAATATCCGTATCAGCAGGAAAGACAGAACGAAAGCGTTCCTCAGCCTGCTCAGACTTCACCGTCCGCTCCTGCAAAAACGGAGCAGGGCAAGATAGACCCGTCTTCGTTCAAGCCCGTTGAACGCTGGGCGGATATCCTCGAAGAGTACAGGGCGGCTTGTCCGTCGGGGTCGGCAGCACTGGTCGGTTCTTATGCTCTTGAAAGCGGAGATATGATGCTCATTTTCTCGGAGAATTCGTTCTTTATGTCGGTATTAAAGGCAGGGGACAACGCCGAGAAGCTCAAACGCTCCATTCAGAAGATCACGGGCAGGATATATACTATTCGTGCAAAATGCACGAACAAGACCGAGAAAGCCGATACAAGGCAGTCGCTCGAAGCAATTTTAAAAAAAGCGCAGGAAAACGGGATACCGACAGAACAGTCATAAATGTTCCGTTTCTATAAATTTACAGTACCGCTTGTTATACTGATTTTTAAACTGAAAGTGTAAAAAAATCAAGCAAAAACTCGCAGCTGTTGTAACAGCTTGATGTTGAAAATAGCTTTATATGGCTTTTGCGCCGGTTTTTTGTCTACACTTTGATTAAAAATTAGTATTAAGTATCGCGGTGCTTAAAATCAACCAAAAGGAGTATTAATTATGAAAGCAAGATTGCCACAGGGAATGGGCGGCGGCGCTCAGAATATGCAGGGTATGCTCAAGCAGGCTCAGAAAATGCAGGAACAGATCACCGCTCTTCAGGAAGATATTGAAAACAGAGAGTTCAAGGCTACTTCGGGCGGCGGAGCTGTTGAAGTTGTCATGAACGGCAAAAAGGAGATCAAGGCCCTCACGATCAAGCCTGACGTTGTTGACAAGGACGATATCGAGATGCTTCAGGATCTCGTTATCAGCGCATTCAACGATGCTGTTCACCAGATCGAAGCTACTTCCGAAAATGAGATGGGCGCAATCACAGGCGGCGTTTCATTCCCGGGACTCTTCTAAGATACAAATTGAACGGGAATCCGCGATCGACGGATTCCCGTTATTTCAAATAACTTTTTTCTCAAAGGAATGATCTTATGTCAAAAACGGCTCTGCCGCTCGTAATACTTGCGGAGCAGTTCGCAAAGCTCCCCGGAATAGGAATGAAGTCGGCCCAAAGGCTTGCCTACCACGTTATGACGATGAGCGATGAGGAAGCGCAGGCTTTTTCCGATGCGATAATGAATGCTCACCAAAAAGTCACCTACTGCAAGGTATGTGCAAACTTCACCGAGAACGAACTTTGCCCGATATGCAGTGATGATTTCCGCGACCACAGCACTGTATGTGTTGTCGAAGCACCGAAGGACATTGAGGCTTTTGAGCGCACCAACGAATACAAGGGCGTTTACCACGTTCTGCACGGACTTCTTTCGCCGATGGACGGCATTACTCCCGAGATGCTGAGGATAAAGGAGCTTCTTGCGAGGGTGAACGAGGGCGGAGTGCGCGAGGTCATTATGGCTACGAATCCGACAGTTGAGGGCGAAGCTACCGCTGTTTATATTTCAAAGCTGTTAAAGCCGCTCGGAGTAAAGGTCACAAGGCTTGCTTTCGGTCTGCCCGTTGGTGCAATGGTCGAGTATGCAGACAAGACTACGCTGTTCAAAGCACTCGAAAACCGCAATGAAATGTAAAATTTGCACAAGTTAGAAAAAAATATTTGTATAAAACGTCAAACTTGTGCAAAAACTATTGCCAAACAGGAATGGACATGCTATAATAACTACTGTCGTTTGACGATGAGCTTGATTATTTCCTCATTAAAAAGTTCAATGGGATATAGCCAAGCGGCTAAGGCAACGGACTTTGACTCCGTCATTTCGTTGGTTCAAATCCAACTATCCCAACCAAAGTAAGTTGCCGTTAATGCATCGCCTTTTTTGATCGGCGACTTATACTGGGGTGTAGCCAAGCGGTAAGGCACCTGACTCTGACTCAGGCATTTCCGGGGTTCAAATCCCTGCACCCCAACCAGTAGAAAAATCCGTTTCTTGTTTAAAGAAACGGATTTTTTGTTTATCCAAACATGTCGATTCTGTAGGACGGGTTTCACGTTTCGCTTTATATTTTAACGGTCGGGAAAATCTGACCCTACAGAACATGAATATGGTCTTTTTCAAAAAAGAAAGGAACAAAATGAATTTTTCAAGAAAATCTATCGATATCCTCTTTGAACTCAAACTGCGCGACAGCAGGGAATATTATGAGGAGCAGAAGCCGATATACAAAAAAGTCATAACCGAGCCGTTTGCGGAGATAGCCGCAGGGCTTGCGCCGACTTTTGAAAAGATCGACAGTCAGCTTGTCTGCTCGCCGAAATGCGTTTCGAGAGTTCGCCGTGACACACGCTTCACAAAAGACAAGTCGCTTTTCCGCGACCATATCTGGATAGCCGTGAGCAGACCGCGTGAAAGGCTCGGAAATGCGCTGTCGTTTTATTTCTGCATCGAGCAGACGGGATTCTCCTATGGCGTTGGCTACTACCAAGCACCCACGGCTGTTATGGAAAGCCTGCGCGAGCTTATAAAAAATGACGACAAAAGCTACAAAGCCGCCGCAAAGATGCTGAAAGCTTCGCCCGAATTTTCGCTTGACGGCGACATTTACAAGAAGAACCGCTTTCCCGATGAGAGCGAGGAAAAGCAGAACTGGCTCAACCGAAAGAGCATATCCGTCAACGCTCTGAGCCACGATTACGACCTGCTTTTCAGCGATAAGCTCATACCGTTCCTCATCGGCGAATTTGAGAAGCTCGCACCCGTTTATGAACTCCTGCTCAAAGCGGAGATAGACTCACGAAAGGAAGACTGACAATGGAAAAAGAACAGATATATCCACACATCGACCACACGATGCTCAAAGCAGTTTCGACCGAGGCTGATATTGACAAGCTTTGTGAAGAAGCGCTTAGGCTTAACACGGCTTCCGTATGCATACCGCCGAGCTTTATCGCCTATGCAAGAAAGAAATTCGGCGAAAAGCTCAATATATGCACGGTGATAGGCTTTCCTCTCGGCTACAACACCACTGCTGTAAAGGTGTTTGAAGCGCAGTGCGCGATCGCTGACGGCGCAGACGAGCTTGATATGGTCGTAAACCTCGGTGATGTGAAGATGGGCAGATTTGATAAGGTGACGGCTGAGATCGCCGCTTTGAAAAAGGTCTGCGGAGATAAGATACTCAAAGTTATCATTGAAACCTGCTACCTTGAAAAGATAGAGAAAATTGCGCTCTGCGACTGTGTGACAAATGCAGGCGCAGACTACATAAAGACTTCCACAGGCTTCGGCACGGACGGCGCAAAGCTTGACGATATCAGGCTTTTCAAGAAGCACATCGGCGAAAATGTCAGGATGAAAGCGGCAGGCGGCGTAAAGACAAAGGCTGACCTTGAAGCATTTCTGAACGAGGGCTGCGAAAGGATAGGAACAAGCTCGGCGGTGAAGATACTGTCCGAGGAAAACTGAGCAGGGAAACGGTATGAAGCTGATAAACAAACTGCTCAACACGAATATCCGCACGAAGCTTATCGTGATGTTCATTGCGGTTATCGTCCCCGTTTTTGCGGCAGGAATTTACCTCATTATGAACACGATAGGCGTTTTGCAGGAAAGCACTGTCAAGGAGGCTTACAAGGACGCCGACAACCTTAAAATAAGGCTTACGGACACGCTTTTCACGACTTCTGCGGCGGCGGACACGATCTATAATGATGAGAATATAAGCTATCTTCTCAACAGCGGACTCACCCACGATGAATGTCTTGATTTTTACGCTTCGCACCCTGTTGTATCAAGCTACAGAAATGCTTATTCGCAGATATCGGATATAACTTTTTATGTTGATATGGGTGAAGAACCGAACGGATTTCTCTATAATCTCTCTTTTCAGCGGATAACGGATCAGATAAAGAATTCAAACTGGTTCAGCGAAGCTCTGGCGACTTCTGCGCCGATATGGAGAGTGCTGAAAAACCCCTCCGATTCAAAATGCTATCTGAGCTATGTCCGTCAGATAAAGTCGAAAGAGGGCAAGAGCCTTGGCGTTATGGTCGTTTACATCAATCAGGACTGGATAGAAACGCTGATGGAGGACGAAGTATTCAACGTTATCTTCGCCGTACAGAACGGAATGGTCTTTTACAGCAATATGCCCGAATACGACCTCGGCAAAGTATTCACGACGCCCGACTTCGAGCTTGACGGCGTGGAGAAAGACCCTGTTGAGCTTACGGGAAAATCTCCGCTCACCGACAAGGGCTACACAGTTGCGACCAACTTCAACTACAATCATACGGGCAACTTTTTTCAGATATATCTTGTTAAGCCTTATGCTATCGTAACGGGTGCGACAAAGGAGCTTTCGTTCGGATATGTTTTCTACATAACCTCATGCTTCCTGCTGTCAGTGCTTATCGCGATACTTTTTACATCGTATTTTGTGCGAAGGATCGGATTTCTGCGCGATCAGATGCACAGGGTGACGGTCGGTGACTTTGACCTTAACGAGCAGATCAGCGGCGATGACGAGATAAATGAGCTTTACAACGATTTGCAGGTAATGGTAAAGAGTATGCAGGAGCTTATGAACGAAGCTTATGAAGCGAAGATACAGACGGAAACGTTCCGCCTGAATCAGGTCGAAGCCGAGTTCAAGACCCTTGCGAGCCAGATAAATCCGCATTTCCTTTACAATACGCTCGAAACGATACGAATGAAAGCTTATGTGAACAATGACAAGGAAACTGCCGACCTTGTTAAAAAGCTCGGAAAGTTTATGCGCCGCTGCCTTGAAGTCAAAAACAGCATGGTGACGCTTGAATCGGAGCTTGAATTCACGAAAAGCTATCTTGAATTGCAGGCAGCACGCTTCGGCGACAGGATCTCGTATTCGATCGACAACGAAATTGACGGAAAGTACCCGATACTGCCGCTCATTATACAGCCTATCGTTGAAAATGCATTCGTTCACGGTATTGAAAGCAGCAAGAGCAACGGAAAGATAACCGTGAGCATAAGATATTCGGACGAAAATGTAATTATCGAGGTCGAGGACAACGGTCAGGGCATACCCGATGACAAAATGTCCGAACTGAGGTGGAAGCTTGAAGAAAACGACACATCTTCGGGAAAGAGCATCGGTCTGACAAATGTGAACAAGCGAATAAAGATGTTCCACGGCGAGGAATACGGTCTTTCTTTCAGCAGTAAGACAGGCAAGGGCACAAGGGTAAGGATAACCCTGCCGAAAGAGGTGAAAAATCAATGATAAAAAAGCTTTTATTGAGAACAGCGGCTGTAGTTTCGGCGGCTGTGATGATGATATCATCAGCAGGCTTTGCTTCGGCACAGAAAGCGAAGAAATACACGGCTGAGGATTTCGTTCACGCAGACGGCACAAAGATCATCGGTGAGGACGGAAACGAATTTCACATAAAGGGCATTGCATTCGGAAACAGCGTGTGGGATAACCCGTCCGTTCCCGACACTTCACACCACGATGAAAAGGCGTACAAGGATATTGCGGATATGGGCTTCAACTGCGTGAGATTTTACCTCAACTATGGTATCTTCGAGGACGACAAGAACCCTTATCACTACAAAAAATCAGGCTTTGAGTGGATAGACACAAACATAAAATGGGCAAAGAAATACGGCATAAAGCTGATACTCAATATGCACGTTCCGCAGGGCGGATATCAATCGGGAGAAAACGGCACGGAGCTTTGGACGGATAAGAGCGACCGTGACAGGCTTACGGCTCTGTGGAAAGCCATTGCAAAGCACTATGCGAAAGAGCCGACGATAATCGGCTACGGACTTGTGAACGAACCCGTTGTTCCTATGCAGGAAACATTTGAGAGGACGTTTGAACAGTATGATTCTCTTATGAACAGAATGGCAAAGGAGATACGAAAAGTTTCGCCGTATCAGGTCATATTCATTGAGGGGATAGGCTCTGCTGTAAGATCGGACGGGGAGAGAGTTTATGATATTTTCAACCCCGATAATTGCTTTGCGAACATAGATGACAGCAACATTGTGTATGAATTTCACGATTATGATACATTTTTCTTCACGCATCAGAATACCGAATGGGCAGGAACGCTCGGCAAGACGATGAACTATCCCTCGGAGGAGGTCGTTGGTGAGAATGTAAAGAACGGCTGGGTCGATTGTGTGTCTGCGAAAAAGACGGGCGGCGGTCAGAATGGCTGGGCATATTTTGAAAGCGGATATGCTTCGCTATCGTCAAAGGCGAACATTGTGCAGCTTGCTTTTTCCGCATCGTATTTGGGCGAAAACGGCACAGTTTTTTTTGATGATATCGTTTTTACGGAGATTTCGCCGAGCGGAAAGAGAAGGGTGATTTTCTCGGCTGATTTCACCGACGGTACACTTTCGGGCAGTGCATGGAGCTCGGACGGAAGCGGCAAAAGTGAATTATGTGCCGATGATGGCCGCAGGAAAAAAGGCTGTTTGAAAATATCGGGTTCGACCGAGATGTATGTTCAGAATTTCGGACGATATGAAATGAAAAAAGGTTACAGATATACTGTTTCGGGATATATAAAATCGGATAAGTCCACTCCCGAGATAAGAATGGACCTTTCGCTGAGCGATAATGTTTACAGCTTTAACAAAGATTTCCTTGAAGCCGGCATAAAGAAGTATGCAGACTTTTCCGAAAAGAAAAATGCACCGCTTTATCTCGGTGAATTCGGCGTTATCTCGGAGGGATTCGAGCAGGGAAGAAACGGTGTCGGCTGGGTAAGGGATATGATAAGCCTTTGCGAAAAGTACGATATCGGCTTTGACTATCACGCTTACAATGAATATTCATTCGGACTTTATGACAAATACCCGATAGGAAAAAATAAGGAACTTGCCGAACTTTTCAAAGAAATGCTCAAAAAATAATGATAAATTTTATATATTTATCATCAAAATATGAAAATTTTATGAAAAACATTGATAAATGTGACAAAATAAGATATAATTGTATAAAAGAGCGGTCAAACGCATAAAAAAGGAGGTCGGGTGATTTGCTTAAAGTTCTGTTGGTTGATGACGAACCGAACGTGCGCCTTGGCGTAAAGATGATGATACCGTGGGACGAACTCGGACTCGAAGTTATAGACGAGGGCGAGGACGGCGACGACGGACTTAACAAAATACTTATACACGATCCCGATATAGTTATTGCCGATGTGAAGATGCCGGGAATGACGGGGATACAGATGATCGATGCTGCGATAAAGAACGGCTTCAAGGGAAAAGCCGTGATACTTTCGGGGTATTCCGATTTTGCTTATGCAAAGGAAGCTATGTCGCTCGGCGTAAAGAGGTTCATTCTCAAACCCGTTGATGAAGATGAGCTTATAGAATGTCTGAAAGTGCTCGTGTCCGAGATAAAAGCGGAAAAGGAGAGCAGTCTGCAGCTCCAGAAGGGCAGTGAATTTCTCAACGAAAATGCTATCAAGGAGCTTCTTATCGGCGGAGCGGCGGATCCGGACAACAGTGCCCTGAAAGAATACAGCGGCGGACGGAAATTTAACGTTGTTCTTATTAGTGCGACCGAAAAAAACAGCTTTGAATCGCGCCAGTTCATTCTTGACAAGATCCGCAGCAGGCTTTCCGAAATGGAGAACGTTGACGCAGTTCCCATCGACCTCAACGGCATGCTTGCCGTTATTTTCAAGGACAGTCCCGATGAACGCATACAGGAATTTATGAGCAGGCTGAACTTTGACTACCGCGGAATGATATTCGCAGCGATAGGCGAGTCTGTTCGTTCAGCGAAGGAAATATCGGCTTCCTACCGTTCGGCGAACGAGATATACAATAACCGTTTCCTCTATCTTCACTATGGTGTTATCTCCGTCGAAAAGATACGCAGTCGGAATGATGAAGATATTCCTGCACCCGAAACGATAGCTGCGCAGTTCTTCCCGTTTATGGAGATCAACGACAAGGAACGTCTGGAGGGATGCTTTGCGCGCTTTCAGGAGTCACTTTGCAGGAACAGCTTCACTCCCGAGAAGATCCGCGTGATCTGCATCACGACCGTACTCAACACGAAGAATCTTATCATAAAAAGCGTCGGCGAAAAAAAGGCGGAGCCGTTCAAGGACGATTATATCGTCAGTCAGATAGGTTCGCTCGGCAGTCTGCACGACATAATCGAGCTGATGAAGAAAGAGTTCACCGAATTCTCCGACAGTGTTTACGGCAGGACGACCAAAAGCACGATGGAGCGCGTAGTTCAGTACATACATGCGAACTACAATCAGGAGCTTCGCCTTGAGATGCTCGCGAACATATTCGGCTACAACAGTGCATATCTCGGCAAGGTCTTTCACCAATATATGGGCGACAACTTCAACAATTACCTTGATAAAATACGCATCACCGAGGCCAAAAGGCTTCTTGCGGAGGACGAATACAAGGTCTATGAGGTCGCCGAGAGGGTCGGCTATACAAACATCAACTATTTCCACAACAAATTCAAAAAATATGTGGGCGTAAGTCCGCTTAGCTACAAAAAGGCTTGCCTTGCAGGGGAGAAGCCGGATGAAAACGACGGAAAAGAGCAGGACTGACCGCCGTTTCGGGCAAAATCCGATATTTTGTAAAAAATAAAAAAAACTCTTGATTTTGGACGAAAAATGTTATATAATTAACGAGTATGCAGATGGCATTTATTTGCCGTTAATAACGAAAGGAGTCATAGTATGAATTATACTCATGAAGTTGAAACTATGTGCAGCGTCAAGCAGGGCGTAGCACACGGCTGTGCACCTATCCCCGAAGAAGCAAAATGGGTCAAGGCTAAGGATGTCAAGGACATTTCCGGCTTTACTCACGGTATCGGCTGGTGCGCTCCTCAGCAGGGTACTTGCAAGCTTTCCCTCAACATCAAGGAAGGCGTTATCCAGGAAGCCCTCGTTGAAACTATCGGCTGCTCCGGTATGACACACTCCGCAGCTATGGCAGCAGAGATCCTCCCAGGCAGAACAATTCTCGAAGCTCTTAACACAGACCTCGTTTGCGATGCTATCAACACCGCTATGAGAGAGCTCTTCCTCCAGATCGTTTACGGTCGTTCACAGTCTGCTTTCTCCGAAGACGGACTTGCAATCGGCGCAGGACTCGAAGATCTTGGTAAGGGACTTCGTTCACAGGTCGGCACAATGTACGGTACTCTCAAGAAGGGTCCTCGTTACCTCGAAATGACCGACGGTTATGTTACAGGCATTGCTCTTGATGCAGATGATGAGATCATCGGCTACAAGTTCATCAACTTCGGTAAGATGATGGACTTCATCAAGAAGGGCGACGACGTTCAGACAGCTTACGAAAAGGCTCAGGGTCAGTACGGCAGAGTTGCTGACGCTGTTAAGATCATCGACCCCAGAAAAGAATAAGGAGGATTACAACGATGGCTTTATTTGAATCATACGAGAGAAGAGAAAAGCAGATTCTTGACGTTCTCAAAAAATACGGTATCAACTCTATCGAAGAGTGTGCAGATATCTGCAAGGCAAAGGGCTTCGATCCATATAAGATCACAGAAGGCATTCAGCCTATCTGTTTTGAAAATGCAAAGTGGGCTTACACAGTAGGCTGCGCTATCGCAATCAAGAAGGGCTGCACAAGAGCTGCTGATGCTGCTGCTGCAATCGGCGAAGGCCTTCAGTCTTTCTGCATCCCCGGTTCTGTTGCTGACCAGCGTAAGGTTGGTCTTGGCCACGGCAACCTCGGCAAGATGCTTCTTGAAGAAGATACAGAATGTTTCGCATTTCTCGCAGGTCACGAATCCTTCGCTGCTGCTGAAGGTGCTATCGGTATCGCTGAGAAGGCTAACAAGGTTCGTAAAAAGCCTCTTAGAGTTATCCTTAACGGTCTTGGCAAGGATGCTGCACAGATCATCGCTCGTATCAATGGCTTTACATACATTGAAACAGAGATGGATTACTACACAGGCGAAGTTAAGGAAGTATTCCGCAAGGCTTACTCCGATGGACTCCGTGCAAAGGTTAACTGCTACGGCGCTAACGACGTAACAGAAGGCGTTGCTATCATGTGGAAGGAAGGCGTTGACGTTTCCATCACAGGTAACTCCACCAACCCAACACGTTTCCAGCATCCTGTTGCAGGCACATACAAGAAGGAATGTGTTGAAAAGGGCAAGAAGTACTTCTCCGTTGCATCAGGCGGCGGCACAGGACGTACACTTCACCCTGACAACATGGCAGCAGGCCCTGCTTCCTATGGTATGACAGATACAATGGGACGTATGCACTCCGACGCTCAGTTCGCAGGTTCTTCATCCGTTCCTGCTCACGTTGAGATGATGGGTCTTATCGGCATGGGCAACAATCCTATGGTTGGTGCTACTGTTGCTTGTGCGGTTGCTGTCGAGGAAGCTATGAAGGCTTAAGAAATAGCCAAAACTACGCAGGGAAGCCATT
>CAMBLM010000012.1 GCA_945868475.1 uncultured Ruminococcus sp. | reverse complement strand
TTATATTATACCTTTTTTCTTGCTGCTTTTCAATGGTTTGTGCGGTATTGCCTTAATATAAAAGAGCATGCCGAAGCTTTCGTTCCGAACGGTGAAGACGCCGCGCAGCTGACACCGTCCGTTTTCATCTTTGTAAAGGACGAAGCTGTTGTAAAGAAACTGTATGAGCTTCAGCTCGGTATTTACGGCACAAATTCCTCCTATATGCATGATTATTACGCCTTTGACCTTTCCTGCGATGCGGATAAGCAGATAGAAATAACCAAGGAACTGTACAACAGCATCGCCGAGATCAGATCCGAACACCCGGATGACTGGGCAGGCGTAGGGCTGGACGGACTTGAAAGCGGCAGAAGCGATTTTTACGCTCTTTACGGCGGTTTGTTCTTCCTCGGTATCCTTTTCGGCACGGTTTTCATTGCCGCGGCAGTGCTTATAATGTATTACAAGCAGATATCCGAGGGCTTTGAGGACAAGTCAAAGTTCACTATTCTCCAAAAGGTCGGAATGACAAGATCAGAGATAAAAACGAGCATAAATTCGCAGGTGCTTACGGTATTTTTCGCACCGCTCGCCGCAGCAGGAGTTCACATGGCGTTCGCGTTCGGAATAATTTCAAGGCTGCTTATGCTGTTCGGTCTGACGGACAAAAAGCTTTTTGCGATAGTGACACTATGCTGCTTTGTGATGTTCGGAATTCTGTACACGGCAGTGTATATGATAACATCGAGCAGTTATTACAAGATCGTCAGTGACAAGGATTGATGCTATGAAAAAGGCTGTCTGTCCGATCGCTCGGTTTGCGGCTTTGGTTCTCATTTCGGCTTTGATGGCGGTCACGATGATACTTGTTTCGGCAATAAAGATCGTGTCCGATATTTCGGACAAATTGCTGAGCAGACCTGACAGAAAGGATATGACAAAATGAAGAAAAGGTCAAAAGCAATAAAAAACACACTGCTTGTATCGGTGTTCATTCTCCTGTTCGGAGTTTTGTCGGTGCTGGGATATTATGCTTATCACGGATACGAAATGTACAGCTCTGCGATCGAAGAAAAGAGTGTTTCCGAGATGGCGGCGAATATAAAAAAACGCTGTCGGTTCGTTGAATATGACGATCTGCCCGAATTTTATGTGAATGCTGTCATTGTGGCGGAAACCTGTTTAGTATTAAACAGCTGACATTCCGATTAGATATTAGTATAATTTATAAATCGTCGTTTCCTTAGTATTATATATAAAAATGCAGCGTTTTCCAAAATGGATAGAGAACGCTGCATTTTATTATTTTTTATCGGAGATCACAAGCAATGCCTGACAGTTCGGACAGCATGTGACCGCGCCCGACATATAGGAAGCGCCGCAGTAAGGGCAGGTTTCCGTATGGGAGTTCGTCGGGTCTGCCGCAGGTGTTTCCAAAGGACATTCCACGGCCTTTCGGTACTTTCTGTTCGGGTCGTAGAAAACCATGAAAAAAGCGTGGATAACGATAAATCCGACAAGTACAAGAAATGTAATAAGCATTGCAGGGTCAACGCTTTTTTTCATTGTTTCGGGAGTAAGCTCATCGAATGAAAGGCTTATCGCTTCGGAAACCGACTTCGAGTTGTCGGTGAGATAACGCTGAAGTCTTGTATTGAATCCTGTGGTTTTCCCATCGGTCAGAATATCCGATGTATCATCGCCCTGCATACCCTCCCAGTACCAGTCGTTAAAGGACGGGTCGGGCTTTTCGGGTTCGGAATATACGATCAGCCAGTGCTTTTCGTCGGGAAAAGCATTGACATAAAGGTCGTATGCATAGTATTCCAAATCGTCATATTTGCCCTGCCAATCCTCATTGCGCACCGTGAAAACAGCAGGGGAGATGCCCGTTTTATCGTAAAAAGCTTCGAGCGAGCGTTTCAGTCTTTGGGTATCGCCGAGTACGTTTATTTCATCTTTCACAATTATTTCGGTATTATAATCGGCAGAAATCTTCTTCGGCGGAAGCATTGAGCTTTTGGCAATGGTATAAAAGCTGAATATGAACGGGATATAAAGGATAAGTACGAGCAAGCGCAGTGGATTGCGCCTTTTTGTGATATCGTAGTCCGCATAAACATATTGGGGAGTTCCTCGGTGCATATAGACATATCTTCTTGCCCCGGGAAAATATGATGTTCGGATATGTCTTCTCGATGATGACGAACCCGAATGTGAACGATGAGAACTGTGTGAACTGCTGTGGTGTGAACCCCCTCTGTGAGAGCCTCCTCCTGATGAATGTGGCATAGCTATGCTTCCTTTCTTTACATTATAATACTAAACACCAATAAAACTATAGACAAAAAATCGTCGCATAATCCATATGTGCAAGATTATGCTCGATTTTTTTTATAGTTTTTAATTGATGTTTAGTATAATAGAATTGTAACATCAGTTTAACAGAAAATCAAGCTTTTCAAAGATATTAATTTTGCGCAAAAAAGCTTTTTACCAAAATTATGACATTTTTCTGCATTTTTTCTCTTAATATGCGCCGTGAACCATTGACACGGACTGTAAAATAAAGTATCATATAATAGTATGAATTTTATATCGGAAGGTATTGCAAAAAAATGATAAAAAATTTCAAGGGCAGCCTGATGCTGCTTATAACCTCTCTTATATGGGGAACGGCTTTTGTTGCCCAGAGCGAGGGCATGAACTATGTTGAGCCGTTCACATACAATGCTATGCGAACTCTCCTCGGGGGAGTTGTTCTTATTCCCGTGATAATACTTTTCCGATTTCTTGATAAGCGAAACGGAAAGGAAAAAACGGACTGTTCGCTGAAAAATACGGTAATAGGCGGAATATGCTGCGGCATCATTCTATTCATCGCAAGCTCGTTCCAACAGTCGGGCATCGCGCAGACGACCGCAGGCAAGGCAGGCTTCGTAACGGCGCTTTACATTGTTATAGTTCCGCTGATAGGGATATTCCTGCACAAAAAAATGCCGCTGAGAATGTGGCTCTTCATCGCGATCGCACTGGCAGGCTTCTGGCTGTTGTGCATAAAGCAGGATATCGGGATCTCATCGGGCGATCTGCTCGTTTTTTTCGGCGCGATATTCTTCGCAGTGCATATAACGGTCATAGATCATTTCAACGAAAAAAACACAGACGGTGTTCTGATGTCCTGCATACAGTTTTTCACGGCAGGACTGCTTATGCTGATATGTATGTTCATCTTTGAAAAGCCTGCGGTTTCAAATATCGTGGGTGCAGGAGGAACTATCCTTTATGCCGGAATAATGTCCTGCGGAGTTGCCTATACTCTTCAGATATTGGGTCAGAAACACACGAACCCGACCCTTGCAACGATGCTTATGAGCCTTGAATCGGTGTTTGCAGCACTTTCGGGCTGGCTTATCCTCGGCGAAAAGCTCAGCACAAAGGAATTTTTCGGGTGTGTACTTATTTTTGCGGCAGTTATACTTGCACAGCTTGCAGGTACAGATAATACTAAACACCAAAAATTGAAATGAACGGAGAGGTAAAATGAAAAAATATCTGAGCAAGATCATCTTTGCGGTCGTTATGCTTGCATTTCTTATATGCTGCATGATCTCCGCGCCAATTTCCAATGCGGTCGGAACGCTCTGGTCGCTTCTTCCTCCGATAGTAGCCATCGGACTTGCACTTATCACAAAAGAAGTATATTCTTCACTGTTTATCGGAAGCCTTACAGGTGCTGTTATCTACGCAGCTTCTGCTTCATTGGGTGCAGAGGGCGTGTTCACCACAGTTGTTCGTGACGGACTTATCGCGAACCTTGCCGATTCTTACAACGTCGGTATCCTTATATTCCTCGTTGTTCTCGGAACGATAGTTGCGCTTATGAACAAAGCAGGCGGAAGCAAAGCCTACGGCGAATGGGCGGCAAAGCACATAAAATCAAGGGTAGGTGCCTGCATCTCGACCTTCGTGCTTGGCGTTCTTATCTTCGTGGACGATTATTTCAACTGCCTTACGGTCGGCTCGGTAATGCGTCCCGTAACGGACAAGCACAATGTTTCGCGCTCAAAGCTTGCATATCTCATTGATGCAACAGCCGCACCTATCTGCATCATCGCTCCCGTATCATCATGGGCGGCAGCAGTAAGCGGCACGGTCGAGGGCGTAAACGGCATACAGCTTTTCATCAACACTATCCCATATAATCTTTATGCTCTCCTCACAATAATTATGGTCATTTTCATTTCGCTTACGGGCGTGAACTACGGCCCTATGAAACTCCACGAGGACAACGCCGCAAAGGGCGACCTTTTCACCACGCGCAACACCGTTTATGATGCAGACGATGACAATACCTCTTCCAACGGAAAGGTCATCGACCTTATCATACCCGTGATAATACTCATTGTATGCTGTGTAACGGGAATGATATACAGCGGCGGATTTTTCAGCGGCGAAAGCTTTATCGATGCATTCGCGAACTGTGATGCTTCTTATGCACTTTCGCTCGGCTCTATCATTTCGCTTATTATAATCATAGTATATTTTCTTGCAAGGCGTGTTCTCAGGTTCAGTGACTGTATGAGCGCGATACCGGCAGGCTTCAAGCAGATGGTTCCTGCGATACTCATTCTCACATTTGCCTGGACATTGAAAACAATGACAGGTCTTCTCGAAGCGGGCGCATTCGTTTCGGGCATCGTTGAAAGCGCATCTGCGATAGAGATACTTCTTCCGTGCATACTTTTTGTCGTTGCACTCGGACTTGCATTCGCAACGGGAACATCATGGGGAACATTCGGTATCCTTATCCCGATCGTTACGGGCATTTTCAGCACCGAGCTTGCAGGCGTTTCTGCGGCAGGCGAGATACCGAAAACCGTAATTATATGCATCTCGGCATGCCTTGCAGGCGCAGTCTGCGGCGACCACTGCTCACCGATATCCGATACGACTATCATGGCTTCGACGGGCGCACAGTGTGACCATGTGAACCACGTTTCAACACAGCTCCCTTATGCACTCACAGCTGCGGCGGTATGTATGGTCGGCTATATCTTTGCAGGTTTTGTGCAGAACGTTTTTGCAGTTCTCGGACTTTCGATCGCGCTTATGCTTGCAGTTCTGTTCTTTATCAGAATGTATGAGAAGAAAAAAGAAGTGAAAGAATAAGACAGTATATGTTTATGAAAAACAGCAGTGATACGCTATTGCGGTCACTGCTGTTTTTTATGTACTTAATAGAACCTCCAATGTCAATGATTTCATTACCATATTTGTCTTCGGCAAGCTGTACGCATATTCCGAGATCATCTCCATATCAAGAGTATGAATGATTTCGCGATAGCTCAGTATCAATTCTTTGTACAGATCAAATGCAAACTTTCTTTTATTTCGTATCAGTTCGATCAAAAGACGTTCCCTATTGTAAATCGGTATAGAAATTCCATCGTATTGGATCGAAGTTTTGCCGAGGTCAAACTCATTTGTGTTGTCAAAAATCTGTTTTATTCTTTTGTCTGTAATTTTTCTGCTTCCTTTTGAAGTGGCAACATAATAAAAGTCAGGGATAGTATCGGTAAGGCCGTAATAATAGAAAGCACTGTTGAGAGTTATAATTGCTTTTGTATATTTCATCGCTATTACATCAAGTTCGGGAACGTAAGGTGTATCGGAATAAATGCCTTTTTCGATAATAAAAAGCTTTTTGTTCTGAATTTCATTTTTTATTTTGTAGTCTGTTCCGAATTTTGCAATGCAATTACGGTAAGAAAAAAGCATAACTGCACCTCCTTTTAGAGCAAATGTATTTAATAAATCAAAAAATACATACATTTACTTTAATTACATTATATCAAATAAAAAGTCAAGTGTTATTTAACTGAATGTATGTAATTTTGTTGTCTTTACATATATTAACTTAAATATTATAAACAGCCATAACGCCATAACATAGTATTATTCTAAAAGCATTCGATAATTCGGGTGTTTTTTACTTTATAGAATAAAAAAGCTGTACCGTAAGCGAAAAATTTGCGGTACAGCTTTTTTATGGTTATATTATTTATTCGTTTTTGGCAAGCCCTTTGATGATATTTGCAATACTGTCAATATATTCATCGTCAACCTTTTCCAGCTCTCCCAAAACGTTTTGTATCTTTTCCGGAGTTTTATTGTTCGTGTCAAAAAAATCTTTTGGGGATATGTTCAAATATTCGCAGATATAGAAAAATCCGGACATTGACGGCAGTGCCTTGCCATTTTCGATATTATTGATATAGCTTGCGTTTTGCCCGATAGAAAGGCTCATATCTCTTGCCGATACTCCTTTTTCGTTTCGGAGTTGTGCAAGACGCAGTGAAAACTCCTTTTCTGTCATACAAATTCACCTCTGTAATACATTTTATCCTATACACAGGCAATTTATATGTGATACATTCCTTGATTTATGCTTATATATGTGATATAATACGATACAAGGCGAGCGAATGTAGTTTTTGATGTTACACAAAGAAAAAATTATTCTTTTTTGATAATATTATCGGGAAAAAGCGAAGCTGTGATTAGGTCGGACGGGGAAACATCTAGAGCGTCTGCGATATCATAAAGCGTTTCGAGCGAAAAACTGTTTGCGGTATTCGGTGCTTCGATAACGCTCAGGAGCGAGCGGCTTATCCCCGCTTTTTCGGCAAGAGCTTCCTGCGACATTCCGCGAAGCTTTCGCAGAGAAGCGATAGCGATGCCAAGCTGTATAAAACGGTCACGATTTTTAAAAGCGACCTCTTTCCTCATATTCCGACCCTCAAAATCGATGGTTCATTTCTTGTTTTTGTTTTTGTTGATGATATCATCGGAGAAAAGTGAAGCCGTCAGTAAGTCGGACGGTGAAATATCAAGCGCATCGGCGATGTTATAGAACACTTCCATAGAAAAGCAGTGCGCAATGTTCGGTGCTTCGATAACACTTAGCAGTGCACGGCTTATGCCCGCTTTTTCGGCAAGCTTTTCCTGCGATAAGCCTCTTATTTTACGCAGTGATGATATTGCGATCCCAAGCTGAATGAAACGGTCGTGATTTTTAAAGGATACTTCTTTACTCATATTTTCTGTCCCCGTTTGATAATAAACTCTGAATATAATTATATCCGTGAGCAGAAAATTAATCAGTATTGAACAGGCAGCTATTGACTATATTAGTTAGCAATAATATAATATTGTTGAGCGATTGTATAATATAATAACATTTTATGACAAATATATACAGTGAAAAGAGGCGAGATATTGATATACACACGCAAAAGGTTTATAATATAAATATACACCTATAAAGAGTAAAAATAATTAGGAGGATATTCTATGAAAAAAACCAAAAGTGTATTTTTGAGCTTTTTTATGGTGCTGAGTTTGGTGCTGAATTTTTCGGTGCTGTCCGTTTCAGCCGAAGCAACGAAGATAACACTGTCAAACCTGCCTGCATATTCGGGCGAAGCCTATGTCGAACTGAATGATAATGTTCCGAACTTCAGTAAGTCAGATCTGACGACAAAGGCGTTTGAAAAGTACAGCGAGCTTGACGAGCTTGGACGTTGCGGCGTGGCTTATGCAAATGTATGCACGGAAACGATGCCGACCGAAAAGCGCGGAAACATCGGAATGATAAAGCCGTCAGGCTGGCACACGGTGAAGTACGACAACGTTGACGGAAAGTATCTTTACAACCGCTGTCATCTCATCGGCTATCAGCTGACGGCAGAAAATGCGAACGAAAAAAATCTTATCACGGGGACAAGATATCTGAATGTCGAGGGAATGCTACCGTTTGAAAATATGGTCGCAGATTACGTTGAGGAAACCGATAATCACGTTTTGTACCGAGTGACGCCGATATTCAATGGCAAAAATCTGCTTGCGAGCGGCGTTCAGATGGAGGCTTACTCTGTTGAGGACAAGGGAAAAGGCGTTTCGTTCAACGTTTATTGCTATAATGTTCAGCCTGACATCGATATCGACTATTCAAACGGCGAAAGCAAGCTTGCCGACGGCACTATTGCTTCGATAAAGCTCAATTACACGAAGTATTCTCTCGAAGTCGGACAGTCCAAGACTTTCGTTGCAACGACATCGCCCGAATCGGCGGCTAAGTCGGTGAAATGGTATTCGAGCAATAACAAGATCGCGACGGTTAGCAGCAGCGGCAAGGTCACAGCTGTAAAGGCAGGAACGGTAACGATAACCGCCAAGACTTCAAATGGTTTGAAAGCGACATGCAAGGTCACCGTCAAGGCAAAGTCAGGTTCGGCATCGAACGGAACTTCATCGGCAGAAACGACCTACATTCTTAATACGAATACGAAAAAGTTCCATTATCCGTCCTGTTCAAGCGTAAAACAGATGAAAGACAAGAACAAAAAGAAAGTGACAGGTTCGCGCGATGAGATCATCAAAATGGGATATGACCCCTGCAAGAGATGCAATCCATAGTTATAAAAAGTTCCCCTCACGGATCTGCGAGGGGAACTTTTTAGTTAAAACATATTTTTGCACAAAAAAATGTTGATTTTAATCTAAAATTTATAGAAAATACTTGAAATATGCTTCGTGTCGGAGTATAATTATAGATAGAATTTTTTACGGTCACGGTAAAAAAAGATAATTTCTGGAGGGATATACATGAAAATGAAAACGTTATCATCGCTTGCGGCTCTGCTGATCTCTGTTTCGATGCTTGCAGGCTGCGGAAACGATGCAGGCGGAAACGGCGATAAAAAAACAGTTGATGCACAGAGTGAAGCAACAACAGCAAGTGCTTCGGCGGAGGTTTCGGTCAATGCGGAAGTGGAAGACAGCTTAAAGGCTATGACCTCGCTCGAATTTGTAAGAGCAATGGGCAACGGCATCAACCTCGGCAACACGCTTGAAGCTTACAATCACTCGGGTTATGTCGGCGGTGCAAACCCTGACGGCTTTGAAACGCTTTGGGGACAGCCTTACACGACTGCAGAAATGATGCAGAGCATGAAGGACGCCGGCTTCGATACTATAAGGATCCCTATTGCATGGACAAACGGAATGAACTTTGAATCGGGCGATTATACTATTGATGAAAGACTTCTTTCCCGTGTTGAAACAGTCGTGAACTATGCGCTTGATGCTGATATGTATGTTATCATCAACGACCACTGGGACGGAAGCTGGTGGGGAATGTTCGGTGCGGAGGATACAGCTGTAAGAGAAAAGGCTCTCGAAATGTACAAGTCGATGTGGACGCAGATCGGTGAGCATTTCAAGGATTATTCCTACAAGCTCATCTTTGAATCCGCGAATGAGGAACTCGGCGACCGCCTTAACGACAAGGATATCACCGGTTCGCAGGGTGTTCTTACCAATGACGAATGTTACGAAACGACCAACATGATAAACAGCGAATTTGTTAAGCTTATCCGTTCGCTCGGCGGCAACAACGAAGACCGTTTCCTCCTTATCGCAGGCTATAACACGGATATCGCGCTCACATGCGATGAACGTTTCAAGATGCCTGAAGATACCGCTGACAGCAAGCTTTTGCTTTCCGTTCATTACTATACACCGTGGGATTACTGCGCTACAGACGGCGTAAATCAGTGGGGTTCACCGTCCGATTATGACGAGCAGAACGGAAATATGGAAAAGCTCAGCAAGTTCTCCGATGAGGGCTACGGCGTTGTGATCGGCGAATATGCCGTAATGAAGGGCGACGGTGGAATAAAGCCTGAAACTGACAAATTCTACTCGAATCTTTTGGATAACTGCGACCTTTACGATTTCTGTCCCGTACTCTGGGATTGCAGCAACTTCTACAAGAGATTGGCAAACAAGTTCTCAGATGAATCGCTCGTTCAGCTTTTCCTTGACCGCCGCTATGACAATGAAAAGGACAAGGACGTTGAAACAATAAAGGCTGAAGCCAAGAAAAGAATTGAAGAAACAAAGCAGAAGTCTATTGACGAACAGAATGAAAGCATCGCACTTCCGGCTTCCGATGATATGTCGATCGCATGGATAATGTACGCTTCAAGCGACTATGGCATTGCTTACAGCATCGGCGATACATACGACCCGACAAACTGCACAACGGGCGCAAAGGCTGAGAACGTTCAGATCACGGGCGAGGGTACATATACCGTAAGCCTTGATTTCTCCGAATGCGGTGCGGCAAAGGGCGTTGCGTTCTCGGCACTCGGAATTTCCAACGGCGAGAAGTTCTTCCCCGATTATACCTATACCATTGACGAGATCCTCATAAACGGCGAAGCTTACGAAATGCAGGGAAAAGGCTACACTTGCTCCGATGACAAGCTTTGCTCAAGAGTAAATCTCTACAATGGCTGGGTAAAATCACTTCCCGAAGAAGCAAGGACCGCTGACGGCGACCTTACCGACTGTTCGCCGCAGATAATGCCGCTTGGTGACAAGCAGAGCGTTACGACCATTTCCGTAACATTTACAGTAAAAGCACCTAACTGATCTTACAAATAACAAAAGTTCCCTCGGTATGATATCGGGGGAACTTTTTCACACTATCTGATATGCTGTTCAAATGGGATCCGAGAACCGTCACGGCGTATGGTTATGCCGAACACAGCTCGGTGGATACGTACCCGGATCAATGGAAGATGTTTTGATCCCTGCTCATAATATAAAATACAGCCGAACCTTTTGCTTGAAAAGTTTGGCTGTATTTTTGACCGTGATATTTGCGGTAACATCAGTTTCCTGCATCGGCTGTTTCTTCAGCGGCGTTTTCCGTTGTTTCAACAGTGGTGGTTTCTTCCGTCACAATTTCAACAGGCATTTCTTCGTTTGTGAGCGGCAGGGTAGCGACCTGAAAATGCGGTTATTTAGTATTTTTTACACTCAAAAATCAAATATTTTGATAAAAGCTATTGCAATTATTTTAAAAATAATATATAATAAATGTAATATAATGTTCATAAAACTTATAGGAAAAGGGGGACATGTACTTTTCGCAAAGTACATTATTTATAGATGAAAATAAAGTGCAGCTATTGCGGTTCGCTCATAA
Organism: uncultured Ruminococcus sp.; assembly: GCA_945868475.1. Taxonomy (GTDB): domain Bacteria; phylum Bacillota; class Clostridia; order Oscillospirales; family Ruminococcaceae; genus UMGS363. The sequence continues at coordinate 63,687 of CAMBLM010000012.1, read as the reverse complement.
GCGATACCGATGAAGTTTGTCCCAACTGCGGCGCGCCGAATGAGGGCGTTGCAAGGGCGGCAGAGGGTGTTCCAAAGACCATTGAGGAGCTGAAAAGCTTCTGTGCTTCGCATAATATGCCTTTGGAGAAGATGAGGTTTTTCATCGGCGTGGACTACAAAGAGCCTAAGGCATTCGGTATTTACAAAGATGAAAACGGTGACTTTGTCGTTTACAAGAACAAGGCTGACGGTACCCGTGCAATACGCTATCAGGGCAAAGATGAAGTCTACGCGGTAAATGAGATATATCAGAAGCTCAAATCCGAGGTCATGATACGCAAGCAGAAAAACGGCAGTGTTCAGTATGTTCCCAAGAAAAAGAAAAAAGACAACACCTGGGGGATAATCGCCCTTGTGTTCGCACTTATCATAGGTGGAGCAATATTTTTTGCGGCACTGGATACTGTGCCGGACGGCGGATACTATACATACGATGATTCGTACTATTACTATGATCCGTTCGACCGTGACTGGTATTATTACAACTACGGCAGCTGGACGCCGACTGACAGCGTTGACAGAGAGCTTGAGAAAAACTACAGCAGCTATTATGACGGCTCGGTATATTCCGATGAATATGGCGCGAGTGATTTCTCGGACAGCGATTATTATGTTGACCACGGAAGCGGCGGCAGCAGCAGTAATTCATGGGATGATGATTGGGACAGCAACAACTGGGACAGCAATGATTATGACAGCTGGGACGCAGGAGATTCCGACTGGGACAGCGATTGGTAAAAAATACAGCCGCACATCTTACTTTTGGGTTTGATGTGCGGCTGATTTTATTTACCGGTGTTTTGCAGATCTTTTGGTGGAAAGAATTTCTTCGAGAAAAAGCAAACGGCAATACCGATAAGCGTTCCTATTACCGCGCCTGCGAGAACATCGGTCGGAAAGTGAACGTAAAGATAAAGCCGTGAAAAAGCGATAAGAACGGCAAGAATATATGCTGCGACGCCGAATTTTTTATTCGCGTGAAATATGATCGCCGCCGCTGCAAAAGCTGTCATAGTGTGACCTGAGGGGAAGGAGTAATCTTTCGGTACAGCTATGAGAAGCTCTATGGTTTCGTTTATCCAGCATGGTCTTTGCCGTGCAACGAGATTTTTCAGCAGGAGATTTCCGACGAGCGCACAGCCTGCAAGTCCTGCCGCAAGTTCGAGCCCGTTTCGCCTGTATTTGCGGCTTATCACCATCGCTGCTGCAATGAAAATCCATATAAGTCCGATGTTTCCCACGGCGGTCAGCTTTGGCATTGCAAAATCCAAAAAGCTGTTTGAAAGCTTTTCACGGATAAAGTCAAGTATTCTGAAATCAATTTCCGTCATAAATTTTCCTTTCCGATCATATAACAAGGAGAAGCGTTCCTGCGGTTATAAGCACAAGCCCGAGGAATGATTTTTTCGTGAGCTTTTCTTTCAGCACGATATAGGAAAATGCGACCGTGACGAGAATGCTCAGCTTGTCTATCGGCACAACGATGCTTGCCTGACCGTCCTGCAAAGCTTTGTAGTAGCAAAGCCACGAAAGTCCCGTTGTAAGTCCCGAAAGGCAGATGAGAAGCATGCTTTTTCGGTCTATTTTTTTCAGCTCGTTCTGTTTTTTCGTGACAAAGACCATTACCCACGCCATTATGAGAACGACTATCGTTCGTATCGCCGTGCCGAGGTTGGAGGGAACGCCGCTTATGCCTATCTTGCCGAGGATAGAGGTAAGACTTGCGAACACGGCGGAAAGTACAGCATAGAAAAGCCAGCCTTTGCCCGTTGTTTTGACGTCGGTCTTCTTTTTCTCTATCATAAGGTAAGTGCCTGCGCCGATGAGGACGATGCAGACTATTTTCAGCAGGTTCAGCTCCTCGCCGAGAATGATGAATGCAAGCAGCATCGTGAGGACGGTGCTTGATTTGTCAACGGGAGTGACCTTGTTTACGTCACCAATCCGGAGTGCCTTGAAGTAGCAGAGCCAGCTTCCGCCCGTTGCAAGTCCTGAAAGTATGAGGAACGTGAGCGTCTTGCCCGAAATATCGTTAATACCGCCGAATTGTCCCGTGACGAACACCATTACCCACGAGAAAAAGAGAATGATTATGGTTCGTACAGCCGTTGCGGCAGTCGAATCAGTGTTTTTGATGCCTATTTTTGCAAGGATAGAAGTCACGCCTGCAAAAAAGGCAGAGCCGAATGCGAATGCTATTCACATAAATTTTCACCTGCGTTGTTATTTTAGGTTATGATGTCTGTTTATTGCAGCATATTCTGATCGTCATTATAATATGATTCAACCAAGGTGCAGTCCATTATCAGAACGTAAAACACATTTCCGTAGTAGCGGCTCTTCACTATTCTGCCATGATCGAGAACGGGGTGATAGCTGCCGTCTTTTTTTGCAAAATGGAATTTAACATGGTCATTGTTGCCGCTGACTTTTGAATTGATCTGCGACCAGATGCTTGTTTCCACAGCTTCCTGTTCATCGGGGCGGATTAGATTTCGGAATCGCTGATCGGTATGTGCAAGAAAATCATCAAAATCTTTGCACCCTGCAAAGTTTATCAATTCCTGATTGGCAAATAAGATACGGTCATCTTCGGGGTCCGCTTTATATATCAAAAATGCTCCCGGAAGATTTTTTGATATATCCTGAAGTGCAAATCCAAGTCGGCTTCTGTGCTGTATATTATAATCGTCACGATAAGCAAGGCAGTTATGCTTTCCGTGCAGCTTCACTTCGTAAAGTGCCATATCCGCACAGCGAATAAGCACGGAAATGTCCTCGCAATTTTTGGGAAATTCCGCATAACCGACTGAAATGTAAAAATTATGTTCCTCATTATTATATGTAAAATGCCGTTGTTCCAAGGTGAATTTTTCGATCTTATCTTTTGCTTCCTCAGCTGTTGTTCCAATAAGAATTATTGAAAATTCATCGCCGCCGTTTCTGCATAATATCGCATCTTCAGCAAAATTATCTTTCATACTCTGTGCAAGTGTTTTCAGTGCCGCATCACCTACCGAGTGTCCATACATATCATTGATAAATTTAAAATCATCAATATCCATCTGAATTCCTACACAGTTTACATTCGGGTGTGCATGTATGACATTGTGAAGCTGTTCATCAAAACCTTTTCTGTTCAAAAGACCGGTCAACGGATCTGTTACCGACAGTTTTTTAAGGTTTTCACGATGTTGTTCCGACACAAGGATTGCGTATGTCAAACCGGTCAGAAGCAGGATTATACAAAGTCCGATGAACAAATTTAAAAAGAATCCATTTTCTTGATCCCAACCGCCTTTTGGCATTACCGCCAAACGGAATGAACAGCAGCCAAGCTTAAATTCAAAAATGATCGGGTCATTTAAAGATTCACTCGATGCAGATATCACACTATATTCATCATCAAATGGGGATTTTGTCTTAGATAAGCAGTAATCATATCCGAAATCAGTAAGTGATTGCACCGAATCCGCAAAAATAGCGGGAACACGAATGATCACTATCGTAAATCCCCAAAAATAAGATTCTCCGTTTGCATTTTCCAAATATACAGGATTTCGAATTGCAATTCCGCTTCCGCCCTGATTTAAGTCAAATGGTCCTTGCATCGTTACAAGATCATTATCTCTTCCGTATCGGCAGATCTCACCCCTGCTTTCGTCGTGGATAAGATCTATCTTGCCTGCTTCATTTCCTGTATCGGGGAAAACGTCTGTAACGATGCCTTCGGGGGCAATCTGGATACTTTGAATATAATCCGTCATCAGATCTTCTGCAATATCCTGAAATTTTTCTATCTTTCCGTTTTCACTTATTACGATTTCCTCCAGCGTGCCTGTGATCGCAATACCGCGATACATATCGTTCTGCAAATGTTCTGCATAGGTTTCAGCATTTAACTCTGTGATCGTTTGCACCTGTTTTTGATCTGTCTTGTAGGAGTGATATAAAATCACTGTCAGTATCAGACAGCCAAACACAAAAACAAGTATAGGCAATATATATATTTTGATGTGTTTTTTCTTTAACGAGTGCATAATGTGTTATTTCTCCTTGTATTTTCCATAAATTCCGTTTGCCGAGCAGGTCAATCCAAACTGATCTTCTTCAATATACCACATAGCAGCATAAAGCATAGCTGAATTTTATAATTATATATCACTGAGAAAAAGCACTTATGAAAGATGCAGCATATTGATAAGGAATATCCAGCTTGTGCCGTAGTAAACAACGACTGCAACAAGGTCGTTGAGGGTAGTTATCATTGGTCCGGAAGCAACGGCAGGATCTATCTTTATCTTCTTGAAGAAAAGCGGTGTGAGCGTTCCGACTGCGCTGGATACGATTATTGCGAGTATGAGCGAAATTCCGATACAGCCCGACATTGCGAAAGAATACATAAGGTCTTTGCCCTTGAAAAGGAAGATGTAAAGACCGACTGCGGCAAACGAAAGCACTCCGATCAGCAGACCGTTGAGCAGCCCGACACGCATTTCTTTCGATACAAGCTGAAGCTTCTGCCTGAATGAAAGCTGACCGTCCGTAAGAACACGGATAGTCACTGCAAGGGACTGTGTGCCGACGTTGCCTGCCATATCAAGGATAAGCGACTGGAATGCAACTATCAGCGTGAGCTGTGCGACAACCTTCTCAAATGCGCCCACAACGGTCGAAACGAGCATTCCGAGTGCAAGCAGTATCAGCAGCCATGGCAGACGCTTTTTCATACTCTGCATAATGGGTTCGTTGAGATCTTCTTCAGCAGTAAGACCTGCGAGCTTTGCATAATCCTCACCCATTTCGTCATCGGCAGCTTCAATGATATTCTGCGCGGTGATAACGCCGAGCAGTCGGTTTGAATCGTCCAGAACGGGTATGATATATTCCGAATAATCTTTCAGCTTTTCGATACAGTCGGAGGTCTGCTCGGTGGCATATACATAAGGGAACGAGGTAGCGACAAGTCCGCTCAGTTCGTCCTCGTTTCTTGCTGTGATAAGATCTTTTAAATCAATAGCGCCGCTGAAAACATTGTTTTCGTCAACAACGAACAGCGTTGAGATATTGTCATTTTCCTTTGCCTGACTGATGAGAGCGGTCATTGCCTGCTTTATCGACATATCATCTTTGATGATTATGCAGTTGGTGGTCATTCTGCTGCCTATTTCATCATCATCAAAGGAGGCGATGAGTTTCAGCTCATTTCTGATATCGGGATCGACAGTATCTATTATAAGACTGCGCTTGTCCTTGTCGGTTTCGGAAAGAATATTCACGGCAGTATCTGTATCAAGTTCGGATATAAGAGCAGCCGCTTTGCGGATATCCATTTCGTTGAGATAAGTTCCTGCGTCTTTTTCGTCGAGATGCTCAAAAATATCGCCAAGCATTTCCTCGCTGCAGATGCGGTAGAACTTTTTTCTGTCCTGAACGGTGAGGGTGCTGATAACGTCTGCAATATCACTTCCGTGATAATCGTCCAGACGGTTCATCATTGCTTTTGGGGAATCATTGCCTGTGATTATCGCGGTTATTTCATTGAAATGCGGATTAGCTGTTTCTGCTGTTTCAGGTGCTTTTACAATAGTGTTTTCTGTGTTCTTCATTGGAATGTCCTCCGTTTCATTTTATACTAAACACCAATTAAAAACTATACAAAAAATCGAGCATGATCTTGTAGCTGTTTCAACAGTTTTATATGGATCATGCGATAATTTTTTGCCTATAGTTTTATTGGTGTTTAGTATTTGTATGCTGTACATCAAACTGACGGACATCGGGGCAAAAAAAAGCCGTATATGACAGTTGGTGCAGGTCATATACGGGCAGGTATATCATCATTTACAGCGAATAAAATGGCAGCGCAAAGCGAGCCTTATCGGCTGTGTGAAAATATCTGTATGATCGCCCGTTTGACCCACAGCTATCGCCGTTTGCCACTTTATTCACCTCCGCAGTCAAATATTTATATTTTTGCAAAATAATTATAGCACTAAAGGGATAGTTTGTCAATTAAATTGTATGTTAAATAATATTCCGAACTTTCGCGGTTTTCATTTTTTAAGAGTAAAAAAAGCGTTCTTCTCAATGTTCAAAAGCTGAACATTGTAAAAGAACGCTGTCTGATAGTTTGATTTTTTAATTTTCTTCGTATTCTATTTTATTAGCGGTATTTTCAAAATAATTCAGTTTCCACATTTCATCAGTTCTATCCTTTCTATTTTCTTAATTGTATCAAATCATATTGTCCAAAAGGTATTTTTAGCCGCAGTAAGCTCTTATCGCCTTGCGCATAAATTCAGCCGTGCCGACACCGTGCTTGTCAATGTTTGCCGCAAAGCGTTCGTCAGCGGCGTACATTTCGCCCAGCCCCGAAAGTATCTCTTTTGTGCAGGTGTAGAAATTATCCGTAATAAAGTCCTGCCATTTCTTGACCAAAGCCTGCGCCTTTTCACTGTTTGACGATGCTCCGCCGTTTTTACATTCCGCAAATTCCGATATAAGCCTTTCCATACCCGAAAAAGCTTCGTTCTGCTGTTCCCTTGTATGGTTCTTTGCGGCGAACTCCTTGTAAGCGGCGGTTTCGCCCCATTTTTCCTTTGCTTCGGCAGCGTATTTCTCACGCTGAGCCTCAAATTCAGTATTGTCAAATGCGTTCATAGTAATTTTTTCTCCTTTCATCGCATCGTCAAGCGCCGATATGAGCCGTTCGAGCCGCTCTTTTTTCAGCATAAGCAGCCGCTTCTGACCCTTTAGCGCCATGTTTTTGTCATATTCGGGAGAGGATAGTATCGTTCGGATCTCTTTCAGCGGAAAATCAAGCTCACGGTAAAACAGTATCTCCTGCATTTGTTCAAGACAGTTCTCATCATAGAAACGATAGCCGTTCTGTTCGTCAACAGAGGACGGTTTCAGCAGTCCGATCTCATCATAATAGTGAAGCGCGCGCACGGTCACTCCCGTGAGCTTTGCGAATTCCTTTATCTGCATATTCATATTATCTTCCTCCCTTGAACATTATCTTACACTATAACGTAACGTAAAAGTCAATACCTTTTTGATAATTTTATATTAAACACCATTTAAAATTCAGAAAAAATCAAGCCGACGATCTCGTAGCTGTTAAAAACAGGTTTATATTGGATTTCGGCGCAGATTTTTCTTTATTTTATTGGTGTTTAATATTATCACTTTTTTTGAAAAAAGTCCACGGTGCATAAAAATTCAATATAAATGCCTACTATTCTACTTATATTTTGTATGATTTAAACAAAATGTTATTTTACCCAAATATTTTTCCTAAAAAATCTTGACAAATCAAAATTATATGCTATAATAAAGCCATACCTACAAAACATATAAAGTTAATATGTAATATAGGAATACATGTATAAAGGAGAAAACGCAGATGTGCCGTTTAAATATGATGTGCTGTAGAAGCTGTATGGATAAAAAACTGCCCTGCGCCTTTGTATTCCGAATGTGACGTTCTGTTTTGATGAACATATATGGAATTATGCGCAGCAACGATGAAATGCTGCGCTTTTTTATTTGAAAAGGAGAAAAAACTATGTCTGCCGAAAAAGAAAAAATATCGACCTGCTCCCACAGCTGCACCGACTGCGGCGTTCTCAACTGCCTTAAAAGAAACGGCAATTATCCCGAATTCTGCCCGACTGCGGCTCTCACCGAGGAGGAAATAAACGAAGTTACCGACCTCTACATAAAAAACCGCACAAACCGCAAGATCGCTATCGCCTCCGCTGAAGTCGAGGGCGGCTTCTACGGAAAATATACCCGAGTTGAAGAGATAATCGAGTTTGCCCACAAGATAGGCGCAAAGAAGATCGGCATTGCGACCTGCGTTGGTCTTATCGAAGAAAGCCGCATCTTTGCAAGGATCCTGAAGCTCAACGGCTTTGAAGTTTACGGCATCGGATGTAAAGTCGGCTCGGTGAACAAGACCGACATCGGAGTTGCCGAGGAATACACCTGTGTAACGGGCAAGGTAATGTGCAACCCTATCATGCAGGCAAAGCTCCTCAACAAGCAAAAGACTGACCTCAATGTTGTAGTCGGACTTTGCGTTGGCCACGACAGCCTTTTTTACAAATACGCAAACGGCATCACGACCACCCTCGTTACGAAAGACCGCGTTCTTGCCCACAACCCCGTCGGCGCACTTTATCAGGCAAGAGCTTATTATAAAAAGCTTCTGCTCGCTCCTGTCGGCGAAGAACCCGATTTCGGCGACAGCAAGGTTGGCAATATAAAGTAACTGCCAAAAATAATACAGAACGAAAGGAAACTTCAATGAAAAAGACCTTGTTCCGATCGGGGATACTTCTTCTTTCCGCCGCAGCCGCAGAGATAGTCGCTGTCGCAGTCCCCGATTCATCAAAGCATCAAGCCGCAAAGCACCCCTACTTTGCATGGCTCATAATCGCAGTCACCGCTGTATATTTCATTGCAGCACTCGCAAACCATTTCAGAAAGGGCGAAAAGTCCGACAAGGATACGCTTTTCTACAGAGCGCCTTTCCTCGCAGGTGTTTTTCTCGCACTGAATATACTCAACATTGTAACTGTAAAGACTGCACTTCTCCCGACGCTTTATTTCCCCTCGCTCGACCGAGTTTTCGGAACGCTTTTTGAGGACAGTGAACTTATTTTAAAGTGCGTCGGCTACTCATCGGGAATACTTTTGGTAGGCGTTTTCGGAGGACTTATCGTAGGCTTCCTCATGGGCGTGGGCATCGGTTTCAGCAGCACGCTCAGCTACTGGATAAATCCGCTCGTCCGTATCCTCGGACCTATCCCATCGACCGCCTGGATACCGATATTTCTTCTCGTTTTTCCGACAGCGAGAGCCGCAAGTGCTTTCATCATCGGCATCTCGGTATGGTTCCCGACAGTCGTTCTCACCTCAAGCGGAATTTCAAACGTAAAGAATTCCTACTTTGAAGTTGCGTCAACTCTCGGCGCAAATCACTTCTGGAAAATCTTCAAGGTCGGCGTTCCTGCCGCAATGCCAAGCATCTTCCTCGGACTTTTCAACGGTATCTGCTCATCATTCGTAACACTTATGACGGCTGAAATGATCGGCGCAAAGTACGGAATGGGCTGGTACGTCAACTGGCAGAAAGAAATGATGTGCTATGCCAATGTTTATGCAGGACTTATCGTTATCGCGGTGCTTTTCTACCTTGTTATAACCATTCTTTTCAAGGTAAGGGATAAGGTGCTGCTCTGGCAGAAGGGAGTTATCAAATGGTAGGAGCAATTGAATTCAAGGGCGTTAAAAAGGATTTCAAGCGTCCCGACGGCGGGATAGTTCACGCTCTCAACGGCGTTGACCTAAAGATAGATCAGGGCGATTTTGTCTGCCTTATAGGTCCGTCAGGCTGCGGTAAATCAACGATGCTCCGCCTGCTCGCAGGACTTGACACTCCGACGGACGGCGCGGTTTTCCTTGACGGAGAAAAGATAACAAAACCGAATTATGACCGAGGACTTGTGTTCCAGGACCCGAACCTTTTCCCCTGGCTGAATATTTATGACAACATTTCGTTCGGACTCAAAGCAAGACATATTTTCAAGGAAAAACGTGACACAGTAAAAGAGTTCGTTGATCTCGTTGGATTGAGCGGATTTGAAAGATCCTATCCGCATCAGCTTTCGGGAGGAATGTGCCAGAGAGCCTCACTCGCAAGGGCGCTCATCGGACACCCGAAGGCACTGCTCCTTGACGAGCCGCTCGGCGCACTCGATGCTTTCACCCGAATGAATATGCAGGACGAGCTTCTTCGCATAAAGGCTGAACAGAATATGACAATGGTAATGGTAACTCACGATGTTGACGAAGCCGTTTATCTCTCGAATAAGATAGTCGTTATGTCCCCTCGCCCTGCAAAGATAGAGGAAGTTCTCGAAGTACACCTTTCAAGTCCCCGTGACAGAAACAACCCCGAATTTATCCGTCTGCGAAATGAAATTCTTAAAATACTCAACTTCGCAGGAAGAGAAAAAGACGTTGAATATACTATTTAATTATTGGAGGAAAGAATATGAAATTCAGAAAAATTGCCGCACTCCTTGTTTCGGCGGCACTTGCATTATCTTTTACAGCCTGCTCGCAGAAAGACAGCGGCAGCGATGATGAATATGTACTCAAAATAGGCGAAGTTCAGGGCGCGCTCTGCCATGCTCCGCTACAGGTCGCAATGGAAGAAGGCTACTTTGACGAAGAGGGCATAAAGTGGGAAAGAGTTGACTTCGGCGGATCGGATATTCAGACAGCTCTTGGCTCAGGAATGATCGACTGCGGCTTCGGACTTGTCGGAAAGTTCATTCAGCCTATCGAAAACGGACTTAACATGGTCATCACCTCGGGTATGCACACGGGCTGCACAAAGATACTCGTTCGTGCGGATTCGGGCATTGAAAGCCTTGCCGACTTAAAGGGAAAGACTATCGGCGTAAGCTCGCTCGCAAGCTCCGAGGCTATCACCGCAAAGCGCGCACTCAATGCCGCAGGCGTTGACATTTCCGCAGATTCGGGAGAAGTTTCATTCGCTGTTTACAGCACCACCGACCAGCCTGTTGCGCTCATCAACGGCGCAGTTGACGCTATCTCAACACCTGACCCTGTTGCAACGAACGCAGAAAATGAATATGGTCTGAAAGTTCTCCTCGACACAGCTTCGACCGAACCTTATGCGAGCGAATACTGCTGCGTAAGCTTCGTTTCGTCCGAGCTTGCCGAAAAGCACCCCGAAATCGCAGCGGCTTTCACAAGAGCAGTTCTCAAAGGCTCGGCTTTCGTTGCCGCTAACCCCGAAGAGGCAGCAAAAATACAGATCGAGGGCGAATATGTCAGCGGTGATGCTTCCGCCAACGCAGAGATACTCAGAAGCTACAAGTACATTCCAAGCGTTCAGGGCGGTTATGATGCACTCGTGAACGTTGCGAACGACCTTCACGATATCGGTATCCTCAAAGCAGAAACAGACGTTAATGCACTTATCGATCGCTCGTTCAAATTCTTTGACGGCGTTCCCGACAGCTACAGCGTTGAGGGCGAAAACTTCACCGAAGAGGAAGTTCACGCCGTAACGGCAAAAGCAAATAACGCAGAATACCGGATGAATGACTGCTGCGGCTAATAAACCAAAAGCGTACACCTTTCAGCTTACGAAAGGTGTACGCTTTTTTAAGAATACGCTGATCTGTACATTTTGAAAAACGGCTGAAACGTATTGATCGGCGTTTTCTTTTTATCTTCCGCTTTCCTTTATCTCTCCCGAACGGTACGCCGCAAGAAGCTCACGAAGATCGCTTATCTGTTCAAGCAGTTCCTTGCCCTTGTCCGTATCGGAAATATTCGCGCGGCGGTCAAGCTTTTCTACAAGGTGTATCGTTGGCGTATGCTCGCTCTCCCCTGCCACGAACGGTTTATGCTCGGCAAGGTTAAGATATTTTTTGTCCATTTTAAAATTCCTTATGTAACACCAATACCGCACAAGGCTTTTTCGCTTTGTACGGTGTTGGAAAATCTATAAAATTACTTTGAAAGGTCGCATTTTCTTACTGCGTCCCTTACTTTTAGTACGAAAGTAGGCGAAACGGAAAGCTCGTCGATTCCCATTCGCAGGAACGTTTCGGTAAGGCTCGTGTCAGCCGCAAGTTCTCCGCATATACCTATCCAAGTGCCGTGCTTGTGAGCGTTTTCAGCCGACATTTCGATAAGACGAAGTATAGCTTCGTGGTGAGTATCGACGAACTGCTCAATATTGGCGTTCTGACGGTCACAGGCGAGAGTATACTGCGTGAGGTCGTTCGTGCCGACGCTGAAAAAGTTTACCATCGGCGCAAGCTTGTCGCTTATTATCGCAGCCGCAGGTGTTTCTATCATAATGCCGAGTTCCACCTTGTCGGAAACCTCAACGCCCTCCGATTTAAGCTGTTCCTTGACCTCGCTGCACATTTCGAGTATCTTTTCAACTTCGGAAACGCTCGTTATCATAGGGAACATTATGCCGAGATTGCCGTAAGCGGACGCTCTGTAAAGCGCACGGAGCTGTGTTCTGAAAATTTCGGGTCGGGTAAGGCAAATCCTAATCGCACGGTAGCCGAGTGCAGGATTTTCTTCCTTTTCCAGTCCGAAATAATCGACCTGCTTGTCCGCACCGATGTCAAGGGTTCGTATTATGACCTTTTTGCCTGCCATACTTTCAAGAACACGCTTGTAAGCGGCAAACTGCTGCTCCTCGGTCGGGTAATCGCTGCTTTCGAGATAAAGGAATTCGCTTCGGAACAAGCCTATTCCGCCTGCGTCATTCGCAAGTACAGCACCGATGTTGTCAACGCTGCCGATGTTGGCGTAAATGTTGATCTTTCTGCCGTCAAGAGTAACATTTTCCTTGCCTTTGAGTTCCTGAAGAAGATGCTTTTTCTCTTCGTCCTCTTTGCGCTTCTTTTCGAGCCTTGCAACGGTTTCCTCATCTGGGTCGATGAAGATCTCGCCCGTGTAGCCGTCAACAGCGGCGAAAACTCCGCTCTTTACGGTATTAAGAAGCTCCGTTCCCACACCTATGACCGCGGGGATATTCATATTTCTTGCAAGAATAGCCGTGTGCGAATTGGACGAGCCGAAAGCCGTCACGAATGCGAGAACTTTATCCTTGTCGAGCTGAACGGTTTCGCTCGGTGCGAGGTCGTCGGCACAGATTATCACCTTTTCATCGGAAACAGCGTCCGAACCTCCCTCGTCCGAAAGACAGCTTATGATACGGTTGGAAATATCCTTGACGTCAGCCGAACGAGCCTGCATATATGCATCGTCCATAGAAGCGAACATTTCCGAGAAGTTGTCCGCTGTTACTGCTACCGCATATTCGGCGTTGACGGACTGCGTTTCGATAATGCTTTCGATAGATTCGTTGTAGTCCTCGTCCTCTATCATCATCTGATGTATCTCAAAGATCTGCGCATTGGCTTCGCCGACCTCTTTGAGTGCTTTTTCGTAAATAGCGCGAAGCTGCTCGGTTGCTTTTTCCTTTGCCTTTGTCAGCCTTGCCTTTTCAGCTTCAATATCTTCGATGTGAGTTCTCTTGACCGATGCTTCTCTGCGAGTGAAAACGGAAATACGTCCGAGTGCGATAGCACCGTAAACTCCCTTGCCCTTTAAAGTTGTCATAGATAAGCTCCTCCCGTTGAACGGACGGCGAAAGGGAAGCCCCTTTGGGCAGTTCGCAGGTTACTTTGCGAAAAGTCCAAGTTTCGTGGCTCGTACCGATAAATACTTCTTTACGGTACTTTTCTAAAATCCGCCGCCCTTAATCAATTATTCGCCGAAACCGTCCTCAAACATCTTTACGAATTCATCAAGTACAGCCTGCTCGTCGCCGCCCGAAACGATCAGCTCAACATCTGTGCCTTTCTTGATGCCTGCTGCCATTATCTGCATTACAGCCTTTGCCTTGATCTCCTTGCCGTTGGCTTTCATAACGATCTCACTGTCAGTGTGTTCCTTTGCTGCCTTTGCGATCATTCCTGCGGGACGCATGTGCATACCCTCTGCGTTTACTACTGTTACAACCTTTGATACCATAGTTATTCTCTCCTTATAAAATATTTTTTATTCTTAAATGAATTGCTTGACTTTGATTTTTATTTTGCTATCTTCTTTTTGAAAAGCCCGAGAAGAAGCATACCGATGATCGAACCTGCAACGAGTGATACAACATACATTACAGGATTTCCGACCACGGGGAATACGAAGATGCCGCCGTGAGGTGCGCGAAGCGTACAGCCGAATGCCATTGAAAGTCCGCCTGCCGTTGCTGCTCCGACTAAGCAGGCAGGGATAACTCTTGCAGGGTCGGCAGCCGCATAAGGAATTGCACCCTCTGTGATGAAGCTGAGTCCCATAATGTAGTTTACGGGGCCGTTCTTGCGTTCGTCCTCTGTGAATCTGTCCTTGAAGAATGTCGTTGCGAGTGCGATAGCGATCGGAGGAACCATGCCGCCGACCATTACAGCCGCCATTATGTCATAGTTGCCCGAAGCGATAGCCGCCGTGCCGAATACATAAGCCGCCTTGTTGAACGGACCGCCCATATCTATCGACATCATTCCGCCGAGTACGCAGCCGAGGAGGATCTTGCTCGAATTTCCCATATTGGAAAGGAAGTTTGAAAGTCCCTCGTTTATACCGCCCATTATCGGGTTGACTGCGCACATCATTATTGCGACCATTGCAAGTCCGCCGAGAGGATAGATGAGAACGGGTTTTATTCCGTTGAGTGCTTTCGGCATCTTGTCACAAGCTTTTTCAAGCATAAGCGTGAGGAAACCGCCAATGAAGCCTGCAAGCAAAGCTCCGAGGAAGCCCGAGGGAACGTCACCTGCCGGTGAAGCGAACGTTGCGCCCGAAACAGCCATTGCGCCGCCTGCCATACCTACAAGAAGTCCGGGTCTGTCGGCAATGCTCTTGCCGATATAGCCTGCAAGAATAGGGATCATAAAATTGAATGCGTAGCCGCCGACAGTCTTGAACCAGGCCGCAGCCGCAAGATGCGTACCGAAGTCACTGTCCTGAGGTGCGCCGCCAATCGAGTCGATGAGGAATGCAAGTGCGATGAAAATACCGCCTGCGACCGTGAACGGGAGCATATTGGAAACGCCGTTCATAAGATGCTTGTAAAGCTTTCTGCCGAAGCTTTCATTTCCCGATGATGACGAGTTTTCGGACTTTCCACCCTCGTGATGATATATGGGAACATCGCTGTATTCAATGCGGTTTATAAGCTCCTCGGGTATCTTTATTCCGTCCGAAACCTTTGTGATGATAACTCTCTTTCCGTCAAAGCGCGTCATTTCGACAGCCTTGTCAGCCGCAACGATGATTCCGTCGCAGTTTGCTATCTCCTCATCGGTGAGGATATTCTTCGCACCGCCGGAGCCGTTCGTTTCGACCTTTATTGAGATGCCCAGCTTCTTTCCTGCCTTTTCGAGAGCCTCGGCAGCCATATAGGTGTGCGCTATTCCCGTCGGGCAAGCCGTTACTGCAAGGACTTTGTAACCGTCAGCCGACTTGACCTCCGCTTTCGGTTCATCGGGGAACTTTTCGTTCTCCATATCGTCAATGACTTTGAGAAATTCGTCCTTGTCCTTTGCGGCAAGAAGCTTCGCACGGAAATCTTCGTCCATAAGGATAGTCATAAGCCGCGAAAGCACTTCAAGGTGAACATCGCCGTCATTCGGTGCTGCTATCATAAACAGGAGGTTGGAGGGTTCGTCATCAAGTGCCTCATAATCAACGCCCTCGGGAACTGTCATTGCCGCAAGTGACGGTGCTTTTACCGCTTCGCTCTTTGCGTGAGGTATCGCAATACCTTCGCCGACAGCCGTTGAACCCTTTTCTTCACGGGCAAGAATACCCTTTTTGTATTCGTCCTTATCGGCAATGTTTCCGCCCTTTACCTGAAGCTCTACGAGCATATCGATAGCTTCGCTCTTGTTCTTGGGCGAACCGCCAAGCATGATGCTTTCTTTGTTAAGCAGGTCAACTATTCTCATAATAAGTCCTCCTCATCAATTTTACGTCAATTTTACAGAGTTTTCAGAAGTTCATCTATCTTTGCTTTTTCGGCAAGTCCGTCCGAGAAAGCAGTTGCGCCGCCTGCCGCAGTTCCAAGCTTCAGAGCGTATTCATAATCTCCCTTGAGTGAGCCTGCCGTGAAGCCTGCAACCATCGAATCGCCTGCGCCTACGGAGTTTCTGACCGTTCCCTTGCATACGCCGCAGCGGTGCATCTTTCCGTATTCGTCAATGAGCATTGCGCCGTCGCCTGCCATTGAGATAAGCACATTCACCGCACCCATTTCCTGCAATTTACGGGCGTACTTTTCAATATCATCGTCCGTTTTAAGCTCAACTCCGAACATTTCGCCAAGCTCATGATTGTTAGGTTTTACAAGAAAAGGCTTGTATTTCAGCACGTTGAGAAGCAGGTCCTTGGTCGCATCGACCACGACCTTGATGTTCCTGCCCGAAAGCCTTTCGAGAATTTTCTCATAAATATCGGACGGGAGCGAGGACGGTATGCTTCCTGCAAGAATAAGCGTGTCGCCGTCCGAAAGCTTGCCGAGCTTTTCAAAAAGAGCGTTGATAGCGGCTTCGTCAATGTCAGGACCCTGACCGTTGAGTTCGGTTTCCTCGGCCGATTTTATCTTAACGTTGATCCGTGAATTTCCTTTTTTAAGGCGAACGAAGTCTGCATCAATGCCCATTTCGGAAAGTCCGTTTTCTATCGCTTCGCCCGTGAAACCTGCCGTGAAGCCGAGTGCCTTTGAGTCGATGCCAAGCTCTCTTAATACTATTGAAACGTTGATGCCCTTTCCGCCGAAGTACATTTCTTCCTTTTCGGAACGGTTCGTTGCTCCGAGCTTCATTTCACCCGTATGAACAACATAGTCGATAGCAGGGTTGAAAGTTACTGTATAAACCATGTCACATTACCTCCTTGATATTTGCCTTTGAAAGATATTTCTTATCCTGAAGCTTGTCTGTGATGATATTCACTCTGCCAAGCTGTGTGAACGTTATTGCCGAAACCTGACCGAATTTGGAATGGTCTGCAAGAATATAAACTGTCTGACTGTTCTGAACCGCAGCTGTCTTTACGCTCGCCTCGTTTCGGTCTGGGGTCGTGACGCCTGATGAAAGCGATATTCCGTTCGCACCGATGAAGCATTTCGTGAAATTGTAGCTTTGCAGACTGCTTACACATTCCGCCCCCACGATAGCCTCAGTCGTGACCTTTATCTCGCCCGCCGGGATATAGACCTTGAACCCTCTCTGCGCAAGCTTTTTCGCATGTACGAACGCATTCGTCACAAATATCACGTTTTTGTCGGGGAGAAAATCTATCATCTTTTCGGTGGTCGTTCCTGCGTCGATGAAAACCAGATCACCGTCATCTATGAGCGAAGCCGCATATCTCGCTATCGCTGTTTTTTCCTCGGTGAAAAGCTTCGACTTTGATTCAACGTCATTTTCCACCATGCTGAATGAGCGGTCGTCAGCGGCTATCGCACCGCCATGCACTTTTTTCAGCAAACCCTTTTCGTCCAGCTGTGTAAGGTCACGTCTGACGGTCGATTCGGACGCCCCGAGCTGCTCGCAAAGTTCCGTCATCGTGACGCTTCCGCTGTGCTTTACCTGCTCCAATATAAAAGCGTGTCTTTCTTCCGTAAGCATTTCCAACACCTTCTTTTTTGAATGTATTTGAACGTTTATGATTGTTTCTGCTATGATAATAACACAACTCAATAAGAAAATCAATAATTTTCGGTCAAAAACATTCAAAAAGCTCTATTTTTGTATATTTGTATAAGCGCAAGCTGTTTTCATTGTGCATTATAACAATATATATTGCACAATTTTATATCAAACTATACATTTTACATATCATAGGCCTTGCTTTTATAATATAAAAGCTTCATAAACGTTCATTTTCATTCAATCTTCAACAATAATACTATCCATCATGCATGACAGCAGGTTCGTTCCGATCCTCAGTGCAGAGTTATTTGAAAAGACACTTTTTTTCGGTCAAAAAGCTGCAATATTATTTAAAAGTTCGGAAAAGATAAATTTCTTGACAACTGCGGACGGATATTATATAATGATTTACTGTATTACAGTGTATTTTTATTTTGTTTTTTCGGGCATTATTACAAGGGAAGCAGTTGAAAGAAAGCGAAACGGATGATAGTCACAGCATGAAGATACTTTTATATGGAGTCGGGGCAATCGGCTCACTTGTCACACACTATTTGATAAAGGCAGGCAATGATGTAACGGTCGTCGCCAGGAGTACCGCAGAAGTGCTAAAAAAGAGGGTCTTGTCATCGAGCATTATCTGCAAGGACATAAGATCACTGTTGACCGTCCGAACGTTGTAAGCAAGGCATCTTATGATGAGAAATATGATATCGTATTTTCCGTTATGCAGGGGCAGCGGCAGTTTACAGTTCTCGATGAACTGAGTAAGGTAAACACAAAGCTTATCGTGATGGTGGGAAATAACCTCGAAAGCGACAAGTGCGAAGAATACATAAAGGAGCATTCGGTATCCGAACGTAAAATTCTCTATGGTTTTCAAAATTCTGCCGGACACAGAGAGGGCGGAAAGGCGGTTGTAGGACTCCTTCCCGTAATTGAACTTTTCCTTGGAGGACTTCATGAGCCTGTAGATACGGAGGCTGTAAAAACGGTAAAGGAAGCATTTGCGGTCAAGGGATATAAGATCACAGAGGTTGCTGATATGCGATCTTACTATTTCTATCACATTGCAGAGATCATGCCCTATATACTGATGTGCTATAAAGTGGATTGCGATATTAAAAAGCTCACAAGACAGGATATCAAAACGATCACGACTGCTTCGGGGGAATGCTTTGAGTACCTTAAAGGCGTGGGAATGCCTGTGATGCCTGTCGGCGAGGGTAAGCTTTTCCAAAAAGGTTTTATGGGATATACGACGTTTTTGCTTTATCGCTTTATGTCAAAAACGATACTCGGAAAGCTTATGGTTTCCGATCATGCAAAAAACGGAGTGGCTGAGAATAAGCATATGGATGCGGAATTTGAGAAGTTCAGGGCGGCACATCCGGGAAAGCCAATGCCAACATGGGATAATCTCAGGAAGTATATTAACAGAGAATAGTATTTGGCTGAATTTGCTGCGGAATGTCGGAATTCCTCAAATGATAAAAACGATATGTAAGGTGCGCTGTGGCTTTGCTGCGGCGCATTTTTATGTTTATATGATGGGTGCTGTCTTGAACAAATGCAGGAGATACTATTCCACCATGAGGTTGATTTTCTGCCGAAAATGCTGTATAATTGTACCTATAAAAAAACTCCCGTTGTATTCCATACGGAGCTGAAATAAAAGGGGGAAAATGATGACAAAGCATATAAAAAATATACTGCCTGCCGCACTTGCCGTTCTGACGGTAATGCTTATGACAGCCGCGGCGGAGTTTTCGGGAGAAAAGGAGATATTGTTCCCCGAGATAGCGGCTATAGCGGCAGGTGCGCTCATTGCAACGAAATTTGCCTGGAAAACGAGCAAGCTGAGGCTGTTCGTGCTGATATGCATAGGCTCGGTATTGGGACTGCTCATATCAATGTTCGTTCCTCTTGTGCTCAGTGTAAAGCTTTGCATCGCATTTTTGGCGGCGTCACTGCTGTTCCAATTCTCGGGAACGACCTTTGCGCCCGTTATCTCATCAGTTGTGCTGCCCGTAATGCTTGGGACAAATTCGGTGATATATCCGATAGCGGCGGCTGTGCTGACGTTTCTTATACTTATGGAAAGAATGCTTACAGAAAAGCTTGGAATAGCCGAAAAATCGGAGTTTTCGCCCGAGCCGATGCCCGATAAAAACGCTCTTGTCCGACTTGCGGCGAGGTGGCTCATCGGCAGCATTGCAATAGTTTTGGCTGTTGGAACGGGGTTTGGATTTGCTGTCGCACCGCCGCTTCTTGTCGCATTCACCGAGTTTTGCCGAAAGGATTCTGCGGTGCGGAAAAAGCCTGTTGCGATAACGCTTTTAATAGCAGGCTGTGCGCTTGTCGGGGCGGTGTGCAGGTCCGTTTTCACACTGCTCGGCTGGAAAATGTTCGCTGCGGCAGGGGTGACTATGCTCATTGTATGCATAATTATGAAGTCGGCAAAGCTGTTCGTTCCGCCTGCTGCGGCACTGTCCGTGCTGGCGTTTCTCATACCTGAAGAAGCTGTTATCACATACCCTTTGCAAATAGCGGCAGGAACGGTCATTTTTGTTTTGGTCGGAAGAATTTTCGGAAAAATGAAGTCTGAACAAGTGCAGTTATGAACGCCTGAACGCTGACGGAGTGATCCCCTCATAACGCTTGAAAAGCTTGCAGAAATAACTTGCCGTGCAGAAGCCGACCTCTTCGGAAATGTCTTCAATGCCTTTGTCCGTACTGATAAGAAGCTCCTTAGCGGCTTGTATCCGGCGTTTTGCGATGTACTCCATTGGACGTGAAGCTAAAGTATTCTTGAAAAGCAGGCAGAGATACTGCTTTGAAACGCCCGAAACGGCGCAAAGATCGTCCATAGTTATTTCCGAGGAAAAGTTGAAATTGATATAGTCAACGGCTTTCATCAGTGCGGAATTCGGCGCACCCGAAGCCGTTTCGGCGGATATCAGACGATAAAATTCAATAAGAAAATCGTACAAGAAGCCTGACGCACGGTAGTTTCCGAAAACGGAATCCGCACGGAGGGCTTCGTGCATTTTTCGGAAGATATGTTCAAGTGTTTTCGTTTCCGAAAGAGGAAAAATACTTGGTTCTGTCAATCCGAAATGCCGCAGAATATCGTCCGAAGCATAACCCGATGGGACTATCCAATGTATATCCCATATATCCTCGTTCGGAAAGTATTCGTGCGGATAAAATGCAGGCAGGAACATGGCTGTGCCGGGTGGGATAATATGAGTTTCGCCATCGATGAGCAGAGTTCCGCTGCCCTTTGTGCAGTAAAGTATCTGTGGATCGGTGAAGCCTTCCTCTCGTACGATATGATCCTGACAATGCTGCTGTCCCATATTCAGAAGAAACAGCGGAAGCTCCTTTTCATCGCGCAGGATAGGGTAGTCACAGAAAAACAAAATATTTTCACTCCATATTCATATTGTTATATTTTTATAATATCATTTATTGACAGCAAAGTCAATACGATATATAATTACTGTAACAATATACAGCGAAAGGAAAGGTCATAATATGAATATTGAAAAAATCTCCGCAAAAGGCTCACCCAAAAGCAGAATGATATACCATGAAGATCCGCAGCAGCTCCATATCGGAACGCTTGAAAAGCATTGCTACTTTATCCCATTTGCAAAGGCGCAAAATCCGTTTGAAAGCAGGGAAAAGTCGGAGCGTTTTGAACTTCTCAACGGCGAATGGAACTTCCGCTTTTATGACAGCATCATCGATCTGGAGGACGATTTTGTTTCTGCGCCGTTCACCGGAACGATACCCGTTCCGTCAAACTGGCAGCTGCACGGCTATGACAAGCCGCAGTACACCAACGTCTGCTACCCGATACCGTTCGATCCGCCGTTTGTCCCCGATGATATCCCCGTCGGAGTTTACAGCCGAAGCTATGATCATAAATCAGACGGAATGAGAAAAATTCTCGTTTTTGAGGGCGTTGACAGCTGTATTTACCTCTATATCAACGGCGAGTTTGCAGGCTATTCGCAGGTTTCGCACAGCACTTCGGAGTTCGATATAACTTCGCTTCTGCACGAGGGCGAAAATTTCATAACTGCGGCAGTTCTGAAATGGTGTGACGGAACATATCTCGAAGATCAGGACAAGTTCAGATTATCGGGGATTTTCCGCGATGTTTATGTCCTCTCACGCCCCGAAAAGCGGCTTGAAAATTACATTGTAAAAACCGAACTGTCGGACGATAATTCATCTGCAAAGCTTATTTTCACACCTTACGGCTGTGACGTTGAATCCGAGCTTTATGACGGCGAAAAAAAGCTTTCGGAGTTCTCCGCCAATGACGGTGAAACGGTCAGCATTGAAGTTGATGCTCCCAAGCTTTGGTCGGCTGAAACGCCATATCTTTACTCGCTGAAAATCAATGCAGGCGAAGAAACGATAGGCGAAAAAGTTGGTTTCAGGAACGTCTGCGTTCGTGACGGCGTTATGAATATCAACGGCAGGGCTGTAAAATTTCTCGGCGTGAACCGTCACGACAGCTGCCCTGAAACGGGTTACTATGCCTCATACGAACAGATGAAAAAAGATATAATTCTTATGAAAAGGCATAATATCAATGCTGTGAGGACTTCGCATTACCCGAATTCACCGCTGTTCTGTCAGCTTTGCGACGAGTACGGACTTTACGTTATCGATGAAGCGGATATGGAGTCGCATGGCTGTGTTGAGGTCTACAACGACTTCAAATGGAGCGCAGAAAACAGCTACTGCGGAATTGCGATGCTTGCCTGCGATGAGCGTTTCAGGACGGCGATCTGCGACCGCGCGGAATCGCTTGTGAAGCGTGACATAAACCGCCCGTGCGTTGTGTTCTGGTCGCTCGGAAATGAGAGCGGCTACGGCGAAAATATGCTTGCTTCTGCGAAGCTTGTAAAATCGCTCGATGATACAAGGCTTGTGCATTACGAAAGCACTCACCGACTTGACGAAACTCCGCTCGATGTTCTTGACGTTGTTTCGGGAATGTACTGGGACATAAACGGAATGAAAGGCTTCCTTGACAACAAGGACGAACACCGCCCGTTCGTGCTTTGCGAATACTGCCACGCAATGGGAAACGGCCCAGGCGACCTTGAAGATTATCACGAAACATTCTATTCGAACGATCGCTTCATCGGCGGCTTTGTGTGGGAATGGAGCGACCACGCTTGTATCCTCGGGACAACTGCTGACGGAAAGCCGAAGTATGGCTATGGCGGAGATTTCGGCGAAAAGCACAATGATGGCAACTTCTGCATGGATGCGCTGACCTATCCCGACAGGACGCCGCACACGGGTCTGCTCGAAGTGAAGCAGGTCTATCGTCCCGTTCGTGTTGAAAAGGGCGAAGCTGACGGAAAATTCATCTTCAGAAGCTACCTTGATTTTTCCAAGGCTGACGAGCTTTTCGACTGCCGCTATGAGATAACATTTGACGGCGGCGTTTCGGCATCGGGCAAGGTCGATTTCACGCTTTCGCCAAGGGGAACAGCTGAAATTTCTGTCCCCGAAGCCGCCGAAAATCGCACTGATGAAAGCTATATCCGCTTCATCTTTACGGCAAAGACGGACACGCTTTACTGCGAAAAGGGTTATGAAGTCTGCTTCGACCAGTTGAAGCTTTGCGATGAAACAAAGCTTTCGGAAAAGCCGAAAAGTTCTGCCGATGTAAACATTGAGGACGAAATTTTTTCCGTAAAAATCAATGTCGGCGAAATTTCCTATCGCTTCAATAAGCGTCTGTCGGCGTTCGATTCGATAAAAGTCAGCGGAAAAGAATTGCTTGAAAAGCCGCTGTATTTCAACTTCTTCCGTGCGCCCGTTGACAATGATGTTATGAAAGCCGACTGGTACAGAGCGCACCTCAATGACCATACGGTCAGAAACTACGGCGTGACTGTCGGAAAAACTGCTGACGGCGCAGAAATTTCGCTTCGCCAGTCGTTCGGCTGGAGTATTCATCAGCCGTTCGCATATATGGACGTGAAGTATCTCGTTTCCGCAGACGGCCTTGACATAAAGTGTGATACAGAGTTCTCAAATAAGGTCACGTTCCTGCCGCGTTTCGGAATAAGACTTTTTATGCCGAGAGAATTCGACAGAGTTGACTATTTTGGCTATGGCCCATACGAAAGCTACTGCGACAAGCACCGCGCCGACTATATCGGAAATTTCACGGCTTCGGTCGCCGAACTGCACGAGGATTATATTCGTCCGCAGGAAAACGGCTCGCATTTCGGCTGCAAATATATGCTCATTTCGGACGGAGAAACGAGCGTTAAGTTCACTTCCGACAACAATTTTTCGTTCAATGCTTCGGAATATACCGAGGAGGAGCTTGCGGAAAAGAAGCATAATTTTGAGCTTGAAAAGTGCAGAAGCAGTGTTGTCTGCATCGACAGCCAAATGGCAGGAGTAGGCTCAAATTCCTGCGGTCCTGCGCTTGCGGAGAAATACCGTCTGCCGCTGCCTGAAATTTCGGCGAATTTCCATATTGAGATCGAATAAATCTATAAAAAACGGCAGCTATCCATGTTCGGGCAGCTGCCGTTTTCTATTTGTGTATAGTCGATTTTTCGTTTGTGCGTTCGGAAATTATGTAGCGTGGGCGACCTTTGACTTCCATATAAATTTTGCCGATATATTCGCCGATAACGCCAAGGCTCACGAGCTGTATCCCTCCAAGAAAGCAGACGATACATGTAACGCTTGCCC
Organism: uncultured Ruminococcus sp.; assembly: GCA_945868475.1. Classification (GTDB taxonomy): domain Bacteria; phylum Bacillota; class Clostridia; order Oscillospirales; family Ruminococcaceae; genus UMGS363. The sequence continues at coordinate 39,605 of CAMBLM010000012.1, read as the reverse complement.
AGCCGTCAACGGTCGAGCCGATGCAGTGCATAACGAATGCCCAGATAGTACCGATGAAGCTTATGACCGAGATGATAAGCCCAAGCACGGTAATAATTCGGAGCGGTTTTACGCTAAGGCTCGTCACGCCGTCAACTGCGAGTGCCGCCATTTTTCGCAGGGGATAGTGCGTTTTTCCTGCAAGCCGTTCATGACGCTGATACTCCACGGTGCTGCTCTTAAAACCGATAAGGGGGAAAATTCCACGAAGATAGAGATTTTTCTCGTGAAACTGCGAAAGTCCGTCAAGCACTTTTGATGAAACAAGTCTGTAATCGGCATGGTTGAAAACGACCTCTGCGCCCATCGTTCCGAGCAGTTTGTAAAAGCTTTCGGCGGTGAAACGCTTAAAAAAAGTGTCACTGTCACGGCTGTTTCTCACGCCATAAACGACCTCCGAACCGTTCAGATACTCATCGACCATTTTTTCGGCGGCAGAAATATCGTCCTGCCCGTCGCAGTCTATTGAGATAGTGATATCGCAGTGTTCCCGTGCTTCCATAAGCCCTGCAAAAAGCGCGTTCTGATGTCCGCAGTTTCGGCTGAGGCTTATTCCGCAGAAGTGTTCGTCCTGCTCCGACAGATTTTTTATCAGCAGCCAAGTGCCGTCCGTACTTCCGTCATCAACGAAAAAAACTTTGCTCTCCGGACTGATCTTATTCTTTTTGATAAGCGAAATGAGCTTGCCGAGAAACCCTGCCGATGTCAGCGGCAGGACGGCTTCTTCATTAAAACAGGGGACTACTATATATAAAACAGGTATCATTTTTTTACGACCTTTCTTATAGAAATTATAAAGTAATACGTTTATTTTGTCAATATAGTTTTAAAAAATATATTGTCTTTTGTTCATAAATGTGATATACTTGTAAAAAAGATCTTTGTCGGAAAAGGAGGGGAGCGTTTTGATATCAGTCTTTGCTTACACGGGCATCGCGTGCATAATATATTTTTCCCTGCTGAAGAAAAAGCTTGACAGCGGCATTTTCAATGGGTATACAGCATTTGAAATAGCAGTTTTCTTTGCTCTGACAAGGCTTTGCCCTCTTTTTATGACAGAAAACAGGACGGCAGAAAATTACATCGCATTTGCGGCTGATACGTTCATACTTGCGGCTTTTTCTCTCGCTTTTTACAAGAAATCAGGCGAAAAAGCAGGCAAAACTGCGGCGGCACTTTATATGTTCGCACCGCTTTCTGTTGTCGGGACGGCGAGCGGTGAGTTGCGGCTTGTTTTGGCTTCGCTTTTTGCCGCGTCAGTGCTTGCTTTTACATATTATTCCGTGAAAAAGCGCGGTCGGACAGATTTACATTTGCTCAACGTGTATATTTTGCTGACGTGTGGAATTTATCTTGTACTTTTGATTGTAAATTTTCGCGAAAAATGCTTCGCGATACTTATTTCGGCAGGAATTATTGCTTTGATCTCTGCCGCATTTCTTGCGGTCAAAAAGAAATTCCGGATAAATGGCAGAAAAAACACTGAAAAAACAAACATCAAAACTTCTGTTGTTTCAGTCTGTGAAAAATTCGGTGCAAAAGATATTATTCTGATGCTCGTTTTGACGGCGGTTTATGCGGCGGCTGTTTTCTTTCAGCTTGGAAGTTTTGAAGCTCCGCAAACGCAGATGAGTTTTTCGGGTGAAAATAAGGAGATGATCCTCGACCTCGGCGAATATACGGATGTATCACACATTGAATTTTTTCTCGGACGAAGAAGCGGTGCGGATATCGCGCTGTCCGTTTTCAACGAAGTTACGGATGAGTGGCTATTGGTCGAAAAAGAAGCGAAGCTGAAAACTGCTTACAGCTGGAACAGCGTTCCGATGAGCTGGAATACGCGTTATATCGGCATTGTTTTCACCAAGTCGGAGGAATACTATATCAATGAGCTTGTCGTTGTCGGTATGGACGGAAATGTGATACTGCCGATCAACAGCAATGAATACCCCGAGCTTTTTGATGAGCAAACACTTTTCCCTGAATTTGATTCATACTATTATGGAATGATGTTCGATGAAATTTACCACGGCAGAACGGCTTATGAATTTCTGAACGACCTGCCGATATATGAAAATACTCACCCTCCGCTCGGAAAAACGATAATTTCGCTCGGGATCGCGGCGTTCGGAATGACGCCGTTCGGCCGGAGGTTTGCTTCAGCTGTATGCGGAACGCTGACTGTACCGCTGATGTATCTTTTCTGCCGAAAGATCTCGGGGAAAACGTATATCGCTTTCATAGGAGCGGCGCTTTTCTGCACGGAATTTATGCATTACACGCTTTCGAGGATCGCAACGATAGACATGATCGCGGCACTTTTTATACTGATGATGTTTTATTTTATGTACTGCTTCACGCAGGAGAAAACGCTGTCAAGGCAGTATGTTTGGCTTCTCCTCTGCGGAATATCAACTGCGCTTGCCGTTTCGACAAAGTGGACAGGCGTTTATGCTGCGGTCGGGATAGCTGTGATATTCTTCGCAGATGTATTAGAAAAATGCGCGGAAAACGGGGGTGTGATGAGGAATATCCCCCTGCTTTCAAAGCTGTTCGCAGTGTGCGTTGTTTCGTTTATTATCATTCCTGCCGCAGTTTACAGCCTTTCGTACATTCAGTTCAGCGAAGTTTATACGGATAAAAGCTTTATCGAACACGCTGTTTCAAACTCTGCGTATATGCTTTCCTATCACTCGGGAGCAAAGGCCTCTCACCCGTATTCGTCAGAGTGGTATGAGTGGCTCATCGACAAACAGCCGCTTCTCGATTCGTGCAAAATTACTGCGGACGATCGTATAAGCACGGTCGCAACTCTCGGAAATCCGCTGATACTCTTGATCGGCTTGGCGGCGTTCCTGCATAATTTTTATCTTTGGCGAGTGAAAAAAAGCAAAACGTCAAGAGTGCTTGTTATTGCGTTTTTGTCAATGCTTATGCCGTGGCTGTTCATTCACAGAACGGTGTTCATCTACCAGTATTTCGCCTGCATAACGCTTTTCTGCCCGATGATATGCGCATGCCTTATGCGAATGAAAAAGCCGATGCGAAACGGAGCAGTGCTTTTGTGCGCTTCTTTAGCACTGTTCGTAATGTTCTTTCCCGTTATCTCGGGAACGGCGTCGGACAGGGGATATGTGCATTGGCTCGAATGGCTTCCGACTTGGGTGTTTGAATAATGGGAGGATATTTTTATGAATAAAAGCATAGCCAAAAAAATAACTGTTTGTGTGTGGGTCGTACCGGCGATAATTGCTCTGTTTATTTCGTACAAATGTATTAACCTTTTTCAACAAGCTGAAACGTTACTGTCACTAATATGGCAGTAACGTTTTTTGATAAGCTAAGAATTATACCAAACACCAATAAAACTATAGACAAAAAATCTGCGCAAAATCCATATATCAGAGTTTTTGCTTGATTTTTTGTGTAGTTTTTAATTGGTGTTTAGTATTAACAGGTTTATATTGGATTTCGGCGCAGATTATTTCCTGTATTTTATTGGTGTTTAGTATTATGCATTACGCATTACGAATTACGCATTATAAAGTGGTCAGTTTTCGCTCTCATATATCGTCAGCTTATTATTGCTGTCGCAGACGGCGAGAAAAACGTCTTCGGGAGCTTTGTGACCCTGCTCAGAAAGCTGCTTTTTGAGCCAGATATAATTGTTGCCCGTGTGCTTGAGGTTGTCCTCGATTATAACGCCGTCCTGAATTATTGCAGTCGTCATATACTCCTGCTGAGGGGCAAGGCTCATATCCTGCGGAGTGAGGGGACGATTTGCAGCTATGGGAAGAATGCTCAGACTGCCGTTGAACTCCATTACAGCCGTCTGTATCTGGCTTATGTCAAAATATCCCTGCGAGCGGCACTGCATAAGGAAGTCGTTCAGATCCATACGTGTTTTTTTCATATTTTCGCGGTTGAATTTTCCGTTGTTGAGCAGGATAAGCGGCTTTCCCGTCAGAACTTTACGCGCTCCGATCGACTTCTGCGAAATAAGCGACACTGCCGCCGCGATAAGACCGTAGACGATCATTGCGGTCAGCGAATTTATCGGCGTATCAAGCTCGGTCGCCATTTCCGCGGCAATAGAGCCTATGGAAATGCCGACGATATAGTCGAACATATTCAGCTGTGACACCTGCTTGCTGCCCATGAGTTTTGTCAGCAGAAACAGCACGAGCAGCGAAACGGCAGATGTTATGATTATTTTCAGGATTTCCATTTTAACATTTCCTTTTCTTTTTTTGCGGAATTCTCTCCGGAATTTCCGACGTTTTCTTTATCATTTGCGCAGTTGCCTTAATTATTCCTTATCTTTTTGCAAAGCGTTTTGTAAATTTTTTCTGCTTTTGAAAAATCGACCGCATCAATATAGAATTTTTCCAGTTCATCATGTGCAGCCTTGGCATTTTTCAGTGCAGTGACAGCTTCATCAACAAGATCATTTGCCGCAGCCTTGTTGAATTTCAGACGGTTTTTTCGTGCAAAAAGCATCTGCTTATCGTAAAAGCGATCAAAATTGACGAAAATTTTCTCGGCAGGGGCAGTTTTGTTTATCGGATTCGAGGAAATAAACGAGAGCGAAAGCTCGGGTATGCGAAGATGCTCGAAAAATTCATCGGCGTGTACAGTGCAGACGCTCACTTCGGCGGTCAGACCTTTTTTCACGGCGAGCGAAGCAAAACTGCGCAGAAAATATTCAGAACCGCTGTAAAAATCATCTCCGAGAAGATATATCGTGTCACCCTCGGGGATAAGTGTGAGGTAGCCTTTCGGCGTGACGGCAGATATCCTGCGGCATACGAGCTTTCCCTCACCGAGCGGTTTAGACGGAAGAATTTTCTTCGCAAGCCGTTTAATAAATCCGTCAAGCTTCGGCAGATTGAGTGCGCTGTCCGAGATAGCTCTCGTATCGGCGAGAACAGCGGCAGCCGCAGCAAGGCATTTTCGGCAGCGCGCGTGAAACTGCCTGTATTCGCTGTCAGCCGCGATAAGCTCTTCTTTGCGGGTACGAAGCTTATCACCGTCCCAACAATCGCCCATATTGACTATTTCCTGCACCGCGCCCGGGTACTCGGGGTCGCAGACGTGCGGAGCAGTTCCGTCAACAAGGTTCACTTTCTGTTTTTTCAGCACGACCATATCGGCAGAGTCGGGGTCGGACGAGCATAGGTACAGCTCGTTTTCATCATCGGCAAATTCGGCAAGAAGCTTTTTCATAAGTGAGGATTTTCCCGTACCCGGACCACCCTTGATTATGTAGGTGAAGCTGTCGGTGTCGGAAATAACGTCCCCGAATGCAGGTGAAAATCCGCTCGGCGAGCTTCCGCCCAAGAAATATGTTTTCATTATCTCATCTCCTTTTGATATATATTATGTAAAGCCGCCGTTCGGGTGAGGAAAAAGTTATTGGGGTCAAGTTAAAATTTCAGGTTTTGCGGATTACCTATTGAAAAGCCGTAAATTCTGTTGTATAATATAATAGAATAGTTGTGACTATGCAAAAATTGTGACAATAAAGGATTTTTATTATGATAAAGACGATATTCGGCGCTGTGGTGAGGTATTTCCGCAAGCTGGACAAGGGATTGTTCATTGCGGTATGTGGTCTGGCGGCGCTTTCCGTGCTGATGATGTATACGCTCGTCACGAACGGCGTTACTTCAAAGGAAACAAGTATGTATAAGATACAGTTCATCGCCTCCTGTATGGGTGCGGCGATAGCACTGATAATGTCTGGGCTGGATTATCATTGGTTCACAAAACTGTGGTTTTTGTATGCGCCGCTGTGTCTGGGACTGACGATGCTGACGTTCACTTCGCTCGGTTATCAGCCGCATGAGGGCGTTGACGACCGAGCCTGGATAGATATTGGATTTACAACAATGCAGCCGTCCGAGTTCCTCAAAATTGCCTTCATAATGACCTTTGCCGTGCATCTCGACAAGGTAAAGGACAACATCAATCACTTTCTGAATGTGGTGCTGCTCTGTATTCACGGCGCGATACCGGTTCTGCTCGTTATATTGCAGGGCGACGACGGAACTGGTATCGTTTTCCTTATGATATTCGCATTTATGATATTTGCCGCAGGGATTTCGTGGAAGTATATTCTGCCTGTTCTTATCGCCGCACCGTTCGGGATATGGTTTATATGGGAAAAGGTCATGCAGCCTCATCAGAAGAACCGTTTCCTCGTTCTGTTTCAGGAAGACCCTATCAATGACCCGCAGTATGCCGATATTTTCTATCAGCAGTATTGGGGCAGGCTTGCACTCGGTTCGGGTCAGCTTTTCGGAAAAGGACTTCACGCTGACGAATATGTCCCCGTGCCGTATGTGCAGAACGACTTCATCTTTACATTCGTGGGTCAGTGCTTTGGGTTTATCGGCTGTATTGCTCTCGTTGCAGTGCTGGCTTATGTCTGCCTGAAGATCGTTGCTGACGGAACTATCGCCAAGGACGAGCTTGGAAGAAACATCTGCATCGGTGTTTTCGCGATGATATTCGTCCACTGCATACTCAATATAGGAATGGTTCTCGTTGTAATGCCAGTTATCGGCGTTCCGCTCCCGTTCATCAGTCAGGGCGGTACTTCGATGATAAGTATGTTTATAAGCATCGGACTTGTTATGAGTGTTTACTCCCATTCGGAAAAGAACTACCGCGTGTTCTATGATGCTAACTAAAGTGATGATTCAATAAATCGCAAATTGTCTACTTTTGATAAAATCAAGCAGGCACACAATCTCAATCGTTTAAGCTGTTTTGCGGTCTGTACCGTTATTTGGGTACAGACCGCTATTGTTTTCTTTGTTAAAAAATTATACATGTTTTTCCCGTATAAAAGACGGACTAAGTTTATTTTTTACCCTTTTAAAAAATGATTTATAAAGCTTATAATACACAAAGATGCTGAAAACGATTTACAGGACGTTTCAGAAAACAATAGGATTTTTGGACGGTTGAAGGGAGGCTGTTCTGATGTTCCAGATCAAATGGATATGGGAAAATTTAAAGGGTTACCGAAAGCGGTATATCCTTGCGCTCTGCATTACGGTCGTGTGTCAGATAATGTACATACTTAATCCGACCTTTGCGAGCAAGATAGTCGATATTTTCATCTATAACGACAACGCTGCCGAAAATATCGAAACGAAAAAAGGTCTGCTGATCGGTCTTTGCTGCTGCATTATCGGTTTTACGCTTCTCAGGGCAATTATGCAGTTCACATCGAATATGCTATTTGAAACCTGTTCGCAGGGTATGTTGTCAAAGATAAGAAGCTTCCTTTTCAAGAACGCCGAGTGTCAGGATATGTCTTTTTACGACAAGCACTCAACGGGCGACCTTATGACAAGACTTTCGGGCGACCTTGATATGGTTCGCCACACTGTTGCATGGATAATCAAGACGTTCGTTGAAAGTATGGCACTTTATATCACAACGGTGGTGTATTTTCTCTGTCTTGACCCGATACTTGCAGTAAGCCTTATCGCACTTACTCCGCTTATCTTCATCATCTCAAACATTTTCCGTGACAAAGTAGGCCCTAAGTATGTTGACCTCCGTGAGAGAATGTCGAAGCTCAACTCCGCCGCAGAGGAAAATATCGCAGGAAACCGAGTTGTCCGTGCTTTTGCAAGAGAGGACTACGAAATAGACAAATTCGGTAAGAAGAACAGCGAATATTCAGCTTCAAACAAGGATGCTGCATTCACCTGGCTCACTTTCTTCCCGTATATCGAAACGCTTGCACAGGCTCTCTCCGTTGTTCTGCTCATTGTCGGCGGTATCTTCGTCATCAACAGCAGAATTACAATGGGCGTATATGTTGCGTTCAGCGGACTTATCTGGACGCTTTCCAATCCGATGAGAAATGTCGGTGCGCTCATCAATGACTTCCAGCATTTTCTCGCTTCGGCAAATAAGATAATCGAAGTTTACTACTCCCGTCCGCTCATCACCGACCGCGCAGATGCAGTTGATACGAACGGCAGACTCAACGGCGAGATCGAATTCCGCGATGTAAGCTTCGGCTATGACGAGGGCAAAGAGGTGCTTTCGCACATCAGCTTCAAGATAAACGCAGGCGAAACTGTCGCAATTATGGGCGAAACGGGTTCTGGCAAAACAAGCCTTATCAACCTTATCCCCAGATGCTATGATGCGACCTCGGGCGAAGTTCTCGTTGACGGCGTGAATGTCCGTTACCGCAGGCTCCACGACCTGAGAAAGAATATCGGCGTTGCGATGCAGGACGTTCTGCTTTGGTCGGATACTATCGAGGGCAACATCGCTTTCTACGACTCCGATATGCCGCTTGACGAAGTGAAAAAATATGCAAAGCTTGCCGATGCGGACGAATTCGCTTCAAAGCTTTCGGAAGGCTATGATACGATAGTCGGCGAACGCGGTGTCGGTCTTTCGGGCGGTCAGAAGCAGAGAATTTCTCTCGCAAGAGCTCTTGCAATGCAGCCTGCTATCCTTATCCTTGACGATACGACTTCGGCAGTTGATACCGAAACCGAGCGTCAGATACAGCACAACCTCAAAAACCTTGATTTCAACTGCACAAAGCTTATCGTCGCGCAGAGAACTTCTTCTGCCAAGAACGCAGACAGGATCATGATAATCAAGGACGGCAAAGTTGCACAGTTCGGCACTCACGATGAGCTTATGCAGGACAAAAACGGCTATTATTACGAAATTTACACGCTCCAGAACGGTGACGAAAAGGAGGCGGTTTAAATGGCAAGAAATAAATTCGACGTTGATGAAACTCTTGAAACCCCTTTTGACTTCCGACATCTTAAACGTGCGCTTGTCTATGTAAAAAAATATCGGAAAAAGATGATACTTGCGCTTTCGCTCTCCGCGGCGTCTGTAATAATCGGACTTTTTTCTCCCGTTATTACGCAGTATGCGCTCGATAATTCTATCCCGAACAAGAATATCCCACAGCTTATCTTAATGGCTGTCCTGCTCACGATAACTATACTCGTCAGCGTAATTTTCGCAACGATACGTTCAAGGATAATGACCGCAGTAGGTCAGGATATCATCTTTGACATAAGAACCGACCTTTTCGAGCATCTTCAAAGGCTATCGTTCGAGTATTACGACAGCCGTCCGCACGGAAAAATTCTCGTACGTGTTATCAACTATGTAAACAGCGTTTCGGATATTCTTTCCAACGGAATAATCAACTTTGTGCTTGAAATTTTCAACCTTGTATTCATCGTAATTTTTATGTTCATAATGCACTGGCAGATGGCTCTCGTTATAATGACGGGCGTTCCGTTGCTTGCTCTTATCATCGGACTTATAAAAAAGCGTCAGCGCAAGGCTTGGCAGGAGGTAAACAACAAAAGCTCCAACCTCAATGCATATCTCCACGAGGGACTTGTCGGCGCAAAGGTAACGCAGCTTTTCGTCCGTGAAGAAGAAAATGCCGAAATTTATCAGGGACTTTCCGAAGCCTACCGCGAAAAATGGATGAAAGCCGTTACATACAATAACCTTTTGTGGCCGTCTGTCGATACTATTTCGGCAGTGATCTCGGCGGCGATCTATTTCTGCGGTCTGCTCGTGATAGGTCCTGCGAACATCTCGCTCGGTACTATCGTCGCAATGGGAGGCTATGCATCGCGATTCTGGCAGCCGATAATGAACCTCTCCAACCTTTTCAATAACTTCGTCAACGGCGTTTCCTACCTCGAAAGAATTTTTGAAACAATGGACGAACCCGTTACTGTCAAGGATAAGGAAAATGCTTCCGAAATGCCCGAGATCAAGGGCAATGTCAAGTTCGATAAGGTCTGCTTCTCTTATGACGAAAGCGCGGAGATACTCCACGACCTTTCGTTCGACATCAAAGCAGGGGAAAGCGTTGCTCTCGTTGGTCCGACAGGCGCAGGCAAGACAACTATTGTCAACCTTATCTCACGTTTCTACGATACAACGAGCGGCAGAGTGCTGATCGACGGTCATGATATCTCCGAAGTCACATTGAAATCGCTCCGTTCGCAGATGGGCATAATGCTTCAGGACAGCGTAATTTTCAGCGGCACAGTTGAGGACAATATCCGCTACGGCAAGCTTGACGCGACCTCGGACGAAATAAAGCGCGCAATAAAAACCGTCCGTGCGGAAGAGTTCATCGAAAATATGGGAGGACTTTCCGCACCGATAATCGAACGCGGCGCATCTCTCTCGCAGGGTCAAAGACAGCTTATCGCATTTGCAAGAACGCTTCTGAGCGACCCGAAGATACTTATTCTCGATGAAGCTACCTCCGCGATAGACGCAAAAACGGAAAAGCTTTTGCAGGACGGACTTGATATCCTGCTTGAGGGCAGAACATCGTTCATCATCGCGCACAGACTTTCAACGATAAGAAACTGCGATAAGATAATGTATGTTTCCAATAAGGGCATAACCGAGTGCGGAACACATGACGAGCTTATCGCAAAAAAGGGCGATTATTACAAGCTTTACACAGCTTCGCTCACAGCGTGAATTTAATGCGTAATGCGTAATTCGTAATGCGTAATTATTTTGCTCCGCGAATTTTCTGCAAAACACCAATTTCTGTAGGGGACGGGCCGCCCGTCCCGAATCGCGAAGCGATTTTTCGGCAACAATTATTTACAAAGAAAACACCCCTGTTTTCATCGGATAAAAACCGTTGAAAACAGGGGCGTTTTCTTTGCAAAAAATTTATATGTTGAAAATCATTAATGCGATTCAGGACGGGAACCGTTCCCTACGGAGAGTTAGCCTAAAATACGGGTTTTGCATCGGGCGGATATGGAATCCGCACCTACGAAAATCGGTGGTTTGCGGTAAATTTACGGAGCAAAAATAATTCCGCATTACGCATTAATTTAAAGTTTCATTGTGAGCGAAATTCTCTTTCTCTTTACGTCAACATCAAGAACTTTCACCTTTACGACTTCTCCGACCTTTACGGCTTCGAGAGGGTGCTTGATGTATCTGTCGCATATCTGCGAGATATGCACAAGTCCGTCCTCGTGTACGCCGATATCAACGAAACAGCCGAAGTCGATAACGTTTCTGACTGTTCCCATAAGCTCCATTCCCGGTTTGAGGTCTTTCAGCTCCATTATGTCGCCGCTTCTCATAAGCGGTGGGGGAAGCTCATCACGTGGGTCACGTCCCGGCTTTTCAAGCTCTTTAAGTATATCATTTACGGTCGGGATACCGATGCCTGCGTTGTCTGCGACTTTTGCAACGCCTATCTTCTTTGCGGCGGCGGAGATATCGGACATTTTTCCATCGCCGAGGTCTGCTACCTCAAAACCGCACTCTGCGATTATCTTCTTTGCGGCTTCGTAGCTTTCAGGGTGGACGGCTGTATTATCGAGCGGATCTTTTCCGTCACGGACTCTCAAAAAGCCTGCGCACTGCTCAAATGCTTTCGGACCGAGCTTTGCAACTTTCAAAAGCTGTTTTCTGTCGGTGAACGAGCCGTTCTCTTCGCGGTAGGAAACGATATTTTTCGCGATAGTTGCGTTTATTCCCGATACATACGAAAGAAGCGAGTGAGAAGCTGTATTAAGGTCAACGCCGACGCTGTTTACGCAGTCCTCGACAACGCCCGTGAGAGCTTCATCAAGACGGGCTTTCGGCATATCGTGCTGATACTGACCAACGCCGATAGCTTTCGGGTCGATCTTTACAAGCTCGGCAAGCGGATCCTGAAGTCGTCTTGCTATCGAAACTGCGCTTCGGAGCGAAACATCATACTCGGGGAATTCCTCAGCCGCAAGCTTTGATGCAGAGTAGACGGATGCACCTGCTTCGGAAACGACCATATACGAAACTTTCTGCGGAATTTCCTTTATAAGTTCGGCAACGAACGCTTCCGATTCGCGCGAAGCTGTTCCGTTTCCGATAGCGATTATCGAAACGCCGTGTTTTTGGATAAGGTTTTTCACAAGTACCTTGCCCTGTTCGATCTTGCGCTGTTCGCCCGTTGTGATGTAGGCAACGCCCGTATCGAGGACTTTTCCTGTTCCGTCAACAACTGCAAGCTTACAGCCCGTTCTGTAACCGGGGTCAAGTCCGAGCGCAACGCTGTTTTTCACGGGCGGCTGCATAATAAGCTGACGAAGATTCGATGCAAAGACCTTTATCGCAGATTCGTCCGCCTTTTCGGTAAGCTCGGAGCGTATCTCACGTTCGATAGACGGGTAAATAAGACGCTTGTAGCCGTCTGTGCAGGCGTTTTTCACATATTCTGCGCAGGCAGACTGATTTTTCACATACTTTCCGCAGACAGCGTTTTCGCCTACGCTCTCCGGAATGTCAACGCTGACTTTGAGCTTGTCCTCACGCTCACCTCTGTCAAGTGCAAGGATACGGTGACCTGCGATCTTTGAAACGGGTTCGGAAAACTCGTAATAGTTCTTATAAACCGTTTCCTCTTCCGGGTCAGCGGCTTCGGACGAAATTATACCCTGCTTGGAGAAGATGCTGCGGAGTGCTTTTCTGAGTTCAGCATCATCGGAAACGTCCTCGGCGATGATATCCATTGCGCCCTGAAGTGCATCATCAACGGTTTCAATGCCCTTTTCGGCATTGACGAACTTTTCAGCTTCGACCTTCGGGTCAGCCTTTTCCTGCTGGAGCATAAGGAAAGCAGCGAGCGTTTCAAGTCCCTTTTCACGGGCGACAGAAGCCCTGGTCTTTCTCTTCGGCTTGAACGGACGGTATATATCTTCGACTTCGACGAGTGTAGCGGCGGCAGAAATAGCAGCGGTAAGTTCTTCGGTCATTTTTCCCTGATCTTCAATGGAAGAAGAAATTTCCTCCTTGCGCTTTTCAAGGTTGCGCAGATATGTAAGCCTGTCAAAAATTTCACGAAGAAGCTGATCGTCGAGCGAACCTGTCAGCTCCTTGCGGTAACGTGCGATAAAAGGGATAGTCTTGCCGTCATCGATAAGCGAAACGGTGTTGTCGATCTGTTCACGGTGCAGCTTGAATTCAGCGGCGAGTACCTTGTTAATATCCATTGTAAAAAACTCCTTTGAAAAAATACAATAAATATTATAGCATATTTTTGAAATGACCGCAAGCGAAAAATGTCCCCCTAAAAAAAGATTTTTCTGTGCTGAAACAGTATAAACGAATGTTACATTCAAAAATATACTGTTGGAGGGATTTTTTATGATAAACAAAGCCGAACTGCCGCCCTGCCCCGTCGAAACAACGCTTATGCTCATCAGTGATAAGTGCAAAGCGCTGACCTCCAACCTGCGCGCTATGGAAGAGATAAACCAACTGCACTGTTTTATTTACTGTATCTTATGCTGTTGAATAGATTCATAAGAACAGTCCTGTCGATTTTGCAGAATTTTTCAACGTATTCACTGATAAGCCTGTCCTGTTCTGACATAAACTCCACAGAGGTCATAAGTTTTTGTCTTAAAATAACTTCTTTGGCAGCGGCAGTGGAAAGGTTTCCCCTTACTTTACCGAGTTCATAAAACGCTTTATTTCGTTCAGCAGCGACAGTAGAGTGTTCCATTCTTTCGGCAATACCGTCATTTAGAGCCTGTTGACACTAACAAGAAAACGTGATATAATATAAGCATGAATATCACGAAAGAACAGTACGCCGGAATCGAAAAACATTTTCCGGTTCAGCGCGGAAACGTAAAAATCGACAATTACACGTTTATCAATGCTATCTTATACATCGCCGAAAACGGGTGCAAATGGAGGGCACTTCCAGAAAAATACGGCAAATGGAACAGCATATACCAAAGATTTAAGAGATGGTGTGAAAACGGCGTAATACAGCGTGTTTTTAGTGCTTTGCAGCAGGAAAAGATCATTTCAATCAAGGTGGAAGTGCAGGCGCTTGACAGCACTTCCTGCAAACTGCACCCTGATGCACATGGAGCTTTAAAAAACACGGGCAGCAATCCATTGGAAAATCAAAAGGCGGATGGAACACCAAGCTTCACGTGGTATCCGCAAATGACAAGGTCATTGTCGAGATGCACTTGTCCGGAGGAAACTGCCACGATGCACCGCAAGGAAGAACCTCAATCGAATATATAGGCAGCAGCTACTCGGGCGTTCCAATTCTGATGGACAGAGCCTACGAAGGAAACAAAACAAGAGAACTATGTCAGTCGTTCGGGCATGATCCTGTGGTTCCGCCAAAGAAAAATCGTTTGGATCCTTGGGAATACGATCAAGACCTATATAAGCAAAGAAATATCATCGAGAGACTATTTCGATGACTGAAAGCATTTCGCCAAGTGTGTACCAGATATGATAAGCTTGATTTGATCTTCCTATCGTTCATTCAGATTGCCTGTATCGTAACATGGCTCAAATAGTGTCAACAGGCTCTAAACACCAATTAAAAACTATACAAAAATCAAGCCAAAACTCTGATATATGGTTTTTGCGCAGATTTTTTGTCTATAGTTTTATTGGTGTTTAGTATTACAATTCGGTCGGAGTTTTTTATAAAAGTGCAATTCAGCTTATCCACATAACGATAAGTCCTGCGATGACCGCAAGAGCAAGAAAAACGGGGATCATCGGGAAGCAGTCTTTTACATGGAACCACTTCTGCGCATATTCCTTGTCCATGTGTTCTGTGCCGGGCAATCTCCAGCGTTTTATACTAAACACCATTTAAAATATGGAAAAAATCAAGCCGACAATCTCGCATATATAGGATTTCGGCGCAGATTTTTTCCCGTTTTTTATTGGTGTTTAGTATTACTCTCGGAAAGAATATCCAGTCAATGATAAATGTATCGAATGCAAAGAGCGCAAGGCAGTAGCATATTGCCGCAATAAAGCCGTCGAGGAAAGATCTCGCCCCTGCAAGATACGCAAAGCCTACGACCACTGCAAGCGCAACGACCATAAAGATCGCTTTAGCTATGTAGTTCTTTGCGGTCAGCTTTTCTTTTTTCGCTTCAAGTCCCTGACTTCTGTAATATTCAGCTTGAATTTCGGGCGGATAGTCCGTTATCATATTTACGGGGTCTTTGTTCAGAAGCACCGTAACCATTATTGAGAACGGTATTGCGAGGATAAGACATTCAATGATAATTGTTAATACAGACATAATAGTATCTCTTTTAGTTAGTATAAGCTAACTTTATTGTATTTTTTCGGTCAGACAAATTGTTCTGACCGGATCATTTCACCGCAAAGGCAAAATAATTCGGTCGGTTCGATTTATATTGATTCAGTCTGAAATAAGATCTTCGATCACTTCATGAAGATGCACAGGAAAAACCTGATATTTGTTGAGCTTATTCACGATCGCAGACACAATGTCGATATTGCCTACATCACTTATCACGGTGTTGTTCGCAGTATTTTTTACCCCATAAGCAGTGTATTTTCCGATGACATCATCGCAAAGTTCCTGTTCCACACATTGATAATTGTAACTCATAGTTATATTCCCCTTTTTTACATTGATGCGGTGAAGCGGTATAAGCCAAGTTTAATACCACATTTTTTGAATAAAATCAATTAAATTATACACATAACAGGAAGAAATAAAAGTATTTTCGAGGGAAGTACCTGTTTTTTTATGTGAATCGAAATAAATCCCACATTCTTCTATAAACAGCCATATAATACTAAACATCAACAAAATAAAGGAAAAAACTGCGCCGATATTTTGTACACTTTCAGTTTAAAATTAGTATAAACAGCTGCAAGCTTGTCAGCTTTTTTCAATACTTTAATGGTATTTAGTACAAAGTCTGTTTTTTCAATAAAAAGTGAAAGTCTTTATTTGACCTGATCTATAAAATAATAGGATAGTATCATAATTGAGTGCAATTATACTTGAATTAAACTGTAAATAGTGATATCATATCAATAGTAAGACACAAAATAATGTGCTTTCCAAAATAAAACAATTCTGTCGGCTCTGTGGCGAAAGGAGAAAATACTATGTCAAAATGGCTTGATAACGCAGTTTTTTACGAAATATATCCCCAGTCTTTCAACGATACGAACGGTGACGGTATCGGTGACTTTAACGGTATCATCGAAAAGCTCGATTATATCAAAGAGCTTGGCTGCAACGCAATCTGGATAAACCCCTGTTTTGAATCACCGTTCGGAGATGCAGGCTATGACGTTTCCGATTACTGTAAGGCCGCTCCGCGCTATGGTACTAACGAAGACCTCAAACACGTTTTTGAGGAAGCGCATAAGCGCGGTATGCACGTTCTTCTTGACCTCGTTCCCGGCCATACAAGCGTTGAGCATAAGTGGTTCAGGGAGTCAATGAAAGCTGAAAAGAACGAGTTTACCGACCGTTACGTCTGGACGGACTGCATTTGGGAAGAACCGCAGGGAATGGGCTGTATAAGAGGCATCTCCGACCGTGACGGTTCATGCGCAGTCAACTTTTTCTCGCACCAGCCTGCGCTCAATTACGGTTTCTACCGCTGCGACCGCCCCTGGCAGCAGCCGATGGATGCAGACGGTCCGAAAGCTACACTTGAAGCAATGAAAAATGTTATGCGCTTCTGGCTCGGAATGGGCTGCGACGGCTTCCGTGTCGATATGGCAGGTTCGCTCGTGAAAAATGACGAGGACAGCAAGGGTACGATAAAGCTCTGGCAGAATGTCCGCGGATTCCTTGATAAGGAATTCCCCGATGCGGCTATGGTGTCCGAATGGGGCGAACCCGACAAGTCCATTCAGGGCGGATTCCACATGGATTTCCTGCTCCATTTCGGTCCGTCGCACTACAACGATCTTTTCCGCTGCGAAGAGCCGTTTTTCTCCGACAGAGGAAAGGGCGACATCTCAGAGTTCGTCGCAAAGTATAAGGAAAACTACGAAAAGTCGGAGCGCAAGGGACTTATCTGTATCCCCTCGGGAAACCACGATATGGACAGACTTGCACGTACTATCCACGGCGACAGCCTTAAAGTAGCATTTGCATTTCTGCTTTCAATGCCGGGTGCACCGTTCATCTATTACGGCGATGAGATCGGTATGAGATATGTCGAAAACCTCACTTCAGTAGAGGGCGGCTACGGCAGAACAGGTTCACGTTCGCCTATGCAGTGGGATAATTCCACAAACGCAGGCTTCAGCAGTGCGCCGACCGAAAAACTCTATATCAAGCAGGACGAAGCTTCCGACCGCCCGACAGCAGCCGCTTCAATGGCAGACGAAAATTCGCTCTGGCACGAGATCCGACACCTTATCACAATACGTCAGGCACACGAAGCACTTCTGAGCAAGGGCGGAATAGAGTTCGTCTATGCCGAAAAGAACGAATATCCGCTCGCATATATAAGAAGCGCAGGCAGTGAGAAAATACTCGTTATCATCAATCCTGCTGCAAGAGAGGTCGTATTTGACTTCGGCGAAAAGCTCGGCGAAAGCATCTATACATTCGGCGGCATATCGGTTCAGAACGGAACAAAGATAACTGTTCCGCCATGCAGTGCAGGATTTTATAAAATTCGGAATTAGGAATTCGGAATGCGGAATTATTTAAGCTCCGCATATTTGTCACGAATTCCGTAGGGGTGGATTTTATACTAAACACCAATTAAAAACTATACAAAAAATCGAGCATAATCTTGCATATATGGATTATGCGACGATTTTTTGTCTATAGTTTTATTGGTGTTTAGTATTATATCCGTCTGTTTGCAAATATTCCATAGTGGACGGGTTGTCAAATCCGCGCCGCAAGACGTTCTACAATAAACGAATGTCCCTATTTTTCACTGGATAAACCCGTTGAAAAATAGGGACATTTTGTTTTTTTGTGAAATTATGTACACCGAAAATCGTTTCGCGATTCGGGACGGGAAACCCGTCCCCTACAGAAAATTACAATAAATGCGAGATTTTTAACCGAACGAAAATAGAATCCGTTCTACGAAATTTGGTGTTTTGCAGTAAATTCACGAAATACAAATAATTCCGCATTACGAATTACGCATTACGCATTAGATCAAAAACCTGCTCCAAGTCGGAGTGCTTTTTCCATTTCTGTCTTGTCGGGAGCAAATTCCATTGCTGTTTCGTAGGAGATAACGCCGCGCTGATAAAGCTTCGCAAGGCTGTCTTTGAGGGTACACATTCCCTGACGGACGCCCGACTGCATTACGGTTTCCATCTGCGGTATCTTGTTCGCTCTGATCTGGCTCTTTACCGCATCTGTACCGATAAGTATTTCGAGTGCGGCGACTCTGCCGTTTCCGTCCGCTGTCGGAACGAGAGTCTGGCAGATCACGCCCTGGAACATATTTGCAAGCTGCGCTCTTACCTGATCCTGAGCGTGGGGAGGGCAGGCATCGATGATACGGTCGATAGTCTGTGCCGCGCTCGAAGTGTGGAGCGTACCGAGGACAAGGTGTCCCGTTTCGGCGGCTGTCATTGCGAGGGAGATAGTTTCATAATCTCTCATTTCGCCGACGAGGATAACATCGGGGTCTTCACGGAGTGCGCTTCTGAGTGCGGCACTGAACGATGGAACATCTTTGCCGATCTCACGCTGGTGGATAGTTGCTTTATCCTGAACGTACTTATATTCGATCGGGTCTTCGATAGTGATGATATGGCAGGCTCTGTTTTTATTGATATGGTCTACCATTGCGGAGAGGGTGGTGGATTTACCCGAACCCGTAGGACCTGTTACAAGGATAAGACCGCGCTTCTTCTCGGAAAGTTCGCTTAAAACGTTAGGCATTTTGAGTGCCTCAAGAGTAGGAATATTGTCGTTGAGAAGTCTTATACAGCAGGCAAGTCTGCCGCTCTGACGGAAAACGTTGACTCTCTGTCTTGTTCCGTTGGAAAGCTCAAAGCTGAAGTCAATGTCGTGACCCGTTGTGAGGAGCTGTTCCTGTTCTGCGGTCAGGATAGAGAGGATAGTGCGGTTTACAACAACATCGGAAAGGTCTTTAAACGGTCTGAGTTCACCGTTTACTCTTACAACGGTAGGTTTGCCGACTGTGAGGTGGATATCGGAAGCTCCCATTGTTCTGGCTTCCATTACAAATTCTTCAAATGTCATGATTCTGCCTCTCCTTTACTTTATCTTGAACTGTATTCCGCTTGCCGACAAATAGACCTCGTTGGACATATTGGCAAGACGCTGGTTTACGTTTCCGAGTATCTCTCTGAAAACAGCCTGCTCTCTGTTATTCGGTGTAACGGAGAAGCCCGTTTCGAGGGTGATGGTTATCATCGTTCCGTCGATGACCATTATCTGATCGTACATGTCCGTGATATCGGATATTATCTTCTTTTCGATGTCCTTTTTGAGTTCTTCCGTCATTGCCGAAATGTCGGGACACATTTGGTCGATGATATGTGAAGAATAAGCCGCAAGGTTGTCGAAGATGACGAATTTGTGATCGGTGATATTTTCAGCAGGAGTGCTTGTGATGCGCGTTTTTATGTCCCACTCAACGAAGTTATGTTTATTGCTGTATTCGATTCGTCCAAGGGTGTCTTTGTCCACTTCATCTGCCGTGCGCAGATAAAGCACATAATCGCAGGCCGCAAGGTAAGATACTGCCCATCTTGATTTTCCGCTTGCCGCACCGCCTGTTACAAGAATTGTTTTTGACATTTGATCGATTCCTCCGTTTTTATAAAATTACTCTGTTTCTGCCGCTTTCCTTTGCCTTGTAAAGCTTTGCATCGGCAGCCTTGATATTGTCTTCGATAGAAATTGCAGGGTCAAGCTGTGTAACGCCGAAGCTCATCGTTACCTTGATCTTCAGATCCTCAAAGCAGCAGACAGAATCCATTATGCAGATTCTCAGCCTTTCCGCAGCCTCCGCAGCTTTTGAAGCGTCCGTGTCGGGGAGGACAACGATGAATTCCTCGCCGCCCCATCTGTAAACGCCGTCGCAAATTCGCGAATTTATTCTGAAATGTTCGGCAACGTGCTTTAAAACAGCGTCGCCTGCATTATGTCCGTATGTATCGTTGACCTTTTTGAAAAAGTCGATATCGCAGATGAAAAGCGAAACATCTCTGCGGTTTCGGTTGTCGGTGAGCATTTTCTCGTATATTTTGCCGTAATCACTGTAAAAGCCCATTCGGTTTTTCAGCTCGGTGAGCTTATCGTGACGCGAATCATCGAGGAAACTGTCCGATTCGAGCGTTATTCCGCAGATGAAAGCGGCAAGCGAAAGCCTTTTTACGTCCTCAACAAGGTCAAAGCCGTTTCCGTCAAGCTTGTTTATCGCCTGATATGCGCCGATAAATTCACCCTTGCAGTCGGAGATAGGCATTACGAGGATAGATTTTGTTACATAACCTGTTTTTTTATCAACGTCAGAGTTGAAATCGGGGTCATTGTACGGATCATTCGTTACGATCGCACGTTTTTCCTCAAGAGCTTTTCCGACAAGTCCCGTTCCCTCGGGAATGGTTATCCTGCCCTCGCCGACAGCTGCGGTCGTCCAAAGCGAGTGACTGCGCTTATCCCATTTCCAGAAGCTTGCACGGTCGGCGTTGACAAGCGTTCTTCCGAGATCGGTGAGCAGGCAGTAGATAGTCCTGTGATCGTTTTCCGCATCATCGTCCGTTCGCGACATTTCTTTGTAAAGATTTTGCGTGATGCTGAATATCTGTTCAAGCAAAGCATCCGAGGAAACCTTTTTGATATCGTTTTCCATTGGTGAAGTGTTCCTTTCCGTTTATTATATAAAGTAAAGTGAAATATTAATTTTTCATTAAAATTCGATATTATTATAGCATAGTTTGTCGGCTTTGTAAATAGTTATTTCAAAAAAATATAAAATTTATAAAAATATAGTGACAAATCACTTAATATATGCTATAATGATGCAGTAAGATTATGATAAAGTGTTAATTTTTTTAACGGAGGGCAATGTGGAACGAAGATCAAGGACTTTGGCGGTGATAGAAGCGGCGGTAATATTTGCACTGGCTTTTTTGTCGGCATTTTATGATGTGTTTTATTCTTTTGACAGTCTTTTGCGTGACAGGCTCTATCAGTCGCACCGCGGAATAAACAATAAGATAAAAATTCTTGCGATAGACGATAAAACCTTGCAGGAAATAGGACCTTTCGGCACTTGGCCGCGGAGCGTATATGCCGATGTTATTGACAAGCTTGGCGAATATCCTGCCGTTATTTCGCTCGATATAATGGTGTTCGGCGATATGGACGTGCAGGGCGACAATGCACTAAAAGAAGCCTGCGAAAAGAGCGGACGCGTCATTGCAGGCTCATACATAAACTATAATACCGCCTATAAAACGAACGAAAATGGCAAGCCTTACATCGACCATTTCAATATCGGGGAAGTTGAACAGCCTATCATTGCGGATATTGTGAAAACGGGCTTCGTCAACGCCGCTCCCGATGATGACGGCATAGTCCGTTCGGCTCTGCTTTCTGTGGAAAAGGACGGTACTGTACATAAAAGCTTCGCCGCGCAGACCTATTCGGCATACTGTGAATATCTCGGCATAAAAGAGAATACTCCCACGCTTGATAACAGCGGCAGGATGTGGATAAGTTATGCAGGCAAGCCGTCCGATTATGAGCATATACCGCTTTGCAGTCTGCTTGACGGGACAGTTGACCCGAAAATTTTCACCGACTGTATAGTAATAGTGGGTGCTTACGCTTCCGGCTTGCAGGATCAGTTTTCCGTGCCTGCCTGCTCTGACCAGATGTTCGGTGCGGAAATCCATGCAAATATCGTTCAGGGCTTGCTTGACGGGAAATATCCCGTTCCCGTCGGAAGAACGGTTTCGGCACTCACTGCGGCAGTGGTTTCCTGCTGTGTGTATATCCTTTCCCGAAAGCTTAAAATGAAATTCTCGACCCCTGTTGTCATTATCACAGCGGCAGGCAGTGTTGCTGTCGGAATTGCACTCAACAGTGCAGGAACGATTTTTCCGATACTTTATACACCGCTTTTCGCAGTTCTTGGCTATCTTATAAATATAGTAAGAAAATATGTCGAAGAAGCCGCCGAAAAGCGCAGGATAACTGCCGCTTTCAAGAAATATGTCGCTCCGCAGGTCGTTGAGGACATTGCGAAAAAAGGCAATTATCATATCAGGCTCGGCGGAGAAAACCGCGATATCGCAGTGCTTTTCGTTGATATCCGAGGCTTCACTCCGATGTCGGAGAGCCTTGAACCCGAGCAGGTCGTAGATATCCTCAACAGCTATCTGAACCTTACGACCAATGCGATCTTCAGCAACGGCGGAACGCTCGACAAGTTCATCGGAGATGCAACAATGGCAGTTTTTAACGCTCCGTTCGACCTTGACGATCATGTTTACAAGGCTGTAAAGACCGCCTGGGATATCGTCTGCGGCGGAAACGCCATCGAGAGCAAATTCCATGAAAAATACGGAAAATCGGTAACATTCGGTGTAGGCGTAAACTGCGGGCCTGCTGTTGTCGGAAATATCGGCTGTGACTTCCGTATGGACTACACGGCGATAGGCGATACTGTCAACACCGCCGCGCGTCTTGAATCGAACGCCAAGCGCGGTCAGGTGCTTATCAGCGAGAATGTTTATTTGCAGGTAAAGGACAGAGTGACTGTCGAACCTATCGGCGAGATACCGCTGAAAGGCAAATCCAAGGGCGTTTTTGTCTATTCCCTTACGGGTCTGAACGAAAGTGCCGAAACCGAAACGGAGGGTCGGAAAGATGCAGCAAAAGTGTAAATTTCTTATAATCCCGAAGCTTGACGAACTGTCGGAAAGCCTTGCACTTGCAGAGGAATACGGCTTCGGCTTTGAGTACAACGATTTTTTTATCCCCGATGTTATGGACGATGAAAAGCTCACCGATGAGATAGTGAGCAGGTATAAGGCTCAGAAACTCCCGGAATACTGCACGATGCACGGCGCATTTTTTGATGTGCTTGTTTTCAGCAGAGATAAAAAAATTCGGAAAATTTCCGAAGAACGTGTTGTGACGAGCCTTGATATAGCACGGAAAATAGGTGCTCACGGTGTTGTTTTCCATACGAACTATGATCCCGACCTCACGTCCGGGAGCTATATCGAAAGCTGGCTCGATATCAACGAAAGCTTCTGGCGGAAAGTCCTGCCGCAATATCCCGATATTGAAATTTATATGGAGAATATGTTCGACAGAACGCCCGATATGCTCTGCGGAATGGCAAAGCGGCTTGCGGATATCCCGAATTTCGGAGTCTGCTTTGATTATGCCCATGCTGCTGTCTATGGTTCTGATCTTGACGGCTGGGTGGATGCTGTTTCACCTTATGCAAAGCATATACATATTAATGATAATGACCTTGAAAATGATCTTCACCTTGCAGTCGGTGATGGAAAGATCAACTGGATACATTTTAAGACTTGTTTTGAGGAAAAGCTTTCTTCGGCTAAAACGGTGCTTATTGAAACTTCATCTATAGAAGATCAGCGCCGTTCGGCGGAATTTCTGACTAAGCTTGGAATATTATATTGATTTAGCGTGTTAGCATTGTGCGCTGCTGTTGTATATTATATCATCAATAGTTGCAAATATTAGATATATTTTTAACTTTGTTACAAAATTATTATTTAGCTATTGCAATAATTATACATGTGTGATATAATACAAACAACAAATAAAAAGCAAAACCGATGAAAATCGGCGGCGCAAAGCACGAGCCTAAGCTTTGGAACATTCGGGAAGTATGGTGGTCGGGCTGCATTTGCAGGGGGTGACCCGATGATGCAGTTTCGGCTGCATACTTCTTTTTATTTTTTTGGAGGCAATGGAAAATGGGCATAAAAAGCACTTTGGCAGCAATGACATTGAAAGCAAAGGTAGTTATCGTCTGCGCCGCAGTCGCGGTCACGGGCGGAACAGCCGCAGGGATAGGCATCGCAATGACGCGTGAAGAAGCTTACCGTGTGCTTAAAGTATTTGAGCTTACGGGAAGTGCGGTCGTTGAAAGGGACGGATCGGGCGAACTTGACGCTTACACAGGAATGAACCTTGAAAGCGGTGATACGCTTACCGTCGGCGATGAAAGCACTATAAGGATCTCACTCGATGATGATAAATATATCCTGCTCGACAGCGGAACGATACTTGAACTGAATGCATCGGGAACTGCTGCTGACAGCAGAACTGCCATCGACCTCAAACAGGGTTCTATACTTAACGAGATAACAAATCCGCTCTCGGAAAGATCTTCATACGAGGTCGCAACGCCGAAGGCAACAATGGCAGTCCGGGGAACGAGCTTCATCGTTTCTGTTGAGGAAGATGAGAACGGCGTTTATATGATAAATGAAAACACACTTCAAGGCAAGGTTGAGATCGAACTTATCGACAATAACGGCAGACGTACCGATAAAAAAGCTTTCACGACCGCAGGCGGAGGCGTTATGATCTGCACCGAGCCTGATGAAAACAGCGGTAATCCTGCCGAAATAGACGGAACATCTAAATTTGTTATCCCTAATGGTAAGGGCGGCTTCTATATTGCCGAGAACGGTGAAGACCCGACTTTTGATATAAATTATGACAGTATTTCCTCGGCAATAAAGAACACAGCACTTCGCTCGAATGATGAAGATGTGATGCCGCTCAGCAACGAAGTTCTTGAAAATTTGAGAGGCTTTGAACCGCAGACCGAAAGCACAGTTACGACCACCGTCACAACAACGCAGACAACTACAACAGCGGTAACGACCGTTCCCGAAACCACGGAAACCGAGGAGGAAACCACTATCACAGCCGCACCCGTAACAACGGTAACGACTGTTCCCGAAACAGAAGCGTATGTTCCGCAGACAAAGCCGACAACAACAGCAAAGACCACCGTTCCGACAACGGAAAAGTCGGAGAAAAAGACGAAGAAAACCAAAAAGGAAACCGAAAAAACAACCGTCACAACCGAAGAAACAACAGAAACAACGACAGAAACGACTACGGAAACAACTACAGAAACCACCGAAACGACAACAGAGATCACGACCGTGACAACACCACCGCACGTTCCGAGTCATATCTCGGCAGATTCGGTAAATACACATCATCCTACGGAAACACAAACTGAAACAGCACCGCCTACATATCCTCCCACCGATCCCGATATAGTTTAAAAAAAGAGCATTCCGCGCCCAAAAACTGCGGAATGCTCGCTTTTTTTATAATATTTTTGAAATGGGGAGAGTCGGGTCAAAGCCGTCGCTGTCCGTACCCCGATCCTCACCGATAAAGACGAAATCATCGGGCAGTTCGCGCGGCGTAAAGCCCGTGTACTGCTTGAAAACGCGGTTGAAGCTGCGTATCGTGCCAAAGCCTGCCGCAACTGCCGTTTCACCTGCGGACATACCGCCTTTGGATAGCATTTTCACGGCTTCGCTCACTCGGACGATGTTGAGATATTCCGAAAAGGTCATTCCCGACATTCTGCGGAAGTATTTCGAGAAATAAGGCTTGCTGAAACACATTATCTCTGCCGCTTCGTCAAAGGTTATGTCGGCAAATCGCTCGGAGATGAGCCTCAGAAGCTTTTTATATGCGCCGCTTCCCGAAGAATTTTCCGCCGATGAAGTCTTTTCGCTTCGGAAAATTTCGGCGGTCAGAGCGAGTGCCAGTCCCGAGCATATCACCTCGTAATATTTTTCGCCGTTGGATATCTCCTGTCTTATTTTCTCAAAAGTATCGGAAACGTCATATTTATTTTCAAGCAAAGGGCAGATGGGCGCAAGCGTCCCGAATTCGGCTGATATCAGTTGGGAATCTATTTTCATAACGGAGATAACGCTGTCCGATTCGGCTTTGATGTAATGCACAGCTCCGCTTCGTATAAAAACGCAGTATCCCTCGGATAAGCCGTATAAATTGTTGTCCGTCATAACCTCGGCAGAGCCTTTTTCTGCGAAGATAAGCTCGCTTTCGATATGCCAGTGCGGAAGATTCTGCAAGCCCTCGTAACGCTGAACGGACACCTGTGAACGTCCCGAGAGAACGCTTTGTTCATATTTTGCTATCATTTTTATATCACCCAGGCTATATTATATCACAAAGGTTAATAAATGTCTATAATCGGCAAATAAGCTTCTTGAAAAATTTTCTTGTATAAGTTATAATAAAAAATAGAATTTGTGAGCCGTGATTCGGCAAAATTTTGAGCGGAGGAAACTAAAATGAAGAAGTTATATTTTATCACGGGAAGTCAGGATCTTTACGGCGAGGAAACGCTTGCGCAGGCGGCAAAGGATTCGCAGGAAATGGCGGCGTTTCTGAGCGAAAAGCTTGAAAATATCGCAGAGGTAGTTTTTCAGCCCGTTGTGAGAAACAGCAGTGAAGCCGTAAACATTTGCACAAAGGCTTCGTCCGACAGCGACTGTATCGGCGTTATAATGTGGATGCATACGTTCTCTCCTGCAAAAATGTGGATAACCGCGCTTAAAGCACTCCGCAAACCGATGCTCCACCTTCATACACAGCATAACGAAAGACTGCCTTATGACAGCATCGATATGGACTTTATGAACCTCAACCAGTCCGCGCACGGCGACAGAGAGTTCGGCTTTATCTGCACACGCCTTGGCATAAAGCGCGAGGTCGTTTCGGGCTATTACAAGCACATCGATGTTGTGGAAAAGATCCGCCGCTTCGCACAGGCTGCCGCCGCTGTTGATTTCGGCAGGGGAATGAGAGTTGCGATGTTCGGCAACAATATGCGTGACGTTGCAGTTACGGACGGCGACAGAGTGGAAAGCGAGATAAAGTACGGCTGGAACGTGAACTACTACGGTATCGGCGATCTTTGCAGCATCATCTCCGAAGTCACCGATGAAGAAGTTGACGCAAAAATGGCTGAATATGCCGAAAAGTACGAAATGAATACCGATAATATCTCCGCAGTAAGAGTCCAGGCGAAGTACGAAGCCGCTCTTGATAAGTTCCTTGAAAAAGAAAATATCTCCGCATTTACGGATACATTCCAAGACCTTAACGGACTTGAACAGCTCCCCGGAATTGCCGCACAGAATATTATGGCAAAGGGAGTTGGCTTTGGTCCTGAGGGCGACTACAAGACAGCTGCTCTTGCCGCAGTTCTCTGCAAAATGGCAGAGGGAAGAAACGGCGCAACAGGCTTCCTCGAGGATTATACATACGATCTTCCCGAGGGTGAGGAAACTGAGCTTGCTTCACACATGCTTGAAGTTTCACCCGTATTCGCCGCTGAAAAGCCAAAGATAGAAGTCCACCCTCTCGGCATCGGCGGAAAGGCTGACCCTGCACGTCTTGTTTTCGAGGGTACGACGGGTGACGGCATCGCAGTTTCGATGATAGATATGGGCGACCGCTTCAGACTTGTCTGCGCAGAGATAACCCTCGTAAAACAGCCTGAACCAATGCCTAAGCTCCCCGTTGCAAGAGTTATGTGGAAGCTCAGACCCGACTTTGCGACAGGCTCGGCTGCTTGGATATACGCAGGCGGCGCACATCACGCTGTTGTTTCAACTGCACTTACGGCTGATGATATTCGTCTTTTCGCAAAGATGACCGACACGGAACTTGTTGTTATCGATGAAAAAACAGAGCTGAACGCATTTGAACAGCAGCTTGAAATGCTTGATGCGATAGCTTCTTTGAAGAGATAAACGGTGATAAGATATGAGATACGAAAAAATTTACCTTGAAGATCATTTTCCGAACCTGCCGAAAGCGAAAGAGAAAACGCAGGTCACACTTTATATTCCCGAAGTATGGAAAGAGGTTGACACTGAGCAGACATTTCCATGCACGGTTATATGCCCCGGCGGAAGCTACTGGTGGTGTTCGGAGCGAGAGGCTGAACCCGTTGCACTCCGAATGGTCGGAAACGGGATCGCTGCCGCAGTCGTGAACTATGCCTGCGAATATCAGCATTATCCTCTCCAGCTGCTTGAAATTTTAGCGGCAATAACCTTTATGCGCCGCAACAGCAAGGAGTTTCACATCGACCCCGAAAAGATAGCGGTAATGGGATTTTCCGCAGGCGGTCACGCCGCTTGCTCAGCAGGACTTTTCTGGCAGGAAAAGCTTGCGGAAGATGCGCTCGGCATTGAACACGGCGAGGACAAGCCGAACGGAATGATACTTTGCTACCCCGTTATAACATCGGGGAAATATACTCACGATGGCAGCATGAAATGCCTGCTCGGTGATGATCCCGACCCCGAGCTTCTTGCGAAAATGTCACTCGAAAATCAGGTCACCGAAAACGCTCCGCAGGCGTTTATATGGCACACGAGCGAGGACGGACTTGTTCCTCTCGAAAACTCGCTTTTCCTTGCCGAAGCACTCCATAAGCAGGGCAAAAATGTTGAAATGCACATCTACCCAAAGGGCGGTCACGGCTTGTCGCTCTGCGATGATACCGTGAGCAAAAAGGCTGACCTTTCGGACGATGTAAAATACTGCTCGGAATGGATCGGACACTGCATAAGATGGATAAAGGAGATACTTTGATATGCTTTCACTTGATAAAACAAGCCTTGGCATTGAGCTTGGCTCGACACGAATAAAGGCTGTTCTCATAGACGAAAAACATGCTCCCGTCGCATCGGGCAGCTATGATTGGGAAAACAGGCTTGAAAACGGCTACTGGACATATTCCCTTGACGATATCCACAACGGAGTAAGAAGCTGTTTCGCTTCACTCGCCGAGGACGTGAAAAACAAGCACGGTATCATGCTCACGCATGTCGGAGCAATGGGAATTTCCGCGATGATGCACGGATATATGGCTTTCGATGAAAACGACAAGCTGCTTGTTCCGTTCAGAACTTGGCGAAACACCACCACCAAGCAGGCGGCAGAGGAATTGAGCGATGCGCTCGGTTTTAACATTCCTCAGCGTTGGAGCATCGCACATCTTTATCAGGCTGTGCTGAACGGTGAAGCTCACGTTCCGCAGATCGAACACATAACAACCCTCGCAGGCTACATAAATTATCTCCTCACGGGCGAAAGAGCGGTCGGTATCGGTGAAGCTTCGGGAATTTTTCCCGTCAGCAGAACGGATTATAATGCTGAAATGCTCAGAATTGCTGAAGATAAGTTTTCTTCACACGGTTTTGGCAAGAAGCTTGCGGAAGTTCTTCCTCCCGTAAAAATTGCAGGTGAAAAGGGTGCATTTCTCACCGAAAGCGGCGCAAAATTTCTCGACCCGACGGGTACATTCAAGGCAGGCGTTCCCGTTTGTCCTCCCGAGGGCGACGCAGGAACGGGAATGGTCGCAGCCAACGCTGTACGTTCGGGAACGGGCAATGTTTCCGCAGGAACTTCGGTATTTTCTATGCTCGTTCTGGGAAAAGACCTCAAAAAGGCTTATCCAGAGATAGATATGGTAACAACTCCCGACGGCGCACCTGCTGCAATGGTACACTGCAACAACTGCTGCTCCGAACTGGACGCTTGGGTGAAGCTTTTCGGCGAATTCGCCGAGCTTACGGGAAATAAGCTTGACAAATCCGCGCTTTACGAAATGCTTTATAAAAATGCAATGACAGGTGAAGCCGACTGCGGCGGAGTTACGGCGTTCAACTATCTTTCGGGTGAACCCGTGACGGGCGCAGATGACGGCAGACCAATGTATTTCCGTCAGCCGGACGGCAGTATGAACCTTGCGAACTTTTTCAGAGCGCAGCTTTATTCGGCGTTCGCTTCGCTTAAAATAGGAATGGATATCCTCTTTGAAAAGGAAAATGCAGAAGCCCGTCAGTTCACGGGTCACGGCGGAATTTTTAAGGTAAAGGGTGTGGCGCAGCAGATACTTGCTGATGCTCTGAACACTCCCGTTTCCGTAATGACAACGGCAGGCGAGGGCGGCGCATGGGGAATGGCTCTGCTCGCTTCGTATATGATGAACGGCAGCGGAAAAACTCTCCCCGACTGGCTCGACAGCGAGGTTTTCGCAGGAATGGAAAAGCTCACGCTCACGCCGAACGAGAACGGCACACACGGTTTCAACGAATTTATAAAGAGATACAAAGCGGCTCTCGGCGCAGAAGATATTCTCGGAAAAATTTGAAAGGACAGAAAATTATGCTTGAAAAATTAAAGAATGAAGTGCTTGAAGCGAATCTGATGCTCCCGAAATACGGACTTGTAACATTTACTTGGGGCAATGTTTCGGCAGTTGACAGAGAAAGCGGAATGATAGTTATAAAGCCATCGGGTGTTGAATATGACACAATGACGGCTGATGATATGGTCGTTGTGGAGCTTGCAACGGGAAAGGTCGCAGAGGGAAAATACAAGCCGTCGAGCGACACTCCGACGCACCTTGAACTTTACCGTGCTTATGAAAACATCGGCGGCATCGTTCATACACACAGCCGCTGGGCTACTTCGTTCGCACAGGCAGGAACGGGCATTATCCCGATGGGAACAACGCAGGGCGATTACTTCTACGGCGAAATTCCCTGCACAAGAGCAATGACCCCCGAGGAGATCGGCGGTGAGTACGAAAAGGAAACGGGAACGGTCATAATCGAAGCCTTCAATGGCATTGACCCTATGACGATACCTGCCGTTCTTGTAAAGAACCATGGCCCGTTCGCTTGGGGCAAGGACGCAAAGGAAGCCGTTCATAACGCAGTTGTGCTTGAAGAAGTCGCATTTATGAATTACCACGCAATGTCGATAAATGCGCAGGCAGGACGTATGCCGCAGGAACTTCTTGACAAGCACTATCTCCGCAAGCACGGTGCGAATGCCTACTACGGTCAGACATGACAATGAGGAAAACGATATGAATTTTTGCGATACATATTCAAACAGAACTCTTTTCTGCGATAACTGGGAGTTTTTTAAAGCCCCGTTCGGTTCGGATTATTCCGACAGCTTTGATTTCAAACGCGTAGATGTTCCGCATGACTGGCTCATTTACGATACAAATAATTTGTACGAAACCTCAACGGGTTGGTACAGAAAGAATTTTTCTTACGCGAAAAAAGACGGTGTACGCACATATATCCGCTTTGACGGCGTTTATATGGACAGCAGGGTATATGTCAACGGCGCGTTAGCAGGCGAGTGGAAATACGGCTATTCCGCATTTCAGTTCGATATAACCGACCTTGTAAAGAACGGCGAAAACGTTGTGACAGTCCGTGTTGACCACCGTTCTCCGAATTCAAGATGGTATTCGGGAGCAGGTATTTTCCGCAATGTATGGCTCTGCGAAAGCTCCGAAATTCGCTTCGGAAATGATGGCATTTACATTTCCGCAAAGCCGAAAAACAACGCTTGGGAGGTCGAAGTAACCTCCGAGATCGTCCGTGAAAAGAGCGTTCCGATCGCAGGCGTAAGGGTGAGAAGCACTATCCTTGACGCCGGCGGAAACAGCGTTGCAGTCTATGAGAGCGATGCCTGCGCAGTTGATATTTCCTGCATACCCGAGGCGGTGAGAGTGAATGACTCGGCTTATTCTCTCACAACTCAGAGAATGATTGTCGATGCGCCTGAATTATGGAATATTGACGAACCTTATCTTTACACAATGGTTTCGGAAATTATCGTGAACGGTGATATTGTCCAGCGTGTAAGTCAGCGTTTCGGCTTCAGAACGATAGAATTCACGACCGATAAAGGCTTTTTCCTCAACGGAAAGCATATAAAGCTCCACGGTTCTTGCGAGCATCACGACAACGGCTGTCTTGGCGCGGTGTTCAACAAAGCGGCACTTCGCAGACGTTTTGCAAAGCTCCGTGAAATGGGCGTGAATGCGATAAGAACTTCGCACAATATGCCTGCGGAGGAGTTTATGGAGCTTGCCGATGAAACGGGTATGCTCATTCTCTCTGAGGGCTTCGATATGTGGGAGCGTTCCAAGACCGACTATGACTATGCAAGATTTTTCGATGAATGGGTAGAAAAGGACGCAGCTTCGTGGATCCGCCGTGACAGAAACAGACCGTCGATGATCGGCTGGAGCATCGGAAACGAGATCTTCGACACCCACGCCGACGAAAGAGGTCAGGAGGTAACAGCCTGGCTCAAAAGGCTCGTTATGCTCCATGACCCGAACGGCAACGGCTATGTAACATTCGGCTCAAACTTTATGCAGTGGGAAAACGGTCAGAAGTGCGGTGATATTTTAAAGCTTGTCGGCTACAATTACGGCGAAAGACTTTACGCCGAGCATCACAAGGCACACCCCGACTGGATGATCTACGGCAGTGAAACTGCTTCGGTCGTGCAGAGCCGCGGAATATATCATTTTCCGCTTTCGCAGACAGTACTTGCCGATGATGACGGGCAGTGTTCTTCACTCGGAAACAGCTGCACGGGCTGGGGCGCAAAGAACACTGAGGAATGTATCATAAAAGACCGCGATGCCGAATACTGCGCAGGTCAGTTTATATGGACGGGTTTTGACTACATCGGCGAGCCAACGCCTTACAGCACAAAGAATTCCTACTTCGGTCAGTATGACACAGCAGGTTTCCCAAAGGACAGTGCTTATGTTTTCCGTGCCGAGTGGACTGACTATAAAAAGTCGCCGTTTGTGCATATCTTCCCGTACTGGGACTTCAATGACGGCATGCCGATAGATGTGAGAGTATGCTCCAATGCGCCGAAAGTTGAGCTTTTCTATAACGGAGCTTCACTCGGCGTGACCGAGATAGATCATCTGCACGGACAAAAGCTCACCGCCGATTTCGTAATTCCTTACGCAAAGGGCGAGCTTAAAGCGATCGCTTACGACGAGGACGGAAATATCATCGCAGAGGACGTTCAGCGTTCGTTCGGCAATGCGGCAAAGCTTGAAATTTCCGCCGATAAGAGCGAACTCAAAGCAGACGGCTGCGACCTTATCTATCTTGAGATCTCCGCTTTCGATCAGAACGGAAACTTCTGCGCAAATGCAAATAACCGTGTGAATGTCCGTGTTGAGGGTGTGGCAAGGCTCATGGGTCTTGACAACGGCGACAGCACAGATTATGACCAGTACAAAGGTACTTCGCGCCGACTTTTCTCGGGCAAAATGCTTGCAGTTATCGGCTCGACCGACATGGCAGGGGACATAAAGGTAACGATAAGCTCACCCGAACTTCCCGAAAGCGTTATCATATTGAAGTCGGTCGAGGCTGAATACGAGAACGGCGTTTCTTCGATAGAAAATGTGTCATTTGCCGAAACAGAGTGCGGAAGAACGGACGAAATTCCCGTAAGAAAGCTTGAACTTTGCGCTGAGGGACTTGAATTTTCCGAGGATAAGCGCGAAATTACCGTTAAAGTCAAGGCTTATCCCGAAAATTCGGATTATGTGAATGATATCGAGTTCAAGGTTACAAATGAAACGGGAATTCCGACAAATATTGCCGACTGTATCGACAACGGGGACAGCACTGTAACGCTCAAAGCAAAGGGTGACGGCTGCTTCTACCTCCGTGCGATGTGCAAAAACGGAACAGAGCGCATACACATTCTTTCCGTGCTGAAATTCACTGCGGACGGACTTGGCGACGCTCTCACTTCACCGTACAGCTTCGTTCACGGTGGACTTTACACAAGAGCGAGCGAAAATATTTGCAGCGGCGTAAACAAGGGAGTAGGCTTCGCATCGGGCGGTGTTTCCTCCTGGGCAGCGTTCGACAACGTTGACTTCGGTTCGTCAGGCTCGGACGAAGTGACCGTTTCGATATGGGCAAATACGCTCGATCCCGTCAATGTTCGCTTCTACGATGGCATACCGAACGAAGGCGGAAAGCTTCTCGGCAGCTTCACATATCACAAGCAGCCCGAGTGGATGATATTCAAGGACGAAACCTACAAACTTCCCGAACGGCTCAAAGGCATACATACTTTCTGCGTTGAAACCGACGGCGGCTATCAGATGAGCGGTTTCAGATTTGAAAAGCCGAACCGTGAATTCGGCGTGAACTATGCGGCAGATTGTGAGCATATTTACGGCGACCGCTTCACAGCTGAGGAAAAAGCCGTTACGAATATCGGAAACAACGTTCTGCTCGACTTCGGCGAGTTCGATTTCACCGATGAAAAGCCGACAAAACTTGTTATAAGCGGAAGATCGCCGCTGCCGCTCAACAGTATTCATCTTATCACGAACGGCGGAAACGGCGAAAACCGTACCCTCTGCGAATTTAAAACTGACGACAGCGAAAATTATTCCGAAAGGTCATTCGATGTGGGCGGCATGATCGGAAAGCAGACAGTATCGTTTGTGTTCCTCCCGGGCAGCAACTTCGATTTTGAATATTTCCGCTTTGAAAAATAAGGAGACAAAACAATGCTTAAATTTAAAAATATAGACGTTACCGAAGCACATCT
Organism: uncultured Ruminococcus sp.; assembly: GCA_945868475.1. GTDB lineage: Bacteria > Bacillota > Clostridia > Oscillospirales > Ruminococcaceae > UMGS363. The sequence goes on along the minus strand of CAMBLM010000012.1, from coordinate 5,233 downwards.
TCTCCCCGGACTTTTCAAGGAGCGTTCCGATGTCAACAGAGCGTACCTTATGGAACTCAAAAATGAAGACCTTTTGCAGAACTTCTACCTCGAAGCCTGCATACGCACGGACAGAGATGTTACCGAAATGCACCTCGGCTGGGAATCTCCGACCTGCCAGCTCCGCGGACATTTCCTCGGACACTGGCTCTCCGCTGCTTCAATGCTCATCGCGCAGAACGGTGACCGTGAGCTTAAAGCAAAGCTTGACAACATCATCGATGAACTCGAACGCTGTCAGAAACTCAACGGCGGCAGATGGGTAGGCTCTATCCCCGAGAGATATTTTGAACTGCTCGAAAAGAACGCTTACGTCTGGTCGCCGCAGTATACAATGCATAAAACTCTCCTCGGACTTTACCACAGCGCAATGTATGCAAAGAACGAAAAGGCACTTGAAATTCTCAGCAATGCTGCCGACTGGTATATCGAATGGACAGAGAAAATGGAAAAGGTCAATCCTCACGCTGTTTACAGCGGCGAAGAGGGCGGTATGCTCGAGGTCTGGGCAGGCTTGTATGAATATACCCACGATGAAAGATATTTCACCCTTGCACAGCGTTACTCGCACCCGTCTATCTTCAAAAAGCTCACAGACGGCGGCGATCCGCTTTCAAACTGCCATGCAAATGCAAGTGTTCCGTGGGCTCAGGGCGCAGCTAAAATGTATGAGATCACCGAGGATTCAAAGTGGCTCGAGATCGTAAAGAAGTTCTGGAAATGCGCAGTTTATGACAGAGAATCGTTCTGCACAGGCGGTCAGAACTCGGGCGAATTCTGGATCCCACCGCACAAACTCGGAATGTTCATCGGCGAAAGAACGCAGGAGTTCTGCACGGTATACAATATGGTCCGCCTTGCCGATTACCTCTATCGCTTCACCGGCGAAAGCGAGTACCTCGACTATATTGAAAAGAACCTCTACAACGGCTTCCTCGCACAGCAGAACAAGTTCACGGGAATGCCTGCTTACTTCCTCCCGATGATGTTGAACATCTCAAACGGAACACCGAAAAACACTATCGAACAAGCCGTAATATATTGAACAAATACGCACATAATCACATTATTATATCAATAACCACCGATACTGCATTGTTTAATAAGAAATGCCGACTTCTAATGAGGTCGGCATATTTAAATATACAAATCAATGAATCGATTACTTATTAAAATAACATAACACTCTTGTTTTCAATATCCCAAGCTGTCCATTCTTCCAATCCATCACCATTAGGATTTCCTGTCTTAATAAAGTTACACCAATAATCAAGCATTTTTTCAGATAAACGCCTGTCATTATCAGTAAAGGGCCGCCAGCAGCGATCTAACGTACCGAACATATACCATAGCTCGGAAGAATGAAATGCTCCCGAATCATCACCAGGAAGTTTGTGATCAAAATAGTAGACATAAGATGGAGTATATCCAAGTTCAATTTGATGTTTGCACCAATTTATACAGCCATTATGAAGCCGGCTTTCTTCCATAGGGATAGTTTTGCCCTCGGGAGTACAGATATCGTTTGCCGTTGAACCAAGTATTATTGGTATATCGGGAAAATTTCCGACTTTCAGATTATGCTCGCTGTCACCAACAAGTAAATAGTTATCAATTACAGGCTCATATCCTAAACCTTTGTCAAGACTGCAAGCATACCCTATAAGTTCATTGCTTATTTCAAGCAGCCTGTCTGCAGGTACTTTTCTTAATTCAGCAAGTGATTTTACACCGCTGAGTTCAACAGCTTTTTCGCCTATGTCATAGTATTCTTCCTGTTTTCTGTTTTTACAAAAACCATTATCATATCCTGCACCGCTTTGAAGAATACACTTGTTAAAAAGTCCTTTTGACAGCGGCGAAAGCATTAATGTCTGAGAAGTAAGAGAGCCTGATGACTGACCGAAAAGTGTGATATTATCAGGATCTCCGCCAAAGATTTTAATGTTTTCTTCTACCCATTTTAATGCTGCAAGTTGGTCAAGCACACCATAGTTTCCGCAATGTCCGTTGTTTTCTTCCGCAAGCCAAGGGTGACACATAAATCCAAACAAGCCTAAGCGATAGTTTACAGTTACAAGAATCACACCACGCTTTGCATATTCTGCTCCGTCAAATTCCTTTTCGGCACAATATCCGCTTAACAAAGCTCCGCCGTAAAGCCATACTGCAACTGGAAGCATATCTGCTGCACTTTTGGCAGGTGTCCACACATTGAGATAAAGACTGTCCTCATTGAAATTTACTGGTGTATTAAATTCTTTATAATAAAAATCATCTTCGGGTGGCGGTGTCTGCATACAGGCAGGCGGAAAAGTATCTGCGTAAAATACCCCATTCCAGCTTTCGGGTTCTTGCGGTGGTTTGAAACGCAGTTCTCCAATCGGCGGTTTTGCATAAGGTATGCCCTTGAAAATTGTATATCCATTTTCAACGACACCTTGTATTATGCCGTATTTTGTTTTAACTGTATTCATTTAATACCTCCAATATATCCTGCAACCTATCTGCAATATTTTATGTTAAATTATAACACCTTTCAGCTTATAAATCAATATATGTCCTTTGAAAAAAGCATAATAGAATTGTAATATCAATTACATAAGCCGTACACCTAAACGAAAGATGTACGCCTTTTTCGCTATTTGACTATTTCTTATTGTCCGAAGATTTTAATCGCTTAGACAGATCCTGCAAATCCTGACAAGCATCAAAGCACATCTGATTGTAACGGTCAATATCTTTGGTGCTGCTGCTGACAGTAAGACCGCTCTTGAAAGCACGAATTTTCTCACGCCGTTCGTCAAACGCCTTGTTGTATTTCTCCAAAAGGTCGGGATACCCGGAGAGCTTCTTGCGGTAGCTCCTGCATTTGTTGTCGAAATTGAGGTACGCTTCTTTTATCGGATCAGCCATAGCACGTTTCTTGTAATCATCATTAGCCTTGTATAACCGCTCCTTTTTGCAAGTGGTCCTGCCACAGGTAAGCGAAGCATTTGAACGTTTGGTAATCATAAGCTGTCCGCAGTTTTCGCAGTTAGTGATAAGCCTGCCTGCATCGGACATAATATCGGAGTAAATATGAAGCAAAGTGAGAATGGAGTCATTTGCCACATAAAGGCTTATGTTCCTGTCATCATCGTGTACCCTGTAAAGAGAACTGTCCAAAACATCATTGCTGCTACGAATAGCGGTTCGTATATCGAAAATATCCGCTGCCCTTGCCGAAATGAACGGACGGAAGATTTTCTCGCTATCCGCTTTAAACAATTCAATATATTTTTCCGCACGATCGTGGTTGCCCTTTACGGACAACCCGATTTTTTTATTGAAATCTTTCTGACGGAGCTTGAATTTACTGAATAAAAAATAGATAATATAGTTTTTAACGATATTAGCGTATTCGGAAATATCGTAATACTCCGACAGCTCCTCAAGGACGGAATTGCAGCTGCCGTCACATAATGCGTCCGCATTGCACAGCCTGTCGCTTATCTCCATAATTTCGTTCATCTCATATTTTACCTTCATAAGGCGGTTTATGTCCTTTACGAGATTGCCTGCCTTGTTGCTGTGCCGCATAAGCCCCTTTGGAGCTTTCATAGGACAACCGCCGTATGCCCAAGCCTTAATATCGGCAGGAGTACCGACAATATATGTTTCCGTATCCTCGGAAAAGTCAACGATTATGCCCACAGAAGCTATTTCTCCGCAGCACTCAAACAAATCTATCATAACAAATACGCCCCTTTCGGAAAAAATTCAAATACAATCCGACAAACAAATTTTATAGATTTATTATATCATATTTTGTGCGTTTCGTCAACGGATAGTGCGGAATTATCTGTATTTGTACGATGTTTGCACGCAAGGGTGTAATGGTTATAAAATACAAAAAGGAGCGTGAGTTTTTGCTCACACTCCCCGATAAATGGGAATTTATAAAGTATTATGCTAATTCTTCATTTACAAAATCTTCATATACAACGCCTGATTGAACTCCCCTAAGTTCAATCGTCACCCAAGTCCATATAGATGCCCTATCATCCAATGTAAAATTATATTTACTTTGCAAGTTTTCATCACTCAATATTTCTTCACTAAATTGTTCTTCATCATCATATTCTAAAAACATTTTGATATAAAATAAATTGTCAGTTTCTGTCGTAAATTCAGTGAGTTTTTCATTTGGAACGGTGATTCCATCTTCACAAATTAGTCCGTCATAACCATTAAGTGCAAAATCATATAATAAGTATTCTTTTTGACAATCCCTGCAATTAGCTTTAACTGCTTGTCCGGATTTTTCTTCGTATTCTCCTATCCCCAACTTGTTTTTGTCAAAAAAATCACCAAAACATCGTATTCCAAAGGATTTACAGCCACATTTACACATTATTTCACCCTCATATCCATTATCATCTATTGGATGGAATATATCGACGAGATTTTTAGGTATAAGCATTTATAATAACTCCTTTTCTTTTAATACCTTCAACTTCCAATTTATCGAGCAGTTTAGCTACCCGATTTATTCCATTATACCATAAATTATAAATATAGTCAAGGGGGAGAACAAACAGATTTATCATAACAAATACGTCCATTTGAGAAAAAGTCGAATGAAATCCGCCGAAAAAATTTTATAGAATTTATATATCACGTTTTGCACGTTTCGTCAACGGATAGTACGGAATAATCCGTATTTGTTTGATATTTGCACGCATAGGCATAATGAGTTATACGAAACAAAAAGTATGAGGTCAAAACGGCGTTTTCGGAAAATTTTGATATATAATGGGAGCAGGCTCAGGGAAAAATCCCAAGAGCCGAACAAAAGAAAATGGAGGTGCTGCTAATGAACAGCAGAGAAAATCTGCCGATGATGTTATCGGCAAACGACATTCAGACAATGGGCTTCACCCGTACTATGGCGTACAATATCCTTAATCGTGAGGACGTGCCTGTTGTGAAGATCGGCAGTCGGAAGTTTATTCAGAGGGATAAGTTTTTCGACTGGTTGGACAGCAGAGAGAAGGCCGAAATCGTAAATGATGACGGGAGGGCTGACAGATGAATGAGGAAGAAAAGACCATAACCACAAATGAGCCTGCTGCCGAAAAGCAGACCAAGCCTGCAAAGCCGAAGCGTACCGATGAGGAGAAATTGCAGGAGTGCTATGAAAAGTGTGACA
>CAMBLM010000011.1 GCA_945868475.1 uncultured Ruminococcus sp. | reverse complement strand
ATATAAAAAACACATCTCCCCATTATCAATGAGTAATTTCGCTAAATAAAAGTTTAGCGAAATTAGAACAAAAGAAAATGAGGACAGTTTATATACCGTCCTCATTTTTTGAGTTTATATCCAAGTGTAACAAAGTAAGCGCAGTTCGGGCAAATTCTTCAAAAGCGTTCACACGTTCACGAAGCAACATAAATTCTACAAGGTCTTCAACATCAATATTTCTGTATCTGATGCGCCGTTGTTGTTCCTGCAATTCAGCTTCATAACGGTTACGCTGATTTATTATATATGCACAGAATATTTCTTTTTCTGTTTTCCGCATAATTATTCCACCGTATCTTCATTATCAAAAGCGTGATTATAATTCGGTACATTAAGAAGTTCAACTGACATTTTATTATCATAATACCCAAGTTCTAAAGCAAGCTGAACAGCACCGATTAACCTATTATAATATATAAAATAAGCTTTTTCTGTAGGTGCATACATAACAGAACGGCGCAAAAGATGAACATACCTTGAAACGTGAATTCCGCTTAAATCAGATATTTTATATTTATCTTTACGAATTGCGTAAGAAATCAAATCAAAAATAAATTTAAATAGATAACAAGACCCAAAAACGCAAAATAAAACAATAAAAATAATACCGCATATTCTACCCATTAAATCGGTAAATTCTGCAATTGTAAGATTACCAACCAAAGTTTGTAAATCAATCATTATTATCAACCTCCTGATTTTCTTTTCCCTCATAAAACGCCGCAGAATAAGGAGAGCGCAAACCCTCTTGCATTACATTCCAAGCCTTTAAAGCTAAATAAGCAGATTTATATTGAAACAAGCCGCCCCGACCGCAATTAGGGCAAAACGCTTCCCAAAAATTCATATCAGAAGTAACCTTTAAACAAGGCATACCAGTATAAACGGAATATTCATCAGAATTTTCAGAACATACACAAAGTAAAACTTTTAACTTCATTTTAAATTACCCCCTCGAAGCTGTTCGCTCGGTTGCAGGCTGAAAGCCGACATTTGCCAAACGCTGAACCTTTTCAAACGTATCATAACATTCACGCAATTCTTTATCGTGAACAAAGAAATAAAGTTTGACAAATTTCTTGTTTATCATAGTTCCAGTATCATCGAACACGGGTTTATAGATACGGACAAATGTCAAGCACCCGAACAACGTATTAGGCAAGCAAAGGAATTTTGTTTGCTCTCTGATAGGCTTAGAAAGGCGTGTGAAAACCTGCGAAGTACCAACAATTACTTTATGCTGTTTACGCTGTTGGGTAACCTCTGTAAGCATTTCCACGGGGAAATTTTTACTTTCATTACTGGAAAACCAGTTCTGCATTTCGTCAATAAAATCAATCTCCCCTATTTCCCCATTATTGGAAAATAAAATATCTTTCCAATGTGAAATTTTTCCGTCTTGGAAATTTATCGAAATATTTGACTTTATGCGAATACGGGGATATTTACGAAGATTTTCACGCAGGAACTGTATAGCCGCTATAGTTTTTCCCGTTCCTTGCTCACCTGCGAATATGTATATACCGTGAATGTTCATTGCATCACGGTTTTTGTGAAAAAAATCATCTGCAATTCTTCGAGGTAAATCATAGAAAAATCGAACAAAGACGTTACGTTTACGGTACTTGGATTTAACGGTGCGCTTCGGTATCTTATCACCCTTGCACAGGTGAACGATAATAAAAACGAACGTTACAAGCAGAACAAGCGAAACTATAACGGCTACTGTAATTCCAATAACCTTAACAACCATTGTAAATGTATCAAACATAACATACTCCTTTTTGAAAGTTAACTTTCAATTTAATGTGTTTTGAAATGAATATATATAGCATAGAAAATGCGGAATACTGTAAGGGAAACAATGAACGCAAGAAGCGGAAAATACAAATCGTAAGGCATAAGCCAACCAATGAAAGAAAATATACTGTCAACGCCAGAATAAACTTCCTGCGGAACGTGAAAAGTAGTTACAGTCGGCAAACTGTCTATAATTGAACATAGACCGTTTGTAATACTGTCAAGCAGTTTATCAATCATTGATTATCACCCCCGTTTATGTAACCAGGTATCTTGCGGAACGTTGCAAACGCATAGGACAGATAGACAAATGCAGCTACAATCCATCGAATAAGGTTTATAGAATCATCAAACGCCGAAAAATCAATTGTATGCTGATGATTGAATAAATCTATAGTTACAGTCGGCGAATTCTCAGTATTGGAATAGCTGTCAATTGCATACTGCACAAAGTTCTTTATCTCGGATATAAAAGAAAACTTTCCAAGAAGCTTGGCTTCGATGAGGGCGTAACGCTGATTATATAAACTTGGGTCAATGGTTATATCCGAACGCCGAACTTGATTTTGAACAAGCGTATTCAGCATTTCGGCAAGCGAAGCAGTTTTTTCATCATCTTTAAACACAAGAGCATTTTTTAGTTCTTCGAGCGTTTTCAACAATTCGGAATTATCAGCCGTTTCACCGCTATTCTTTAATGATTGGATAGCCGCTAAAATCTGCATTAAAAGTTCGTTATCGTTATCACTATCCAAAGTACCAAGCTTGGCGAGAATGGCACGAAGCAAACCTTCAATTGTAGATAAATCGGGATATTGCAGTTGCAAATCATTCAATAAATCTTCGAGAAAATCTATTAAATCATCTTCAGGAACGCTATCATCGTCATAGGGCGGAATTTCTTTTTCGGGAAGTTCGGTTATAATGTCAGAAGCTTCATCATCGTTATCATAACGCCAATCGCCATAAAGAATATAATTATTACCAGAATCATCGTTTAAATATCCACAAACAACTGAATCTTTAACATAGACAGTATTATCGAAATAAACACTCTTACAAGTAACATCACCTAGAGAATATCCAACAATTTGATTACCAGCTTGTCTTTTAATAACGCCATAAGCGGCATATACAGTTTTATAAAGATTACCATTAGAATCATAATGAACGCAAACAGCACCATAACCGTTTAAAACACTATCATCACGATCACCACCACCACCGCCACCGCCCATTTTATTATCACGATACCAATCATTCCATTTATCGTCAGAAAAAGGAGTAAGAGATTTAACAATATCAGCAATATTAGTAAAGGCTTGCCCGATATTATCAACACCAGTATCCATATACTTGGAATAAGTATTTCCAAGAAAAGTTCCTAAATCAATCTCACCATTTCGATACTTTAAAAGCTGATCATAAACATATGCGTAATATTTGGCACTATTATTTGGTATGATATTATTCTCAGCCGATGCAGGAAGAACAAGAACCATACAGCAGATACAACAAGCAAGGACAACGGCTAAAAAACTTTTTAACTTCATTCACCGTCACCCCTGCCTAAAATAATGCAAAGTATTGTTGATACCAAAATAACAAGAATAAGAATAGCCGCAAACACATCGGAAGAAGCAAAAGACATTAAATTATTTGGGTCAACAAACAAAGGTGTAAACTTCATAATACAACCCCCTCAAAAAAATAAAGAGGAGTGGAAAAACATTAAAACCACTCCCCTTTCTCAGTTAATAAGACTTAATAAGCTGAAACTTTAGTGTTAGTGCATAGAACCGCGCAGGAAACGAGTACCAAGCTTGATACCACCGACAACGGCAAGGATAGGAATACCAGCATTGATAAAAGGCTTGGCATTGTTAAAAACATCACCCGAATTGATTTCGGCAAGAACGATAGAACCAACGCCGCTTTCAGCAAACGATGTAACAGCCATTGTACCAACTGCAATAAGACCTGCACCTGCGGTAACAGCTACCTTTTCAACGCCCTTATAAACCTTGGAATTTTCAATTTTGTCGGCTACTGCACAAAGCTTAACCTTTGCCTTTTCAAACATTGAGTTCATAAAAACACACTCCTTTAAAAATATAAAATTTTATGTAAAGCCGAAGCTTTAACAACTTACTGAATACATTGCTTCAAAAACCAACAACCAAGACGAATTCCGAGAACGGTTGCAAAAGTCGGAGCAATTAAGCAAATATAATCATAAAACAGCTTATAGCTTATGCCTAAATCCATACTAATGGCATAATGCAAAGAACTGATAATTTCCTCATACATACGCATAAGCAACCACCTCAACAACCGACAAAGCGGTAAATCCAACAAAGGAACTTCAAAGACGACCAAGCAAGAAGAACAGAACCAATGACACCGATACCATAGTTCAAAACTTCAAACTCGGTATCAAGACGGGTATCAATCAATTCAAGTCGGCTTGAAATTTCGGAAAGTGCTGTCACATCTTCCGAATACATCAAATTATCACGTATTTCTGAAAGAAGTTTCTCCTCGTCAGTATTTATTTCGCCGTCAATAGAATTGTCAAGCAAGTCAATTACGGTTGATAAATCAGTATCCGAATCGATAAGTTCCTTTACATCTTGAACAGCGTTATACACTTCAAGAAGCGTTATTACTTCTTCCAACTTGAAATCACTCCTTTGAAAGTTTACTTTCAAAACTTAAAATCCGCTTCATATTTCAGAACACGGGTTGTTCCTTTAACTGGATATTCGTACTGATATACAGTTCCGAAGTCAATGTTTTTATAGTCATAATCGGGTTCACGGCGCAAATTGCGTGAACTCCAATAAAACCGACCGAATATTTTGTCATTACCTTTGGTAATATATTTTGTGATATAATAGCTTAAAGCAGGAATATTTCCGTCCACGGGAATGGCAGTACAGAAACCGTAATTATCAGACCAATCGGAAAGGTTATATATAATCTTTTCTCCGTGCCTTTTTCCGCTATCTTCTAACAGCAAATCACCCGACATAAGAGCGTGGATATGAATTCTTCCGCTTTTGTGATATTCGGGAATTGCGATATATGCGAAGTTACGGCGTTTTACACCGTTATTAAGCCAGTTTTTCACGGCTTTTTTAACTTCTTCTACATCGTAACTGTCAACCTTTTTCGGGTTGAACGTAAGCGTTACAAAATAGTCAAAGTTATTGCAAAGTACAATATCTTGTATTTTGTCCTTTGCGCGTTTCAAGCTATCTTCCCTAACTTCAAGTTCACCGCCAACTTTAACTTTTTTCCGCAAAGGCAACGAATTTTCGTTTGATTTATCATCACTTTTTGTCTGCTCTTCATCTTCGGCAGACTTCGGTTTTCTCACCGTTGGAGTATCATTGAAAATCCGTTGGTTGCAGTAAATAGTATTGGTAGAACCGTCGGGATAAATTTTACACTTGACATTTCAAAGCATAGGGCGCAACCCCTTGACTACATTTTGTGGTTAATATCAAGTACCCTTAAAGCCGTTTCATCGGCTACCGCCGTGCGCCCTTACTTTTTCGTTTCGTACTCGTCAATAGGAAAAGTAATTGAGGTTACAGAACCGTTCTTGTCATACTGGAAGTCGGCATCTGCACCAACGTATGTAGCGAGTTCACTCAGCTCAATCGGACGACCGAATATGAAAGGCATACGGTCATACTTTACTGACTGGATAGAAGTTTCCATACCGTAGGCATTATCACTTGTGAACGGTTCGCTTATGTGGAGCTTAACTGAGTGGTATGGTTTACCCTCAAATGTTCCCTTACTTTCCTTGAAACCCAAAAATTTTACTTTGCTCATTTGGTACACTCCTTTTATTTGATTTTTAAGGTACATCATAGGACTTATCTGTCCTACAAACATTATTATAGGACTTATAAGGGTAATTGTCAAGACATATTTGTCCTTTTATGGTATAATCTGCATAATGAACAAATAAGGAGAGTGAATTTTATATGAAATACCCAAGGATAAGGGACTTAAAAGAAGATAAAGACTTAAAGCAAAGTGACATAGCTAAAATTATAAATATGTCGGACAAACAATATGCAAGGTATGAACGAGGTGAAACAGATGTACCCTTACAAGTTGCAATTGCATTGGCAGACTTCTACAAAGTATCTCTCGACTATATAGCAGGACGAACGAACGATAAAAGAGGTTTGACACGTTCGGAACTTTCGGATGAAGAAACGGAACTGATAAAAAAATACCGCTCTCTGTCAGAGGGCGGTAGAAATAGAATATTGGAAAGAATGGACGTTATATCAGAGCAGGAGCAGGAACAACAAGCGAAGATAAAAGGAGTAGGATAATTTATGGGACTTTTCAATAAAAAGACAGACAAGGAAAAAGAACTGCTTAATTTGTTGAAAGAGAAGAACAAACGGGAAAAGGAAATAAACAAGAAGCTTGAAAAGCGTATGGAAATGAAATACACAAGCAAGTTCCTGAAAGAGAATAAAAAGGCACTTACTGAAAACGCCAAGACGATAGATACAACGGAGTATGAAAAAATAGTAAGTGATTTAAAGAAGCGGTTTCCAGATATGAAGTAAAATGACCTCGGTTATATGTTGAGTATAGCCGAGGTTATTTTTTTATTCTCTTGTTATTTTGGTTGGTAAAACGGCGGAAAGCAAAAGTTTACAAACCGTTGCACGGTCGCCCATTGACAACGAGCCTCTGCGCAGGGTGTTTACGGCAGGCTACCGGCAGGCACCCCACCGACCAAGCAGACCACCTACGGCGCGCTTCGCTCAATCGCCTACGGTGGCTCTTGCTTGGACGGTGGTGAGCCTGCCGGCTATCCAGCCTACACCCTGCGCACTCATTGTCAATGGGCTTTCCCCGTGAACGTTTTGTAAACTTTTGCAAGAAACACCCGACCAATTGACCGCCCCAAAATTGAACCGTTTTACACGAAATCAAAGGGTTTCAACATCTTCGGGAAGTGTTTCGGTTAGGGCAGGAACAGCGGAAACGTCTATTTTCTGTCGTATGCAGTAAGAAAGGCAAGAGCAAACAAAGTTGTTCAAACTCATTCCTTGACCGTCTGCATAGGCTTTGATACGTTCCCTATCACCTTTTTTAACGTGAATTTTCATATCATCGTAAGCTTTTTGGTTATATCGAGCATTGGCAGCTATACGAGCAGGACTATTTTTTGGCATTATATCACGACCTTTCGGAAATATTATATCATAGTCACAGTACATTGTCAAGCAAAAATGTTCCACATAGAACAATAGGGATATTGTATCTTGCTATTAACAATATGTTTACAATAGGGACATTGTATATGTCTACAAAGCACAATAGGGATAGTGTATAATATATACATAAGGTTAAGCAAGGGCAAATCCTAAGAATTGAAAGTGAACTTTCAAATGTACGGCAAGCGGTTAGGCACACCGATAACAGCCAAACAGCAAAGGAGTGATAAAGATGAAAGCAACATGGAGAGCAAAATTTAACGCCTTATGTGCAATGAATGACGGTTACACATTCATCACCATAAAGCGTTGTAATGATTTAACTACCGTATGGCTCGATGAAATCATCTCGACAGCCAACGGTCATACAGTTCTCGAAAGCGGAAAAATCAAGTACGAAAAGTTCAAAAATGAGTGCTTGACATACCGTGAACTGATGAACTACAGCAAGAACAAGTAAGCAAAACGCCCTTGCTTACCTTATATTATAACAAGGAGTGAACACAATGTCAAGAGAAAACAGAAAAGTTAACACAATGCAGGACTTACAGATAATAATGCAAGGAATGTTCAGCAGAATAAACAAGGACTTTTTCGACAACGAACTTGAAAAAGTTATCATAACTTTTGAAGCAGGATATAAAAAGGGCGCTTATGGTTGGATACACACCGTTAAGGACTGGAAACAAGGTCAGACCGAACGCTATAATATAAACATATCTGCCGACTATCTGAACCGAAGCAGAGAAGCCGTTATAGCAACCCTTATGCACGAAATGTGCCACCTTTACGCATTGCAGAACGAAATACAAGACACAAGCCGAAGCGGAATATACCATAACAAGAAGTTCAAGAAAATAGCAGAAGAACACGGCTTAGACGTTGCCGAAGCTGATAAAATCGGTTGGAGCGTAACCACATTAAAACCAAAAACGGTTGAATGGCTTGAAAAAAACTGCAACTTCGCAGAAATCACGATACACAAGAAACAGCCGTTAGTTGCTGATAAAATCGCAAAGCCGAAGCAATCCACAAGAAAATATATCTGCCCCTCTTGCGGTCTGATAGTCAGAGCAACAAAAGAATGTTCAATTGCCTGTGTTGAATGTTCGGACATTGAACACGGCATAATTCAGAAAATGGAATACCAAGCATAATTGAAAGTAAACTTTCAAAACTGCGCTAACGGTTTGACGGGCAGAAAGGAAAAGTATGAAATACATAGAAGATGTAGATACTGGGGAAATATTCCCCGTTGAAGATGAAGCCGAGCAGGAAATTGAAATTCCTGCTTTCGTGAAAGATGATTTTCCAGAGATGAAAGTAAATTACAGCGGAGAAAACGGAGCGAACGATATTATACTTGACTTATCGCACCAGTTGAAAGAGGAAAAAAGCAGTAAAACAGTATATCACAAATTCCCGATGATGAAAATACTGTGTGCTGTAATTGTAACCGCCGTTGTTATGGTTGTAGGTGTATTTGGTGTACGCTTTGCCACAAGCGTTAATTTCGAGCCTATAACGATAGGACACACAGAAAGTTCGGTAAAGGAAGATAAACCAGAAAAGCAAGAAGAAAATACAGAAAGTGAAGAAATCAATGAAACCAATACACTTATTTCTGAAATAACATCTTTATTACCTACGATGCTTATAATTTTAACCACAGTAAGTGGAATAAGGCTTGCAATAAAATTTATGACAAGTCAAATAAGAGGTGAATAAAAATGACCGAAAGAAAAAAGATAAACGTGCCAATTTATGCTGTACTTGCATCTGAACCAAACAAACGAATACTCGCAAGAATAGTTGAGCGAATAACAACAGACGGAATACACGAATATATTGCAGAGTTGGAAAACGGAAACCAATACCCCTGCACCCTGCCCTATCAACGAGGAGAAAAGCACGGAAAAATAATCATCAATGACGCAAATTATTAATAACATATTAATAAAAGTTTAGCGAAATTAAGCAGAAAAGAAAATGAGGACAGTTTATATACCGTCCTCATTTTTTGAGTTTATATCCAAGTGTAGCAAAGTAAGCGCAGTTCGGGCAAATTCATCGAAAGCATAAGTTTCAGTTTCATATAAAAAATTTTATAGAGTCTAATATTATTTATTACTACAATATTTTTATGCAATTATTATAAAATTTTATTATGTAATGTTCAGAAATATACAAATAAATAAAAATATGTTACAATTTAGATATATACTTAACTTTTTAATAAATATGTGGTATAATTAATCATGTAAATTTTATTGCTTTCGGCGACGTTTTTTCAGAAAGGATTTTTATAAAATGGCAAATCACTATGATGATGAAAATCAGGAAATTATCTCCAGCCAGGAAGATAATTCCACAAACATATCTCACAACAAAAAATCAAATAAACGTAAAAAGACAAGGACAAAGAAAAAAATGCATCCTGTCAAGAAGTTTTTCGCAATAATCGGCACTACCCTGCTTTCTCTTTTCCTTATAGTTGTTATTTCCGGCTCTATTATTGCAGCAGCGCTGACGGTTTATGTTCTTCAATTCGCAGATCAGGATGCTGTTGACATCTCGCTGTCTGACCTTGACCTTGATTATACTACTTTTATATATGGTTATGACGAGAATGAATCTCTCGTTGAATTAAAAAGCATAAGCCGAAATGCTGATCGAATTCCTGTTACGATCGATCAAATTCCACAGCATGTTCAGGATGCCTTTGTTTATATTGAAGATGAGCGTTTTTATGAGCACTATGGCGTTGACTGGAAACGTACTTTTACAGCATTTATAAACGAAATTCTTCACATGTGGGGTCGTCAGGGTGCTTCCACGATCACCCAACAGCTTGTAAAAAACGTTACAGGCGATGCAGATGTTAAATGGGACAGAAAGATCCGTGAAATATTCCGTGCGGCAACACTTGAAAAATACTGTCCCAAGACGGATATCCTTGAAGCATACCTTAATTATATCGGTTTTGGCGGAAGTACATCGGGTATTCAGGCTGCTTCGCTCAAATACTTTGGAAAAGATGTATCTGAGCTGACTATCGCCGAAGGAGCGTGTCTTGCCGGTATCCCCAAAAACCCTGAGGTAAACAATCCATTTGCTGTAACTGTCAACGCAGACGGAGAAACAGTTTACGGAAAAGATCTCTGTCTTGAACGTCAAAAGCTTGTTCTTGCCGCAATGTATAAAAATGCAGTTATATCCAAACGCCAGTATGAAGAAGCACTGAATGAAAAAATTGAGTTTGTTGACCCTAATGCAAAATACGAAAACGGCGAAAATAAGGTTCAGAACTGGTTTGTTGATATGGTTATCCGTGATGTTATCCTTGACTTTGAAGATCTTTACGGAATTGATTATGACGAAGCAAGCGATAAGCTTTACAATGGTGGATATGAAATTTATACAACCGTTGACATTAAGATGCAGGACGAACTCGAAGCGAAATTTCAAGACTACACAAACTTCTCTCAAAATGTTCTTGTAGACCCTCCGCAGGCAGCTTTCATCTGTATGGACTATCAAGGAAATATTAAGGCTGTCGTCGGTGGAATCGGTGCAAAATCGGGTTCAAATATTTCCAACAGAGCTACAAGAGCTACCCGTTCTCCGGGTTCATGTATAAAGCCTATAACTTCATATGGCTATGCAATTGAAAACGACCTTATAACATGGTCATCTGTTTTCACAAACAAACCTGTTACTGAAATTCTTGATGAACAGACAGGGCAAAAGCGTTCATGGCCTTATAACTATAATTCCAAAACCTATGATTATGCCGGCTACTTTACTTTCCAGGCACTCCAGCGTTCACTTAACACAGTTCCTGCCCAGCTTATCCAAATGGAAACACCGCAGGCTGTTTTCGATTTTCTTCAGAATAAATTCCAGATCACAACACTGACCGCCAGCGACGCTGACCTTGCACCGTTGTCAGTTGGTGCGCTCACAAACGGTCTTACTCTTAAAGAGCTTGTTGCTGCATATCAGGTATTCGGTAATGGCGGCAAATACTACAAACCTACTTCCTATACTCAGGTTCTTGATTCAAACGGTAAGGTAATTCTCCAGCACAAATACACTCCGATCCAGGCAATAAGCAAGGAATCGGCATATGTAATGAACAAACTTATGCAGACCGTTATTGAAGGTCCTAACGGTACAGGTAGAGCTGCAAAGCTTGCAAATACGCCGCTTATCGGTAAAACAGGTACTTCGCAGGATGAGAAAGACCTTTCTTTCGTAGGCTGTACTCCCGACTATGTTAGCGGTATATGGTATGGTTATGATATTCCTAAAGAGATACCGACAGGAACTTATTACAGTTCATCAACAGTTTGGAAAAATGTATTCGGAGATATTGCCGATGCATGTCCAACAAAATCCTTCCCCGAATGTAGTGATGTACAGGAGCTTTATTACTGTACAAAAACAGGAAAGCTTGCAAGCGGAACATGTCCAACTTCAAGTGTAGGCTACTATAAGAGCACAAATATCCCCGAAATGTGTTCAGGTCACCATGAGGAAGATAAAAAAGAAGACAAAAAGAACAACAACGACTAATGGATTAATGGCAGGATAATTTCTGCCATTAATTTTTGATTAAAGGAGTAAATATGAACGAATTAAAACTTGTATGTCCATGTCATTTCGGACTTGAGAGTGTCTTAAAATTTGAAGTGACCAAGATCGGTGGAGAAAATATCAATGTAACCGATGGAAGAGTATCGTTTACAGGTGACTTTTTTACCCTTGCACGGGCAAATATCTGCCTTGCATCGGCAGAAAGAGTTCTTATCGAGCTTGCTTCATTCAAAGCAACTACTTTCGAGGAACTTTTTCAAGGCGTGAAAGCAATTCCGTTTGAAGATTTCATTGGCAAAGATGATGTTTTCCCTGTAAAGGGCTATTCACTGAATTCAACACTCCACAGTGTTCCGGACTGTCAATCGATTATAAAAAAAGCCGTCGTTGAACGCCTGAAAAGCAAATATAATGTAACTTGGTTCAATGAAACAGGAAATACCTATCAGATACAGTTCAGCATACAGAATGACAATGCCGTTATCTACTTTGATACAACAGGTGCAGGACTGCATAAGCGCGGTTACAGACGTAATTCCAACGCCGCACCTATCAAGGAAACGCTTGCGGCAGGCATAATCGACCTTTCTCACGTCAGAAGTGATTCCATTGTATGTGATCCATTCTGCGGAAGCGGAACGCTAATAATCGAAGCTGCATATAAAGCTCTTAACATTGCCCCGGGTCTGAAGCGCCATTTTGCAGCTGAAAAATGGGATATCATCGATCCTAAGATATGGGAAAATGTTCGTTCCGATGCTCTTGATGCTATCAGAAAAGATACCGATTTCTTTGCCTACGGCTATGACATCGACCCAGAGGCTGTTGCTCTTACCCAGGAAAACTGCCGAAAAGCAGGAATACAGAAACGCGTTAAGATCGAACAGGCAGATATAAGAAGCTATGTAAACGAACCGAATACAATTACGATCTGCAATCCTCCATACGGTGAAAGAATGCTTGAGATCAAAGAAGCCGAGGAACTTTACAAAATAATGGGACAGCGATTCAAAGCCAACTCCGAATCTCCTGCCTTTATTATTGCTCCACATGAACAATTTGAACAGTTCTTTGGAAGAAAAGCCGACAAACGCCGTAAGCTTTACAATGGAATGATAAAATGTCAGCTTTATATGTACTTCAAATAATACAAAAGCTCCTGTTACTGATTCAATCGGTAACAGGAGCTTTTTATTACTTTACAAAATATGATTCAAAATCTTCACCTATGATCTCTGCAATAAGGCTGTCATAGTCAGCATGATTTGAACCGCTTTCGGTGATAATTGGAATTATCGAAATTTCAGTTCCGCTTTGTCCCTTGATGATCTCAAAAGCAGTTTTGAATTTGCTGCTTGAATCAAGCTCACTGAATACTATCTCATTGTTATTATAAACAACACTATCGGTAAATTCAGCAGGGTCAAAGTCAATAAGAAGCGTATATCCGCTCAATTCACTCGGCTTAAATATCTCGGCTCTTCCATAGATAATATCGGCTGCATTTATTCGTATAAATGTTTTCGTATTATGCTCATTTGCAGCAGTCTGAACAATATTTGCAAGCTCAATAAGAGCCTTGTATCTGTTGGGATCCTTTACACTATCGCCAAGAAGATTAAGATCTGAATTTCTGAATGACGGGAATGTCAATCCGCTAACGACAATATAGTCAAACTCCGCCGCCGAAACTTCATCAGCAAGAAATTTAACCATTTCCTTTGTATCATCATCAAAAGGTGATAGCCATGGCTTTCCGCCCTTGTCCGCTGCGGTATCAAGCCACGTTGAGCCGTCAAGCGCATGATACGAGCCGTCACGATACTCACCGTATCGGTTATTATCCTCAAGGATATTCAGTTCTGCTATCATCTTCAAACCGCTGTTCTTTATCAGATATGCGATCTGCTGAACAGGCATATTTCCTACAACAGCATTTTCATCGGATTTCGCCATTGCAGAAGCCGTACTGTAATATATTTTTCCGCCTTTAGCTTTTAAAGTAACTGATACTGCTGTATATCCGTCAGCTTTTACCTGATCGAGCAACGCTGAAAACTGCGACGGATCACTCAATGCATCCTCAGAAAGCATATATGCCGTCAATCCAGATGAATTCATTATATTATCGGACGAAGTTACAGTTTCATCCTGTTCAATCGAATCGTTTGAGCTGTCCGTATTTATATTTGTCGTTTCAGTTACCTCAGTGGTCAAAGCAGGCGGAGTCCACGGTTCTTCCACATTGTCCGTATTTTCATTTTCTTTGTTCAGATAATTCAATATCGGCTTGCCAACGCTGTAGCCAACGAAAACAAGTGCCGCAATAACTATCAATCCCAGCAAAATATGAAGCGCTCTCTTTAGCCTTTTCTTTTTCTCATAAGAATTGGTACGATAAACCTTTCTGCCTTTTTTTGACATTATATCCGTCCTTTCATATAATTTTATCTTACTGTCGTTGATGCAAGACCGTAAAACGCCATACTTATTATGCCAATATATATCAGCGTCAAAGGATAACCTCGAAAACAGTATGGAACAGATGCATCATGAAGTCTGTCATAAACAATTGCTGTTATATATATCGCAAACATAAATCCAAGACCTGTACCGATACCTCTGAAAATATATTCCGACAGCATAGTGCAGTTCTGCGAATTAAGAAACATCGCCCCGAGAATCGCACAGTTAAGCGCAGAGAGATGTATGAATTTCTTTATTTTCAGGAACTTCTTATAAAAAAATTTCCATAGAATAAGCAGTGTTATAATGTAAACAACGCCAAGTATCGCAACATAAACAAACGGCTGATAAATATATGTCTGTTCATTTTTAATACCTGATTCAAGTAAAAATTTGTCAGCAAAGAATCCTAAAAAACCTGTAACAACAGAAAAATATACCGCGCATAACCAAAATCCAAAAATGTTCTTTCTGTTTCGTGATACGGAAATGAGTGTACTTGTGTCAATAGCTTTTGTAAATACCGTATTTTCAACAAAGATCAATACAAGCGATATTGAAATAAGTCTGAATAACTCTGACATCACAAGCCGACCTCCCCTTTTAATTGCTGACCTTTTTTATCAAAAGTAAAATTCCGCGCAGCACCGCCGCAAATATTCCGAGAAGAATAAATCCTCCGAACGGCTGATAAAACGCCTTGAATAGTATTGGGAGAGTTATCACGTTTCCGTTTATCTCTCCTGTAGATATTATCTCTCTTATCAGTCCGAAAATCAAAACAACAATATCATATCCAATGATACCCAATATCAGGTCAAGCATCATTCTGCCTTTCTTTTCTGTCAGAAAAGCCGTATCCGAATGGAAAATGATAAAAGAGTTTGTTATAAGCAAAGGAAAATATATCCCCATATTCTGCAGAGCCTGCGGAAACAGCGAGGATATTATTATAGCTGTCGGAACATAAACAAGCGCACCTATTGCAATGTAAATAATTACCCTTACTGTATATACCAGCTTCTGCGGAATAAACGATGATAAAAGCATCGTAAAAAAAGTTATTACAGAAAAAGTAAGCGCAAGTATCGCCGCATTTTTTAATGTGTTTGCTACAACTATAACAGGCGCGATAGCTGTTCCAAGCACAAGAACAAGATTATTCCGCACCATAGAGTTATAGATAACGGAACTCAGTGACTCTTTTTTTGGGTTATTCATTGTTCAAACCACTTTCATCAGTTTCTTTAGTCTTTTCTGCTGTCACAGTTCTTTTTTTCTTTGCATTGGAAATTATCTTCGCAAAGGAAAGCATCTTTCTGTCAAGTTCTATTCCAAATGGAGCAGCAATTATAACTGCATAAATTATCGGGTTTTCTGCTCCTGCATAGAACCTGAAGATAAGTGTTAATACTCCCGTGATAAGTCCGAGAATAAGCCTTGACGACCTCGTTTTAGGCATTGTACGATAGTCACATGAAAGGAATATCATTCCGAAGATCGTCATACCGCCGCAAAGCACAGATAAAGTATATTTTATGTCAGATCCGCAGTAAATAAGCGTTCCGATAACAATTACGGCGAACTGCGAGCAAAAAGAGATCGCAGATATTGAACGTCGAAGCATAAGGAAAGCCGCCGTAATTATAAACAGAATTATAAATCCCGTACCCATAGGTCCGCAGAATTTACCGACCAAAAGGTCAATTATTGAACTTGAAGCCGCATCATTAGACAGTATAACACTCTTTGACATTGACTGAAATAATGATGTGTTCAGCAGTTCTTCCGAAGATAAACTCAAATGAACTGCAGGACGGGGATAATTTAACATTTCAGTAGGAAAGCAGATTGAACTGAACAAAAACGCCACAGCCGCACCATTAAAGATCTCATTTCCCCTGCCTCCGAATGCGTGTTTGCAGATAATTATCGCAAACAGATCAGTTGTCACTACCGCATAAAACGGCACAGACGCCGACATCATCAAAGCTATTGTCAAACCCGTTACAACAGTTGAAATTTCAGCCTTTACCCTTACCCTGCCCCTTAGTTTATAGCATATCACATCAGTCAGCAAGCATACAGCGACAGAAACAACAATTATCATCGCTGCCCTTATCCCGTAATAATATACCGCAATCACAGCAGGGATCAGCAAAGCTATGAGCATATCCGCCGAGATCAGAATATCCGATTTTGAATTTATACGTTCCATATCAAAATCGATCTCTCAACACATCAACAGCTTTTTTCATATCCTCTGCACCAAAAAGATACGAACCTGCAACAAGAATGCTTGCACCGTTTTCTTTTACCTTGGGAGCTGTCTTATCATTTATTCCGCCATCGACCTGGATCGGAACAGTCATATTGCGCTTGTCCAATTCACCTTTCAATTCAGCAATCTTATCAAGCGTTTCGGTAATGAAACCTTGTCCTCCGAACCCCGGTTCAACTGTCATAACCAGAACCATATCTATTTTATCCAGATAAGGATAAAGTACCGAAACCGGAGTGTTTGGCTTAACGGAAACGCCGGCTTTTTTACCGTAGGAATGAATAAGGTCAATGACCTCTCCGCAGTCCGAGCCTGCCTCATAATGAAATGTAATGATATCAGCACCCGATTCTGCAAACTGCTTGATATACTTTATAGGGTCAACTATCATAAGATGTACATCAAGAACGATATCCGTAACCTTTGAAACGGACTTCAGTACGGGAATTCCATAACTGATATTATTTACAAAAACACCGTCCATAACATCAAAATGTATGTAGTCGCAGCCTGCCTTTTCCGCACGCTTGATGTCACGTTCGAGATTGCAGAGATCTGCACTTAAAATTGAAGCTGAAATAATCGTATCCACAATAAATCTCCTTGAAAACATAATCATTCATTTAACATTATATATCATTGTCAAAAAAAAATCAAGGTCAAATGCTAAAAATATAAGCATTTGACCTTAATCTATATAAAAACGGCTGCAAAATCAGTTTTAATAGCCAAAGCTCCCCTGCGGATATTCTCACATCGGTGAAAATACCACTCCGACCATACCGTATTGCTTATGCCGTATATTTTCATTTTATGCGGCATAGCACAAAAAGCCACAAAGCGGTTTGTCCGCAGAAAAAGAAGAAAATCAACTGTAAAGAAGCTTTTTCAAGTCAGTATCTCCCGCAAACGAGGAAACATTGTATAAAACGAGCGCATCATCATAATCCGATACATCAATAATTTTTTTATACGATATCTGAATGTATCGCATATCGATCAGAGTAATCTCCGAATAATGATCGGTAAGAAACTGGGAATAGCAATGAGCATACGAATCCTTGATAATAAGGAGTTTTCCGCCCTCATTGCCTGTTCTGATAGTTACAATAGGCGCATTTGTTCCAAGAAAAGACGCGTATTTATCCTTTACATCAAGATAATCGCGATAGTAAATGCTGTCGCTCACTTCGGGGTCAGAACCGAATACCTGAGTTACCTCGACCGTCATCGGCTTATCACCGTCAGGATCATGATAATAGTCCATCGTATCGTCCTTGACGCTTGTATTGAGTGTCTTTGAGTAGAACGTTCCCTTAAAGCTGTCACTCGCGTGTTCAACATCATAATAGGAAAGTTCGTGCGGAACATAACCCATTTTCTCACCTGCCGCAGCATAAGCATAATATGCTCCGAGTGATGTCCAATGATGATCCGTCCTGTAATAAACATAATCGTTTTTGTGCGAACTCAATGCATCATAAACATCTATCTTTGAAATATTATCATCAAGTCCCGAATAAACATAGTCGATAAATCTGCGCTGGTCAAGCTCGGGATAAAAATATGCCAACTCATCTTTGTAAAATTCAGCGGAAGTTGGTACAAGCATCATATAAACAGGAAAATCATTTTCCTTGCTGAATTCGTTTATAGCTTCAATACTCTTGTCAACATCACTGTAATCGGGTTCGCCGACCTTTTCGATAAGCCTGTCTTTGAGGACATATATGCCGCCTATCTCTTTCTTTCCGACAGCAGTTTCAATACCCGATTTAAGGTCAAGCCAGCCGACTCTTCCCGAAAAATGGTCGGCAACATATTTTTCAAGCTTGTCTGTATAAGTTCTGTCAAACCACGTTTTCGCAGAGAGTTTTGGCTTTCGTTCAAGCGATTTGTTTTCAAGCTCGGAAAATTTTTCCTTTGGTTTAAATATCGTTATGAGCGCAAATATTATGAAAAATCCGAAAAATATGATGCAGCTTATGATCTCAATAATATGGCTGCCCTTCTTATCTGACTTTTTCATTGTTCTCACCTCTTAGAAACGGAAATATAAAAATGGATTATAGCTTGCATCAACAAGATAAGCCGTGCAGTTCACAAGTATAATAAGCTGTGCTGCTATCGCTGCAATTTTAAGCTGCATAGGCTTCTGCTGCTGAAGCTTGTCTGTAAATTTTGTAAAAATATCCGTTGATGCAAATATGCACAAAGCAAATATTACAGCGTTCGATGCGAGCAGATAAAGTGCAGTGCTGTCGCCAAGTATTCCGTTGGCACCAAACATCGCACCGATAAAATGCCAGGCATCCGTAAGCGTATTCGTAT
The DNA here is from genome assembly GCA_945868475.1 of uncultured Ruminococcus sp. Classification (GTDB taxonomy): domain Bacteria; phylum Bacillota; class Clostridia; order Oscillospirales; family Ruminococcaceae; genus UMGS363. The sequence goes on along the minus strand of CAMBLM010000011.1, from coordinate 87,773 downwards.
CAAACAATACCCAGCCTAATACTACCAAAATAAAGGTATAAAGCATACTTACAGCCTTCGGCAGCTTTTCCAGTATCTTTCCCCAACCAAGTCTTTCAATGACAATGAGAACGCCAAAATAAAATCCCCACAGCATAAAGTTCCAGCTTGAACCATGCCATAAGCCTGTAAGCGACCATACAATGAGCAGGTTTATAATAGTCCTTGCGAAGCCTTTACGGTTGCCGCCGAGCGGAATATAAACATATTCTCTGAACCAACTTCCGAGCGTAATATGCCATCTGCGCCAGAATTCGCTTATGCTTCTCGAAAGATATGGGTGATCGAAGTTTATAGGGAAATTAAATCCGAGCATCTTTCCAAGTCCGATAGCCATATCGGAATAACCCGAAAAGTCAAAATAGATCTGGAACGTAAATGCAAGGATACCAATCCAAGCCGTAGCCGCAGATATCTCGCCATAGTCCATAGCCTTTACCTGTGTCCATACAAGACCGATGTTGTTCGCAAGAAGAACTTTTTTGGCAAGACCTTTAAGAAATTTGCCAATTCCCTCACTCACCTTTGAAATACTGATTGTTCGACAGTCGATCTCTCTTGCAACATCCTCATAACGCACGATAGGTCCTGCAACGATCTGCGGAAAAAGCGTAACATAAGCCGCAAAACTGAAAAAATTCTTCTGCACCTTGATCTTCTTCATATAAAGATCGATAGTGTAAGACATACTCTGGAACGTATAGAACGAAATGCCAATGGGAAGCGGAAGCTGTGGATCGGTGATATTCAGACCGAACAGTGAATTTATCGTTGTAATTATGAATGAGCTGTATTTGAAAACTCCGAGCAAGCTCAGATTCATTATTACGGAAACAAGCAGAAATACTGTCTGAATATTGCGCTTATCATTGAATTTATTGATAAGCAATCCTGCTGTATAGTCAATAGCCGTCGAGATAAGCATTATGACCACATATTTAGGCTCACCCCAAGCATAGAAAAACAGACCCGTAAGAAGAATAAAAATATTTCTGAACTTATCGGGAAGTACAAAATATATGAGCATCGTTATCGGCAAAAAATAAAACAAAAATACTAAACTTGAAAAAACCATATTTTAATCATTCCCCTGCCTTTGTGATAATCTTTCTGTTATCTTTATAAATTCATCCCTCGACATCATCGTATTGATGATCTCAAGCATTGCATTTGTCGTCATCAACTCGGGCATCCCGAGATATTTCAAAAGCTCACTTCGCTTCTCGGCGGAGTTGCTCCCTCCCGAAAGTCCTGATTCAAAAAGGTCAAGCTTTGTAACAGGCTCGCGCTCGCTGCCAGCCTCAGTGGAAATAACTCCTGCCTTGCGGAAAGCTTCAAGCAGCATCTGAGTATCAATACCCTCAACGCCTATCTTGCCCTCCTTTGACGGAACAGACTTACGCTTTTCTTTACCAAAAATATCGGGAATATAAACATTTGTTATTTTTCCGTCGGAAATTGCACCTTTAAGAAAATTCCGTATTTTAAATCCTGCACTGTCCGAGTCGGTCAGAATAATTATTCCCTTATTTTTTGCAAAAAATCTTATTATTTCGAGTTTTTCCTTATCCTTTATAACAGAAAAACCGTTTGTTGTTATTATCACTGCATCAACGACCGAAGAAAGCTTTATTTTATCATATTTTCCCTCGACAATTACAGCCTGTTCAAGATGAAGCATAAAAATTCCTTATTCAAGTGACAGCATTTGCACGATTGCTTCCTGCAAAAGAACAATACTGTCCGTTTTTGATGATTTAATTTTATAATCGGTTTCGGTGAGTATATTTAAACACTTTCTTAAATGAGAGGTCGAGTAAAACCTCGCATCACGATAAGCATTGTTAACTCGAAACTCCATATTTTTTTTATACTCAAAGTCCGAGATTATCTCGCCTGTTGATTTCCTGCTGCCAATACCAAGTTTCACCCGATAAAGGTCAAGCATATTGCCCGAGATCGCATATATGATCTTTATTGGTTCTTCCTTTTCAAGAATAAGATCATTAAGAAGCTGAATAGAATTGTATTTGTCACGCCGAGCTATTGCACTTGCAAGCTTGAATGTCGTCGCTTCAAGCTGTCTTGGAGAAACAAGGTCAATATCAGCCTTGGTTATCTCTCCACCGTTTTTATATGCGATCAGCTTGTCCGTTTCGTTTGCCGTTATCATCGAATCACAGCCGCAAAGCTTGGCAAGATAAATCGCAGTATCCTTTGATATCGAGCTGCCGCTTTTTGTCACCTTTGCAGTGATCGCCTTTGCAAGTTCTTCCGCCGTTTTCAGTTCAAAAACGCAAACATCGCCTTTTTTTGAAACAGCATCAACAAGTTTTTTATATTTCGGCAAAGGGTACTTTTTCCCCTCTGTAATGTCTATAGAAGTGTAGAAAAAAATAACTATCGTAGTTTCGGGAATATCGGGAATATACTTTAATACATCGGCAAGCATATCCTTGCCGTCTTTGTTGGCTATAAGGTCGCTTACAACACAACAAACATGTTCCGCAAACACAGGCAAAGCTTCACAGGCTTCATAGAATTCCTCATAGTCGAAATTTTTGCCGTCAAAAGTGTGATAATTATAAACATCGTCAGTCTTTACAGCTTTTGAAATTAGCGCGTTTTTGTACTTTTCAACCGAAACAATGTCTTTACCGTAAAAACAGTACACATTTTTGAACTGAGCCGAGCGTATCACAGCTTTGAGTTCATTTTCAATAATAGTCGGCACAGCTTAACACCTCCGCTTCAAAGCCGTTATCATAAGCCTTTATAATTACATTTTCACCATAAAAATTGCGAGTGTCTTTGTTTGCATCTGCTTCAATTTTGCTGTCAGAAAATATCTGAACTTTGCCGCTGATATTTTCATGAAGCTTTCTTCCTGCATACTCGATAACAACATCATATTCACCTGCCGCAGCATCTTTTCGCCCGTCATAAGCGAAAATGTCGCAGCCGTTCACATTAAGTATCAGCGTGTTGTTATCCATTATATTTAGAGTATAGTTCGGCATTGTTATAAACGCTGTTTTACTTTCATCATAGCCCTTGTGGACTGCATCAATAAAACCTTGCACCGAATCTTCATACTTGCTCGGATATACGATCGTACCGATATTATATAATCCGCTTCGTGAAGAATATGTCGAAACAGATGCCTGCGCATCAACAAGAAGCCCTATCATCTCTATTCGGTATATGCCCTTTCGGTCAAGATATCTGAATATCTCATCTGCGCATAATCCGCCCTTGTTAAGATCAATTATTGATGCATTCTTTTTATCGTTGATAACAATTGCTGTTGAACTTCCGCTTTTTATAAATGCAACATCAATATGATCCGACGGTACAAATCGATATACATAGACCGCAAATACACATAAAACACAAGCCGCTGTATAAACGATAGCAGTAGTTTTTATTTTATGAAAATATACTGCCGATGCAATTGTCAAAGCCAAAGCTGCAATTATCGCCCAATAAGAAAACCTGTTTGAAACAGCAATGTATGTAAAGTGCATTTCGCCAATAAGCTTTACACACGCAAGCACAAACTCGCAGCATATTCCGCTTATCTTCATGAGAGGAACAAGCAGAAGACCTACACCGCCGCTGAAAACAACTATCGTTCCGCATATAAGTATGACCGAGCATATTGGAATAAGTATCAGATTTGAAATTGGCGAAACGACCGATACTTCATCAAAATACAAGAAGCATACGGGAAATACTGCCGCTGAAACAACAGCCGATGTTATCATTGATTTGGCTATCTTTCCGACTTTGCGCTTTTCTTCTATCAATTTTATTACAGCAGGCGCAATTGCTCCAACACCGATAACACCTGTGACCGAAAGGATAAACGAAGCGTCCATAACCGCAAAAGGGTTGCCGACCGTCAGCAATATAACTGCTATTCCAAGCGAGTTCATAAGGTCAGCTCTTCTGTTGAAAAGAGAAGAACCATACACTAAAATAAGCATAACAGCCGCACGAATAACCGAATTTGAAGCACCGGAAAGCATCACAAACGCAAACATAGGTATAAGAACAATTCCGAAACGGGCAAACTTATTAAGCTCCGTCAGCTTCAGCACAAACCAGAAAAGCGAACACACAATAGATAAATGCACACCCGAAACAGCCATTATATGACCTATGCCTGCACGATACACCATCGTCTTGGTATCACTCTCGATATGTGATTTATCACCGAACATAATCGCATCAACAAGCGCAATACTTTCCGAATCAAGCTGAGTCCGCATTTTGTCATGGATAAACTCTCTGTAACGGCACATTGCCCGCTTTATCGGCAGATTATCCGATGGAATAATACTGATCTCGGGTTGGTCTATAGACAGAAAATAACCCTTTGACTTGTAATATTTCAAGCTGTCAAAAGAAAAACTGTTTTTGGGCAGTAAAGCAATTCCTTTTACAGTGATATCATCTCCGATATCACACATCTTGGCTTCACCATAGCAGTAGACCTTTGCATCAATGTTGCCATTTATTTTTCCGTCAATATAATAAAGCGACCTGTCATCATTATAATCGGTAAAATCAGTCAGCACTCCCGAAACGGTCACTTCCTGACCGCTAAAAGAGGTGATCTTCTGATAGCAAAGCTTGTCATATCCTACAAAATACAACGAACCTATGGCAAAACATATTGAACATACCAGGCAGACGATTTTGCTCCTGCCTTTGATTATCAAAATAATGACAGAAAATATGATTGCAGCAATGCTCATTGCAATAACGGCTTCTGATATAAAAAATGATGCGAAAAACAGCCCAAGCAAGTATGAAAAACCTACATAAGCCATTTTTCGTATCATATAAATTACCTCCGGTTTTTAACCCATTGCAACATCAAGCTTCTTGCCGCCGAGAATATGGAAGTGAAGATGCTTTACGCTCTGACAGCCATTTTCACCGCAGTTTGAAACCACTCTGAAACCATCCTTGTCAATGCCCTGCTCTTTTGCGATCTTGGCAATAACTTCAAAAATATGTGCAACCACAGCGGAATTATCCGCTGTGATCTCTGCTGCACTTTCAATGTGAGTTTTCGGAATAACGAGTATATGAACAGGTGCAAGAGGATTTATGTCCTTGAATGCAAGAACCTTGTCGTCCTCATAAACCTTAGTGCTTGGTATCTCACCTGCTGCTATTTTACAAAAGATACAATCCATAGTTATCTCCTTACTTTACGAACTCTGCAACAACATTTTCAAGAGCTGCAAGAGCTTCGTCAACCTTGGAAACATCACCGATACCTGCCATAGCATTGTCAGGACGTCCGCCGCCCTTGCCGCCTGTGATAGCAGCGATCTTCTGAACGATCTTGCCGGAATGTGCGCCTGCCGCAACAGCTTCTTTACCGCTTACACAGAGCATAGAGCTGTCGGAAACGAGGACAGCAATAATGTCAGGTGCTTTATCCTTGATCTGATCGCCCATTGTGCGGAGAACATCAGGCTTTACACCGCTGAGTTTAACGGAAGAAATGCGAACATTTTTATATGTCTTTGCATTATCAAGAACAGCGTCAAGCTGACCGGATGCAAGCTTGGAATTGAGTTCAGCGATCTGCTTTTCAAGATCCTTGATCTCGGTTGAAGCAGCAGCACACTTAGCCGCAAGCTCACTTGCGTTAGGAGCCTTGATCGCAGCAGCGGCCTTGTCGATAGTACCCTTATATTCATCAATGAGTGAAAGAACTCCTGTGCCTGTTACAGCTTCAATACGTCTTACGCCTGCTGCTACGGAATTTTCGGAAATGATCTTGAAAAGACCGATATTAGATGTATTTTTAACGTGTGTACCACCGCAGAATTCAAGAGAAACTCCCGGAACATTTACAACACGAACGACCTTGCCGTACTTTTCTCCGAAAAGTGCCATAGCACCGAGCTTCTGTGCCTCTTCAATAGGCATTTCCTTGATATCAAGTTCAATCGCCGAAAGAATAGCATTGTTTACAGAATTTTCGATCTGCTGAAGCTCTTCTGGTGTAACTGCGCTGAAATGAGCAAAGTCGAATCTCATTCTTTCGGGAGAAACGAGCTGACCTGCCTGATGAACATGTTCGCCAAGGATATTTCTGAGTGCAGCCTGAAGAAGATGTGCGGCAGTATGGTTTCTTGCTGTAGCATCACGAAGTTCCTTGTTTACCTTTGCAGTAACAGTTTCGCCTGTTGTAAATCCGCCGCTTGTAACCTCACAATGACAAACGAACTGACCGCCTGTAAGCTTCTGTGTGTCAAGCACTTCCATAACGTTGCCGTTAGATTCGATAGTACCCTTGTCGCCGACCTGTCCGCCGCTTTCAGCATAGAAAGGTGTGGTTTCGAGGAGAACGGTAACTCTGTCACCCTCTTCGCAGATATCAGCGGCATCGCCGTCCTTTACCATTGCAAGGAGCTTTGTTGTATATTCAAGGTCAGTATAACCAACAAACTTTGTTGTGAACTGTGTAAGAACGCTTGCGGAAGCATCGTCCCAACCACCGTTGAGCTTTCTGTTTTCACGGGCAGTTTTCTTCTGAACGGTCATACATTCGTGGAACTTGTCCTCATCAACTGTGATGCCGTTTTCAGCGCAGATCTCCTTTGTAAGGTCAAGAGGGAATCCGTAAGTATCGTGAAGCTTAAATGCTTCTTCACCGCCAAGAACCATATCTCCGCCCTTAGCCTTGATATCAGCAATGTACTGATCGAGTATCTGAGAACCGTTTTCAACAGTTTTAGCGAAAGCTTCTTCTTCCTGCTTGATAACTCTCTTGATATATTCACGCTTGGATTCAAGATCGGGATAAGCACATACATTTTCATTGATAACAGTATCAACTACTTCATAGAGGAAAGGCTTCTTTGTGCCAAGGATTCTGCCGTGACGTGCAGCTCTTCTGAGAAGACGTCTGAGAACGTAACCTCTGCCCTCGTTTGAAGGCAGAACACCGTCGCCTACCATAAATGTTGTGCTTCTGATATGGTCAGTGATTACGCGGATAGAAACATCATCCTTGTCATTCTGCTTGTAAACCTTGCCTGTCAGCTCGGAGATCTTCTTCATAATGTTCTGAACTGTATCTACCTCAAAGAGGTTATCAACGTCCTGCATTACGCAGGCAAGTCTTTCAAGACCCATACCTGTATCAATATTCTTTGTAGCAAGCTGCGAATAGTTGCCGTGACCATCGTTATCGAACTGTGTGAATACAAGATTCCAGATCTCAATAAGTCTGTCGCAGTCACCTGCCTGCTCAAAGCTTTCAAACGGACCATACTTTTCACCTCTGTCGAAGTGAATTTCGGAGCAAGGGCCGCATGGACCACTTCCGTGTTCCCAGAAGTTATCAGCCTTGCCGAGTTTTACGATTCTTTCACGCGGAATGCCAACTTCATTTGCCCAGATATCGCCTGCTTCATCATCTTCTTCATAAATTGTGATCCAAAGTCTTTCAGCAGGGATCTCAAGTACCTTTGTGAGGTACTCCCAAGCCCAGGCTGTTGCTTCATGCTTGAAATAGTCACCGAATGAGAAGTTGCCGAGCATTTCAAAATATGTTCCGTGACGTGCCGTTTTACCAACATTTTCAATATCAGGTGTTCTGATACACTTCTGGCAGGTCGTCACACGGTGACAAGGAGGTTCTTCAATACCCTGAAAATACTTTTTGAGCGGTGTCATACCTGCATTGATAAGGAGGATAGAATTATCATCCTTAGGTACAAGGGGTGCTGAGTCCATGCGGAGATGTCCCTTGCTCTCAAAAAATCTAAGATAACTTTCACGAAGATCATTAAGTCCTGTCCACTTCATTTTTATCTACTCCAATCAAAATATATTTAGAAGTTCCCTTTGGCTGAGATCAGTCTTCTTCATCCTCTTCAGGCATATCCCAGTTGTGATAAACATTCTGAACGTCATCATTATCCTCAAGTGCATCGAGAAGAAGATTCATCTTGCGGATAGATTCATCATCTGTAAGAGTTGTATAGGTCGCAGGAACCATTTCAACATCCGCGGAAACAAGCTTATAGCCCTTTTCAACAAGTCCGTCACGAACTTTGGAAAGGTCGTTAGGCTCTGTTTCGATCTCAATTGTGCCGTCTTCCATTGAAAAATCAGCAGCACCAAGATCAAAAACATCTTCCATTACCTTATCTTCGTCAAGACCTTCACCGTCAGCAACGATGATGCCCTTGCTCGAAAACATAAAGGATACACAGCCTGTTGTGCCGAGATTTCCGCCGAACTTGTCAAAGTAATGACGGATATCTCCTGCTGTTCTGTTCTTATTGTCGGTAAGAGTTTCAACAATTACAGCAACGCCGTTAGGGCCGTAACCTTCGTAAACGTTGGATTCGTAGCTTGTCTTATCTCCGCCGCCTGCAGCTTTCTTAATTACTCTGTCAATGTTGTCATTAGGTACGTTGTTAGCTTTAGCCTTTGCAATAAGTTCACGGAGCTTGGAGTTGCTGTTGGGATCTCCGCCGCCCTCTTTAACGCAAACGGTGATCTCTCGTCCGATCTTTGTGAAAACCTTAGCTCTTGCACCGTCTGTAGCTTCTTTCTTTCTCTTGATGTTGTTCCATTTGGAATGTCCTGACATAACCTTAAATCTCCTTATAAATAAAATTTTACATTATAATATTTTTGCTGAACAAGTTTAGGTACAGCTTGTTATCTTGAGTTTTTATCGGCTCTCCGCGCGTGAAAAGTATGCGCTTGGGAGCAATTTCCTTTAACCTTGTTATGAACCGTCTTGCCTTCTTCGGACTTTCACACAGAGCAGGGAAACAAGGATAAACAATATTCATCACAGCATCGCCTATGTAAAGATCGCCGTCAAATTTATAAGCGAGTGAACCCTTTGTGTGTCCCTCTGCCGAATAAATTTTGCACTCTGCACCGATCTCGGACGAAATATCGGAATTTTCATCAATAAACTTGTAAACATCGAATATTTCAACGGGTTTGCTTCGTTTTCTCTCTTCAAGAAAGCTTAAAGCCGCTCCCGTAAGTCCGACCGAAAAAACATTTCTGTCCGATCTGCCCAAAATAAGCTCATAATCAGCTTCGCTCATATAGACAGGCGCATTGAAAAGCTCAGAAAAATACTTAGCATTTCCTGCAGCCTCACTGTGACCGTGAGTAAGCAATATCTTCTTTATATTGTAGTTGATAAGCCACATTTCAACGCTGTCACGGTATCTTGCTTCGCCCGTGTCGATAAGAATATCACCGTCAGGTGCTTTCACAACATAGCAGTGAATACCGTCACAATCGATCATATTAAGATCATCATACAGACCGTTCATTTCACACCTCCGTATTATTCCAAATATAATCAAAAAGTTCATTTATCCTCGCATTATCTCCAAGCAGATCAAGATACCCAAAAAGAGTTTCAAGCGAAGTTGCTCTGCGGTATTCAATAGGATTTGAACTTTTGGGGACAGTATTGGATGTTGCGTTCCGTCCCCTTTTCATAATATCGGTCTCAGCCTCGGTAAGAAGCGGAAGTATAACATCGACCGCCTTTGACTGATAGCCTGCACGAACTTTTTCAACAGCTTCTTTGTGAAGCTTGTTTACAGACATATTTGCTGTTTTGACAAGTTTTTCCCTGACAAGTCTTTCATACACCGCATCACCGAGAAAAGCAAGTGTCAGCGGACTGTACTGATTTACTTCATGTTTTTCTATGATACATCACCCTTAGTTATCGTTCCCGAATTATGGCTGAAATGAAACAGCATATCTATAAAGCTTTTGTGATAAGGAATAAATATACCCTTGTCTATCATTGACTTGATTTCATCTATATCTGCCAATTTAGCATTTTGGACTTCCTCATACTGAAGATGAAGCTCTGACGGACCAATATCCATATCCACCGCATACCAATCGTCAAAAACTTTTCCGGTATCTATTGTGATGAAGCGTCTGAGTTGTGCGGTATCAAGTTTGATGCCCAATTCCTCACGAACCTCTCTTACAGCCGCAGATAAGCTCGTATCACCCGAAACAGCACTGCCCCCGACACTTACGTCCCACATATTGCTCCAACCTTTTTTAAAAGGCTGTCTTTGCTGAATAAGCATTTTTCCATCCGAATCAAAAATGCAGATATGGACTACCATTCTATGGCATCCATCAGGAGTTTTATCTCCCCTTACCATAGTTTTTCCTGTCTTTATGCGATTTTCATCATACAGATCAAATATTTCCATAACAGCTCACCATTAATATACGAAGTCGAATTCAAATCCGTAAATATTTACGACATCTCCCTCGTTGATACCCATTTCTTCGAGCTTGTCAATTATACCCGTATTGCGAAGAACACGCTGGAAATATTGAAGCGAGGAATAATCGTCCATATCGACCGTGCGCATAATGTTTTCAAGCCATGGAGCTTCAACGTAATAAACAGCATCGTCACCTCTCGTGATCTCGAACTTTTCGCCAACACCTGCACGTTCATCAAGTTCTTTCTGCGTAAGCGGTTCAGGTTCATATTCCTTTATCGGAGGTAGTGTGTCAAGCTTTGCTGAAACAGCAGCCATAAGTTCCTTTGTTCCCTGCGTTGTTGCAGCGGAGATATGATAAAATTCAAGTCCCTTGCTTTCAATATAAGACTTGAATTCCTCTATCTGCTCAGGAGATGCCATATCGCACTTGTTGGCAGCAACTATCTGAGGCCTGTCAGCCAAGTCCTCGCTGAAATTGCGAAGCTCTCTGTTTATTATCTCAAAGTCATCCTTAGGGTCACGGCCTTCAACGCCCGAAACATCAACAACGTGGACAATAAGTCTGCATCGGTCAACGTGACGCAGAAATTCATGCCCAAGTCCAACACCTTCGCTCGCGCCTTCAATAAGTCCGGGAATATCAGCCATAACAAAGGATTTTCCCTCCGTTACCTTTACAACTCCAAGAACAGGTGTTAGCGTGGTAAAATGATAGTTCGCTATCTTAGGCTTTGCAGCGGAAACTACCGAAATAAGAGTTGATTTTCCGACATTCGGGAAACCGACAAGTCCCACATCCGCAAGCAGTTTAAGTTCAAGCGTTACTTCAAATTCCTCACCAACAAAACCCGGTTTCGCGAATTTTGGTATCTGTCTTGTCGGGGTGGCAAAACGAGCATTGCCCTTTCCGCCTTTTCCGCCTCTTGCGATAACCTTTGGCTCATCGGTGGACATATCTGCCATTATTCGTCCTGTCGCGGCATCACGGATAACCGTTCCCTGCGGAACTTTTATTATAAGATCAGCAGCATTTCTGCCCGTACAGTTGCCGGCACCGCCGTTCTGACCCTTTTCTGCAACATATTTGCGTTTGTATCTAAAATCAATAAGCGTTGATATGTTTGTATCAACAACAAAAACGATATCTCCGCCTTTTCCGCCATCGCCGCCGTCAGGACCGCCTGCAGCAACATATTTTTCACGGTGGAAAGAAACAGCACCATCGCCGCCGTCACCTGCTTTAATATAGATCTTAGCCTTATCAACGAACATACAATACTCCGTTCCAAGGAATCATTGATTCCTACACTCAAGCGGCTGCTGCCGCATTCAGACATTAAAATACATTATATTATACCACATTTTTTGAATAGTTGTCAATAATTTTTAAGATAAAATCGCCGCAAATGCTGTTTTCATTTAATTAGTATAAATAAGCAATATTTATATAAAAACAAAAAGGGATAGAAAAACTATCCCTTTTTTAAAGTCAGAATATGAAATTAGTCAGCAGTATAAACGCTTACCTTCTTGCGGTCGCGTCCAACTCTTTCAAACTTAACTGTTCCGTCAACCTTTGCGAAAAGTGTATTATCGGAACCCATACCAACGCCTTCACCTGGGTGAATGTGTGTACCTCTCTGACGAACAAGGATGTTGCCGGCAATTACTGCCTGACCGTCTGCTCTTTTAACACCAAGACGCTTGGATTCAGAATCACGTCCGTTCTTGGTGGAGCCCATACCCTTTTTATGTGCCATATTGATTACACCTCCGTTAATCTAAAATAACTGTTTGGGATAAGAACTTATGCCTTGATAGCGTCAATTCTTACCTTTGTGTAAGGCTGTCTGTGACCCTGCTTCTTATGAGAAGAGCCCTTCTTAGGCTTGTAAGTGAAAACAGTGATCTTCTTAGCCTTGCCGTTCTTAAGAACCTTAGCCTCTACTGCTGCACCGTCAACATATGGAGCACCAACTACAAGACCGCTGTCCTTACCAACTGCGATAACCTTGTCAAAGCTTACAGAATCATCAGCATTAACATCGAGCTTTTCGATAAAGATCTCATCACCCTCGGAAACCTGATACTGCTTTCCGCCTGTTTCAATAATAGCGTACATTAAAATGGCACCTGCCTTTTCTATAAACTCGCTGTAACAATAGGCGTATGCAAAAAGCATAACTTGAAATAGCCTAAGACATGCGGCTTTATTATTATAACATCGGTCAAGCATTTTGTCAAGCTTTTTTCCGTTTTTCTAAAAAAATTACTATTTTGGCATTTTTGCAAGTTATTCGCCAAAGTTTTATATGCACTTTTAATATAATTAATAATTATTTAATATTTTAGAAATTAAAATACAAATAATTTGTTTAAAAATATGTTAAAATATAAATAATATTCTTATTCTCGGAGGCAAAAAACAATGGCAAAAGAAAAACCGGCTAAAGAAAAGGCTATCAAAGATAAAGAAACAGAAAAAACATCAAAAAAGAAAGCTGCTGTTGTTCCCAATCCAATATTGAAGCTTGACAAACAAACCAAAGTTGTACTTCAGAACTTCCTATTCGGAACAAGCGAAAAAAAGCTTATGGTTTCAGAAGATTTTCTGAATGGAATGACTATAAAATACATATCAAAAAGAATGAAGATAATCAATACAGCATTCGCAAATCTCCACACGACCCGTTCCGCTGTTTTCTTCTTCAAAAATACAGCAGAAATAGAGAAATACATCGAAGACCTTATCGTTCTTGAACAGTATTATCCATTTAAAAATCCCGTTCCGAGCATCTACAAGCGAAATTATCTTGCGCATAAACCTGCGGCTATCACCGGCATGATAAACAGAGTTTGGAAAACGGCACTGCAAAAATATCCGCTCAAAGACGATGAATCTCCTGAGAATATAAGCCCCGCTGCTTTGGACTTCTACGATCAGGTCATCAATGAACTGCTCTCCGAAAAGGACAACTATTCGGAAAAGGATATGGAAATGATAAATTCATTCTACACCCGTATCCACGGTGAGCAAACAGGTGAGGAAATGGCAGATCCGTTCATTTCTTCCGAAGAAAACACCTCTGACGAAGAAGAGTCTGACGATCAGGGCGATTTCTCACTTGACCTTGACGGTGATAATTCATAAAAAATTCGGTACAGCCTATGTTATACTAAACATAAGCTGTACTTTTTTATTTTTCCAACATTCTGCCATAGATCTCATCTCGTGAGGCAAGCTGTTCCCTTGCCGCTTCAAGAGTTGCGCCGGTGATGTTGTCACCACCCAATATTCTCGCGATCTCCCCTGCCCTTGAATCCTTGTCAAGCACAGATACTTCTGTAAAGGTTCGGTTATCCTTTGTCTTTTTCTCGATGAAAAGATGGCTGTCTGCCATTACAGCTATCTGCGAAAGATGCGTTACACACAAAACCTGACGGCTTCGGGATATCTCACGGAGTTTTACACCTATCTTCTGCGCAGCTTTACCGCTTACACCCGTATCTATTTCGTCAAAGATCATTGTCGGAACATCATCTTTTTCTGCTGTGACATTTTTTATTGCAAGCATTATTCGCGAAAGCTCACCGCCCGACGCTATCTTAGCTATCGGCTTCGGAGGTTCTCCGGCATTAACGGATATAAGTATCTCCATCGAATCCATTCCCGAGCTTGTGAGCTTTCCGAGTGTCTGCGATATTTCAAGCTTAACATTGGGCATATCAAGAAATTTCAGTTCTTTTTCTATCTTGGAAGAAAGCTGATCTGCCGCTTTACGTCGTTTCTGTGACAAGCTTTTTGCTTTTGCACTGACTTCTTTCAGAAGTTCATTCCGTTCAGCGGTTATCCTCTTTATTTCTTCCGTATTATCAATAAGCTCAGCAGCCTCATTCTGCGCCGAAGTATACTTTTCTATAACATCTTTAAGCTCAGGGCCATACTTTTTCTTGATAGATATCAATGTATCTCTTCTGTTGTCAAGATATGATAAGCGGCTTTCATCCACATCAATGTTGTCGTTAAGACTTTTTATTTGGTCAGCAATGTCAGCTGCTTCTATCTTTAAGCTTTCAAGACGTGATGATATTTCATCAAGTGACGGCATAATATCCGAATAACGCTTTAAAGCCGTAATTATATCATTGACTACGCCGCATAATCCATCATTATCATCATCACCCGAAATATCTTCCGCAGCCGAAGATAAGGTCTTGGAAATTGCACTGCTGTTGCTGATAACATTAAATTCGTTGTCTATCTTTTCATCCTCATTTTCGTCTGAGATCTGAGCTTCCTTTATCTCATTCGTCATTACTCTGAGAGTTTCAAGACGTGACAGCTTTTCCGATTCGTTGTCGGATAATTTTTTTATCCTGCGTGAAATATTCTGCAATTTGTGAAAGCTTTCTCGATAATCATCGATCTCACTTTGAATCCCCGCAAAATTATCGACAATATCAATATGCTTTTCGGGATACATAAGTATTCGATTATCATGCTGACCATGAACGTCTATCAACGTTATACCGATCTCTTTTAAAACAGAAACGGAAGATGTTCTTGAGTTTATGCGGACTCCGCTGCCGCCGTCAGATAATACAGTTCTTGTAATAAGAAGCTCATCGTCCGAATGATCGATACCGAATTCATCAAGCTTTTCCTTTGTTTCAGCAGAAAGTCCCTTGAATAAAGCCGTCACCGATGCCTTATCACAACCGGAACGTACAATATCCTTGCTCACCCTTTTTCCGAGAACAGCATTTATTCCGTTTATAAGTATAGATTTACCTGCACCCGTTTCACCGGTAAAAACATTGAAATCATTTGAAAATGGTATGACCGCGTGTTCAATTACAGCAAGATTTTCAATACAAAGCTCACAAAGCATAAAAAACTTCCTCTGTTTTTACAATATCATATCACGAAAATTTTCGCAAAAGTCTGCCGCCGCCTTTTCACTTGGCATAAGCACAAAAATCGTGTCATCGCCTGCAATCGTTCCCACAATGCCGACATATTCCATCCTGTCAAGCGTCGCACAGGCCGCCTGAGCCATACCCGTATGACATTTCAGCACGACAGTATTCATTGCATAAACGATATCAAGAACGGAATCTTTAAATATAGGAGGACATTCCATAATATCCTTCAGCGGAGTAATATATTTATACACACCGTCTGCTTCTTTTTTCAGATTCAGTTCGTTTATATCACGCGAAAGCGTCGCCTGGGTAACATTTATCCCATGCTTTTCAAGATGTTCTTTAAGCATCTCCTGCGTGGATATCTCATTTTTTGAAATTATATCTATAATAATGTTCTGACGTTCTTTTTTTACCATAAAGCCTCCGAAAAGATTATTTTATGGGGTTCATAAGCTTGTTGTTAACAGCGTCGAAGAATGAATTGCCTTTGATATCAATAAGCCGCAGCCTTTTGCTCGACCTTGATATCACAAGATGATCTTCCCTGCCGAAACTGCATTCAAATTTACCGTCAACAGAAAAATATATCTCATTGTCATCACTTGAAAAATGACGTATTTCCAACCGCCTGTCAGCCGTAAAAAGCATTGGCCTTGATGAAAGCGAATGAGGACACACAGGGGTCATCTGTATCGTTTCCATAAGCGGCTCAACAATAGGACCGCCTGCCGACAAAGCATACGCCGTAGAACCTGTCGGCGTAGAAAATACCACACCGTCAGAGCGTATTGAACTTACAACAATTCCTTCAGTTGATATCTCATAGCTGCACAAATTTGAACATGGACGGGCAACAACAACATCATTCAGCGCAGTATAGTTTGAAATGACTGTATTTTCGTGCATAAGAACAACATCGAGCATCATTCTTGATTCTATCTTATAATCATGAGTTTTTAGCCGTGAAATATTGTCCAGCTCATCGATCTCCATAGAAGCCATAAACCCAAGATGCCCCGTGTTTACGCCGAGCAGCGGCTTGTCATATTCCGAAGCATAGTGCGAAGCTTTGAGAATAGTTCCATCTCCGCCAATAGCAATTATCGCTTCACACTCCGCCGCTATCTTATCCATACTGCCGTAATTGATAAAGCTTTCTACGGAAAAATCCTTTTTATATTCGCTGTCAGTATAGATATCTACACCCAGTTCATGCAGCTTTAAACAAAGCTTCTGCGCGGTCGGAAGCGCATTGGGTTTTGTAAAATTAGGAAATAAAACTATATTCATCCGGTTTTAATCCTTTCTGCGAATATTTAAAAAGGCTTCATCAATAACCTTTTTTACATCTATAACAGAAGTTTCCCCGTCATTGCAAACGATATATGCAAGATATTCAATGTTCCCATCACCGCCGCTTATAGGTGAAAAATCAAGAGCCTTTACAGAAAGCCCATTCTGTGAAAAAAAAGCCGTAAGCTCATTTAAAACACGCAGATGAACCTTTCTGTCCTTGACGATACCGTTTTTTCCTATATCGGATTTTCCTGCTTCAAACTGCGGCTTTATCAGAACAGTGGCAGAGCTGCCATCTTTCATAAATTCGGAAAGCTTCGGGATTATTTTTTTTAAAGAAACAAACGAAACATCAACACTGAAAAAACTCGGATACAGTTCAAAATTTTCCGGAAAAAGCTCCGTGAAATTTGACTTTTCCATATTGCAGACCCTGTTGTCAGCACACAGCTTTTCGTCAAGTTGATCGTGTCCGACATCAACAGCATAAACATACTTAGCACCGTTTTGCAGCATACAATCGGTAAAACCACCCGTAGATGCACCGATATCCATACAAACTCTGCCGTTCAGATCAATACAGAATACTTCAACAGCCTTTTCAAGCTTTAATCCGCCTCTGCCGACATATTTAAGAACCGCACCTTTAAAGTCAACCATATCATCATCATTGACCTCCGCTGATGGTTTCAAAACAGGCTTTCCGTTTATAAAAACATCGCCGTTTTTGATGTGTTCTTTTGCTCTCTCGCGACTCTTGATTATTTTATTTTCAACAAGATAACAATCAATTCTCAATATTTCTCACCATATTACCGATAGTTTCCGTCATTGACTTTCTATCCATTTTAAAGCGTTCCATTGTCTGTTCAGTGCTTTCATTCGGAATAAATCCGCTTGCTGCAATGATCTCATAAGAACCCTTGAAGCCCATTTCAAACAGCTTCACGAGCAAATGCTCGGCAATGCCGTTTTCTTTGCTGCTTTCCTCATAGAAAATTATACGCTTATAGTTCTTGCAAATAAGTGCAGCTTCATTGTCTAACGGATATATTTTTACAAGCTTTAAAATATCAAAATTGCCTGCATCGCCCGAACGGCTAATTTCCAGAACTCTTTCAAACAGTCTGCCAAAAGTTATGACAAGGCAATCGCTGTCAAATGAGATATGACAGAAAGTATCCGTATCATATCTGTTATCCGTTAAACCGAAGCTTTCATTGCCTTTCGGATAGCGCACAGCTGCAAAGCCATCGCAGTCGTAAAGAGCGGTTTTAAGACAAAGCTTCTGCTCCGAATAATTTGACGGAGAAAAAATAACAGCATGGGGTATTCCCGTAAGCATAGGAATGTCGAATACGCCTTGATGCGTTTCGCCGTCCTCACCTATAAATCCTGCTCTGTCAACAGCAAGAACTATATGAGTATTGTCTATCGCAACATCGTGAATGATCTCATCATAAGCTCGCTGCAAAAAGCTTGAATAGACTGCAAATACTGGGATCTTTCCGCTTTTCGCCAAACCTGCACAAAAAGTAACAGCGTGTTCCTCGGCAATGCCTACATCAAAAAAACGCTTTGGGAAACTTGCCGCAAAATACTGCAAACCTGTTCCATACTTCATTGCCGCCGTTACAGCACATATTCTTTCATCTGTTTCAGCATATTCGGAAATCGTCCTTCCGAAATTTTCGGAAAAGCTATCATGATTGGAATTATCGGGATTTTTCTTGGAATATCCGCTGCTTGGGATACTGTGAAACGCGCCCGGATTTTCCTCGGCAGGTCTGAAACCCTTTCCTTTAACAGTATTAACATGAATGAACACAGGCTTTTCTATCCTGCGCGCCATTTTCAGTGTTTCTTCAATTTCTTCTATATTGTGACCGTCGATCGGTCCAAGATATACGAATCCAAGATCTTCAAACATCGTTGAATGGTACAGTACATTTTTCAGTGCAGATTTTGAAGAAAGAAGTATATTTTTTATCGGTTCACCGACAACAGGAGTTTTATCGAGCGTATGTTCAACGGCCTTTTTTATGTCAAGGTAACGCTGATCTCCTCTTATTGACGTGAGATATTTTGCGAGCGCACCAACATTTTTGGATATGGACATATCATTATGATTGAGGATAACAATAAGGTTTGCTGAACTTTTTCCCGCATTATTAAGCCCCTCGTAAGCAAGCCCTCCGGTGAATGCTCCGTCACCGATAATGGCAACAGCACGATGCATTGTGTCCCCATCAATGCGCATTGCCTCCGCCATACCAAGAGCTGCGGAAATTGAGTTGCTGCTGTGGCCGCTCACAAAAGCATCGTGTTCCGATTCGTTCGGACGTATAAAACCGGAAATTCCACCCTTTTTGCGGAGAGTGGAAAACTTATCATATCTTCCGGTAAGAAGCTTATGCGCATAAGCCTGATGTCCGACATCCCAGACGAGCTTATCTTTCGGAGAATCAAAGACCCTGTGCAATGCCACCGTCAGTTCGACAGTTCCGAGGTTTGAAGCAAGATGTCCACCATTCTTCAGAACATTCTTAATAATACAGCGGCGAATATCCCTGCATAGTTCTCTGCACTCTGAATAATTCATTTTTTTCAAATCGTTCGGCAGATCAAGACTGCCGAGCCTTATCTCTTTTTTACCCAAAATATCCTCCGAATTATATCTCAACAGGCATTATTAAAGCAATAACAATACCGAGTATCACTCCGCCGAGAACCTCAAATGGGGTATGACCGAGATATTCTTTGAAATCTTTCTGCTTTTTTGGCTTTTTGGAGGGTTTTGTATCATAGTTAGGGATCTCTATTCCCTCTTCATTGAAATACTTGTTCATTCGATTGAGCTGATGAGCATGGAGTCCTGCTGCACGTCTTACTCCCATTGCATCATACATAACTATGAGAGCAACTATCAACATAAGAGCAAATTCAACCGATTCAGGACCGCACAAACGGAATGTTGCCACGGACGCAGAACACACCAAAGCAGAATGTGAACTCGGCATACCGCCGGAACCAACAAGCCGTTCTGCCTTAAATGTTTTATTTTTTATAGCATGAATGATAGTTTTTATGATCTGTGCGGCGCACCATGAAACAACCGCTGCGGCAAGTGTGTAATTATAATACATTGACAATTCAGATCCCAACCTTTCATTTAAATTCCTTATTTTTTTCTCTTCATAAGATAAGCACTTAATTTCTTCAAAAAGCAATTATCATCAAAATCCGACAATGCATTCATCGCATCATCCGTAAGCTTTTCGGCAAATTTCTGCGATTCCTGAATCCCGCATCTAACAGCAAATGTATTTTTTTCATTTGAAGAATCGCTACCGATAGGCTTTCCAAGCTCTTTTTCATCACCGATAATATCAAGTATATCATCAACTATCTGAAAAGCAAGTCCAAGACATTCACCGAATTTTTCTGCCGAATCCACCTTATCGTAAGCTTTGGCACATATACAGCCCATTTCACAAGCTGCCGCAATAAGCGCACCGGTTTTCATACGGTACATTTCAAGCAGATTTTCAGAAGTTGTAAGCTCTGCCTGACAGTTCGTATCTATCACCTGACCGCCGATCATGCCCTGAACTCCTACTGCCTTTGAAATACAGCTTATAAGCTTCACCTTGACAGTATCGGAAAGCTTTTTATCATTTGAGATGACCTCGAAAGCCTTATTTTGGAGCGCATCACCAGCAAGAAGCGCAGTTGCTTCATCAAAAGCCTTATGGCAGGATGGCTTTCCGCGTCGGAAATCATCATTATCCATACACGGCAGATCGTCATGAATAAGCGAAAAAGCGTGTATCATCTCGATAGCGCAGGCAGCAGGAAGAGCATCATCGGTATCTCCACCGCACACCCTGCAAAACTCCATCGTCAAAACAGCACGAACGCGCTTTCCGCCTGCCGAAAGAGTGTACCACATTGCCTCGGCAACCTCTTTCTGCAATCCACAGCGGCTCATTTCCTCGTATTTATATTTATCAAGCTCCGAATTGACTTTTTTGATATAATCGTCAAGTCTGACCTTGTTTTCAGATGATATACCGCTGATGTTCGGCATAAAAACTCCCCTTAAAATTATTCGTTTTCTTCAACAGCAACAAGCATTTCAGCCTTGTCAAGCTCTTTTTTACAGCCATCGATAAGTTTTGCGCCCTCTTTGTAAAGCCTGATCGAATCGTCAAGCGATATATCCTTATTTTCAAGAGCAGATATTATCTCATCAATTCGTTTTACTGAATCCTCAAACTTCATTTTCTGTCCTTTCATTTTACAGCAGCTTTGATCTCACCGTCGTGAAGCTTTACGGAAATATTATCGCCCGTTTTAAGCTCCGAAACGGAATGAATAAGCTTTTCATCTTTATAAACAAGAGAGTAACCTCTCATCATTATCTTTGTCGGACTTAAATTGTCAAGCGCAGATATTTTAGCATTGAGTGCTGAACTTTTTAATTCGATCTGTATTTTCAAAAGCTCCTGCAAACGATGTTTTCGTTCATCGATCAGCTTTTTTGAATTCTCTATACGATTTTTAGGTTCGGCAGCAATAAGCGACTTTTCACGATTTTCAAGCTGTAACCGAAGAAAAACTGTTTTATCAATAAGCTTTTTTTCAAGCACTTTCTGAGAAGCGTTTAAAAAATTTATCAGCGAGGAAAGTTCAGGTACTGCGAGTTCTGCTGCCGCAGACGGCGTAGGAGCGCGTAAATCAGCCGCATAATCGGCTATCGTCGTATCGGTTTCGTGTCCGACAGCTGAAATTACCGGCGTTTCACAGTTAAATATCGCCCTTGCAACGCTCTCGCTGTTGAAAGCCATAAGGTCTTCCAAAGAACCTCCGCCTCTGCCGATAATTATAATATCATTTTCACCGCTGTCCGCACGTTTTAGTGCCGAACATATACTTTCGGGAGCATTTGCGCCTTGCACAAGACAGGGGTAAATAATGACCTTTGCGATTGGATATCGGCGCGATATAATATTGAGCATATCCTGAAGTGCCGCCGCTTCAATCGAAGTAACGATACCTATTTTGGTCGGAAATTCAGGAAGCGGCTTTTTCAAGCTCTCGTCAAACAAGCCCTCCGCAGAAAGACGTTCTTTAAGCTGCTCAAATGCGATATAAAGCGCGCCTATACCGTCAGGCTGCATATCATTGACATAAAGCTGATAAACGCCGTCACGCTCATAGACCTGTACATTTGCCGAAATTATGACCCTCATTCCAGATGCAGGGACGAAACGGAGCTGCGAAGCCGCACTTGCAAACATCACAGCCTTTATTGAGCTTGTGGTGTCCTTGAGTGTAAAGTACAGATGTCCCGATTTTGTATGATTGGTAAAATTGGAAATCTCGCCGCTTATCAGAATTCCTTTCAGTTGCTTATCCTCTTTAAATCTGAAAGCAATATATCGGTTAAGCTGGCTCACGGTAAGCAAACTGCTCATAAGGCGTTCTCCTTGATCGCTGCAAACACTGCCGTTCCGACAGCATTGTCACAGGAAAAATCAGGCTCGGCAAAAAATGCGTCAAATTTCTGCAAAAGCTTATCACGGATAAGCTTATCGGACATTACTCCGCCTGCATATACGATCGGCATATTTCCGTATCTGTCAAGTGCGAATTTTGTCATCTCATATATCGTTGAATAAATGAAGCTAAGGCAGTAATTTGCGATATCTTCTTTTCTTTCACCATCATCAAGCATCTTTCGGCACTTGTTTTCAAGTCCCGAAAGACAGCAGTTTCCGTTTTTCAGCATGGGTTTCAACTTGTATTTCTTGTCACTCATCGCAGCAAGCTTTTCAAGCTCTTTTCCGCACGGAAATTTTAGTTCAAGCATCAGGCCTGTCCTGTCTATCGCTTGTCCTGCCTTGATATCGAGCGAAGAACCTATCTCCGTTATATCAAATACTTTTTCTTTGTCCGGAGTGACAAGCAAACAGTCAGTAGTACCTCCGCTGACGTGAAAAGCAATAAATTTCTCATTCACAAGTTCAAGCTTCTGCGAAGAAAACAACGCCGCAAGTATGTGTCCTATCTGATGTGAGGTCTTATGCACGGAAATTTTATTGACTGCTCCAAGTGAATCCGCCAATCCCTCTCCGCATAAAAAGCACGGCATATAAGATCCCTCGATATTGCGCGGACGAACAGAAACACCGATTGCATCAAGGCTTATCTTTTTGTTTCCAAACAATGCCGATACCATTTCGGGAAGCTGCTTTGTGTGATGAAAAACTGCATCACTTTGCCTTAGACCAAGTTCTCCCTCTTTTACCGGAAGAAGCTTTTTACACTGTATAGCTTCCATTTTTTCAGTATCTATAAGAGCTGTGGAAGTTGTGTAATTGCTTGTATCCACTCCGAGATATATCGGCATTATTCCTCTGCGCCTTTCTTAATTTCAAGTCCCTTTGCAACGACACCGAGAACGCCGTTTATAAACTTGACGTCGGGTGTATATGTGTATTTTTTTGCAAGCAATACAGCTTCGCTTATTGCAACATTATTTGGAACTTTGTCATTATAAAGCATTTCATATATGGCAACACGAAGGACAGCAATGCTGACCTTGGGAATTCGTGAAAACTGACGCTTTTCACTGTTTGCTGCAATGATCTCGTCGATCTCTGCGGCCTTTTCGGTTACAGCTTCAAAGAGCTTTTCACACTCCTCGTCCATTTCAAATTCATCTACTTCGTATGCCGTATCGATAATATCATCTGCGGAATCATCAGTAAAAAGCTTTTCAAATGTCAGCAAAAAAGCTGCTTCTCTTATTTCACTTCTTTTCAAAATTTTCAGATCCTTTCATTTTATGTACAGAAAAGCAAGCCCTTAAAAAGAGCCTGCTTTCCATATTACTTTTCATTATCGAATGATATTCCCTCAACGATGACATTTACCTTATTAACGATAATTCCAGTCATGTTCTGGATATCATTTTTGACCTTGTTCTGTATCTTTTCAGCGACCTGCTTTACCTTGCTGCTGTATGCAACAATTACATTAACAGTGACCTCGACTGAACCGCTCTCTCCCGTAATAGCGATAGCGGAGCCGTTCTTCTTATCAAAAATGCTGCTGAAATTGATCCTGCTGTTTGTAATGCCGCTCACGCCCTCAACGGACTTAACCGCCAATTCAACTATCTTTGAAACAACATCTTCCGAAATTCTGATGCTGTTTGTCTGAACATCATTGATCTTATCCATCTGATAAACCTCCCTGCCGAATTGGCTGACGATCTATCAGAATAATTTTTTGAGTCAGCCATCTGAAAATATTTATACTATTATATTATAGCAGATATTTTCAAAATGTACAACTACTTTACCTCAAAAATTCTAATATTTTCTGCGGGAATTGTAACCTCTGTTAACAAAATATCTTTAATTTGTGCTGCCTGTGCCGCTTCAAGACCCTCTGACTTTACTACAATGTTGGCTGTGCTGTCATTGAGATAAACTACACAGTCGTTGAACCCCTGCGCTTTGATGAGATTTTCGATCTTGCTTTCGCTTTCGGAAAGCTTTGAAAGTGTTATCGATTCATTCGTATATGTCGCAGTTTCTTCATCGGAAAGATCACCGCCGTTGAGAATGACCGAAAGAGTTTCTACCGCTTCATCTCTGCTTGTCATACGACTCAAACGAACCTGTGCAAAATAATCGCTTGCACCTTCAGCACTCACAAAAGCGGCGTCACCGTAATAAGCCGAATCTTCTGCAGACGAATCGGCAGCCACAGCATCGTTATTCATAACATCCTGTGCAATATCATCACCCGATGAAGAAAGCGCATAGTTCATATATACTGCTATGCCGAGAATAAGCGTAAGACACGCAAGGATTATCTGTTTTTTTCCGATAATAAGGTTTAATCTTTTCATTGTTATTAGCCTCCTGTTATTTCATTTCAGCAACATATATTCTGCTGCTTGGAATTTTTAGTGCGGTAGAAACCGCTTTATACACCTTTTCGCAGACCTTAGGATCATCTCCTCCCTCACATACGATCACGATACCGCTCACCTCGGGTATCTTTACCTTTTTTATCAGCGCTTCTTTTGATGAACTGCTGTCTATGATAACTATCTCGTTTTCCGTACTGCTTGAACCCTGCTTAAATTCTTCGGCGTAAACATATTCCTCTGTGGAGGAAACATTGACGAGAACTTTTGCTTTGCCTACTCCCTCAATAGACATAAGAACTTCCGAAAGACGGGTTTCCGTACATTCAATGTATGTATCCGCTGTCTGAAAATCAGCATCGATCTCACTGATGTTCTTCTTGTCATTACTGCCGGAAAAATCAGTAAAAACTATCATTACCATAATTATCAGTCCGACTGAAATGAGTATCTTCGGAAAGATCTGCTTTTGCGAAAACTCCTTCAGGCTTTTCAGAATTTCGTCCTTTTTCATTGCACAAGCTCCTCAATTTTTACAAGTGTCTTTTCCCCTGTTTCACGTTTAACTATGTCAACTGCCTCAGCTCCCTGCGCTGCATTTTCAGCAGCTATTTTGACCTCATTAATAGATATGCTGCCGTTTTCGGAAATATTAATACTTGTCTTGATTTCTTTTACGGCAACGTTGTTTTCCGAAAGTATGTCCGTCAATCTGCTGCTGATATTTCTCTCGACTGCCCCCTTGAAGTAATCCAACGTATTGTCAGTGCTGCCTGAAATATTTTCATTTATGACATCAATACTTTCGGCTGTATCAGTCAGATTTTTTATGCTGTACATAAGCGGCTTTGAAAGCGTCAGAACAAATATCAGTGCAAAGATTATCCTCATCTGCTTTGCATATTTTTCAGACGGATAAATCGATTCAAAAATATTCATCACCACAGCCAGTATTCCTGCCGAAATGACAACAAGCTGTATTTCGTTCATCTTTTCATCCCCTTTACGAAACATCAAGTCCCATCATCATCATTACCGCTGTTGAAATTATCAGCATCATTCCAAAGCATATGATCAAACTGATTATCATCGATAGCACAGCTGAGGAGTTATGCAGAAGCGTTTTTATCCCTTTTATCCCGAACATACCGCTTATTATTTCTGCAATGCAGAACGATACCTTCACCAGTACAACTTCGATAAGTGCAGGAACGACCGAAACAAATATCACAGCTATCCCGAAAAATCCCACGCCGCCTCTTAATATGCCAAGACTTGCTTTCAACGTGGTGTAAGCGTCCGCTACAGCACCGCCTATAACAGGTATGCAGTTGGAAGCGAGATACTTTGCCGCCTTAACTCCGATAGTGTCCGCCGATGCTCCGATTATGCTCTGCAAGGACAAAAGTCCTATGAAAACAGTCATAATAAATCCAAGTATGAACTTTACAGCCTTGCTTATCATATCCGTAATACTCGTCAGATCAAACGCTTCGTTTACAGATTGGATTATCCCAAGTGCCATGCATATCGACACCAACGGCATAAGATAATTCGCAGCAGCCGAAGCCGCAAATTCGGAAAAGATCACCATGACTGCACTGTATGCCGCAGCTGATGTCACACACCCGGATGAAGCCATGATCCCCGAAAAAACAGGGATATACGATGTTACAAAATCACTTCCACTGTAAAGTGTGTCCGAAGTGGTTTTTACGCATTTTATGATCGGGTCGGATGTGATACCTACTGCGATAAGAACACATACCGTCCCGTAAACACTTGAAACAGACTTGTTCTCAATACAGCTCCCGAAGTTTTCCGCAACAGAACCTGCAATTATCACAGCAAACAGCATTACAAGCAGTTTGAGCGGATAGTCAAGTTTGACCTTGGCTTCTCCCAGCATATATTTTATAACATCGGCAGGACTGATGTCCTTCACAGCGTCAACATTGTCAGCCGAAATACCGTTATCAGCTATCATATCCTCTGCGTTCTGTGGAACGTTTTCATTCAGCGAAGAAACATCAATACCTATCTCCAAAGCAAAATTATCCTCGGCAAAAACAGGAATAAACATAAAATATATGCAAGCAAAAATCAACGGTAATACAGCAGCAATCTTTTTCATATCCTATAGCTCCTTTACGTTCCCGAAAAAGAAATAATTATCTCAACAGCCTGCTCAAAAAGCGGTATAGCAGAAACCATCAGCCCTACCCTGCCTGCAAGCTCTGCCTGCGAAGCAAGAAGATTTTCTCCGCTGTCCTTGCATATATCCGAAGCAAACTGCGAGATATAACATATTCCCGTTGCCTTGAACAGAATTTTCAAATAGTCCGTATCAGCCTGCGAGCGTTCAAATATCGACCGTATGCTTTCTATAAGCGGCGAGATATAAATGAACATAAACGAAAGAACTATCACTGCTGTCGTTATTTTGATGTAAAGTGCATATTCATGCGAGTTCTTGTCAAACAGCCTGCATATAACAGTCGAAATAATACAAATTGACGCAATTTTAACAATATCCATAATCTTAGAACCCGAAAACTGACTTTACCGTTTCAAACAAGGACGCTATCTCATCTATTATCACAAGCAGAACAACAATAAGTCCTGCTATCGTGACGATAAGACCATATTCCTCGCGTTCCGATTTTTTCAGGATCATATTCAGAACTGCCACAATTATTCCAACTCCTGCAATTTTAAAAATAATATCTAAATTCATTTTTCCCTCCGAGATCAGATGAACATTATTACAATAAATGCTCCGCAAAGCACACCAAGCGAACGGTAAAGCTTTGATTTTCTGCAATTATCCTCATCGGCTGATCTTATCATTTTCTCAAGCTCAAGCTTTTCGTATTTTATGGCGTTAAGCTGTCCGCTGATATCGCTTTTTCCAAGTTTTCTGCCTATGTCCTTGACAAATTCCTTTTCTTCATCGGTCAAAAAGCCATAATGCCTACACTCAACAGCCTTTTCCCATAGCAAACCTATATCCGAACCTATCCGAATATCATCGTTTATACTTTTTAAGAAATTAAGTTCAGACAAACGTTTATTTTTCGCAAGACGATCAATTATCTCTCCTGCCTCAGCCGATTCAAATTCTATCATAAGACGCAGTTCTTCAAGCATATATTCAATGTCTTTCAAAAATCTGCATTTCTGACGAAGCTTTCCCGA
Source organism: uncultured Ruminococcus sp. (assembly GCA_945868475.1). GTDB lineage: Bacteria > Bacillota > Clostridia > Oscillospirales > Ruminococcaceae > UMGS363. The sequence continues at coordinate 60,083 of CAMBLM010000011.1, read as the reverse complement.
AAAATAACCTCCAAGTAAGGTGCATATCACCATTAACAGAATTATAAACACATTTTTCATAGCTCGTCCGTCCTGTATATCCTGTGTTCCTGCTTTGGAAGCTTTCCAAGCATCACGATATGATCGAAGCTTCTCCAAAACGGCAGCCTGTGCTTAATATCTTCAATCGAAGATGCATGTATAGAAGCGCATATTCTGATACCGCAGTTCATGGCGTGTTCCATATATCCGAACTCGTTCTGCGAACCTGCCTCGTCAAAGATTATAATGTCGGGCGACATTACCCTCACCGCAGTTTCAAGCCCGTCAGCCTTTGAATATCCGTCGAAAACATCTGTATTTATCCCCACATCATTCTGCGGAACTCCCGAATAAACAGCCGCTATCTCGGAACGCTCGTCGATCAGTGAAACCTTATACCTGCTTCCGAGAAGTCGGCACAAGTCACGCAATATTGTGGTTTTTCCGCTTGCAGGTACTCCTGCGATAAGGACATTTTTTAAACTTCCGCAGAAAATCCTGTTGTATATATACTCGCCCGAGCCAATCACCTCACGGCTGACCCTGACATTGAACCCGTTTATATTTTTTATGTTCGCTATCTTCCCGTCACGAACTACAGCAGTTCCGCATAAACCTACACGATGTCCTCCCGAAAGAGTAACAAATCCACTGCAAATATCCTCCTGAAAGGAATGTACAGAATTTCGGCATATCGCATAGAAAAAGCTGTCTATCTCAGCTGAAGTGATCATAAGGCGATCACTGTCAAAAACTTTTGTTATCCGACCACTGTTGTCAACAAAATTCATCTCTGAGTTCCGCATTAAAACGATCGGTTTTTCACGGCGCAAGCGTATCTCTGTTAATCCGTCGCCAAACGCCCCGATACTCTCCCTCAATCTTTCGGGAAAGTATTGAAGCAAGTCCTGCATATTATCAGCCGTTTTCATCTTGAGATCCATACTTCCTTTCATTTTTTATTCTGATAAATGATATGCTTTTACGGACAAGTATAGAACAAAAAAGCTTCCGAGAAATTGATCTCGAAAGCTTTTTTACTGTATTAATAATTTTTATTCTTCAACCCAGATCTGCTCGGTTTCATGACCTTTCGGACGACCCATAAGATTTTTGAGTGCCGTTTTCGGGTCAAGACCGTTGAACAGAACATTGTAGCATTGTTCGGTTATCGGCATAACAACACCTACACTCTGCGAAAGCTCATAAGCTACCTTTGTACAGGTGTATCCCTCGACCGTACCGATCTGCTTTACAGCTTCATCCGGAGAAACTCCCTGTCCGATAAGAATTCCTGCACGGCGGTTTCTGCTGTGCATACTTGTGCAGGTAACGATAAGATCGCCTATTCCGCTAAGGCCGGCAAACGTATCTCTCTTACCGCCCATTTTAACGCCAAGACGGGCAATTTCCGTTATTCCTCTCGTCATAAGTGCAGCCTTGGTATTGTCACCGAAGCCCATTCCGTCGCAGATACCTGCGCACAGAGCAATTATATTTTTAAGCGAACCGCCAAGCTCTGAGCCTACAACATCATCATTGATATAAATTCTGAGAGCTGTGTTCGACATTATCGACTGGATATAATCGGAATATTTTGAATCATCGGAAGCAACAACAACCGTTGTCGGCATACCGACGCCCACTTCCTCCGCATGTGAAGGACCTGTTAAGATAACAATCGGCGAATTCGGAAGTTCTTCGTGAAGGACTTTGCTCATTCTCTTAAAGGTCTTATCTTCAAGTCCCTTACTTGTGTTAAGAATTACCGTGTTTTCTGTAATAAACGGTGCAACCTGCTTTGCAACGCTTCGTACAAAACCTGTAGGAACGCCAAAAATTACGACATCACTGCCCGATACAGCTGAGATATCCGATGTAAGTGTGATTGAATCGCTTATTTTTACGCCCGGAAGCTTCTTTTTATTTTCACCGTCACGTTTGATATCCTCTATCTCACTCTCAAACGCCGACCAAACATTAACGCTGTGACCGTTCTTGTCAAGCATTACAGCAAGCGCAAGACCAAATCCTCCCATACCGAGAACTGTAAACTTTGCCATTCTTTATTCCTCCGATCACTCTTTCTTTTTGTTAAAGCTGAATTTATTTTCCGTACCTTCTTTAAGGCGCTTAATATTTGCACGATGCATATATATCAGAAGCGCACTTGTAAAGACAACCAGAATAACATGCGTGATGCAGTTTGCCAACGGTAGTTTTTCTACAAAAAAATGAAGTAAAAACGTAAGTATAGGATAAAATGCCGCTGCAGAGATCGATGATACCGAAACATATCTTGTAATAAAAAGTACCAGTGCAAAGAACGGTATTATTATGACAAAAGTAAGCGGATCGATCACAATAAGTATTGATGACGAAACAAGAATTCCCTTTCCGCCCTTAAAACCATAATAAAGCGGAAAAATATGTCCAAGTATCGCAAAAAATCCTGATATGTAGCCGATCGATTTCTCGTCCATTACCGGAGGATACCAATCGGGCAGTTCATTCGGGAAACCGTTCCCGATAATAAGCCTGAACATCAAAATGCTTAACAATACAGCGATCATCCCCTTTGCAAGATCGCCTATAAGCGTAAGCAAAGCAGGAATTTTGCCATAGCAGCGAAGTGTGTTGGTAAGTCCCGCGTTTTTGCTTCCATGCTCACGAATATCCTCATGCTTTAAGCAGCGCACCACAATAATTGCTGAGTTGCAGCTGCCGAGAAGATAAGAAATTACCATTGTCAGCAGCAGACATATCACCAATTTTATCATTTTAACATTCCCCTATTAGTCATCTTCACGGTTTCGCTCACGCACAACAAATCTAACAGGTGTACCATCAAGTCCAAATGTCTGTCTTATCTGATTTTCGATATAACGCTGATAAGAGAAATGGAAAAGGTCAGCTCTGTTTACAAAAATTACAAACGTAGGCGGCTTTGTAGACGGCTGAGTCATATAATAGATTTTAAGTCGTCTGCCCTTATCGGACGGCGGCTGAACTCTCGTCGTTGCATAAGCAAGAACATCGTTGAGCATACCTGTGGAAATTCTCATACTGTTCTGCATATTTACATTGTTGATAAGATCGAAAAGCTTGTCTATTCTAAGACCTGTTTTTGCAGAAATAAACACAAAAGGAACGTAAGACATAAAGCTGAAATCCTCTTCAAGCTTCTTTTTGAATTCGTCCATAGTGTTTGTGTCTTTTTCAATAGCGTCCCATTTGTTTATGGCAACAATGCAGCCTTTTCCCTGCTCATGAGCATATCCTGCAACCTTTGAATCCTGCTCTGTGAAGCCTACTTCCGCATCGATAACTATTACGCACACATCGGAACGGTCAACAGCCATATATGCTCTCAGAACGCTGTAATGTTCGATCTTTTCCTGTATCTTCGACTTCTTGCGAATACCTGCCGTGTCAATAAACACATACTTTCCGTGTTCATTTTCAATAACAGTATCCGTTGCATCACGGGTCGTTCCCGCGATATCGGAAACAATAGCTCTTTCTTCGCCCGAAACACGGTTGATAAGCGAGGATTTACCGACATTCGGTTTGCCTATAACAGAAACCTTGATATATTCCTCATCATATTCAACACTGTCATCTTCGGGGAAATACTCAAAAACTTTATCAAGCATATCACCCGTACCATGACCATGTGCAGCCGAAATAGCAATTGGATCACCCAAGCCAAGATTGTAAAACTCATAAAATTCAACCGGAGGATCACCGATAGAATCGACCTTGTTTACACAGAGAATAACAGGCTTACCGCTTTTCTGAAGCATTTTTGCAACATCATAGTCATTGGCAGTTACACCTGTCCTTATATCAGTTAAAAATACAATAACATCAGCCTTTTCAATAGCGAGTTCAGCCTGTCTGCGCATCTGTGAAAGAATAATATCACTGCTGTCAGGCTCGATACCACCTGTGTCAACGATCATAAACTCGCGATTTCTCCATTCAGACTTGGAATAGATCCTATCTCTTGTAACACCGGGAGTATCTTCAACAATGGATATCCTCTGTCCTACAAGCTTGTTGAAAAGTGTGGATTTTCCAACATTCGGGCGTCCGACAATTGCAAGTATAGGTAATGCCAAAGCTATCATCTCCAATCAATTTATTCATATAAAATAGCATCAAGAAGCTCAAATCCGTCATTATCAACAGGTCTTACGGAAACTCCGAGTGCTTTTTCAACATCAAGTATTCTCAAATCGTCAAGGAAAATATCAGAATCACGCATAAGCATACTTTTTGAAATAAGAAGCGCATCACCAAGTTCTTTTCCATTAAGCTGCGAAATGATATCCTGTGCCGTGATAAGTCCTGTAACTGTTATAGTTTCCCCGAAAAAGTCATTTCTTATTTTATAAACGTTGCATTTTATATTGTTCCATTTTTCTTCCGCTTTTTTTACAAGCTTTACAAGAAAATCATAAACTGCCGCTCCCGTTGCAATTGAAACGGTTCTTGGCTTCGTCGGATCATCTGCGATTTTCATTGCGGATTCAAACTCATCAGCAAGTGAACGAAGCATCCCTATTCCGTTTTCATACTGACAGTAGTCTTCATAATAATCGCCGTCGGGAAGTTCCCTTCCTGCCGTGATGTAAAATTCATCAGCAGGAAAAACAAGCCTTGTTCCGTATTTTTCAAGAAATTCAGCTTGAAAACTTTCAATAAGGTCTATCGCCTGTCCTGCGGTTTCCCTGTTGAATTTTTCAAGCGGATAAAGTCCCTCACGAAATTTTGTAACACCTACAGGAACAACAGCAGCACTCTTTATGTTTGGCATAAGATTTCCGAGATCAGTCAACGTCCTGCGAAGTTCTTCACCGTCATTTATTCCCGGACAAAGAACGATCTGACAGTTCATTGCGATGCCTGCATCAGCAAACTGCTTCAAATATTTCAATTTTTCGCCCGCAAAACGATTGTGCATCATCGTACAGCGAAGCTCGGGATTGGTCGTATGAACGGAAATATTAATATTTAAACGCATATTGATTATGCGGTCGATGTCTTTCTGATCAAGATTTGTAAGGGTAACATAGTTTCCCTGCAAAAACGAAAGTCGTGAATCATCATCCTTGAAATACAATGTTTCACGCATATTGGGCGGCATCTGATCGATAAAACAGAAAATGCATTTATTGGTACAGCTCTGCTTTTTATCCATCAAAAAAGTTTCAAATTCCAGTCCGAGATCATCATATTCACTTTTTTCAATGTGAAAAGTCAATCTTCTTCCGCCGCGGTCAACTGTAGTGCTGACATTAATTTCTGCCGCATAATACATATAGTCAAGCACGTCACGAATCTCATGACCATTCAGCGAGATCAATATATCATTTTCCTTGACTCCTGCATGAAAAGCAGGTGAATCTTTAATAACGGATTGAATTTTTACAGCCATATTTCTCCTTAAAATAAAAACCGAAGAAGGATAAATCTCCCTCTTCGGTTCAGCAAGCTACTTAAGCTTCTTTAGAAATTACTTCTCTACCCTTATAGTATCCGCAATTTTTGCAAACCTTGTGCGGAGATGTAAGTTCGCCGCAGTGAGTACATCTGGAAAGTGCAGGAGCCTCCAGTTTCCAAACAGCAGAACGTCTGCTATCACGTCTTGCCTTTGATACCTTTCTCTTTGGTACTGCCATTATTCAGCACCTCCTTATCCTTTAACCTTTACAGTTACATTCATTGAAATTCAAATCCGTTCCGCAGACAGGGCAAAGACCTTTGCAGTCTTCCTTGCAGAGCATCTTTGAAGGTAGCTGCAACAGAATATCCTGTATCACAAGCTCGTCCAAATCAAGCGAATCTCCCTCTGTTACAACATACTCATCATTATCCGTGTTGGTTTCACGAACAAGAATGTGTTCACAGTCAAAAGAAAAACTCTTTTTAAACGGGATAAGACATCTGTCACAAACAGCGTCAAGAGTAAAATCAACTGTACAGCTGAGCATTACCACACCTGCACGGTTATAGACCGAACCCTTAACATTTACGGGGTCAATGAAACTATATTGTTTAATCTCCTTCAGCCTGTCGGAATCAACAGCATAATCCACAATCAGCTTTTCGCCGACAATATTGTAAAGCTGCTTTAAGTTTAAAACCATAGCACACCCCAAACATAACGAATTAAATTATATCACAACATAAGTGATATGTCAATAGTTTTTGAAAATTATTTTTTTGCAAATTTTGAAACAGACTCAGGAAGATCAGCGAGTTCTGCGGATACTGTAAATGTAACCTTTACATCAGAACCTGTGAGCTTGTCGATCTTGTTAAGTACAGCACCAAGTGCTTCAAAGTCAGCACCGCCAACCTTAAGAATGGAGTCAACGAAAATTTCCTTGATATCATAGTTGCCTGCAACAAGACCTGCAACAAGTCCGTAGAAGGCTTCAAAAGAGTAAATGCTGTTGGCATCTGTATCAACGATTCTTACATTTGTAGGAATATCATATCTGAGCTTTTCGCTCTTGTCGATGCAAACAACATAACCGTCAGACTTCTTAGAAGCCTCGTTAATCATATCAATTAAGATCTTTGTTTTACCTGTACCTTTTTTACCAGTAATAATTTTTACCATGTGAAAACACTCCGTTCCGCCGTTAGGCTTTTATATTAATATCACGAGTGGAAATCAACGTGATTTTAAACTTAGATCAGTTAAGCTTTGCTTCAAGCTCAGCCTTCATTCCCTCATAACCCGGCTTGCCGAGAAGAGCGAACATATTCTTCTTATAGCTTTCAACGCCCGGCTGATCAAAAGGATTAACTCCGAGCATATAACCGTCAACAGCGCAGGACTTCTCGAAGAAGTAGATCATATATCCTACATTGTATTCTGTTGTGTCATCAAGCTCAAGAACGATGTTAGGAACACCGCCCTCTGTATGAGCAAGGATAGTTCCTTCAAGAGCCTTGCGGTTTACAACAGACATATTCTGGTTTGTAAGGAAGTTAAGTCCGTCAAGGTCTTCTTCATCGGATTCAAGGAAGAAATCCTTCTGCGGCTTCTTGATATCAACAACGGTTTCAAACATAATCCTTGAACCCTGCTGAATAAACTGGCCCATCGAGTGAAGATCAGTCGAGAATGTTGCAGCAGACGGGAAAATGCCCTTGTTATCCTTGCCTTCGCTCTCGCCGTAAAGCTGCTTGAACCATTCTGTCATCATTGTAAAGCTTGGGTCATAGGAAACGAGAAGCTCAACAGACTTGTTCTTGGAATAAAGAATGTTTCTGATTGCAGCATACTTGTAGCAGTCATTGTTATCGAAATCCTTGCAGAAATCTTCCTGTGCCTGCTTTGCACCGGCCATAAGAGCATCAATGTCACAGCCTGCAACAGCGATCGGAAGAAAACCAACAGCTGTAAGAACTGAGAATCTTCCGCCTACGTCATCAGGAATAACGAATGTTTCATAACCCTCTGTATCAGCGAGTTCTTTAAGCGTTCCCTTAGCCTTATCAGTGGTGCAGAAAATCCTTTCCTTAGCACCATCCTTACCGTATTTCTTTTCAACAAGATTACGGAATACTCTGAATGCAAGTGCAGGTTCAGTCGTTGTACCGGACTTGGAAATAACATTTACCGCAATATCCTTACCCTCGCAAATTGAAAGGATCGTATTGAGATAAGTAGGATTGATATTGTTTCCGACAAAATAAATGTCGGGTGTATCTTTCTTGATATCATTGTAGAAAGGTGTTTTAAGCAGCTCAATAGCAGCTCTTGCACCGAGATATGAACCGCCGATTCCGATAACGATAAGAATATCGGAATTGCTCTGGATTTTCTTGGCAGCAGCCTTGATTCTCGCAAATTCTTCCTTATCATAATCTGTAGGGAGATTCAGCCAGCCAAGAAAATCATTTCCAAGACCGGTTTTATCGTGAAGTGTTTTAGCAGCAAGCTCGGCCTGTGCCTTAGCAGCTTCAAGCTCATGAGGAGCAATAAACTTTGATAAATACTTGCAATTAAGTGAAATTGGCATTTCAACATTCCTCCATATTAATTCCTAAATGCTATTTTACTATAATTTTTGTGATTTTGCAATATTTTTTGCAAACAATAAAGATTTTTTAAAAAGTTTTATTCAAATTAGCTAAAAAGAGATAATCATTTTTAGTAACTTTAGCAAAACATTAAAATTTGTTTTTTCATCTGCATTTTCAGCAGCAAAAATATCTACAGAAAAAAGATACTTTTCCTTTCGATAGAACTGTATCTCGCCTACCTTATCACCATTCCTTATCGGCGCATAAACCTGTTCGGGCATGATATAAACCGACGAAATGCTGTCTGCAGCTCCTTTAGGTATAACTATATTTCGTATATCGCCAAAAGCTACGGGGATATACGTTGTAAGGGAATTTCTCACGCCGATCATACTCGGAATATTCTCGGGCGGCTCAGGCTTGATAACAATATAATCCGCAAATACGGACTCAAGCTTTGTTCTCGCAGCTGAAAACATTTTATCCTTATCATCAGCACCTAAGATTATAACTCCAAACGCCTTGTCACCTCTTTGAGCAGCGACAGCGATGCAATTCCCCGACTTCTCAGTTGAACCTGCTTTAAAGCCAATGATCCCTTCAATTTTTTTAACAAGTTCATTCGCATTAACAAGCTCAGCCGTATTATTTCGTACATAGTCAAGCCATGTTGTAAAATACGGTGTAAGGAACTCATATTTATATAGTTCGCATATAAGCTTTGAAAGGTCGGACACTGTTGAAAGCTGCTTGTCATCGTCATAATATCCGCAGCAGTTTGTGAATGATGTGTTCTTCATTCCCAGTTCAGCCGCTTTATCATTCATCGCCGCAACAAACTTTTTCTCCGAACCCGAAACAGCCTCTGCTATCACAACCGAAGCGTCATTCGCATTTCCTATTATTATGCCCTTAAAAAGCTCCTCAACAGTAATGCTCTCATTTGGCATAAGCCATATCTGTGCACCCTGCATTGAATTAGCATATTCTGACACCTTAACAGTTGTGTCAAGCGCCAACTCTTTACGGCTTATTTTCTCAGCCGCAAGCAACACTGTCATAAGCTTGTTCATCGTTCCGACAGGCACGACCTTATCAGCATTTACATCATCAATAACTATTCCGGATGTAAGTTCAAAAACTATACTGCAGCATTCTGATGTTTCAGCAAAAACAGGTGCGGCGCATGATATGGCAATAATGACCGAGAGAAATATTCCTATAAATTTTTTCATAAGCATCAACCTCATATTTTATATTTACCTATGATATTTTATGCTTATTTTAAATTTATAGACATACAAAAACAAAAGTGCCGAAAAAATCGACACTTTTGTTTAAATAATTTTTACTGAAATCATCATTCAACGATGAACTGCTTGATCTGAGCAAAGAACTTAGATGCATCATCAGTATGAGCTTCAAGAGCGATAGGCTTTGAAAGGTCAAGGCTGAAGATACCCATAATGGATTTTGCGTCAACGGCATATCTGCCGGAAATTAAATCGACATCAAAGTCACAAAGAGAAACAATGGAAACAAATTCCTTAACATCGTTGATTGTAGCCAGCATTACAGTAGTTTTTGACATAAAAATCCCTCCAATTGTTGTAGTTTTACGTTAAATTTTCCGTACCTAACTTTTGGTACATTTATAGAATATCAGTTTTTTATAATTTAGTCAAGAGGAATTGCAAAAAATTTTTTTATATTGTATAATAATATAGAATTCAGCGGCAAAATATATGCCCGTTGGTGAAAACTAACAATAAACAATGGAGTATTTTATGTATATTCACTTTAAAACCTTCGGCTGTAAAGTTAATCTTTATGAAACCGAAAATATGAAGCAAAATTTCAGCGGCAAAGGATTTACTGTGACCGATAATGAAAGCGAAAGTGAGATCTTTGTTATAAATACCTGCACAGTAACCGAAACAGGTGACAAAAAGGTTTTCAAGGAACTTCGCAGACTTCGCAGAGAATATCCAAACTCGGTGATTGCCGTAACAGGCTGCTATCCGCAGGCTTTTCCCGATGAAGCTGCCGATATAAAAGAAGCTGATATAGTTGTCGGAACAAAAAACAGAAACGCTCTCCCCGACATCATAAACGAATATCTCGAAAGCCGCAAAAGAACAGTAGATATTTGCAATTATACTTCAAACGACATATTTGAAGATATGTGCAATGCAGGTTATGAAAACAACACCCGTGCATTTATAAAAATACAAGACGGCTGCAATATGTTCTGCACATACTGCATCATTCCGTATTCAAGAGGAAGATTCCGTTCAAAGCCTATCAATAAGCTGAAAGAAGAAGCTGAAAAGCTTGCTGCATCAGGTTATCAAGAGATCGTTCTTGTCGGCATAAACCTGTCATTTTATGGTATAGAATACAAACTTCGGCTTGCAGATGCTGTTGAAACAATATGTGCGATCGACGGCATAAAACGAGTTCGTCTTGGTTCTCTTGAACCTGAAATGATAAACGACGAAGATATACGCAGACTTGCCGCACAGCCGAAATTCTGCCCACAGTTCCACCTTTCGCTCCAAAGCGGCTGTGATAAGACGCTGAAAGAAATGAACCGTCGATATACGACCGCCAATTATGCCGAACTTGTGCAAAAACTTCGCGACAACTTTGACAATTGCGCTATAACAACTGATGTAATGGTCGGGTTTCCGAATGAAACCGATGAAGATTTCAAGCAATCGGTAGAATTTGTCAAAAATATCGGCTTTGCAAAGGCCCATGTTTTTCCATATTCCCAGCGAAAAGGTACTCCTGCTGCCAATTTTGAAAATCAGATACCGACGCCGCAAAAAAATATTCGTGCAAAGATAATGTCCGAAGCTGCCGAGGAGTCACGTCAAAAATTCCTGCAAAGCCAGTCAGGGCTTACTTTTCCGGTACTTTTTGAACGCGAAAAAGCTGATAAAATCCCCCATGGATACACGCCTAACTACACTTTGGTAAAAATTTTTACAAAAAATTTAGGAAAAAGTTTGCGTAATCAGATTTTTTATGTTAAAATAGAAAGGATAGAGAATGATTATTGTGTAGGCGAAATTGTATCGGAGCAATAATCAGCTCAAAAGGTTGTCCGCAAAGCCGTATAAAGTCAGCTTTTTATTAATGCGGTCCAGAAATTTTCTGCTGCTGATATAAAGCTGTCCCAAGGGGTAACGGGGTCACCAAATAAACAGAATTTAAGGAGCGTAAACTATGTCTGTATTTCGTATCTATGTTGAAAAGAAGCCTGAATTTGCTGTTGAAGCAAAGAATCTTCTTGCCGATGTCAAAACGGCACTCAGACTTGATAAGCTGAGAAACATCAGGATCCTTAACCGTTATGACGCAGAAGGTCTTTCCGAAGCTGATTTCAAGCTTGCTATCGGAAATGTATTCTCCGAACCTGCCGTTGACACTACAAGTACAAAGCTTCCGGAACTTGGTGAAAACGAAAGCGTTTTTGCCGTTGAGTATCTCCCCGGTCAGTTCGACCAGAGAGCTGATTCCTGCGAGCAGTGTATCCAGATCCTCACTCAGGGTGAACGCTGCAAGATCAAAAATGCAAGAATTTACATCGTTGACGGTAAGCTTTCCGCAAGCGAAATGTCTGCGCTCAAAGCATATATCATCAACCCCGTAGAAAGCCGCGAAGCATCTCTCGATGAAGTTTCCACACTTGTCACCGAATATGATATCCCTACGGAAGTCGCAACTCTTGAAAACTTTATCTATCTCGGTGAAGCAGAGCTTGTTGACTTTATTTCAAAGTACGGACTTGCCATGGATCTTGACGATATTAAATTCTGTCAGAAATATTTCAAGGAAACCGAAAAGCGTGACCCAACAATCACCGAGATTCGTATGATCGATACATACTGGTCTGACCACTGCCGTCACACTACTTTCTCGACCATTATCGATAACGCTGAGATCAACGCTGACTATATCAAAAAAACTTATAACGAATACCTTAATGCAAGAGAAGAACTCGGCAGAACAAACAAGCCTATCACTCTTATGGACATTGCAACGATCGCTGCAAAGAAGCTGAAAAAAGACGGTATTCTCAAAGATCTCGATGAATCCGAAGAGATCAACGCTTGCTCCGTTCAGATCAAAGTCGATGTTGACGGCGATGTTCAGGACTGGCTCCTTATGTTCAAAAACGAAACACATAACCACCCAACCGAAATTGAACCCTTCGGCGGTGCAGCTACCTGCCTTGGCGGTGCTATCCGTGACCCGCTTTCAGGACGTTCCTATGTTTATCAGGCAATGCGTGTAACAGGCGCAGCAAATCCACTTGTTCCCGTTGAGGACACCATCCACGGCAAGCTTCCACAGAGAAAGATCACTGTCGGCGCAGCAAACGGATACAGCTCTTACGGTAACCAGATCGGTCTTGCTACAGGTCACGTTTCCGAAGTTTACCACCCGGGCTATGTTGCAAAGCGTCTTGAAATAGGCGCAGTTATCGCAGCAGCACCAAAGGACAACGTTATCCGTGAAGTTCCCGAACCCGGTGATGTAGTTATTCTCCTCGGCGGAAGAACAGGACGTGACGGCTGCGGCGGCGCAACAGGCTCTTCCAAGTCGCACACTGAAGCTTCACTTGAAACCTGCGGTGCAGAAGTTCAGAAGGGTAATCCTCCCGTTGAAAGAAAGCTCCAGAGATTGTTCAGAAATCCCGAAGTTACACACATGATCAGACGCTGCAACGACTTCGGCGCAGGCGGCGTTTCAGTAGCGATCGGTGAGCTTACAGACGGTCTTATCATCGACCTTAATGCTGTTCCAAAGAAATATGACGGTCTTGACGGCACGGAGCTTGCAATTTCTGAAAGCCAGGAACGTATGGCTGTTGTTGTACGCAAGACTGATGCTGATAAATTTATTGCAGAAGCTGAAAAGGAAAACCTTGAAGCAACTCTCGTTGCCGTTGTTACAGAAGAACCCCGTCTTAAAATGAATTGGAACGATAAAACTATCGTTGATCTTTCAAGAGAGTTCCTTAACTCAAACGGTGCAGAAAAGCATACCGATGTTGCTGTTCCGCTTCCTGTAACATCACAGCTCAAAACCTACACCGACTGTGCAGACAGCTGGGAAGCTCTTATGACAAACCTCAATGTTTGCTCTCAGAAGGGACTTGTTGAACGTTTCGACTCGACCATTGGCGCAGGCACAGTTCTTATGCCTTACGGCGGTGCATATCAGCTCACACCAACTCAGGCAATGGCTGCAAAGATACCTGTTCTCAAGGGCGAAACAAATACTTGCTCTATCATGGGCTGGGGCTTTAACCCTTACGTAAGCGACAAGAGCCCATATCACGGCGCAATTTCCGCTGTTATCGAATCCGTTGCAAAGGTCGTTGCGGCAGGCGGAAGCTACAAGAGATGCTGGCTCACATTTCAGGAGTACTTTGAAAGGACTCAGAACAATCCCACACGTTGGGGCAGACCTTTTGCAGCACTCCTCGGCGCATACAAAGCACAGATCGAACTTGGCTGCGGTGCTATCGGCGGCAAGGATTCAATGTCAGGTACATTTGAGAACATTGACGTCCCCGCAACGCTCGTTTCCTTTGCAGTTTCCACAGTCGACAGCAAATCCATTATCTCCCCCGAATTCAAAAAGGCAGGAAATAAAGTTATACTTATCACTCCCGAATACGATGAAAACAATCTTCCTAAATTTGAAAGCATCCGCAGCTGCTTTGAAAGAGTTGAAAAGCTCATCGCAGACGGTACTGCTGTTTCAGCTTGGGCAGTTGGTTTCGGCGGCGTTGCAGAAGCTGTTGCAAAGATGTCACTCGGCAACAGGATCGGTTTCCGTTTTGACAAGAAGCTTTCCGAAGATACACTCTTCTACTCCAAGTATGGCTCATTTGTAATTGAACTCAACGGTGATCCGTTCACGGTTGAAAATGTTATCGGCGAAACTATCAGCGAATACAAGATAGACTGCAAGGGTTATACTGTTGATATGGCAGCTCTTCAGAAAAAGTGGGAGGACAAGCTTGAACCTATATTCCCCTGCAATATTAAAACAACTGACAAGCCTGCAAAGGTATTCAACTATACAGCAACAGAAAGAACTAAATCAAGCATTCATGTTGCTAAGCCCCGTGTTCTTATCCCTGTATTCCCCGGCACAAACTGTGAATATGATACCGCAAGAGTATTTGAACGTGCAGGTGCAGTTCCCGAGGTCGTTGTAATAAAGAACCTTTCAACAGCAGCACTTGAAGACAGCGTTGCTTATGTTGAAAAGGCAATCAAGAACTCTCAGATCATTATGATCCCGGGTGGTTTCTCGGGCGGTGATGAGCCTGACGGTTCAGGTAAGTTTATTACAGCATTCTTCCGCAATCCACGCATCAAGGACGCAGTTCATGATCTTATGGATAACCGTGACGGACTCATGCTCGGTATCTGCAACGGCTTCCAGGCTCTTATCAAGCTCGGACTTGTGCCTTTCGGACACATCGTTGATATGAAGGACGACTCTCCTACACTTACATTCAACACGATCGGCCGCCACCAGTCAATGATGGTAAACACACGAATTGCTTCAAATAAATCACCATGGCTTGCAGGCTGCGAAACCGGTGATATTCATAGAATTGCGATCTCCCACGGCGAGGGACGATTCGTGGCTTCGGAAGAACTTATCAAGAAGCTTGCCGATAATGGACAGATCGCAACTCAGTATGTTGACCTTGAGGGCAATCCTACAATGGATATTCGTTTCAATCCTAACACCTCCATTGATGCGATCGAGGGTATCACATCACCCGATGGACGTATCCTCGGTAAGATGGGACACAGTGAACGTATCGGCCGTGATATTTCAAAGAATGTTTCAGGCGAAAAGGATCAGAAGATCTTTGAAAGCGGCGTTGCTTACTTCGGTTAATATATCCATAGATACAAAAAGACTGACTGTTTTAATAACAGCCAGTCTTTTTTATTCAAAATATTTAGCTTCACTAAAGTCTATCGAGTGAGTTATCGGATCGTAATTAAGATCATTAACGTTATTAGGGAAAATTAAATATTCATTTCCGTAACAAATCGGAATAAATTCATATGATTCTATTATGATCCGTTCTGTATTCGTGTAAAGTTCAATAGCTTTACCGAGATTTTCCGCTTTTGAAATTTGTGCTATAGTTCCTGCAACTTCATATCTTGAATTTGGAGTTATAAAATTATTATTTGATGAAAAATAGTCAAAAAAACCGCTTGCAGTACCATTGCCTGATTTTATTTCAACTAAAGCTATATCATAAGTTCCATCAGATAATTTCAGTTGATATTCATTTTCTGATACGACCTCGACACCGCAGTAAAATTCAAGATTTTGCTGCCATTGTTCTGTAATGCTTGAAACAAGGTCTGTTTCTCCAAAATTTTCAGGAATTGTGATCTTTAATCCATCTATGGACACAAGATCATTTGCTTTCAGTTCACTATTCCATAGTGACAAGGCTTTACCCTTGTCATATAAATTAAACGTTTCATCGGAAACAAGATCGCGATATTTTCGTCCTGCAACTGATATTCCCGAGGGAATAATTCCACTGCCCGATATATAATCGGGATTTTGAGATTCAGCTCTGACAAATGATGAAGAAAGTGCCTCTCTTATCGATTTTGAAGCAAGATATTTGGAATTAGTATTGAAGATCAATCCATATGTCTTTGTAGCATAGCTTTCATACTGATTCTTTGAAAAAACTTTTTTATCATAGCTTGAAACAACTGTGCAGTCAATATCCCCTGCTGTATAATCTGATATATTCGTATCCGTTCCGCTTTTTATAAAGAAATTCAGGCTGTATGGATATGTAAAATATTTCTCGGAATTTGATTTGTTTCGTCGTAAAATCATATAGTTATTATCCCAATATGGGTCATAATTCCACTCTTTGAGATAAAACGCTCCATTTGAAGCTGTTGTTTCTGCCGATAATCCATATCTCCCCTTAGTATATTCAAAAAAAGCCTTGCTGCATGGTTTTGCACCCGACAATGTAAGCTTTTCCAAAAAATCATAACAAGGATATTCAAGTTCAATCTGTAAAGTATTATCACTTGTCGCAGTCACGCCTAATTTATCCTTTGAAAAAAGTCCCTTTGAAACCGCTTCTGCATTTTTTATACACATAAAATCATCGATATATGGTGAAAAAAGTGCCTCGCTGTCGTATATGCGCTGAAATGCAAAAACGAAATCATCAGCCGAAAGCTTTTCCGTATATTCGTTAGTCGATTCCCAATATATATCATCTTTCAGTTCAAAAGTGTAAACCAAGCCATCATCGGAAATTGTATAGCTTTTTGCCGCATCCGGCTGAATACTGCCATCCGCTCCTTTTTTTACAAGTCCGCTCATAATGTTATCAATAACCATTATAGATGACTCATCACTTGCAAGCTGTGGATCAAGATTCTGCGGATTGCTTGATAAATTGTATTTAAAAGTATGCCCTGAACCGTCATCTTCTTCACAGCCTGTAAAAATTGTCAAAATATTTAAAATCATTACAGCTGTTACAAAGATATTCCAAAATCTTCGCTTTACCAATTAAAAACTACTCCCTTAAACAAATTCTTCTATAATAATATCATTTAATTGAAGAATTTGCAATACTATTTTCCCCAAAACATAAAAAAGCCGCTTGGAAATTCGATCCAAGCGGCAATTTTCAGCTTATATTGAGATTACTTAGTGCCAGCCATGCTTGCAACTTCTTCTGCGAAGTTGTCAACCTTCTTCTCAACGCCTTCGCCTCTCTCGAAACGAACGTAATCAACAACCTTGATTGAGCCGCCGAGAGCCTTAGCTGCGTTATCAACATACTGCTTAACAGTCATCTTGTCATCCTTAACAAATGCCTGATCGAGGAGACAGTTTTCAGAATAATACTTGCCAACCTTACCCTCAGCGATCTTAGCCTTTACCTGTTCAGGCTTGGAAGCCATCTTAGGATCTTCAGCCATCTGAGCCATGATGATAGTCTTTTCGTTTTCAAGAACAGCAGCAGGTACAGATGCTTCATCAAGATATGCTGGATTCATAGCTGCAACCTGGAGTGCGCAGTCCTTACCAACTTCAAATACCTTATCAGCAGAAAGGTCAGTATCAAGCTTGACCATTACGCCGATGCTTCCGCCGCCGTGAACGTAAGGAACGAGTACGCCTTCAAATCTCTGGAAACGACGGATAACCATATTTTCTCTGATCTTGATAAAGAGATCCTGAAGAGTTTCTTCAACTGTCTTATCGCCGCCGCTGATAACTGTTGCCTTGAGAGCATCAACATCAGCAGGGTTCTTTTCGATTACAGTCTTAGCAACTGCTGCAACAAATGCCTTGAATTCGTCATTGTTAGCAGCGAAGTCTGTTTCAATGTTTACTTCAACAACAGCACCAACGTTGCCTTCAACAACAGAAGTTACGATACCTTCTGCAGCAACTCTGCCGCTCTTCTTAGCCTGTGTAGCAAGACCCTTTTCACGAAGAATGGTAACAGCCTTTTCTGTGTCGCCATCTGCTTCTTCAAGAGCTTTCTTACAATCCATCATACCAACGCCGGTAGCTTTCATAAGGTCTTTGATTTCTGCAATAGATGCCTTTGCCATTTTAATTCCTCCAAATATTTATAGTATAACCGTTTATGGTCAAATAATCTAATTAGGGCAGACATAATTATAAATTGTGTCTGCCCGAAAATGCGGAATAAATTATTCAGCAGCTGCTTCTTCGTCCTTTTCTTCAGCAGCAACAGCTTCCTGTGTACCCTGTCTGCCTTCGATGATAGCATCAGCCATAGCACCTGCAATAAGCTTTACAGCTCTGATAGCGTCATCGTTGCCTGGGATCACATAGTCAACATCGTCAGGATCACAGTTTGTGTCAACGATTGCAACTACAGGAATACCGAGCTTCTTAGCTTCGGAAACAGCGATCTTTTCCTTGCGAGGATCAACTACGAAAAGCGCACCGGGGAGCTTATCCATTGTCTTGATACCGCCAAGGAACTTTTCGAGCTTTTCGATCTCGAGTTCAAGCTTAACAACTTCCTTCTTAGGGAGAAGGTTGAATGTGCCGTCTTCCTGCATCTGGTGGAGCTGTTCAAGTCTTTTGATTCTTCTCTGAATTGTCTTGAAGTTGGTCATCATACCGCCGAGCCATCTTGCATTTACATAATGAACATTAGCTCTGATAGCTTCTTCCTTAACGGAATCAGCAGCCTGCTTCTTTGTTCCTACGAAAAGAACTGTGTCGCCGTTTGCAGCAACTTCACGAACAAAATTGTAAGCTTCATCAAGCTTCTTTACAGTCTTCTGAAGATCGATAATGTAAATACCGTTTCTTTCTGTAAAGATGTAAGGTGCCATTTTAGGGTTCCATCTTCTTGTCTGGTGACCAAAGTGTACACCGGCTTCAAGAAGCTGCTTCATTGATACTACGCCCATGATTTTTTCCTCCATATTGGTTTTAAAATTTTATAACCTCCGCCCGACTTAGCTTAACATAAACTCGGATATAACTCCAAGCACCAACCGTTAAAAGTACGGACGTGCGAATTACTTGAATATTATATCATATTCTTTCCAAAATTACAATACGATGTGCACTATTTATTTGCACAAACTTTTTACTTTTACATCAACTGTTTTTGGTGATATTGTTTCATTTGTAGAAACAAGAATAGTATCCGTCCCTATTATCTCAATATCACGGCATTTTATGACCACATCGTCATCTCTTCCGAAAAAGCCCCAAAAACGTCCCCTGCCGTATATTACAAGTGATTTTACCGTAAGACTTTCCGCATCAAATTCAATGTCATCAACATAGCCGATCTTGCTGCCCGAGCGGATATTTATTACTTCCTTGTTTCGTATATCATTTAGAGTATATTTCATTTCGCACGACCTTTCCATACTTTATATAATAGTATGGAAAGGACTGCTTGTTCTATGCTTTATTTCAGCTCAATTATAGTAACGCCGTCTTCGCCCTCGCCAAATAATCCCGGACGAAAGCTTTTTACTGACGGATGTGATTTAAGGTGTTTCTGTATTCCTGCACGGAGAACTCCCGTACCCTTTCCGTGGATAACAGTGATTATGCCTGCTCCCGAGAGAACAGCATTGTCGATGAACATATCAAGTTCATGAATACCCTCATCAACTGCACAGCCTCTGATATCAAGTTCAAGTGACGGCTTCCTCTGAAGCTTGCTCTGGATCCCTGCTTTTGAAACTCTCTTGTTCTGAACGGTTACCTTGGGTTCATTTTCGATAAGTCTTAGCTTGCTGACATTGACTTTGGTTTTCATAATTCCGGCCTGAACAAAAACATTTCCGCTGCTGTCTGGATCACTCGCAAGAATACCCGTTTTGTCAATATCGAAAATGAGAACCTTATCTCCACGTTTCAACGGGCGTGGAAGCTTGTATTCCTTGCGTTCACGCTGCTGAACCGGATTTGCCGTATCATACATCTTGCTCATTGCAGATTTCTGACGGGATTTTGCACTTGCAAGGTCAGCCTTGTTCTGCTGCTTGCGCATATCTTCAAGCTGACCGAGAAGTTCATCAGACTGCATACGGCAGCTCTCAACGATCCGCATTGCCTGAACCCTCGCCTTTTCAAGCTCCCCTGCTTTTTTCTCATTAAGATCATCAAGCTCTTTTTCAAGCTGTGCAGTTTTCTCGGCCTGCTCATTTTTAAGTTTTGTAAGCTCTTTGTTTTGATTTTCAAGGTCAATTCTTGCTTTTTCAAGATTTGCAACAACTTCTTCAAAGCGTTGATTTTCCGATGAAACGAGCGATTTTGCACGGTCAATGATACTCTGCGGAACACCAAGCTTAGATGAGATCGAAAAAGCGTTCGATTTACCGGGAGAACCGATTATAAGCCTATAGGTCGGCTGCATCGTTGCGGTATCAAATTCACATGAAGCGTTTTCAATTCCCTTTGTTTCAATAGCAAAAAGCTTCAGTTCCTGATAATGCGTCGTAACAAGAAGCTTTGCTCCCTTAGCGATCATATCTTCTATAATGGAAACAGCGAGTGCAGCACCCTCAACAGGGTCAGTACCCGAACCAAGTTCATCAAGCAGTATAAGCGAACGGTCATCAGCCGCTTCAAGTATCTTTACAACGCTGCTCATGTGTGACGAGAAAGTCGAAAGACTCTGCTCTATACTCTGCTGATCTCCGATATTCACAAGAATATGTTCAAATACAGAAACTCGGCTGCCGTCCGATGCAGGTATCATAAGTCCGCACATAGCCATCGCCGTAAGAAGTCCCGTTGTTTTAAGAATGACCGTCTTACCGCCCGTGTTAGGACCTGTAACGATAAGTGCCTGATAGTCCTCACCAAGCTTTATATCAACAGGAACGACCTTATCCGCAGCAATAAGAGGGTGGCGAGCCTTTTTCAGATCGGTAATGCCGTCATCGGAAATAGAAGGGATACAACCTCTCATCTTTGCTCCGAGGTTGGCTTTTGCAAAATACAAATTAAGCTCTGCACAGGTTTCATAATCGGCGGAAAGTGACTCTGCGCAATACGAACAATCACCCGAAAGCTCCGCAATAATACGCTCTATCTCTTCCTTTTCTCTGCTTTTGAGAATTTTGATATCATTGTTTGCTTCAACGACTGACATAGGCTCAATGAAGTATGTTGAACCCCTTGCAGATGTTGCATGAACAAGTCCGGGGACGTTTCCCTTGTGTTCTGCTTTTACAGGAAGAACATAGCGTCCGTCACGAATAGTAACGATATTCTCCTGCAAGGATTTTTGGACCTCGGAGTTGCGCACAAGCTTGTCAAGGCTTTCTCTGATCTTAACACCTGCCTGCGCTATTTTTCGCCTTATATCAGCAAGATCATGGCTCGCCATATCGGATATTTCATCCTCGGAAAGAATTGAATTTTTGATCTTGTCTTCAAGAAAATTATTTGGCGAAAGCGATGAAAACAGCTCGCAAAGAGTTGTGTCCTTTTCTTCAACGGACTTATACCAATCGGAAATTATCCGTACCTGATAAAGCATCTGTCCAATGTCGATAAGTTCACGGAGCGAAAGACTTGCCCCCGATGAAGCTCTGCGAAGTGAACCTCTTATATCCTTGAACGCTGTAAAGCCCGGAGTACCGTATTTTACGGAAAGCTCAAATGCGTCCTCGGTTTTCTTCATTTCTTTTTTTACTTTGTCAAGATCTGTACACGGAGAAAGCGCAAGTGCCATTTCTTTCGTGCGTGAATTGGACGCTTCATCCGAAAGCATCTCTAAAATTTTATGTAATTCAAGTGACTTATAGTAGTTGTTCATGATGTTTGACCTTTCTCAAAGGGGTTGCATATCTCATGGTAATAATTCAGTGATCTGAATGTCCTGCCAAACTGTGTATAAATATATTTTTCCGTAACTTCATTCACTTTTGCCAGTGCTTTATCCGAAATACGGAAATTAAACAGCTTATCTATAGGCGAAAGCGCAATATGCTGAAGTGCTTCAAATTCGGAGTGGCTGAGCTTTACACGATAGTAACTTTCTTCAAGTTCTTTTTCGTGAAAATGATATTCACAATAAAAACGCGACTTGTCGATGATAAAATACATCGGGTCAGCTTCGTAATCATAGCATATACGACAGCCTATAAGCTGCGGAACAAGGCCTATTTCGGTAACAAACCGAAGTTCAAAAACACTTTTGATAAATTCGCAGCTTCTCTGATCTGTATTAAGAAAGTACAGACAATTAAGCATGAGCCGCATTATATCGTGTTCATGCTTTCTGTTTGTTGCAAGTACAGCGTGACGCGCAAGTTCACCAAAATAACAGACAAGCGAAAGCTTTTTTATATCAAGCCGCAGATTGTAAAAATCATGCTTTACTTCGCTGCTGTCAAGATAATATTTATCATTGCTCATCCTTAAACAAAATGTTGAATAGGCAAAAAGCTGCGTCGCAGCGTGGTTTTTTGAAGTTATCTTCTTTGAACCTTTTGCCGAAACTTCAAGCGTTCCATAATTTTCGGTGAGTATGCTTATATATTTGTCATTCTCACCAACACATCTTTCAAGGACAACTATCCCATCAACAGTCAGCATTGATGCCATATTCTTTCATCTCGCTTTCATCTGCGCAGATATCACATTATCCGATATCTGACCGCAAAAATGCGGTTCTTCGGCGGATATGCCTGAATAACCATATTCCGCAGAATTGCCGCACTTGTAAATTCCTTTATATTTTAAATAGTCGGCAACATTGCCGCTTCTGGTGAATTCGTCCCAAAGTATATCTTTTTCATCATTCATAATACAGCCCCCACTTTCGGAAAACTACATTATGATTATACCCTTTCGGAACTTAATTATCAGAGGTATTATTTGAAAGTCCGAAGCTTCTTATCATAGCTTCGCTGTTGCGCCAGTCTTCCTTGACCTTTACCCAGCATTGAAGATTTACTTTTATCTCGAAAAATTTTTCAAGATCTTCACGGGCATACTGTCCGATCTTTTTGAGCATTGCGCCGTGCTTTCCGATTATCATTCCCTTGTGCGAATCCCTTTCACAGAAAATAACAGCGGAAATATCAAGTATATCTTCACCCGACATATCAGTGCGCTCACTCATCTGCTCAACAGTAACGGCAATTCCGTGAGGGACTTCATCATGCATAAGGCGAAGTATCTTTTCACGGATAATTTCAGCCGCAAGTACACGTTCAGGCTGATCTGTAAATGAATCATCGGGAAAATAATGTGGACCTTCGGCAGCATACTTCTTTGTTTCTTCCCATACGATATCAACGCCGTCATTGCGGACAACGCTTATTGGAATAACGCTCTTGAAATCATACAGTGCCGAGAATTCGGCTATCTTCAAAGCGACCTTTTCCTTATCGGGAAGCAGGTCTATCTTGTTAAGTATGAGAATAACATTATCCTTTTTACGGAAGCTGTTTATTATTCTCTTATCAATGTCATTAATGGCTTTTGAAGCATCCGCGACCATAAGTATAAGGTCAACATCGGTAACGGAATCCTTGACAGCCTTGTTCATACTCTCACCAAGCTTGTTCTTGGCTTTCTGTACACCGGGAGTGTCCATAAAAACATACTGTGCTTCATTTTCCGTAACGATTCCCGTGATCCTTGTACGCGTTGTCTGCGGCTTGGAGCTGATCGCTGCTATCTTCTCACCAACAAGTGCATTCAGGAGTGAAGATTTGCCTGCATTTGCACGTCCTACGATCGTAATAAACTCAATTTTTGTATTCATAATCCATTCCTTTTATCATTCACCGTCATTTACAAAAGTAGCATCTCTTGAAATACCGAGCGAATCAAGAATGATCTCTTCCTTTTCATGCATCTTTGCAGCATCAAGCGGTGAAGTTTCGTGATCGTATCCAAGAAGATGAAGCATTGAATGTACAGTGAGGAAACCGACTTCCCTTTCGAGGGAATGTCCGTAAATATGTGCCTGCTTAACAGCAGTTTCCATAGAAATGACTACATCTCCAAGCAGATATGCGCCCGTTTCATTATTAAGATCATAAACACCGTTTTCACCCAAAGGGAACGAAAGAACATCAGTCGATTTATCCTTATTTCTGTAGACACGGTTGAGCTTGCGTATCTCTGCGTTATTCACAAAGGAAACGCTCACCTCAGCAGCACCCGGGAATTTTTCCGTAGTCAAAACAGCCTGACAGCACTTTCTTACAAGAAGTCTAAGACCAACGGGGATCTTTACTTCACGCTGATTATTTCTTATCATTACCTTAACCTTTGCCATAAAAATCATTTCCTTTCTGTATTTCTTTCCCTTTTCTGTTCGCTTGCCTTTTCATAAGCCTTGATAATATCCTGTACAAGCTTATGACGGACAACATCTTTTTCTGTAAAATGCATTACTGCAATATCATCAACATTTTTCAGTATTCTCATCGCATCGATAAGTCCCGATTTATTGCTGTCGGGTAAGTCTATCTGAGTAATATCACCCGTTATGACCATTTTGCTGTTGAAGCCAAGTCGTGTGAGGAACATTTTTATCTGTTCACGGGTCGTATTCTGCGCCTCGTCAAGGATTATGAACGAATCATCGAGCGTTCGTCCGCGCATATATGCAAGCGGAGCGACCTCAATAGTACCCTTTTCCATGTGCTTTGCAAAAGTATCAGCACCGAACATATCAAACAGCGCATCATACAGCGGTCTTAAATATGGATCGACTTTGTTCTGAAGATCACCGGGAAGAAAGCCAAGCTTCTCACCTGCTTCAACAGCAGGTCTTGTGAGGATTATCTTGTTTACTTCGTGAGCTTTAAATGCTTTGACCGCCATTGCCACCGCAAGATAAGTCTTACCCGTTCCCGCAGGTCCGACACCCATTACGATAGTGTTCTTTTCTATAGCTTTTACATAGTTTTTCTGACCGAGTGTTTTAGCCTTAACTACCTTTCCGCCGGATGTAACACATATACCGCCATCCGCAAGCTTTACAGCCTGCTCCGACTCCCCTTCATCGACAAGAGAGCTTACATATCTAATACTTTGCTCATTTATCGTTTCGCCTTTTTTTATAAGGTCAAGCATAGTCTTAACGGCAGATTCCGCACGGCGCACACCGTCTTCCTCACCGCTTATCCTGATATCTGTTCCGCGGCTCAGAACAGCAACGCCGTACTGCCGCTGGATAAAATTTATATTTTCGTCGAAACTTCCGAAAAGTGCGCTTATCTCGTCAACACTGCTGACCTGAATAATACGCTCTGCCATACAGTCACCTCAGATAGAATATTTTTTTGCCATTATTTATTTTAACACAAAAAATAATAAAATAAAAGTATGAAAAATTAATATTTTAACATTTGATAATTTTTTGAATCGTTCAAATTGCCACGATCTCTGCAAGCTCACTTACATTTTTTGCAATATAATCCGCTCCCGCATCGAGCAGCTCCGGGTAAGAGCCATATCCGTAAAGAACTCCTGCTGTTTTTATGCCGTTCGCCCTTGCTCCTATAACATCGAACTTTCTGTCGCCGACCATAAGTATTCTTGACGGGTCATCAGCACCTATCTCTTTCATCGCATAAGCAATAACTTCGGATTTTTTAACTATCTTCTCATCAAATGAAGCTCCTGCGATATATTCAAACATCTGCGACATATGAAGATGCTGAACTATCCTCCGCGCAAAAAGTTCAGGTTTTGAAGTTGCTATAACAGCCTTCCGTCCGGTATTTTCAATAAATGAAAGCAGTTTATCCACCCTTTTGTAAGGCCAGCAGCGAAGTATTCCGCGACTCTCATAATAAACTCTGTAATAAGATATTGCTTTTTCAGCTTCTTCCTCCGAAAAGCCATAATAATACATAAATGAATCCTTGAGCGGAGGACCTACAAATACCTTCAGTGCGCTCAATTCTTTTTCAATTATCCCCATTTTCTTCAAAGCATACTGAACGGACAGTGTTATTCCATCGCCTGAATCTATCATCGTGCCGTCAAGATCAAAAAATATATAATCGAATTGTCCCATGATCTATCTCCCGAATACCAGCATTTCCCCGTTTTTATAAATATAAACAAATTATATCACAACAAATTAAATTTTTCAAGAAGAATCGCTGTTAAATCGAACATTATCCTCTACATTTTCATTTTTCAGCAAAATCAGTGTTATTTCTTGCAATTCTTTATGTAAAATGGTATAATAAAAACATCGAAAATTCGTCCGATATAACTTATTGAAACGGAAGTGGTATCTTGACACAGCCAAAACAGCACCTAAAACTTTTATATATCGCGAAAATGCTGTATGAAAACACTGACGAAGAACACCCTATATCAATTGCAGAAATGATACAAAACCTTGCTGAGGACGGCATACGGGCAGAGCGAAAATCTGTTTACAGCGATATTGAAGCTCTTGAAGAATTCGGTCTTGACATTATTACCGTAAAAGGTAAGTGCAACCGTTACTATATCGCAAGCAGACAGTTTGAACTGCCTGAGCTGAAACTTCTTGCCGATGCGGTATGCTCCGCAAAATTTTTGACTGAAAAGAAATCAGAACAACTTCTCCATAAAATCGAATCGCTTGCAGGTGTCCACGAGGGAATGCTCATTGAACGTCAGGTCATGGTCGTTGACCGTGTTAAATCAATGAACGAACAGATATACATAAACGTTGACACTATCCACAAAGCCATAAATGAGGGCAAACAGATCTCATTTCGCTATTTTGATTACAACACTAACAAGCAAAAAGTCTATCGCGATGGTGAAAGAGTTTGTTCCCCCTGCGCACTGACTTGGAATGATGAAAAATACTACCTTGTTTCTTACTATCTTAAATATCCCGACAATTATACAAATTTTCGTGTTGACCGCATGTCAAATATAAAAATACTCGATGAACCAGTTCTAAGATCTCCACAGGAACTGAACATTTCCGAATACCTCAATTCAACATTTTCAATGTTCAGCGGAGATACTGTCAAAGCTGTACTCAAATTCGACAAAAAGCTCATAAATCCCGTTATAGACCGATTCGGAATAAATGCCGATATCGTAAACCTTGATACCGACCATTTTAAAATAAAGGTAAATATCAAGGCTCAGCCACCATTTTTCGCTTGGCTATTCCAGTTTGGAAAATCGGCCTCGATAATCTCACCTGAATCGCTAAAAAAAGACTATATAAAAATGCTTAAAGAAGAACTTTCAAGCTTTTATGAATAAGAAATAAGAAAGAGGTATAAATTCATGGAAACCAGAACAAAACTCGCTGTAGAACGCAAAAACAAAGGCTATAACTGTGCTCAGGCTGTTGCCTGCACATACTGCGACCTTGTTGGCCTTAGTGAAGAAACAATGTATAAAATAATGGAAGGCTTTGGCTCGGGGTTCGGTACGACAGAGGGTACTTGCGGAGCAATAACCGGTGCAGTAGCACTCGCAGGTATGAAAAACAGCACTGCTGACCTTGAAAATAACAGCTCAAAAGGTTCAACAGCCAAAATTTCCAGAGAAATAATGTCACGCTTCAAAGAAGCCGCGGACGGAACTATCTGCCGCGTTCTCAAAGGCATCGATACAAAGATCGTACTTCATTCCTGCAATGACTGTGTTCTTGACGCTGCAAAAATAGTTGAAGAAGTTGTTTTCCCCGAAAAATTCAACTGATTTTTTCAGTTTGTAATAAAAAGCAAGTATTTATGTATAATACTAAACACCAATAAAATAAAGAAAAAAATCTGCGCCAAAATCCAATATATTCAAGATCGTCGGCTTGATTTTTTCTAAATTTTAAATGGTGTTTAGTATAAAATTCTTTTATCTAAAAATAATATTTACATATTTGATATGAAAGGATCATTTTATGGAACAGATAGCTTTTTTTGATACGAAGCCTTATGATAAGGAATGGTTTTTGAAATACGGCACAAACTATAAATTCAAATTCTTTGAAAGCAAGCTCACTCCTGACAGTGCCGAGCTTGCAAAAGGCTGCAAAGCTGTGATCGCATTTGTAAATGATACGATCGATAAAAACACTATTGATGTGCTTTGCAGTGTCGGCATTGAGCTTGTTGCTTTGCGCTGTGCAGGATTTAATAATGTTGACCTGAAATACGCTAAAAACAGGATAAACGTTGTCCGTGTTCCGACATACTCACCTTATGCCGTTGCCGAACATGCAATGGCAATGCTTCTCACGCTGAACCGAAAGATACACAAAGCCTACAACCGAACAAGAGAATTCAATTTCAGTCTTAACGGACTTACAGGCTTTGACCTTTACGGCAAAACAGCAGGCATTATCGGGACGGGACAGATCGGCTGCATCTTTATGAATATATGCAAGGGCTTCGGAATGAATGTAGTTGCATACGACCCATACCCCAAAAAGGACTCCGACATCAATTACGTTTCGCTCGATGACCTGCTCGGACAAAGCAGTATAATTTCTCTTCACTGTCCGCTCACTCCCGAAACCAAATTCATCATCAACGAAAAAAACATCAAAAAAATGAAAGACGGTGCTTTTATTGTCAATACTTCCAGAGGAAAGCTTATCGACAGCAGTGCGCTCATTTCCGCTCTCAAATCGGGAAAATTAGGCGGTGCCTGTCTTGATGTTTACGAAGAAGAAACATCATTTTTCTTTGAAGACTGGTCAGGCGAAGTGATCGATGATGACGAACTTTCCGTTCTCGTTTCAATGCCGAATGTTATAATCACCTCTCATCAGGCTTTCCTCACCAAAGAAGCTTTGCAGAAGATAGCCGAGGTAACAGTCTATAACCTCGATCAATTTTTCGGTAAAAGACCGCTTGACAATATTGTCGAATATAAAAAATGACAGCCAAAGGCGCAAGGTTCTTCCTGCGCCTTTTTTACTGCAAATTTGTCAGCTTGCCTGCTTCATCTGTTCATACATCGTATCGGCAAAAACCGCATAGCCCTTTGTGGGATTGTTTATAAAAACGTGTGTAACTGCCCCGATGATCTTTCCTTCTTGGATAATGGGACTTCCGCTCATCCCTTGAACGATTCCGCCCGCTTCACGAAGCAGACGTTCATCTGTCACTCTTATAACCATATCACGGGAATCCTCGTTTCCTGAATGATCTATTTTTTCAATGACTATTTCATATCTTTGAGGACGTGTTCCGCTTATGGTGGTATAGATATATGCTTTTCCCGTTTTTATCTCGCTGTTCAAGCCGAGCGGTATCGCTTCATTTACACCCGAAAAATCATCGAGCGTTCCGAAAAGTCCTACTGTTGTATTATCGGTAAGCGTTCCCATAGAAAAAGACGAAACAAATCCTCCTACAAGTTCTCCTGGAAAACCCGACTTGCCCTTTTTCACACCGCTGATAGATACTTTTACCACTTCACCCGAATCAAGAGGCATGAGATTGCCTGTATCTATATCGCAAACAGGGTGTCCAAGTCCGCCGAACTGCTTTGTTTCAGGGTCATAAAAGGTCATAGTTCCTATGCCTGCCGAGCTGTCACGAACCCATATTCCTGCACGGTAGCTGTCGTCTGTGCTTGATATCTGCGGACAAAGCCACGCTGTAAATTCTCTTTCATTCCTCACTGCGCTGACTTTAAGCGTTTTTCCGCCGCTTGATGAAATTATATCCTCGACATCTTCGTTGGACGAAACTTCTATCCCGTCAATGCTTTTGATTATATCTCCCGATTTAAGTCCGCAGCTTTCCCCCGGAGATATATAACCATTCTCCGTTTCAAAACCGCTCACTTCTACTACAATTACTCCATCAGTAAGAAGCTTTATGCCGAACGGCTCTCCGCACGGAACAAGAACGGGCGTTTCCACCGGGAAAATGTTTACTACCTTTATCGGGATAAGTCCAAGAAGTTTCAACTCTGCCTGCTCTGTGGCTTCACTGTCTATTTCCGCCAAGTCAGCATCAGTATTGGAGCATGGCACAGCATTGAGCATTCTTGATATATTCATCTTTCCGCCTTTTGTGATATAGTAATCATTGGGCAGAGTCCTGTCGAGGTATATTATAAATGACGCTAAAGATAATATAACAGCAAATATGCAAAACACAATGCTTTTTATCAATTTCTGCATTTTTTATTTTCCTTTCTTTTCTATAAGAACAGTGTTTGGCTAAAAAATACTCTGCATAATACAACATAACCGAACTCTTATTCCTATGATTTCCGTTTTCGGCTTTCGCCGAGCTGTTATTACTATTCACATTTTAAAGCTTTTTATAAATTCTAATTATATGTTATTTTAAAGCCAAGCCCGCAAAAATAATGTAAAAATAAAGAATTTTAAAAAATTCCCCTTGAATGTTCTTTAAGAGTATGTTATAATGAAAACGTTATTACAAATTTGACACGGAGGAGTTTCTACGAAAAAAATTTCCAAGATCACATTCATTTTAGCAATAATTGCAGAGGTTGTATGCTGCCTTGTGCTTAACACTCTTGGCGGTGCGGCTTTCATTATGAACGGTTATGACAAATGCGGTATCGCGCTTTTTGCAAGCACAGTCCTGCTTGTTGCCGCACTTGTTTTTATAAAATTCAAAAAATCACTTATTCCGCTTATATTGACGATATTCGGCTCGGCTTGCTATATTTATACACTTGCCGTTATTGAAGCAATACCTAATACAAAGATACCAAAGGAATATACAGAGGCACTTTTAGCCAAACATTTTCCGACCATTGCGGTAACAGTTCTTCTTATACTATTGATAATTTTCAACTTTTTCAGTGAAGAAGCTGTTCAGAAGCGTTTGGAGAAAAGAAATCTACGAAAAGCTGAAAGAGAACGCAGCCTTAACGATGACGAAAAAATACTTTGATTAAAAATTAGTATTATACTGGAGGAATAGATTTGAACGTAACAATAAAAGACGTCGCCAAAGCCGCAGGTGTTTCCGTTGCGACCGTTTCAAGAGTGCTCAACAAAAGCGCTACCGTTTCCGAAGCTGCCGCAGAGCAGGTAAACAATGCTATAAAAGAACTTGGCTACAACCCGAATTTTCTCGGAAGAAACCTCCGCAAATGTGAAACCAATGTTATACTTGCGATACTCCCTTCTACAGAACATTCATTCTACAACGAAATAATAAAGGGCATGCAAAGTGCCGCTTCCGAAAACGGCTATGACATACTGCTTTGCACATCAAACAGCTCACATTCCACGGAAACAAGAATGCTCGGTATGCTTTACAACAGAACTGTTGACGCCGCTGTAATGCTCGGAACACAGCTTTCCGCAGAAGAGCTTAATGAGCTTAACGAAAAGCATTATATTGCCATATGCTGCGAACGTGTTGAAGGTGCAAATGTTCTTACCGTTACTGTTGACGATGAAAGCGGTGCTTATACAGCCGTAAAGAATCTTATTTCACTTGGTCACAGAAAGATCGCCATTGTTTCGACCGAAGGAATGGCTCGTTCTTCCAAAGACAGAGAACACGGCTATATAAAGGCTTTAAACGAATTTGATATTCCCGTAAGAGAAAAATATATCTATCGCGGAACATACGATCCTTACAATGGCGGAAAGGCATTTGAGCAGTTTATGGCTCTCCCGGAGCCTCCAACGGCTATTTTCTGCATATCCGATCTTCTTGCGGCAGGAACGATGAAAAAAGCAATTTCAAGCGGCTATAAGATCGGCGAAGATATTTCCGTATGCGGATTTGATAATATCCAAATGTGTGAGCTTTACAATCCGGGCATCACGACAATTGAACAGCCTGCATTTGAGATCGGCAAAACCGTCATAAACGAACTTGTAAAGAACATAAAGCAGAATCAGAAAAAGGGCAGACACATAAAGCTGAATTACAGACTTATTCAGCGTGAATCCGTCCAGAAAGCAAAATAAAAAAACACAGTTTACTTTTTCAAAATCAAAAAGTAAACTGTGTTTTTTATATGCTGAAATAATTATTCAGATTTTTCATCATTATTGTTTTTGATAACGAAAAATGCTTGTTTTACGGATGATACCCCTGTTACTCTTATCTTCGTATTGTCCCTGTCGATAAGCTTCATAGACTGCTTCGGGATAATACAATGCTCAAATCCGAGGCGTTCCGCTTCACGGATACGCTGAGGAATATTCGCAACGCTTCGTATCTCGCCGCCAAGTCCGATCTCGCCGAAAGCTATCATTTTTTTATTAAGGACAGTATCATAGAAGCCGCTGTACAACGCAAGTGCGACCGACAAGTCGCCTGCTGTTTCGTCAAGCCGAAAACCGCCGACAACATTCAGAAAAACATCGAGCGTTCCGAAGAACATTCCCGCACGTTTTTCAAGGACTGCGATTATCATTGCAAGGCGGTTATAGTCAAATCCTGTGACCGTTCTCCTCGGGGCTGAAAAGCCGCTTTTTGTGACGAGAGCCTGAACTTCGGCAAGTATAGGTCGGCTGCCCTCCATTATGCAGGCAACGCAGCAACCCGAAACTCCCTCGGGTCTGCCCGAAAGCAGCATTGCAGACGGGTTTTCGACCTCTTCAAGTCCCGAATTGCCCATTTCAAAAACGCCTATCTCATTCGTTGAGCCGTAACGGTTTTTCACGGCACGGAGAAGTCGGTAGCTGAGATGTCTTTCACCCTCAAAATAAAGAACTGCGTCAACGATATGCTCCATTACCTTTGGACCTGCGATAGCACCGTCCTTATTTACATGGCTGACAATGAATATCGGTATCTCCTCGGATTTTGCTGTTCGCATAAACAGGTTTGTACACTCTCTGACCTGCGAAATGCTGCCCGATGTGCTGTTTATCTCACTCAGAGTCATTGTTTGTATTGAGTCGATTATCGCAATATCGGGTTTGCTCGATATTATTGTATCGGAAGCTTCACCTGCATCATTTGTTGATAAAATATACAGGTTCGGAGTATCAACACCCAATCGTGCGGCACGAAGCTTTATCTGACGGATGCTTTCTTCTCCCGAAATATACAGTATTGAATGTTCTTCACCGAGATATTTGCAAATCTGCAAAAGGAGCGTCGATTTTCCTATGCCCGGCTCACCGCCGATAAGTACAAGTGAACCCTTTACAAGACCTCCGCCGAGGACACGGTCAAGTTCGCTGATCCCCGTTGAATAGCGTATCTCATCGTCCGTTCCTATCTGCGTGAGGTCTTTTATTTGCGAAGAAAGGTCACGGCTCACCGAACCCGATACACTTTTTAGCGAAGAGCCTTTGGGTGCTGACTGCACTTCCTGCTCCTCAAGGGTGTTCCATTCGCCGCAGGAGGGGCATTTGCCGTTCCATTTTGAACATTCAAAGCCGCACTCCGAGCAGACATATACAATTTTGGACTTTCCTGCCATTTTATCTTCCTTTCCGAAATAAGCGAATGACCTGCTCGGGTCAGGCTTTATTCCGTTGCAATGAACTCATTTATTCCCGAAAAAACCGTGAAAGCGACCTGCTGCTGATAATCCTTGTTTGTAAGTTTTGCAGCTTCCTCGGGATTGGATAGGAAACCGCACTCGACCATTACCGCAGGATTATTGCAGTAATAGCAAAGGTAAAGTTCGTCCTTGCAGAGCTTTGTTTCACGCTCATTATTAGGCTGAAGATTAGTTACAAATCTGTTTTTCATTATACCTGCAAGGCGTTCGCTTTCCGCATTTTTATCCGAATAGAACATCTGCGCACCGCTGTATTTAGGGTCGGTAAAGGTGTTCTGATGGATAGAAACACAAACGCAGTCGGGATATTTGTTGAAGAGCGCAAGACGGTTTTTCATATCGGATATCTTCTGATTGCGCAGTCCCTCAACGCCCTTATCATGTATAGAGATATCCTTTATGCGTGTGGCTTCGACGTTATAGCCGAACAACCTTGCCATATCGCGGACGGAGAGCAGAATATTGAGGTTTATCCCCTTCTCGGTCTTGCCGTCTGCGCTTGAGCAGCCGCCGTCCATTCCGCCGTGTCCCGCATCAAGAACGATCATTTTCTGATCAGAAAGCTCGGTCGATGTCAGGATAGCATTTTCCAGTCTTGACTTTGCATACAATATCGTTCCTGTAAAAATACATACCGCTGCAAGGGCTACAGCAGCGGTAAACTTCCTTTTATGCTTTGCAGAAACCATAGTTTTTTCCTCCCATAAGGCTTGTTTAGTGCATTATATGAGAGCAAAAAAGCTATTATTACTTCATTTTTTGCATTATGCAGACGGCGTGAGCGGCAATTCCCTCTCCGCTGCCCGTAAAGCCGAGCTTTTCCTCGGTCGTGGCTTTTACGCTTATGTTGCCGACAGCGGTATTGCAGGCTTTGGCAATATTCTCACGCATATTATCGATATATCCTGCAAGCTTAGGTGTCTGACATAGTATCGTTGAATCGATATTCCCGACAGTGAAGCCTTTTTCTTCTGCTATGCTTGCTACCTGCTCCAGCAGCTTCATGCTGTCCGCACCCTTATACGCGCTGTCATTGTCGGGAAACAGCTTTCCTATATCACCGAGGGCGAGCGCGCCGAGAATAGAATCCATTATTGCATGAACAAGAACATCTGCATCGGAATGTCCGAGCAGACCTTTTTCGTATGGTATATCCACTCCGCCGAGTATTAGCTTTCTTCCCTCAGCAAGGCGATGAACATCATATCCATGACCAATTCTGAACATAGTTACGAATTTCCTTTCAGAAGTATCTCCGCAACGGCGATATCTTCGGGTGTTGTTATCTTTATATTGCGATAGCTCGATTCGGTCATTGCGACCTTTGCACCGACTGCTTCGGCAAGCTGGCAGTCATCGGTAAAATCAAGCTCATGACTGTTTGCAAAGTTTATCCCCTTTACATAGATATCCTTGCGAAATATCTGCGGAGTTTGGGTGATATAAAGCTTTCTTCTGTCGGGGGTATCCGTTATTAAGCCGCCGTCAACATTCTTTATCGTGTCCTTTACGGGAACACCGAGAACCGCTCCGCCGAATATTGATGCATCCTTTATGCACTGCTTTATATTTTCGGGAGAAACAAGTGGTCTTGCCCCGTCGTGGACTGCGACATATCTTGTTTCCTTTGATACTTCCCTATATGCGTTGAAAATCGACTGCTGACGTGTTTCGCCGCCATTTACGACAGCTTTCAGCTTTGTTACGCCGTATTTTTCGCCAAGTTTTTTATATTCGTCAATATCACATTCGCGAACTGAAACTATTATCTCCGTTACTTCATCAATCTGTTCAAAGGCGAGCATCGAACGAACAGCAACGGGTATTCCGTCAAGTTCAAGAAGCTGTTTATTCACGCCGTTCATTCGGGAAAAGCTGCCTGCACATGCGATTATTGCCGATACCGTTATTTCGGACATTTTATATGACCATTCCTTTCGGGTATATGTAAAGGTTGTATACTTAACAGGGCATCAAAGCATTTCCCTGAAATTTCCGAGCAGGCGGAACGAACTCATCTCTTTTTTCAAATCATCAAGCAGAGCTGTTACCTTTGCATCAAGGCAGTTTCCGACAAAATCGAGGAAAAACATAAACTCAAAGTCGCTTCCTGCAATGCTTTTACTCTCTATCTTTGTAAGGTTGATGCCATTTACGGAGAATTTGGTGAGCAGACGGTTAAGTGCGCCCTTTGTATGCGGTATGGTAAGAAGAACAGATACGATATCCGAATCGCTGTTCACGGTGAGATTTTTTGAGAAGCAGATAAAACGTGTATAGTTTGGCTGTGCGTCAGCAATATTTCTGCTTAAAATTTCAAGTCCGAGCAGTTCTGCACAACTTTCCGAGCATATACAAGCAATGGGTTCACTGCTGTTGGACACAAACTCTGCCGAGAGTGCCGTATTTGCAAAATCGTATGTTTCAAATCCGCTGTCTTTCAGAAATTTTGAACACTGGGAAAGTGCTTCATTTTTTGAATAGACTTTCTTAACCTCGGATAGCTTTGTTCCCTTTTTTGCGGCAAGGCAATGGGTTATTTCGACTCTGACAAGCGAATTAATGAAAAACTGCCTTCTGCCCATAAGTTCGTAGGTTTCCGTTATCGAACCGATAGTTGAATTTTCAAGAGGAAGAAGTCCGTATTCACATTCACCGCTTTCAACCGCATCAAAAACATCTTCAAAGCTGCGGTAAAACACTGACGGTTTATCGCCGAAAAGCTTTTTGCAGGCAATAGCCGAATATGCGCCGTCCGTTCCCTGACAGGCTATTTTTCCTGCTTTTTCAACAGAGAAAGAGCTGTATTCTCTCTTTTTATCCGCAGCCATTCCGATATTCTGTATACTCTTGCTGATATCCATAATATTCTGGAACAAAACAGCTGCGCCGTCTTTGAGATCATCGGGAGAATTTGCCCTTATATTGTCGATTATCTGCTGTTCCCTGCCGCCCTGCATAACGGGTAGATCGTGCGTTTTCTTATACTCACCGACCTGACGGCAAACGTCCATTCTTTCAATAAAAAGCTTCAGAATTTCGCTGTCTATCACGTCGATCCGGTTTCTTAAAGTTGAAAGATCCATAGCATACCTCTGTAAAAATGATATAATGTATTTATTATACTACAAATTTCATATAAATTCAAGCAAAATTTTCATTTTTGCAGGCAGAGATAAATTTTCCCGACATTCACTCAAAACGCAGAAAAAATTGCAAAAACAGTTGCAGAATTTCTTTGAATATGGTATAATAAATTGTTATGTTGCAGGAATACGGGTTTTGACGTTTTCCACAATGCCGAAAGGAACATATTTTTATGAGAATACTCGGTATCGACCCGGGATATGCGATAGTCGGCTTCGGTGTGCTTGAATATGACGGGTACAAATTCACTCCCGTTCACTTTGGTGCGATAACGACCGAGGCAAAGACCGACTTCAATATGCGGTTAAAAACTATTTATGATGATATGAACACGGTTCTTTCCACATTCAAGCCTGAAGTAATGGCGATAGAAAAGCTTTTTTTCAACACGAACCAAAAAACAGGCATTGACGTTGCTCAGGCAAGAGGAGTTACGCTGCTTGCGGCGACGAATATGGGAATACCGATATATGAATACACACCTTTGCAGGTAAAACAGTCCGTTGTTGGCTACGGCAGAGCCGAAAAACCGCAGGTCATGGAGATGACACGGCGAATACTCGGCCTTGCATCCGTTCCTAAGCCTGACGATACTGCTGATGCGCTCGCCATTGCGATATGCCATGGTCACGCGAGCGGCGGTGTGAAAATTCCAAAATATTAAGGAGAATCCACTATGATATACAGCGTAAGAGGAAAGCTTATCCACAAGGAACAGTCACTTGCTGTTGTTGAATGCGGCGGCGTTGGCTATGCTTGCAGGACTACGCTCTCCACGCTTTCAAAGCTTGGAGAAAACGGCTCTGAATGTTTTCTTTATACATATATGCACGTCCGCGAGGACGCAGTTGAGCTTTTCGGCTTCATTTCACAGCAGGAACTCAACTGCTTCAAAATGCTGCTTTCCGTTTCAGGTGTCGGCCCTAAGGCTGCGCTTGCGATACTTTCCGATACAACTCCCGAGAACTTCGCTCTCAACGTTGCAACCGGCGATTACAAGGCTTTCACCAAGACAAAGGGCGTCGGCCCGAAGCTTGCACAGAGAGTTGTACTTGAACTCAAAGACAAGATCACGAACGAACAGCTCACATCGGGCGTTACGGGAATTTCCGAGATCAGCACGGCTGTTTCCTCTGGCGGCAATCAGGGCGAGGCTATTTCCGCACTCGTTGTGCTTGGATACTCTCAGGCAGAGGCGGCTTCGGTCATTGCCAAGCTTGACCCATCGATGTCCGTTGAAGATCTTATAAAGAATGCGCTGAAAAAGATCGCAGCGTCAATGTAAATCTGAGGTTCTCTAAAGACCGAAACATAATAATACTTTATATAATTCACAAAGTCACAGAAAATTTACCGCAAGAGATTTTTCAGAGAACCCCATGTAAAAGGAACTGTTTTGCTATGCTTTGTTATCCCGATTACAGCAGATCAATAATAAGCGTTATTTCATCAATAATGAATTATTACAGAGCGCCGTATGAATATCCCACCGTTCCTGCGCTCGACAAACATTTGTCTAAGTTTTACAAGAACGTTGTCCTTATCGTGCTTGACGGAATGGGTCATGATATGCTTGAACACGATCTTCCGTCGAATTCATTTTTGAGGAGCAGCTGTGTTTCAAAGCTTTCATCGGTTTTTCCGTCCACGACCGCTTCGGCAATGACGAGCTTTTACACGGGCGTTTCCCCGAATGAACACGCTTGGCTCGGCTGGTCGCTTTTCTTCAAGGAATTCTGCCGAACGATAGATGTTTTCACGAACCTTGACACCTACACAAAGCAGCCTGCGGCTATCTCGAGTGCGGCTGAATTCATTATGCCTTATGAAACGATATATCAGTCTATTGCAAGCTCGATAATCGGCGAGGTCCAGCCTTTCACGATATCGCAGTCGAAGGTAAAGATCGCAGAGAACGGAAACATTCACAAGACGGCTGACAAATTTGACACGGTATGCGAGCTTATCGGAAAGATATGCGCCACGAATCAGAACACTTTCACATACGTTCAATGGTGTTCGCCCGATGATACCGCCCACCGCACGGGCTGTTACTCCGATGAAACAAAGGAAAAGCTTGCTGACATAAACCGAAAGCTTGAAGCTTTATACAAGTCCGTGACAGACACACTGTTCATTGTGACCGCTGACCACGGAATGATAGATATTTCCGATGAGATACTTATTGACCGTATACCCGAGATTAACGAATGTCTTGTTCTTCCGCCTTTTGTTGAAAGCAGAGCGATGTCTTTCTTCGTAAAATCGGACAGACGGACTGATTTTGAGAGAGCTTTCACAAATCTGCTCGGTCAGGATTTTCTGCTTCTGAGCAGGCGCGAGGTTTTCGACAAAAAGCTGCTCGGCAGCGGAAAAACGCACAAGAAAACACTCGACTTTATCGGCGATTATTTTGCCTGTGCTATTTCCGACATCGGACTTCGCTACAGAACGATGAATGCAAAACCGAAAATTATGAACAAGGCTAACCACGGCGGTCTTACCGAGCAGGAAATGACCGTTCCGCTCATCGTTGCCGCGACAAAACAGACCAAAGAATACAAACAGAAAAAACTTATTTAAGGAGGTAAGATCGTGCTTGAATCAAGCGAGATGAATTTTGAGGAACGCATGGTTTCTCCTAAAAAAACAGAGAATGAAACAGAAGATTTTGAAGTCACTCTCCGCCCGAAGACCCTTTCGGAATACATCGGACAGGATAAGATAAAGGAAAATCTTTCAATTTTTATAGAAGCTGCCAAAAAGAGAAACGAACCGCTTGACCACGTTCTTTTATACGGCCCTCCGGGACTGGGCAAGACCACACTTTCGGCTATTATCGCACACGAAATGGGGGTAAATATCCGAGTTACTTCCGGCCCTGCCATTGAAAAGCCGGGCGATCTTGCGGCACTGCTCACAAATTTGCAGGAAAACGATGTTCTTTTCATCGATGAGATACACCGTCTTTCACGCTCGATAGAGGAAGTTCTTTATCCCGCGCTTGAAGACTATGCGCTCGATATCATCATAGGAAAAGGTCCGTCGGCACGTTCGCTGCGAATCGATTTGCCGAAATTCACGCTCATCGGTGCGACAACACGAGCAGGTCAGCTTACCTCGCCGCTCCGTGACCGTTTCGGCGTTATAATGCGATTGGAGCTTTACAGCGTTGAACAGCTTTCCGACATTATCATGCGTTCGGCTGTAATTCTCGGCATTGCCTGCGACAAGGCAGGTGCTACCGAGCTTGCACGGCGTTCGAGAGGTACTCCGCGTATCGCGAACCGCTTCTTAAAGCGAGTGCGTGACTTCGCCGAGGTCATTGGTGACGGAAAGATCACAGAGGACATTGCAAAAATTGCACTTGACCGACTTGAAGTAGATTCTCTCGGTCTTGATAATATGGATAAGCGTATGCTGAATATGATTATAAAAGGCTACAGCGGCGGTCCTGTCGGGTTGGAAACGCTCGCTTCTGCTATCGGTGAAGAAGCCGTTACGCTTGAAGATGTATGTGAGCCGTATCTTATGCAGCTCGGCTTCCTATCCCGTACACCGCGCGGACGCTGTGCGACTGCACTTGCCTACAAGCATCTCGGGTATGAATACAAGGGAGATGCGAACGCTGACGACGATCAGCTTAGATTTGATTAAATAAATTTTAAGCCGCAAAACGGCGGATCGGAGAGAATTATGGGAAGACTATTTGGTACAGACGGAGCAAGAGGCGTTGCTATAACCGAACTTACCTGCGAAATGGCTATGCAGATCGGCAGAGCCGCTGCTATGGTGCTTACTCAGAAATCACATAAAAAAGCAAAAATTCTTATCGGCAAGGACACGAGAATATCCTCCGATGTTCTCGAAGCTGCACTTGCGGCAGGTATCTGCTCTATCGGTGCGGACGCTGTTATCCTCGGTGTTGTTCCGACACCTGCTGTTGCATATCTTGTTCAGAAAAGAGAAGCCGATGCAGGAATTATGATCTCCGCATCGCACAACAGCATGGAATTCAACGGCATAAAGCTTTTCTCGGGAAAGGGCTTCAAGCTTTCCGATGACATTGAAGAAGAGATAGAAGCTCTTATCCTTGACACTCCCGAAAAGATAAAGGAACAGATCACGGGCGGTGCGAACATCGGAAGGATCTCCTATGACAAAAACGCTGAATGGGATTACATAAGAAGCATTATGAAGACCATTGACCACAACCTCAGCGGAATAAGGGTCGCTATCGACTGCGCAAACGGTTCTGCAAGCACTACCGCAGAGAAGCTTTTCTCGGGACTTGGCGCATCCGTACTTATGCTCAACGACAAACCGACAGGTACAAATATCAACGAACGCTGCGGCTCGACTTTCCTTGAACCGCTCCAGAAGTTCGTTATTGAAAACAAATGTCAGATCGGTGTTGCTTTTGACGGTGATGCTGACCGCTGTCTTGCCGTTGATGAAAACGGAGCTATACTTGACGGCGACAAGCTTATTGCCATCTTCGCAAGAGATATGCGCGACAAGGGAACATTGAAGAAAAACACGGCTGTAGTTACGATCATGACGAACCTTGGCTTTGCGCATTTTGCAAAGGCAAGCAACATCAACATCGTTTCGACCAAGGTCGGCGACAGATACATCATCGAACAGATGCTTGCGAACGACTACAACCTCGGCGGTGAACAGTCGGGACATATAATTTTCAGAGATTTCTCCACAACCGGTGACGGTCAGCTGACGGCTGTTCAGCTTCTTTCCGTTCTGAAAC
Organism: uncultured Ruminococcus sp.; assembly: GCA_945868475.1. Classification (GTDB taxonomy): domain Bacteria; phylum Bacillota; class Clostridia; order Oscillospirales; family Ruminococcaceae; genus UMGS363. The sequence goes on along the minus strand of CAMBLM010000011.1, from coordinate 19,063 downwards.
GTTCCGAACACAAGGCTTCCGAGCTTGGAAAGATAATGGAACGCTATCCGCAGGTGATGATAAATGTCAAGATAACAAACGACTGGAAAGAAAAGTGGAAAAACGATCCCGAGATCGAAGAGATAATCTCCGTCAATCAGAAGCTTCTCGGCACAACGGGACGTATCCTCGTCCGTGAGAGCGGTACAGAGCCGCTTATCCGTGTTATGATCGAGGGCAAGCATTTTGATGTTATAAACGACATGGCTGTAAAGATCGCCGATAAGATAAAGGAACGCTGCACTTCGGCTGAATAATTGCGCACGAAAGGAACTTTTAAAATATGAGAACAGCAGAAAACTGGAAGGATTATCAGCTCATCGACTGCTCCGATTCCGAAAAGCTTGAAAAATGGGGCAGCATCGTTCTTATCCGCCCCGACCCTCAGATAATATGGAAAACGGGACATAAAACGCAGCTTTGGAACAGCGCGCACGGTCACTATCACCGTTCCGAAAAGGGCGGCGGACGCTGGGACTTCGCAAAAAAAATTCCCGATAGCTGGCTCATTTCCTACGGCGACTTAAAATTCAACATTCGCCCGACGGGATTCAAGCACACGGGACTTTTCCCCGAGCAAGCTGTGAACTGGGACTATATGTCCGAGCTTATCAGAAATGCAGGACGTCCGATAAACGTTCTCAATCTTTTCGCTTATACAGGAGGCGCAACTCTTGCCTGCGCAAATGCAGGTGCTTCCGTTTGCCATGTTGACGCTTCAAAGGGTATGGTACAATGGGCAAGGGACAACGCCGCTTCATCGGGACTTTCCGACAAGCCTATACGCTGGATAGTTGATGACTGCGAAAAATTCGTTGCCCGTGAAATAAAGCGCGGAAGAAAATACGATGCGGTCATAATGGACCCTCCCTCATACGGCAGAGGTCCAAATCAGGAAGTCTGGAAGCTTGAGGACTGCATTTACGATCTCGTCAAGCTCTGCACGGGAGTATTGAGCGATGATCCGCTTTTCTTCCTTCTGAACAGCTACACAACGGGACTTTCACCGTCGGTAATGGCATATCTTCTCGGAGAAACGGTTGCAGCAAAATACGGCGGAAAAGTTTCCGCCGATGAGATCGGCTTGCCTGTAAAGGAGAGCAGCTTCACACTACCGTGTGGCTCGACCGCTATCTGGACAAAGGACTAACGGAGGTCAAAAATGGCTATACTTGCGCTTATAGGCGGAATTTACTTCATTATTGCAGGTATTATTGGTAAGGGAAAGGCCTTTACATCAAAAATGGGTACTCCCCTTACGGGTAAAGAATTCAAGGCTGTCAAAATCACCTACATTGTTGTCGGGATACTTCTGCTTATAGTTTCGGCTTACAGCTTTTGGCAGCTTTATAACACATAAAAAGGAGGCGAAAGCTTGGAAAATATAATTATTGCGGAAAATGTTGAATTTTCCTACCCTGCCGACCCTGAAAGCGGCGAAGAAGCGGCTCTTATCCTCAAAGATGTTTCAATGACGATAAAAAAGGGCGAATTTGTAGCTGTTCTCGGACACAACGGCTCGGGAAAATCGACTATTGCAAAGCATTTCAACGCTATCCTTACTCCTAACAAGGGCAAGGTCTATTCAAACGGGATAGACACATCGGACGAAAGCAAGCTTTTTGACATTCGCCAGCATATTGGTATGGTTTTTCAGAATCCGGACAATCAGATCGTTGCGACCATTGTTGAGGAAGATGTCGCTTTCGCTCTTGAAAATATGGGCGTTCCGCAAAAAGAAATGCGTGAACGTGTTGATGATGCTCTCCGCTCGGTCAATATGTATGAATACAAAGATCATTCTCCGAGCCAGCTTTCCGGCGGTCAGAAGCAGCGAGTTGCCATTGCAGGCATAATCGCGATGCGCCCTGACTGCATCGTAATGGACGAGCCTACTGCAATGCTCGACCCGAACGGACGAAAGGAAGTTATGAAAACTATCAAAAAGCTGAACAAGGATTTCGGCATAACGATAGTTCTCATCACGCACTATATGGACGAAGCGGCTCTTGCTGACCGAATAATCGTAATGGACAGCGGAAACATTGTTACAGAGGGTGTTCCGAAGGACATTTTCTCGCAGGTGGAAAAGATGAAATCGCTCGGACTTGATGTTCCTCAGGTAACGGAGCTTATGTATATGCTCGGCAAAGATGGGCTTCCGTCCGATACACATATTATAAATGTAGACGAATGTGTTGACGCGCTTATGAAACTTCTTGACAGGTAAATGACATTTTTGGGGGTAAAGGGTATGGTTTTATCAATAATTTTCACCGTGGTTTATTTTGCACTTGCCGTAATTTTTCCGCTGAAAGGCAGAAAAACAATGCCGAAAGCGGCAAAGGCGGCGTTTATGCTTGGACTTCTTATACTTGGCATATTCGCTTTTATTCAGGAAAAGCTTGTTGAAAGTAAATATTCCGCTGCATTTGCGGACGTAGACTTAGACGATACGGCAGGATATGAAAGCATAAGGTCGCTGATAACGCCTGCGGCTGATATTTTTCTGCCGATGTTTATCGGACTTATCGGCGCGATCGCAGTGATAGTCGGAATGGTAAAGATTATAAAATACCCTCTTTCCGAGGAGCAGTCCGAATATTCAAAGGAGCTTACGGGTTCTCTTGCATCGGATTATCAGAAAAAGTGTGCAGGTTACATTTCCACATGGGGAATAATCATAGCTGTATGCTCGTTATTGTTCATAGCAGGATTTATCGTATATTTTGCGCAGATAATACCAAAGCTCCCAGAGCTGTTTGATCTGGCTTTTGCGGCGTGCATAGTATGCGGTTTTCTGATATTTATAGCATTGTTTGTTCCTTTTACATTTATTTTTCTGATCGCAGGGGCAGGATATATTCTTTCAACGGCAGCTGTAATGGCTGTTATAGCTTGTCTGCCGCAGATATTGGGAATGATAATGTGCAGTTTCGGATTCGGTATGGCTTTTACAGCTGCCTCTGTGATATCGATATGTGCCGCAGTCCGAATGAAAAGATCGGGAGAATACACCACTGGCAAGACTGCCCTTTACATAATCGGCTCGCTTATCCCGATAGTAAACCTTTTTACCCTCACATCAATAAAAAAACAGGCTCTCTGAGTCGTTTCTTTACGAAAACATTATCCGCTTTAACGTGAAATGTATTTCATTTGAAAGGAAAGTTCTTTAATGGCAATTATCAAAACCGAAAACCTAACCTACACTTACAGCGTTGGAACTCCATTCGAGAAAACCGCTGTAAATAATGTCAACCTTGAAATTGAAGAAGGCGAACTTGTCGGCATCATCGGTCACACCGGTTCGGGCAAGTCAACGCTCATTCAGCATCTCAACGGGCTTATCAAGCCTACTTCGGGAAAGGTCATCATTGACGGACAGGATATATGGAGCAAGGATGTTAAGCTTCGCGACGTGCGTTTCAAGGTCGGACTTGTTTTCCAATACCCCGAATATCAGATCTTCGAGGAAACTGTTTACAAGGATATTGCGTTCGGTCCTAAAAATATGGGACTTGATGATAAAGAGATAGAAAGACGAATTTACGAAATAACCGATCTGCTCGGACTTGGCAGGGATAATCTCAAAAAGTCGCCGTTCGAGCTTTCCGGCGGTCAGAAGCGCCGTGTTGCTATTGCAGGTGTAATGGCTATGCAGCCGAAAGTTCTCATTCTTGACGAACCGACAGCAGGACTTGACCCAAAGGGCAGAGATATAATTCTTGAACAGATAAAGGAATATCACAGAAAAACACAGTCAACCGTTCTCCTTGTTTCACACAGTATGGAGGACGTTGCGAAGTTTGCGACCAAAATTCTCGTTATGGATCACGCAGAGGTTTTCTGCTATGACACACCGCCAAAAGTTTTTATGCAGGCTGATGAGCTTACCAAGATCGGTCTTTCCGTTCCGCAGGTAACAAAGGTTTTTCTTGCACTGCGTGAAAAGGGCATCGACATTCGTTCCGATGTTTACACGACCGAATTCGCTGTAAAAACTATCAAGGAATACCTTGCAGGACATAGGAGATCGTTAAATGCTTAAAGATATCACAATCGGACAGTATTTCCCGGGCAATTCTGCCGTTCATCGGCTCGACCCGAGATTCAAGATAATAATAACCGCAGTTTTCATCGTTTCGCTTTTCTGTGCGGATAATTTTCTCGGACTGATCATAAGCTGCGTATTTATGCTCATATCGTTCCTTATCTCGAAGATCCCACTCAAACTAATGATGAAGAGCATTAAGCCGATCGTTCCTATCATTATTTTCACGACGGTACTCAACCTTTTCTTCCTTGACGGAGTTACGCTTTTCAAGCTTGGATTTTTGAAGATAACCTACGAGGGCGTTCGCACTTCGATATTTATGATAATACGAATAATCGCACTCATTATGGGTTCTTCGCTGCTGACCTATACGACCTCGCCTATCACGCTGACAGATGCTATTGAAAGGCTTATGTCGCCGCTCGCAAAGATACATCTCCCCGTTCACGAGCTTGCGATGATGATGACTATCGCGCTCCGCTTTATCCCTACGCTTATTGAAGAAACGGACAAGATAATGTCTGCACAGAAAGCGCGCGGTGCTGATATGGAAAGCGGAAATCTTATGCAGAGGGCAAAAGCTCTCACGCCGATACTCATTCCCCTTTTCGTTTCGGCTTTCCGACGTGCGGAGGAGCTTGCACTCGCAATGGAATGCCGCTGCTATCACGGCGGTGAGGGCAGAACACGCTTAAAGGAACTCAGATCGACTGCGGCTGACTACACTGCACTCGGACTTTCGTTCGTATTTCTTGATGCGGTAATTCTTATGAACATTATTTTCGGCTAAAAGGTGAACTTATGCGCAACTTAAAATGCACAATGTCATACAGAGGAACGGCTTATCACGGCTTTCAGAGCCAGAACAACGCTGTTGCCATTCAGGATATACTTGAAGAGCGGCTGTCCTATCTTACCCACGGCGATGTAAAGGTCAACGGCTGTTCACGGACGGACAAGGGCGTTCATGCTAACGAGTTCTGCTTCAACTTCAAAACGGAACACCCTATCCCCTGCAATAACATCATAAGGGGGATCAATTCGCTCCTGCCTGATGATATCGCCGTTCACACCTGTGAAGAAGCCGATGATGATTTTCACGCGCGTTTTTCCTGCACGGGCAAAGAATATGTTTATCTTATGCTGAACCGACCGACCAAAGACCCTTTTACCTCCGACCTTGCGCTGCATTATCCGTACAAGCTTGATGTTCAGCTTCTTGACAGGTGTGCGCAAAGCTTTGTCGGAACTCACGATTTCACATCTTTCTGCGGAACTGCCAACATAAAAGAGAACTGCACAAGGACAATTGAGTATTTTTGCGTACAGAATGATGAAAGTTTTGTGAGATTTATTGTAAAAGGCGACGGTTTCCTGTATAATATGGTTAGGATAATGGTCGGAACGCTTATCTTTATAAATGAGGGCAAGATCACCCCTGACGGTATTGAGGATATCCTGAACAAAAAAGACAGAAATTATGCAGGAAAGACCGCTGCACCATACGGACTTTATCTGAACAGGGTCTTTTACTAATACAGGATACATGACTTGAAAGGAATAAAAAAATGGCTGTAACTGATGTTTCCGATCTTAAAAAAAGACGGCAGAGAAAGAAATTTGGCCGCTTTTTAAAGAAGTTCATCATAATTTTCATACTCGCTTTGGCGGTCGTTCTACTTATATTCACAAAAAGCTCATGGTACCCGAAGCTTGACGGTATTCTTACCAAGATACCCGTTGCCGAGAACTCGACCGAGCTTGCAGGCGGAAACTTCCCTATTGCTATCGAGGGAGGTGCGGCATATCAGCTCGAAGCGGTTGACAATGCAATTGCCGTGCTTGATGATTCGCACTATTTTGTATATGACACAAGCGGAAAAAGTATTTTCACCCAGCAGCACACCATGGCGAACCCGATACTGACTGTTTCACCAAAAAAAGCCCTTATCTACGACATCGGCGGAAATTCTTTCAGCCTTATGAGCAAATACAAGTGCATATACAAGATCGATACCGATTACCCTATCCTGCTTGCGAAGCTGTGCAGCAGTGACAAAGCAGCTATCGTGACGAAGGACGATAAGTTCCTTGCGGTAATGAAAATTTACGACGGAACGGGCAAAAACATCTTCAACTACAGCTCAATAGAGCGAATTATCGATGTAACTTTCACAAGCGACAGCAGCGGATGTTATATTACAACGATCGGCTCAAAGGACGGAGTTCTCGTTTCAAAGATACTTTATTACCGTTTCGACAAGATAGACTATGACGATCTTGGAAACCCTATGCCGATATGGCAGACGGAATATCTTGAAACACTTGCGGTTTCAGTAAGACTTTTCGGAAACAATAAGATCGTTGTTTTCGGTGACAACTTATGCGCGACTTATGACACAGACGGACAGCTTCTTTCTACATATCAGTACACCCGTGACATTACAGGATTCGACTCGAACAGCAAGATTGCTGCACTCGTTTTCAACAACACTGAACAGCGAAGCTCCGAGATAGTTATGATCGACAGCGAAACGGGCGAAGAAAAAACTTTCGACATGGATTTTATCGTAAACAGTATCCACGTTTACGATTCCGAGGTCTATGTTCACAATAACCGCGACATTATCGCATACAATATACTTGGAGAAGAAATTTCGAGTGTTGAACTTTCGGAAGATTATGACGATTTCCGAAAGCTTGGCTCAAATGTATTCCTCCTTGGATATGATACTATTAATAAAATAGATTTTAATTAAGGAACAGCAATGGCTTTTATATCAGAACATATACTTGACATAATTACGGTACTTCTTATAATCATCATAACCTATTCGGGATATAAAAAGGGTATCCTGAGAATGGTAATATCTCTTGCAAGCTTCTTTTTCTCGGCGGCTATCGCAAGCTTCGTGAGCAATGTAACATACGAATATGTGTATTTCAACATCGTTCAGCCATCGGTAATGGAATATATCGAAGCCGAAGCCGACAAGCTTTCCGAAGAATACTCGCAGGAAAAGCTGCTCGAAAAATTCGGCGTTAAGCTTCCCGACAGTGAAGATGCTGCCGAGACCGAAATGCCGGACTTGACGAATGAAGAAATAAGTGGTAAACTTAACAGTATATTCAAGGAATACTGCGGCAGAATAACCGGCTCTCTAAATGGAGTTATTCCCGAGGAGATACTCGAAAGTGCCGATAAATACCTTGAAAAGAACAAGATAAATAAGGAAACGGCTCTTGAAACGCCCGAAAATATAAAAAATTCCGCGGTAACACTTATTGAAGCAGAAATTGTGCGCCCCGTTATGCTGCGAACAGTCAAAAACGTGATATTCTTTACAGCATTTGCGGTCATTGGCATCATTTTTTCCATGCTTTTAAGAGCGGTCAGGGTGATAAGGCGCATTGACGCAATAAAAAAGCCTGATTCTTTCCTCGGAGGAGTGCTTGGAGCAATATACTCAATTTTAACGATTACAGCAATTTCGCTGCTTTGCAGCATATTTATAAAGCTTACGGCAAATGAAAACTCTGTTCTGAATACAGACGTTATTGAAAAGACTTATATTTTCAAACACGCGTATTCGCTGAGCTTCGTTCTGCTCACGGCTTTATTCAAATAAAAGTTTGGAGGACACTAAATGCTTTGTTCAAGATGTAAGAAAAGGACTGCTGTGGTATTTATCACCGCAATACAGGGCGAAGAAAATCATAACGAGGGTCTTTGCCTTGTATGTGCCAAACAGCTTGGAATACCGCAGGTAAAAGAATATATGGATCAGATGGGAATGACCGATCAGGACGTTGAGGAGATCTCCGACGAGCTTACGGACATCACCGAAAATGACGACGGCGGCTTCTTCAAAAAAGGCGGAACAGCAGGCTTCCCGAACTTTCTCCAGAACCTTATGGGAGGACTTCCAAAGGGCTTTGAAGCTTTTGCAAAGTCTGAACCGAACGGTGAAGAAGACAGCACCTCGGGTGAAACTGTTTCCGAAGAAACTGAAAAGAAGAGCAAAGGCCCTCGCCAGAGAAAGATGAAGTCGCTTGAAACTTACTGCGACAACCTTTCGCAGAAAGCTGAGGACGGCAAGCTTGACCATATAGTTGGCAGAGAGAAAGAGATCGCGCGTACTATCCAGATACTTTCGCGCCGTCAGAAAAACAACCCCTGCCTCATCGGTGAGCCGGGTGTCGGCAAGACCGCTATCGCTGAGGGCATTGCACAGAAGATCGCAGCAGGTGAAGTTCCTTTCAACCTCAAAGATAAAAAGGTTTATCTGCTCGACCTCACTGCACTCATTGCAGGAACACAGTTCCGCGGTCAGTTTGAGAGTCGTATGAAAGCACTTATCGATGAGATAAAAAATGCAGGAAACATAATTCTGTTTGTCGATGAGATACACAACCTCGTCGGAACAGGCGGTGACAACGAGGGTTCAATGAACGCCGCAAATATCCTCAAGCCTGCCCTTTCACGCGGCGAGGTTCAGGTCATCGGCGCAACTACCTTTAAGGAATACCGCAAATACATCGAAAAGGACAGCGCACTTGAAAGACGTTTCCAGCCGGTTACTGTAAACGAACCGTCCGTAAGCGAAACTGAGCAGGTACTTTTCGGCATCAGACAGTATTATGAGGAGCATCACAAGGTAAAGATCACAGACGAACTTCTCAGAATGTGCGCCGTTCTCTCAGAACGCTACATCAACGACCGTTTTCTCCCCGACAAAGCTATCGACCTGCTTGATGAAGCCTGCGCTTGCAGGAGCATACGCAGTACGGAACTCAGCAAGCTTGATTCGGTAAAGAAAGAACTTGAAAAAGAAGAACAGAACGTTGCCGAGATAGAAGAAGCGGCTGAACCCGATTTTGAAAAGCTTGCAAATGCAAAGGCTGAAGTTTTAAGGCTCAAGAAAGACCTTGAAGAAGCAGAAGCTGCCGCAGACAAGGTATATGTTACCGAAGAAGACCTTTCAAAGGTAATTGAACTCTGGACGGGAATTCCTGCAAGCAAGGTAGTTGAAAGCGAATACACGAAGCTTGAAAACCTCGAAAACAAGCTTCGTGAGAAGATAATCGGTCAGGACGAGGCCGTATCGCTCGTCTGCAAGGCTATAAAGCGCACAAGAGTACAGCTTTCAAAGCGCCGCAGACCTGCTTCGTTCATCTTTGTTGGCCCTACGGGTGTCGGCAAGACCGAGCTTGTAAAGGTGCTTGCGTCCGAGCTTTTTGACGGTACTGATCCGCTTATCCGTCTTGATATGACCGAATATATGGAAAAATACTCGGTATCGCGTCTTATCGGTTCGCCTCCGGGATATGTTGGCTATGACGAGGCAGGACAGCTCACGGAAAAGGTTCGCAGAAAGCCTTACTCGGTTGTTCTTTTTGATGAAATTGAAAAGGCACACCCTGATGTAATGAATATTCTGCTCCAGATACTTGACGAAGGCAGAGTTACAGACTCACAAGGCAGAACTGTCAACTTTGAGAACACCATCATCGTTATGACCTCTAATGCAGGCTCGACCGACAAGTCAACGGGCATCGGTTTCAACAAGACCGAATCGGAAGTTTCAAAAGAAAAATCGATGAAGGCACTTTCTGACTTCCTCCGTCCCGAATTTTTGAGCCGTATCGATGAGATCGTAACATTCGCACCGCTCACCAAGGAAAACTACGAAAGCATTGCTGCACTTATGCTTGACGAGATGAAAGATCCTCTTGCCGAAAAGGGCATCACGCTCAAATACAGCAAAAAGGCTCTTACAGCCATCGCAGACAAAGCATTCGGACAGAAGTTCGGCGCTCGTGATATCCGCCGCGTTATCCGTGAGGAGATCGAAGACAAGGTTGCGGAGCTTATCATAACAAGCACAGCCAACCCGTTCAAGACGATAAAGATCGGCGAGAAAAAGGGCGAACTTGAAATAACAACAGAATAAAATTTGAGGGGGACGGCTCTCATTTTATACTAAACACCAATTAAAAACTATACAAAAAATCAAGCAAAAACTCTGATATATGGATTTTATGCAGATTTTTTGTCTATAGTTTTATTGGTGTTTAATATTAAGCTGTCCCCTTTACTTTTTTACGCAGAAAATTTTCTCAAAAAAAACTAAAAAATTTGAAAAAAGGTATTGACATTTAGTATTGTATATGGTATAATAAATAACGTTGTCAGGGAAGACACAATGCGAGTGTAGTTCAATGGTAGAACACTAGCCTTCCAAGCTGGTTGCGTGGGTTCGATTCCCATCACTCGCTCCACTTTTCCCTGACACATAAAATGTGCGTCATTAACTCAGCTGGATAGAGTAACTGCCTTCTAAGCAGTAAGCCACTGGTTCGAATCCAGTATGACGCACCATATGGTGGGTGTAGCTTAGTTGGTTAAAGCGTCGGATTGTGGTCCCGAAGATCGTGGGTTCGAATCCCATCTCCCACCCCACTGAAACTGTTTAAACTTTTGTTTAAACAGTTTTTTATATGTGAATAAAAGCACATCAATACAGAACTGTATTTGATGTGCTTTTTATACTAAACACCATTTAAAATTTGGAAAAAATCAAGCCGACAATCTCGAATATATAGGATTTCGGCGCAGATTTTTTCCTGTATTTTATTGGTGTTTAGTATTATATAGCCTGTATTTTCAATGCCTGCAAAGATGAATGTTGATAGCATAAAATCAAGCTTTAATTATACTGTTCATCGAAAAACAGCATACATCTGTTTTGTATGTTGTTGACAACAGATCCGGAATCTGTATTTCCCGAAAAGTATGCGGATAATTCATCTTGAATGATTTGCTGTATTGGGGTATCAGACATTCTTGAAGCGTACGAAACCGTGTTTATTTGATGCATAAGTTCATCTGCGTTGTCTTTTCGTGCATCATCGGGTATATCATAGAATTCAAGTTTAAAATTTAAATCATAAAAATAATCAAGTGCTTCTGAATTTATCGGCAAACTGCAGGTGTTCAAAACCATTTTTGAGCCATCAGAAAGTTCGGTAACATAAGAGTCAAAAGAAATGCACTTTTTTACAAAATCTATAGCTTCTTCTTTATGTTCCGAACCGTCAACGACCGAATATGCCGAACGCAGTACGGCAATATGGAAATTTTCTTCATCAGACGGAAAACCGACAAATTCTATTTCATCTCTCGCATCATATTCAAGATAATCCAACTGCCCAAAACTCGAAAACCCCGTTGCTATCATAAGCATTTCATCATTTTTAAAAGCATCATACAGCTGTTCGTTCGTCAGATTGGCAACCGACTTATTGTATGTTTTCATAAATTCGATCAGCTCTTTAAATTCATCGCTGTCAAAAGTGCAGATCTTGTTTTCAAAATCGACAAACTGTGACATAATAAATGCGGTAAAACCATAGGAATCTACCGTATAATCAAAAGGATATTTGCACCCAAGAGCGTTTGACTTTTCCAATATATGTTCAAAACTTGTATCGGTATCATCATTCCAAAGCTTTTTCTTTACAGCCGCAGATTCAACGTCAAAATCATACGGCATCTCATACAGCTTGCCGTTCTGTTTCAGTGAATCAAGGACGGATTTTACATAGTCGTCCTCATTTATATACTGAGTGAGGTCAGTCAGCACACCTTTTGCCGCAAATGAAGAAACATTTATGTCTTTGTCGGCAAAAATAACATCAATCTGTTCGCCGCCGAGCAAAGCCATTGTCAGGAGATCAGATGTGGAATACCGTTTCTCTTCAATATTGTATTTGTTTTCAGACTTTAAATTTTTGATAACGTAATCTGTGTGACTATCATCATTTTCACTTCTTGCAATAACCAGCGTTTCTGATGAATACGGTTCGTTTGTTTTACCCGCTGACTTGCCACATGATGACAATACAAGAGCCCCTAAAATGATCGGCACAAGCAGTTTGATTTTCATATATATCCCCTTTATTATATAAAATCCCCACATTTTTGCGATGTGGGGATTTTTATATGCGTAAAATTATATTTCGATCTGCTGTTCACGGTCAGGACCAACGCCGATCATTGCGATCTTACACTCGCAAAGCTCTTCAAGGCGCTTGATATAACCCTTGCAGATCTCGGGAAGCTCATCGAATGTTCTGCAATTTGAAATATCATCATTGAATCCGGGATAATCCTCATAAACAGGCTGGCAGCCGTCAAGCTCTTCGAGAGTTGCAGGGAAATCCTTTATAATAGTGCCGTCAGGCTTCTTATATGCAACGCAGATCTTGAGGGTGTCGATTCCTGCGAGGGTATCAAGCTTGTTTACAACGAGGCAGTTAAGGCCGTTTACGCGTACTGCGTGACGAATGATAACAGAGTCGAACCAGCCTGTACGTCTTGGTCTGCCTGTAATAGTGCCGAATTCGTGACCCTTTTCACGGATATAGTCGCCCGTTGCATCGTTAAGCTCTGTCGGGAACGGACCTTTGCCAACTCTTGTTGTATAAGCCTTCGCAACGCCGTAAACATTGTTGATGACTGTAGGACCAACGCCTGTGCCGACACATACGCCTGCGGAAAGTGGGTGCGAGCTTGTAACGTAAGGATACGTACCGAAGTCGATATCGAGAAGCGTAGCCTGTGCGCCCTCAAAAAGAATAGTCTTGTTTGCCTTTACAGCTTCATAAGCGAGTACGGAAACATCAGCTTCATACTTAGCAAGACGCTTGCCGTATTCGGTATATTCCTTGATAACAGCTTCGATATCAACTGCTTCTCCGCCGAAAACTGCGGTGATGATCTTATTTCTGAGCTTGCCCGTTGCACGAGCCTTTTCAGCAAAAACCTCGGGGTGGATAAGGTCATAGAAGCGAATGCCCGAACGCTCATACTTGTCCATATAAGTAGGGCCGATACCGCGCTTGGTCGTGCCGATATCGAGGTTTCCTCTGAATTCTTCGGAAAGTCCGTCAAGGATTATATGCCAAGGCATAACAATGTGCGCTCTTGGGTCGATCCTGAGGTTATCGCAGGAAATTCCTCTTGCTTCGAGGTTATCGATCTCGCCGAGAAGATCCTGAGGATTGAGAACAACACCTGCGCCGATAAGGCAGAGGGTATCTTTATAAAGAATACCCGAAGGGATAAGGTGAAGCTTGTAGGTTTCACCATTGCTTGCAACAGTGTGTCCTGCATTGTTACCGCCCTGTGAACGGATAACAACATCTGCTCTTGAAGCAAGGATATCGATAACTTTACCCTTTCCTTCATCACCCCACTGAGTACCGATTACAATATTAGCAGCCATAGAAAACTCCGTTTCCCGACAGCAAAAATTTTCACCGACTTCCCTGCTGCCGAAAAAGAAGCCGCAATAATAAACTAAATCACCAAATTGTATTATAGCAGATTTTTTTAATAATGTCAACTTTTTTCTTGACTTAATTCAATATATATGGTAAAATCTATTTATAGAAAAAACGCCTATATTTTTAGGCTGAACAAGGAGTAATTATGGGGATTTTCAATAACAGATTAACAACAAGACTATTGGGGTTGGCAATTGTAGGCATTGTTTTTATCGGGTTCGGACTTTCATCACTGTTTGGTGCTTTGAGTTTCAAGAGTGATATCAGGAAGAACATTGAAAACGAAGAAAACATAATCGATCTTATGTATCCGAACGATTACAAGCTCAACGAAAACGTGTGCGGATATATCAGCTATCTTTTTGAATGTTTTTGTGAAGAAACAACAACAAACACTGTAAACGGTGTAAAAACTTCCTCAAGAATATCGGGAAGCTATTATCTTATGCCCATCGTTAATTCAGATGAAAACGCTGACAGCCTTTCCTATATAACAGTACTTGTAAAGGATAAAGATGCTGCAAACAACTGTGAACAGCTTGTCAACGATACATACGATTTTCTCAGCGGAAATGACAATGTTGAATTTCACGACCTATTGTTTACCGGAAAGATCAAACCACTCGAAGACGATGTAAAGGAATATCTTATCGAATGGATCCGGAACGTTGAACTTTTCGATGATAATTCAACCGCAACAATAAATAAGTACGTTCTCCCGTATCAGCTTGAAGAATACAATATGGATAATCACTTCAGATCTGCAAAAATGTTTATCCCCATCGGCGTTATAATAGTCGCTGTTTGTACGGTCATTATTGTGATCGTTTTTAAAAGAAATAAGCAGCAGGATACCGAACAGCCTGTATTTGATACAGATACAGACAACCGAAGCGCATCATACAGAACGGAGGAAGCAATACCTGTATCCGCACCTGCTTTTAATACTGAAAAAGCTGATGTTCCTGCTGTACCGAAAGTCAGACCGTCTGCTCCGACAGTATCACCGGAAAAGATCAAGCCTGCTGCTGTCAGTGTTTCAAATACCAAAGAAACGGTCGAAGCTCCTGCTGTTGAACAGGAAATCCCTGAATCCAAAACCGCAGAAACTACCGTAACACCCGATGAAAGCGGCATGCTTTCAGCAGTCGTTTCCGCAGAGGACGTTGACAATCTCCCCGACGACAGTTCCGCAAAGCCGACATTCAACTATAATGACGGCGGAATGGGCGGAATTGATGTAAGCGCACTTGATCTAAGCTCACTCGATGATTACCAGGATGACAACTCCGATGACGAACCTGCTGACAACAATATTTACAGCAGCGATGATGAAGAATATACATTTGATGCGGATCCGGCTTCGATCCGGCTTTCAGATATGGATAAATAACAAAAGAAAGGTGTTAGAATATGTTTTTATTTAACAAAAACAAGACAAAAGATGAACCAAAATCTGCCGCACCCGTATCCCCCGCCCCTGCTTCAACAGCCAAGCCTGCAAGTGCTGAGAATTTCTTCGCCGATCTTGACAGAAAAGCAAAACCAAAGCCTGCCGAACAGCCTGTAAAAACAGATGTTGACGTTCCCGATGTAGTCGGACTTCGTGAAGAGCCTCTCCCCGAGATCAAGAGCAGTATGAACGATGTTGAAGCTGACGAGATCGCAGCGGAAAATCTCACCGATAAGACTCTCGGTGATGATGGGAACTACCACGGCAATATGAATGATGCATACACAGCTCCCGAAGCGCCAAAGGAAGAAAAAGTTTTTGACCCAAGCAGTGCTGTAACAGCAGACGATTTCTTCAGCAATATGGGACGTAAATCAGCTCCGAAACCTGCAGCAGAACCCGTTGTTCTTCGTGAAGAACCTCTCCCCGAGGTTGGAAGCAGTATGAACGGACTTGATGTTTCCACGCTTACAACAGAAGGACTCCGCGACAAGTCATATGAAAATGATGAGCTTTACCATGGAAATATGAACGATATCCCCGATGAAGAAGCCATTGACACGGATTCACTCGCGGTCAAGCATCTGAAAGCATACGCTGATGACAGCGGAAACATTTACAGTGATGATGATTACGATGTTGACGAAAGCAGCATTGTTATTGAAGAAATAAACGAATAAAAATTAGCTGCACAGTATTCCGATTAAATACTGTGCAGCTTTTTTATTGCAAAAAAACAGCAGCCTTTTTAGCGAAAGACTGCTTAAAACAATTTAAATGAAATAAATTAGGAGGCACGAAAAAAATGCGCCAAACGGAAATGCTCACCGATCATTCGGTCGGTCTTTACGCCCTTGGTTCGTTCAAAGACTTACAGAATGACCTTTAAGCAATTTCCAAAACAAATACACATCGTCTGCATCGATGTGCGGTAAATCATAACCGAAAAATCGGTTGTGAAATCAAAAATTATAGCTGCGGCAAGCAGAACTCAAACCCGTCAGCGCGTATATCATCGATAAGCTGCGGCAGAATTTCCGCATTTGTCGATGAAACGCTGTGCAAAAGGTAGATTGCGCCGTCATGTGCAGCGTTTCTTGCTTTTTCAAGCGAAGCAGTCGGATCGGGTTGGTTATCGACATTCCAGTCGCAGTATGCATAGCTCCAGAGCATTGTCTTGTAACCAAGCTTACTGCAAACGGCAAGCGCACGTTCCGAATATTCTCCGCACGGTGGGCGAAGATACCTCATTTCAACTCCGTATTCGTTTTTTACGAAGTCGTGAAGCGACATTATCTCCTCCTCGGCACTTTCGGGTGAAAGCGTTGGCAGGGATTCATGCTTCATACCGTGATTGCCGATGATGTGTCCCTCTGCGAGCATACGCTTTACAAGCTCTTTATTGCGCTTGGCGTAGTCGCCCGTGAGGAAAAATACCGCTTTGACATTCTTCTCTTTTAAGGTATCAAGAATTTTCTCGGTATAGCCGTTCTCATAGCCCTGGTCGAACGTCAGGCAGATGCCTTTTGCTCCGCTGAATACAGCATAGCTGTCATATTGTTCAAACTCATCGTTGAACATCTTTGCCCCTGTCGGACAGTTGTTTTCATCACATTCAACGCCCTGACCATAACCGTGCGATTCGGCAGAAAGTCCGTTCAACTCGGAGATATCCTGCGCCGAAAGCTGATTTGCCGAAGCTGTAAAGGCAAAGAGATTGACAGTAATGATTGCTGCCGCAAAAGCGGTGATAAGCTTTGAAAATCTCATCAGATCCCTCCATAACAAGAATTACGGATAAATCCGTACAGCATTTATTATGCATATCTTGTTATAGCTTATCACAAGTATATTATATCATAAATTTACGGAAAATAACACTACAGAGCGGTTACAATTTTATCACAAAATGTTTCCGCATATTAACAAAAATTGCGCTGTGACATTACATCACAGCGCAATTTGCAAAATCAGCTTATTTAGAAAGATAAGACTTAACAAGCTCCTGAAGAAGCTCATCGCGGTCGATATGTCTGATAAGATTTCTTGCGTTATTATACGTTGTTATGTATGTCGGGTCTTCTGATAAGATATATCCAACGATCTGATTAATGGGATTATATCCCTTTTCGCTGAGAGCGTCATATATTAATGTGAGATTCTTTTTGAGTTCTCCCTCATTTTCCTCAATAACTGTAAACGTCATTGTCTGGTCGTTATTCATTTTATATGACCTTCCTTCTATATGGATTCATCTAATAGTTATATTATACTATATTTGCTGCAAAAATGCAAGTATTTTTTTATATTTTCTGAAACAAAGGTTTTGTTTTGCTCGATATCAGAAAAGACTGTCGGCTATCTCATACGCTCTGTCATCGTCTGAGCAGGCAAAGAGCATAACATAATTGCCCTTTACAACGACCTTTGCACCGTCAAGCTTATACATTTCATCGGGTGTATAATCCCTGTAAAGCTCGATCTGGTTGTCAAGGCGTTTCTGAGCGGCCGCACGGGCATTCTCTGCCTGTTCAGCTGAATTCATCTTAAAAACGGCAAGTTCATCAGGATAAGCACCCGAGCCGCAGATATAGACTGAAAGAGCATCTGTTGCTTCAACATCGATATCATAATATGCTCCGACATCATCTTTGGTTTTCTCAACTGCGGACGGAATTTCGATCTCTGCCATTATCGCTGATGTAATATCAGCAGGAGCAGGCTCTTTTGTTTCAGCGGTCGAATCGACCTTTGAGCAAGCGGTGAGCATGATTATAGGCAGAACCAATATTGCGGCAAAATTTTTAAATTTCATATTTTTCCTTCCTTTACTGTGTTATCTCTGTTTCATCGGTTGATACAGAGGTTGTTTCGCTTTCGGTAACAGCTGCTTCTACCGCTGTGACTGCGGTTTCTGCGGAGATTGCAGTTTTGCTTGAAGTTTCGGCAGAGGTTTCCGTTTCAGAAGCGGTTTCTCCATCATTTGTGAGTTCAAACTGGATCCTGCTCAAAACAACGCCGTATGCTTTGCCAAGGAAATGGAGTCCGTCAGCTTCGGCATAGTCAGCCGCAAGATATCCGTCATCGTCCTGAAGCATTGTGAAAATATCGATATATTTGCACTCTTCGCTTTCAGCAGTTTTCAGTAGCTTGCTGTTATAGTCCATTATAAGCGGTATTTTCTCGGGATTTTCACTCTCGTGAACTGCCGTAACGGGAGGGATCGACAGAATGACGATCTCCGAATCGGGAGAAGCATTTCTCAGCTCGTCCACGAGCTTTGACATTTCTTCAGCCATATAATCTGTGCTGAGGAAAGCAAGTCCGTTCGTGCCAAGCATAATGCAGATATAGTCGGGCTGCATTTCTTCTGCTTTTTTAGCGGCTGTAACACCGTTTATTTCCTTTGTTATAGCGGATTCGGGATTAAGTCCGACCTGCGCAAAGACATTATCCGCTTCGAGATATCCGAAGCCCGAAAAGCCCGTAAAAATCGAATCTCCGATAAAAAGGCTGTTCGAGAAAAATGTCTTGTCATAATCGGTCGAGTTATATTTCGGTTCAGTTTCGCTTGTTTCAGCGGTGCTGTCACTTGCGTCCGTTTTTTCGGTGAGAACGATATTCGCTGTGACCTGTGTTGTTTCCGTTGTCGTCATTTGCGTTATGGTTTCTGTCGGTTCGGGTTCGATAACAACAGTCTGCGAAATGGCATATTCTTCGTCCCAGGGCATTGTTATGCCTATATTTGCAAGGGGATCATTTCCTGTAAAAAAAGTATAGCTATATAAGCCAAGTGCGGAAAGAACCAGAACAATAAGTAAGATTATAATAACATTCAATGTAACAAGAACTTTGGAGGTTCTCGGTTTTTCAGAATAGTAATAGTTTTTTCGTGGCATTTTTAGGGGTACACCTTTCTACTGCGATAACATATTTTATTATACACTATTTCATTCGACATATCAAGTATTTTTACGAGAAAATTTCTATCATATGAATAAAAAAATCCGTCTTCATAATGAAAACGGATTTATGGAGGCGCCACCCAGATTTGAACTGGGGATCAAGGTGTTGCAGACCTACGCCTTACCACTTGGCTATAGCGCCGTTGGAGCGGATTACGAGGCTCGAACTCGCTACCTCCACCTTGGCAAGGTGGCGCT
>CAMBLM010000010.1 GCA_945868475.1 uncultured Ruminococcus sp. | reverse complement strand
TGCAGCTTGCAAGTGCCGTTCCGCTGAAGAAGTTATCTTCAAAATCGTGGAATGCGTTAAAAAGGTCGTAAGTTTTCTTTTCAAAAGGTGTAATACCATACATAAAGATCTCTCCTTTGGATTATATTTTCTTTTTGTTTGAAATGAACATTTTGATTTTTTCTGCTCGGCTTATTGCCTTACAGACTCTTTATTGTTCTTTCCATTGGTACCATTTCCTTTCTTTCATTGTCTATATGATATCCCCCTTATGTGATGAAATTATGATAAGTTTGTCAATATTCAAAGAAAATTAGCAGTCTTGGTGTAAGAGTGCTAATTTTGCGCTTAACCAACGCAGATGCGTGGTTTCAAGGATCTGTATATACATTATTTAATATAAAAATAACTGTTTTACATAGGCTTAACATACTTTAACTTTCGGAATTAACATTGAAAGCGGTACAATAAGATCACGCCAAAAAGGAAAATATGATAATTTGAAAGGTATGGTATCAATTATGAAAAAGACAGCTACAACAGCTATTATCGGAGCAGTTTTATCCGCAGCACTTCTCGTTGGCTGCGGCAGCACGGAAACTTCACACACAGTTTCCACAGACGGTTCTACATCGATGGAAAAGGTGATCGGAATTTTGAGCGAGAGCTATTCCGAAAAGCATCAGAACGTTAAGATCACATACAACCCAACGGGTTCTTCCGCAGGTATCTCCGCAGTAGGCGAGGGCAGATGCGATATCGGACTTTCCAGCCGTGCGCTCAAGGACGATGAAACACAGACCTATGATGCATCGATCATCGCTTATGACGGTATCTCTATTATAGTAAACAACGAAAACAAGATCGACAACCTCTCCGTTTCCGATATTGCCGATATCTACACAGGCAAGATCACAAACTGGTCTGAACTCGGCGGTGATGATAACCCGATCGTTTGCATCGGCAGAGAAGCAGCTTCGGGTACTCGTGACGGTTTTGAATCCGTAACAGGCACGAAGGATTCCTGCGTATATGCTCAGGAGCTTACCTCGACAGGTGACGTTATTCAGACGGTTTCCTCCAACCCGAATGCTATCGGCTATGCTTCAACAGCTTCCGTAAAGGACACTGTAAAGACACTTTCCGTTGAAAATGTAATGCCTACGAATGAAACTATCCTTGACGGCAGCTACAAGATCAGCAGAGCATTCTATTTTATCACAGTCAAGGGCAAGGCACTTTCCGATGATGCGCAGAAGTTCTACGATTTCTGCATGAGCGGCGAAGCAGATGAATATATTGCTTCTGCAGGTGCAGTTCCAACAACTAAGTAAACCAAGTGAGGCTCTTTATGGAAAGATCGGTCATAGTAAACTCAGTCAGCGGCGAAAGTGAAGCGGAACGCAGGAAAGACAATGTCCTGCGCACGCTTTCCAAGGTTTCGGACAAGGTCATGTCGGGGTTCTTCACGATATGCGGTTCGGCTTCTATCGCGCTTGTAATTGTTATAACAGCATTTCTTGTAAGCTCGGGCGTTCCTGCCATTCACGAGATCGGACTTAAAGAGTTCCTCCTCGGAAAGGTATGGCAGCCGACTGCGGCAGAAGCTTCCTACGGAATTCTCCCGTTCATACTCTCCTCCTTTTATGCAACGGCGGCTGCGGTCGTTATAAGCGTTCCGCTCGGTATCCTCACAGCGGTTTTTATTACACAGTTTGCAGGCGAAAAGCTTGCTTCGTTCCTCTCCTCCGCAGTTGAGATGCTTGCAGGGATCCCGTCAGTCGTATATGGACTTCTCGGAATGATATATGTCGTTCCTGCGGTAAGAAATACATTCGGACTTCCTGACGGTGCCTGCCTTTTCGCAGCGGTCATAGTGCTTGCGGTAATGCTTCTTCCGTCTGTTATCTCCGTTTCGGCGAGTGCGATAAGAGCTGTTCCTCATGAATACACAGAGGGTTCGCTTGCACTCGGTGCAGACAAAACGGAAACTATCTTTAAGGTGATCCTCCCTGCCGCAAAGAGCGGTATCTCCGCCGCAGTTGTTCTCGGTATAGGCAGAGCGGTCGGCGAAGCAATGGCTGTAATGATGGTTTCGGGCAACGTTCCGAATATGCCTAAGCTTTTCGGAAGCGTTCGTTTCCTCACAACGGCCGTTGCGAGTGAAATGTCCTATTCTTCGGGACTTCACAGAGAAGCACTTTTCTCCGTTGCACTTGTGCTGTTCGTGTTTATCCTTGCAATAAATCTTGTGCTGAACCTTTTAACAAGAAAGGGAAAGAATTAAGATGAATGATAGAAATACTGCTGTCCGCAGAGTGAAAAGCGGAGCACTGAAAGCGTCTATATATGTATCGGCTGCTATCGTGTGCGTTCTGGCTGCGGCAATTGCAATAGTAGTGCTTGTAAAGGGTCTGCCGCATATAACATTGCAGTTCCTGACCGAAAAACCAAGCCTTTTGACGGGAAAGATAGGAATCCTCCCGAACATTTTAAATACGCTTTATATTATATTCTTCACAATGGTGATCGTTATCCCGCTCGGCATCGGCGCGGCGGTATATCTTAACGAGTATGCGAAAAACAAAAAGCTGACGGGTCTTATCGGACTTGCTGCGGAAACGCTTTCGGGTATCCCGTCGATAATCTACGGACTTGTCGGAATGTTGATATTTGTTCAGTTCTGCGGATTCGGAACAAGTCTTATCGCAGGCGCAATGACTCTCGTTATTATGACGCTCCCCACAATAATGAGAACTACCGAGGAGAGCCTTAAAGCAGTTCCGCAGAGCTACCGTGAGGGTGCGCTCGCGCTCGGTTCGGGCAAGTGGAGAATGCTCCGCACGGTCGTGCTTCCAAGTGCTGTTGACGGTATCATCACGGGTGTGATCCTTGCTGTCGGCAGAATTACGGGCGAATCGGCTGCGCTGTTCTTCACGGCAGGTATGGCAAACGAGATCTACGGCTTTGCGCAGGCTGCTTCGAGCGGCAACGCAGGTTCAACGCTCACAGTTTCGCTTTATATGTATGCAAAGGAACGCGGCGAGTTCGACACGGCTTTTGCAGTCGCTGCGATCCTTCTTATACTCACACTGCTGCTCAATTTCGGAGCAAAGTACGCGCAGAAGCATTTCGCCGAGCGCACATAATGAGGTTTATTTATGGCTAACGAATCAATTATAACCGCTGAAAATTTAAATCTGTGGTATGGAAACAACCACGCACTCAAAAATATCACAATAAAGCTTCCAAGAAACCGCATAACCGCACTTATAGGACCTTCGGGCTGCGGAAAATCAACATTTCTCCGCTGTCTTAACCGAATGAACGACCTTGTTGACGGCTGTAGGATAGAGGGAAACATTTCACTCGAAAACGAGGATATCTACGGCGATATGGACGTGACAAAGCTTCGCCGCCGCGTCGGAATGGTATTCCAGAAACCGAATCCGTTCCCGATGAGCATTTATGACAACGTTGCCTACGGTCCGAGGATCCACGGTATCCGTTCAAAGGCAAAGCTTGACGAGATCGTTGAAAAATCACTCAAAGGCGCAGCTATCTGGGACGAATGTAAGGACAGACTGAAAAAATCCGCACTCGGAATGAGCGGCGGTCAGCAGCAGCGTCTTTGCATCGCAAGAGCAATTGCGGTCGAACCCGAAGTTCTGCTTATGGACGAGCCGACTTCTGCACTCGACCCGATCTCTACACTCAAGATCGAAGAGCTTGCAATGGAGCTTCGCGAAAAATATACCATTGTAACGGTAACACACAATATGCAGCAGGCTGCACGAATTGCCGACAAGACGGCATTCTTCCTGCTCGGCGAAGCTATTGAATACGGCGACACAAAGACTATCTTTGAATCGCCTAACGATGAGCGCACGGCAAATTACATCGGAGGACGCTTCGGTTAATATTTTTCTTGCCAAACGCCGTCGGGTGTGGTAAAATTAAGTGAACATTACAGGAAACGCTGGTCAATTGGGTTTGATCGGCTTTTTCCCGATTATAACGGAGGAAAATGAATTGATCTATCTGCTTGAAGACGATGACAATATACGCAAGCTTGTGTGCTATGCATTGACAAAGGACGGCTACGAGGCAAAAGGCTTCGCACTGCCGAGCGAGTTCTGGGCTGAATTCAAAAAAGCTGAGCCGCAGCTTCTCATTCTTGATATAATGCTCCCCGAAGAGGACGGACTTACTATACTAAAAAAGCTTCGTGACGGCGGCAGCAGCGTTCCCGTTATAATGCTCACCGCCAAGAGCAGCGAATTCGACAAGGTGACGGGTCTTGACAGCGGTGCGGACGATTATCTCGCAAAGCCGTTCGGAATGACCGAGCTTTCCGCAAGAGTGCGCGCACTTTTAAGACGTTCATCCAAAGAGCCTGCCGAGGATAAGTCATTGCTCCGAAGCGGCGGCATAACCCTTGACGATAAAAAGCACATCGTCCGCTCGGACGGCGAGGAGGTCACGCTTTCATTCAAGGAATACAGCCTGCTTGCGGCACTGATGAAAGCGAACGGCAGCGTTGTTTCGCGCGAAAAGCTTCTGACCGATATCTGGGGCGAATATTACGAGGATTCGAGAACGCTTGATGTTCATATAAGAAAGCTCCGTGTAAAACTCGGAGAAAACGGTTCGCTCATCAAGACGATAAAAAATGTCGGCTACCGTATAGGCGGAGAGGAAGCGTCCGATGACTAAAAAGATATTTTTCACGGAGCTGCTCGCTTCGTGTATGGTTCTCGTGCTTGTGATAGGTCTTATCTTCGGCATACTCACCGATGTTTTTGAAAAAGAACTGACGGACGAGCTTTCCACGGAAGCACACTTTATTGCGGCAACAGCCGAAGAATACGGCGAGGGCTGCCTTTACACCTTTGATAAGCAGGATAGGCGCATCACGCTCATCGGCAGTGACGGCAATGTTATTTTTGACACGAAAGCCGACCCGTCCTCAATGGAGAACCACGCCGACCGCGAAGAGGTAATGGCGGCAGTTGAAAACGGCGAGGGCAGCTCGGTCAGAGAGTCCGACACGTTTATGACAAAGACGATATATTATGCGGTGAGCCTTGATAACGGCAGTGTTATCCGCATCTCGGCAGAGCAGAACGTCATCGAAGCTATGCTGAAAGCACTTGTTGTTCCTGTCGTGACGGTGTTTCTTGCTGCGCTCATATTTTCGGGAATACTGTCATTCATCGTTTCCAGAAACATTACAAAGCCGATAAATGAAATAGATACGGAAAAACCCGAAAAAGCACCTTATCCCGAGCTTGCACCGCTCACGGACAAGCTTTCCGCACAGCACGAAACGATACAGAAACAGCTCCGCGATGCACAGCGAAGCAAGGAGGAGTTTCGTCTTATCACTGAAAATATGAGCGAGGGCTTCGTTGTCACCGATACGAACACCAGCGTTCTCACATACAACACGGCGGCTTCAAGGATACTCGGCATTGAAAAGGACGCAGGCAGCATTCTCACGGAATTCTGCGACGTTGCGGAAAAGGCGGTAAAGGGCAGCCCTGCCGAATCCGAAATACGCATCGGCGAAAAGATCTACCGCCTGATATCGAACCCTGTCTTTGACGAGAGCAAGATAATCGGTGCGGTAATTTTTATCCTCGATGTGACCGAGCGTTCCGAACGTGAACGCCTGAGAAGAGAGTTCACCTCGAATGTTTCGCACGAGCTGAAAACACCGCTCACTTCCATTTCAGGTTTTGCCGAGCTTATGATGAGCGGCGGAACGCCCGATGATACCGTTATTGATTTCTCCAAATCGATCTATGACGAAGCACAAAGACTGATAACCCTCGTCAACGATATCATAAAAATTTCGCGCCTTGACGACGGCAATGTTGAATATGACCGCGAAAATATCGACCTTTTTGCGCTTTCGGAAGAAATTGCAAGGCGAATAAAGCCCGTTTCCGACAAAGCAGGGCTGAAAGTGAGCGTTACGGGCGAACACGCAGCATTTTTCGGCGTAAGAAAGATACTGGACGAGATGATCTTCAACCTTTGCGACAATGCGGTGAAATACAACCGCCCGAACGGAACTGTCGATATAAATATCCGAAAAGAAAACGGCAGAACGCTCCTGAGCGTAAAGGACAGCGGCTTCGGAATACCCGTTTCGGCGCAGGACAGAGTTTTCGAGCGTTTTTACAGAGTCGATTCGAGCCGTTCAAAAGCACTTGGCGGCACGGGACTCGGACTTTCGATAGTGAAACACGGCGCGATCTACCACGGTGCGGATATAAAGCTTGAAAGCGAAGAAAATGTCGGAACTACAATAACTGTAAGCTTCCCGGAACAACAGAAATAAATTCGGAATTCGGAATTATTTATGCTCCGTAAGTTTACTGTCAAACGCTCAATTCTGTAGTACAGTGTAAGCTCTAAAACTTTATTTTTCAGCATCGAGTTATCAATCATCATATTATGTGCTTATATATAAGCAGTAAGCAATTAAATAAGTCAAAGCTAATTGTAACATAAAAACCCTCTAACACCGTGCTTATTATAACGTCCAAAAGCCTGACTTGTATTTGTAGCATTGGTCGGGAGAGGGTTGGAGGTTTGGGGTAAGATGGGTGCAAAGTGTGATACACTTCAGGGAACACCGCAAGGAGGATAGGGGGAGGGCGGCCTTGCGTCCCCCTCGTACAGAGCGCCTCCCCCTGTCCTCCTAAAGGTTTTCCCTTTGCTCTATACCCAAGATAGCCAAACATTTATTGAATTTTATTCCATTTAAATTTTGCATTTTTTGCATTAATATGCAAACACGATTTGATTTGGCGAAACATAAGATTTAGGGGCGGATTCTATATCCGCCCGTTGCAAACCCTGTATTTTAGGCAAATTTTCTGTAAGGAACAGTCGCTGTCCACGTTAAAAGAATGTTTATACAATAAACGAACGGACCTTTTCTTTGGGTGATCCCCGGAAAAGGTCTTATTTTTATTCGTTCCGTTTATTTGAATTTGCAGCGTTTTTGTTTGACATTGCGAATATAATATGTTAAAATAAATTTAATAAAATTTTGTTGGAGAATCCCAAAATGAAAAAATATATTTTTGCACTCCCGTCCGAAAAAGCGGAGAAGTGCCTTTACCGTTCGGACGAAGCGGAAATGGAAACGAGCTTTCCGATCCTTCTTACGATAAGCCAAACGGCGCAGTGCGATGAACTTATAAACATCACGCTGCTGATATCGGAAAATTCGCCCGTTTCGAGCGGAAATTTTCTGCGGCTGATGACAGAGCTGAAAGAGCTTGCGGAGAAGGTGGGTTTCAGATATGACCTTACGGAAATACGCATTGCAGGCGAGGAAACTCCCGAAAAGCAAAAGCGCGTTTTTGAGGCACTTATTGAAACGCTCGGCGATGGCGAGAGCATTTATGCCGACATAACGTTCGGTCACAAGGCGACGCCGCTGATAATTTTTACGGCTCTGAGCTTTTGCTACAAGCTTTGCAAAGACACGGAAGTGAACTCTGTTTTTTATGCTGATAAAAGCGGAGATCAGGCACTTCTGCACGATGTATCAAAGCTGTTTTTTATGGAATCGGTCATTCACAGCGTTTCGCAGTCCGTTCCCGATGACCCTTTGCCGATAATAAAACGTATTTTGAATATGTGAGGGATAGATAATGAAAAGGCTTTTTTCGGTGATATTTGCGCTGACGGCTTTTGTTATTATTGGCTCGGTTTCGGCGTTCGCCAAAAAGGAAGTCAAGCCTGTCTATGCTTCCGACCTTGTATTCGGCAGCTAT
Organism: uncultured Ruminococcus sp.; assembly: GCA_945868475.1. Lineage (GTDB taxonomy): Bacteria > Bacillota > Clostridia > Oscillospirales > Ruminococcaceae > UMGS363. The sequence continues at coordinate 99,882 of CAMBLM010000010.1, read as the reverse complement.
GAGATAGATGCCGCCGTGAGCAACTCGGAGCTTAATGCTGAAAAGTGCGTACTTAACGTTTCGGGCGAAATAATGACGGCGAGAATGACGCTTGCAGGGGACGAGGTAACGGCACTTTATTTCGGCTCGGCGGAAGATGCCCGGCGCGCGGAGGAAAGCGGCTCGCTTAGCGGAACTGTCTATCCCGACGGAGATGAAAACGGCAGGAACGTGTATGTTTTCCGTGTTGAAGCTCTTGATACAAAGATAAGCTGTGCGGCTTACAACGAAGCAAAGGGCGACTGGACGGACAGAGATATCATGCTCAAGTCGAAGAGCCTGCCCAACAGGGCGTTCAAGCTTACTCGGACGCAGAACACGGCGGCTGTCGTAATTCCTATAATAATAGTGATAGCTGCAGCAGGCGGAACTTTTGCTCTCATAAGCATAAACAGGAAGAATAAACGGAATGATCGTGGGGGAGAAGAATGACATTTTCAACGGGAACGATAGCGGCTTTTCTTGTGGGAGGGATATTGGCAATACTTATCCCGATAGCTGCGCCGATAATTTTTAAGCTGAAAAATAAAGACGTAAAGCTTCGGTATTTCTTCATCGGTGCGGCAACATTCGTTGCTTTTGCATTGATACTGGAGCAGATACTTCATTACTTTATGTTGTCAACGATACAGAACAGCGGCGTGGTTTTTTATACGCTCTATGGCGCACTCTGTGCAGGAATTTTCGAGGAAACGGGACGGTTTCTCGCATTTAAGCTTTTCTGCAAAAATGAGAATGATCCTCGAGCTTCGATAATGTACGGCCTTGGACACGGCGGAGTTGAAGCGGTGGTTCTTGTCGGTATAACGCTCATATCCTATGCGGTGACGGCGATGACGGTAAATGCACTCGGAACTGAAGCACTGTTCGGCGCACTTCCCGATGAACAGCGTTGGGCGGCTGAAGCACAGATAGCCGCTCTCACAGACTATGACATGGTTTCCACTATTGTGAGCCTTGCGGAAAGGATACTTGCGATAGTTCTTCACACTGCGCTTTCCGTTATTGTTTTCGCGAGCATAAAAATGAAAGGAAAGCTGTGGCTTTATCCTGCTGCGATAGTGCTTCATGCACTTTTCGATGTTCCTGCGGCACTCTATCAGAGGAACGTTATAACGAGTGTCGGTTTGACCGAACTGCTTCTTCTTGCGGCTGATATCGTTCTTGTTCTTGTCACGGTGAAGATCTACAAGGCTATGAAAGCCGAACTTGCGGAGCGTTCGGAACAGCTGATGGCGGCTGAACCTCCTGCCGAAGAACCCGAAAAAATAAATTCAACGTCCGAAACGGAATAAAGTTAAGGATATCGCTTATCAAAGCGAAGTGTTTCTTTATACTTATTTTTAAACTGAAAGTGTACAAAAAATCAAGCAAAAGCTTGCATATATGGTTTTTGCGCCGATTTTTTGTCTACACTTTGATTAAAAATTAGTATTAAGCAGTCTGAACAATTATTCGGGCTGCTTTTTGTATAAAATAATAAAAACTTGTGAAAAGTGTCTATCAAAGTATAAAAAACAGATTAATTTTTTATATTTTTTTTGAAAAAAGCAAGACAAACGCGGCTTTTTGTGTTATAATTATAAAGAACATACAAATTTGCAACAGTTAGCTGTTACAGCAGGCTGTTCGGAAAGGAAAAACGGCTCATGCTACATGAAAAGTCATGCGGTGCGATAGTTTACCGCAAGTATCACGGCAACCTTGAGATACTGCTGATAAAGCACGTCAACAGCGGCCATTGGTCGTTCCCGAAAGGTCATGTCGAAGCCGGCGAGACCGAGGTGGAAACCGCTCTTCGCGAGATAAAAGAGGAAACGGGGATAGATGTTATCATTGACCCGACTTTCCGTGAAACGGTCACATACAATCCGCGCAAGGATTCGCAAAAGGTCGTTGTTTATTTTATCGCAAAAGCGAAAAACTTCGATTATGTAAGGCAGGAATCGGAGATCGCCGAGATCAAATGGGTCGATGCAGGCTGTGCAGACTCAGTTCTGACCTACGAAAACGATAAGTGCATCGTCAACAAAGCACGAAAGGTCATAAAGGGCAGCGCAGACTGACACGTCAGTGTAAAACTGACGTTGGGCAGACGCGGACAGATTTTTATGACAAAACTCCGCCGAACAACGGAGAAATACCGACAGAACGATATGGTCGGTGTTTTTGCGGTGTTCGGCGGTTTGCATATTATACTAATTTTGAATCAACCTATAGACAGATACGACAGCTATAATTTCACCACTCTGCGTCAAGCTCCCTTGTCAGGCGCGAGCCTGTCTGCGGTCGCTTTTCTTGATTTGTGAAATTCTATCTGCCGTCCTTGTCTATAGAACGATTCAAAATTAGTATTATATCAATTTTTGCAGAAAGAGGGTAATACCTTGAATATTCGTTCAGATATCGTCAGATCCGCACTCGTTGGGGAATTCCTCCCGAGTGCAATAAGAAAAATGTCCGCGCTCGAAGTCGGGAACTTCACTATCCATGTCAACACACTGCCGCCTGCGTTTGAGGGATTAAAGATAGCGCATCTTTCCGACCTCCACAATAAAAAATACGGCGAAAACGGCTGCGAACTGTTTGAACTCATACAAAAGCAGAAGCCGGATATCGTTGTTATGACGGGTGATATGATAAGCCACAGTGCCGTGAACCGTGAGGACTTTATAGGACTTACGCGTTCACTCGCGGAGAAATATCCGACCTTTTATGTCAATGGAAACCATGAATTTTCCGATATGTCGGACGAACTTTTCGCCAAAACTGCCGGGCAGATGAAAGCCACAGGCGCAGTTTGCCTTGACAACGCAGAGTATACTATATATAAAGACGGGCAGAAGCTCAACCTCTGCGGAGTTTCGTATGAAGCTAAGTTTTACCGAGGCGTGAGGGAATACAAACGCAACTGGGAGCATTTCACACTTGATGAAATGGAGCGGCTCTGCGGAAAGAAGCCCGATGGGTTCACAATACTCCTCGCGCATAATCCGCTCGATTTTGCTGTCTACGCCGAGTGGGGCGCAGACGTGACGTTCGGCGGACATATCCACGGCGGCTCGGTGCGTCTGCCGATAGTCGGCGGAGTTTTCTCACCCGAGCTTAAACCAAGACCAAAGTATTCCGAGGGCATTTATCGGCTCGGCGATAAGCGCATGGCAGTCAGCCGAGGCTTGGGACGTATCAGGCTTTTTAATCCGCCCGAACTGCTTGTCGCAACGCTTGCGGAAAAATAAAATCAGCTGAATTAAAATGGGGGACTATGAAAGAGATGAGCAATATCAAAAAACTCTTGAGTGTCATGCCGTTATTAATGACATCTCTGTTGCTTTCAAGCTGTTTCAATGGTAATAGTTTAGACCCGAATACTTCCGAAACAGTTACAGCATCGGAAAACTCTGCTATTAAGGCTGCAAGTGAAATTTCAAATACAAGTACACAGGCGGAGAATAATAATACGGTCAAATGTGAAGCGGCTAACGATGCAGAAGACAGGGAGTATATTTACTCGCCGCCTGCCTCTGCCCTTGATGTGGAATTTGTACGGGATAAAATTATTCACAAGCTTGAATATACATATTATCGAAATGACGGAACTGCCGAGCTGCCCGAATTTATTCTTTCGGATATGAATTTATATGCAGATGAAGTAATATCAAACGATGGATGCGATCAAAGCTTTGAATGGATAGGCGTTGATATGTTTGATATAAATTCGGACGGACTTGATGACTATATTGTTGTAGGGCAAATTATTGATATGCCTTTTGTTTCAAAACAAGAGGGTGACGCGCCGTATATGTCAATTGAAAGAATATATGTGCTAAACGAAAAAGGTGGTTTTGATGCAATTGATTTTCCTGCCTCATGCGGAAAAGATACTATACAGAACGACCATATTCTTTCCACAAGAACAAACTGTTATAACGAATTTATAGGATCAACCTATGACGGATTATTATTGAAAAACTTTGACGGGAACAGTACATATTCAGAAACAAGAACATTAAGTGCCGATTATACTTGGGAGTATCTTGACAATAGTCTGTTAAGAATAACTGTCTGTGCAGATGGCCATGAAAATGAAATTGCTGTGGCAAAATTTTTATATGATACCGATTATACAGAACACAAACGGCTCTACTCTTCTCTTCCTGACGGTACTCCAACTGTGTGTGATTCGGGAAAATTTGAGTTTTATATTAAACTTACCGAAAAAGCACCCGAAGATCCTAATGATTTTTGGGGCGGCCCTATTGAAGTCGAGTATGTTTTGGCAAATAACATCAAAAATCAGCGTATTCCAAAATAAAATATGTCGGTTATATCGTTTTCAAAAAATAATCGGAAAATTTTATATAATTTTTACAAAACCCCCTTGACAGTAAATCGTTTACAATGTAAAATATATTGTAATAGATCAACTATTTGCAAAATCAAATTTTATAATCAGATTTTGGGAGGAAATAAAAATGAGCGAATTTTTTAAGGAAATCGGCAAGATCCCATTTGAGGGCAAGGTAAGCAAAAACCCACTCGCATTCAAGTATTACAATCCCGATGAGGTCATCGACGGCAAGCCTATGAGAGAACACCTCAAGTTTGCACTCTCCTGGTGGCACACTATGGGCGGCGACGGCACCGATATGTTCGGCTGCGGCACTGCTGACAAGACTTGGGGCGAGGCTGACAGCGTTGCAAGGGCAAAGGCTAAGGTCGATGCTGCATTTGAAATTATGGATAAGCTTTCCATTGACTATTTCTGCTGGCATGACCGTGATCTTTCCCCGGAGTACGGCTCACTCGCTGAAACAAACGCTAAGTTTGACGAGATCGTTGATTATACTGCTGAAAAGATGAAGCAGAATCCAGGCAAGAAGCTCCTCTGGGGTACAGCTAAGTGCTTCGACCACCCAAGATATATGCACGGCGCAGGCACATCTCCTTCCGCTGATGTTTTCGCTTATGCAGCTGCACAGATCAAGAAGGCTATCGACGCTACAGTTAAGCTCGGCGGCAACGGTTACGTTTTCTGGGGCGGCCGTGAAGGCTATGAAACATTACTTAACACAAATATGGGTCTTGAACTCGACAATATGGCTCGTCTTATGAAGATGGCTGTTGAATATGCGCGTTCTATCGGCTACAAGGGCGATTTCTATATTGAACCTAAGCCAAAGGAGCCAACAAAGCACCAGTATGACTTCGATACAGCTACAGTTCTCGGATTCCTCCGCAAGTACGGACTTGACAAGGATTTCAAGATGAACATCGAAGCTAACCACGCTACACTTGCACAGCACACATTCCAGCACGAACTCCGTGTTGCAAGAGATAACGGCGTATTCGGTTCTATCGACGCTAACCAGGGCGATCCGCTCCTCGGCTGGGATACTGACCAGTTCCCGACAAATATTTATGACGCTACATTCTGCATGTATGAAGTTATCAAGGCAGGCGGCTTCACAAACGGCGGTCTTAACTTCGACGCAAAGGCAAGAAGAGGTTCTTACACTCCCGAAGATATCTTCCACAGCTACATTGCAGGTATGGATACATTCGCACTCGGCTTCAAGGCTGCAAGAGCTCTTATCGCTGACGGCAGGATCGACAAGTTCGTTGATGATCGTTACGCTTCCTGGAACACAGGCATCGGTGCTGACATCATCGCAGGCAAGGTCGGCATGGCTGATCTTGAAAAGTATGCTCTTGAAAAGGGCGAGGTTACCGATTCCCTCTCCAGCGGCAGACAGGAAATGCTCGAAGCTATCGTTAACAACGTGCTTTTTGATCTTTAATTCACGGAGAATACGATATGATTTTTGTGAGCCGTGACCATACTGCCATTATAAATATCGGCCAGGGTCAGAGCTATGAGCTTGCCCGTGAAGATTCGTGCATAACGTTATATGTTCACAGCCTCACCTGCGATGACTATACCGAGAATGAAATGGCGGACTATGGCAATGAGGTCGATGCTGCCCGTGCAATGGACAGAGTGGTCGCTCTTATCAGTGACAAGATCGATTTTATTGACTTCGCAAGGTTATAAAAAAATTCCCTATGCGGGCAGGTTTTTTGCCTGTCCGCATTTTTGTTATTAAAGAGAACCCCTAAACGAATTACAGATAAAGGATTGAAATAAATGAAATATGTAATCGGTATCGACCTTGGAACAAGCGGCACAAAGACCGTTCTTTTCGATGAAAAGGGCACAGTCGTTGCTTCCAAAACAATCGAATATCCTATGTATCAGCCTAAGAACGGCTATGCGGAGCAGGATCCCGAGGACTGGTATAACGCTGCTATCGGCACGGCTAAGGCTGTTGTTGAAACGAGCGGAGTAAAGAACGGGGACATTGTCGGCGTTGGTCTTTCGGGACAGATGCACGGTCTTGTTATGCTCGACGAAAACGGAAACGTTATCCGCCGTTCCATTATATGGTGCGACCAGCGTACAGCCAAGGAAGTTGACGAGATGAACGAGAAGATAGGCAGAGAAAAGCTTATCGAGATCACCGCCAACCCTGCACTCACGGGCTGGACGGCTGCAAAAATTCTTTGGGTAAGAAACAACGAACCCGAGAATTACAAGAAATGCCGTCACATTCTTCTTCCTAAGGATTATATCAGATACAAACTTACGGGCGAATTCGCAACTGAAGTTTCCGATGCTTCGGGTATGCAGCTTCTTGATGTTCCCAACCGCTGCTGGAGCAGGGAAATTTGCGAAAAGCTCGATATTGATATGTCTATGCTCGCAAAGGTTTACGAATCTTGCGAGGTTACGGGCAAAATTACTGCCGAGGCTGCCGCTCTCACGGGACTTAAAGAGGGCACTGTCGTTGTCGGCGGCGCAGGCGACAATGCCGCTGCCGCAGTAGGCACTGGCGTTGTTGAGGACGGAAAGGCTTTCACAACTATCGGCACGAGTGGCGTTGTTTTTGCTCATACTTCAAGCATTTCCATCGACCCAAAGGGCAGAGTACATACCTGCTGCGCAGCTGTTCCGAACTGCTGGCATATCATGGGCGTTACTCAGGGCGCAGGTCTTTCCCTCAAATGGTTCAGAGATAACTTCTGTCAGGCTGAAAAGGACACAGCAAAGGGAATGGGCGTTGACGAGTATGTTCTTATGAATCAGGAAGTTGAAAAAGTTCCCGTTGGCTCGAACCGTCTTATCTATCTCCCGTATCTTATGGGCGAAAGAACACCTCACCTCGACCCGAACGCAAGAGGAATGTTCTTCGGACTTTCCGCAATGCACACAAAGCGCGATATGATGAGAGCGGTAATGGAGGGCGTTTCCTACTCGCTCCGTGACTGCGTTGAGATATGCAAGGAAATGGGCATCAATGTTTCCGATATGATGGCTTGCGGCGGCGGCGGTAAATCACCGATCTGGCGTCAGATGCTCGCAGACCTCTACAAGTGTCCCGTTAAGACGGCATCTTCGTCCGAAGGCCCTGCTCTCGGCGTTGCAATTCTCGCAATGGTCGGCGCAGGCATATACAAGACAGTTCCCGAGGCTTGCAAGGCTATTGTCGGCGTAGACAAGGTTCAGCAGCCTATCAAGGAAAACTCCGAAGTTTATGACAAGTATTTCGCTCTTTATGATAAAATTTACCCTGCAGTAAAGAACGAGCTTGCAGAACTCGCAGAACTTTAATTGCAGATTTCCCCAAATCATCAAGAATTTTTCTCCGAGCAATGTTATTATAATAATAGTGAAAGCTTTTACAGATAACGTTATCGAGGAAAAACCATGAACAATTTTGAAAAACTGTCTGCCACACTTGAATTTATCGAGGAAAATTTAACGGAGGACATCACGGCGGAGCTTTGCGCCAAGCGGTGCGGCTACTCGCTGTCGAGCGTTCAGAAAATGTTCCGCCATACATTTCACATTGGCGTGAGCGACTATATTTCAAGGCGAAAGCTGACTGCGGCGGCGAAAGAACTGCTCGTCTGCGAAAGCCCGATACTTGAAATTGCCCTTAAATACGGCTATAATTCACACGAGGTCTTTACCCGTGCGTTTATGCGGCTCTGGGGCGTAACGCCGTCCGAATTCCGCAGAAAGAGGCGCTTTTCCGAGATTTTCCCCAAGCTTGACGAGTATGTGCAGATATATGATGAAAAGGGGAATATTGTTATGACCGGCAAGAGAAAGTTCGATGTTTCGCACCTTTACGATTTTATAAAACAGCGCAGCGGAAAATATGCCATTTGCTTCGATATGGTGCATCTTATGTACATAAACGATGTTTACGGCAGAGCCGCAGGGGATATCGCCATTGCGGAGTGCCTGCGCAGAATAGACGAAAATTCGGTGGAGGATATGCTCCCGATAAGGATCGGCGGCGATGAATTTGTGCTGATAACGGACTTTTCCGATATCAAAGACGCGCAGAAAGCCGCAGAGAAAATTTTAAGCTTAAACGGCGGTACAGTCAGCTCGGACGGCAGCGAGTTCGAGGTTTCGATGAGAGTGGGATATGTTCGTATTCCCGAGGGAAATCTTCGGTACAATTCGCTCTTTGAAAGCTTTGTGATCGCAGGCAGGAACGAAAGCTGACAGTATCTCCTTAAAAGAAAGGAAAATATACTATGAAACTTTTTATCGATACCGCTAATGTAAACGACATCAGATGGGCAAACGACCTCGGAGTTATCTGCGGCGTTACAACAAACCCCTCCCTTATCGCAAAGGAAGGCAGGGTTTTTGAGGAAGTTGTAAAGGAGATCACAACTATCGTTGACGGACCTATCTCCGCAGAAGTTATCTCTCTCGAAGCTGACAAGATGGTTGAGGAAGCTCTTCCGCTCGCAGCTATCCACAAGAACATAGTAATCAAGCTCCCAATGTGCGAAGAGGGACTCAAGGCTTGTAAGATCCTTACCTCCAAGGGAATCAAGACAAACGTAACACTCGTTTTCTCCGCAGCTCAGGCTATGCTTGCTGCAAACGCAGGTGCTACATACGTTTCTCCGTTCCTCGGCAGACTTGACGATATCGGCATGGAGGGCATGAACCTCATTGAAGAGATCGTTGATATCTTCCGCGCACAGGGCATCAAGACCGAGATCATCGCAGCTTCTATCAGAAATCCTATCCACGTTACAACCTGCGCAAGACTCGGCTGCGATATCGCAACAGTTCCTGCAAACGTGATCCGTCAGATGGTTAAGCACCCACTTACAGATAATGGTATCGAAAGATTCCTCAAGGACTGGGAAGGTGCTAAGAAGGCTTAAATTTAATGCGTAATTCGTAATGCGTAATGCGTAATTAGCTTCGCTGCTGCGTGAAATACGTCAAAACTGTAGGGACGGATTCTATATCCGCCCGATGAAACGTGTAATTCCAACACACGCACAATGCGGATAACAATGTAGGGGACGGGTTTCCCGTCCCGATTGCGAAGCAATTTCCGCAGCACGCTTTTCAATGCAAATAATGCAAAAACAGACCTATTTTCATCGGGATTCCCTGAAAATAGGTCTGTTCATTTTATTGTTGGATTTTTTGGCGGGATTTTACAAAAACTTTATAAGCAGTATAAACTTGTCAATCCTTTATTCTTCGACATCTTTTTCAATTTCTGCGTTAGTCTGCTCTGATGAAAGAAAATCCATATCAGGAGTGGTGTAGTTGGGCAGTTTGATTTCAAATGGAATACCGCTGACAAGATTGACCTGACATAAGAATATATTCACGGCTTCGGAAATGGATAATCCGAGCGTATTAAGAATTTTTTCCGCATTTTCCTTGACTTCTGAATTTACACGGATATGAAGTGTTTCATTTTTTGTCATAGTATCACGACCATTTCATTGGTTTATATTTATATTGTATCACGTTTATTATGCATTGTCAATGCAATAATTATGCATTTGCATCACATAAATATGGCTGAAAACGTTGTTAAAAACCCCGAAATGACCTTTGCATCATTTCGGGGGATTTTTTTATTCTGCAAGTGTGAAATCCACTCTTCCAGTGGGAACGTCTGCTGCGGAGCATATTACCTTTACTCTGTCGCCGACAGAATAGGCAGGCTTGCCGCTGTTCATTATCGTGAACTTGCCGTTGAATTCGTAGTTTCCGTTTTTTAGGCTGTCTATTGAAACAAGTCCCTCGACCGTGTTGGGCAGCTCGACAAAGAAGCCGAACTCTGTCACGGAGCTGATTATTCCCTCAAATTCTTCGCCGAGGTGCGAACGCATATATTCCGCAACATAGCAGTCATCGCACTCACGCTCTATTCGCATCGCGGTAAGCTCGCAGGCAGAGGACTGCTCCGAAGCATCATGCGCAAAGCCTGCGTAACGCTTGGTCATATATTCCTCGCTCTGCTTATTGTAGCAAAGGTCGGTGAGGATACGGTGTATTGCAAGGTCGGGATAACGTCTTATCGGCGAGGTAAAGTGCGCATAATCTTTCAGCACAAGTCCGAAGTGTCCGAGCGGCTTGTCGGAATACTTCGCTTTTGCCATTGAGCGAAGCACGAGGTTGTTTATAACGGGCGCAAGGGTGCTGTCCTTGACCTGTTCGAGTATTTCGGAAAGGTGTTTCGCTTTTATTTCGGTGAAATGCGGAACTTTTATATTCATCAGTGCTGCCGTGTCGAGCAGATCGTCTATCTTTTCGGGTGATGGGTCTTCATGCACACGATAGACGAATGGAATATTATGTTCGCGTGCAGTTTTTGCAGCCGCCGTGTTCGCCATAAGCATAAATTCTTCGATGATAAGCTCGCTCTTGCCGCGTTCTCTCGGAAGAACATCGATGCAGACTTCGTTTTCGTCCAAAATAAGCTTGCACTCACTTGTTTCAAGCTGCGGCGCACCTCTGCCGATCTTGTTTGCAGTGAGGATAGAAGCCAATTCCTCCATAAGCATTATAGTATCGGTCAAGCCGCTATATTTTTCCGCAATATCGGCAGGTATTTCTGTGCCGTTTTCCTTTGCGGCAAGAATTTTGTTTATTTCGGAGTAAACGCCCTTGACGCGTGAACGGATAACGGACTTGCTGAACTTGTATTTCACAAGCTTTCCGCCCTCGTCAAGCTTCATCAGGCAGGAGAAAGCAAGCCTGTCTTCCTGCGGATTGAGCGAACATATTCCGTTGGAAAGCTCTTTCGGGAGCATCGGAACGACCTTGTCGGCGTAATAAATCGAAGTTCCACGCTGAAATGCGTCCTTGTCCAGCTCGGAATTCGGCTTGACATAGAACGAAACGTCCGCGATATGAACGCCAAGCTCCCAGCCGTCCGAAAGCTTTTTCACCGAAACTGCATCGTCGATATCCTTTGTGTCAGCGCCGTCTATCGTGAATATTATCTCATCGCGAAGATCGAGTCTGCGGCTTATCTCGTCGGTCGGTATGCCCTTATGCTCGGCGTAGCGAGCCTCGTCAAGGACAGCGTTCGGGAACTCGACTTCGATGCCGTTGATGTAAAGCAGTGCTTCTGCGCAGACAGCCGCCTGATCGGAGCAGCCGAAAACAGCGGTTATCTTTGCTCTGTGGTCGGCGTGGCGTGTTCCGCGGCGTGTAAGCTCGGCGAGAACTTTGTCGCCGTTGTGGACTGAAACTGCGCAGTCCGTTACCATGATAGGGTCTTTAAGCTTGTTGTCGGTGTAAACATACCAAGTGCCGCTTTCGCACTGAGCCGTGCCCGTGAATTCGCGGAAATTCTCCTCAACGACTTCGACAACTTCGCCGTCGGGGATCTCTCTGTCCTCGTTCTTTTTCGGGATAAGACGTGCGAGAACGATATCTCCGGGCATTGCACCGAGGAAGAATTTGCCCGGAACGAAAACTTCGCTGCCGTCGTCCCTGCGGATAAAGCCGAAGTTCTTGTTGATGCGAACGACTTCCGCGCGGAAAAGTCCGCTGCCTGCGGCAAGCTTGAAGCCTGCCTTGGTTTCGAGAACATCGCCGCTCCGTATAAGCTCAGTCAGAGCGCGCTTGAACTCGGGCAGCTTCTGGCTCTTGCCCTTGCATTTGTTGTAAAGCACCTTGAACGGAACGCTTTTTTTGCCGCTCTGCTTTAATATTTCTTTTATTCGTGTTTTGTAAATTTCAAAAGCTGCTGCCATAATCATACTCCCAACTATAAAAATTCGGAATTAGGAATTCGGAATGCGGAATTATTTAATTTGGCATTATTTGTGTTCAAAATTTATTTTTGTTATTTTATTAATGTAAAAATTATAACGCCTTGCGACGCGGGACGGGAAACCCGTCCCCTACAGTAAAGTATTTTCTAAAAATTTTGATCAAAAAACGGGTCACAAATAATTACGCATTACGAATTACGCATTACGCATTAAATCAATTCCGAATTCCGCATTCCGAATTCCGAATTAAAACAAATGTCCTGTGTCTGAACGAAGCAAACACAGGACATTATCGGTCAATTTTTCACAAACATACCGACCGCAAAGCACTTACTTGCCTGCAACAATGCCGATGATGTTTACGATAAGCGTCATAACAAACAGTACGATAACAACGACCTTGGTAAGCTGGCTCAAAGCCTGCTCTCTTGTAGCACCGCCGGTCTTGTCAAAGAAGTTTGATGATGAGCCTGATAAAGCCGAACTCATATTCTGCTGCTTTGGCGGCTGAAGAATTGATAAAATGATAAGGATAATGCAGGCGATAAGCATAATAACGCCGCAGATGATTTCCCAAATGCTCATATATGACCTTCCTTTTTCATAAAACGTTGCTTAATTACATAATTATTTATTTTATTGTATCACAAAGTTTCCGAAAATGCAAGGGCTTTTCACAATTTATGTTTATATTGCATAATATGCCCCGAGCAAATCCGTATATTCTATACTAAGGATACACTTTGCAGTGCAGAATAGGAAACTGAAATTCGGTTTTATTAAGAAATATGCAACGGGCGGATATAGAATCCGCCCTACGAAATTCAAATAATTTGCGAAACAAAAATAATTACGAATTACGAATTACGCATTATTTCTTCGTTATCTTCGTTCCCTGACGTGTTTCCTCAACAACATATCCGAGTGCGGTTATCTTGTCACGAAGCTCGTCGGCGAGGGCGAAATTCTTTTCCTTTCGTGCGGCCTTTCTCTCCTCGGCAAGCTTCTTTACCTCTTCGGGGAGGTCGTCATCGGCATTTTCTGCGGCTTTGTTGAGCTTTTCTGCGTTTGCGAAAAGTCCGATCGAAAGCACCTTATCGAATTCCTTGATAAGTGCAAGCTTTGTTGCGGCGTTTGTGCCGTCACGGAGAACGTCATAAACTGCTGTGATAGCCTGAGCTGTGTTCAGGTCGTTATCGAGCGCATCGGTGAAGTTCTTCATAAGCCTGTCGTAAGCGTCCTTGTCGATATCTCCGCCGTTTTCCTTTAAAAGTGCGGCGATCTTTGCGATCATCTTATTATAGGAAACTGCGGCGTTGTCGAGGTTCTCATACGAGAAAACGAGCGACTTTCTATAGTGTGAAAGCAGGCAGAAGAAGCGGTAAACGAGCGGATCGTAGCCCTTTTCTTCGAGGAGCGAAACGGTGAGGAACTCGCCCGAGGACTTTGACATCTTGCCGCTGTTGGTGTTGAGGTGGTGAACATGGAACCAGTAGTTGCACCACTTATGTCCGAGGTAGGATTCGCTCTGTGCGATCTCGTTCGTGTGATGAGGGAAAGCGTTGTCTATGCCGCCGCAGTGGATATCAAGGTATTCGCCGAGATATTTCATGCTTATGCAGGAACATTCAATATGCCAGCCGGGGTAGCCAACTCCCCACGGGCTGTCCCATTTGAGTTCCTGATCGTCAAATTTGGACTTTGTGAACCAAAGCACGAAGTCAGCCTTGTTGCGCTTGTTGGAGTCCTCTTCAACGCCCTCTCTTACGCCGACAGCAAGGTCTTCTTCTTTGAAGTCGTTGAAAACGTAATACTGTTTGAGCTTCGATGTGTCGAAGTAGATGTTTCCGCCTGCTTCGTAAGCATAACCTTTCTCGATAAGCGAAGAGATGACCTTGATGAACTCGTCAATGCAGCCCGTTGCAGGCTGAACAACGTCAGGGGTCTTGATGTTGAGCTTTGCGCAGTCTGCAAAGAAAGCGTCAGTGTAAAACTTTGCGATTTCCATAACGGTCTTATGCTCACGCTTTGCGCCTTTGAGCATCTTGTCATCGCCCGTGTCACCGTCGCTTGTGAGATGTCCGACGTCGGTGATGTTCATTACTCTTTTAACGTCAAGTCCCGTGAAGCGGAGATACTTTTCGAGAACGTCCTCCATAATATAGCTGCGGAGGTTTCCGATATGAGCATAGTGGTAGACCGTAGGGCCGCAGGTGTACATTGAAACCTTGCCCTCTTCTCTCGGGATAAAGTCTTCCTTGGTTCTTGTGAGTGAGTTATATATTTTCATCTTCGGTATTTCCTTTCTGATTGGTGTTATACTTCTTTCCAAGCTCGCTTATTTCAAGCTTGTTGACTTTCTTTTCAAGGCTTTCTATCCTCGCAAGCTGTTTGCAGAGTTCGAGCGAAACGGGGTCGGGGATATGCACCTGATCGAGGTCGCAGTTCTGCACCCTTTCGCCGTTCCTGCGGACTATCCGTGCAGGTACGCCGACAGCCGTGCAGTTTGGCGGTATCGTTTCGAGAACGACTGCGTTTGCGGCTATCTTAACATTGTCGCCGACTTTGAAAGGCCCGAGGACTCTTGCGCCTGCGCCGACCATAACGTTGTTGCCGAGAGTAGGGTGACGCTTGCCCTTGTCTTTGCCCGTACCGCCGAGCGTTACGCCCTGATATACAAGACAGTTGTCGCCGATTTCGGTGGTTTCGCCGATGACTACGCCCGAGCCGTGGTCGATGAAAAATCCCTTGCCGATCTTTGCACCCGGGTGGATTTCAATTCCCGTGAGAAATCGCGCAGTCTGGGAGATTATACGGGCGGCGAGGTAAAGCTTCTTTTCGTAAAGCTTATGTGCAACTCTGTACGCAAGGATAGCGTGAAGTCCCGAGTAGGTGAGGACTATCTCGAGGGTGCTTCTTGCGGCAGGGTCACGCCGCTTTACCGATTCAATTTCTTCGTTAAACTGCTTTTTTAGATATTCAAAATTAATTATCACAATAAAATACAGCTCCTTTGTTAGTGATGTCACGAGGCGACTTATATAGATATTGTTCGATGAAAAATTCGCTGAACTTGGAATTTTGTAAAAAGAAACAGCGTTTGCAAACGGGAGGATATAGAATCCGCCAATTGAAATTCGGAATTCAGAATTATTTTTCTCCATGCATTGCATTAAATTTTGCGGGGGATGGATTTCTGCCCCACAACGCAAATATGCGAAATAAAAATTACGCATTAATATAATTCCGCATTCCGAATTCCTAATTCCGAATTAAACAAAAAGCGCCTTCAAGAGCGAATTTTTCGTTCCTGAAGGCGGCTTTTGACCACGGTTCCACTTCAATTAGTCCGAACGGACTGTCTTTTTTATCCTTAACGCGGACTAACGCAGACGGATACTTTGCTTTCACGATCTTAGCGTGAAATTTTCCCCGTCCGAGCCGGCGGCCGCACTTCACTGACGCTCTTCGCCGCCGTTACACCACCCCGACGTTCTCTGTTATCCCGAGCAAAAGCTACTCTGACCGATATGCTTTTATGAACTATTATATTATATGATTATACCACAAATTTATTGCAGATGCAACCGTTATTTTTCACGATTTTCCGTCCGTTTATTCGGCGGAAGGTGTTTCTTCGGTTTCAGCGTGAGCTTACTGTGCTTCGGCTGCGGCTGTTTCGGTCGAAGCCTCGTCCGTTTCGGGGTCATTCTCCGCATTTTCATCTATATAAATGTTGGGAAGTATCTTCGTTTCAAAATCGCCGACAACATTATCCCAGTAATCCTGTGTGGATTCGACCGTGAAATAGAAAGCGTCATTGTCGGAGTAGAAGCAGTAAAGTCTGCCGGTGTACCATGCAACAGGAGTCTTGATGTCGTTTCCGTCTTCGTCCTTGTATGTGTCGCCGTTCTCATCGGTTTCAAACTCGTTCTGGGTAATGGTGTAGTCACACCATCTTCCGCTGAAGCCTGCAATGCTTATATCCTGATTATCGGTAAACTCCGTATCGCACTTGTACATTACATTATTAAAAGTCATAGAAAAACGGATACGTCCGATAAAGTCTTCAAGCTCGCCGTAATCCTCGGCGTAGTTTGCGGCGTAAACAGCCATCTGCGCTTTGCCGTCATCGATTATATAGCGGAAATGCTGGTCAAGATCCTCCTGCGACTTCTGTGCCATAACGTAATTTTCGGGAAGATCCTTTACCTTGAACTTGTTTATAGCGTAAATATCGCCATCGGCAACGGGACGCTGCGTTGCGGCAGTCTGTTCCCCGCCGCTTTCATCGGAAGCACTTACAGATGTATCGGAAGTGCTGTCATTATTTTTTGAGCAGCCGCCGAACATTGCTGCTGTCATACACAGAGCGGCGAGTGCTGCGATAATTTTCATTGTTCTTTTATTTTTCATATCAAAAATTCTCCCTTATATTTTATGAGCAGGCAGGAATGTAAACTCTCCTGTCGGCAAAGCGTACTTCCATTGGTGAGAAAAGCTGCTTTCCTTCGTCGAATTTCTGCACAGCGGATAAAACGAACTCGCCGTCCGCAAGCTTTGGAAAACTGAGTTCATAAGCGTTCTCACCCGTCTTTTCGAGCGAAGCGTTAAATCTTTTGCAGAAAAGGTCGGAGATATAATCGAAGAAAAATCCCTCCGAAAAGCTCTTTTCGCCTGCTGCCGCAAGTTCTGACAGCTGCTTATCCGAAGTATCGGCGGAAATGCGGACTTTGACGCCGCTTTCGTCTTCTTTTACGGAAAATACCACTTCGTTCGGTATGTATTCACCGCTGCAAAGCCGCTGTGTTATATCGGAAATAAGCACACAGAATGAACTTTTGCCGAGTTTTGCCGCCGCATTTTTGCAGATATCCGTTTTGACCGAAATATCGGTTCGGTATTCGGCAAACTGACGGGCAAGCTCTGTCATCGTATCGCTCACGCTGACAACGCTTTCGGTGCAGTTGTCGTCCATAAGGAATATCATCTGTTCGGGATCGAGGATAAAGGATATTATATCGCGCAGACTGCTGTTTATGCTGCTGAAATTCTGCTCGATGCCGTCATATTTTTCTGCGCAGTCGGCAAGCTTTTCGAGGAGTTTTTCCGATATCATCGAGATGTTGTGGACGCAGCTTCTCAACCGTGAGAAGAAGCAGACGAGGTATCTGTTCACACCGGGGCTTCGCATTGCAGCTTCAACGGGACTTTTATCGAAAATTTCGATCACCGAAACACCGTCATAGCTTATAACATTCACGCTCACGATCATATCGCCGATAAGCTCATAGCCGCAGCCCTTTTTCAGCACTCTTTCAGCAAAGGCGTCCTTTGATACGGCTTTTCCGTCAAAAAGCTCGGCATAACGGCTGTTTTCAAATTTTACACCGTCGGAAACTATCGCGGCAGGTATCTCGGAGCGTTCATAAAACTCACGCAGGGCAAGAAGAACGGCACTATCCATAAAGCAGTGATCCCTTCATAAAAAATTGCACTACTATTATACCACAGTATTTCGTTTTCTGCATTGCTTTTTTGAAAATTTAATCATAATTTCGTCTTATTGGCACAAAATAGTCACATTGTCCGCTCCCTTTCGGTCATTTTGAACCAACCTGTCAAAGCTTTTGCGGCGTTTTGAAAAAAGTTTCTGAAAAATGTTATTTTTTTGTCAAAAGGTATTGCCAAAATCGAAAAAATAAGGTAAAATAGATTTATAAAGCTTAGGGATATCTTTTTTAAGGATATTTTCCAAAGCCGTATATTAAATTTCTTTTTAGGAGGAAAATTTATTATGTCAGTTAAAGTTGCAATCAATGGTTTCGGTCGTATCGGTCGTCTCGCATTCAGACAGATGTTCGGTGCAGAGGGTTATGATGTAGTTGCTATCAACGACCTCACAAAGCCTTCTATGCTCGCTCAGCTCCTCAAGTATGATACTGCTCAGGGCGGTTACTGCGGCAAGATCGGTGAAAACAAGCACACTGTTTCCGCTGATGATGAAGCAGGCACAATCACAGTTGACGGCAAGACACTCAAGATCTATGCTGAAAAGGACGCTAAGGATCTTCCTTGGGGTGAGATCGGCGTTGACGTTGTTCTCGAGTGCACAGGTTTCTACTGCTCTAAGGACAAGTCCCAGGCTCACATCGATGCAGGCGCTAAGAAGGTTGTTATCTCCGCTCCTGCCGGCAACGACCTCAAGACCATCGTTTACTCTGTAAATGAAAAGACACTTACAGCTGATGACAAGATCATCTCTGCTGCATCCTGCACAACAAACTGCCTCGCTCCTATGGCTAAGGCTCTTAACGATTATGCTCCTATCCAGTCCGGTATCATGAGCACAATCCACGCTTACACAGGCGACCAGATGATCCTCGACGGTCCTCACAGAAAGGGTGACCTCAGAAGAGCAAGAGCAGGTGCTGCTAACATCGTTCCTAACTCCACAGGTGCTGCAAAGGCAATCGGCCTTGTAATTCCTGAACTCAACGGCAAGCTCATCGGTTCTGCACAGCGTGTTCCTGTTCCTACAGGTTCTACAACGATCCTTACAGCTGTTGTTAAGGGTGCAGACGTTACTAAGGAAGGCATCAACGCTGCTATGAAGGCTGCTGCTTCCGAGTCCTTCGGCTACAACGAGGATCAGATCGTTTCTTCCGACGTTATCGGTATGAGATACGGTTCTCTCTTCGATGCTACACAGACAATGGTAGCTAAGATCGCTGACGACCTCTTTGAAGTACAGGTAGTTTCTTGGTATGATAACGAGAACTCCTACACATCTCAGATGGTTAGAACAATCAAGTACTTCGCTGAACTCAAGTAAGTTTAGTTCTTAATGTTCAAAAAGAGCCTGCCGCATAAGCAGGCTCTTTTAATTATATGGGGGAACAAATGAAATACAGGGTTTTGAGAATAATAAACATTTTATCACTGATTTTTGCGGCAGGTGTTTTTGTGTATGAGCTTGCCTTTGCGAAAGAGCGGGATATAAAGCTTATGACAAAAGCAGGATCGGTCGCACTTGTGCTGCTGCTTTCATTTTTGAAAATACGCCATAAAAGCTCGCCGTTCGACAGTTACATATACAGGGATTTTTATAAAAAGATCATCGGCGACGCTTTCCGAAACGATCCTAGAGCGATGAAGCTGCTGACAAATGCAATAACTGACTATAATTACAATAAATTTGAAAAAGCAATAAAAACGCTTGATGTGCTTCTCGACAGGCACTGCGCAGACAGCTGCGAATTTTCGGCTGTGCTGATGTTCAAGGCACTGTGTCTTAGCGAATCGGGACAAAAGAACGCCGCAGCCGAGTGTTATGAACAGCTGCTTTTCCACGACTACTCAAACTCAACAGCCTGGTCGAACCTCGGACTTATCTATGCCGACCTTGGCAAAATGCAGAAAGCCGAGCAGGCTTATGAAAATGCGATAACCTATGACCCCGAAAGTCCAAGTGCATACACAAACTTTTCCGTGCTTCTGCTCCACAAGGGCGACGCTGAAAAAGCTCTCGAATACTCCGAAAAGGCACTGGAGCTTGACCCGAAGCTGAACCAAGCCGCCTCCTCAGCCGCCGTAGCTTCGCAGCTTCTCGGAGATGAAGAAAAGCTGCAAAAATATAAGAAGCTGCACATTCTTAACGGAGGAAACGCAAGGGAACTGGAGCAGACACTTGCGGCAGTAATACTAAGGAAACGCTGATTAATACGTTTTTGCCATTTTTCAAAATGTTTATGTCAAATTGACATTAAAGACGTAAACTCGTACATTTCTCAAAATGGCAAAACGAACGCTTCGCTTTAATCAGCTTTTTCCAAATTTTAAATGGTGTTTAGTATAAGATAAAAAATTTAATGCACAACAGCGTTGAGCATCTCGATCGCGTAATATCGCGGACGTTTTATACTAAACACCAATTAAAAACTATAAAAAAATCGAGCATAATCTTGTAGCTGTTTCAACAGCTTTATATGGATTATGCGACAATTTTTTGTCTATAGTTTATTGGTGTTTAGTATTAGTATTACGTTCCATATCGCAGCAACTCTTCTCCATATATAATTTTATCAAAGAAAACGCCCCTTTTCATCGGATAAAACCGTTGAAAAGGGGTGTTCGTTTATTATGTTACGCTTTGCGGCACAGGACGGGAAACCCGTTTCATACAGAAAACGCCTAAAATACAGGGTTCGCATCGGGCGGATATAGGATACGCCCCTACAATTTTCATTGCAAACTAACGGAACAAAAATAATTACGCATTACGCATTATGCATTAAACAAATATCTCCTTTATCACGCCGTCAAGATAATCTTTCTGCTCCTCCGAAAGGTCGGAATTGTTGCAGGTGCGGTAAAACTCGGCGAAAAGCTCGGCAGGGGAGCGTTGGATCTCATCGGCAAGGTCACCGACAACGCGGTTTTCCCTCGTTCGGGTGTTGTCATAGTCAAGCTTCATAATGTTTGGATAGACCGCGCGAAGCCGTCCTATCGCCTCGGGAATGTCATTTTCGTCCGTAAGGGTGGCATAAATATAATCCTCACGGTTGAATTTATCATAAAAATTCCTGTCTGTAATTTCGAGGTATGTCCCTTTTATCTCTCTGAGGTCACGCATCGGGCAAAGCGGAACTTCTTCTATGGAAAGCTTACCTTTTTTGCCGATGTCTGCAATAGTTACGGTCTTTTCATCTCCGACTTCGGAAAAGCTGTATTTGAGCGGTGTTCCGCTGTAGCGGACTTTTTCGGACATTATGTTCTGCCGATGATGGATATGTCCGAGGGCGGCATAGTCAAACTGCGCAAAAACTTCCGCCGAGATATTGTCAAGACCGCCGACCGAAACGCTCTCCGAACCGCCTGCGGCTGCGCCCGTTATGAACTGGTGCGCGATGATAACATTCCGCTCCTTTTCGTTCACGTTAAGGTGTGAAACCGCTGTTTTGAACGCGCTGTCGAAGCTTTCGGTATCGTCATCGGGGAAACAGCGGCGCACATCGGACGGGCGAATGAACGGCAGCATATAGACATTCACGCTGCCGAATTCATCATCGACTTTGATCGGTGAACTCTCTCCGTTGTAAACGGGCGAAAGATACACGCCTGCGGTCTGCATAAGGCTTGAACCGAAAGCTATTCGCTCAGCACTGTCGTGGTTTCCGCTGATAACGAAAACGGGAGTTACAAGCCTTGCAAGGCGCGAGATAAAGCTGTCAAAAAGCGCGACAGCTTCTGCTGACGGTGTTGATTTATCGTAAATATCGCCTGCGATAGCGACCGCATCGGGCTTTTGCTCCTCTGCAATGCGGAGAATTTCGTCAAGGATATAGCTCTGGTCGTCAAGCAGGGAAAACTCGTTCAGTCGCTTGCCGATGTGGAGGTCGGAGAGGTGCATCAATCTCATTTTATCAGTCCTTTTGGTCAGCTGTTTCTTTCTTATCGGAGTTTTTGAAGATGAGGTCAACAACGGTTTCCATAACGTCGAGCTGCTTGTCGCTCGGCTTCAGCTTTACCGCAATGAAAGGCTTTTCCGAGCCGTTGACGGTAACTCTGCCCTTGTATTCGGCAACGACAGCCTGAATTTGCTCAAGCGTTGCGGAATTGATATAGAAATAGAGCATATCGTTTCGGCAGCGAATCTCGGTGATGCCCATTGAGCTTGCCTTGTTTCGCAGGAGTGCGACCGTGATAAGACCCTGAACGGAGCGCGGTGGGTCGCCGAAACGGTCGATAAGCTCATCGATAAGTTCAAGGCTGTCCTCGTTCGTCTGTAAACGTGCGATCTTGCGGTAGATATCAAGACGTGCGGAAAGGCTTTCGATATAGGTTTCGGGAATATGCGCGTCAAGACGGACGTCAACAACGCACTCGCCGGGACGCTGCGGAGGAAGCTCACCCTTGGATTCGGCAATTGCTTCGTTCAAAAGCTGGATATACATATCATATCCGACAGCTTCCATGTGGCCGTGCTGCTTTCCACCGAGGATAGAGCCTGCACCTCTTATTTCAAGGTCGCGCATTGCGATGCGGAAACCACTGCCGAACTGCGTGAATTCACGGATAGCGTCAAGACGCTTTGCGGCGATCTCGGTGAGGACTTTTCCCTTGCGGAAAGTGAAATATGCGAAAGCACGTCTGCTCGAACGTCCGACACGTCCGCGGAGCTGATAAAGCTGCGAAAGTCCGAGCCTGTCGGCGTCCTCGATGATGAGCGTGTTTACGTTCGGAACATCAACACCCGTTTCGATAAGCGTTGTGCAGACGAGAATGTCTATTTCATGTTCAAGAAGCTGCTGCCAGATATCGGAAAGCTGTTCTTCGTTCAGCGCACCGTGGGCAATTCCTATCCGCGCATCGGGGAGCTGCTGCGCAAGCTTATCCGCGCAGGCTTCTATCGTTTCAATTCGGTTGTGGATATAGTAGACCTGACCGCCGCGGCGAAGCTCCTTGTTTATAGCCTGAACAAGAACGCCGTCATTATGCTCGATAACGTAGGTCTGAACGGGGTGGCGGTCGATAGGCGGCTCTTCGATAACGCTCATATCGCGTATACCGCTCATCGCCATATTAAGTGTACGCGGAATAGGAGTTGCGGAAAGCGTGAGAACGTCAACCCCTGCAAACGCTTCTTTGAAACGCTCTTTATGCGCAACGCCGAAACGCTGCTCCTCATCGATGATAACAAGTCCGAGGTCGCGGAACTTTACATCTTTCTGAACAAGTCGGTGCGTACCGATTATCATATCGATATCGCCGCGGCGTAGCTGCTTGATAATTTCCTCCTGCTCCTTTTTTGAACGGAAACGGGAGAGAAGTTCTATCTTCATCGGGAAATGCTCAAAACGCTTTGTCGCGGTCTGATAATGCTGCCAAGCGAGGACTGTGGTCGGCGCAAGGAGAACGCACTGCTTGTTGTCGAGCATACACTTGAAAGCGGCACGGAGCGCAACTTCCGTCTTGCCGAAACCAACGTCACCGCAGAGAAGTCTGTCCATCGGGACGGGCTTTTCCATATCGTCCTTGATCTCTTGGATACAGCGGAGCTGGTCGTCAGTTTCGGAGTAGGGGAAACGCTCCTCAAAGTCGCGCTGCCAGTCACATTCGCCCGAAAAAGCAAAGCCTTTTGACTGCGAACGGATAGCATAAAGCTTCGTAAGTTCTTCAGCCATGTCCTTGACTGCTTTCTGAACGCGGCTGCGCGTTTTCTGCCATTCGCCCGAGAAAAGCTTGCTTAATTTTACGTTTGAATCATCGCGGGGGCCGATATAGCGCGATATCATATCAAGCTGGCTGACGAGAACGTGCAGCTGCTTAGAATCGGCGTATTCGATAGTGATATAATCCTTTACAATGCCCTCCAGTTCGATCTTTTCGATGCCCTTGAAGCGTCCTATGCCGTATTCCGAGTGTACAACGAGGTCGCCCGGAGCAATATCGGCGAGAGAGTTGATGTCTGCGCCCTTTTTAAAGCGTTTTTTGCGCTTGTTGGAGTTGAGCGCGCGCGCCTGCGTGATGAGTGCGGTCCTGATGTCGGGGTAATCATAACCCGAGCTTGTGCTTCCCGTTGTAAGGAGAACGTGACCTGCGGTAAGTTCGGAGTTTTCGGTGAGGATATCGCACGGTATGCCCTCGTCACGGAGATCCTGCGCAATGATAGGCAGAGTTTTGTCCGATCCTGCTTTAACGATAACGGAATATTTTGCAGAAAGAAAGCTTTTGAGGTCTTCGATAAGCTGACGTATCTCGCCGCCCCAGGGTGCAAAGGTGTTCGCCGTTACCGAAAGTGCGCGCTTGAAGCGGATATCATCGCTCGAACGCATAAATGTGTTCATGTATGCGCTGAAAAATTTCTCAGTGCGCTGTGAAAGCTCGCCCTGTTCAAGCATAAAGCCGTCAAGCCCCTTGCAAAGCTCGCCCTGTTCGAGGAGAAGCTTTACGTCCTCGGAGTGCTGTGCAAGGATAGGCTTTATCTTTTCGATGCAGTTTTTGTATTCGCTGAAAATGACAATGCTGTTTTCAGGGTCAAGATAATCGAAAATATCGGCTGGATCTTCGTATGCAAGCGAGATGTATTTGTCAATATTTCCGAGCGTAAGACCGGTGTTGATGCGGTCAACGTCACGGGCAAGGCAATTTCGGACGGATTCGGCGCGTTTTCCTCTTGCGGCTTTGGAAAGGGCATTTAGCTTTCCGATGAACTCGTCTGCACTGTCGAACATTACCTCGCAGGCAGGGGAGATGCTTATTTCTTCAATTTCGTCCGTGCGGCGCTGAGTTTCGGTATCGAAGTAGGAAATGGTGTCTATCTCATCGCCCCAAAGTTCGATTCGCACAGGGGCAGTTTCCTGCACGGGGAAAATATCGATGATAGAACCCCTTATCGAGAACTGCGAAACGCCGTCAACCGTGTCGCATCGGGTGTAGCCTGCCGCGATGAGATCGGCCGCAAGCTTTTTTGTGTCGATAGGAGTTGACTTGTCGATGCTTACGATGCGGCGTTTTAAGATTTCGGGCGGCATTGTTCTCTGCATTACGGCTTCGACCGAGGCACAGACAAAGCGAACGGAGTTGTTCATAAGTCCCGTTAAAATTCCCAGTCGGGTGTGTTCATATTCCCGCGAAACGGATTCAACATCGGTGAAAGTGAAATCCTTCGCAGGGTAGACGTAACTGCATACTGCGCCCGACATTTCATTGATATCATCGCACATACGCCGAGCCGAAGCCTCGTCCTCGGTGATAATGAGCATCGGGGAGAAGTTGTAAAGCCCGAGTGCTAACTGTGCCTTGTGTATGCCCGAAACGCCCGTAACGGAAACGGGAGTTTCACGGTGTTCAAGCGCGAATTTCAGATCTTTGTAAAGATCGAGTTGTTCAATTGCCTTGGTGAAAATAGAATCAGCCATTGTTTCCTGCCTCTTGAATTAAGATGTCAATTTAATGGGGAAAATTTTAAAAATTCGGAATTCGGAATTCGGAATGCGGAATTATGCTTCGCTGTTTCGGATAATTGAACGTAAACCGCAGGGGCGGATTCCATATCCGACAGATAGAACGCATAAATCGAATAACAATGTAGGGGACGGGTCGCCCGTCCCGTGCCGCAAGGCATTTGCGGTATGTTTCATCAATGCGTGATAAAATTATATTTCGTTAATCGGGACGGGAAACCCGTCCCCTACTACAGTGTAAAAACTAAAACTTTAGTTTTAAACACAAAATGACGTAACAAACAAGAACTGCGTAACAAGGGGCACGCTCTCTCTTGCAGAGCGTCACTTTTCACCGACTTGCAGAGAGCCTTCGTGTAAGGGAGTTTCGCACTCTGCGGAGTGCGACAAGGGACGCTGTCCCCTTGCCCCCTGCCACCCTTTGAAAAGCGTGGACGTAAACTTTAGTTTTAGAGGTTACAAAGTACTACGGTATGCGGTCGTTTATCGCAATGCGGAGCAAATTCCGAATTCCGCATTAATCCTAAGTATCACGAATTAAACTTATTCATCGCTTCGTCAATTTTGCCCTTTACCATAAGTTCAATGCACTGAACGGCTTTGTCCGTACCTTCGTTCATAAGCTTCATCTCGTCATCGGTGAAGCGTGAAAGCACCCATGCCGCAAGGTCGTAATCCTTATTAGGCTTTGCACCTACGCCGAGCTTTATTCGGGGGAATGTGTCCTTGCCCGAAAGATATATGATAGACTTTATGCCGTTGTGACCGCCGTCCGAGCCTTTTCTGCGTATGCGGAGCTTTGACGGTTCAAGGCTTATATCGTCATAACATATTATAACATTTTCAATGGGAATTTTGTAGAAATTCATCGCCTCAACGACCGCTTCTCCGCTGTTGTTCATAAACGTGGACGGTTTCATCACAAGACAGCTCACGCCGTTTATCGAAGCTACTGCGGTGAGCGATTTGAATTTGAGCTTTTTTATCTCAAAGCTGTACTTCTTCGCAAGAGCGTCAACGGTCATAAAGCCTGCGTTGTGACGAGTGCGCTCATACTCTGAGCCGGGGTTGCCAAGTCCGCATATTATAAATTCGGGCGTTCCTGCCGCCGTTTCGGGATTTTCTTTTGAAATTTTATCAAAAATATCAAATATACTCATAGTTTTCTTTCCTTATATTATATTGATCCTATACTGAGATATGGATAACTTTCAACATACTTTCGGTGGTATATCTATATCTCAATATAGGATTCATAAACCACACTAACCCCGCAGGACTGAAAAGCGTCCTGCAGGGTAATGTTATTATTATGCGTTAATGTTCCGCAAAAATGCGAACTGTTCGTGGGGCGTCCCCAATCAGGTGTTGAAAAGAGGAGAAACAGGCTCGTCGTCGTAGATTCTCTGAATTGCCTTTGCAAATACAGGAGCAACGTGGAGCATTGTGATCTTGTCGATCTGCTTTTCGGCAGGAAGTGCGATAGTATCGAGAAGAACAAGTTCCTTGATAGGACTTGCAGAGATTCTCTCGATAGCAGGGCCGGAGAGAACACCGTGTGTAGCACAAGCGTAAACTTCCTTTGCGCCGCCGATCTCAATGATAGCCTTTGCAGCGTTGCAGAGTGTGCCTGCTGTGTCGATCATATCGTCAACGAGGACAACTCTCTTATCTCTTACATCACCGATGATGTTCATAACTTCGCATACGTTTGCTTTCTGTCTGCGCTTATCAACGATAGCGAAAGGAACGCCGAGGCGGTTTGCGAAGTTTCTTGCTCTTGTTACAGAACCAAGGTCAGGGGAAACGACCATAACGTCGTCCTTGTTGTCCTTGAATTTTTCAACAAAGTAAGGTGCAAGGATAGGCACACCAAGGAGGTGGTCAACAGGGATATTGAAGAAGCCCTGGATCTGCGGGCAGTGGAGGTCCATTGAAAGAACTCTGTCTGCGCCTGCGGTAGTGATAAGGTCGGCAACGAGCTTTGCGGAGATCGGATCTCTTGCCTTAGCCTTTCTGTCCTGACGGGCATAGCCCATGTAAGGGATAACCGCTGTGATACGGCCTGCGGAAGCTCTCTTGAATGCATCGATCATGATGAGAAGCTCCATAAGGTTGTCGTTTACAGGGGAGCTCAAAGACTGAACAACGAAAACGTCCGAGCCTCTGATACTTTCCTGAATGGAAACGCTGATCTCGCCGTCAGAGAAGGTAACAACCTCTGACTGACCCATAGGCAGACCGAGTTCCTTTGCAATTTCCTCTGCAACAGGCTTGTTGGAATTTGCTGTAAAGATTCTGATATCCTTGCCGTGAAGATTCATTTGAATTTCTCCTTTTGTTTTTATAAAAATTGATCAAGGCGCAATGTCTTGAATAATTTACTTCTTAAACTTTTCTCTGCGTGAGCGGAGCTTGTTTTCGCCGTATCCGTCATGAAAAGAAAGTTCGGCTCTCTCGATAACGAGTGCGCCGTCGGGAACATCCTTTGTGACGGTCGATCCTGCGGCTGTGTATGCACTGTCGCCGACCGTAACGGGTGCGATGAGGTTTGTGTGACAGCCGATGAAAGCGTTGTCGCCGACCTTGGTGCGGAACTTGTTTTCACCGTCATAGTTCGCAGTGGCAACTCCGCAGCCGAAGTTTACATTTCTTCCGACATCGCTGTCGCCGATGTATGTAAGGTGCGAAACGGAGGTGTGTTCGCCGATGGTCGAATTTTTTATCTCAACAAAATCGCCGATCTTGACGTGCGATCTTATGTGGCTGCCGGGTCGAATCTGAACGAACGGACCTATCTTCACGCCGTCGTCGATAACGGAATCATAAGCCTGAACGTAGTTGAGGTTCGTATTTCTGCCGATCTCGCAGTTTTCGATAAGGCAGTTCGGGCCGATAACGCAGTTTTCACCGATGAGCGTGTTGCCTTTTATGATAGTACCCTGCAATATCTTGGTTCCTGCACCTATCTTTACGCTGCCGCTGATAGAAACACCGTCTGTGCAAAGAAATTCGACTCCGCTGTCGAGCAGCTTGCCGATAATGTTCTTTCGTGCGGTGTCATTGAGCATGAGCAGACCCTTGCGGTCATTTGCGCCAAGCACAACATCGGGATTTTCCAACCTGTAAGCCTCTGCGCGCTTGCCCAAATCAAGAAGAATGAACACGGTATCGGTGAGGTAGTATTCATTCTGCGAATTGTTCGGTTTAAGCTCGCCGAGAGCGGTGATAAGATCGTCTGTTCTGAACCAGTAAGCACCCGAGTTGATCTCGTGGAGCTTTTTCTGCTCGATAGTAGCGTCCTTTTCCTCGACAATGCCGCAGATACGGCTTCCGTCGCCTGAACGGAGTATTCTGCCGTAGCCGAACGGCTCGGGAATCTCCGAAGTGATAACGGTAACGGAGTTTTGGTTTTCTTCGTGCTGCCCGAAAGCGGCTGTGATGGTTTCTGCGTCAACAAAGGGCGCATCGCCGTTGAGAATGATGACATTCTCGGCATTTTTGCTTCTGAGCCAGTCTATGGCGGTCATAACGGCGTGGCCTGTGCCTTTGCGCTCGGCTTGCAGGACAGTATCATATCTTCCTCCGAGGTAATCCTCGATGACCTGCGCATTATAGCCTTTTACAACGCAGATATCGGATATGTCCGACTCCTCACATGAACGAATGACCCATTCGAGCATGGGTTCGCCCAGGACTTCAAACATAGGCTTGGGCAGTTCGGACTTCATTCTTTTTCCCTGTCCGCCCGCAAGGATAACGGCGCATTTTTTTATCATAAAGCAGCCCTCCCTGAATAGTATTATATAATAGTACACATCGTACAATAACTTCAAACGTCAATATCCTCTATAATTATCGCATATTTGACGCCAAATTTCAATAGTATTTTTCGACTTTGTAACTATTGTAGTTTCTTTATGCAAAATAACCAAAAAATTTGTATATAATTTTATAGTAAAGTCTGCCTAAAAACTATGGAAATGAGGGACAAAATCTGTTATAATATATCTATGACCGCAGAAGCGGAAAGTTGTCAGGACTTTTGCTTTGGGAAAAGTGGGCGAAGCTGAAACGTATCGATCGGCTTTTCTTTCGTTGCGGAAAAAACTTATTAAATTTGGAGGTAAAATCCAATGGCAAAAAAATGGGTCTATACTTTTAAAGAAGGCAATATGACTATGCGTAACCTTCTCGGCGGTAAGGGCGCAAACCTTGCTGAAATGACCGAGATCGGACTTCCTGTTCCTCAGGGCTTTACAATCACAACAGAAGCTTGTACTCAGTACTATGAGGACGGCAGAAAGATCAACGATGAGATCATGGCTCAGGCTATGGAAGGCGTTGCTTGGATGGAAAAGGAAAACGGCAAGAAGTTCGGCGATCTTACCAACCCTCTTCTCGTTTCCGTTCGTTCCGGCGCAAGAGCTTCAATGCCGGGTATGATGGATACTATCCTCAACCTCGGTCTTAATGACGCTGTTGTTGAAGCAATGATCAAGAACAACCCAACACCTGAATTCGAGAGATTCGTTTACGACTCTTACAGAAGATTTATCCAGATGTTCTCCGACGTTGTTATGGAAGTCGGCAAGAAGTATTTTGAGCAGCTCATAGACAAGATGAAGGAAGAAAAGGGCGTACATTACGATGTAGAGCTCACAGCTGCTGACCTCAAGACACTTGCAGAACAGTTCAAGGCTGAATATAAGAAGCAGCTCGGCACTGACTTCCCATCCGATCCTGTTGAACAGCTCAAGCTTGCTATCGAAGCTGTATTCCGTTCATGGGACAACCCCCGTGCAAACGTTTATCGTCGTGACAATGATATCCCTTATTCCTGGGGTACTGCTGTTAACGTAATGCCAATGGTATTCGGTAACCTCAACAATGAGTCCGGTACAGGCGTTGCATTCACAAGAGATCCTGCTACAGGTGAAAAGAAGCTCATGGGTGAGTTCCTTATCAATGCACAGGGTGAAGACGTTGTTGCCGGCGTTCGTACACCAATGCCTATCGCTCAGATGGAAAAGGAATTCCCTGAGGCTTATGCAGAATTCATCAAGGTTTGCGAAACACTCGAAAACCACTATCACGATATGCAGGATATGGAGTTCACTGTTGAAAACAAGAAGCTCTATATGCTCCAGTGCCGTAACGGTAAGAGAACCGCTCAGGCCGCTCTCAAGATCGCTTGCGACCTCGTTGACGAAGGACACAAGAAGGATTACGAAGCAGTTGCAATGATCGATCCTCGTAACCTCGACACACTCCTCCACCCACAGTTCGATGCTAAGGCACTCAAGGCTGCTACACCTCTCGGAAAGGGTCTCGGCGCTTCTCCGGGAGCTGCTTGCGGTAAGGTAGTATTTACTGCTGACGATGCAGAAGCTTGGAACGCTAAGGGTGAAAAGGTAGTTCTCGTTCGTCTTGAAACATCTCCTGAAGATATCACAGGTATGAAGGTTGCTCAGGGTATCCTCACAGTTCGTGGCGGTATGACC
Source organism: uncultured Ruminococcus sp. (assembly GCA_945868475.1). Taxonomy (GTDB): domain Bacteria; phylum Bacillota; class Clostridia; order Oscillospirales; family Ruminococcaceae; genus UMGS363. The sequence goes on along the minus strand of CAMBLM010000010.1, from coordinate 69,242 downwards.
TCTCACGCTGCTGTTGTTGCACGTGGTATGGGTACTTGCTGTGTATCCGGCTGCGGCGACATCAAGATGGATGAAGAAAACAAGAAGTTTGAACTCGGCGGAAAGGTATTCCACGAGGGCGACTATATCTCCATCGATGGTACAACAGGTAACATCTACGGTGAGATCATTCCTACTGTTGATGCTACTATCGCAGGCGAATTCGGCAGAGTTATGGCTTGGGCTGACAAGTACAGAAAGCTCAAGGTAAGAACAAACGCTGATACTCCTACAGATGCTAAGAAGGCTAAGGAACTCGGTGCTGAAGGTATCGGTCTTTGCCGTACAGAGCACATGTTCTTCGATCCTGAGAGAATCGCTGCTTTCAGAGAGATGATCTGCTCCGATACAGTTGAAGAGAGAGAAGCAGCTCTTGCTAAGATCGAACCTATGCAGCAGGGCGACTTTGAGGCTCTCTACGAAGCACTCGAAGGCTCACCTGTTACTATCAGATTCCTCGATCCTCCTCTCCACGAATTCGTACCTACAGACGAAGCTGACATTGAAGCTCTTGCTAAGGCTCAGGGCAAGTCAGTTGAAGCTATCAAGAACATCATTGCTTCCCTCCACGAATTCAACCCGATGATGGGTCACCGTGGATGCCGTCTTACAGTAACATATCCTGAGATCGCTAAGATGCAGACAAGCGCTGTAATCAAGGCTGCTATCAACGTTAAGAAGAAGCACCCTGATTGGGACATTGCTCCTGAGATCATGATCCCGCTCGTAGGCGAAGTTAAGGAATTCAAGTTCGTTAAGAAGATCGTTGTTGAAGTTGCTGACAAGCTCATTGCTGAATCCGGCAGCGACCTCAAGTACAGCGTTGGTACAATGATCGAAATTCCTCGTGCTGCTCTTACAGCTGATGAGATCGCTAAGGAAGCTGACTTCTTCTGCTTCGGTACAAACGACCTCACACAGATGACATTCGGCTTCTCCAGAGATGACGCAGGTAAGTTCCTCGGTGCTTACTACGATGCTAAGATCTATGAGAACGATCCATTCGCTAAGCTCGACCAGGTTGGCGTTGGCAAGCTCATGAAGATGACAATCGACCTCGGCAAGCCTGTAAATCCTGCACTCCACTGCGGTATCTGCGGCGAGCACGGCGGCGATCCTACATCTGTAGAATTCTGCCACAAGATCGGTCTTGACTATGTATCCTGCTCACCTTTCCGTGTTCCGATCGCTCGTCTTGCAGCAGCTCAGGCAGCTATTAGTAATAGGGATTAATCAGAAAATCGCTATACAATGGGATTTTCCGATAACCTATGAAATGGCAAGAGCCTATCAGAAGGCTAACGGCAAGTATTTAAGGCAAAATCAGTGGGAAGATATAACTCTCGTGATGAGCCTTGAACTTGGTAAATAAAAAGATTACCCCGTATCCGACGGTTAAACCGTTAGATACGGGGTTTTTCTATTCCCTGAATATATGATAAGCTCAAACCAACATTAAGAAAGGCGGAATTATTATGAAGAACAGTAAAGCAATCGGAAGTCCCATATCACAGAACGACAGAAATGTCAATACCTTTTCTGAAAGAAATCTCAAAGGTTCTCCCTTATCACAGAATGACAGATTTGTCAACCCATTATCTGAAATTTTTTTTGAGGAGTTCATAGCACGAAAGCTGTCAGATGTCAAGTCTTTTCTGAAATATTTTTCAGAAAGTCCCAATGCACAAACTGAGGAAAATGTCAAGAACTTTTTCAAGATTTTTTTCTTCAGTGCAGAACTCAGGAATAAGGTTACAAATCTGAAAGCGGAGCTTGACGCTTCGGAGTATAGAACCTTCGTCTATCCCCGTACTATTAAGGGTGCAAGCACGGCTGAATTCATTAAGACAAAACGTGAGTATGACAAGCTCCGTGCCGAGGTCGAGGAAATGGGCAGGATTGCCGATGAAATCGAAGCGGCAATGTATGAAGCACATCTTGACGAATTTGTCAATACCTTTTTTGAAGAAAAGTTTGGAGAAATCGGAGATAACGATATTCTCGTACTGGAGATTGAATTCTGATGGCGTATTGCAGAGTTGAAACAGCAGACGGATACACGGTAATGTCAAATTACCATTTAAGAGATATGCGGCTCTCCCTTAAAGCCAGAGGTTTACTCTCCCAAATATTATCGCTCCCTGAAAAATGGGATATGACAATCGCAGGCTTGTCGAAAATCAACCGTGAATGTTCCGATACTATCGCTTCTATCATAAAGGAGCTTGAAGCAACAGGATATATCACCCGATACCGAGAACGGCGAAAAAACGGAACTTATGGCGAAGTGTTCTACGATATAAGAATGAAGCCACGCCATTTCGATGAACCTAAATGGAATAAATCCGAACGGGTAAAACCCAAACAGATGTCCTCGGCACAATTAAGTAAAGAGAAATCAAATAAAGAAAAAGAAAATAAAGAGCTTTTTATCTCTGCCTAAAATCATATCAACATTTTTCATCGTCGCTTGCAACTCTGAAAATTCAGACTTTTCGGAATAGTAGCTCTCGTAGAGTTTGTCTTTCTCGGCAAGCAAAGTCTTTTGCTCTGCTATTAAATCTTTGATTAACGGAGCTTTACCGCCGTTAAATCTTTTCTTGAGATACTTCTCGGCAGCACCGAAAATAATCAAATCTGCTTCGTGTTCCTTACGATAACGCTCTTTGAAAACGACAGTTTCAAGTTTGTCAGCAATCGGCTTGGTTTTGCGATAGCTGTCAATGTTGTGGATGTCCTCCTCAATGGTTTTCAAGCGTTTTTCAATTTCCTTGATACGAGTTCGAGTGCTGTTGTAGTTCTCTCGTATTGCTTCGGTTTTTTCGGAAAGTTTATCGTAGTCAAGAAGATTATGCTCCGTCAGGAAGTTCAGAGTGTTCGCCATAGTCCTGATGTTCTGAACAGTTGCCCATTGCCTGTATGCTTCAGGATTTTTCTGACGTTCTTTCATTGCATTTTCAATGTCAATGATAAGCGAAACCCTCTGTGAGCTTTCAATTTCAATACGCTTTCCGCCAGCAATTCTGTTGCGTATTTGTTCTTCCGTGTAGTCAGTTCCGAGAGTTTTGGAACGGGTAAAGCGTTCCTGACCTTCGGCTCGGAACGAAATATATTTGCCCGATTTGATTTCGTACTTTTCTCTTTGCATAAGCAAAAGAAACTCGTCCCAATCTCTCGCCTTGATGATACAACGGTCAATGTTCTGACGAAGTAAGGACTTCCAACTCTGCCCCTTCTTGTCAAGCGAATGTTCGTAATGGGATTTGCCCTTATCCTTTGGCTCGGCAACAACAGACAATCCATATTCCTTGCAAAGCATATCACTTGTCCGTCGAATAAAGTAATAACTGTTAGGACTGCTGTTGTATTTTCCGAAGTCTTTGAAGCTTACAGAATTTGCGATGATGTGATTATGAACATTGCCCCTATCAATGTGAGTGGCAATGACATATTGAAATCTTCCCTTGAAAACTTTATCGGCAAGTTCAATTCCAATCTTGTGAGCTGTTTCATAATCTACTTCGCCCGGCGAGAAAGATTGTATCAGATGAAACGCAAGGTATCCGTCCTTCTTATCGACTTTTTCTTTTGTTCTCATAAATTGTTGATAAGCAGTTTCAGGAACACAACCGTAACCGTCAACGAGCAAAGTTCCATCAGTTTTCTTTGGGTTCTGAATATAATTCAGAGCTTTGGTTAAGGTAGTTGTGATAGGATGGATTTTAGTAATTGCCATATTTCCTCCTGCTTTTGTTTGAGCTGTCGCATATCCTCCGCATAAATATTGTTCGTAGAATTTATGCGTTTTGCAATCTGATTTATGTTCTTGCTTACTCCGTGTATATCTTCGAGAGCTTTATCAAAACAGCTCATATCAACATTAAGCAGATAGCCGTCAAGTGCTAATTTACGGAGAAAAGTAGACATATTTTTTAGCCCTATTAGTTCCATTCTTTTATGTATTGCTGCTTTTTCATCGGCAGTTACAAAAAATCTTAAAAGGACATCTCTTGTTCTTTTTTCCATAGTATATCCTCCCTGCAAATGAGAATTTGTTTGCATAAATCTGCGACAGTATTGTCGCATTCAAAAGGGTCTGGGAATTCCCAGCAAGCGAATTCCGGATGATTTTCTCGCAGAGAAAACGAGCGAAATTCTGATTTGTGACGATTGACTTTTTTCTTGAAAAAGCAGAGTGTAGCCACAAATCATATGCTTGCTGTCAACTTCCCGCACCGCAGTGCTTGAACAACTTTTTCAAAGACCGTTCCTTTTTTTGAACGGCTTTTTCTAAAATTAGCTGAACTTTTCGACGAGCTTGTTCTCGGAGAAATTTTCGATTTCGCCTTTCAGAACCGCTACGAGATGATAGTAATAACACAGATGAGCTTTCTTTAAAAGACGGTAATATGTTGAACGAGATATTTCAAGAATTCTCATTACATCGTCGCTGTCTAATTCAAGGTTATCAAAGTAAAGCATATCAAGAATTTTGAAGTAAACTGCTCCTTCTTTCGGATAGCATTGAACTAAATGACGAACATTTTCAAGCAACTTCGTCAGTTGTAAGTCCGTGTAACACACGAACACTTTATCATAAAAGTGTTGTTCGTCTTTCTTGGTTTCAAAAGGGACAAGACCCTCAACAATATCTGATAGCTGCTTACGGCTTGTTGTGTATAATTCTTTTTCGAGATATACAAGTTTATTGTTGACGATATGGTTGATGATACGGTAAAGTTTAAGGACAGACTTAACTGTTTTCTCTTTTTCTTTGTCGCTAATTTTCATAACATCACTCATAATTTTCCTCCATTTCATCTGAGCTTGTCTTAGCTTTTTTAAAAAACCTATTGACAAATCGTTCGTGTTGGGCTATAATAAAAGACGAACAAAAACTATAAACCCATTATACTTGCTAAACAGTCAAATGTCAATAGGAATTTCAAAATTTGTTCGTATAATGCGAACGCTATCGAACGGAGGATATATATGGAACTTAAAGACAGGATTGCTGGTATCAGAAAATTTAAGGGCTTAACGCAGGCAGAGCTTGCAGAAAAAATCGGAATGACAACTCGTGCTGTGCAAAACTATGAGTCGGGAAACAGAATTCCAAAGGCAGCAATTCTTGAAAAGATAGCAGAAGCTCTTGGAGTAACAATAGACGAACTTGCTTCGGAGGATGACAAGTTTATTATAGAGGCAACCGAACAGTATGGTTCACGAGGTAAGGCTGACGCAATGAGAGTAATAGAACAGGCAAGTGCTCTCTTTGCTGGCGGTGATATAACTGAAGAAGATAAGACTTATGTAATGGAAGCACTTCAAGAAGCGTATTGGAGAGCAAAGATAAAGAACAAAAGGCACATTCCCAAGAAGTATCGTAAGGACAATTCCGACGAAACAGAAAAAAATTCTGATAACTAAGGTCGTTGTCCCGAAAATGATACACCTATTGTGATATAATGTAGATAGAAGTATCAATTTGCCCACGCCCACGAAAGGTTGGTGAGATATGTTTACGACAGATATTTATAAGTTCGTTGAAAAGATAAAGAGAAGATATCGTACTTACAATCCGTATGAAATTGCTGAAATATGTGGTGTAGATGTTGTCAGCAGAAAGCTCGGAACATTGAAAGGTATGTATACCGTTTCTAAAAACATACCTTGCATTTTCTTGAATGAAGAACTGGACGAATATATGGAAAAAGTAGTTTTGTTTCACGAACTTGGACATCACTTTATGCACAGATACAATGCGGTTTCGACTTTTAAGGAACATACTCTCTATGATATGTCCTCTAAAATGGAAATTGAAGCAAACATTTTCGCCGCTAATTTTATGATAAGCGACGAAGACGTTGAACAGAATTCCTGTTACCAATATACAAGCGAGCAGCTTGCACGAGAGCTTTGCGTTCCTCACGAAATATTGCTCATTAAGTTGGGTGATATGAATTCACGGGGATACGATTTTAATTTATGTTTTACTCCAAGAAGTGATTTTCTCGGAAGATAAAACAGAAAGGGGGCGTGAAGATGTCACGCACATATATTGCCATTGACCTTAAATCTTTCTACGCCTCCGTTGAGTGCAGAGAAAGAGGTCTTGACCCGCTCTCTACAAATCTTGTTGTGGCTGATGAGAGCAGAACGGAGAAAACCATTTGCCTTGCTGTTTCTCCTTCACTTAAATCTTTTGGAATACCCGGCAGACCGAGATTGTTCGAGGTCGTACAGAAAATCAAAGAAACAAACTCCAAAAGATTATATCAGTATCGCAAATCAATACGAAACTATAAAGCAGAATTTTTAGGAAGCTCTTACTTTGAAGCTGACCTGAAAAATAATCCGTCTTTGTCGATAGATTACATTGTTGCTCCACCTCGTATGGCATATTATATGGAATACAGTACACGCATATACGATGTGTATTTGAAGTATATCGCACCCGAAGATATACACGTTTATTCCATTGACGAGGTTTTTATGGACGTGACAAATTACCTCTCAACTTATAAAATGACAGCTCACGATTTAGCTATGACAATCATCAGAGATGTTCTGAATACGACGGGCATAACTGCAACGGCTGGTATCGGAACAAATCTCTATCTTTGTAAAATCGCAATGGATATTGTAGCAAAGAAAATGCCGCCTGACAAAGACGGTGTGAGAATTGCAGAGCTTGATGAAATGTCTTATCGCCAACAGCTTTGGTCACATACTCCGCTTACATCATTTTGGAGAGTCGGCAAAGGCTATGCAACAAAACTTGAATCTCACGGAATGCATACAATGGGCGATGTTGCTGAAATGTCGCTTACTCAATGGGGCGAAGATTTGCTCTACAAGTTGTTCGGCGTAAATGCAGAATTGCTTATCGACCACGCTTGGGGTTGGGAGCCTTGCACTATGCAGGATATAAAATCATATCGTCCCGAAACAAACAGTTTAAGCTCAGGACAAGTTCTGCAAGAACCATATCCTTACGATAAAGCAAAGCTCGTTACAATGGAAATGGCGGACTTACTTGCTCTTGACTTGGTTGAAAAGAAGCTTGTTACAGACCAAATCGTATTAACGATTATGTATGACATAGAAAATCTGAAAAATCCCGAAATCAGCCGTAAATATCACGGTGAAATATCTACGGACTCCTATGGAAGAAAAGTTCCAAAGAACGCTCACGGAACGATAAATCTTGAACGACAGACGTCATCGACAAAGCTAATACTTGAAGCGTTATCCACTCTGTATGAGCGAATTGTCAATCCTGATTTACTTGTCAGAAAAATCAATGTGGTTGTCAATCATCTCGTCGATGAGAACAGTGTAAGCATAAAGGAAGAATATGCTCAGCTTGATTTCTTTACCGATTATGCTGCTGTTCAGGAACAGAATGAGCGTAAAGAAAAGGAACTCGAAAAAGAAAAGCATATACAACACGCTATGCTTGATATTAAGAAGAAATTCGGAAAGAACGCCATTCTGAAAGGTATGAACTTATCGGAAGGTGCAACATCAAAAGACCGTAACGCACAGATTGGCGGTCATAAGGCTTGAATATGAAAGATTACAGTAATATTATAAATCTTCCACATCATCAATCAGCCACTCGTAAGCGAATGTCAAACTATGACAGAGCTGCACAGTTCGCTCCTTTTGCGGCTCTCACGGGTCACGATGAAGCCATAAAGGAAACTGCAAGGCTTACAGATGATTGTATAGAAATGGGAGAAGATAGGCTCGGTGAGCTGTCTGAAAAAATACAGTTGCTGATAGACAAGCTCTCTGAACAACCTGAAATAACAGTTATGTACTTTGTTCCCGATGAAAGAAAGTCAGGCGGCTCTTATGCCGAGAAAACGGGAATTGTCAGAATAATTGACGAGTACGAACGTAAGCTCGTGTTTTATGATGGTGATAAAATTCTTATAGACCGAGTGACGGATTTCAAGGGAGAAATTTTTTCTCAACTTGAATAGTCGTTGTCCCGAAAATGATACAACGAGTATGTTATAATGAAGTAAAGAAGCCGAAACAGACGCTTTTAAGGAGGTATCTTTATGGAGAAAACATATTTCGTTACTATCACAGGACTTAACCACTACTATGGCAAGAAGCCGTTTGAAATTGGCAGAATTATCAAGCTTATCAAAGAGCCTGATAATGAATATGACAAGGAAGCTATTCTTGCGTTTCTGCCTTTTATTGATAAAATCGGTTATGTTGCCAACAGTACCAATACCGTTTATGACGGTACGATAAGTGCAGGCAGACTCTACGACAAAATTGATGATTATGCTTACGGAAAAGTAATGTTTGTAACTCATTCTTCGGCAATCGTCCTTGTGCTTGATAAGGAAGATGTTGAGGAAGAAGATGACGATACAGACGAAACTCCCGAAATTTCCAAAATAGAAGTAGAGCCTGAAAAACCAAAGAAAAATAAGAATAATAAGCAACCTATCGGCTTTAAAGCTGAATGAGGAGGGATTTATCATAACTTTACTTGAACGATATTCATATCTGAAATCTCTTGTAACTGAGAGAAAAGAAGAATTTGAGAAGCTCTGTGAATTTGCAGAAACCGAAACAGAATACCTCACAGCACCGGCAAGCACTCGCTTTCATCTTTGTAATGAGGGCGGATTGCTTGAACATTCTCTCAATGTTGCGGAAACAATGCTTAAAATGAAAAATACTCTTTGCCCTGAAATCAGCGATGAAAGCTGTGTTGTAACAGCTTTGTTTCACGATTTGGGTAAGGTCGGTATGCCTGATAATCCTATGTATGTCAAGAATATCGGAAAGAACGGCAAAGAGCCGAGCATACCTTATAGTTGCAACAACAATATGACATATATGAGTGTTCCGCTTCGGAGTCTGTATTTCATTTTACCTCTATTCCCTCTGACACCCGAAGAAACGCAAGCGATTATGTACCACGATGGTCAATATGTGGACGATAATAAGTCGGTTGCAACAAAGGAATGCCCTCTCTTGTTCCTTTTGCAGTATGCAGACACGTGGAGTACATTTGTAATCGAAAAAGACAAGTAATATGAGGATTTTATTATGGACGATAAGGTGAAAAACGCCAACAACAGATTGAAAATCTTGTACCTTTATAAGATTTTTCTTGATAAAACAGACGAGCAGCACTATCTTACTATGTCTGACATAGTTATGGAAAGTGTTGAGATTGTTGATGAAAAAGCTGTTCCGAAGCCTGAAAATTTCATTGTCGCTGATTATATGAATTCGTCATTCTCTATGTTCAGCGGAACAACACAGGATGTAAAGCTCCGTTTTGATAATCAGCTTATAAATGCCGTGATAGACCGTTTCGGTAAAGGAATTACAATTTTCCCAGACGGAGATAGTCATTTTACGGTCAGAGTAAAGGTAAAAGCCGAACATCCTGAGCCGTTCTTTGGATGGCTGTTCCAGTTTGGCACTATGGCTGAAATCATAGAGCCGTGCGAGCTTCGTGACAGATACATAGAAATGCTTAAATCCGTAACGGAGAAGCAAATTTCCGTATCTACTCTCACTGAGAAATGAGAAAATCTTATCGTATTTGGCTTAAAAATCAGGACTTTTCCCAGCGTGAGACTTTTTTGAGACTTTTTTGAGAAAAAATTGGGACAAAAATGGAACACTTTTGGTACTGACTTGATAAAAGCAATATGTTATAATAAGTATGCTGGCAGATTATATGCTTTGTCATACGCCTTAAAATTGAATATGGGTTTAGATAGCCTTGTCGCTTAATGCGATAGGGCTATTTTTTATGCTCGAAATCTGTCGGCTAATTCAAGTCGGCAAATCTGAGGACTTACGGATTTTATCCGTAGGTCCTTTTTTGTTGCCCGAAAAAGGAGCAGACAGATGATTTTCCATTACAGCGAAGCAGTCGCAAGGTATCCCTGAGCTTTGGTTTTGACTTTCGACCAGAAAAATCAAAATCAAATTTTCAGGAGGATACTTAAATGTCTAAGATTTTTTTCGTAATGAACGACCGTAACGACACAAGCAAAGGATATACACAGGTTTCACAGGAGTATGTAAAGAAGTACATCGACAGCTTTACCGAGGGCAGAGCTTATTTCATCAATCTCGGACACTCTGTTATGGAAACAGATGAGGCAACTTATAGAGATTTTTATAAAGAACGACGCAGAGAGAAATATATTCGTGAAGAAACTCAACTTGCAGGAGGAGTAATTTCACTTAATGCTATTGACAACGATGAGCTTGACGGTGTTGGTGTAGTTATCGATACAAGCGAACCACTTGATGAAAAGATTATGCGAAAGATTATGATTGAAAAGCTTCCCGCAGCAATCTCTATTCTTAATGATGAAGAAAAGGAGCTTATTCAACAGATTTATTTTAATCATATCAGCGAACGTGAACTTTCTCGTCGCACTGAAACCCCACTTATGACCATAAATAATCGTAAGAAAAGAGCTTTAAAAAAATTATTCGATTTTTTTGAAAAATAATTTGGTACACTCCCTCATTTTTTCGGCTTATAAAAGTGAGGGGGCAAAAAGCCTACTCGAAAGTACATTGAAAATTGAATAACAACTCTCAAGTTACGTTCCTCTTGTTGCACGAAAGTGTAAGCGACAAAAAGAGTACGCCACGATGTTTAAGATACATTTCAAGGTATCGCAGGCAACGACAAAAGCATTGGTTTTGACCGAATTCGTTAGGCACTGCACCTGATATTATCAATATCGACGGAGCGAGAACTACTACTTTAAGATAATAGGTTGCTCCTATTACGCCAAGACAAACAAGAGGTATAATGATACTTCCGTTCAGACCGAAAGGTAACGGCTTCTCCATAAGAATGGGTTGAGGTGAGAGTCCTATGAAGCTGCTTTAGCGAGTGGCTGGCTTGAGTTGTTCCCTATACTGTGGCATTGTTCACAGTTGTTCCGTCAGGGGTGTCGTGGACAAGTATGACGGGTGCATAGTGATTACAGGGTTTGTAGGCTGGCATCTATGTCAGCCTACATCTTTTACATAGTAACATACTATGAATAAAATACAGAAAGGACAATCCGATATGGAAAAAGTCAAGGAAGTTTTGAGAGGACAGGTTTACTTATCACGGCTTACCGGAAAAGGCTGTGAACAGCGTGGGAAACGCCCCGTACTGATTTTACAGAACGATGTCGGTAACAAGTACAGTCCGACTACAATCGTTGCCCCGATTACAACGGCAATGAAGAAACGAGCGTTGCCCGTTCACGTTCCCGTTTTCAGCAATCGTCTTCACAAGAATTCGATGGTGCTTTGTGAACAGGTTCAGGTAATAGACAAGTCAAGGCTCGGCAAAATGCTCTGCCGCATAAGCAACAAGACACTTGCAGAAGTCGATAAGGCTCTTGCGGTAAGCGTCGGAATTAACAATAACTTTGGAGGTAACGAGAATGAATAACGAAATCAAAATTTTTGAAAACGAACAGTTTGGTACTGTGAGAATGCTCATGAAGGACGGTCAGCCGTGGTTTGTGGGAAAAGATGTGGCAGTAATTCTTGGCTATAATGAGCCACATAAAGCTATTGCAAGACATGTGGATGAAGATGACGGGATGAAACATCCCGTCATCGATAGCATAGGCAGAACTCAGAATGTAACGATTGTAAATGAATCGGGCTTCTACAGTTTGGTTCTTGCAAGCAAGATGCCCAATGCGAAAAAATTCAAGCGTTGGGTAACGAATGAAGTCCTCCCGTCAATCAGGAAATATGGAATGTACGCAACGGAGCAGACAATCGACAATGTGCTTAACGGCACTGAGGAGGCTGAAAGGCTCTTTACTCAGCTTAAAGAAGAAAAGCTCCGCACAAGGGAGCTTGAAAACGAGAATATGAGGCTTGCCGAAGAAAATGACTCACTTGCAGAGGTCGTTGACTTCATCAATATGTATGATGATGAAAGCGATTTGCTGAATGTATCGGATATTGCAATCGCATATCAGATGTCGGCAATCGAATTTAATCGCTTGCTTTGTATTCTTGGCATTCAGCATAGAGCTTATGGCACTTGGATACTTGCTCCTGAATATGAGAACTGCGGATATGTGAGGACGGACAAACGCCCAACCTTCTACGGTGAAGGCTTCTTTATCCATACCCGTTGGACGCATAAGGGAGCAGCGTTCTTGTATAACCGTTTGAAAGAAAACGGCATTTTACCCGTTTTCGACTGGATAAAGCAGATAACAGTAACAAACTGAAAATAAAGGAGAATATAATTATGGGAAATGTAATGGTAGTAGCAGTTCTTACCCCCGATGAAGCAATGAAGGAGCTTGACAGGGGCTTGGAGAAAACCTGCGAAATTATGGGTTTACTCTACCATAACTACGGTATTGAACTCAGCGACGATGAGTTCGATAAGGTATTTGACATCATAAACAGATAATTTTCTTTCATATTGATTGGCTCCCTCTTTTAACGGCAGTTCTTCAAGAGCTGCCCTTTTTACATAGCCTACCCCAAGTAGGCACAACCTCGCACTGAGCGAAAGTCAGGAAACGCTCTTGACATTTACGCTTTAAAGTGCTAAAATGTAAGGAGAGATAAATTATGCTTGAAACAACACAAATCGAACGCAATTTTGGTATATGGGTGGCTCTGAAAGTTCTGCTCAAGCACGAACTTATCAATCAGGAAACCTTTGATAAAATTGTTAAACACGAACTCAGAGAATATATGGCATAAAGCCAAAGGAGGACATATTATGTATTATGGAACAAATCCGCTTTTTCTTGACAAAAACAGACCGAGAAAGGTCGTATTTTATGGACGAGTATCAACAGAACACGAAGCACAGCTCTCGGCACTTGAAAATCAGATGCAATGGTATGAAGATACTGCGAAGCGTTTTCCGAATTGGGAAGTAGTGGGCAGATACATAGACGAGGGTATCACAGGTACTCAGGCAAAGAAAAGACCTTCGTTTATGAGAATGATAGCAGACGCCGACAAAGGAATGTTTGACCTTATTGTTACCCGTGAGGTGTGTCGTTTCGCAAGAAATACCGTTGACACGCTTACTCATACCCGTGCATTAAAGGGGCGTGGAATTGAAGTTTTCTTCGTTGACGACAACATCTGGACGATGGACGGTGATGGAGAATTACGACTGACAATTATGGCAACGCTTGCCCAAGAGGAAAGCCGAAAGGTTTCCGAGCGTGTTCGTGCAGGACAGCGTATCAGCCGTGCGAATAAACAGCTTTACGGAAGCGGTAACATCTTAGGCTATGACAGAAAGCCCGGTGAAACCTACACAATAAATCCCGAACAGGCTGAAACTGTTCATATGATATATGACCTTTATGAAGAAGGCTATGGTACGTTGAAAATCGCAAAGATTTTAATGGAGCGTAAACGCCTTACTGCAACAGGTACAACAAAATGGACTTGCCATAATGTAGGTCGTATTCTTCAAAACGCTACTTACAAGGGATATATCGGCTATAACAAGTCGTACAGCAATAATTACCTTGAACAGAAGCGTATCCATAATCTTGACAGAGATACCTATGAATATGTCAAGGGCGATTTTGAGCCGATTATTACCGAAGAACAGTGGGACAGATGTCAGGCTATCCTCAAAGAAAAGCGTAAAACCACGCTTGTTGAGAACGGTGAGGAGAAGAAAAAGAGCAATCGTACTTCCAGAGACATTTGGGTGAAGAAGTTACGCTGCTCTTGTGGTTCATCTTTCAGGAAAAACCGTTATCACAAAAATAAAGACGGTGTTGTGTCATACAATTATGTCTGCTACAATCAGGTGAATAACGGTAAGGCTTCTCAGCGTGAGAAGATGGGACTTGAAACCGACGGATACTGTAACGAACATTCCGTTACCGATTGGAAAATGGAAATGATGGCAAAATACTTCCTTAATGAAGCTTGGAAAAATCGCAAAGAGGATTTGATGATTGCCCTTGAATACATTAAGAAGTATTATACCGACGCTACACGAAACAATACTCAGCACAGCGAATTATTCCTTGACGCACAGATTGACAAGGCTGAAAAGAAGCTAAAAAATCTTATTGACCTTTTTACTGACGGTCAGATTAGCAAGGAAGAATTTGCTGAGTTTAAAGCAACCTATTCTGCGGACTTACAGAAGTTCAAGGACGAAAAAGCAAGATGTGGAGAACAACAGGAACTTTTTGAAAACTGTATGTGTGATATGACAGCAGTTTCTCAGGCTCTCGCAGGAATGGTGGATATGAGTTCACCTGAATATTCTTCCGACCTCTTTAACGAAATCGTAAATTCTATATTGGTTGAAAATAACCGTTTTATATGGAATTTCAGCTATAATAAAAATGCCAACACAGATATGAATATCAGCGTTGACGGAAATAAGAGATGCCCTGTAATTTCGATTGACGGCGAAATTATGGGGACTCCTTCGGGAGTCCCCGATTTTTTACATATATCAGAGGATAATTCTTTGAATTTACCTGCGGAAATCCGCAATAATCCGTTGTTTGCCAAAAACTTATCCCTAATACTCCACCTGCACAGGCAGCTATTGCTGAAAACAAGTAATCGAACCTCTAAGGTTAGTTTATAGCTAAAAATTGCTCCGTATCCGATTTCGGGTACGGAGCTTTTTGTTTACTTTTGCAAAATAATATGCTATAATCAAACCGGCGCGAATTGCATATATTATGGCACAGTATGATATTCAGTGGACGGTGCTTTTCGTATATAATATTAAACACTAATAAAACGTAGAGAAAACTGACGGGAAAGACAAGCTATGATAAGAAAATTGCAAAAATCGGATATAGACAGAGCAGCCGAGATATGGCTCAATACAAATTTGAAAGCGCACGATTTCATTTCGGAGCAATACTGGCGCGGCAATTTTGATATTGTGAAAGAAATGTTTCCGCAGGCGGAAGTTTATGTTTATGAGAGTGACGGAAAGATGCATGGCTTTATAGGTCTGGACGGCGAATATATCGAGGGCATTTTTGTTTCCGATGAAATGCAGTCGCGTGGGATAGGCAAAGCCTTGCTTGATTACGCGAAAAGCAGAAAGTCGGAACTGCGCTTGAATGTGTATCGGAAAAACATTAGGGCGATACGCTTTTATCAAAGAGAGGGATTCTCGGTTCGGAGCGAGGGACTTGACGAAGCCGTGGGCGAGAAGGATTTTCTTATGATATGGAAAAAGTAAAAATTCAAATATTTTGAGAACGGTCAAGCTAAAACTTGACTGTTTTTGTTTACATTTGAAAACTGATGTGGTATAATTAAGCAAACAGGTGGGAAATTTGCCCGAAAAATCGGAATTTAATATGCTTAAGATTTTTTAGGAGTAATAAATATGAAACTCTATGAAACAAATTTTAAGGCTATTGTAGATAAAGAAGAATTACCAGAAACTGAAATAAAAATGCTATACAAGAAAAGTGGAAAAAAATCATTTAAAATCAGTTTTTCTATATTATCAATAATAATGATTATATCTATTCCTTATTATTGGGTAACAGAAAAAGAAGTTCCACTTTTATTTATATTGTTTTTTGTATTTTTATGTTTACCAATGACAATTGAATCCTTTAAACAAAAAAATTTATATGCTTGCTATGGAATCGTCAAAGAAAAAACTGTTCGCTGTGCCAGAGTTTCAGGCAGAGGACGTGTATTTATGCCTTATGAGAATACTGTTGAATTAGGCACATACAAGCATAAATATACATTATCTCAAACTGTCTGCAAGTATTACTTTTGCACAGTCGAAATCAACGAAAATATATATGAAAACATATGTTGTGATAGAAAAGATTTTTCAAAGATTAATGAGGGAGAAAAAGTTGTCATATATTTTGATGATATATATAATTTCCCGGTTATATACTCTTGTTCTAATAAATAATATATTTATCTGTTTTCATTAAACAATACAACCTTATATTTACTTTTAACTTACCCACAAATTCCAATTTACCGAGCAGGTGAACAGACCTGCAAAACATTTTGACCTTAAACAAAATGGAGATATTTTTTATGAAATACTACATAGCAAGCTGTATGTTCACCTCGCGTTTTCCGCAGCTGAGCAGGAAGATACAAAATTACATTACCGAGTGCGGCGATATCGAGATAATACGGTGCTGTACGCCGTCCTGGAAAGTTAAATTTTACGAGGGAAAAATGCCCGAGGGCGAGCTGAGGGACGCTTGGAAAGCACTTCCGCACATGAAGAACTTTTCGCCCGAGGACGAGATATGGTCTATATGCCACAACTGCACGAACATTGCCGAGGAGTATTTTCACGTTGAAAATGTTCACTCGATATGGGAGCTTATCGACGGGGACGGGCAGTTCGTTTTTCCCGATTATTCGGGTTTGAAAGTGACTGTTCAGGACTGCTGGAGGTCGAAAGACCGCCCGAAAGAGCAGGCGGCAGTGCGCAGTTTGCTCTCCAAAATGAACATTGAATACATCGAAAACGAGAAAAATCATCTTGAAACGGACTTCTGCGGAGCAACGCTTTATATGACGGAGCTTCCGAGAAATCCTAAATTAGCACCGAAACACTATGCACAGAACATCGAGGGACTTTTTCAACCTCACACTGAGGAAGAGCAGAAGCGGATAATGGAGGAATATTGCAGTCGTTACAAGACGGACACTGTGGTCTGCTACTGTCATTACTGCCTTGACGGGCTGAAAATGGGAAACGTTGACGGGCGGCATATTGCGCAGATGCTTTTCGGTGGAGAGTGAGGGTCGGCTATGAAAGTAAAATTTTATAAGAAAGTCGATGACGCTCTGCTGAAATTTGCTGTTATAATTGCAAAGTCGGGCGGCAAATGGGTGTTCTGCAAGCATAAGGAACGGGAAACATACGAAATTCCGGGCGGACACAGAGAGGTCGGAGAGTTGATTGATGAAACGGCAAAACGTGAACTGCGTGAGGAAACAGGTGCACTTAAATTCACGATAGAGCCGATATGTGTTTACTCGGTAACGGGCAAAAACAGGGTAAATTCCTCGGGTGAGGAAACCTACGGTATGCTTTATTTTGCGGATATAACGGAGTTCGCAGACGAATTGCACAGCGAAATGGAGCAGGTCGTTCTGTTTGATGAGCTTCCGACAGAATGGACATACCCGCTTATTCAGCCGATTCTGATAGAGGAATATGAAAGAAGAACAAAGCTTGATTTCCGAAAAGAGCGATATTATATGAAGATTAAAATTATATCGGGCGTTATTATAGCGGCTGTCATACTGACGCTTGCGGTTCTGATAGTTCCCGACACAGCTGATACTGTCGTAAATGCCGCTGAAACTGCGGTTTCCGATGATTCGGGCAAGGCGGCGAAATTTGTTCACGGTTCGGCAGAAACGCCCTGCGGCAGGACGGTTATTGTCAGCATTTTCGGAGATGACCCGAACTATTCGTGGAATTTTGAGTCTGAAACTGACCTTGCGGCTATCGACAATATCAATAACTATATGGGAATTGCGGCGGATTTCATCGAGCAGACAGTTGCGGACTATGGAGAGTCGGCAGAATTCATCACCGATTTTCAGGAGAACGATGACCTTTTCTACAGTGTATCGTTCGATGATGATATGACGGACTGGAATTACACTGATACAGACGTCTGTGGTTTCATTGATGAGAGTATCGACACCGATTCGATAATGAAAAAGTATGATGCGGACAATCTGATATTCTTTTTCATTCTGAATACCGATGAAAACACCGAAGCCGTGACCTGCACACGGAACTGGTACGAGGGTATGGACTATCCTTATGAGGTCGTGTATCTTTACAACATAGACAGCGGCTTGGTGAACTGTCCTGCGGTTTATGCGCACGAGATTCTGCATACATTCGGTGCACCCGATCTTTATATGGAGGACGAATATTTCGGCATTGACGGCAAAGCACTTGACTATGTTGCGGAAAAGCTCCCGAACGAGATAATGTACACCTGTTCCGATATTGGCACGGGGGAATATCTTTATGATAAGGTATCGAACGAGGTAAGCGGATTGACGGCATACTACATAGGACTTACTGACGAGAGCAAAATTGTTGATGAGCTTGGACTCCGTGAGAGTGAACACGAAGAAAAAGCGGTCGGTTAATCAAAACAGTACAAAGCCGCCCCTGCATTTTATACTAAAAACCAATTAAAAACTATACAAAAAATCGAGCATAATCTTGCATATGTGGATTATGCGACGATTTTTTGTCTATAGTTTTATTGGTGCTTAGTATTACACGCAGGGGCGGCTTATTTTATAGTATAATATCTTATTCTTTCAAAGTGAATTTTCCCGTGAGCTGTTTCAGTGTATTTGCCTGACCTGCGAGTTCCTCTGCGGCGGCTGCACTTTCTTCGGAAGATGCGGAGTTGTTCTGCGTTACCACGGAGAGCTGTTCAACCGAGGTATTTACACGGGTGATAGCTTCGGACTGGTCGCGCGAGCTGTTCGCGATATCGTCGATAGATGTTATTATCTCGCCGATATTCGTTACAACTGTATGGAGCGATTCAGCGGTCCGATTTGCTATCTGCGAGCCGTTTTCTACGGCTTCCATTGTTCTGCTGATAAGGGCGGAGGTATTCTGCGAAGCTTCGGCGGAGCGCGATGCGAGGTTTCTTACTTCATCGGCTACAACTGCGAAGCCCTTGCCTGCTTCACCTGCACGGGCAGCTTCGACTGCTGCATTGAGGGCGAGGATATTTGTCTGGAATGCGATATCCTCGATAGTTTTGATGATAGCACTGATGCGGTCGGTATTATCGGTGATATCTTTCATAGCGTTGAGCATAGTGTTCATACGCTCGTTGCTGAGGTTAGCTTCTTCGCCGATCTTATCCATACTTGCGCTGACCTGTTCAGCCTGCTCGGCGTTGGTCTTTATCTGGTCGGACATTTCATCGATAGTTGCAACGAGCTGTTCGATAGCACCTGCCTGCTCGGTCGAACCCTGTGCAAGTGCCTGTGCGCCGCTTGAAACCTGATCTGCGCTGCCCGAAACCTGATCTGCGGCATCGTTGATATTGACGAGCGTGGAGTTGAGGGAGGCTGTGATATTTTCAAGTGCGTTTTTGAGCTTTTCAAATTCGCCCTTATATTCCATTGTAAGGTTTATATCGAGATTGCCGTCTGCGATCTTATTGAGGACATCGGAAAGCTCGCTGATATATCCCGAATAATTTCGGAGCTGGTCGGTGGTCTGACTGATGCTGTTCGCAAGAACGCCGATATCGTCTTTTGAGGTAGCTTTAACGGTAACGTCAAGCTCGCCTGCGGCAACTTTCTGAGCGGCACGGTTGATATCGCGGAGCGAACGGGTCATTTTTACGGATACGAAGACAGCAACTGCGGCTGTAACGACTGCAACGAATATTATTGCGATGAGCATCATCATTACCATGTGGACAGTCTGCTGTGAAAGTTCGGAGGATTCAACGGTATAGATAAGCTTCATTCCGTTGTCGAGTGTGCTGAAAACAACATCTCTGTCAATACCGTTTATTTTGCATACGATCGGGTCGGAAACAGAGGCTTCCGTAAGTTTATCGGTGAGCGAAGCGGAATAATTTTCAAGGCTTGTGCCGAATTCCATATCCTTGCCGTACATAACATTGTTGCTGCCGTCTGCGATGATAGGCATTGCAGTGTTATAAGATGTATTGCTTTCGGCAAGGTTTTCTACCATTGTAAAGTCGATATCCATACCTATGACACCGACATTTACGTTGTCATGGAAAAGCGGAACAACGTAGGAGATCATATAGATGCCGACGTTTTCATTGAGGTAGGGGTTCATCCAAGTAGGTTCGCCGTTGTTTACGGGAGTGTAATACCAGCCGACATGGGCAAGATCGGTCTTGTCAAAGGTGCTGAAGTCGGTCGGAGTAACGCTCTGGAAAGCTTCTTCGGTGCTGTTTCGGGTAAGAAACAGACCCGAGGTCGGCTCGGTAAAATCGGGGTTGTATCTTATGTAAGCGCATATAGCGCCGTCTGTGTTGCTTGCGGAGCTTAGAAGGAGAGATTCGATGCTTTCGGTGTATTCATTGACATAAGCACTGCTTGTCTTGAATGAATTGAAGTCGTCAAGGTTGGTTACTGCGACCTCGGCAAGGGTATCGACCGACTGTTCGATCTTGTCCAGATATGCGTTGATATTGGAGCTTATGCTGCTCTCGGCAGTGACCATTATCTTGTTGTTGTCCTCGGTAAGGGCGGTATTTGCGTTAAAATTGGCGAGTGTGCCGACGGCTATGGAAGCAATGACGGTGCAAGCAGCAGCCATTATACTGATTTTTTTCGTGATAGTCATAAACAATGTTACCTCCGAATATTTTTCTGTAAAAATAATGCAAATAAAATACGAAAAAACAGTTTTTGCGACTTTATTATACAATGATTTTTTTAAAATGTCAATGATTCGGAAAGCAATGGTTTACAATTTTTTGCTGATATGATATAATGTAAAAAATTTTTCATTAAAAAGGGGGCGGTACTGTGAACATAACCGTATATCTCGGAGCGAGCGAGGGCAATGACAAGTCATTCGCAAACGCCGCAAGAGAGCTTGGAAAATGGATAGGCGAAAGTGGAAATTCGCTCGTTTACGGCGGCTCAAAGTCGGGGCTTATGGGGATTTTGGCGGAGAGCGTTCTTGACGCAGGCGGAACGGTAACGGGCGTAGAGCCGCAGTTTTTCATCGATGCAGGTTTTGAATACGACCGCGTTACAAAGCTGATCGTCACGAAAGATATGTCCGAGCGAAAGGCGAAGATGACAGAGCTTGGAGAGGCTTTCATCGCATTTCCGGGCGGCACGGGAACGCTTGAAGAAATTTCCGAGATAATGTCAAAGGTGTCGCTCAAACAGCTTTCCGCACCGTGTATTCTTTACAATTTGAACGGATATTACAACAGCCTGAAAGAGCTTCTGGACCGTATGATTGAAAGCGGTCTTTCCTCCAAAGAGCGGCAGGAGGGCATTTACTTTGCGGAAGATTTGAACGAAATTAAAAAGATACTGAAAGGTCAAGGTGCTAAAAATGAAATGGATACTTCTCGATGACAAGCTCCGCAAAAGAATAATAAAAAAAGTAAAACCTCAAAAGGACGATTTTTTATCTTATCAGAACCTGAACCTTTTAACGGGTGTATTGGATGAGGAGAGCGGCGTGATACTCACAAAGACCTACGCTCTTTCCGAGGGGCTGAAAAGGTGCGGCAATGATTTTGACGATGCGGCTTATATTATCCTCACGAAGCATCTGAGCTTTTTGCTCACCTGCGGCGAATATTTTCCCGGGGAGCGTTTCAGAAACATCAAAAGCCCCTGCCCGACTGTGATATCCGACAGCCGCCTGCTTGAAATGCTGAATTTTTACTCCGATAATTGGAAAGTCGGCTATGAGCTGAAAAAGCAGGCGTTTGAGAGCGGTGAATTATCGGGATATAAAAGCTATCATTTTCCCGAGCAGTATCTTGAAAAAAATTATTTCGGAGAAAAATAAATGAGTGAAAAACCGAAAATAAGCGAAATTAAAAAGAGAGCCGCCGCTTTTGTATATGCACGTTTAGGTGCAACAGACAGTTGCTTGCTTTTCCGTCCAAGCCGTGGTATTATTTGAACAGAAACAAATCTGACATCGGAAAGGATAATTCATTTATGGAAACAAAGGATATCATTGCACAGCTTCGCACGAAAAACGGAATGTCGCAGGCTGAGCTTGCGGAAAAGGTGTTCGTCACCCGTCAGGCTGTATCACGCTGGGAAACGGGCGAAACTCAGCCAAACACGGAAACGCTGAAGCTTCTTTCAAAGCTTTTTGACGTTTCGATAAACACGTTGCTCGGCTCGCCCGTCAGCTTATACTAATTTTTAAACCGAAAGTGTACAAAAAAACAAGCAAAAGCTCGCATATGTGGCTTTTGCGCCGATTTTTTGTCTACACTTTGATTAAAAATTAGTATTATCTGCCAGTGCTGCGGTATGCCGCTCGATGATTCGACAACGGGTAGGGACACGGACGGCGGCTTCAACGAGGATTACTGCAAGTGGTGCTACACGGACGGCAAATTCGTCTACACGAGCCTTGAACAGCTTGTGGATTTTCTCGTTGAGCATTTTTCAAGCGAGCAGTTCCCACCCGAGCAGGCAAGGGCTTACTATGAAGCAAATCTCCCCAAGCTGAAGCATTGGAGTAAGTGATTATGGTATAAAATATCAATGTTTATACTATTTGTATAACAATTAAGCCGTAAAAAGGCGCATTTCGCATCAATTGTTCGATGTGAAATGCGCCTTTTTTGCGGTCATTCAACAACAGCGTCATTCTGAGTGTAGCCGCCGAGCGAATTTTCCTTTACCTGAATACAGAAAAATGTGATAGGCGAATCCTCGGCTGCGGAGAACTGTCTTTTTGCAGCAGGGGAGATACGGAGCCAGTCACCTGCGGAAAGTTCAACGGTTTCTCCATCGATAACGGCTTTTCCTCTGCCTGAAACTACCGCATATATTTCCTCGTTGTTCTTATGCGAATGAACGAACGGAACGCCTGCGCCTGCAGGGAGGTTGTTTATGCTGACCTCTGCGCCCGTGAGGGAAAGGATATCGTGAAGCTCAGTTCTTGCATCGGGTTTAACTGTTGTTTTGCTGTAATTACTCATAATTGATTCCTCCGTTAATATAGTTGTAACTATCCTTGTTACAACTATATTATAGCAGATGTTTGTTGTAATGTCAATAGTTACAACAAAATTTTTCAAAAAAATTTTCGGACTGCGTTTTTGGTCAAAAACAGTCCGAATTTTAGCTTTTATTCAGAATATTTGAGAGGTCGTTTTTTACATCCTCAAGCGTTATCGAAGCAAGCTCTTTTTCCATTGCGCTCTGCACGCGTTCAAGCTTATCATCGAGAACGGCATGGATATTCTGTCCGACGGGGCAGTTCTCATTCGGGTTTTCGTGAAAATGGAAAAGTCCCTCGTTGTCAATACATTCGACGGCTTTATAAATATCGAGAAAGGTTATATCCCCAAGCGGACGTGTTATCGATGCGCCGCCCGAACCTCTTGCGATCTCAACAAGACCTGCGCTTTTGAGCTGACCGAGAATTTTTCTGACAATAACGGGGTTGACGTTCGTACTTCCTGCAAGAAAATCGCTCGTGACCTTGTATTCACCGCCGAATTTATCTAGGCAGGCGAGGATATGGACAGCAAGCGTAAATCTGCTCGATATCTGCATAAGGCTTCTCCTTTCGTTTATTTTCCAAGGTTATTATACTATATTTTTTCGGAAAAAGCAATAGGTCTGTTTACGCAAAAAAGCAGAGCCAAAGACCTGACTCTGCTTTGCTTATTTATACTAATCTCTAATCAACCTATAGACAAATTCTCGGCTATAATAAATCCACTCGGCGTCTAACTCCCTTGTAAGGCGGCAAGCCTTACTGCGGTCGTTATCAAGGTCCACGCAGTGACCTTGTCCACGCAGTGACCTTGTCCACACAGTGACCTGATTGGATTTATTCTATCTGTCGGCTTTGTCTATAGAACGATCAGAGATTAGTATTATTCACATATCCGCAAATCGCACTGAGCAGTTCACGCTCGTTGAGAGGCTTGGAGAAATGTTCGTTCATGCCTGCGTCCCTGCTTTGGCGGATATCCTCCTGAAAGGCGTTCGCGGTCATTGCGAAGATCGGTATTTTTGCCGCGTCCGCGCGATCCAATGAGCGTATCTCGCGTGAGGCAGTTAGGCCGTCCATTTCGGGCATCATAACATCCATAAGGATAATATCGAACGAGTTCGGCTCCGATGCGGCGAAGATTTCAACGGCTTCACGGCCGTTCCACGCTTCGGTGATGACAGCACCGTTCTTTTCAAGCATGAACCGTGCGATCTCCATATTTATATCATTATCCTCGGCGATAAGGATACGAACGCCGTTGAGTGAGTTCTCGCTTTGTTTTGTTTCATCGGCAGGGGCGGCAGCATAGTCCTCATCGATATCAAAGGTGAGGTCAACGGTGAATTTTGTGCCTTCGCCGAGTTTGCTTTCGAGGGTTATTGTTCCGCCCATAAGCTCGGTGAGCTGTTTTGTGATGGCAAGTCCAAGACCCGTTCCCGTATATGTGCTTCGTGAGCGGCTCGTTTCCTGCGTGAATGTTTCAAAAGCGTGTTTCTGGAATTCCTCGCTCATGCCGATGCCCGTATCTTCGCATATGAATTGAAGCTCGGCTTTGCCGTCCCTGCAGGAAAGCTCACGGCAGGTCACGGATATGCTTCCGCCTGCGCGGTTGTATTTTACCGCATTTCCTGCGAGGTTCTGCAATATCTGGCGCAGGTGGAGCGGACTGCCGATAAGATGCGTATGTTCAAGACTGCTGTTGTCGGTATAAAGCGTAAGGCCGTATTCCTGTGCGTTAATATCGGTGAGGTTATTGACCTCGTCAAAATATCCATAAGGTCAAACGGCTTGTGTTCAAGAACAAGTCTGCCCGATTCGAGCTTGTTCATATCGAGGATATTATTGATAAGCTCGAGGAGAAAGCCCGAGACCTGCTTTATCTTTGCACGACATTCGCTCTGCTTTTCGAGATCATCGGGGTAATGCTCCGCGATAGAGAGCATACCGATGATGCCGTTTATCGGGGCGCGGATATCGTGGCTCATGCGGCGCAGAAAATCTGTTTTTGCGATGTTTGCGCGCTTTGCATCCTCGGCTGTGAGGAGAAGCTGACACTGGTATTCAAGCTCCTTGTTCTTTTCTTCATTGTTTTCAAGGACAACGAACAGAACGCTTGTGACCTTGCCCGAGCTGTCGCGGTTCTTGGCGATATATCGCAGAAGATACCATGCGTTATAGGTCGTGCGGATATCGATAGAAACGCTTTCGTGTTTTTTCAGACGGTCGGGGAGGGTTGAAAGGTCGTTGAAAATTTTGAGCGGTGCTTTGAATTCCGGAGCAACGATATCCTCATTTGATTTTGCCAAAGCTTCGGCAATGCTTCCTTCCTTATCCTTGAATTTATGCAGACCTATCTCCGAAGAGATCTCCTGATAGATGCCTTTTTCAAGGTCAAGATGATAGATGCCTCGTTAAATTTTGCTGATAGCGCCGATTATATCGTTGTTGAACTGTGCCTGAGCGAGAGCGGTTTCAAGCTGTTCTTTCTGTCGCTCCTGCTCGTGGAGGATATCGTCGATATAGCGGAACCCGATAACGACCTTGAAGCCGCCTTCGGTGTTGAGGCGCACAGCCTGCATCTCAAAATGCTCATTTCCGAGCAGGTCGGGTTTTGAACGGTAGCGGTAAACAAAACGCTTGTTATGTGAAAGGAAATCCATAATGTATTTTGCGTTCATTTTTTCCGTGAAATCGGGCGCGGATTCCTTTATGACGAATCTGTCGTAAAAGCGCGTCATACAGTATGTGAAGCCGCGCATACGGTCCTCCGGATCGGAAAGTGTTTCAAAAGCGCAATGTTCGCTGTCACATTTTAAGTTTGTCATGGTATCGGCGGCGAGGTCGCAGAAATATACGGAAGTGTAGTCTGTGCAGAGTGCTTCAAGGATACTTTTTTCGTTCTTCAATGTGACATTTTCCGAAATGTCGATAAAGGTCGTTACGACAGAGGTTTCGCCCTGCGGAGTGACGAATACCTCGGATTTTGCGAGGACATTGGTTTTTTCGCCCTTTCCGTTCGTGATGATGCACTCAAAGTCGAGCGTATCTTTTTCATGGCAAAGCTTGCGCAGCATTATGGGAACTTTCGGGTCGATATATGTGATATCTTTGAAAATATCTTTAAGATAGGTCTGAGCTTCTTCGATGCAGCTCATACCATAAATGCGGAGGGCTTCCGCATTCATGTGAAGAATACGGTGTTCGGGGATAGTATAGGATAAAATGCCACAGCTTACCATATCCATAAGCTCTTTTTGATAATCATTCTGTCGGAGCTGTTCTTTTTGCAGGTCACGGTTGGTGCGTTCGAGTTTGTTTTCGAGAAGCTTGTCGGGTTCAAGGCGCATTATGTCCGTTATTTTGCTGTGGTAGCCGACGATAGTTGCTATATTGCCCGAGCGTGAAATGCATCTGCCTGTACAGCGGACATACATTTCGCCCGAAACAGGGTGTATATAGCGGTAGATTATCTCCGATTCCTTTTCGAGAAGTCCCGTGAAGTATTCATTGAAAAGCTCCTGCTCATCGGGGTGGACGTGAGCGACCAGGAAAACGGCGCGTTCCTCGGGCGGCATATCCTCTGAAGTACCGAACAGCGATTTTGCGACCGCATCGGCATAGAGTCTGGGCGGTTTGCCGTTTTCAAGTTCAAACTTCCAGAATCCCATACTGCCTGATCGGAAATATTCACGAATGTCATTATCACTTAAATTGCTCATATATTTACTGCCTTCAAGGGCGTTTATTTTTCTATGAAAAAAGCTATACAATAATTATACCATAATATAACACAAAATCAATAAAAAACGGAAAAATTGGCAAAAAAGCTTCAAAATAAGTCAAGATTAACGTTTCTTCGGCAAAAATACAGCAATTTTGATGGTATTTCACGGAAAAACAAAGCTGAAGCAACGCAATTTCTTTACTTTTCAGCGGAAATATGATACAATAAAATTCAGGAAACGTTTTTTTGCTTTTGGGGACAAAATGTGAAGTCAGCAGAAAATATCCGCTGACAAAGGAGAGGTAAGTTTTGATGAAGAATATAAAAAAGCTGATGTGCATACTGCTTTCGGCGGTCTGCGCTTTGCTGATGTGTTCATGCCGAAGCGCAGACAAGCTTGCGTTCGGAACGGGCGGCATCGGCGGAAATTATTATGCTTACGGCAGTGCTTATGCTCAGCTTATCGGCGCGGAAAACGAAAAGCTGTCGGTCGAGGTAAAAGCTACCGCAGGTTCGGCGGCTAACCTTAGATTGGTTCAGCGGGGTTTTCTCGACATTGCCGTTGTGCAGAGCGATATGCTCACGGAGGCTTACAACGGTGAGAACAGCTTCGCCGAGATGCCTTGCAGAAGTATTCGCGCGCTTGCGGCTTTGTACACGGAGGAATGTCAGCTCATCGTAAGAGCGGATTCCGATATTTACACCGTTTCCGACCTTTACGGAAAGACTGTTTCCGTTGGCGAGGAGGAATCGGGAACGCTGAAAGATGCTGAGCTCATAATGCAGCTGGGCGGTATTGTGAACGGTTCGGTAAAGAAAGAAAACCTTTCGTTCTCCGACTCTGCGGCGGCTCTCGAAAACGGCACGATAGACGCTTTCTTTGTCACGGCAGGTCTGCCGACTACGTCTGTAACGGAGCTTGCAAAGGAAACGGAGATACGCATTGTTTCGCTTGATGAAAAAATTATCGCGCGAATGACGGACGGCGGTTCGGACTACACTGCCTGCACGATACCCGCAAACACCTACGCAGGTCAGACGGAGGAAGTCCGCACGGTCGGCGTAAAGGCTGTTCTTGTGGCTTCGGGCAGAATTTCGGACGACACCGCCGAACAGCTCGTGAGAATACTTTTTGACCACAGTTCGGATCTTCACTATGCAACGAGCGCATCGGAATTTGATGTTGACTTTGCAGTCAGCGGCATTTCGATACCTTTTCACAGCGGCGCGGCAGGCTTTTATGAAGAGCAGGGCGTTACGGTAAATACGAATGCAGACAAGGCGGAGATAGACCGTCCGGGTGCTGCGCAGGACTAAGGAGGGCGTATGTACACATTACATCTTGATATGTATCAGACGCTCGCCGTTGCGGTCGGCGTTCTGTTTCTCGGCGGATTTCTGAAGCAGAAAATAAAGCTTCTCGAGCATTTCTGCATACCCTCGCCCGTTATCGGCGGAATGTTGTTCGCCCTGCTTTCGCTCGGATTGTATGTAACGGGAGTTGTCGAATTTGATTTTGACGAAACACTGAAAACGGTATGCATGGTCATCTTCTTCACATCGGTAGGCTTTCAGGCAAATCTTCGCATACTCAAAAGCGGCGGAATTAGCCTTGTTATCTTCCTCGTGTGCGTCATAACGCTTATACTCGGACAGAATTTCATTGCAATAGGCGTCGCAAAGCTGATGGGACTTGACCCACTGATAGGACTTTGCACGGGTTCGATACCAATGGTCGGCGGACATGGAACATCGGGCGCGTTCGGCCCAGTCCTTGAAGACCTCGGTGTGAGCGGTGCAACTACGCTCTGCACGGCGGCAGCAACGTTCGGACTTGTTGCAGGTTCGCTTATGGGCGGCCCTCTCGGACGCAGGCTCATAGTAAAGCATGATCTTCTCAAAACCGCTGTCGCAGAGGACGAAACACCGCTCGTTGAGGAAGAAGAGAAGAAGCACCGTTCGGTAAGTATGTATGCCCCTGCGGCGTATCAGATCGCAATAGCAATGGGACTGGGAACGGTCGTATCGTGGCTGTTGTCCAAAACGGGAATGACGTTCCCGATATATATCGGCGCAATGATAATCGCTGCCGTTATGCGAAACATAAGCGAATTTACGGGAAAATTCGATATCCATATCGGCGAAATAAACGACATCGGCGGTATCTGCCTTTCGATGTTCCTCGGCATCGCGATGATAACGCTGAAGCTCTGGCAGCTTGCGGAGCTTGCACTTCCGCTCGTTGTGCTTCTGCTCGTGCAGGTGGTGTTTATGGGGCTGTTCACATATTTCGTTGTGTATAATGTTATGGGAAGAAATTATGATGCGGCTGTTCTCGCTTCGGGAACGTGCGGCTTCGGAATGGGCGCAACTCCTAATGCAATGGCGAATATGCAGGTGCTTACGGAAAAATTCGCGCCATCGGTAAAAGCATATATCCTTGTGCCGATAATAGGCTCAATGTTCGCGGATTTTCTCAACAGCCTTTGCGTAACGTTCTTTATAAATCTATTGTAAATGCCTTTAGGAAAAGGGGTCAGTCTTATGTTTAAAAAGAATAAGAAGAAAACTCATCTTACATTCGCTTCGGAGAACCTCGCCGTTCCCGAAATACATACCAACGATGAAGAAGAGAAGCTTGACGATGATGAAAGCACATCGGGGATATTCTACGATAACCTCGCAATGCCCGAGATACATTTTTCCCATAAGAAAAAAGATGGGGATAATGGGGGAAAGTGAGTATTGTTATGAGCAGGCTCAATAATTTTTCAAACTGCCTTAAAGTATTGAAAAACGCTGATCTTTAATTTGCGTATGACAATGAGATATGCCGTATATTGAAGCGAATATCATACTCGCAATGGACGGCAGGGTGAATCTGAACAGCCGTCTGAAATTAAAGTGGTCTGAAAGCTGTATAGGTTTTGTCATTTGCATCTACCTTTCAGAACCCGTCTTCACAAGCATATGCGCACGTCTTTTCGGCAAATTTTGTCGCAGACTGCGTTAAAAATCCTTGCCGGGCGAAAGCCCGCCTGCGGATTTTTGCCTACTCTGCAACAAAATTATGCTCGAAAATCCGCACACATTTCTTATGAAGACAGGTTCTCAAAATATTTTCTCCGTTTCTTCACGGAGATAGTCGTTGAGCCGAGCGGTCATATCGAGATAAAAGCTGAGTTCCTCATCGGTGAAGCGGCGGTAAGCCGTATTCTCGGCTTTCTTCATCTTGTCGGTCGTTTCGGCGGCAAGAGCCTTTCCGCTTTCGGTAAGGATTATCCGCTTGCTGTTGCGCGTTCCCGAGATAGGTTCAAGCCGAGCGTGGCCGTTTTTGATAAGGCTGTTGAGAGCAGTGTTTACAGTCTGCTTCGGAAAAAAGCATCTGCGGCACAGATCCTGCTGGGTAAAGACTGCCGAATCGTCCGAAACGCAGTACAATATCCACATTGCCGTATCGGAAAGACCGTATTTCACGGCGGCATCGTGGTAGATAGAATCATATTCTTTCATCTGCTCATCGAGCTGTTTTATATATTCGTCTATGTTCATATATTCACACCTTTGCATTTTTTATATAAAGAAAGCGAAAGCTTGGCGGATCGTTATTTACGGCAAAGCGAAGCTTTCCTTATACTTCAAATATAGTCCGAAAACGGACACTTGCATATTATAGTCCTTTTCCGGACTCTTGTCAAGAGGTATTTAATACTAAACACCAATAAAATACAGAAAAAAATTTGCGCCGAAATCCTATATATGCGAGATTATCGGCTTGATTTTTTCCAAATTTTAAATGGTGTTTAGTATAAAAAATTTTTCGAAAAAAACAGCACCGCAGGAGCATTGCTCTTCGGTGCTGTGATAGCTATAATATTTACAACAAGTATAAAATTAATACTATATTATGATGTGTAAAGTAATATAAATTTACTTATAGTATAAAACGTTGATTGTATACAATATGTTTTGGGAAAATTACTTTTTCTTTTTGTAGCCGCAGTCGCAGTATGGTCCGCCCGATGCGAGAGTGTACTCACGGACAAAATCAGCTGTTTCGCCTGCCTCGCTCATAGTGTAATCGAGCCTGCACATCGCAGGGGTGAGGTCGTAGAGTCCGAGCTTTTTTGTCAGTTCGCATATTCCGCATTTGTAGAATCTTGCCTCATAGCCGCTGCCGTCGGGATATTCAAATAAGTCCATATTCCAGGAGAACGGGTTGCGGTCGGCGGCTTTGAGCTTGGCTGTTGCGCGCATACCGTCAAGGTCTTTTTCGGTGAACTTTTTCTTTCCGCTCTTTCGGCAGAATTTTTTCATAAGCGAAGTCATCATTGAACGCTTATAATATTCCGTCAGCTTTTCAACATCGGGTCGCTGCGGCATATTGAGAATGAACGCACAGAGCAAAGCGCAGTTGACAATGTTCATCTTAAAGCGGTCGGCTTTTTCAAACCCCGGGAGTTCGGAGATCAGCTCCTTGTATTTCGGCTTTGCTTTTCGGGCAATTTCCTTTGCGTCGCTTTTTTCAATACCGAAAATTTCGGTGAGATTATTCGTGAACGAACCTGAGAAAAGCGTCCACATTCCCATGGGCATACCTGCGTATTTCATTTAAGAATTCCTCCATTCATTGATAGAAGATACGATTCTGCGCTCAATATCGATCCGCGCCTGCCTGCATTCTTCGGGGTACTGTTTTGCGGCTTTGAACGCCATTTTGAGGAAAAGTCCCGAGCCGACGGGGAACATCTTTTTCAGCAGGCTTTCGGGGAAAACATAGTGCGTAGCGTGAGGGTAAACAACTGCTTCAACATCGCATGAGTGCGGTCTTTCGGCAAGACGCTTCTCCATTCTGCGGATATATTTTCCGGCGTTTCAGAGAACGTCGTCGTCGCCTCCGATGAGAAGAAGCTTGCCCTTGATGTTTTCGACCTTGATGAATTCGTCCTCGGTGATAGGGTGAGCCTTTTCCGAGTCGTCAAAAAGCTTGAGCGAGTTGAGCATATCACCGGTGCGCTTTGATTCGCTTGCGATCACCTGCCAGTATTGAGGGTGCTGATAAACGAACGGCATATATGGGAGCGGCTCGCCCTTGTAGGTGAAAAGCGATTCACCCTCGATAGGCCATTCCTTGCAGCCGTCCTTTTTGCCCTGCATAAAGCCCTGCCAAACAAAGTCGCTCGGTGTCAGACCTATCGTCAGCGTAATGTCGTGAAAATACGAAGCCGCTGTGAGCGCAAGCGTTCCCGTTGTCGATGCGCCGACAATGCTTATTTTCTTATTTCCGAGAGATTTAAGCTTTTTAATTGCGTTTTCTATCCTTTCGAGCGGATAGTTGTGATGTCCGTAGTCTTTTTTCGCAGGCGACATTGACATAACGTTAAGTTCAAAGCCGTGAAGCCATTTTACCATTGTTTTCGCGAGATAATCATCGGGGTCATCGCCTATCATTGCGATGATCGCGCAGTCGGTCGGGGTCGGGCACTTCCAATATGCGCCGTAAAAGCCGTCCGTATCGGGTTCAAAATGTATCTTTTCCATAATATCCATTATATTTTTAGAAAATTTTACTTTAGCTTGCTGTACTGTCCATTGTCAACGGGTTCGCACCATTCGTTTGAGCAGTTTTCGCCCGAAACTTCAACTGCAAGGTGTGAGAACCAGCTGTCGGGAGCTGCGCCGTGCCAATGCTTTACGCCTGCTGGGATATTGATGCAGTCGCCCGGGTGCATCTCAACGGGTTCTTTGCCCCATTCCTGATAATATCCTCTGCCGCCTACGCAGATAAGTATCTGTCCGCCGCCCTTGTCAGCATGGTGGATATGCCAGTTGTTGCGGCATTTCGGTTCAAATGTTACGTTGAAAATGCCCACCTGTGAAGTAGATACCGGGGCAATGTAGCTCTGACCGATGAAATACTGTGCGAAACCATCGTTAGGCTTGCCGATAGGGAACATCATTGAAGCTTCGTGAGCGGCTTTTGCGCTGTCATCTGCGGCTTCATCGTTCCAGACTTCCATTGCGAGCTTGAAAACTGCCCAGCCCTTTGGCCAGCCGACATAGAAAGCCGTGTGAGTGATGATAGCAGCTGCCTCTGCCTTTGTGACGCCGTTTGCCTTTGCATTTTTGAGGTGGTAAACGAGCGAATTATCGGTGATGCCCGAGGACATGAGCGCAACCATTGTCACGATGCATCTTGTTTTGAGGTCGATGTCCTGATTGTTCCAGTTTTCGCCGAAAAGAACATCGTCATTGTAGTGTGCGAAGTCGGGGGCAAAACCTCCGAGCTGATCTCTGCCTGCTGTTTGTGTTATTTTTTTCATACTCTTTCACCCATTTCATAAGCTTTGTTTAATTTTTCATTTCCGTTTATATCGTTGGGGCTGTTCATTCCGCCGACGAAAAGCGTTCCTTTAAGTTCTGCCTTTTCAAAGCAGTCTATCCAGCCCTGCAAGCCACTTTCGGCACGTTTTGGAGTGTGATCCTCGTCCTCGGCTGCGACCGAGAGCATATAGACATCTCTGAAGCGGTAATCCTTTGGATAGAGCGAATTCATTCTGTCGAGAAGAGTTTTCATCTGTCCCGACATTTCGTAATAGTATATCGGCGTGGAAAATGCAACAACGTCAGCGTTGAGAACTGCCTGCTCGATAGCGAGCGCATCGTCCTTTATGACACATTCGCCTTTGCTCTGGCAGGCAAGACAGCCGATACAGAAGCCTATCTTTTTGCCTTTGAGTGAGATGAATTCAACGTTGTTTCCTGCGTCCTCCGCGCCCTTTGCGAAGGAGCGCGCAAGCTGTTCGGAGTTGCTGTTTCCGCGCAGGCTCGTTGAGATAACTACGACCTTTTTGCTCATATAAAACCCGTCCTTTTATATTGTATAATTTTCAGCGAATAAAATTAGTCGCAACGCGGTCTTCCTTTTTCGGCAGACCGAATTTCTCCTTGCCGAGCGCAACAGACTTCATAAGGAAAGACATATTCCGTGCGAGGGTGCGCATCGTCTGTTTTCCTTCTTCATCGAGGTCAGCTTCGCCCTTTGCCCTGCCGTGGATAGAGTTCCAATACTGGCTCGAAGCTATCGGCATATTTGAGATGGTGAAGTATTTGTTCAGCTCATCAAAAGTCGCCGAGCAGCCGCCCCTTCGGGCGCATACAACGCTTGCGCCGACTTTCATCGACATATCGAAATTTGAACTGTAGAAAAGTCTGTCAAGGAAAGATATCAGTGTTCCGTTTGCCGAAGCGTAGTAAACGGGACTTGCGATGACAAGACCGTCTGCTTCTTCAAACTTTTTTGCCGCTTCGTTCACTTCATCGTTGAAGATGCACTTTCCAAGCTCGGAGCATTTTCCGCAGGCGATACAGCCGCGGATAGCTTTTGCGCCGATCTGCATAACATCGGCTTCAATGCCCTCCTCGGCAAAGACCTTCGTCATTTCGTTCACGGCGAGAGCGGTGTTTCCGCCAACTCTCGGACTGCCGTTTATTATAAGAACTTTCATAAAAAACCTCCCAATTTTTTTTTGAAAAACTTATACAATTCCGAGTTTATTGTTTCAGACTTTCCACCCATTCGCGGATATCATCGGCTGTCGCATCGTTGAGCTTTTTTCCGCTGATGATGTTTGCTTCGGGGTAAAGGCTTTGCAGTTCGCTGACGCTCGTTTCAATGCCGCTTCCTCCCGATGTGCAGAATGTGTAGATCTTTGCACCCGAGAGGTCATAGCTTTCGAGGAAAGTCTGTATTATTCTCGGGTTCGTTCCCCACCAGATAGGGTGTCCGAGGAAAACGACATCGTAATCGCTGACAGCGGAAAGGTCGTTCGCAATGGCAGGACGCGCGGAATCATCGTTCTGCTCAACGTTTGCGCGGCAGTCATCGTTGTTGTAGTTGAGATCGTCGTCCGTATAGGGCATTTCGGGGACGATCTCAAAAAGGTCGCCGTTCGTTTCGTCTGCGATCATTTTTGCTATCTCGGCAGTAGTTCCCGTTGCGGAGAAATAAACAACTGCGGTCTTGCTTTCGTCGGAAGTTTCCGCAGGTTCGGCTTCGGTTTTCGATGAGCTTTCCGTTTCTGTTTCTGTCGGCTGAGCGGCTTCGTTATCAATTACCTGCGAGGTCTGCGTTTCGCTCTCGCTGACGGTACTGTCAGTGCTTGCGCAGGACGATAAAGCAGCGGCGGTGAAGAGCGCAGTCAATACGCTCAATACTCTTTTTGAAAAAAGCTTTTCTTTCGTCATAGTATCACTTTCCTTTGTTTTCGTCAAGCTGCTGTTCAAGCTGTTCGTTGAGCTTGAACACAAGGTAGTCAAGGCAGCTTATCTGTTTTTCTTCCTTGTGTATCGCATCAAGGAGAGTTTGTCTGCGCTTTCGGAGCAGACGTATCGTCCCCGGGATATCATCATTGCATCGGCAGTGCATAAGCTCCGCTTTTTCGTTTTCGCGGCAGCCGATATCATCAAGGCATTCACCGAACCGTTCGGCATCGGTCATAGGCATAAGGCATCTCCTTTCGGCACTTTGCGGAAGCATTTTATTTCGTTGGTTCTATTATATATCCGCAGATCTGAAAAGTCCAATACTCTTTTTGTATTCTTTGAAATGCTTCAAAGGCATTTCTGTATATAAAAAAGATACCGACTTTGCGGGTCGGTATCTCTTAAAATTTTGTTGGCGGCAGCTTTGTATTTACGATAAAACAGCCTTGCGCCCGTTGAGAAGCAGTTCAGCAGTTGCGGTCAGCTTCGCTTCGTCAATGGGTTTGGAGATATGCGCATTCATTCCTGCATCAAGGCTTCGCTGTATGTCATCGGAAAAAGCATTGGCGGACATTGCCGTGATAGGTACTGTTTTTGCGTCCTCACGGTCAAGTGAACGTATCTCACGGGTCGCTGTAAGGCCGTCCTTTACGGGCATCATTATATCCATAAAAATGATATCGAAGAATCCTGTTTCGGAAGCGGCAAAGATATCAACAGCTTCTTCTCCGTTCCATGCTTTTGTGACCTTTGCGCCGCGGTCGGTGAGAAGAAACTCCGCGATCTCCATATTCAGCTCGTTATCCTCGGCAAGAAGCACGTTTTTGCCCTCCAATACCGAGTGATCGCTTTTTTCGGAGGGGTGGTCGGGTACTTTATAGTCTTTATCTATGCGGAAAGTCAGTCGGACGCGGAAAGTCGTGCCGACATCTTTTTCGGAGCGGCAGGTGATAGTTCCGCCGAGCGCATCGACAAGCTTTTTGACGATGGAAAGTCCAAGTCCTACACCCTCATATTTGGTTCGGGCATTCTGAGCCTCCTGTGAGAAAGGCTCAAACAGGTGCTTCTGGAATTCTCCGCTCATACCGATGCCGTTGTCCTCGCAGGTGAACTCATATACGGCCTCCTGCCCGGTGCTTGATATAAGCTTGGTGTTAAGGCGGAGATATCCGCCCGGTCTGCCGTATTTAATTGCGTTGCTCGCAAGGTTGAGGAGTATCTGGCTCAGGTAACGCGGACTGCCGATAAGGTGACTGACAGCGAGTCCGTCCTGCCGCATGATCTCATATTCAATGTTCTTTGAAGCCGCCTGCGGTTTAAGAACGGCGTTTATCTCGTCAAGAAGCTCTGTAAGGTCGAACGGTTTTTCTTCCAATACAACCTCATCACTTTCGAGCTTGCTCATATCGAGGACGCTGTTCACAAGTTCAAGCAGGGTGTGAAGCACGGCATTTGCGCTTTCGCGGCAGTGAGCCTGTATCTCGGGGTCGTCGGGGTGACTTGCCGCCATATCGATATAGCCTTTGATGCCGTTGACGGGTGTTCGTATATCGTGGCTGATTCGGCGGAGAAATTCCGTCTTTGCGAGGTTTGCGACCTTGGCTTCGTGCGCTTCTTTGAGTATCTGTGCCTGATAATCAGCTTCCTTGGTCTTTTCACTGTCAACGTCCTGAAGGAGCGCAAGGATATGCACGGGCATTCCGGCATCGTCAAAATCAACGACAGTAGCGCTGACTCTGCACCATTTTATCTCGCCGCCGCGCAGTGCCTGATAGTCGGTATAAAAGCTTTTGCGAACAGCGGTGATATTTTCTTTGCAAAGCGTTTTACGGATAAAGTCCCCGGACATTCTGCGGTCAATATCTTCACGGTATGCAGGCACGACCATAGTGGTGAGGAACGTGTTTTTGAGCGTTGTATAAACGCCGCTCTGCGGAATAGCCTTTTCAAGCCAGGGGGCAATATATATGGTGTTATAACTGTCCGATAAAAGGTCAACATAGAAAAGGCTGAAATAGATAGTTTCCAGTGATCTGAGCATCCGGACGCTCTCCGTCAGACGGAGGTTGCTTTCTTTGAGCTTTTCCTGATTTTCATAAAGTGTGCGGTTTCGCACAGCGAAATACAGAACGCAGAAGAAGAAATACACCGCCGCAAAAAGCGCAGAAGCAAAAAGCGAATCCGAGAATACCGTTGCGAACGGGTAATATATACAGATTATGTAGCCCTCGTATGCGGAACGATAACCCCAGTAGTGCTTTCCGTCCGCTTTTATAAGGTGAAGTTTTCCGTTCTGTTCAATATGGGAAAGCTGCTGCAAAACGGCATCGTCCGAAAGAGCTTTGTCTTTCATTGACTGCACACTCGTTGCCCTTACGTTGCCGTCTTCAATGATGGCATAGTGACCGTTTTGCTCAAGGTTAAGACCCGTGAGCAGGCTTTCAAGGTCATTTTCCGTGTCGGAGATAAGTCCCGACGGCTGTTTGTAATAGCCGATGATAATGCCGGGCGCATCTTTTCGTGCAACTGCGCAGACATCGTAGTATTCGCCGTTCACTTCCGTTCTTTCGGCGAAAATTTTTGCCGGATAGGTGATAATATCGGCAAAGCGGCTGCCGATATCGGTTTTTTGCCAGTCAGGGTCGCTGAAGCGTCTTGTATGACCGGAGGCTTCTGTTTTCAGCTCGCCATTGAGCAGGGTAACGCCGCTTATACGCAGGCTGTCAACATACTGTTCGAGCATGGTATCATCGGCGAGAGATGGTTCATCGGCCAAGCGGTTACTGAAATCGCGGAGCAGGTCGGTCAGACGGAAAAGACCCTTTGTTCGGTCGGAGTCAACGAGCTTATTGAAGCTTGAACACTGCTGTTTGAGCGTATCCATTGTATTTTCGGCAATGACGGTCGTTTCCATGGCTGTTTTGTGTCCCGTGACCGATGCCGTGAGCAAAAGGAGTACCAAGCCGAAAATGACAGCCTTATAGATAGTGAACTGAAAGAATTTTTTTGGGTGAAGCTCACTCATTTTCTTCACCTCCGAGGACTTTGTCGGTATCAACGCCGTAGGCTTGCAGGATCCGAGCGGTCGTGCCGTCGGCAAGCATTTCATCCAGGGCATCGGAAAGCTTGCTGCGAAGCCCCTCATCGCTGCCCTTTGAAAAAGCGACTCCAAGCTTTGCACGGGCAAGGTCTTCATCGAGAAAACGATATTCAACTCCTGCATTGCGAAGCTGTTCTCTTACTGCGGCAGCATAGCCTGCGCAGGCGTCAACATAGTCATTGCGCAGAGCTGTGATAACGTCATTCAAATTGTTCAGACAATATACATTCTGCACCTGCGGAACACCATTTTCACTGTGTTCGAGAAATGTAGTTTCCGCCTTTGAGCCTACTCTGACAGCAACACTTTTTCCCTCGAGGTCGCTCAGATGCCTGATCGGGCTGTCATACATGACCGCGACGATCTGACGGCTGTACATATAAGGTCCTACCCATGCATAGCGATCCTCCTGACCGTCCATAGAAAAGCAGCTCCAAAGGCAGTCGATCTTTCCGCTTGCAAGAAGAACATCGCGTCTGTTCCATTCTATCTGTTCAAAAACGGGTTAGTACCCCATGCGGCGGCATGCCTCTTTTGCAAGGTCAACGTCCATTCCTGCAGGGTTGCCGTCCTCATCGGTGTAGTTGTACGGGCGGCAGTTATCGCAGCCGATAACAAGCTTCGGCAGCTCATTGTCGGTCTTGGAAGCGCAGCCGACAAGCGTCAGACAGCATAAAGCCGTCAGCATCAGGCTCACAAAAAATGAGCGGAGCGTTCTTTTTCTGAACATTAAAGTTCTCCTTATTAATATATAATACTAAAGTCCAATAAAACTGTAGACAAAAATCACTGCATAATCCATATATTCGATATCATGCTTGATTTTTGTATAGTTTTTAATTGCTTTTTAGTATAAAACGAGTAAAACTCTGAATTTCTGTTATAGAAAAATTGCATAAAAAGCCACTATTATTTTACCATAAGCCAAAAAGGCTGTCAATTATTTTTTTAGTGAGAATCAACTATGAACGACATAATTTTTACAGTAATTTATTGTAAAGAAAAGAATTTTTGTGAAAAATTTTATTTAAAGAAATTGCTATTTGATAGATTTAAACAATAATAAATATTTAATTATAGATAAAATTAATGAAAATAAGAAAAACCTATTGAAATTCACAAAAGTATGTGCTATAATTCAAAACGAAATATGAAATATGACTATTTTGAAAAGTCAGTTTCATAAAATGAAATTCATGCGATCAAATTTTATAATTCGGAGGAAGAAAACTATGGACAGAAAAGTTGTACTTATCACAGGCGGCGCAATGGGACAGGGCAAGGCTCACGCTATCAAGTTCGCAGAGAACGGCTTTGACGTTGTTCTTGCCGATATGCAGGACCCCGAGGGCGATACCTTCAAAGCTACCGTGCAGGAGATCGAAAAGCTCGGCGCAAAGGCTCTCGCAGTAAAGGCAAACGTTACTTCCGACAGCGATATGAAGGCTCTCTTTGAAAAGGCTTGGGAAACATTCGGCAGAATTGACGTTGTTGTTGCCAACGCAGGCGTTATCAACTTCGGCTATACTTGGGAACTCACCGATGAGCAGGTGCAGAAAGTTATCGATATCGACCTCATCGGCACTTGGAGAACAGATAAGTATGCCGCACTCTATATGAAGAAGCAGGGCTTCGGACGCATCATCAATATCTCGTCCACATCGGGTATGTACGGCACACCTAAGCTTGCTACATATTGTATGGCAAAATGGGGCGTAAGAGGTCTTACAAAAACTCTTGCTCAGGAGCTTAAAGGCACGGGCATCGTTGTAAACACAGTCTGCCCGACAAAGGTAAAGACTCCTATGTGCGAAACCGAAAGCTATGTTGAGTTCATCAACGACCTCACGGGCAAGCACTTCAAGGATTGGCAGGAAATGTACGACTCCGTACCGTTCCTCGATGTTGAGGATATCTCCGATATGGTATTCTGGCTCGGTACAAGCCGTGCGGCAGGCAAGTTCAGCGGCCGTGACCTCGGTCTTGACCTCGGCACACTTCAGCAGTAATATCGGAGGGATAAAGCTATGAATATTACAAAGGGAACACGCTGGCGTGTATTCGCAGGCGTCTGGATACAGAGTCTTTTCACTTCCGCAACGGCTTATTTCAGCCTTTTCGCACTTCCTCTTACGGGACAGTTCGGCTGGAGCCAGTCGGATTTCAGTATGGCTTATACTATTTATATGTTTATTTACTGTCTTATGGGTTTTGTCGGCGGAATACTTGCCGAAAAGTTAAAGCCTATGACGGCTATCTACATCGGACTTGCATTCTTCTCGGCAGGCTGGTTCCTGACGGGCTTTGCCGAAACGATACCGCAGCTTTACATTTTCTATGGTATTCTTGCAGGTGCGGGCGCAGGTACTATCTATCCTGCCTGCCTTCCGACGGCACTCAAATGGTTCCCCGACAAGAGCGGTTCTATCTCCGGTCTTGTTCAGGCAGGTGCTTCCTGCGGCCCATTCATTATGTCGCCTATTGCACAGATACTTATCAATAACTACGGCGCACAGGCTACATGCAAAATTCTCGCGGTCGTATTCCTTATCGGCATCGGCGCAGTTGCTTGGATGATCGTTCCCTGCCCCGAGGGCTGGCTGCCTGAGGGTTGGAAACCGAGCGCAGAGCAGGCTAAAGTCCTTAACACGAAGAATTACAATATCCCCGGTATGGTCAAGACACCTGTTTTCTGGGTGCTCGTTATAATGTTCATCTTCGCGAACGCAGCAGGAACAATGATGGTAAGCGCAACTTCGCCTATCGCACAGAATCAGATAGGTCAGAGCGCAATGACTGCCGCTCTCTGCGTAAGCATTATGACCCTTGCGAATATGATAGGACGTATCGGCTTCGGCTTTATCTATGATAAGCTCAAAGGCTGGAACTCGCTCATTCTCGTTCTTCTTATCAACGGCATTTCAATGATAATGCTCACATTCGCAAAGAGCCTCCCGTACTTTATCCTCTGCATCTGCCTTGTCGGATTCTCGTTCGGCGGTCTGCTCGTTGTATTCGCTCCGATCGTAAAGAACGTTTTCGGCAGCAAGTTCTATAACCGCAACTACGGACTTATCTTCATCGGCTACGGCATAGGCGCGTTCGTCGGTCCTAAGATCAGCGCAAGCTTCTATGATAAGACGAATTCGTATGTAATGGGCTTTATCGGCTCGGCTGTTCTTGCAGCGGCAGCT
The DNA here is from genome assembly GCA_945868475.1 of uncultured Ruminococcus sp. Taxonomy (GTDB): domain Bacteria; phylum Bacillota; class Clostridia; order Oscillospirales; family Ruminococcaceae; genus UMGS363. The sequence continues at coordinate 28,155 of CAMBLM010000010.1, read as the reverse complement.
ATCGTGCTTGTATTCGTTGCGAAGAAGCTCACCGCAAAGATGCAGGAAAAAGACGCCGCCGAAAATTAATTTCGCTTGTCATTTTCTTCAAATTTCTTCATAAGAACAGGCTGCCTGCAACAATAGCTGTTTGGCAGCCTGTTCTGTTATAATTGACTTTACTTTAAGGAGAATGTATGGAACTTTTGGTAATATATAAACTCAAAGAAAACTGCACCGATACATTTATAAAGGAAATATACGAAGCAGACCTTCCCGAAACTATCCGCAGAGAAAGCGGCTGTCTGGGTTATGACTACTTTGTATCGGCGGAAAAAGGGAACACCGTTGTCATGCTTGAAAAGTGGGAAACAAAAGAAGCGCAGACACTTCATCTGGGACAGCCCCACATGAAACGCCTGCGCGAAATAAAGGATAAATATGCAGTTGATACTATTATAAAAGAGTTTTGATCATTTTAAGCGGCATTTTTCTTTTTTGTCATAAAGCTTTCAAAGCGGAAATGCCTGTCTATAAAATCGCCGCAGATGCCAACGGCTTTTCCCATTGTGAAAGCAGCGGCAACAGTGCCTATGCCAAGGCCTTCGATACGGCCGAGTGCAAAGAACGTCAGCGCAGCCGTAACAACAAGACAGCTTATGTCAAACGTTATCTTTACTTTTGGGTAGCCGATCCCGGTTATCTCGGAAAATTCTCTCGGGAAAAGATCGGTCGGAGTTATCGGCAGAACGCAGCGGTTCGAGAGTGCTATTCCGATGCTGAGAAGAACATAGCTTACGATGAACCACATGATACGCCAGCCAAGACCGCTCGGGAGAATGTTTATCCAGGCTTTGTGCAGGTCAAGCAGCTCGCCGAAAACGAATCCGACAACGAAGCTGAAAAGATAGGACGGAACTATTCTTTTTCGCATTATCATAAGGCTGAGAACGAGCAGACCCTGGAAAATATAAGTCCAAGTTCCGAGCGTAAGCTTTGGGAAAACCTCCGAAAAGGCATAGGGAACACTTGAAATTGCGGAAATACCTGCGTTTGAATAGAGCATAAGCACAACACCGAAGCTGTTTATCATCACGGCAACGATCAGCGCAAGCTCACCTCGGAAAAGCTTTTTTTCTGACATAATATAAGCCCCCTTTTAGGAAAATGTTTGTTCAACATCAATTTTATCACTTTTATATTTATGTGGCAAATGAATATTTTCTATGAAACTATAGATTTTTTTAATAGTATGTGCTATAATCTATATATGATAGAAAATTCTGTTACAGTCGAAAGGAAAAAGTATGAACTTAGACCATTTGAGATATTTTGTGAAGCTGTCCGAACTGCGGCATTATACGCGCGCGGCGGAGCAGCTCTGCATTTCACAGCCGAGCCTTAGCCACGCGATAAGCCAGCTCGAATCGGAGCTTGGCGTTCCGCTTTTTGAAAAATCGGGACGAAATACCGTCCTCACACGATATGGTGAGGAGTTTCTGGAATGTGCGCAGCGTTCGCTCGGCATACTTGACGCAGGAATGGAGTCTTTGCAGCGTTCCGCAAAGGGCGAAGGCGTTGTAAGGCTCGGATTCCTGCGAACGCTCGGCGTCGATTTTATCCCGAAGCTGACTTCGGACTTCATCGCAGCCGACCCGAACAGCGGAGTTGAGTTCAGCTTCCATTCCGACCTTTCCTCGGGACTTATCGATGGACTTTTGCAGCATAAATTTGACCTTGTTTTCTGCTCCGAACCCGAAAGGTCGCTCGGACTGACCGCAACTCCCGTTACTTCGCAGAAACTTGTGATGATAGTGCCGAACGGACACCCTCTTGCGGACAGGGGAAGCATCGGACTTGCCGAAACGCTGGAATATCCTGCGGTGTGGTTTGCCAAAGGCTCGGGACTGCGCAAAGTTGTTGACGGAATGTATGAGCAGGTCGGCGGAAAACCAATTTCCGTAGTTGAAACTGAGGAGGACGAGGTCATCGCGGGACTTGTTGCGGCAGGCTTCGGTATAGCCGTTGTTCCCGATATGGATATGCTCCATAAGCTCGATATCTCGGTGCTGGAGATAACCTCTCCGCCGTATCACCGTGACTTTTTTATGGTGTGGGACGACAGCGTGTTTATGTCGCCTGCGGCGCAGCGTTTCAGAAGCTTTGTGCTTGGAAGGGCATCGACGAGAGAAAAGTAAATCAGGGTAATAGTGCAAACTCAACAAAATTATTGACAAATCACCATGATCTGATATATAATAGTGTTAATGTATGTATAATTTTTATTGCATAAATAAAGCTCTCGGAGGCAGAAATGAAAAAGGGGTTTAATGCATCGGCTTTAAAGACCATTGCGATAATTACAATGGTTATAGATCATATTTCATGGGGTTTTTTCGATTTCTATTCGTGGCAGGGTTACTTCCTGCACATAATCGGGCGTTTGACTATACCGATAATGTGCTTCTTCATTGCGGAGGGCTTCCGTAAAACTCACGATCTCAAGCGTTACATACTGCGAATGGCTGTTTTCGCGGCGATATCGATAGTTCCGTTCTACTTATTTTTCCACGAAGAATACGCGTATCGGCAGAATATCATTTTCGATTACCTGCTTGCGCTTTTGCTGCTGTCAGTATTGGAAAGCAAGCGTTTTGGCAAGCCTGTCAAGGTCATTCTCAGCGCACTGCTCGTTATAACCTCGTTCGCGATAGGCGGCTGGCCGATCATGCCGATGGTCTATGTGCTGATCTTTTACTATGCGGACAGCTTCAAAAAGCAGGCGGTATGGTTCTGCTCGTCCACGGTCGGACTTGTGCTTTTTATGATGCTTGCGATAACGCTCAACTCAAAGCTCAACTTTTACCCGATGTACAGCAACTGGGTGTGGTGGGACAAGAGCTATTTCCTCGGATTTATGCTTGCGCTGCCGCTGCTGAAAAGATACAACGGCGAAAAGGGCAGCTATCCTTTCGGAAGATACTTTTTCTTCGTTTTCTATCCTGCGCATTTTCTTGTGCTTTTCGCTTCAAAGGAGATAATAAAGCACTATGGCAGCTACTGGCTTTATGTTGCGCTCCAGATAGTATGCATAGTGCTTGTGGTGTATTTCGTTATCCGCGTTATGCTTGAAAAAAGCTCGAAAGCGCAGAATGCGGCAGTTCTGCTCGGCGTGAGCGGACTTGTGTATGTAGTGGCGTTTTTCATCGAAACCACTGCGCCGTCGCAGGCGCTTGCTTATGGCATCGTTACGATGGAATACCTCGGTGAAGCGGGCGGTTTCATCGGGACGACAATATTCTTATCGGAATTCTGTCATTTCCGTGTGCCGAAATTTTTCTATGTGATAGAGGGCATCGTTTTCGGCGGCTCTGTAGTCCTTGTGCATACTGCGGAGCATAATCATATTTTTTACAAAAGCATAAGCATGGACTATTCGGGAGATTTTCCGCGGCTCGTGCTTGATTACGGCGTTGGATTTATAACGTTCTATATCTTCCTTGTGGTGTTGTTTGTTGCGGCGGTCGCGCGAATGATACGTTCGCTGAAAAAGGCGAGCAAAGCCGAGCAGAGGCGGATCATATTGATGCTTACGGGAATGTTCTTTCCGTGGCTTGCTGTAATGATACGCTCGGCAGGCTTTACGGGCGGATATGAGGTTTCATTCCTCGGAATAATCTTTATGGCGATATTTGCAATGCTCGCGCTTATCAAATACGGCTATTTCGATTCGGTCCAGCAGGCGGTGACGAATGTTATCTACAAGAGCAGCGAGGGTCTGCTCGTGCTGGACAATGACAGATATGTGCTTTATTTCAACAGCGTTATAAAGGAGCTTTTCCCGGAGGTTTCGGATAAAAAGTCGGTGAACTGCGTACCTGTGCTCCGCGATATTATTGAAAAATGCTTCGATGAAAACGGAGATCTCGGTAAAATGCACACTCCGAACACGGTCAAAGCAGGGGACAGGATATTCGAGATCAGGACCGAACCTATCCTTGAAGCAGGCTTTGTCCAAGGCTATACCGTCCGCGCTTTCGACAGCACGGCGCATTACCGCAGTATTGAGGAGCTTCGCCGTTCGGCTCATATCGATGCGCTCACGGGACTTTATGACCGGGAGATATTCAAGCAGGAGATCACCCGGCATCTTTCCGAGGGCGGCGTCGGCGCGCTCTTTATGGCGGATGTTGACTTCTTCAAGCATATAAACGACAACTTCGGACACATCGTCGGCGATGAAGTTCTTGTGACGCTTTCCGAAACGATACGGACAGTTTTTGCGGAAGAAAGCATATCCTGCAGAGTCGGCGGCGACGAGTTTATGATGTTCGTGAAAAATACGAACGATAAGGCCGCCCTCGCCGAGCTTGCGGAAAAACTTAATGCGGTCTACAGCGAGAATGTGAAAAAAGCCGCAGAGGGTCTTACCTCGTCCCTGTCGATAGGAATAGTTCTTTCGTCCTCAATAAGCGGAATGGAGAACAGCGAGGCATTTGAAACGCTGTACGGACTTGCCGACAAGGCTCTTTATCAGACAAAGGAAAACGGCAGGAACGGCTGCAGTTTTTACGAAAAGGTCACGGTATAATACTAAACACCAATAAAACTATAGACAAAAAATCTGCGCAAAAACCATATATCAGAGTTTTTGCTTGATTTTTTGTATAGTTTTTAATTGGTGTTTAGTATAAAATCAATTTTGGGCATAAAAAAGTTTACGTCTGTATCAAACGCAGGCGTAAACTTTTTTGTATTGGAGATCGCAAAGCTCTGCATGGAAAGAACTGTGTATTTATTCAGTTTCTTAGGGACAGCGCGTTTTCCCAATATAAAATAACGCAGTTGACATAGCCTTTGAAAAGTGCTATACTATCGATGTATTGATGTATTGAAAAAAATAGATTTTTTGACCTTTCAGGAGTGTGAGCGGTTTTGAATATAATTATTGTCGGCTGCGGAAAAGTCGGAGAGGAGCTTGCCCACCGTCTGAATGAAGAGGGCGATAACATTACCGTTATCGATATTGATTCGACCAAGGTGAACGATGTTACCTCACGCCTTGATGTACTCGGAGTGACTGGAAACGGTGCGACCCACCTTGTTCAGCAGGAGGCTGGCATCAGGGACGCCGATCTTCTTATCGCAGTAACGGGTTCGGACGAGCTTAATCTGCTCTGCTGCCTTATTGCGAAGAAGGAAGGTAACTGCCAGACCATCGCCCGTGTGCGTGACCCTCAGTACAGCACCGAAGCACCTTATCTAAAGGAAGAACTCGGACTGGCAATGGTAATAAACCCCGAATTTCAGGCAGCGGCTGAGATTGCGCGTGTGCTTCGCTTCCCATCGGCGATAAAAATAGATACTTTTGCAAAGGGCAAGGTCGATCTGATGAAGTTCCGTTTGCCCGAAAACTGCGTACTTACAGGCTGCTCCGTCAAGGAGATCGCAACGAAGCTGAAATGCGATGTCCTCGTCTGCACAGTCGAAAGAGGGGACGAGGCATTTATCCCGAACGGTGAATTTGTGTTCGGGGAAAAGGATATTATCTCTATAATCGCCTCGCCTGCAAACGCAAACGCATTTTTCCGAAAGATAGACTATAAAATAAATCAGGTAAAGGACTGCATGATAGCAGGCGGCGGTGATGTCGCTTATTACCTTTGCAGAATACTCAGGAAAGCGGGAATTTCGCTCAAGCTTATCGAAAAAGACCCGAAGCGCTGCGAAAAGCTTTGCACGGCGCTCCCCGAAGTCACAGTTATCTGCGGAGATGCCGCAGACCAGCAGATATTGCTCGAAGAGGGACTGGAAAACGCAAATTCCTTTGCCGCTCTCACAAACCTTGACGAAGAGAATATTATGCTCTCCCTCTTCGCAAGGGTAAAGGGCTGCAAAAAACTCGTCACAAAGATAAACCGCATCGACTTTTTCGATGTTATAAAGCAGCTCGACCTCGATTCGATAATCTATCCGAAGAACATCACCTCGGAGCTTATCGTAAGCTATGTCCGCGCGATGAAAAACACTATCGGAAGCAACGTACAGACCGTTTACAGCATCATCAAGGGCAAGGCGGAGGCTGCCGAATTTCTGATAAAGGACACTTCGCCCGTACTCGGAAAGCCGCTCATGGAGCTTAAATTCAAGCCGAACGTGCTTGTTGCGGTAATTCTCCGCGGAAACAGAGTGATAATTCCGCGAGGCAGCGATGTCATTGAGAAAAACGATTCGGTCATCGTTGTTTCGGATATCCGTCCCCATGATATTTCCGATATTCTTGACTAACGACTGACAGAGGTATTAGAAATGAATTTTCCGATGATAGTTTATATCCTTGGCTGGATATTGAATTTTGAAGCGTTGTTCCTTATAATACCGCTGATAGCGTCAATAGTTTACGGTGAAGCTACGATAGTTCCGCTGATAATAACGATAGCGGTATGTGCCGCCCTCGGTGTTCCGATAACGATGAAAAAGCCGAAAGAGAGCAGTCTGCACTCCCGTGACGGTTATGTTATAGTATCGCTCAGCTGGATAGTCCTCAGTGCGTTCGGTGCTCTGCCGTTCGTTTTTTCGGGTGCTATACCAAACTATGTCGATGCGCTTTTTGAAACCGTCTCGGGCTTTACAACAACGGGCGCAACGATACTTTCCGATGTTGAAGCCGTACCTAAGTCGCTTCTTATGTGGCGAAGCTTTACGCACTGGGTCGGCGGAATGGGTGTGCTTGTATTCATTATGGCGTTCCTGCCGCTCTCGGGCGGACAGAATCTGCATATTATGAAAGCGGAAAGCCCCGGACCGTCGGTCAGCAAGCTTGTGCCGAGGATAAAAACGACGGCACTGCTTTTGTATTCGATATATCTTGTAATGACGGCGATAGAGTTTATCCTGCTCCTTTTCGGCGGAATGACCGTCTTTGAAGCGATGAACACCGCCTTTGCGACCGCAGGAACGGGCGGATTTGCGGTAAAAAATAACGGACTTGCAGGATACTCCGAGTTTGTCCGAATGGTAGTAACGGTATTTATGATACTGTTTGGCATAAACTTCAACGTTTATTTCCTTATCCTGAGCAAGAAATTCAAGGATGCGCTGAAAATTTCCGAGGTGTGGTATTTTCTCGGCATAATCACTGTCGCAACGACGCTTATCACGGTCAATATCAAGAATCTTTTCCCGTCGGTCGGCGCAGCTTTCCGCAGTGCGATATTTACCGTTTCATCGGTGATATCTTCAACGGGCTTTACAGCGGTCGATTTCAGCCTCTGGCCTGAACTTTCACGAACGATAATCGTTCTGATAATGTTCATCGGTGCTTGTACGGGAAGCACGGGCGGCGGAATAAAGGTCTACCGAATAGTTATCCTCTTCAAGAGTATGGGCAAGGAGCTTCATACGCTCATTCACCCGAAGCAGGTGAAAAAGATCCGTATGGATCAGCACGAGATAGAACACGAAGTTATCCGCTCGGTCAATGTGTTCATGGTATGCTATATCCTCGTTTTTGTTATCTCACTGCTTTGCATATCCTTTGAGGATTATGACCTTATAACAAACTTCACCGCCGTTACAACGACGATAAATAACATCGGACCGGGACTCGATCTCGTAGGCCCGACCGCGAACTTCGGATTCTTCTCGCCGTTCTCAAAGATGGTGCTGATATTCGATATGCTTGCAGGCAGGCTGGAGCTTTTCCCGATGCTGCTTCTCTTTGCGCCTGTTACTTGGAAAAAGTGAGCAGAAATGCCCTGATATGCGGCTTACACAAAAGTTAAAACAGTTTAAAGGCACTCTGAAATAGGTGTCTTTTTTTATGTTTAATACTAAACACCAATAAAATACAGGAAAAAATCCGCGCCGAAATCCTATATATGCGAGATTATCGGCTTGATTTTTTCCAAATTTTAAATGGTGTTTATACTAAACACCAATTAAAAATTATACAAAAAATCAAGCAAAAACTCTAATATATGGATTTTGCGCCAATTTTTTGTCTATAGTTTTATTGGTGTTTAGTATTAGTATAAGTTTCAAAAAAATATCGTAATGTAACCGCTTTGTAATTGAAATAAGTCCTCGGGTCTGATATCATATTATTAAGGATATTTGTTGAATTGGGGGCGTTTTTATGAATTTGAAAAGTGTGCTTATCTGTGCATTGTCGGCGGTGATGTTTTGTGCGTGTACAAATGATATAAGTTCGGAGGTAGTCTCGGAAACATCGGAGAACAAACTTGTGACTTCAGCAGAAACAACGTTTGAAACCTTGTCTGCGAAAACGACCGCTTCGGAAACGGAGGAAACTCCCCAAACGGTGAATTACAGCTATGACGACCGTGTGCAAAGCTATATGGAGCAGCTTGTACAGCTTGAAAGCTTTAATGAGGTGCTGCCGCAAGCGGCGTACTGTTATGTCTGCGACCTTGATTCGGACGGCACTCCCGAGGTGGTCATTCAGGCGGCGGCTAACATATCCGCCTCGGCTGTTTTTTCCGTTGACGATGAGGGTGCATTTATGGCTGAACCTGATGGCGGAACTGTTTTTACCGATGAAAACACATGGTGTTCGTACAACGGAGATATTCCCAAAAGCTTTATCCTTGACGGGGAAGATCAATACTTTGCAGAATGTTTTGTCGGCGGCACAGCTGGGGACGGCGGCATAATAAAGCTAAAATTGGACGGACGAAAGCTTTCATCGGAATATATCGGGTGTTATTCTTTCAGCGGTACAATGGGGTATGAATACAGCGGCTTTGAAAATGAAGAGCAATACAGCGAACATATCCGTTCATATTTCAGTAGGCTTGAACCGCAGTGGAAGCTTATGCCGTACAGTGAGGTCTTGGATATAAATAAAAAATCGCCGAGGATAATCTCCGCTTTGCTTGAGGAGTATTACAAGGACAGAGATTCTCTTGCAGAGCTTGAAGATTGATACGATGCAGAATTGAGATAGTTCATCGTTCGGCAAGTTCCTCTGCCACTTTATCAAGGACATCATCGGAAATTTTGATGCCTCCGAATTTTTCGTTGACTATTTCCTGCGCATTGAGATGTTTTTCCGCAGGCTTTGGGTCGGTTTCGGTACTGTCATCTGGTTCGAGTATGCTTAATTCTTCCCAGTTTTCCTTATTGCCGCCGCGCCGTAAATAGCTTCTGCCGCCATCGACCGAGCAAGCACCGCAGGAGCAGCTTTTGCAGTCATGTACGCTCTCCGAAACGATGATATCGCCGCATTTTAAGCATTTTATTTTGTTTTCTGTTATTTTCATTGCGGTCCTCCCCATATGACTAAAGTGTTAATGCGCATATAACTATATTTAAACTATTATAGCACGATCTGCTTGGTTTGTCACTTTTTTTGAGAAAATTATTTTAAATAATAAATATTTGTGAAAATACTGTAAAATAAGTTTATTTTTAATTATTAAATTTATGTAAAAAAACATTGAAATTATTTTTCTAAAATGATAAAATAAAGACAATGCAAATAAAGCATAGAATATATTATATTTTTAATTATGAAAAAGAAACTTACAGCGATCCTTGCAATGTGTATGCTTGCAGTAACAATGGCAGCTTGCGGAGGCGGAGATGCTTCCGACGATTATTCCGAACCCGACAACGCAGCGGCTGCTGCCGATGACGGCGAAACTGCTGACAACGGTGCGTCGGACGAGTTCACACTTCTTGATGTTTCTTCCGATATGATAAGCGTAGGCGTTTATGCTGCCGATGAAAACCAGAATGAGCTTGTTTTCTCGATGTTCACAGCTCCATCGGGTACACCTATGGCTTCGCTTTTCGTGTACAGCCCGGACGGTTCGGGAGATGTTATCTGCGGAACATATACAGCCGAAACCAACACAGATGAAGACGGCATGAACTGGACGCTTCTCACAGTTACCGATGTTTACACAGCACAGGATTTCGAGATCGGTTTTGCTGAGAACGACAGCGATCAGGTTTACATTCTGAATGCTGCAGGTGCGGTTTATGAGGGACAGTATCTTTCAGCCGATGAAACTGTAACATATATGGGAACAGCTGTTGCTCTTTTGAGCTAAGAGATCATTTTCATATACCCTTTAAAAAAGCCGACTTTATACCGATCTTCGGGTCTGTGTAAAGTCGGTTTGTTTTTGTTGACATAGGTTTGCAATTATTATATACTATAAATAAAGTCGTGATCTCGGAGGGACAGTATGTATATAAGCTTTGATTATTACAAGATATTTTATTACGCCGCAAAATACGGCAGCATAACCCGTGCGGCGGAAGCACTGATGAACAATCAGTCGAACATCACACGAACGATAAAAAATCTCGAAAGCGAGCTGAACTGCACTCTTTTTGTCCGTTCAAGAAAAGGCGTGACGCTCACTCCCGAGGGTGAACGGCTCTATGCGCATATTTCCGCCGCCGTTGAGCAGATACAGGCAGGCGAGGAAGAAATAAGCCTTGAACGTTCCCTCAACAAAGGTCTTGTGACGATCGGAACGAGCGAGATCGCACTGCGATGCTTTCTTTTGCCCGTACTGAATGAATACCGCCGTAAATATCCGGGTGTCCGTTTGAGGGTTTTCAATCACTCAACTCCGCAGGCACTTTCGGCACTCAATGACGGGCTTGCGGATATTGCTGTTGTCACAACCCCTACGGGCGAAATGAATTCACTTGCTTCATCGGAAATTATGGATATAAAGGAAACCGCCGTCTGCGGAACAGCATTTTCGGAGCTTGCAAAAAGGGAACTTTCGCTCTCGGAGATATCAAAAATGCCGCTTATATCCCTCGGCAGGCAAACAAAGACATACGAACTTTATTCCGAGTGGTTCGGACGGTATGGCTGTACATTTTCACCCGATATTGAAGCTGCGACAGCCGACCAGATACTTCCGATGGTGAAAAATAACCTCGGGATAGGCTTTGTTCCCGAAGAATTCCTTGCCGAATATCCGATAGAGCAGGGCGTTCTGCGGCTCTCGCTGACAGAAGAAGTTCCTCACCGAAAGGTCTGCTTTGTAAAGCGAAAAAATCATTCCCTCAGCATCGCCGCGAGGGAGATGGAGAGAATGATTTTGGGGGGAAGCGAGGGAAACCGATAAAATGCATTTAATATATTCTGTTTCCGACATAGTATGTTCTCACTTCCAAAGTTAATGATGGTATTTTATCATCTTTGGTATGCAGATATATTTTTATATCCAAATATTTATAATAAGTGTCGGTGCGTATCTCTCCAAGAAAATTTTTATATTCTTGTGAAGTGTAGATGAAACCGTAGTCAGCCAAAATGCTTTCCGCTTCTTCAACTGTTGTATTATCATTGATGCCAAAGACCGAATATTCATCTAAATCGACAGTTGTTTTCGTTAGAAACATATCACACTCATCATTTGGATATCCCGAAAACTCAAGTGACCATTTGTGAGTACAATAGTCATTGCTCATAAAGTTTTCAAATCGATCCATTTCACCGTGGTATTTTTCTATAAAGTCATCGTGTGGTATTAATAAATTAAATGGTAACTCACTGCTTTGATTTATTTCCTTTACCTTTTTCTCCACAAGTTTTCTGAATTCGGGAGAATCATCAAAAACGTATAGCCATAAAAATTTTTTTATTTTCGGAGAACGAAGCTCTTTTTTTCCGAACAAATTAAATTTCATTTCATACCGCCGTTCTATTTATTGATTTATATACGTTTAAAAATCTACCAGATAGATACCGATGCTTATTTTAGTAAAGCTGCCTTTATGCTCAATATCCGAAACAGTAGCTGAAAGCATCTTTCCTGCGTCCAAAAGACGCGAAAAAATAATGTTGTCTTTTTCGGGGATATATCCGAGCTTCTGACCTTTTTTATTCAGAACAAGTATAGCTTTTTCATCAAATTTGTTGTCTTCGCGTTTAAGATCGAGCTTATCATCGATCTTTACCTCATCGATAACGTTCTTATCGTCCAGATGCGTCGTTCCCGCAATGAATGTATCAAAAAGGTGTATCTCTTTAATAAGCGGCTTTATAAGTTCACCAAGGTCGGTGTTTGATTGGAGCGCAACAAAATTGTCTTTGTTTATCGTCAGTTCATTTCCCATGTTATCGTCACTCCGTTTTTAACATACTGTTTAAGGATATTCTTTAGCTCATTATCATACTTCTCGTATTCTTCAAGCTCCGCTTTCAGTTCGTTTTCTTTCTCTTTGCAGGCGTCCTCATCTTCAAGCAAAAATTTATACATATAAGGGTCAGTGGTAGTTATTTTCTCTATCTCATCTTCGACTTCCGCGATTTTTTCGTCAATATCGGGGATATCAATAACGATAGTTCCGCAGCCTGCCATTTCGAGTGCTTTTGCAACAAGTATCTCCAGCTTTTGCATCTCTTCGAGATCATTGTATCGGTATGCGATATCGATACGCTGCCAAAGGTCAAGGAAGATCGGATCATCGGCTGTTATCGGGTTTATATCTGGGTGTATCTGCTTGGCGATCTTGCGGTATAATTTTTTGACCTGTGAAGCGACCGCTTCGGGAATTATTTTGAGGTTTTGGCAGTTCTCATTATCCTCGATCATCTGCGCAAGCTGTTCTCTGTATTCTTCGGTGCATTTCTGAATATACTCTTTTAAAGCATTGTAGTCGATCGGCTTATCACGGTTTTTATACATATTACAGAATGTGATCGCCTTTTTTCTGGATATACAGTCGATCTTTTTTCTGAATACCGCCGTTATCAGCTCGCCAAATCTGTTTATGTATAAAGTCAAAGATATATTGGCTTCTTTTTTCAATGTATCTCTTTTTATTAAAAGCTCTTCATAAATATCATATCTGCTGTCATTGATCTTTATGATCTCCATGATAAACTCCCCCCTATATTGATTTTACAAATTATAACATAAAAAATGTAAAAAAACAACACATCAGAAGCAAAAAGCTTTTCAGGTGTGTCATTTTATGGACAGTAAAACACTTTGGGGACAAACAAAATCATCGGGAAAAGTTAAGGCGTTTTGTATTGACATACCGATAATATTATTATATAATTATGGCATCATAATGCAAAGGAGAGCAAAAAAATATGGAAACAGCGAAGCTTGCAGAGTTGCTTGAAAGCATGAGCCTTACCGAAAAGATAGAACAGATGATACAGTTCAACGGCGCACTGTACGGAAAGATCGTTAGTTATACAGGACCTGAGGTCAATTTTGACCTCGAACCGAATCAGCAGTACCGTGTAGGAAGTGTCCTCGGGGAGGCAGGCGCAGAAAAGCTGACTGCACTTCAGGACAAGGTGATCGAAAATCAGCCGCACCATATCCCTGCTGTTTTTATGACCGATATCATTCACGGAATGAGGACAACTTTTCCCGTGCCGCTCGCTCTCGGTTCGACATTTGACCCGAAGCTTGCGGAGAAACTTTCGTCGGCAGCTGCACGTGAGTCTGCCGCATCGGGGATACATCTCACATTCTCGCCTATGGCTGATCTTTGTGAGGACAGCCGCTGGGGAAGATGTATGGAATCCACGGGTGAAGACCCTTATCTTAACGGAAAAATGGCGGCGGCAATGGTAAAAGGCTTTCAGGGCGATGATGTTTCCGCAAAGGGAAAGATCGCTGCCTGCGTAAAGCATTTTGCAGGCTATGGTGCTGTAAAGGCAGGCAGGGACTACAATGTCACCGAGATATCCGAAAGGACTTTCTTTGACGACCATCTTCCGTCATATAAAGCTGCGATAGATGCAGGCGTAAAGCTTGTAATGACCGCATTCAATACTATTGACAGAATACCCTGTACCGTCAACCGCCGTCTGATGAAAGACGTTTTGCGTGATAAGCTTGGCTTTAAAGGCGTTCTTATCACCGATTATGCGGCTATTGATGAGTCAATAAATCATGGTGCTTCCGACGACCGCCGCGTTGCTGCAAAGAAGGCGATTAAGGCAGGATGTGATATTGACATGATGTCGCCATGCTATCTTTATGAGCTTGAAAAGCTTGTCAAGGACGGGGAAATTGACGAAAAGCTGATAGATGAAGCGGTGATGCGCATACTGACCCTGAAAAACGAGCTTGGACTTTTTGAAAATCCTTATAAGGACGCTGACCCCGAGGCAGAAAAGGCACTTCCTTTCTGTGATGAGCATAAGTCGCTTGCACGAAAGGCAGCCGAGGAAAGCATAGTTCTGCTGAAAAACAACGGCATACTTCCCCTTAAAAAGAACGCAAAGCTTGCGGTCATCGGCGCTTTGGCGGACTGCGGAAATACACTTGGAACATGGGCGCTTTTCGGGGACAGGGAAAAGACCGTAACGCTCAAAATGGGCATTGATGAGCTTTATCCCGATGCGAACGTTTCATACATTCTTTCAGATACCGATATTGACGGGGCTGTAAAGGCGGCAGAAGCGGCTGATGCGGTAATTATTGCTCTCGGCGAAGATGAAACGACCACGGGTGAATCAAGATCGGTCACAGACATAAGTCTTTCGGACTGGCAGAAGAAGCTGTTTGATGCGGTGCTCAACGTGAACAAGAATATCGTTACCGTGCTTTACGGGGGCAGACCGCTTGCAGTTCCCCACGAGGCTGAAAATTCTGCGGCAATGCTTGAAGTTTGGCTCGCAGGCTCTATGGGCGGCTATGCAATGGCGGATATTCTGTTCGGGGCGGTATCACCCTCGGGCAGACTTTCGATGAGTATGCCGTACTGCACGGGCCAGCTCCCCATCAGCTACCGAAGCTATTCCACGGGCCGTCCAAAGCCAGATACGGACGATTTTGTTCCATTCGTTTCAAACTATATGGATGCGCCGAATGTTCCGCTTTTTCCGTTCGGTTATGGACTTTCCTATACAGAATTCAAATACTCGTCCGTTGAGCTTTCGGATAATAAGCTTACGGCAGGCGGCTGCATAAAAGCTTCGGTCAGTGTGAAAAACTGCGGCAATATGGCTTCCGATGAGGTCGTCCAGCTTTACATACGCGATATGAAAGCGAGCGTTGTCCGTCCCATGAGAGAGCTTAAAGACTTTGAACGAATAAGCCTTGGCGCAGGGGAGAGCAGGAAAATTGAATTCACTGTCACCGAGGATATGCTTCGTTTTCACGATGCCGATATGAACTACACCTCCGAAAAGGGCAGCTTTACGCTTTGGATAGGCGGCAGCAGTCTGACGGATAACAGTGCAGAGTTTGAACTGGTATAAAAAATATCTCCCGATCGATGCAGGTTAGTGCCGATCGGGAGATTTTTTTGTACAGTTTTTAATTTTTTTGGCAAATAAAGTAAATAGGCTCGAAGAATTACAGCAGGATCGGTATTTTCCATGGCGATATATTGAAAATATCATCTTAGCTGTAAATTTTATGTATCAAGCAGTCGATTCATGCTGTTTTTGGGGGCGTTTGTCGGTTTTGTGTTGAATATTGATGAAAAATCGGATATTATAAAAATATTTATCACTACAGAAATAATAAGGGAAGCGGCTGCGATTTATCCGATTTTTCTGTTGAAAGATAATCAGATCGTATAATTGCAAAAGAAAATACCGGACTTTTACATATCTCAGAGAAGACTTACATAGTTTTTGTTACAACCGAAAGAAGTTTGGTCTATGATGTTTTTGACTTTGAAACATTTGATTTTGTTCCAAAAGACTCGCCGGAATTGCTTGACGGCAAGCTGACGCGTGTCATTAAAAGACTTTCGGAGCATTTGTCTGCATATATGAAAATTTGCCTTGATATATCATTTGGAGAGAAAAGATATATCGAACCGTGTGAAATTGTATGGGTACAAAGTCGTGGCAATTATGTTGACTATGTTCTGACATCAGGTGAAAAATTATATATCAGAGGAAAGATCGACAGCGTGCTGGAGATATTATCACCAAAGATATTTGTTCGTATCCACAATAGGAATATCGTAAATATGATGCATATCTTCAGAATCGACTACCCTAATAATGAGGTGATTATGAGAGATGGTCAGAGGATAGGTATAAGCAGAAAATATAAAAATGAATTGGATATGTTTTATACAAGATTCAACAGGGATTTCAGGTAGGCACTTATATGACAGAGATATTATGGAAAGTATTTGAATTATTTGCGAATCTGTTTGAATCTGTAATAGTAATTCGATTTATATGTTTGTTTTTTAATAATGACTTCACTTCTTTAAGAGGAAAATTAGTGTATGTGATAGGTGTTTGTTTCGATTTTGCCTGTGTTACATTAATTAATGTTTTGACCGTGTACGAAGGGTTCGGCGGAACGATCTATATACTGATCTATTTGATTTATGAAATGATCTTCTTAAAGGGGAGCTTTTTAAGAAAAATTTTTTCAGCCCTGATATCGGTCGTTGTTTTGGCGAGTGTAAGCTTTGGAGTATCATCTATTGTTTCAACGATATTTAAAAGGAATGTTACAGTTATTTATGAGCCATATACTGCTGAAAGAGTTTGTACCATTATTTTTATTCAGATATTTATTTGCTGTATTTTTGATTTAATAATAAAATTCAGTATTGTTACACTTAATAAAGTTGAATGGAAATTGGTTTTATCGATCCTTGGAATTTCGTTCATATCTATGGCATGTATGCATATAACTTTATACGATGTATCCTTGGATCAGTATCATGCAGGATTGATCGGAGTGGCGGAATTTGGAATAATTATTCTTAATATCGTAAGTTTTTATATGACATATTCTCTCAGCAGATCAAATGCGGAGGCAGAAAAGCTCCGTATAATTCGTCAGCAGGAGGAATATAGGATAAGCTATGCCCAAAACATAAAAGAACAGTATGAAGAGATACACAGAATACGACACGATATGAAACAGAATCTTGAGGTTACAGCAAGTGTATCAAACATATCGGAAACAAGCTTTGAGCAGCCATTCAGTATAAGCTTTATAAGTCCCTTAATTGCAGAAAGTATGCCCGATAGTAGGAATGAAAAGAATTTATCCATATTTTCAAAGGCAGAGTTCAGATATTTCTGTGCCTCATCAAAAGCATCGCTGTCAGACAGATCTTTTATAAAGCTGTTTAATTCCGCAAAAAGTTCCTCGATCCCATCTGAACCATCATCTTCGAAAGTCACAATGTCTTTTAAATCCGCACCAGAGGCAAGCGCTTTTTGAAATTTTGCTTGGATCGGGTCGCTGCTTATTTCGTAAGTATACGTTTCATTTTCAGCGGGCAGCTGGTTTTCCCAATAATCCATCGTATCGCCTGACGATGTGATCTTTTCAATGATCTCATCTATTATGGAATCGATCTTTGTCTGTGCCGTTTCAATTTTACTGCAGATAAAATTGCTGAGCTCAGATGCATTCTGCGGCAGCCAGTCGAGTAAAAGATTTACCATACCGACGATTGCTTTTTTAGTGTACAGCACATAATTCCACCCGAAAAGAGATGCTATCCAGCGAAAAATATGCTTAAACAGCACAAGCACGGGAGCAAAAATTATTTCTACGAATTTAAGCACATCCTGAACAACGTTCAAAACGGTTTCAAACACCATCTCGACCCCGTTAAGAATGAACCGTACTGCCGCTTTTGCTCCGTTTATCACGACCTCGCAGACCTTAACAATGGATTTTACCACGGATCGGAAAAAATCGCCGATTTTTGAGAGCCATTTTGGAAGTCCCAAGCCGTTGGTGCTGCTGAAATTTATGATTAGCTCCTCTGCCTGTTGTGAAGTTAGTTCTTCATAAAAAACACTTCCATCTTCCATAAACTGCAAATGCCATGCTTGGTGAGCATTGTTATTCGGCAATATCCTGTCTCTAAGCGTACCCTTCTTTTGAAGTTGCATTACATTTGATTCCCCGATGTTAAAGCTACTTACAAGCTGTCTGATACCCTTTGCAAGCTGGTCTGTGCATTCTTTCGTGCGATACTTGTCGGATATTAATGGAGAGGTTTCAGCAGTTTTGGAATCAAATTGCTGTGCGGAAAGCAGCGTATCTCCGTCAACTTGACCCATGCGGTGATAAACATCCGAAAACTGTGAAAAACTCAGCTCCTCGTCATCTCCCAAAAGATTATCGGACAAGTTTGCGTAAATCGTTGGAACATCAAGTCTGGAGGAATATTGTCTGAAGAAAAGCTTTCCATAACTGTCCGTTTCTGCGGTGACAGATGTATTGCGATCTATCATCGAAATACCTTCCGCAGTTTCCACATAAGTACGGGAGTCGGCAGTAAGCGTCACCTTAATCCCTGACAGCGGCACAGTTTTATGCTTCGGGTCGGTAAAGGTCATTTCGGTTGAATAGCACGACTGTCTTGTGACAGAGCCTGCCTTGCCGGCTTCATAAGTAGTTTCATTCCAATTTGCTCCATCCATATCCTCAAGTTTATGGAGCAGATGGTCTTTATTCGTAATATAGAACAACTGCATAGCGTTTCTGTATTTTTTTGCTGCAAGAATTGAAGCAGAATCTGCCAGAGGATCAAGGTCGTCTGCTTTCCATACGCCGTCCGAAAGCACTGCACTGCCGTGACATATCATATCGGTGTGAACTGCCACAAAAACATTTTTCTCATCACCCCACGCATTGAAACAGTGTATATTTTTGGCAGTGAAAAGCTTTTTAAGTTCTTTTTGAGTTCCATCAGCACTGTTTATTAGAGCGGAGATTTTCATATAGCCGCTGTCTTTATAAAGTACAAAGGTATTTCCCGAAATGTATTTTACAGTTTCTGCGGCTGCAGTCTCTGTGCCTCGGTTTATGGGAATGCTGCTTTCAGCTTTGCCGGTTTCAATATCGTAGATCCCGTAGTTATCCCTGATAACATGAAGTTTGAGTTCAGCTCTTTTATCCCCTGAAAATGTAAAGCATTTGGTAGTCAGGGGAACGGGGAAAAGATTGCTTGCCGCTGAATCACAATAGTGAAGATCCAGCCAGTATTTTTCCTCTGAGCTTAGAGAAATTGCAAGCACGAACGGATAGCTGCTGTCATTTTCAAGCTCGTACAATGTAAGACCTGCGATCCTGCTGTCTGTGTTTGGCCGTGTGACAGGAATCTCTTCAATAGCTGTAAATTGTCCGGTATAAGGAGCTTTTTCACGAACGTGATAAACTCTGTCGCCTTTTACCGCAAACAAGCATATACGTCCGTCTGCATCAAGTCCTGCTGCAATATCATGTCCTTTAAGACCTACAGGCAGACATTTTATTGAATTATCAATAGGTTCGGGCTGATAAAGTAAGATATCCTGTTCTTCCGTTTCCATTGCCAGATAGATTCCGACCTTATCATTTCCGAATGCTTTTATACTGATTATGTTTAAATTTGACACTTCATCGCTGCTTTGCTCATGTACATAAAGCTGTTCCATAAGCTTTGTAGCTGATTTTATACACACCCTTTCATTTTCAATGTATTCGATTTTGCCCATTATTACTCCTCCTTTTATACCTATTATAATTTGCGACACGGTTTAAAAGTCCTTTTAATAATTATGGAAATGATGATCAATGGGTTCTCCATGCTGAAACATATCACTCGTGTCTCACTTGAAAAGCAAAAGAATGTACTTTCTGTAAAGCACCTTCAAAAAACAATAAATCTGTATAAATTTAATATATTATACATTTTTGACAGGGCAATTGTATATATTTTCGACAAAAGGTATAAAAATAGGAATAAAAAATATTTTTGACTAAAAAAGTGAAGCTTACATAAAGAAAGCTGTTCAGTTTGTCTAAAGAGCTATAATATGTTTCATTCCATATAAGTACCTTTTTGTCAAATTACGGTTGACTATTTTGTCTTAATTAGATAATATATATTAAATATATTCAGAAATGATATTTAATTTTAGCATCTGATAGCAGCTTAAATAAATCAACAAATACGAAGGAACGAGCTGATAAGTTATCCCCAAAACTTATCAGCTTTTCTAAAAGAAACACAGTTTATCAATGCAATAATATACAGAGCATTTGTATAGGGTATTGTCAAACTACATTTAATATGTTACAATAATTATACAAAGAGGTGTTAGTATGATATACAAAATCGCCGTTTGTGATGATGAACAGATTTTCGTTGAAGATATAGTCAGCAAGCTTCAAAACAGAGAAAAACAATATCAGATAACCTGCTTTTGCTCCGGAGATGAGCTACTTGGCTCGTCCATGGATTTTGACATTATATTTTTGGATATTGAAATGCCCGAAATAAATGGCGTAGAAACTGCATTTAAGCTTCGTGAGATGAATTATGACGGAATAATAATTTTCCTTACAAGCCATACGGAATTTATGCCCGAAGCCTTTAAAGTCAAAGCTTTCCGATTTCTTGACAAGCCTATCGACAGTGAAAAATTTGACGAGGCACTTTCAGAAGCCGAAAAGGAGATATTAAACACAGAGCATATCCTCATTGAAGATAAAAGCAAGTCCGTATATCTTAAACTGACCGATATTGTTTACATTGAAGCTTACGGTGACGGTACGTTTATTTATGATAAGAATAAAAATATTTATAATACGAACAAGCCATTAAAATATTGGAAAGAAAAAATAGGAACAGATCATTTTTTTCAAATACACAAATCTATTATTGTTTCATTCTTATATATTTCCGGCTTTACAAAAAATGGGACAGTTTGTATGAATAATTGTTCAAAGGAACTGCCTGTTTCAAGAAGAAATTACTCTGAATTTAAATCCTTATTTATGGATTATATTAAAAAACACGCTCGGTTTATGTGAGGAAATGCACAATGCTAAGAAACATATTTTATTGTTTGCTTGAATTTTCGGTTGAATTTATCAAACTTTTTTCTGTTTTATATTTCATTATGCAGTTTAGGCTTAAAGAACGGAAAAAGGTGATAATATACTCTGTATGCGCTTTAGCCATTGTCATTGGTGCTGAATTATGCGGTTTGCGCAAATTCTTTTCAGTCAACGGATATATATGCTTGTTGTATATTATACTCATTTTAGATGGCAGAAAGAAAATCCTTTATACAATAACTACATATTTCGGAATATGTCTTTTAGATCTTATGGCAGGCTCTGTATTTTTGTTGATGACAAATTATGATATGGTTAATCTGTTTGATGATAGAAAGACTGCTATTTTAGCCAATTCTTTAAGTATATCAGTGTTGGCGGCAATAACTGCTATATCTATTTTTATACGAAAAAGAAACGAAAATAAAGGATACATTACCTCGCAAAGGATCGGTATATTTTACTTATTGCTTATTGTTTTGGGAGAAATGGCGATCTCGCTGTTTATTACAGCATTTCAGCTTGAAGGGAGCGGCAATAAGGCACTTACCGTCACTTTATGTATCGGCAGTATGATATTTCTTATAGTCTGCACAATTATGATAGTTAATTATACATCCAAAAATCACTATAAAGAAATCAATGAAATTAATGAAAAACTATTACAGGAACAGGCTGCTTATTATTCTGCACTCTTGAAAAAAGATAACGAAACTATTAAATTCCGTCACGACATCAAAAATCATATCAATTGTATGTATCTTCTGTTTAATAACGGGAAATATGATGAACTCAAAGATTATTTTGATAAAATCGGTGCAACGCTGTCCGAGCTTAAACCGTCTGTACAAACAGGCAACGATATGATAAGTGCAATATTGAATGACGCAGTAACTAAATACCCGAATGTAAAATGCGAGATCGAGGGAAAAGTTGCAAACGACATTCGGTTGAGCCATATTGATATGTGTACAATCTTTTCAAACCTATATGAAAATGCCTTTTATGCCGCTGACAATTCGGAAGAAAAGATCGTGAATATCTCTTTCCGATTTGCAGGCTCCAATCTTTTTTGTGAGATACGGAATACTGTGTCTCATAAAGTGGAGATAACGAATAACAAGCTTGTTTCCGAAAAAGTGGATAAGATAAATCACGGTCACGGAACAGAAAATGCTCGTTTATGCGCCGAAGCAAATAATGGTATGCTTTTATACAGCTGCACAGAGCAGTATTTCACTGCAGAATTGACTCTTCCAATGCTGTGATATGACAAAATCTACCGTTTACCGTCAAATTGCTACCGTTCCCCGAAAACCTATTGCTTTTTTAAACAGTTCATGCTATAAATAAAGCATGAACTGTTTTTTGCGTTTATTGGAGGTGTTTATTAATGAAATGTGATATGTTTGCTTGGATTTGGAAATGGTTTATGTAATGGTTGCTATTTGTTTCTTGACTGTTTACCATAAGTATTTACAAAAGAATATGTAAATACTTTTGGAAAGCTTTTAATGGAAACAGTCACACAATGCATCCACAATATATGAGATGTTTGCACAAGAATGTAAACATCTCATATAAAATACAAAAACACAGGAGATTAGAATTACAATGAATATACAAACCAATCAGACTTGTCAGTCTTGTAATGAACATAACAAAAAGGAACACTCATAAAACAACGTATGCAAATATAATTGCCCTGCTGGCGGCGCTCGTTGATCCCGTTCTGGGTGTTTTGATTGGACTTAGAGTGCTTTAATTACGATTATCGCATAAGCAGAGATTCAGAGCGATCGGCTGGATTTTTGCTGATGTTGATGATATAAACATAATTTTAAATTAATAGGAGGTACATAACTATGGAAAATGTTATGACAAATGGCTTTTGTGAGCTGAATGAGATGGAAATGATGGAGACAAACGGTGGTATTGCACCAATAATTCCTATTATTTTAATTGTCGCTGCAGCTGCAACACTGACGGGCTGTACACCTAAGCCTTACGGCACAAACAGTAATGGAGTAGATTATAATCGGGGTACATATAATCAGCATAAAAAAATTGGCTGTAATGAAGAGCCTTCAATTTGCGGACAGGGTGAAAATTGTCCTTTTGCATAATTAAAATTTTCATTATCCGGCATAGTGCTTTTTAATTTTAAAAAGCACTATGCTATTCTATAAGGAGACGTTATATAACGTAATTGAGCAATGAAACATAAAAAGAAGATTATAATAGCAATATTGATTTTAATTGTGGCTATATTGTGTGTTGAAATGAGGCTTGAATTGTCATATATGTTTCAGAAAACATTTGTGAAGAGTCCCAAAGAGATAATGTTGTCAGAGCAGGAAAAAATAGAAGATGTCAGATATTTTATGGATACTATACTTGAATATGTGCCATGTATGGATTATTATACCGAAAATAACGGATTCGACCTGAAAAGCAACTATGATTATTATATTGAATGTGTAAAAAAAACAAGCAGCAATGAAGATTTTTTTGCGGTAATTGAAATGATTTCCGAAGATATACCAAGCTGTCACACTTCCGTGGTAAGCCATGGATATGATTCGTTATTCTTGTCGGGACATTACAATGCAAAAAAAATCTGCGGAAGCAAGGATGCGTATGCCGTTTCACTATATTGGGACAGCGTTTGCAACAACATTGATATAGGAACAGATGAATCTGTTTTCAGATATATTGATGGTTCGTATCTTGCGTATAATCCTGCAATCTTTGGTGGGAAAGGCGGATTAATTGAGCTTGTTGAAATAGATAATACAGCAGTTGATGAGTACATAAAACAAGCATCAGTGACAGGCGAGTATTGTTATGATAAATGTAATGATAAATTATATAGATTTTCTCTTCGACTTAATAATTCAGCAGGTACACTTGTCACGGTAAAATTTCGTAAGTCTGACGGAGAGATATTTACTGTCGATACATATATCAGAAAAAAGGATTCCATAGCAAATAGAAATGTTTACCTTAAAGATAATTTGAACCTATTGAATTATGAGGAACAGGCGGCTGTGGAAATAAGCTTTGATGGCATTAAGGAATTGTACAACGGCGAAGCGGGATATGTTTGCGAGGATAAAGACAATTCGGTTTCATATATAAGAGTAACTGATTTTTCAAATTCAGATGGAAAAGCATTAAGAGATGGAATAGTTGGACTTGACCCCAATAATCCTATAATACTTGATCTGCGTATGAATTCAGGTGGCAGAACAGAATATCTGTCAGAATATGTGTTGTCAGTGCTTATGAGCAATGACAACAGAGTGACTATGGATTTTCGTTCATTTCCGTCAATCCGTAATCTCCTCAGAAATGGCTTGTGGAAAGAAAAGAGCGATTTTGAGAACACTATAATAAAGGAAACCAATGAATATCTTTACGGAAGAAGATATTTTGATGTCAATGGCAGGTCGAAAACCACACGAAAAATATATACAATAACAGATTCAACAGTGTGTTCCGCAGCCGATACAGCTGTATATGCAATTCAAAAATACGGAAATGGTATATTGATTGGTTCAGAAACGGGAGGTGAGGGAGTCTGTGATGCAGCATATACATTTCAAATGCCAAACAGCGGTATTATATTTGAAGTTAACGGTTCACAAAGTCTGTATTCGGAAGGAAATTGTACTGTTCCCGATATTTATATAAACCAATCGGCTGAAAGTTTCGTAAAATTCAGGCAATGCCTTGCTCTTGATACAAATATATTAAACTACCCATATAAACTGTACTGGGATAATGTCCTCATAGAAACCCTTGAAATAATAAAAGAAAAGGAAAATGCCGAATGAAACTCTACTGCATAAAACAACACAACATAGGAGTTATGCTCCAGATTAGACTTATTACGCTTTGATTATAGCATAAGCAGAGATTCAGAGCGATCGGCTGGATTTTTGCTGATGTTGATGATATAAACAAAATTTTAAATTAATAGGAGGTACATAATTATGGAAAATGTTATGACAAATGGCTTTTGCGAGCTGAATGAGCAGGAAATGATTGAAACAGAGGGTGGAGGAATTACATATCTGCAGGCTTTTTTTGATTTCATATACGGTGCTTCTGATTCTTGGGCTAAAGCTGATAGAATGGCATCTGAATATACAAACAAATATGTAAACAATCTGTCAGAGCTCCCTACAGGAGTTGCAGATAATATTAATTTATATCAGACAAAGCCGCGAGGATAAAATACGTAATCTATATCCGTAGTATTGTTTATGAAGTTGCATAAACAATACTACGGATACTTATGGAGGAACCTTTAATGTCCGATTTAAAAATAGGAAAAAAAGCAGCTGTATTTATGAAATCCACACTTATTATTTTGACTGTCTTGGTCGTAATTGTTGTATTGGATAATCTTTTTGGTGAGCAAATATATAACTATATGCATAATGAAAATAATGCATTGAATTATGAGGACGGAATGACTATATCACAAAGGCTGGATGATTATGAGGGCTTGTGCAAGTGTCTGGAACAGAATATGGCGGCTTTGTACGATTTTGAGAGCATTTACGGCATTTCATTTGAGGAAACAAAGAATAAATATAAAGAACTTATATCAGGCTCGGCTTCGGATTATGAGTATTTTACGCTGCTGCTTTCATTTTTTCATGATATACCAAGCGTACATACAAATCTTGTTTATCCCGATAAATCAAATTATGCAGGCGGATACAACGGATTCAATGTACTTGAAACAAACGGTATAGATTCATCAACAGAATACTGGAGCAGCGTTATTGAGAACGAATGCAGGAAATACAGCGGTGTTAATTACAAGACGGTAAGCTATAACTATAACAGCGGTATTTATGATTCAACTATCACAGGTACAACAATGGATATGGGAACAGAGGGCTATACTGAACTTATTTCCGTGAATAATATCCCAATAGACGAGTATGTAAAAGCCTGTACATCTTATTTTAAAATGCAGTACGATTTCTATAATGAAAAAGTATACAGAGACTGCCTTATATTCAATGATTCATTCGGCGAAAAATGTATCATAGGTTACAAGGACGAATATGGTAATGAATACACCAAAGAAGTCTATGGCGGCATTTCGGGCGAGTACACATTGCTGTGTCTGCCGGCTTTTACAAACGAAAAAGCTCCGACAGAAGAAATAATAACCGAGGAAGCAGAAAGGGAATACGACCTGACTGCGGATGAAGTCGAGTGCGAGGCTTTTACCGCATACAGAGATCGTGAGAATAACTGTGCATATATTTATATTTCAAATTTTAATATAAATAATGATGGGGCTCGTCTTAGAGAAACCATTATCAATATGTCCGATATGGATAACATTATAATTGACATCAGAGGAAACGGAGGAGGTTTTACGCAATATCTGGAGCTGAATGTAATTCCTTCCTTGTTTAAGGAGAGCAGTACTTTTTCTTCAACTGTTCATTTCAAGGATACATCTAAAAACCGCAGCTTAAAAAAATATGCTCAGGAATATGGCAGCGATTATAGAAAAAGTGATATAAAAGGACTTAAATGCTTTGATGAGATTGTTGATATAAACGGAGAAGCCGATGAACAGAAAAATATATACCTGCTTGTTTCGGGAGCAACTGCTTCGGCGGCAGATCAATTTACTTCAATCGTAAAAAACAGTCCATTCGGCATAGTAATAGGAACCAACACAAAGGGTGAAGGCAGCTGCTCTTACATAATGAATTGTATGCCTGTTAGCCGGCTCGTTTTCAGCTATACGCCCGGAAAAGTGTACAATGATGATAACACGGTCAATAATGTCTGCGGCACAGTTCCGGATATTTATGCTGATGTATCAACAAAACACTATCGTCAAATGAAAGAACTCGGTGAAAGTGCTTATATTTATGAAAATCAAAAAAAATGGGACGACGTTCTCATAAAAACGCTTGAACTTATCAAAGAAAAGGAAAATACAAAATGAAATACTACTGCATAAAACAACACGACATAACCGACTGTGGAGCAGCCTGCCTTGCAACTGTAAGCAAGCAGTATGGTTTGAAAATGCCTATCTCAAAAATTCGTGAGGTTGCAGGTACCGATAAGCAGGGCACAAATGCCGCAGGAATGATAAAAGCTGCCGAAAAGCTCGGCTTCACCGCCAAAGCCGTAAAGGGCGATCAAAATGCTTTTTTCAGCGAGTTTCCCCTGCCTGCGATCGCTCATGTGATCGTGGACGGGGCACTTCTGCATTATGTGGTAATACATAAGATCTCCAAAAAGCATGTCGTTGTTGCCGACCCGGCAAAGGGCATTGTAAAATACACTCCCGAGGAGTTTTTTAAGCAGTGGACAGGAATTCTCATTCTTCTCGTCCCTTCGGAGCGGTTTGAAAAGGGAGATGAAACAGAAAGTACACTTTCACGCTTTTTCAAAATGCTTTTGCCGCAGAAAAAGCTGCTGTTTGACATATTTCTTGCTTCGCTCGTTTACACAATTCTTGGTGTGGGAGCTTCGTTTTACTTCAAAGTTATGATGGACGATATTGTACCTAATGGACTTGAAAAAACCTTGCACGTTGTTTCGGTCGGTGTGCTGTTGCTTTACCTTTTCCAAACGCTTTTGAGCGCATTCCGCTCGCACATGATGCTGTACTTAAGCCAGCGGCTTGACATTTCTCTTATTCTCGGATATTACCGCCATGTATTGAAGCTGCCAATGAACTTTTTCGGCAGCAGAAAGGTGGGCGAAATTGTATCACGTTTTACCGACGCTTCAAAGGTTCGTGACGCAATTTCTGGTGCAACACTCACGATTATGATTGACACGTTTATGGCGATAATCGGCGGCATAATTCTTTATATGCAGAACTCGTCTATGTTCGGCGTTGCATTTATCATTGTTATACTTTACGCAGTAATCGTCTTTGCATTCAACAAGCCGCTGAAAAACATCAACCGCAAGGTTATGGAGGATAACTCACAGCTTACGTCATATCTTGTGGAATCACTCAACGGTATCGAAACCGTCAAGTCCTACAACGCCGAAAGAAGTGCAGGAATTGAAACGGAAAAGAAGTTCGTAAAGTTTATGCGCAGTATTTTCAAAAACGGATGGATAAACAACCTTGCAGGCTCTCTCAGCGGATTTCTTTCAATGGTAGGCGGTGCGGCAATTCTCTGGCTTGGCGCATACAAGGTCATAAAGGGAGAGATAACGCTTGGTGAGCTTATCACATTCAACGCACTGCTCGGATATTTTCTTACTCCTGTTAAAAATCTAATCAATCTCCAGCCTATGATGCAGACAGCAATTGTTGCAGCTGAACGTCTTGGAGAAGTGCTTGATTCGCCGATAGAAAATACAG
>CAMBLM010000009.1 GCA_945868475.1 uncultured Ruminococcus sp. | reverse complement strand
AGAGGGAATCAAAATTGCTAAGAGTCAGGGCAAGTACAAGGGCAGACAGCCTATGCAAATCGATGAAGACCTATTTAAACGGTACTACAAAAAATGGATTAACAAAGAAATTACTGCGGTTGACTTCCAAAAAGTGTTGAAAGTATCACGCAGTACACTTTATAGGCGGCTGAAAACATTACCCCCTTAAACACAAAGCAGTTCCCAAGGCAACCTTAATAAGTTAGTCTGGGGAGCTGCTGTTTTTTATCATATTTAAAGAATAACACCATTTTTTCTAAAAAAGGTTCTAAAAATTCGTGGATAAATTCGTGGATAAATCTGCAGACGGTCATAATTCTGTTGTAACCCTCAAAAATAGAAAACCCTCAAACCCCGTAGCTGCGAGGTTTGAGGAATGGTGCCGCTGACCGGACTTGAACCGGTACGCTGTCGCCAGCGAGGGATTTTAAGGAGTTTGTCATATATTTTCTGTGGGGTAAACTCATTAGCATAAAATGCTCCAAAACCGCATAGAATCGAGCTTTCTTTCGATTCAACAGTACATTGTAGGAATTCACCAAAGGGCGTTCTCCTGCAAAATTTTTTAGAACTTTTTTAGAACGGTCATAAATGCATGTAGTTTGTCAACAGGTCGTTTTATTATCTTACTACAATACTGATTTTGGGGTTATGTCAGATTCTATCAAATCTATGCGTTAATTGATTATACAAATATCCACGGTAATCAAATACACTATAATCAGCTCCGTTATGTTTGCAGTTTCCGAAAATAATAAGGTATTCTTCTGTAGTGCCTGTATTCATTGCATTTACTTCCTGCATCCAACGAGCTATGAAAT
The DNA here is from genome assembly GCA_945868475.1 of uncultured Ruminococcus sp. Taxonomy (GTDB): domain Bacteria; phylum Bacillota; class Clostridia; order Oscillospirales; family Ruminococcaceae; genus UMGS363. Next base: position 123,836 of record CAMBLM010000009.1, on the reverse strand, counting down.
CCAGTTTCTTTTTATCAAGCGTATCTCGTTCATCACAATAGTTATACCCTATAACCACTTTGAGCGGACATTTGATATGTATTAACTTAATAACTTCATCTGTCCAATCTTTTTTGGAATTTTCATGTTCGACGGCAATCTTCAAATCCCATAGATGAGCATTCAAATTCAATTCTTTAGCTTCTTTTTCCATACGTTCGTATTGACTGACCCATCCAACGGTATCAATACGGAAATATTCATTCTGAGTTTTCATACCGGCATCACTAATAATCTTTTTTATTACATATTTATTGATTAATTTGGTATATGCTGTGTTTCTGGCATATTTTTCTTTTGGCTTCTTATAAATACTTAAAAATGTATCCTTGCCCCATGTTTCAGGTAAATCTGGAAGCATTTCTTTTGTTATTACTGTCGTTTCTTTTACCTCTTCTAAAAACTTTGCAAAAAAATCATGTGCGTCCATTTCATTGTTCCTCCTGTTTTTTTATGCATAAAAAATCTTGGATTTAGTATTGATGTAAAAGCCTAAATTTCAGAATAATTTTTCCTTATATTATCAATTCTTCTGATTATCTCCGTTCTCACTCTCTCAGGGCTTACAACAGTTACCTCCTCGCCGTATTGTAAAAGCCAGTAATAAAGTCCATTGCTTTCCTCGGTGAAAACTGTCATTTCGTACATATCACCAGATTTTGTGATCTTTATGTCCTGCCCGAAATGGTCGATAAGGTCATCTGCCATATAGCCGTTAAAACGCAATGTCAGACAGATTTTTTCTCCGCTGTAATTGTAAAAAGCATTCTTGACGTGTTCCGCTATCAACAGCGATGAATTAGCACCAAGAAGCTCGTCTGCGCTAAGAATATCCTCCTCCGAAACAGAAAGATTTCTTATCCTGTCAAGCCGATAGTGAGATAAGTTATCATAGCCACTGTAATTGCCCACAAGGTAGTATCTGTCATTGTTCCAGTACAGAGAATAAGGGTTTACCTTGTAATGCTTTCCGTCATGTTTCAGAACTTTTTTCATATTTGGGTCGGTGTAAACGTACTGGAAATTGACCTGTTTTTTACTCTTAATGGCTCTTAAAATTGTGTCAATGTATATTTTGGTAGAAACAGTAGGATTTTTATTTACCGACTCGATCGGAGTAACCGACTGCAGCAGCTTTTTACCGTTTTCTCCTGAAAGATTGCAGAGCTTTCCAATCAGCCGCTTTGAATCGGTTTTTGTGAGAAACTGCGCCCCTGCAACCGCATCACAAAGAACTTTAAGCTCCCAGTCCTCAAAATCACGTTCAATCATATACCAGCCTAACTTGTTATCGGAGTGAGTTACGATCTGATAACCGTAATCGACAAGCGCCTCAATATCACGCAGTACAGCCTTGCGCTCGGCTTCTATCCCATAGCGTTCAAGCTCGGCAACTATTTCATTTGCTGTTATGGGATGCTGTTCATCGGTGCGTTTTATTATGTCAAGAACCCGTAAAAGCCGCTGTTTTGTCTTTTCCATATTTCCTCCTGTGAATCAGTTTTTATATTATCACTATATAATTCCGGCAAGGGCAAATGTGGGACATGTATAATAATATTATATCACTTATACTTAAGCATTGCAATAAACTATGCAAAAAGGTGCTCAAGCATAAAATCAAAGCACTTTGCTTTTCAGTTAAAATAGTTTTCGATAAATGGCCTGAACTTTAAATCCGTTTCTGCAATAACATCATCTTTCGAACTGAGAAGTGTATGAATTACTGCAAGATCATTACCTGCAATATCGGTTGAGTATTCCACACAGCAGTTCCTTCGGCAATCGACAAATCTCAGGATTCCCATTTCTTCCAGATATTCTGAATAGCTGTGTGATATCGCAGAATCATCTTCATATCCGTCGTCCGTCATTCCGATATGTAAAACCGAATTATCCTCAAACTCGGTCTTTAGACAGAAAGGTATTACATTTGTGCTTGTGTCTGAATTTGATAAGGTGATCGTTTTTTCAGATATTTGTTTGAAAACAGGCATAACTACCGTAAGATTTTTATTGTCATCATCGTCTGTCCAGAGTTCCGCCTCAAAAGGCGTTCCATCCGTAAAGATTCCTTGCGCAAAACCAATATTATGTTTGTCGATATCCCGAACATGATTGCATACAGGAAAAGTGCGGCAAGCGAGAATGTATGATTTTTCGCTGTATTGACAGCTGTCATTATCTTCAAGAACGTCTGCAAAAACCTGCTCAAAAGCAATATAATTATCAGATTTTTTGGTCTTGTCAAGTATTGCAAATGTGACTGAATCAAAAAACTCATACATTAGATCACCAATCAGAACTTCACGAAAATATCCTGCCATATCAAAAGGATCATGTCCGAAAGCACCGCATCCCCATGCGCCGAGAGTAATATTTCGATAACCATAATACGCCGCAGAGTAAAGCAGATTACGGATTCTGTCTATCATTACCAAGCGCAGTTCCTGTTTGGAAAGGCCTGAACCGCTTCCGTAAAGATCCGGTGCAGGAGCAGTAATTACAGCTGTGGTGTAAGGCTTCGGAAGAAGGTTCAGATCAACGTCACGGAACACCTCAACACATGGGGAAATAAGCATATAATCTGAATCAATGGGATTGCTGTTTTCACGATTATATTTATACATTTCTGACGCTTTATGAGAAGCAATAGAAGCATAAAGTGTACTCTGTCGGCAGAGTGCTTCCTCTTGTGCATTAGCGCCATTGCGATACCCGCCACCGGGGTGTATTGCATTAGCGAAATTAAGTACAATACCTGTCTTGACTGATAAGCTGTCGCCGTTTGTAATTCTGAACTTACAGTTATCGGAGCCATAGAATGTGCGTTCAAAGGTCTCGTCATCATCGTCAACTATGCTTTGAATTTTTTCGGGGCTAAGTACGATCACCTTCTGGTGGTCTTCTAAAAAGTGATCAAAATAAACTCTATTGCCCTCAAAGCGGTAGCAGTTATTTCTTACAATTTCCCTGTTTTCCTTACATACTCTGATGTTATCTTCACGTGACATACATATTCCTCCCAATTATTTTATGTTATCGTTAATCTTTTTCCAGTCGTTTATCTGAAGTTCAAGTCCTTTCTTCATGCTGTTTTCTTTTGAAACATTATCCTTAGCACGGCATCTGTTAAGTGTTCCCATGGTTCCCGGGTGAGCTACCGGGAAAACCTTTGCAGTTGTTTCGCCGAAATCAGCGTCAACGTAACCAGCTAAAATGGTATCGTTATAACTGCCTTTGCTTCTTTTTTTGCCCGATGCTACTAAAACGCTGTCAAAAGTCTTTCGTCCAAGGCAGATTATTATTTTCGGCTGAATAATATTGACAAGCTCTACAAAATAATCTTTGCAGTTATTAGTCCATGCAGCGTTGAAGCCGCCGCTTGTTTTACCCTCTCTGTAACAGCAAGCATAGTTTGTAAAAAATACTTTTTTGCATTTTCTGCCGGCAGTTAGACAATCACTTTCTATATCTTCACAGCCTTTAATTTCCTTGAACAGGCGGCAGAGATTTATATTTGTTACACTATCTATACCCTCAAATAAGTCATTGTAAATGATGCCGCTGTTTGCATATTTAAGAACTTTTTCGGTTTCCTGTATGTTTATTAACTGTCCCCAGTCCTGTCCTACTAATAATATTTCGGCGTCAAGCCTGTCACGACCACCTTCCCAGTATGTCCAAAGATTAACTTCATTGCAGCTTCTGCATAATGTCATTTTTATGCCTTTGCTGCATTCGTCTATATGAGGACAGTTATTTACAGCCTTGACAAGATCGTTATAGCGTTCTAATTTATCTTTTTGATTCATATATGCAACCTCCTGCATTGTAATTAATTTCTGTTTCTATATCTGTAATTAAAGTATAGCACACATCAAAGGACAAATTTGGTATAGGTGTAATAGTTATAAACATTATAGCACAACATACTCGTGTTTTCAATAACCTATACCAAATTTGGTGAAAATGATATGCTATTATATGGATACAGAGAACACGAGAGGTGTTCTGAAAAAATCAATCGGAAACCAAAAGAAAAGAGGTATATTTATGAGCAGAACAAGCTTTGACAGAGTTATAGGTTACTCATCGGTAAAAAGGACCCTTGAACAGATCGTTGACATTCTTATAAACAAAGAGGTTTATAAAAAACTCGGCGTGACACCCCCAAAAGGACTATTACTTCACGGAAAACCCGGTGTAGGAAAGACACTTATGATCTCGTGCCTGATAGAAGCCTCCGGATATAAGTATTATATACTTCGCAAGAATCAGCCCAACGGTGATTTTATACGGTCAATCAAAGAATGCTTTGACGAAGCAGCAAAAAATGCACCTTGCATAGTATTTCTTGACGATCTTGACAAGTTCTCGGATAATAATGAACTGGTCAATCCGGAAGAATATGTAACAATTCAGTCTTGCATAGATGAAGTTCGTGACAAAGAGGTCTTCGTTGTTGCAACCGCCAATAACAAATATGTACTTCCACCTTCTTTGTGCAGAGCAGGACGATTTGACCGTATAATTGAAATTACACCTCCCGAAGGACAGGACGCAGTAGATATAGTCGCATATTATCTGAGAAACAAACAGATCGCAGATGACATAAACCCGGAAGCAATAGCAAGAATACTTAACGGTCACTCCTGCGCACAGCTTGAAACAATTATAAATGAGGCAGGATCGTATGCAGGTTTCAAACGTGATGAAAAAATCACTATGGATCATTTTCGAAAAGCCTATTTGCGTTCCTTCTACGATATTCCTTTATGCTCCTTTGAAGATAATAGTAATATCGACCTATCCGACAGCTCTGACGTTAAAACTCTTACAATATATCATGAAAGCGGTCATGCGGTAGTATCGGAGATACTATGCCCCGAAAGCATAACTCTTGTAACCTTCTTTAACACAAATGACAGAGAAGGTGGAATTACCAAATACTGCTGCAATAACAATAATAAGACATTTAGATCTATTGAAAAGGATGTAATTTCCACTCTTGCAGGAATGGCAGCTGTTGATAAAAAATTCGGTATCAGGGATATCGGGACAAGGTACGATTTAGATAAAGCGTTTTCAATGGTAGGCATTATAGTTTCTGAAAACTGCACATCGGGATTGACCCTTTATCACTATGGTCACGACGCTTCCAATGAAACGAACAGCCGAAGAGAATGTGTGATTTCGGCTGAAATAGAAAGATATTATTTCAAGGCAAAAGAAATACTGTCGCAGAATGCTGATTTCTTTGAAAAGGTTGCAGCAGAACTTGCAAAAAAGAAAATCCTTGACAGCGATGATATAAAAAGAATAAAATCTGAATGCAGCATAATTCCTGCGAGCATATAAGCACAACAGGAATATTGACATTAGGCTTAAATTTGCTGCCATGAATCTTAAAAAAAGCGGTTCATAGGTGGAATAAGCTTTATACTTTATTGCATTTTATGGTTTTTGAAGCTGTTTTTACATGAATTTATGATTTTACCCCTAATCAGTAGACTGATTAGGGGCTTTTTGATTGACTGAACTCGTATCGAAAAATGATACGGATTTTTTATTTGACAATTCCCAAAAGCATTTTATCAATGTATCAATTATAAGTGTAGAATCGGTTTTAGGTGTGTTGCTTTTAGGACAGCAAAAAAATATCTGATAGGATAAACGTTGATATTTGTAACAGGTTATGGTATAATCAAAATATATGAATTAGATGGTATAAAATGGGTTATACCGGTTAGGTTATTTACTGGTGAGGAGTATAAGTGGTATGGAAGCAATTCATACCCTCTATCGTGGAAGAGATTTATTAAAGCAATAAATACACTTGATCTGCCCCAAATAGGATAGTAGTATCGAAAAATATTGAGAGTCTGGACAAAGCTTAATATTCTATATCAAAATTAACATCGGAGGCAATCAGTATGAATTATGTGAAATCAAATCTTTTATCAATAAACAAAGGTATTATTTTGTTATGCTTAAGTTTTATGACTATAATGTAACAAATTCATGGGAAGTTCCTAATGAAGTGTGTTTGAATTTCCATCTGGCAGAATGCCTTAACCGTTGTCCCGGATGTTTTTCACCGGAGCTTCAAAACAGTACAGACACAAATTTAGTAGACGTTTTTGAAGATTTACTTCTGGCATATTCAAACAGGATAACTTGTGTATGTTTTTTAGGTGAGGGCAAAAATACTGATTATGAGCATATCGAATTTGAAACGCTGTGTAAAAAAATACATAGTTATGGTTTCAAAACTTGTTTGTATTGCGGAAGGGACTGCAGGATTGAAGAATGGATGAGGTGCTTTGATTATATAAAGGTCGGTTCATATAAACAAGAACTTGGCGATTTATCAAAGAAAACAACCAATCAAAGATTATATAAGAAAGAGAATAATGTGTATATTGATATAACTTTTTTATTTTGGGAGGAATAGATAGATTCAAATGGTATGTCAGCCCAAAAACCAACATCCCCGATCGTTCGTGATCGGGGATGTTTCGAATTATATAAAGCTTATCTTCTCAAAAAAACATCACATAATAAATTGGAATGTAAGTGATCTTGCCTTTCTGTGATACCGTTCTCTCATTCGATACAACAAACGCCTTCTTGATGTGATAATCTTCGTTCTGAACAAAATTATTCAGCACACTGTGAACCGTGTAATCCTTGCCCGACTTGACTTCTATCGGCACAGCTGAAAGGCTGTCATAATCATCAATAAGATAGTCAACTTCTCCCTTGTTTCGATTGTCATAGTAGAAAAGCGTATGCCCATGAGCAATAAGCTCGCTTGCAACAACCGTTTCATACACCGAACCGAGATTAATGCTTCTTTCATCATCAAGAATCGCACGGATATTGTTGCCGTATAGAATACCCGTAAGAATACCCACATCATTCAGATACAGCTTTAGCAGATTCTTTCCCGTTGACTCAATAAGCGGAAATGCAGGATTCGAAATTGCCTGAACATTCAATGCGATCCCTGCACCGATAAGATACTCAAACTCATCACAGTAATCGTTAAACGTCTTGCCTTTTTTATTCTCAATGCTTTGCGCAACAACACGCTTTTTCTTATTCTCCATATTTGACGGAATAAGGTCATAAACTCTGCGGATCTTCAGCTTGTTCGCTTCGTCATACTTTGAAGCGTCCGCAGCATAATAATCGTGTATTTCCTTTTGAATTTCACGAACAGACTGAATATTCTTTTCGGCAAGATATGAATTTACAGCGTCCGGCAGACCGCCGACAAGCAGATACTTACGGAACAGATCCATCATCTTATTATGCATAGGCTCGTCAAGAGCTTCAAGCCGTTCAAACTTTTTCTGCAAAGATGAAATAACGATCTCGTTCATTCCGTTTGCATACAAGAATTCCTCAAAGTCAAGCGGAAACATTCTTATTTTGCGAATACTTCCCATAGGAATAGAAGTTGTCTGCGAAAGCGTTACACCAAGCAGAGAACCGCTTGCAATATATGTGAACTTGTCATCCTGCGACAAAAATTTCAGCAGCGTCAAAAGATGAGGATAGGCTTGTATCTCATCAATAAAAATGAGAGTGTTTTCTTTCTGCTTCATTTTGCTGCCGAAAAGCATACTTACTTGAAGATAGAAGTCCTCGATCGTTCGGGTGTTTTCAAATAGCCTGTCACCAAGAGAATCCTCGACCATGTTTATTTCAATAAAGTTTTCGAAAAGCTTCTGACCAACGTGTCGGATAATGTAAGTCTTGCCGACCTGACGAGCACCGTCAACCAGCAGAATTTTCTTTGAATCGGATTTTAAATGCTCTTCAATAACCTTTTCAATCTTACGATACAGCATAATATCACCTCTGAAATAACTTTTCGATGTTATTATACCATAGTTTTAATGACTTTTCAATAGAAATATGTCGTATAAATAGGAATATTTCAAAATTATTCAAATTACAGTTTTAATGTATTCTTTCGATATAAAGAGAATTGCAGGAGTTCACCAAAGGGTGTTCTCCTGCAATTAGTTTTGTCCGGCAATAAACAGTACGATCATACCAAATCAAATGCACATTCATCTTCTGTACCCGTAAGTTCTGCCCATCTTGCGGACAACAGCTTTGCATAATCAAGATAAAACAATCCATAACATCCAAGAGCATACCCGTCATTAACCTCAATAAGCAATGTTCTTCCGTCTTTTGTAAGCCCGAAATCTATTGCGTATCCTTTTGGAGCATCAGAAAACTCTTTAACCGCATTTTCAATAACAACGGGATCGAAATGAGCTTTCCAGTCACCCTTGTAAGGTCGTACACCAAGTATCCTTCCGTATCTTACAAAACAGCGCCACTCGGCAACAAAATCCACTATTTCTGAACAGTAAACATCCTGATCAACACCAACAATTCCACATCCAATTAAGTCTTTGGTCGAACGCACGACCACTCCCGTGAATTGCTTGTCCTCCAACGGCTTTACAAACACAGGCCAACATTTCGGATTATTGCTGACAGCACTCATAGCAGTTTTCCATATTCTTCTACCAAGATATTTATTTAATTCCTGCGGATAGTCCATTTCGGGAGCGGTTATTCCCAAGTCATTTAATCTGTTGCGCACAGTATTAACATATCCAACAATTATATCACTTCGTTCACTTGAACAAAGGCCTTCATAATCGATAAAGGGTATAACTTCAAACCCCATTTCTCTGAAACCTTGCCAAGCATTCATAAAATTATAATTGTGCGGAACACCATTTGAAAATGACTGTACATAAACTTTCATAATATCTCACCTAAATAATCAATGCAACAATAAACCTGATAGTCCCAATTATCGAAAGTGCAGATACAAGGCATCCTCCGCCGCCCTTTATGGTTTCAAACATAAGGAAATCATCAAAATCGAAATCATCATTATTATTGCTCATAATCATTCACCTTTCGTTTGTCTTGCAGAATGCAATAGCTACCACCGCACAATAGGATTTCATAAACAGTGGTACAAATCTCATATACTGAATATCCCTTGCTGATAGTAACTCGGCAAGGGATATCACATTCGAAATTCTGCAAGGTGAATTAGGTTGTTTATTTTAATAACGTGTTTGTTACCTATTATTGTTATTATAATTGGATCTAAAGCAAGGATATTTAGCTTCAAAGCCGCCATTCTGATGGTACTTATAAGCATCATAGCTGTCCTTTATTTCTTCCGAAAGTCCAATAACAATAGCAATTGCAAGCCAGAATAAAAACATATCATCATCCTCCATATTATTTGTATGACGTTAAGCTTCATGAAGCTTTGGCCTTGTTCTTTCTTCTGTATTTATTATATTTTATATAGGCGTAAAAGTCAATGAAATGCAGGATCGAAAGTTTTTTCTGTACCGCTTTTTGTACACCTATCAATCGAAATTATCATAGTATTCATTGTAGTAGGCTTCCGTATCGTCCAACGCTTATTGGTTTATAACCTATTTTGCAGCCCCAATCACGTCATTTTTAGGCGGACAGCGGACACATAATTTTTATTTCTAATGTATTTTTGGCTTTTGAAATTTTGAGGATAAATAGTAAATCTATCTGTCCGCCTAATTATATATAGGCAATTGTATGACGTTTGATTATCGACCTGTCCGCCCTCAAATGCTGATAAAACCGGGGGTTGTTGGCATCTGTCCGCCGACATTATATCTGTACGCTGATATTATGTCCCGTTTGATGGACAGTTTATTTGGTAGAAAATATCATTACACCTTATACACAAGGGCGTAATGAACGATTTCCCGAAAACAAACTTTTATAGAAAAATATACACATGTCAACACCTTATTAGGAGGCGAAGACATGTGTATTTTACAGCAACCTAAAAATGAAACAGGGATACACACATTCTTGTTAAGAAGAAAACTCAGCTTTGCAGAATACAGGCAATATAAACTGATATTGCAGCGCTGCGTATCTATAAAAAGAGAAGATAACAATGACTGTTATATAAAATCGTACTATTTTGCATCAATAGGCTACTACGGAATAACAGCTGAATTGACGATGAAAGATGGTCATGCCAGTTTGGATCTGAGAGTGAATCCAACCAATCTGCTTAATGATTCCTACTCGCAAACAGAGATATTCACCCGCAGAGAATTATGCAAAGAAGTAGCCTCAAAACTGAACGAAGCGTTATCTCATATTGATTTATCGGTCGATTTCTTTATTCTATCAAGGATAGACCTGTGCGTTAATGTATTTATGACTCCTCAAATGGTAGAAACATATCTGAAGTTAGGGAAGAAGTCATACAAAGAGTACAATGTAGGCAAGAAGTTATTTGAGGACAACGAGAGCAACATTCATAGTCTGACGGTAAAATGTGCTTCTTATGAGGTTGAGATATATGACAAGGAGTATGAAGTAGCCAAAAGAACATCCGAGCCATTACCCGAGGGTAGTTTCGGAAAAATACTTCGTATAGAAGCAAGACTTGGACGTGAATATATTGCAAATCATATTATTATGCCGGAAAAACTGCACAGAAGTCTGAATGATTTTCTTGAAGAAGAAAAGGAGATCTTACAAAGGATAATGGAGCGTTGTTTTCATCCTGGTACATACACAACGCTGGAGAACGCCTTAGTTATGCTTGATTCCGCAGATTTTAACCAGAATACTTTGGGAATTATGGAAGAAATATTCAGGAGCAAAACTGATATTGGCACCACACTGAGTACAATTCAGCAACAGTATGGCTTATCTGATAAATCCATACAGCGCATCAGGAAGAAAATTAATAAAGCTAATGTAAATATGGTTACTCTTCCTATTCGTGACGCCAAGACTTGTGGGTGTGATTTTTTATTGGGGTTTTCGGAGGTTGTGAGGATGTAAACTAAAGTGCTGTGCAGTTTGGGGCTGCACAGCACTTTAATTTTGTGGGAGATGAGTGACCTTCAGATTATGATGAAAAAAATACAGTTTCTGCAGCAAAGTTCAAATGCCTATAAACGACTATAAGCAAGTCTGTTATCTTTGCAAATACCTTCTGACGGTTTTTCTCACAGCTCTTTTTCCATACCCAACTGTACTTGTTGGCGTTGGCTTCTATCTTTGTTCCGTTTATGTAAACGTGGTTAAGATCAACGTTTTCCTTCTTAAAAATGTACTTGTTAATGTCCGCAAAGATCTCATCTATTTTCTTGTTCAGGACATTGTTCATAAAATTATCTATCGTCATGTGGTTTGGCGGAGGATTGTCCTGCAAAAGCCACATAAAGCGGATATCGGTTTTGCAGAGTTTTTCTATTTTTCGCAATGATACGTATCCGTCTTCCATAAATGCAAACAGTATTACTTTCAGCAAAGTTTCTTCGTCGTATCTTGGGCGGCCTGTCCTGCGGTCCTCAGTCATCAGGTATTTATTCAGGTCAATATGATCGATAACTTCACAGAAGGTATATACCGGATCAGAAATTTCAATTATTTTTTCAATTTCTACTGGAAATTTTAATTGAAATGGTGTATAATACTCTTGTGGTTGGTTATTCATTTCAACTTAATTATACCACAAAAAAAGACTGCTGTCTCGCTTTTTGTAAGATTGCAGTCTTTTTTGTTGCGGTGTTTTTTACAGTGCCTTTTTCTTATCAGAATTCCAAAGTCTTCTTTCCTTGGTACTTCTCAAAAATATTGTAAATCTCCATATATTCATCTATTGTAACAGCGTGATTGCCAAATTCCTGTGTGATCTGTATTCCGGGCATACCGAAGGCATAGATCTTGTTATTGAGATTTACAAATATCCACGGGCAGCCGTCGAAAAAGCCATGCTTTCCCCAGCTTTTAAACCCATTTTCACGCAGCCATTTGTAAAAATTCGATTCATAGCCTTCTTTTAAGCTTTCATCATATACCAGAACGGCAGCAGAGCCGAAAGAGATCGAATCTATATTATTACTCATTTATTTTTCCTCCAAATCATAATTATGGTTCATATTATCAAGTTTCAACAGTCCAATTCTGCACAGCTTTCACTTTCTAAGATTTTTATAAACCGAGGAAAATATGTGGCCATCAATTGTGTTAAACCGAATTCATCGTTATTTTTACATCGGCAGGAAAGTTTTCCTCGGCGTATTTCTTCATCAGCCAGCGTCCCTCCGAATGGTCGGAGTGGATGTTAAGATGCTGCGGATAACGCTTGTTTTCGTGCATAAATTTGAGTATGTCCAGCCCCGTGTAACCATCCCCAAGGTCATAATCGAGCGTTGCGAACTCAAAGGTCATATATCTTATGAGGAAGATCGCACCCTCATAATCCTCCGCACATTCAAATCCGTGTGCAGGCGGCGTTCTTGCATCGTCAACAAAAAGCTTCATAGATTATCCTCCCCACTTTAGGAAATGCCGATCATATATGTCAGCTGTTTTCCTAATTATAGCATACCGACAGTTACATTGCAACAGCTTCTTCAAGCATACTGTATGGCTTCATCTTTCGTACAGTGACAGCCTTTTCACCGCTGGTCATAAGTATCGCATCTGTTCTTGGCATACACATTATCGTTTCCGGTGTTTTGTAAGCTCTGTATCCGATGAATTCAGCGGTCCCGATGTCCTGCGAGCCAAGATAAAGAATATGATCGCAGTTGTTCACGATCGTCATCGCTTCTGCATGGGTGTACATACTTTCAAGCTGCGTCATGCTCTGAAGGATAAGACTGACGGAAATATCTCTCGAACGAATTACAGAGATCACCTTGTCAAAGTCGGGTATCCTTGCACTTGCTGCGAAATCGTCCATGATCATCCTTACGGGAATGTCCAGTCTTCCGTTGGGGTTTGCATCCGCCTGCGAGCATAGAAGCTGTAAAGCCTGCGTGTAGAAAATGTTCACAAGCATATCGAACGTTCTGTCCGTGTCGCTGACGTTGAGAAAAAGTACAGTTTTCGTTCTGCCGAGATCCCGAATATCAATGGGGTCATTGCTTGCGAATATAGTCTTTGCTTCGTCAAAATCAAACGGTTCAAGCGCACGATTTGCAAATTCAATTATGCTGCTCCACATTTTTTCTGCATTCGCTGAGGAACGTATCTGACGGTATTTTTTAGTCGCATAGCTGTCAGGATTGCCTTCTGCCCACAAAAGAAACGGAAGCTCGCCGTTCGGAGCAATAAACGCCTGATGAAGCTTGCAGACTGTCTGCATATTGTGTTCATCGTCATTGACGGCTTCAAGGCAGTATGCTATCAGAAATGCAATATAGCCTGCTGCTGCCTTTTCCCAGAAAGGCTCGTCGCTGTCAAGCTTTGGCATAAGGGTATTTGCAAGCGTCAGAATATCCTGTTCACGGTATTTCCCGTTATCATACATTCTTATGCCGTCAAGAGGATTGTAACCGCAGGAGCGGAGCGGATTTACAAGGTCGAGCGTTTTAACGATGTAGCCTTTCCTGATAAGCTCGTCCTTGAAAAGTCTTTCAAGCTGTCCTTTTGTATCGGAAACGACAAGGCTTCCCGAGATGTTTCTGATGTTAGGGATAACATAACCTCCCGTCTTTCCCGAACCCGATGAACCGATGATAAGATCATTGTTGTTGAGTCCCGTTGCCTTTGTGTCGTTTGAAACGCTGATCCCCTCTGCAAGTATTCTTGAACCATAGTTATTCATATTATCAAACTCCTTTCATAATTCCGGTCGCAAGTCCGAATTCGATCGCTTCTTTGGCGCTGTAAAATGTGTCATCGGAAGTCACATCGTAGATCTCTTCGATTGATCTGCCCGTTTTTTCTGCGATTATTTCCGCAAGAGCCGTTCTGACCTCGTCCAGCTTTTCAAGCTCATGCCGTATTTCGTGCGACTTCTTTCCGCCGATGCTGCCTCCGCTGAATGACGGGTCGTGTATCATAAGCCGAGTGTGCGGAAGCATCTCACGCTTTTTACCTGCAAGAAAAAGGATAGCACCCATACTTGCAGCCGTTCCCGTGCAGACCGTCCGAACAGGCGATCTCATAATACTGATGAAATCATACACCGCAAGTCCGCTGATGACTTCGCCGCCCGGACTGTTTATGTATATGGTTATCTCCTGCGTTGTGTCCTGACCTTCAAGATACATAAGCTGCTTTAAAAGCTCATTTGAAGTTGCAGCGTTCACCTCTTCTGTGAGAAAGATCTCTCTTTTTGAAAGAAGATCGTCCTCTAATCTGATGCAGTCAGTTCCTCTGACGGTTTCCTTTAAGATATTTGCCATTGTTCATCATTCCTTTCTATATCATTATCATTGCTGACTTCATCGGATACCCCCTTGTATTTCAGCAGGATCGCCTTAGTGTCAAACAGATCGGGAAATGCAAGCTTTGCACTTTCAAGAAAAAGATAAGCAAACTCGTCATAGCTTTCTCTGATCTCTTTTTCAAAATCGGAGATAGGCTGATTCGGGATCCACTGCTTTCTTTGAAAATCTAAAAGCTTTTTCATATATTCTCGTATAGTCGTGTTTTCTTTAATCGGAGTTTTCATCGTGCTTTTTACATCACGGCCGAATATTCTGTAAAAGTTGGTTATGCCGCCTTTGGAGCGTCCTGATTTTTTGGCTGCGTATCGGAGAAAATCGTTGACGGAGCAGGAAAAAAGAAGCCTTAATGTGTCGTTGGTTTCCTCTGCCTGCTTCAGCTGTATCTCAAGATGTGACAGAAAATTGTAATAACACCGTTTTGCAAGCTCCATCAGTTTCTCGGTTTCGACCATTGGGTCATCATCAAGAGCCTTGACAAGCCCGAGGTACTCTCCGACACTTAACGCTGTCCTGATATTTGCACTCGGAGTTATTTCCCAGCATTCCATCAGCGAATCTATTTGAAGTATTGCTCCCTGATACTTTATCCCGCCGAGCTTTTCCATCGGCATTTCGATAAGCTTTGTAAAAATGCGGTCCATCTCATCATAGTCATAAATGTATCCTTTTTGAGAAGAGGCTGTTATCTGTTCGATCGATCGTTTCATAGTTTTGTCCTCCTTTGCGGTATTGGCTGATCTGCTGTTCGTTGGTGAACCTTACCCCGTATGAACTTTTCGTGCATTACGGTCACGGCAATGAATGGTCATTGTCCCCGAAGCGCCCGGCTTGGCTTCGGTCAAGTTTTTTGCAAAAAATTATTCTGTTTTCAAGGTTCTTTATGTATTATATATCCTTCAAAATATCTTTCGTAAAATTAACGCTGAAAAAAGTCCCGAAATAACCTTTGCGGAAATTTCGGGACTTGAAAGTATGTATTATTTTAATGCTTTTTTTGATTTTGCATAGATCTTTGGCGAATCCGTTCTTCTTCCTGCAGCTTTAGCTTTGCAAGCTTTTCTTTTTCAAGCATTGCCTGCCTTACTGCATTTCTGCGCATATCCTCAGCCTTTTCCTTTGATATAAAATAGAGGTCAAAATGCTGGTCTACGCCGTGCGGAAGCTTATCATCGTTTTCATCGGGATAGAATTTATAAAAATCATTATCCGAAACCGAAGCAAGAAAGCTGTCGAAAGCCTTTTTTACCGATTTAAAGGTTTCTTTGACAGTCATCGTTAAATAAACATCATCATTCGGCGAATCCTTGACCTTTGAGATATTGTCAACTGTGTAAAAATAAACAATGCAGACAAGACATACATCATTTTGGCTCATCTTTTCGTAGCTGTTAGATTCTTCATCGAACTTATCCATGCCGATAATGTAAATGCCTGCACCGGTCGCCTGGTCGATATAAAGCGGAACGAACGCCATACTGTTTTTTTCTTTGAGGAGCGCATCATAAAGCCGACTGCACTTTTCAATGTATTCATCGTCAAGCGAACCGAATGAACCTCCTTTTTCGGACGTTTCAGTCATATCATCGTTATTGTAAAGAGAGAAACGGTACATCATCTCAAATTCATCGTTGTAGCCATCCTCTTTGAGGTGCTTGGAGGGGAGCTTTACGCTCTGGCTATGTTCGTTGTTCTTATTCGTGCGGTAGCCAAGGTTATAGAAAAAATCGCACACGCAGCCGATAAGAAATCGGCGTTCAAAAGCCTTTTCTGCTTGTTCGACAGCTTCTTTTCCGCATAGATTCTGATACTTTTTCGGTATATTGTTTTTGCCGATAAGGTCTTTGAGTATGTCAACATATTCTTCCTCGGTCATGACCTCGTTTCGTTCCATTGCAAGATATGCACTTTTGAGGAGAATGTATTTGTCACGCTTTTTCTGCCCCGAATATTCTATCACGGCTTCTCTGCTTCTTCCGATGACCTCCGCACGGCTGTCCTTTTTCTGTTTAAGATAGCTGTAAACGAAGCATTTGTCACGCTCCTTTTCATCGAACGATATGTAATCCTCCCAGAGCATATTGAAAAAGTCTTCTCTGTTTTTTATCATATCATTCACCCCTCTTTCTCGGCTTGCGCTTCATCATAGCGCAAAGTCTGTCTGTGTGATCGTCAAATTCTGCGTAAAGCTCATCGTTCGTAATAGGCGAAAGTCCGTGTTCGTAAAGAAAAACATCTACCATAAGAACAATATCATCAAAAAAATACTTGCGCTTATACTCGGGAAGTGCAAAAAACAGCTTTCGGAAATCAAGATAATTCTTTACATAATTTTCGGGAGAAACAACGGTTTTCTTCCACTCCTCGTTTTTTTCTTTCTGCTTTTCTATAAGCTTAATTTCTTCTATCCATTCATCTTCATCTATGCACTCACATTTAATATCATCCGGCAAATCGCTTGAATCCAAATATTCATATTCATCTTCCGCATTTTTCATTGCCTCTAAATAATCTTCGTAAGTATTATAGCCCTCATAATATGCTATTTCCGACTCCCATTCATGAAGCCGCTGTCTATACTCATCTTTTGGAAAAGTACTTACAATGTGTTTTCCCGTAAGGATATAGTACGCCATATCGGCATTGCGGAAAAAGCCGCCTTCGTTGAACTTGCTGTAATATCTGCACTCGCCCTCTTGAAGATCATATTCGCTCGAAGTGAATTCGTAGCTGTGGAGAGTGTTCTCATCCATAAGAAAAAGGTTGTTTTTGTGTAGGGCAATATCGGTTATATCTGAGAAAAATCGGGGAGACCTTTCGGCGTATTTTTCGCCCTCGTTATACACCGCAATGCCTTGTATCGCACAATAAAGAAAGCATTTGCAAAGCCTTTTGTATGATCTGTTGGCTTCATACCTTGACAAATAGAACGAATTGCTGTTTGTGTATTCCATCGGTTTATCCGTAAGCTCTTTTATAAAAGCCTCAAGCTTTCGCTCGGATATTTCGCCCGATCTGTTAGTTATGAACGGGTAAAAGCTGTTATCTCTGCCCGTCATTCGATTTTTAAGCTTTTCAAGCTGGTCGTCAAGCATTCTCTTTCGTGCAAGTATAAATTCCTTTTTTTCAACCATTCCGATGTCCTCCCGTATAATATTTGCTATAAAGATTTTACTTCATTTTTTAGTGTATGTCAATAATTTTGCTAAAAAATCCGTAAAAATTACGAAAGATGCTTAGCGTGATATACTTATAAAAATCATAAGGATATATTAAAATGCTTCTCCGTTAAGAATTTAATGGACGGAGTCATCCAAGAAAAAACAAAAGGCTGCGAAATGCACAGCCTTTTTGCCGTTATCTGTTATTGCGTATTTTCTTTATGATATCATAGATTATCACGGGTGACAAAATGACAGCCCAAGTTATGATGTATGAATAGTTACCGTACTTTGCTTCAATAAGTGCGAATTTTGCAATTTGAGCAAAGCCAACTATGAAAACAAAGATAACAAGTCCTTTGGTAACAGCGAATGTGAATAGTTTAGCTAAAAAATTTCTCATGATGTAATTCCTCCTTACTTTCTGTTTACAGCTTTTCTTGCTAAATTAAGAACGTATGTTATTGGCGAAAGCACAAGCAGTCCTCCGAGTATCATTATGACAGCGGTTTTGACTTCTTCGGGATCTGTTATGTAGTTATCTGCGATCACAAGTCTGTATGTCGGTATTGCGATAAAGACTGCGATGAGTATGAGGTCGATTATCCAACAGAGGTTTACTAAAAGTTTCATAGTTATATCTCCTTTTCGTTTCTTTCCAACAATGTTTTTGTCAAATTTGTTCGTTTGATTATCGGTGATCACCCCCGAAGCGTCCTGCCCGGTTTCAGAGCCTTGGCCTCGGTCAAGCTTATGTCGTTATTCTGTTTTCAAGTTTCTGTATATATTATAAAACGTTTATTTTTATATTCGTAAATTTTACGGATATAGCAAAACTGTTGTTTTCATAGTTTTGTGCGGATATTTGAGATAACGATGGAAAATCTTCTCCTATTAGACGCTAAATATAATTAGCAGATTTTTTTTGAGGCGGTTATGGACGATGTTGAATAAAAAATAAAAGGCTACGCAATGCGTAGCCTTTTGCTGTTATCTGTTTTCACGTACTTTTTTTATGATTTCGTAAATTATCACGGGTGCTAAAATGACAGCCCAAGATATGATATATAAAAAGTTACCGTACTTTGCTTCGATGAGTGCGGATTTTGCGATTTGAGCAAAGCCGACTGCGAAAACAAAAATAACAAGTCCTTTTGTGACAGCGAATGCAAGCAATTTAGCTAAAAAAATTCTCATGATGTAATTCCTCCTTATTTTCTGTTTACAACTTTTCTTGCTAAATTAATAACGTATGTTATCGGCGAAAGAACAAGCAGTCCACCGAGTATCATTATGACAGAGTTTTTGACTTCTTCGGGATCTGTTATGTAGTTATCTGCTATCACAAGTCTGTATGTTGGTATTGCAATAAAGACTGCAATGAGAATGAGGTCGATTATCCAGCCGAGGTTTACTAAAAGCTTCATAGTTATTTCTCCTTTTTATTTCTTTCCAACAGTGTTTTGTCCAATTTAATCGTTTGATTATCGGTGATCACCCCCGAAGCGTCCTGCCCGGTTTCAGAGCCTTGGCCTCGGTCAAGCTTATGTCGTTATTCTGTTTTCAAGTTTCTGTATATATTATAAGGCATTGAATTTATTGTTCGTAAAATTCACGAACGCACCCTTATAATGATTGAATACTAGTACATCAGAGATAAGCAGTAAGCGACACTGCTGACAGCGTCATCCATGAATATTTCACGGGAGATCTCACCGCTGTTGTATTTGCGGACAGCCTCTTCATACGCTTCTTTCAGCGCTTCTTGAGCTTCTTCGGTTTCCATATACTCTGCAACAGGCATCAAGTTTCTTGCTTTGCGCAAAGTTTCAACCATAGGTTCAAGCTGTTTGATTGTTTCTCTCTTGAACTCTTCAATTGTAGGTGCAGGTGTTCGTGTGTTCATTGTTATTTATCCTTTCTTTTAAAAGTGTAGTTATATTATACAGCATCCGAATTATTGCTCGTAAAATTTACGGAAGATTTTTGCGTATGGTATAATTATCATTGTTGAAAGATATAAAAAAGGGCTTTGTTTTGTCAAAGCCTGCAGATAAAGCTTTATTCTATAATTGAACCAACATTTGCTTGCTGAACGGGGAACTGTCAAAGACCGTTTTTCGATTAAAAACAATTCTAAAAAGAGAGGTATTTGAAATGAGCGTTTTGATCAAAGACACAACTCGTGAAGAACGGGAGAAAATCGTCAAGGACGGTATTGCACTATCTATGCTGGACTCACTTCCGCCTACCGATGACGGTATGGCTTATTTCAATAAATATATTGAAGGAGAAATGGAGTTAAGTGAAATAGTGACAGCCATTCTTGCTTCATACAAGGAAGCTCGTACATGACCGGGCAGAAAAAACGCAGAGTCCCCGTATAAAAGCCAAAATAGACCGAACTATACAAATATGCAGCGAAATGTCTGCAGAATATATAGAATAATACAAATCGTTGAAAATAATAAAAAGAACCGCTCAATCGAACGGTTCTTTTTTACCTTGTATGTAGTATCTGTAATTATGGCAATACCCGTGGATAGCACCCACTTAAATACTGCACTAAGTATTAAGAAGATAATACCATAACTGTTTTATATCTCAAACATAGGATGTATGCCAACGACATTTTCACGCTTAATATAAGGAAGATGAACTTGTACTATACCGCTGTACAATGGTGATGGTATCATTACGCCCTTTGATATGTTTTCGGCAAATAACTGAACATCTCCCTCAACATATGGTTCAATAATGATGACAGGCGGCATAAGGAACTGAAAATCATTAATATCTATTGGCAGAAGGCTGAAATCCTCTCTGTATTCCAGTTCAAGTATTGCATATTTACCATGCATATAGTGATTCCACAACGACTGGATAACACCTTCTTTAGATATGATCAAGTTTTTAAATTCGGCATAATTCTCAATTTCAGATATATCAAGACCAGAATACTTCATAAATGAGAAAATCAATCCATTATAATCACACGAATTATTATAATTGAAAGAATCAAGCACTAACCGGTAAAGTCCGGTAAGATTTGGATTCAATTTAAGGTAACTGCTTTTAGCAAAATCGGGAAGATAAAGTCCTAGCCTGAAAATCTCATCAACCACTTTTGTACTCTGAACTGTCCAAAACTTCATAGCCGGTCTCCTTTTTACATTTTATACATTAATTATATATAAAGTTACTGGATATGTCAATAGTTTAGAAAAAAATTAATTATATATATCATTCTATTATTTTAAAAAGCTTTGGCACAAGTACGAACAGTTTTTCGTAAATTTCACGAAAGATTATTTTGGGGATATATAATACATACAGAACCTTGAAAACAGAATAAAAAACAGCAGCAAACTTGACCGAAGCCAAGGCATGACGCTTCGGGGACAATGACCATTCATTGCCGTGACCGTAATGCACGAAAAGCTCATACGGGGTAAGGTTCACCGACGAACGGAAATAACAAGTCAAACAACAAATCTAACATTTTGAGAAGGAGCAGATTAAAATGGGTATTGATTGGGAAGGAATTCTTGGAAGCGGAGATCTGGCAAGTGCTTATGAAAGCTTGGTCTATGATGCAGGCAAATATTTTGGAGGCAGTTACGATTATGAAGATGAAGAACCTACACATTGTCATGGCAAATGGAACGGCGAGTCTGTAAGGTTCAGCAGATATTGGTCGGGACATTATTTCACGGACGAGGAATGTGAAAAACTTCTGAACGGAGAAACAATTAATGTCCACGGACTCCGTAAAACCAAAACGGGAAATACATACGGAGTTGCAGGAAAGCTTGATAAGCTGACCTACAAGGGACATGAATATGTAGGTTTCTCAATCATAGAGAATACGGGTGTTGAGGAGTATAACTCATGGTGCGGACACCGTTTTACGGACAGCGAAAAAGAACTGCTGGAGAAAGGAGAGGAGGTCTACTGTGCTGACCTTGTGAACAAGGATGGTAAGAGTTTCAGAGCATATCTGCATTATGATACCGAAGAAAAAAGGATAGTTCCGCGTTTCATTAACCGTCAGGATACTGTGAAACCAGATAAAGAGTTGCCCTTTACGGAGGAAATGAGTGAACTTCCGTTTTGAAAAGACTGAGGATCTTATACTAAACACCAATTAAACTATAGACAAAATCGACAAAACATGGTATAATGAAATTGGTAATGAAAATGCCTAAAACATATAAAATCAGTGCAGAAAATGCGATTGATATAGAAGAAATAAGAAAAACAATAACAAACAAAAAAGTGGACAGACGGCTATACGCAGTACAGCTTCGAGGAGAAGGATTGACAAATCACGAAATAGCAGAAAAATTAGATACATCTGATAAAATGGTAAGTCAATGGGTAAGCGCATATATTAACGACGGTGGAATAGAAGCATTGCTTCCCAAGGAGCGAATAGGAATGCATAGAAATCTTAGTTTCGAAGGAGAAAAAGCATTTCTTTCAGCATACACCAAACAAGCCGAAGCAGGTCAAATCGTAGATCTTAATGAATTGAAAGCGGCATACATCGAAAAAGTTGGACATTCCATTGGAGGAAGTCAGATTTATCGAATGTTAGAACGTCACGGTTGGCGCAAAGTAATGCCAAGAAGCAAACACCCACAAAAAGCAAGCGATGAGGCAATAGAAGCCTCAAAAAAATTAAAGCAACAGTAGAAAACGACTTTAGCGATTTAAATCGTAATAAATGCGAGAGTGTCCGTCTTATGTTTCAGGACGAAGCAGGTTTCGGCAGAATAAATAAGCCGAAATATTTTTGGTTTGAAAAGAAGACAAGACCATCTGTCCCTTGCCATCATATAAGAGAATATAGATATGTATATGGCGCAGTTGAACCGCTTACAGGTGAAAGCTGTTTTGTTGTTATGCCATATTGCAATACTGAAAGCATGAATGTGTTTTTGGAAGAGTTTTGTTAGATCATGTGGTGTAATATAAAAATACCAAAAAAGGTCTAACAAACCACAATCGTGCGAATAATATGTTTAGCATAACAAAAAAAGGGGGGTATATATGATTTTCTATACCGGTGACACGCACGGAAAAATATTTAAGATCACAAATGCGATACGCAATTCTGTGTTAACAGTCGATGACACAATTGTAATTCTTGGCGACGCAGGTTTTAATTATTATGGCAATGATTCGGGCGACAGGAAAACGAAGTACAAGCTTAACGAAGTCGGAATTACTGTGTTCTGCATTCACGGCAACCACGAAATGCGTCCCGAAACTATTCCTTCATATATCAAGAAAATATGGAACGGCGGAATTGTATATTATGAGGAGAAATATCCGAACATACTGTTTGCCAAGGACGGAGAAATATATGACCTTGGCGGCAGAAAGTCGATCGTTATCGGCGGTGCATATTCTGTGGATAAGTTTTATCGCCTGCGTCACGGATTTCATTGGTTTGCAGATGAACAACCCTCAGAGGAAACCAGAGTTCATGTCGAAACTGTACTTGAAAGCTGCAATTGGGAAATAGATCAAGTGCTTACGCATACCTGCCCCTCAAAGTATATTCCGTCAGAAGCTTTTTTGCCGAGCATTGATCAAAGCACAGTTGACAACAGCACGGAGGAGTGGCTTGATACACTTGAAGAAAAGCTGACATATAGACGCTGGCTCTGCGGTCATTGGCATATTGACAAGCGCATTGATGTTTTTCGGTTTGTAATGAATGATATTATTTTATGATTCATACGAAACCTATTAGTGACATGACAGAATTTATATTACTGCCATGACAAATTATCGGCAAATTATTTTTTCAATATTTATAGAGATAACGGTATAACCTACAGAATGAAATTTGGGTTATGCCGTTTTATGTTCCCCCAAAAAAGTTTCAAACTCTACCCAATTTCGTCGGAATGACAATAAAATTTCAAATTGAGAACAAGATAAAAAAATTGACCCGGTAAGCTGCGAAAACTTGCTGAAAAACATTGTCGATTTTTTTGTTACAAATGGATAGGTGCCATGCTGGAACAGCCTGTGTCTTCTCCCAACACTAATACTTAAAACCATTTAAACTGTAGACAAAAAATCTGTGCAAAATCCATTCACGAGAGATTTTGCTTAACTTTTTGTACAGTTTTTAAATGGTTTTAAGTATTAGAACTTTTCGTAAAAAATACGGAGGTATTTATCGGCGGAGTATAATACATACAGAACCTTGAAAGGGGGGATGCCAAAAACTAAAGAAGTTCCGCAAAAAAGCATCAAGAAAACAAACAGCCAAACGGACAAATGTCCCAACTTAGAAAGGAAGCGTTAACATGAACAATAATTTCATCATCAGCAACGGCACATTGGAAAAGTACATCGGAACGGAAACAAACGTAGTCGTTCCGGACGGTGTAATAATCATAGGCAAGGAGGCTTTTCAGAAATGTGAAAAAATTGAAAGCGTAATGCTTCCCGAAAGCGTTACTGAAATCGGTGAAGCGGCTTTCTTTGCTTGTCAGAAGCTTCGCAGCATAAATTTTCCGAATAAACTTGCAAAAATCGAAAGCTGGGCATTCTGCTGCTGTGAAAATCTAAAAAACATCAGCTTTCCCGACGGCCTTAAAGAGATCGGAAACAACGCTTTCAACGGCTGTGCAAGTCTTGAAAGCATTGAGATCCCCGAAAGCGTTGAAAACCTTGTTGCCGGAGCGTTTTCCAGCTGTGAAAACCTTAGGAAAGCCAAGATCCCAAGCAGGTTTGAATCGGAAAAGGAAAAAATCTTCTTCCAAAGCGAAAATGCCGAGCTTGTATAAGCCGGCATTTATCTTTTTATATTAATCCCATTATCCACAAGTTAAATTGAGATTAGTAATATATTTTGTACGAATTTCGGCAATTGCTCAAACGCTGAATCCACGGGCTTTCAAAAATCTTGACATTTTGTGTTCTTTCATGGTAAAATAAATGAAATGGCATATACTGCTCTATTTTACTGACAGGGAAATTATGTCGGCTTGGTAAAGTGCGCCTGCAATTACGTAAACGAGCTTTACAACGACTGCATCGGCAATTGCTTCGATGACGCTGTTTACAAAAAAACGAATACGACTCAAATAAGGTCACTCAACGTCTGAAAGACACGATCGAAACCTTCAAAACGGAGAATAATCATGACTTTAAACGAAGTTAAGAACACTCTTAAACAGAATGATACTATGTCTATGCTGAAACTCGAAAACAATCATTACAGCTTTACCGTGATATATGACGGTGATTATATCAAAGACAGAGGCGCTGACAAGATAGACCCGCATGTCATCAAGGTCAAATGCAAGCCCAAAGATACGGATATCATGATATCGGTCAACGATCTTACTGCACGCATTGATATGACCAACAGTTTCATTTTTGACATAAAAACAAAAGGCGAACTTGAAAGGCTTGAAACACAGCTGCGTGAAACGTTCGACACGATGACCGAACTGCAAGGGGTTCTTGACACGTATTTCAAATAATGCTCAAAGTAACGGAAAGAAGGACAGTTATTATGAACTTTGAAAAATCCACAGAAAAATGCGATATCCCTTTCGGTGTGTATCATGTAAACCATGATTTCATACAGAGTTTGAGAGAAAATGAACAGAACATCATCGACCCTGAAATCAATGACGTCTACTGCGGTCCTGTTTACCATGCAGTTTGCGACAGAGGAGTATTCGGTTTCTTTGTACCCGTTGATGTTCCCGAATACGAAAGTGCAAATATATTTGCAGCTTTGTTTATGGAAGGCGAGTATGCAGGTGTTTTTGATTTCAATAAAATGATTCCTGTCATTCACAAGCGTTTCTTAACGCCATTCACAAAAAACGAAAAACTTGTTAGGTTCTGCAAGAATGCAACAAGTGAACTGGAAGCCTGTGCTGATGCAACGATGACAGCATTCAAAGAAAAGACACAGATTCCAACCTTGACCTTTTGACACCTGATATCCACATCCGTTTGAACAGTAAATCCAGCGAATGTCTTTTATAGCGAGATTTATTTGTGTCGGGGGAAGTCTTTCAATATAATTTAAAAGAATATAAGTTGATAATTGTGATATAATTAAGAAAATTTTTCTACGAACGGATTATTATGTGTATGGCGAAAGCTTACAAATAGGACAAATCCCTTATCACAGGCGGTTTATGCAGGAGAACTATTATAGCGAAGCCGATGAGCTGATGAACAGTAGCCTCCGGGACGAGATTGTTCTTGAGATTGACATAGAAGCGTACAGCTTATGGGAGCTGCTCCGCAAGCAATACGCAAAGGCAAATCCCCACCCGACTACCTTTATGGAAACATTGAATTGGGAGAACACACGCGGCTTCTATGTTGACCACGAGGTTATGGAGCAGGTGGGGCTGCAGTTCAGAGCGTAAGAGACCCCATAAATACGAAATCAGGCTCTATGATTGAACGTGGAGCCTGATTTTATTTATTGTTGTACTTAATAATATCGCTTGGAGAGCAGTTCAGAACATAGCAAATGCGTGCCAAAACATCCAAGTCGAGTTTCTCAACCTGATTGGAATACCACTTGTTGATAACCTCAAAGCGTGTATTAGAAGCCTTTGCAAGATAGTTTCTCGTAAGCCCGCGCTCATCTAAAATCTCTTTCAAGCAGACATATATTTTGCCGTAATCCTTAATAGTTATGATTGTAACCGCATTTTCCATATAATCACTCCCCTATAACTATTCTATTATGATAGTTACTTGTTGACAATATACACATATATGTGCTACTATGTATATAGTAATAAGTGAGGAGAGTGTTTTTATATGGTCGTGGCGTTCTTTGGGCATAAAGATACTCCGAGTGCGGTTAAGCCGCTCTTGGAGCAAACAGTACAGCGACTGATTGAGGAGAATGAGGACATAAATTTTCTTGTCGGTACACACGGAGCGTTTGATTTTATGGCGCAGAGTGTTCTCGGACAAACTCTGCAAAGTTACCCACATATAACCTGTCATATAGTTCTTTCGTATATTCCCGTTGAAAGGAACAGCGAACAGAACGCTTTACCGACGCTTGTCCCCAAAGGTATAGAGAGCGCTCCAAAGCGTTTTGCAATATCGTTCGGCAACAATTATATGGTGAACGAGTGTGACATCATTGTGTGTTATATTACGCACGATTGGGGCGGAGCTGCGCAGTTTGTAGAAAAGGCAAAGAAAAAAGGCAAGGTGATAATCAACCTTGCGGAAGCAGATAAATTATAAAATCTTATTGAATTTTTAACCTTAATGTGTTATAATATAGTGTGTATAGGTTTATTCTGTGGTATTCCGCATTGTCATCGGCAATGTTACGTTTTTTCACTATACCATGATTTCTTGAGAACACATTATTGAAAGGAGTGTTACTATGGCAAGCTCATCTTGTAAAGTAGCTTACAAGACTACTGCTATAAACAATAGACGTTATCTTGGCAACAAGTATCGTTTGATCCCTTTCATAAAGAACGTAGTCGATGAAAATTGTGAGGGGATAAATGTTTTTGCCGACATCTTTTCGGGAACAGGTGCAGTATCTTCGGCTTTCCTTGATAAGCGGTTAATAACTAACGATATTCTGTACAGTAACTATATATGCAATTTAGCTTGGTTTTCTTCCGAGAGGTTTTCAAAGCAGAAGATTGTTGACTTTATTTTACACTATAACTCGCTTGATATAAATGACGAAAATTATATGACAGAGAACTTTGCGGATACATATTTCAGCAGAGAGGATTGCAGTAAAATAGGCTATATCCGTCAAGACATTGAGGACGAGTTTCTTGCAGGTGTGTTTAATGAGAGAGAGAGAGCAATACTCATTACCTCGCTTCTATATGCAATGGACAAGATTGCCAACACCTGCGGTCATTATGACGCATATCGTCAAGGTGTGGAATTTGATAGGCATTTAGAGCTTGCAGTTCCAATGCCAAAGCAGAACAGGAGAAAAAATCAATGCTATAACGAAAATGCAAACGAGCTTGTAAAGCGCATACAGGCAGATTTGGTGTACATTGACCCCCCCTACAATTCTCGGCAATACTGTGACGCATATCACCTTATTGAAAATGTTGCAAGATGGCAAATGCCGAAGGTGAGCGGTGTAGCAAGAAAGCCGGACAGAAGCGCGCTAAAAAGCGAATACTGTACAAGACAGGCAGAAGCGGCTTTTGAGGATTTAATTGAACATATCGCGGCGAGGTATATCTTATTGTCCTATAATAATATGGCGAACAAAGGTAATGACCGTTCTAATGCAAAAATATCCGATGAAGTTATTATGAGAGTGCTTGAAGCCAAAGGAACAGTTGAGGTGTTTTCCGAGAGCTATAAAGCATTCACCACGGGAAAATCAAACATTGAGGGTAACGAGGAAAGGCTGTTTTTATGCAGATGCATTTAGAGAAAGAAATAATTCCTTCACCATTAAACTATATTGGCGGAAAGTATAAGCTCCTTCCCCAAATCTTGCCGCTGTTTCCTGAAATCAGCGACACTTTTATTGATTTGTTCTGCGGTGGCTGCAATGTCGGTATCAATGTGAACGCCGATAGAGTAATACTTAATGATACAGACGGTAACTTACAGAATTTATACAACACTTTCAAGAATATGGATAAAGACGTGCTTCTCAAAATGATAGAGGATATTATTGAGAAATACGGTCTATCCCGCTCGGATATTCACGGGTACGAGCATTATGGATGTGAAAGCGGCAAAGGTCTTGGAGAATACAACAAACAACCATATCTTAAACTTCGTGAGGACTTTAATGAACACAAAAATTTAGATTACTATCACTACGCAATCTTATATGTTCTGATAGTGTATTCGTTTAACAATCAGATTAGGTTCAATAGTAATGGCAAGTTTAATCTTCCTGTCGGAAAGCGTGATTATAATACCAAAATGCAGAAAAAGCTTTCTGATTTCATTGACCGACTGAAAGAGGATAATTTTGTTATTACAAACACCGACTTTGAGGTTTTCAGCCTCGATGGATATGGAGAAAACGACTTTATCTACGCAGACCCGCCCTACCTTATTACCTGTGCTACATACAATGAGCAAGGTGGGTGGAACGAGGATAAGGAGAGAGCTTTATATAAGTTCCTTGATAAAGCCAACGAACAAGGCATTAGATTTGCATTATCAAATGTGCTTCGGAGCAAAGGCAAGGAGAACGCGATACTGCTAAAGTGGCTTGAAGATAACCCTCAATATCGTGCGATTTCGCTTGACTATAACTATTCCAACTCCAACTACCAAACCAAAGATAGGTCATCGGGTAGTGAGGAAGTGTTAATCGTAAATTACTGATGACACACAACAACGCTGAATGAGTTCAAAAAGGAGGAAAACCGTGCCGTTAACATACAAGAGCTTTTGCTGGTGCTTGGGAACAACAAGTTTCAGAACCAAGAATTTTAATAGAACTATCGAGGAACAGTTAGGCTTGTTAAACGAGTTTTGGAGCAAGCCTGACAATGCCGATATTAGTTGGAGAAACAACAATAACATTCAGACGGAATACTATCTGTTTATGCAGGAGAAGGGCTTTGTTGAAGGCGACGCAGATAACAAACCCAAAGACGCTCGTGAAAAGACATCGGGTTTGGTGGATATAGGTCTGATTGACGACAACCGCCGTCTGACTAATGTGGGAAAAGCTCTGCTTGCAATAAGCGAAAGCAATGATTTCGGCTCGGACAATCATTTCGAGATACCTAAAGACAGCTTTATTTATCTGAAACAGCTGCTGAAAACCTCTTGTGTGGTTGACGGCAATACGGTTAGACCGCTCATCGTGTTGCTGTATCTCCTCTCCAAATTGGGAGAGCTTTCAGCAGATGAGTTTACATACCTGCTGCCGCTTTGTACGAGCAAGGAAACCACCGATGAAATCATCGCTTGCATTGACGATATAAAGAACGGGCAGAAAACTGTTGATGATGTAATTGTTTCAAGGCTGCTGTCAATGGACAACTACAAGGAAGCGTTATCACTGCTGTTGTCGCGGGAAAAGGTTGACGAGAACTTGATTTGCGAAATAGGGATAAACCGAAAGAGCCGCAACTACGATAAGCCTTATTTCTCGCTTTACAAAGCCTTGCATAAGGTCTATATGGAGAAAGATAGGTCGGCTTTTGTTGAGGTCTTTGACGCTGCAAAGAAGATACGCATAAGCAATTATTGGATAAAGTATCTTTTTGACACTAATTCCAGAGTTGCGCTTGTAAGGAACGCTGAAGCTCATATCAAGCCTACGGATTTCGATAATGTTACTACTGAAAACGAGTTCAAAACAGCTTTCTTTAAGCTTATGCAGTTGTTCAAGGCAAAAGCAACGCTGCGTGATTATTTCGACTTAAACCGCCGCTTTTTCAGAACTACCGATATTGTTCTGTTTGAGAACGGCGTAGTTAATCTTGATGTTGTCCCCAAGCATTTCTTCAAATCGGTTATTGACAGCCTGTATGAGCAAGCCTACATTTCATCAGACCTCTTGTATGAAAACTGTGCCCTTGAAGAAATCGCAGATTGCCTTGTTATAAATGATGATGTAGTTATCAAGTGCATAAATGCAGAGCTTGGTATCGGTACGACCACTATTGATACAGCACGAGAAGCATTGGAGCGTATCAGATACAAGCGCTTTAAGACGCTTATTGACAAGAAATTCTCCGATGACAATCTGCTTGAATTGCTTACCTGCTTTGAAAACCGCAACGATGATGAAATCAGAAGAATGGTTACGGACAATGCAGATGTTCCGACAATGTTTGAATATGTGTTGGGCGTATTGTGGTACAAAATCAGCGATTATCAAGGCAAGGTCCTTGACTATATGAAGCTCTCGCTTGACGCTGATTTGCTGCCTAAAACCCACGCGGCAGGCGGTGAAGCTGATATTGTCTATGAGTATAGTCAAACGGCAGATTACCCCGAACACGCTTTGTTGTTGGAGGCTACCCTTGCCGACAGCTCAAATCAGCGGAGAATGGAGATGGAGCCTGTATCAAGACATCTCGGACAGCACTTGCTCCGAACAGGCAACCTGAACTCCTA
The DNA here is from genome assembly GCA_945868475.1 of uncultured Ruminococcus sp. Taxonomy (GTDB): domain Bacteria; phylum Bacillota; class Clostridia; order Oscillospirales; family Ruminococcaceae; genus UMGS363. The sequence continues at coordinate 93,208 of CAMBLM010000009.1, read as the reverse complement.
CTGCGTATTTGCAACGGGAACATTGAATATAAATGTCATCGCCGATTTCAGAAGCCGAAAGTCAATTCCCTATTATGACCCGCAGGACTATTCAAAGAACGTTTCGGGAATGAAGATTATTCCCTTGCAGATTTCAGAGCTGAAAACAATCTTGCAAAAAAACTTGAAGTACAAAGAATTATATACTGTTTTCGAGACAGCATTTCAGACTGACGAACCCATACCAACATGGTATACAGGGAATATTGTAAAAATTATTGATTCAATAGGAGAGTAATTGTTTATGAGCCAAAGCAAGAAATTAGGTCATGATGATGTTTCGGGTTTTGAGTTTGCAAAAGAAATGCTTTCGGACGATATAACGGCAGCAATAAATTTTGACAGAATACAGTATAGTTCCAAAGATGGATATATTATTTTTGAATATCTTCTATGTGAAGAAGAACAGAAAGTTACGCCATATACAAGTCACCCAAGGAATTACTGGACAAAGAATAAAATGAAATTTCTTCGTTTGTGGAAAGTTGCAAAAGACTTAAATGCTACTTTATACCTTGTTAATTATGCCAAAAAAGGAACTGGGGCTGAAAATGAAATTTTACTAATCCATGTATTAGATATGGACGATTCCGGAATTCAAAAAGAAGAAATCACAAGATTTACTAGAAGTGAATTTCAATCATTTTTCAGGACATTAAATAAACAATGCCTTGAATCCAACGCTTATATCACGCCACAACAAACTGAAGAATTATTATGTCCAAGATGCAACCAAGTTGTTGATTTGCGCCATTATAATAATAGTTCTTATTATTGTTGTACGAAATCATGTGGTATGGATGTAGGGCGGTCGTTTGGCAAGGTCATTCCTCACGAAACCGTTATTGACCTTATACACGGAAATGTATGCCGCTTTGAAGACTATTACTTATTCCCGGATTGTGTAAGTTATCAATTTAAAAACGACGTAAGATATTGTTGGAAAAAGGTTAAAATTAACGTATCCTCAAAATAATTCCTCGTTACAAGCAAAGCGGGAACTATGCTAAAACCGTTCTTAATATTAAAAACATGATACACGCTGCATTGAAACATGCCTGTATCAATGGTTTTGTAAGCCGAAACATTGCCGATCTTGTAAAAACGCCCAAGCAGGAAAAAAGTGATGCGTGTACTTACTATTGAAGAACAGACCGCATTTGTCAATGCCGCACACAATGACCGGTAAGTGATCCCCATGATACACGTTCGCTCAAGTATGAAACGTGAGTACAAGGACGATTTTTCCCCTGATTCGGCTGAATTCTTCGGAGATAGTGATGAAAACAAGACTGTTCTTATGCGAAGCTCTCCGAAAATTTATACCAGTATCCGAGATATTCCCCTTATTCCCGAGATTGTTGAGATACTTAAGGAGCAGCTTGACTACACTGCCGAAGATAAAGACCGAGCAGGTATGGCGTATTCCGACTATGGCTTTGTTTTTTCCAATCTGCTCGGTCAGCCATTTGTCCAGCGTACTTATGCTGACAGCTTTGACCGAATAGTAAAGGCAGCAAAATGCTATCTGTATGAACATGGGTAGAAGACCATGTTGCAAAACGAGAGGATAAAATATTACAACGCTTTTTTCTGTTTTTGGTTTCTATTGCTTGATTTTAAAACCAACTAAACGTCGGTCATACGAAACATATTTCGTATGACCGGCATAAATTTATCTGTAAATAACCCTCTCCAAAGCATCTCGTGGAATCCTCCAGCTCCTACCAATCTTAACCCCGGGAAGCTTACCCGAACGGAGCAGATTGTAAACAGTAGTAAGCGAAAGTGCAAGTTCGTCTGCGACTTCATAAGGCGTAAGGTAATCATCGTAATCTGAAAGCATTGAAAAGCCTCCTTTTTGTAGTATTTACTCTTTTGTTGCAATATGCCGCAACCCTTCGCAAGCTGTGATAAAGCTTCACATTTCAAGTATATATCATATTAGTGTAAGAGCATGAAATAAACGTTTAGATCCCCATGTTTTCCGGCGTTTGCCGGAGTGCATGGGGATTTTTTCATGTTTCTAAAAACTATTGTGTTTATGCTGAAATCTATGTTTTACAGCAAAAAAAGGCACAAAATCTATTTTATGAAAGGAGAGAAAAGTTATGAACAAAATCATCGGTGTGGTCGTTATTGCCATAGTTACAGCGGTTGTAAAGGCTATTACGGAAGATTAACCAATCAAATTCAAGCACGAAAAGTGCGATACTTTGCGAAAGGCGGCGATACTTTATGTCAAGCGTTACAGAAGACCTTATCCTTAAGATCATTGCTGCAGCTGCAGGTGCGGCTGCTCTTGCGATCTGCAGTACCCTTGAATCCAAGTCACAGGAAGAGGTGCTGAAAATATGTCGTTTACCGGACAACGATACTTAACTCGTGGCGTACAAAACGAGATACCTTTTGACCTGCAAATGTTTATGTGGTATCTTATCAACAATCTTAATGAGCCGAAGGACTATCTGCAAGTCTTTCGGCTTTCTGTTTCCGATGACGGAACACAGCATATTATTCACGAGCAAGAAGTTCCTGCATACAGCAGAGAATACTATGTTCAAACAGATAACCCTGTAAGTGCAAAAGTTTACGTTATAGACGACGGTGACCATTGCACAATGCTTTTGGCAGAAGAATACTAAAACAACAATAATTATTATGAAAAGGACAAGTCATTTCGTTATGGCTTGTCCTTTTGTCTTTTATGGAGGAAAAAGAAAATGAGCGAGATAAACGAATCAACCAATACCTTTATATGCTCCCATTGTGGAGGATCATTTGATGAAGATGATTTGAGATGCTTTGGAAATGAAGTGTTTTGTCCCGATTGCCTTGACGAGCTTACAGTCGTATGTGAACGCTGCGGTGATCGTATTTGGGCAGAAGACGCTGCTGACAGCGATATTACTCTTTGTGACCATTGTTATGATAACTACTACACCACCTGTGAATCTTGTGGCTGTACACTTGACTATGATGATGCTTGTTACTTTGATGATGATACCGATTATCCGTACTGCAGACATTGCTACAATCAGAGATGTTCAAGTGAGTATATCCATGATTACGGTTTCAAACCCAACCCTATTTTCTATGGAAAAGGCAAACGGTATTTCGGTGTAGAGCTTGAAATAGACGAAGGCGGTCACATTGATTCTAATGCAGAGAAGCTTGCTGATGTTGCAAATGCTGACGAAAGAAGAATATATATCAAGCACGATGGCAGCCTTAGCGATGGAATGGAGATAGTTACACACCCTATGACACTTGATTATCATTTGAATGAAATGCCTTGGAAAGAGGTTATGGATAAAGCAATATCACTCGGATATTTGTCACATAAAACAAGAACTTGTGGTTTGCATATTCACGTTAACAGAACGACATTCGGAGAAACTTCTGAAGAACAGGAAGAGTGTATTTCAAGAGTTCTTTTCTTTGTTGAAAGATTTTGGCAGGAACTGCTTAAGTTTTCAAGAAGAACCGAAAGTCAGATTGCAAGATGGGCTGCTCGTTACGGTATTAAGGATAATCCCAAGGCTACGCTTGATAACGCTAAAAAGAATTATTCGGGTAGATATACTTGCGTGAACCTTACGAATTACCATACAATTGAGTTTCGTATCTTTAGAGGAACTTTGAAGTTCAACACCCTTGTAGCAACACTTCAGCTTGTAAATCGTATCTGCAATCTTGCTATTAATATGACAGATAAAGAGCTTACACAGCTGAATTGGTGCGATTTTGTAGCTGAAATTACCGAACCTGAGCTTATTACTTACCTTAAGGAAAGAAGACTTTATGTAAACGAACCTATTGAATGTGAGGAGGATGTATAATATGTGTTGCTTATTTGGTTTGATCGACTATGCTGATACTTTTACAGCAAAGGAGAAAAACAGAATTATCAAGATTTTGTCTACCGAATGCGAAGCAAGGGGTATAGATGCTACCGGAATTGCTTTCAATACAGAAAGTGGACTTCATATCTCAAAACGTCCTGTTGCTGCACATAAAATGTGGTATCGTATTCCCGAAAGCGCCAAAGTTGTTATGGGACATACCCGAATGACTACTCAGGGTAGTGAGAAATTCAACTTCAACAATCATCCGTTCCCCGGTCATGTTGACAAGCTTGATTTCGCACTTGCACATAACGGAGTTCTGCATAATGATAATGAACTTCGTATTACCGAAAGACTGCCCAAGACCAACATTCAGACTGACAGCTATGTTGCGGTACAGCTTATTGAAAAAGAAAACGCCCTCGGTTTTGACGCCATAAAGAAAATGGCTGAAAAGACCGAGGGTTCTTTCTGTTATACAATATTGGATGACAGAGATAATTTGTACATTGTCAAAGGTGACAATCCTATGACAATTTACAAGTTCAATGGGTTTTACCTTTATGCAAGCACGGATGAAATACTCACAAGAGCTGTCAAGAAGATCGGTTTGAAGAATTACAGCAAGGTCAATATTTCCTGCGGAGATATTCTGAAAATAAATGCAAATGGAACTATCGAGATTCAGACCTTTAACTTCAAGGACAGATACTTCGGTGCTTGGGGTTCTTACTATGGATTTTCATCTGTTGATCCGTATGACTATGAAGCAGAGAATCTTTTCATTGACGAGATTACGGAATATGCCGGTTACTTCGGAATTGATCCTGATGATGTTATTATGCTGCTTGAATATGGGTATGATGAGTTGGAAATTGAAGAGATGCTTTATGATCCGTTGGAGATGCAGAAGTGCATTTCGGAGATAAAGCTTTGTGAGATGATGTGCTGATGAAAAATCCGCTAACCTATTCAGCTTTAAGGCTGTAAACGGTTAGCGGAATATTTTTTATGCCGAGCAATGGCAGGGAGTGTTCCGATAGGGTTATGTTCTATTTCGGAACGTTCCAAAATGGCAAAACCAACTTTAATGGGACGGTTTTGAGGGCGTTTTTGAAGTACCGTTAGGGTATAGGCTATTGGGACACCAATTCGTTTGTTTCCATCTATGAATGGATGATTGATAATTATGCTAAAACACAGTCTTGAAGTTTTATCATTTTGCAAGCTCCTTATATGCTTCAAGATTTTGTGCGATCAAGCGTTTGGAAACATCATTGACATCTTCATCGGAAGCATTCTGCAGTTTTTCGACTTCAGAGAATTCCATAATGATATACCTCGGAACATTGTTTTTCAGTATTACGGCAGAGCCGTTTTCATCAACAAGACGAGCAACTTTAGAGAAATTCTGATTTGCTTCGGTAATTGAAATAAGACTATTAGTGTTAACTGTCATTGTTATCACTCCCTTCTATGATTATATTATACACAATTGTTAGGATGAATTCAACCTATTTTGGGAAAAGGAGAGGATTTTTATGAAAGTAGGCTACATAAGAGTATCGACAGAAGAACAGAACACAGCAAGACAGGAAGTCTTAATGGAACAGCTTGGTGTTGACAGGATATATATTGATAAGATATCGGGCAAGAGCAGGGAACGACCGCAGCTGAAAGAGATGCTTGGGTTTGTGCGCATGGGTGATACGGTTATTGTTGAATCGATTTCCCGTTTTGCAAGGAACACAAAAGATCTGCTTGAACTGATAGACCTGCTCACCGAAAAGGGAGTGGAGTTTGTCAGCAGGAAGGAGAGCATTGACACGACCACTCCTGCGGGAAAGTTTATGCTTACGGTATTTGCTGCGGTTGCTGAACTTGAACGTGGGTATATACTTGACCGTCAGAAAGAGGGTATTGCTATTGCAAAGTCACAGGGCAAGTATAAGGGTAGAAAAGCCAAAGCTGTTGATGAACAGCTTTGGGGTGAGTTATATGGGAAGTGGGTTGCGGATGAGATAACCGCTGTGGAGTTTATGCAGCGGATGGGGTTGAGCAAGAGTGCGTTTTATAGGAAGGTCAATAACCATGGTAACGCTTATAATATGTGACCAAGCCTAGGAAGCGGAAAACTGTGCTGACATGCTGACACACTGACCCTATTTATTATATAAATAGAATATTTGTGGTAAAAAAATGAGTGTGTCAGCATGATTTACAAAAACGGTTCAAAACAAGTTCAAGAATCTCTACATAATACTTTTTCATGCTGAATAAAGATTGCCAATCAAGGAGATATGCGGGGCTGTATAACTAAACTCTAAAGAAGTCAAGCTTTGTTTATGATAAAACAACCTTATTTTCATTCGGATGAAAAAGAAAAGTTCAAATACACATCTTTTGGTTTTGCAACAGGCAAACCATACCAGTTCTGAATAGAAGTGAATATTACCTGAAATATATGTACAACAAAAATGCGTTGTAAAATTCGCTATTAGCTTTGTGTGAATCTAAGTATTGTCATTTTTGTATTCGCGCTTTTGTGTGCAATACATTTTTATCGTGACGTTCACCACTGTTCAATCATTTGACACTGCTGTTCACTTCATTTGACGAATGTGTTTAATTCTGCTGACGCTAATGTTCAATCTCTGCGGCCGAGATGTTCATTTTAGGGCGACATATTCATCCTACACAGACTTCAGAGAGAATAAAGCCCCAAAAAGAGATTTTGGCTGATTTCCCTAGAGTGTAACCTTAGGCAACAATATTAATTGTTTTCCTTGCTTTTGAAGTATTACAATATGGCATTAATGGGTTATATCGCATGCTGACACGCTGACAGGAATAGTTTATTTCTATATATAATGAAATAACGACACACTTTAAACGTGATGTCAGCGTGTCAGCGCCTGTTGATTCTGAAATATAAATACGCATTGTCATATAATATCATTAGCAGCCATCATTGTTTTTTTCAACAATCCTAAAAAGTTTTTCTCTATTTCCAGTATATACAATGTAATATGTCAAGATATATAAGACCCAATCACTTGATGAATTATTTCGCTTCTTTAGATAATCACGAATATTAAAAAGATTATAATCAAATCCGTCAATAATGATAGAGTAATCATTTTTTTTACAGTCGATCTTCGATAAACAACACTTAACCTCATCATTTCCTATCATAAGTGACCCTTTTATGTTAGAGATAGAACCATCTATTCGATATGGAAAGGTGTATTCAAATCCGCCATTTAATACAAAGGACGGATAATGAACATGATTCTGCAACAAAACTTCAACTGTTTCCATACGTTGAATATCATTAATAGCGAAATGGACATGTTTTAATGAACACAGTATTTTTTCGTCTTTTTCTTCATAATGATAATATACTGAAAGCTTATCTGTAGTTACATCGTTAGTATCAATTATAACTTTGAATAAATCATATTGTTTACATGTACTGTACAATATGGAACACAAATACTTTCCATAAAAGTAATCAAACCTTTTTGAAAAAGAATCAGGACACAAAGAAATATTAATAAAGTCCTCAGTTTCTATTTCAAAATCATCGATATTTTTTATTAGATCACCTGACTTACAATTTTCATTTTTATTCTCCATGATTTTTTTTATATACTCCTCAATCCGTTCAATATATATACGTTGTAAATCATTATTGATATCAATTGTTTCAATATAACCTATGATTTCATTAAGATTATCAATTTGAATAGTGCCATCTATTATCATATCTAATTCCGTATGATTAAAAAACATTTCAGCGTTATTTTTGAATTCGTGATAATACCATTTAAGGCAATTAATTTTATCGGAGTCTTTACATATTTGCAAATTCAGTATTCTTAAAAATGACACTACATGAATAAAACTACATTTGATATTCTTTATTAATCTTTCAGTATATATTTTATTCATACTTTTGTGTGCATCTTTGGGCATCAAAAGATATGTGGGTGTCTTTACTTTAAAGAAAAGATTGCGAATACAATTCCAAGGATCTATTTGGCTTTTATTTTTAGATATTCTTAAAAGTGTTAGAAATTCTGCATCTGTATGATTAACCAAATAATTAAAAATAAAAACAGGGAGGATTGTTTTTAATTGCTTAACGGAATAAATTTTTTTCAGGAAATATATATGTTCAATATTTATTTCCGAAGTAAACAACAAAGCCTTGGTTTCTTGACGAAGCGGTATTTTATTCTCACCAGGAAACATTCGGGATTCTAATGATTTATGCCACTTTACAAATTCGTCGATACTATTAATAAATGCTTCATCGTTAATCTTTTGCTTCGATGATTTTACTTCGGACATTAATTGCTCGTAGATTGGTTTATAATACAATAACTTATCTTTGCTTTCAATACTTTTAATCGTATACTTCATATTATGTGTTTCTCCTTAGTCTTATAAAAATATTGCATTTTGCACAATTGCTTTCTCAATTTTTATGCATTCATACAACTTCCTTTTGACAATCCGAATTATCAACCTTGCCTAAAAAATGCAAATATACCAATCTATTATATGGTGTAAATTAACAAAAAAATCTGACGTTTTATAATTAGTCCCTTTTTTACTATTATATCACAGCCGAACGTTAATTTCAATAAGCAAAAAAATTGTTTTCAATATAATCGATATATTTGTGCAATTTACATACTGTAAAAGCGTTCAAAATAGATATATATCATATTTATAGACATTGGCAGATACCCTCCAACACATCGTTTTAATATTCGTCCTAATTTTCAGCGTTAAATTTGTACAAGCATTATTTTTAAATCTGTGGTCTGCATAGACATCGCAAAACTTATGTGATAGTATATGTACAACGCTAGCGTAGAAAAGGATTTTAACAAGCTATAGGAGGTAAAAAATGAAAACAACAAAAAGAAATCAGGCTGAAGAGAGACTTGCTTATCTCGATAGAGTCAGCCTTAACAATGAAAAAAGAGGAGATATTATTGATCTCGACAATGCCGAAATAGGTATCAAAGTCGTCGACAACAAAGCGACTATTTATGCCTATGGCAAAAAGTTTGAAGGCGCAAAATATACGGCTGTAAAGATTGACTGCAATGATGTTGCAACGGAAGTCTCTTTCCGTGATTTTACATTTGCAGCCAAAAGAATCAACGAACTTGATTTTAATGCTGTATTGTCTGTCGACGGCATCAATAAGAAAATAAGCGCAAAAAATCCTTATGATTATGACATGAGGATCCTGCTCGTGGTCTACACGCCAGGATTAGTTGTAAAGATTACACTATATAACGCATTTAAGTTTGCTCCGGGTTTATCCGGATGCCATGTCAGCATCGGAGTTGAAGGCATTAACTGTCGTAATGTTCGTGAAGAGCTGGCAGCTACGCTTGCAGTGATGAAGCATGACACCTCAGCACTGTTAGATCAGTCCACTGTTAATAGTGCGTTGATGATTCCTAAAGACTAAATAATATCTCTTCTCAAATTGAAAAATAATCTGTAGCAGGTTTTGGTGTCAATGCTTTGACCGCGAAACCTGCTACTAAAGGAGGAAAAACGATGAGTCATAACATGACAAAAGAGGAATGGGCAGAGTTTATTGAAGATGCTCAAAAATCAGGTATTCACAGCCAGACCTATTATGCAAAAGAGGCAGCGAAATTATCCCCCCGAAAAATGAGTCCAACGCAGATAGAAGATCGTCCTGCAAGAAATCTTCCTGTCCTTACAGCTGAGGATTTTGAGGCAGAAGCCCGGCGCATGGAGGCAAAAAAATTCGAGCAGGTGCTTGAAGAATGCTCCATTGAACCTAAAGCAAAAATACCCGAAAAATTTGAGGCATTCAAGTGCATCGAATACATTTTGGAAAACGGTGTAACAGCAGCTAGGCTGAACGATGATGTCATAATCTATCAGCCTTCAAACGGTGTTTGGTATTTCCTTCATTCTAAGATAGGACGCCAAATTCTGTACAATAACATTCCGGTAGAAGTGATGGAAAAATTCGATCTCGATAAGTGCAGCAAAATCTATGACAGCATAGATGCATACCCTCGCCTTAGAACTTGTACTATCGAACCTGATCCGGACAGAAAGTATCTTTTGAATTTCCTTGACGGTGTTTACGACTGCCGTAATAGAGAAATTTATTCACATGATCCGGGCTTTATGTTCTTCTACTGTATCCAGGCAAGGGCGAGTGACATCGAGAGTGATTATGATTCTCCTATCTTTAGATCATATTTAGAGAACAGTCTGCAGAATGACGAGGCTAAAATCGCTACACTGCAGGAGATAATGGGTGTAGCTCTCAGCACTATCAGGGATCAGAAGATATCCTTCTTTCTCCTCGGTAAGAGCAATTCGGGCAAAAGCGTTATTCTAAATGTTTTAAGGATGCTTCTTTCCGGATTCGTTTCTAATATCTCATTTTCTCAGCTGAACAATCAGTTTGCACCGGCATTGCTGCTTGGCAAATGGATCAATATAAGCGGCGAAATGTCTGATCTTTCTGACAACAAAATCCAAACGTTTAAGAATGTTGTCGGCAACGATGCCATTATGACCTCATTTAAAGGTAAGGACGGATTTGCTCTGAAAAACAATGCATTGTTTATCTTTGGGGCAAATGATATGCCTACTGTAACGAAAACGGATCAAGCTTACTTCAACAGACTACGTATATTATCATACGACGTGTCTGTTCCGAAGGAAAAATGGGTGGACAACCTTGCGGAGAGTATGTTCTATGAAGAAAAAGGCTATTTGCTTCGGTTCGCTATTGACGGTTTGCTGCGGTTTATTGAAAACGGTATGGAGCTGACATACAGAAACATGTCAGATGACCTTGTAGAAAGCTATAAGTATAGCAGCAACAGCTTTATCGAATTTGCAAATGCTTCGATAAGGTATTGTCCGGGGCAGAAACTTAAAAGCAGTGACATACGAAGTGCTTACGAACGCTTTTGTAAAAGAAACGATATGAAGGCACTCGCTACAAACACATGCAGTTCTATTCTTAAAGAGCTTTTCGATACCGAAAGGACTACTGTAGGACACAGCGGTGACAAAGGATTTACCAATTTAACGCTCATCAACAATTATCAGAATAATGAAGATGACTAAGATAAAAAAGGAGGTGTTTTTATGACCATCAACGACGCATATCAGACTCTTTTCACATCCTATCCGGATGTGCTCGGTGTCAAGGAGATCACCGAGATGCTCGGTATCGGTAAGCCATTGGCTTACCGAATGATACACGAGGGAAAGCTCAAAGCTATCCCGTGCGGATATCGTATAAGAGTTGCCAAAATAACTGTGATCGAGTATCTGCTTGTTTCAGCCGGTTTGGCTGCTTAACCCCAAATGTGGGGCGATCATCAGACCGCCCCACACAAATCTTTGTAAAGGAGGCTTACTATGAATGCGAGCATTCAGACTAAAAAAGGAATGTACTATGTGGTTATCAGCTATAAAGACAACCTGGGAAAACACAGAGCAAAGTGGGTTGCCACAGGTCTGAAAGAAGGCGCAAGCAAGCGTAAGCTCGATGAAAAACGCAAGTCGATACTTGCGGATTTTGAAGTAGCATACAACAAAGTGCTCTACGCACCCGTGCCTGACAAGAACGGTTTATCGTTTTCTCCAAGGCGCAAGTTTACGGACTATCTTGACTCATGGCTTGAAACGGTCAAGCCGACCATAGCGATTACTACTTATAAAGGCTACGCCAAGAACGTCCGCCGTATAAAAGGCTTTTTCAAGGAGTATAACCTTATGCTTAACGAAGTGAAGCCTTTCCACATACAGAGTTTTTACACGCATCTGTATCAGGAAGGCTTGTCAAGCAACAGCATCATCCACATCCATACAAACCTTAACAAGGCTTTTCAGTTTGCTGTGAAATCCGACCTGATACCTGTTAACCCTATGGATAGGGTAGACCGTCCGAAGTACCATAAATACGAAGCAACGTTCTACAACAAGGATGAACTTAATGCACTGCTTGAGGTGTTTAAGGGCGACCGCATGGAGCTTTGCGTAAATATAGCTGTCTATTACGGTCTGCGCCGCAGCGAGATTCTGGGACTGAAATGGGATTCGATCGACTTTGAAAATAAGACGATCACCATAAAGCATAAGGTAATCAACGATTACGGAAAGGGCATCGAGGAGATCATCTGCGAGGATACGCTCAAGAACAATTCCAGCCGACGCACCTTGCCGCTTATTCCTCAAATTGAAAAGATGCTTGTTGAAGAAAAGGCGAAGCAGGAGTATTATGCCAAGCTGCTTCGCAGCGGTTATGATACAAAATACTCTGACTATGTCTGCAGAGATGCGTTCGGAAAGCTTGTAACGCCAAATTACGTTACATCACATTTCGCATATATGATCAAAAAGCACAATCTGAAGCCGATACGCTTTCACGATCTGCGTCATTCCTGCGCTTCGCTTCTGCTTGCAAACGGAGTATCTATGAAAGAAATTCAGGAATGGCTTGGTCACTCTACATATAATGTCACGGCGAATTTTTACAGTCACTTGGATTTTACAGCAAAGCTTGCATCTGCCGATGCGATTTCAAAGGCGCTGGAGAAATAGAAAAAAGTGTAAACTATGCGATTCGTAGTTTACACTTTTCTTTTTTGTGGTGGGAGCAGGTCGTTTCACATAAATTTTGTGGTAGTTTTTGGGGACATTTCAAGGTTTCTTTCTGCTTCTAACAGTTATCTAACAATCTAACAGTTCTCTAACAACATTACATCCGTTAGATTGTGGATGTCAAGTCTTTTTTGTTGGAGAAGATTTATATGGTTTATTCATCGCTAATCCGTTGGAGAAATAGATATGATTAAACGCAGATTATGTACTCATAATCTGCGTTACTTATTTATGATAATATGTAGGTGACAGCTATACACGGCAGAACTATACCTATATAACCTATATAAAAATTTTTGCCTAAAGTTTGTACTTTAACTTTAGGCAAGTATTTTACATCATAGCCGATGCTTTAAATATTTTTATATTGATTTTACAAATACTATAGCATTATGCTATAAAAAGGAGTGAAATAAGAATATATCCCGATTCCGATTGAATTTTTCGGATTAATATGGTATAATTTATTCAACGTAACATCAAGTGTAACTGCTCTAAAAAATCAGGATTTGTATTTAAGCAAGTACTTGAAAAAGCAGAACCGTTGAAAAATATTAATGCAGGAGTAATTAGGAGAATAAAAAAATGAATGTTACATATTTAATAGGTAATGGTTTCGATTTGGGTGTTGGCTTGGAAACAGGTTTCGACCATTTTTTAAAATACTATATTGATCTCCCATCAGAAGATGAGAACATAGCTAAATTCAAAGCTACTATAAAAAAAGAGACAATAGAGTTATGGGCCGATTTCGAAAAGTGCTTTGGTGAGTATATAGCAAATTTTAATAATGACACAATTGACAACTATATTGCAATTTATGAAGATGTATTATCAGAACTCAATAAATATCTGAACAAGGAAAATGATAAGTTTTCTGACGATATAAGTAAGGATGAAAAGCAGATTTCGGATTGGATCAGATTGACCGCTTTGCATAACATAGGATTTAGACCAGCTGTAACAGATGATTTTTACAACGATACGGGATATAATAAAAATGACCTTGATGTGCAGTATAACTTTTTATCATTTAACTATACAACTACTATTGATAGAATAATAAAGAAATTATCTTCAACTAATGGAGGAGAATTGTATTCATGTAATATGAGCAATGTAAAATATTCTCGAAGAATCGGTTCATTAATACATGTTCATGGCGAATTAAACAAAAACATGATAATGGGTGTAAATGATTTAAAACAGCTTCCGTTTTCAGATGATTTACCAGATAGAATTAGACGTAGGGTAATAAAACCCCAAAAAAATATAAGTATAGGGTATAAAATTGACGAACAAGCAAGTAAATTATTAAATTCCAGTAATATTATATGTATTTATGGTATGTCAATTGGTATAACAGATACTATTTGGTGGGATAGAATTGGAAAATGGCTTTTGTTATCTGATAACAGGAAAATAATTTATTTTGTTCGTGATACAACAGTAAAAAATGATACTGTTTACAGTATTGATCAAAAAATTGATTCAGAAGAAAGACATTGTGAAAAACTGATGGATTCTTTAAATATTCCATTAGACAAACGTAAAATAATAAAAAAAAGAATTATCGTATTGATAAATTCGAGTTTTATGCAAATGAACAAGGTAAAAGCATTGAGCATCAAGTAGAAAGGAAGGTATATGTTAACTTACAATTTCTCAAAAGCGTAAGCAAAATTCTTGCTCTTTTTTGTTCAATCACAACTTATCCGACATTATATTACGCTTTTCTATTTTTTCTTGGTCATGAGTTGTTTAACCTCCATTAAGCATGATAGTGAATCCGATTGCGTATCCAAAGACTATTCGGGGGGGATATATCATATCAATACTATAAATAGAATCCTTTTAATCAGCGCATTCTTTAATTTAGCTCAATAAAAATTCTCGTGATATTTTTCAAGTTAGTAGCATTTCAAAAATAATCATTGTGCTTTTTTTAGAACTTTTTTAGAACTTTACCCCCTATACCGAGGGACAGTTCTAAAAACAGGGGGCAAAAAAATACCGTCAAAGCTCATAGCTACGAGCTTTGACGGTTTGGTGCCGCTAACCGGACTTGAACCGGTACGCTGTCGCCAGCGAGGGATTTTAAGTCCCTTGTGTCTGCCGATTTCACCACAGCGGCAATAAATATATTATACACCAGAACAACGGATATTGTCAAGCCTTTTTGCCAAATTTAACGGAAAGCACCGCCAAAAAAACTTATTTTTGACGATGCTTTTTTGCTTTATTGTAACAAAGTTTAATTCTGCTGAACTTTTATAGGCTTTTCCTCTCCCCGGGGCGGATCGATCCTGCCGTCAAAGTATTGCAGAAGCTGATACTGTCCGTCCTCACCAAGACGTTCCCACCTGCCGTAGGCTATCATATCAAAATCCTCGCCTGCCGCGTCGCTTTTCATCACTGCCAGCATAAGCGAGCAGTTGAGCGCACGGCGGAAAAGCATATATTTGCCGCTGGATCTTGACATTATTATGTATTCGCCCTTTACTGCGCCACGCGATACGAACGTATATACATAATCAGCTCTTTTGATCTCGTCTTCAAGCTTTTGGGCGGCTTCTTTTGCCGTCGGCGAGGTCATTATCTTTGCCTTATCCATTTTGAGGCTCGTTTCAAAGCGTTTGTGAAGATCTTCATCGCCATAGACTATCATTTCCTTTGCATCGTCATTCGTAAACGGCAGACCATCTCTGTCAAGCTCAAATAGCCGCTTTGCGATGACAGCGTTCCAGTATTGCTTAAAGTAAAGCCTGCGGTTCGGGTGAACATCGCCCGACACGGCAAAAAGTCCGTTTTCAACGATTATTCTGTATGTGTCCTTGCCGTCTTTGCCTGCTGTTTGATCGATCTTGGCTTTCGCAGCGGAGTTCGATACATTTATTCCCACAAGGCGAAGTATCGCCATAATGATCCCGACGGTAAAATTCACCGCAATGATAATTGGCAGGAAAAAGCACCAGATATTTGCAACGAAAAGCATCAGCAAAAGCAGAAGAACTTTAAGAATATCCGCGCGCGTTTCGCCGACATTGCCGTAGGTTCTGCCGTATTCGTCAACATAAACACGATTTTTATCGATTATTGAATCATTGATGGCTTTTGCAGGGTCAAGGTGTCGGTAAAGCGAGCAGGGGAGTGTTATTCCAAAGATAAGGCACAGAATACTTTCGAGAAAAACTATGAACGAATAGAATTCAAGTACCCTTGCAGTGCGTTCGCCGATCTCGATGCAGAGTATTTTTGCTATCGGCAGGGGAAGCGTCTTTTCGGTCTTTGTGCCGAATATATGCTTTGCAGCCTCCGCAGCCGCTGCTTCTGGCGAGGTCGTTCCGTCGGAGAGATACCCCATCGCTTCACCCAAGGTTATAACGCTGTTCGAATGAGTTTCCTTGAAATTCTCAAACGGACTTTCGTATTTAAAAAGCTTAACGCAGAGCATTACAAGAAATATCGAAACAACAAGCACTATCGTTTCAAGTATCGCAGAAAATAATGGCTTCATATTTTTACCCCTTTGTTTTTTCTTTATTATAACATATAAATGTGCATATTTCAATAAGTGAATAGTGAACCCTTGAGGCAAATGTATTTGTGAATTCTTTGTTAAATATTTATGTATTTATTGACGAGGCAGTTTGTGTTCGCTATAATGATAAAAAAAGAGAGTAGCTGGCAGGTTCAATCCCTGTTTATGCGGCGTCAGTACGGTTATTGTGCGAATAACCCGCTTCATATCTAAACGGCGAGACTTTACGGAGCACACAGACGGGATAACTGTCTGTTCCGTAAGGTCTCGCCGTTTTTTATTAAAAAGAAAGGAAATGCAGTGTATGAAAGAATGGTATCATCAGACGCAGGAGGAACTGTGTAAGGAACTGGAAACGTGTTCGGAGGGGCTTTCTTCCGAAACAGCGGCAAAGCATCTGGAGAAATACGGCAAAAACGCTATTGCCGAAGCCCGAAAAAAGCCCGTTTGGCTGATATTTTGGGAGCAGTTCAGGGATCTTCTGGTGATAATTCTGATAATTGCGGCACTGATCTCGGCATTTACCGGTGACCCTGAAAGCTTTATCGTTATTATTGCGGTTATAACCATGAATGCGATCCTTGGAACTGTGCAGACGGTAAAAGCGGAACGATCGCTGTCCAATCTTAAAAAACTTTCTTCGCCTACGGCAAAGGTGCTCCGTGACGGTAAGACAACAGTTCTTACATCGGAAGATATCACCGTGGGAGATGTGGTTCTGCTGGAAGCAGGCGACCGTATCCCTGCGGACGGCAGGCTGATCGAATGTGCTTCGCTCCGCACAAACGAAAGTGCGCTGACGGGAGAGAGTACCGATGCTGAAAAATCCATAGATCCCATTGACGGAGATGTGCCTTTGGCAGAACGGAAAAATATGGTGTATTCGGGCGGATTTGTTTCTTATGGCAGAGGTGCATATATTGTCACCGATGTGGGAATGCAGACCGAGGTGGGAAAGATAGCATCACTTATCCATAACGCAGAGGCACGGAAAACACCGCTTCAGATCACACTGGATCAATTCGGAAAACGGCTTTCGATTGCGATCCTGCTTGTTTCCGTACTGGTATTTGTACTGAGTATGCTAAGGGTGGAGATCATCAGCGTTGATACAGTTATGGATTCACTGATGTTTGCCATTGCGCTGGCAGTTGCGGCGATCCCCGAGGCACTCAGCTCCATTGTTACCATCGTGCTGTCTTTCGGCACGCAAAGAATGTCACGGGAACACGCAATTATGCGAAAACTACGGGCGGTCGAGGGACTTGGTTCTGTGTCGGTGATTTGCTCGGATAAGACCGGCACACTGACCCAGAATAAAATGACCGTTCGGAAGATCTCGGTACGGGAGCAGATCATCGATGCGGACAGTGTAAGTACGGAAGATCCGAAGGTTCGGGAGCTGATCACGGCATCGGTGCTGTGCAGTGACGCTTCCTGTCTGGACGGCACAGAGATCGGCGACCCTACCGAAACAGCTCTGGTGAGGTTTGCGCAGGACTGCGGACTGTCGGATAAGAAAATGCGCACGGATCACCCACGTGTCGGGGAGATCCCCTTTGACTCCGAGCGAAAGCTGATGTCAACGCTGAATCGGTGCGGCGATATGCGGAAGATGTATACCAAGGGTGCAACAGATGTACTGCTGGAGCGTATGCTGATCTCCGATGAGGAGAAAAAGGCGATCATGGAACGGTCGGAGGAGCTGTCAGAACAGGGACTTCGTGTGCTGTGCTTTGCCGAAAAGACATTTTGCGGAGAAGCACTTGATGTAACAGATGAAAACGATCTGACTTATCTGGGATTGATCGCTGAAATGGATCCGCCCCGAAAAGAGTCGGGACAGGCAGTTGCAGAGTGTAAGGCAGCCGGCATCAAACCGATAATGATAACCGGCGATCATATTGTCACAGCTTCTGCAATCGCAAAGGAGATCGGCATTCTGGAACACAGGGAAGAAGCTGTTGAGGGTGCTGTTCTGGACGCATATACCGACGATCAGCTGGTGGATCTTGTGAAAGACAAATCCGTTTATGCCCGTGTTACGCCTGAACATAAGATTCGCATTGTCCGTGCATGGCAGAAGCGGGGCAATATCGTTGCCATGACCGGCGACGGCGTAAATGATGCACCTGCGCTCAAGCAGGCAGATGTTGGCGTTGCCATGGGCATTACCGGTACAGAGGTTGCAAAGGACGCAGCAGACATGGTGCTGACCGATGATAACTTTGCCACTATCGTCAAGGCGGTGAATAACGGAAGAAACATCTATGAGAATATCAAAAAAGCTATCCTGTTCCTGCTGTCAGGCAATCTGGCAGGCATCATCGCTGTTCTGTTCTGCTCTCTGGCAGGACTTCCTGTTCCGTTTGCACCGATCCACCTGCTGTTTATCAATCTGCTGACGGACTCGCTCCCTGCGATCGCTCTTGGATTTGAACCGTATTCCGATGATGTGATGAAAAAAAGTCCCCGTCCGTCGAATGAATCGATCCTGACAAAGGCTTTTCTGGCAAAGGTGGGATATTCGGGTATTATCATCAGCATCGCAACCATAAGTGCATTTCTGCTGGGATATTTCTATCAGGGCGCACACAATGCAGGTGCTGCCATGACAATGGCATTTGCCACGCTGTGTATGTCCCGTCTGTTCCACGGATTCAGCTGTAAGTCAGAGAAGCCGGTACTCTTCACAAAGCGTATGTGGGACAATAAATATGCGGTCATGGCATTTCTGGCGGGTATGGTGCTGATAAATGCCGTGCTGTGGATCCCCGGATTGCATGAACTGTTCCGCATTGAAAACGGAATGTCGGGCGTATTGATTGGTGCGGTCTATGGCTTAAGCTTCGGTTCAATGGTACTCATTCAGATCGTGAAAGCGGTCGTTTCGTCTGTAAAAAAGACAAAATAAGCGGTCTGTACTTTGACCCAAAATTAGTATAATATTGGTATCAACTGTCTTTCAAACAAAAAAGCGGTTCGGAGCTTGACCGAACCGCTTTTATATCCAATTGTGTTTATCAGTCGTAAACTGCAATTTCTTCATCAACAACAGTTGAGTAGGTGTCACGGGTCTGAACCCAGTTTTCGGACTGCTCGTTTGCAATGCCCTCATAGAGAATGCTCATAACTTCATCGCCCATGAGTGTGCTAAGACCGTAGCCATAGTCATAAGTCATTGTGAACTTGTCGGGATCGTAGAAGTCCATTGCGATATCATACATCTCGGAAGTCCAGCCTGTGTTGTTCTCAAGGAACTTCTGCTTTGTTGTTTCTGTGTACTTGGAATCATAGTTTACAAGTCTGTTGCAGTCGAGCCAAGCCTTTACAACGTCGCCGTTTTCAGAGCCTCTTACCCACATATATGCATTGATCTTTGCGGATACGAAGTTTTCGTCCTGCTCAGGGTCTTTCGGGAGAGGAACGATCTGGATAGTGCTGTCGGGAACGGAGAGAGCGGCAGCGTTGTATGCCCATGTGCCCATTCCGTAGAAGAGCATATCATCGCTCACGAATGCAGCTTCAGGTCCGATCCAGCCGCGCTTGATGAGGTTGCTCTTGAAGATATCTTCAAGTACAGCCTGCGCACGTTCGATCTTTGCGCTGTTCATATTGTTGTGGAACTTTTCGCCGTCATAAGTTACCATTGTGTCGCCTGCGGTGTAAACGAACGCATTCGACCACCAGCCGCCGATACCGTAGTTGTCGGGGTTGTTTTCAACGTAGGTCTTCATCATATCGGTGAAAGTGTTCCAGTCCCACTTGCCCTCTGTGTAAAGCTCGTAAGGATCATCGAAACCGTTAGCCTCAACCGTGTCTGTGTTGTACATAAGGATCTGCGTATCGTTGAAAGCATAGCCGAGAGGAGCGATGTAGTGTTCACCCTTCCAGATGTACTTGTCTGCCTGATCCTTTACGTCAGCCCACATTGGGTCTTCCCAGTCAATGAGTGAATCGATAGGCTGATACTGGTTCTTGGAAATATCATAAGGGAATGTACGCCATTCGTAGATGAAAATATCGGGCGAAGTGCCGCCGAGGATAGACGTTGCAAGGTCATCGAAACGCTTGTCGGAGGTCGTCGGGATATATTCGATCGAAGCGCCGTATGTATCCTCGAAAAGTGCGAGTTCAGCGGAACGCTCTGGTGAATCATTGGTAGGGTTAAGGTCGTAAATACCCATCCATTTGAGGGTCTTGCCCTTTATATCAACATCTGTGGAAAGTGCGCCCTCATCGGCAGAAACCTCGATGTTATCGCCTGTCCATTCAGTTTTTGAAGTTGTAGTGATGTCGGCAGTTGTGTCGGTGCTTTCCGAACCGCCGTTTCCGCAGGCTGCAAAGCTCATTGTCATAAGCACTGCAAGTGATGCGGCAGCTATTTTCTTATAGTTTTTCAAGAAAAATTCCTCCTTAAAATGGTATGTACATATTCTGTGCGAAAGTCTTGTCCGAAATTCTGAAAACGTTTCCACATTCTTGAACAAATGCACATAACTTACATTTAATATATCAATATTATAGCATTGTGTATTAAATCTGTCAACGGTGTTAAACGTATAATGTATGTTTTGCACAAATATTTTTGCGTTTCTTGGTAAAAAACCAATAAATGAGGAAATATACTGTTCAAATTTGAAAAAATATGCTATAATAAAATTTAATAACAGATTCGGAGGAAATTATGGCTGAAAATAACACTTTGACAAAGGTTGAAATATTTACCGACGGTGCTTGCTCGGGAAATCCGGGACCGGGCGGATACGGCGTTATCCTGCGCGCAATGGGCAAGGAAAAGGAGCTTTCGGGCGGCGAAAAGGACACCACCAACAACCGTATGGAGCTTTCGGGCGCGATAGCAGGTCTTTCTGCGCTGAAATTTCCCTGCGAGGTCACGCTCACGACCGACAGCAAGTACGTCTGCGACGGCATAAACAAAGGCTGGGCGGCTTCATGGAAGAAAAACGGCTGGATAAAATCGGACAAAAAGCCTGCGCTCAATTCCGACCTCTGGGAGCAGCTTTTAACGCTTACAGAGCGGCACAAGGTAACGTTCGTATGGGTAAAAGGTCACGCAGGACACCCCGAAAATGAACGCTGCGACGAGCTTGCGGTAATGGAACGCGATAAAGCGGCTTTGCTTTGACAAAAAGGAGATAAAATGGAAAATATCAATTATCAGACTGTCACGCTGAAACCCGAAAAGGCGGAGCGGAAGATCATTCACCGTCAATATATGAAAACAGCACTGGTGATACTTATCAACGTGCTGCTGTTCAATATTGTGCTGAGTTTTCTGTCGGTGCTTTTATGCGGACTTGCGGGTGGGAGCTTTTCTTCGCTGCGCGAACTCTGGAACAACGGCACAAAGGTCTTGGAAAATGACGATATCAACACCGTAAGATCGTGCCTTATACCTATCATAAGCGAAGTTGTGTCAATACTTATCGGCGTGAAGCTGCTGAAGCTTGACCTGAAAAAGCTTTTTACGCGAAATGGTTTTACGGGCGGCGAATTGGCAAAGGAATGTTCAATATGCCTTGGACTTCAGACAGCTGCGGCGCTCATAGCAACTTTTGTGGGATATATCCTGAAACAGTTCGGGCTTGAATCGCAGACGGTCGATCTGACAGCACAGAACAATTCCGCATGGTCGCTGTGGTTCATGTATTTTTATGCAAGCCTGCTCGGACCTGTGCTGGAGGAACTTCTTTACCGCGGTGTTATCCTGCAAAGTATGAGGAAGTACAACGAACGCTTTGCAATAGTGCTTTCGGCACTCATATTCGGTCTTATGCACCAGAATTATCAGCAGTTCATACTTGCGTTTATGCTCGGACTTATACTCGCCGCAGCAGACCTGCGTTCGGGTTCAATTATCCCGTCGATAATAATGCATATCATCGTCAATACCTCGGGAGTGGTGATGCAGCTTGCAATGCAGGCGGCAGATTTTGAAACCTTTGCGAAAGTGGCGGCAGGCGATGCGAATGCCGCAATGAGCGGAAGTGCTTCGTTTATGGTTCTTATGATGATAAATGCGGTATTCCGCTATGGCTTTATGTTCCTTGGCATAACACTGCTCATAATTGCAATGGTGAAGGGCGGAAATGTCCGCAAGCCGACTCCTGCAGGAAAGAGCAGAGGATTGCCGATGCTGCTGAGAACACCGCTTTGGTATATGGTTTTCATAGTGTATATCTTTCTCTGCTTTGTTGCACCGATGCAAGCGACTAAATAATGCGTAATGCGTAATGCGTAATTATTTTGCTCCGCAAATTACGGTTAATACCATATTGCTGTATGGAACGAATTTCACGTCCAAGCTGAAAGACACTTAATCAACAAAATAACGCCTCTGTTTTCAACGGATTATCCGACGAAAACAGAGGCGTTTTCTTTGTAAAAAATGTATGCTGAAAGTCGTTGATGCGATTTCGGTATTTGGTAAAATTCTGAATTTATTTGTAATGCGTAGCATTGCATTAATTACGCATTAAATTTATTCTTCGCTTTCCTCTTCCGCCGGCTGAGGTCTTTCAAGACCGAGCTGTGCGTAGAGGTCATCAATGTCGCTGTTGAGCTGATCTATCTGTTCCTGATATTCTGCTTCTTTCTTTTCTTCTGCTGCCTTTACTTTATTGGTTGCTGCAAGGTTTATAGTGTAGAGAAGTGTTGCTGCAACGGAGAATATAACAAGGCATACAGTAACGGGGTTAAAGTATTTATTTTCTCTTTTTTCTGTTCTGTCGTTTGCCTTGATGAATTCAAAAATGCCCGTTCTTTTGAGTGCTGCGCGGAGCATGAAGTAGAGCGGGACTGCGATAACGACTGCGAGGACTGCGTTGATGCTCGATGTTATAGCGTTCGTGCCGACTGCTGCCCATGCTGCCTGAGATGTGCCGCCGAGAATTATGATCGTAACATAAGTTTTGAGCAGATACAGCACGATATATGTGAGCTGACCGACTACGGCTGCAATGATAACGCGCTTTTTCTCGTTGTTCGTGCGGAGAAGACCTGCCGTCATGCCCATTGCAAACTTGGAGATGAATGTGTACGGCGCGGAAACGATGTACACGGGGTCAAAAAGGTCGTAAAGACCTGCGCCGATACCCGATGCAAGACCGCCGTTGAGCGCGCCGAACAGCAGACCTGCAAGCAGGCACATTGAGTTGCCGAGGTGTATTCTTGTCACAAGGACGCCGTTAGGTATCTTGATCTGGAGATAGTTGCCTGCATATACGAGTGCAGCCATAAGACCGACGATTATTATTCGGTACAAAGTTTTTCTGCCCACGGACGGAGCAGCTTTTTTGCTAACTGTGTTTTCTGCCATTTTTTCTTCCTCTTTCCATTCAATACATACTGAATTAATTGGTATTATTTAATTATAAGTCCGAAGTCCCGTTTTCGCAAATAGTCAACCAAGTTTAATTTTTATACAAAAATTTATGTTTTGAGCATATAAAAGGCTGCACAAGCTTGGCTTTATGTGCATTTTGTATATCTTATCGGAGCTTTTTCGGCACCTGAAAATCGCAATTCGTTATTTAATACAATTAGAAGCTTTTATATAATTTTTTCGTTGTTGAAAAAGCTGAAAGAAAAAATTTTGCAAAGAATGTTGGAATTTTCGGCGAAATGTTGTATAATAAAAGAAGTATATCTTTGAAGGGAATTGAAAATAATGGTTTATCTTGATAATGCGGCAACGACAAAGCCCTGCGAAGCGGCAATGTCGGCTGTGCTTGACAATATGCTTTACAAATTCGGCAATCCGTCTTCACTCCACAAGCTCGGACTTGAAGCGGAGCAGGAGGTTACCGAGGCGAGAAAGGCTATCGCAGCGGCTCTCGTCTGCGAACCGAAGTGTGTGACTTTTACATCGGGCGCGACCGAGGCGAACAACACCGTCGTTTTCGGTGCGGCGAAAAATTACGGCAAACGTAACCGCAAAAAAATCGTTGTTTCCGCGATCGAACACCCCTCTGTTGCAGAGCCGATAAAAAGACTCGAAGAAAGCGGCGAGTATGAGGTCGTTCGCATTGCTCCGAACCGAAACGGCGTTATCGACGCTGACGAATTCGTTGCGGCAGTCGATGAGAACACGTTCCTTGCTTCGTGTATGTATGTTAACAATGAAACAGGCGCGATAAACCCTGTCAAGAAAATTTTTACAGCGATAAAGCGTACATATCCCGAGTGCATAACCCACTGCGACTGCGTTCAGGCGTTTATGAAGCTGCCGATAAAAACTGCGGCACTTATGGCTGACTGCGTGGTCGTTTCGGGACATAAAGTCAACGCACTAAAAGGCGTAGGCGCACTTTATGTGAGAAACGGAATAAGGATCGCACCGCTTATATGCGGCGGCGGTCAGGAGAAAGGCTTCCGCTCGGGAACGGAATCAGTACCGCTCATTGCAGGCTTCGGCGCAGCGGTAAAATCAATGCTTCCGACAATGTCAACAGCCTACAGCAACGCCGAGATAGTGTGCGATTATATGGTAAAAAGCCTTGCAAAGCTGCCGTATGTGAAGCTCAACTCCAGCCTTGACGATCATTCACCGTATGTGCTGAACTTCTCGGTCGAGGGCATACGCTCGGAGATAATGCTCCACCACCTTGAAAGCAGGGGAGTGTACGTTTCGAGCGGCTCGGCCTGCTCAAAGGGCGCACACAGCTCCGTGCTGACAGCAATGGGCGTTCCCGACAAGCTTGCCGACAGCGCTATCCGAGTATCGATCTGCCGTGAAACCACAAATGGCGACATAAACGCTCTCGTCAACGGTATTATTGACGGCTATGAAAATCTTGCCAAGACAAAATAACAAAAGCAGTATCGGACTTGCGTTCGGTACTGCTTTTTGCTATATTTTTATTGGCTTTTGGTATTATCACCAATAAGTGAAAACGAATCCTGCAAGAGGTGAAAGCACTATCATAATTACGGAAAAGCTGAACGATTCAATTGAAACGAGCGTCGCCCGCTGCTCCGAGGGAAAGCATAAAATAAACCTCTTTTGATAAAATTGATCGTCTGAACTGATTTTAGCATACGATGGAGAAAATGTCAAGGAATTGTATAACAAAAAAGACCTTGCAGATGATCTGCAAGGTCTTATGGTCGGAGTGACGGGACTTGAACCCACGGCCTCTACCACCCCAAGGTAGCGCGCTACCAATCTGCGCCACACCCCGACGACTATATTATTATAGCTCATTACAATAATTTTGTCAAGGGGTTTTGACAAAAAAGTTTGAAAAATACGAAAAATGCCTTTGCACTAATGTTTTCCGTGCAAAGGCATTTCCGTTTTGTTAGGTCTTATACTAAACACCGTTTAAAATTTAGAAAAAATCAAGCCGATAATCTCGAATATATAGGATTTCGGCACAGATTTTTTCCTTTATTTTATTGGTATTTAGTATTATCAGCCCTCATAATCAACGATCTTTACGGATTCCATCTGGACCTGCTTCAAAGGCTTGTCGTTAGAGTCGGTTTCAACGTTTCCAAGCTCACGAACGATGTCAAGTCCCTCGAAAACCTGTCCGAAAACTGTGTAGCTGCCGTCGAGGAACGGTGTGCCGCCCTTTTCGTTGTACATTTCAACAACGTTCTGTGGCCATGAATATGTTGATGGGTCATACTGCATAAGCTCCTCGCAGGTGTTCTGGAGATAACCCTCGGGCGTGTTTACGATGTAGAACTGGCTGCCGTCCGTGGAGGTCGAGCCGCTGTTTGCGTATGCGACCGCGCCGCTGAAATGGTAAAGTCCCTCGGGGACGCCG
Source organism: uncultured Ruminococcus sp. (assembly GCA_945868475.1). Taxonomy (GTDB): domain Bacteria; phylum Bacillota; class Clostridia; order Oscillospirales; family Ruminococcaceae; genus UMGS363. The sequence goes on along the minus strand of CAMBLM010000009.1, from coordinate 67,283 downwards.
CCGTCGAACTGGTCGCCCCAAATGCTCTTGCCGCCTGTGCCGTTGCCCTTTGGGTCACCGCCCTGTATCATAAAGTTGCTGATGATGCGGTGGAAAATAAGCTCGTCATAGTAACCCATATCTGCGAGTCCCGTGAAGTTCTCAACGCCCTTTGATGCAACCTCGGGAAAGAGCTTGATCTTGATGTCGCCGTAGTCCTTGACAGTGATAACAGCGATCTTTTCACCGATTTCCGGCATTTCAAAGTTGTGGATAACTGCATCCTGATTTTTGGCGGCATTTGCAGCGTCCTGCTCCTTGATCGCATTAACGAGTGCATTGTCATCGTCTACTGTGCTTGTGCCTTTGCAGCCGCTGAGAAGCATTGCAGCGCTCATTACGGCTGCCATAATTACAGCCGTCTTTTTTATAGCGTTTTTATTGAACATTGAATTTCTCCTTTTAAATAAAAGTTTTACATAAAGATCGCATTTACGGTCAGATTGCTCTGAACGTTTGTGAATGAAGAATCCCAGCCGATAAAGGTTCTTCCGAGGCTGTCTGTCGTAGGATTTACGGGGACAACGGCAGTTTCGCCTTTCTTGACTTTGACAGGGTAGCTGATGCCCTCGACAACGAATGTTACGGTGTATTCGGGCGAAGCGAACATTGCCGTGATGGTCATATCGGAATTGATGTTGAGAAGCGACTTGTCCCAGCCGATGAATTCGTTGCCCTCGGCATCAACAGTGGGAGTGATAGGAGCAATGGCATTTCCGCCGGCTTCGACCAAGGTAAGATAAGGTATTCCGCCGACCATGAATGTGACGGTGTACTGTGTTTTTACGGTTGAATTCGGTTCAAGGATAGCTGTTATCGTCATATCGGAGTGGATAGAGGAGTAGTCCTTATCCCAACCCTTGAAGGTGTATCCTTCAATGTTCACGGTGCTTGGAAGAGGAGCTGCTTCGCCGTCCTTGACCTGAATGGTGGTTTCGCGGTCTGCAATAACGATAGTAACATTGTGATAAACGTCAGTGCCTGTGCTGTCACCGTCCTTGAAAATAGCTGTGATAACGGTATCTTCGGTGATGTTGCTGTAGTCCTTGTCCCAGCCGACAAAGGTCTTGCCGCTTATTTCGGGGTCGGCAGGCATATCGGCAGAGCCGCCGTGTTCGACTTCCTGAACGATCTCATCTTCACCGATGATAATTGTAACAGTGTGAGTCGTACTTGGGTCGGTCGGTTCGGGAGTTTCTTCAATATCGCCGTCATTGCCGCTTGTTGTTTCGGCAGGCTTTGCTGTGGTGGTCGTTGTCTGCGGCTGTGTTGTAGCTGAGGTCGTTGTGTTGTTGTTGTTCGGGAGAGTTATCTCATGGTTAGGTTCATCAGTAACAAGACCTGTTGAAGTGGTTTCGATAGGTTCTGCTGTCTGAATAGCTTCGGAGCTTGTAACGGTCGTTTCGTCTTCGATATCTTCGCCGCCGGAAACATTGGAATATGCAGCTTTAAGTTCGTCGGTAGTGTAGGTGAAGTTTTCATTGAGCTGGCTTATCGTGATAAGATTTTTGAGATCTTTTGCCGTAAGATCGGTGAGAGGGAACTGAATGTTGAGGTAAGAAAAAACAGGTCCGAGGTCGTTTGTTGTTACACGACCTGCAAGCTTTTCAGCAAGAAATTCGGGGGTATTTACAGCGTTGCCCTGAACGTCGTAAAGCTGGATCTTTGCATTTCCCATAAAAGCATAAACATCTGTGTAGGAGCTGAACTCCTCTGTCAGCCAAGCAACTTTGGAAACAGTTCCCGATGGGTAGATCTTTGCATCGGCTGTGCGAATGTTTATCTGAGTCTTGTCAAGCTCGGTGAAGTTGCAGATGACTGAACCGCGGTTGAGGAGAAGCTCACCGCCGTCCTTGCTCTTGGGTTCGGCAGTGAGGACTGCCTGAGTGTTTTCGGAAAGAACCATATAGATATCGTCTGCGTTTTTCTTTGTTCTATACACGATCTTGCAGCTTGCGCCCTCGCCGACCGTGATAACGTCACCCTCTTTGAGTGCGGCACTCGAATCTGCCTGAACCGATTCATCGGCAGAGGTGATGCCTACAGTTCCGGTGGCTTCGGTTATGTAAAGTCCTGCGCTTGACTTGCCGCCGAAGAGGACGATCATTACAGCAATGACCGCGATAAGTGCGAGCGAACCTGTGATGACAGGTATAAGCGGTATGTTGAGCTTTTTCATTTTATACTTCCTTTCGGTCAATGTTCAAATTCAGTGGTTTCTTCGCTTGTGTTGTTAAGGTCATAGTCGTCAAAATAATCATCAACGCTGTAGTCGTCCCAAGGGTCGGGGTTCGGGTTTGGCATCTGCCACCATTTAGGACCGGGGAACGTTGTGTAGATGTGTGTTTCAAGCGTTGTACCCGGAGTGATCTGAGTTCCGGTTTCCGGCGGAACTGTTTCGATCGTGCCGGGAGTTGTGACCGCAGTTTCGCGTGTTGTCGTTGTTCCGGTCGGCGGAGCGGTCGTTTCCGAGGTCGTTGTTTCCTGCGAAACTGTCACCGTTTCGGTCAGAGCGTTGCTCTGGCTGACCGCGCGGAATGCGGAGTTGAGTTCTTCAAGGCTGTAGGCGAGATTTTTTTCGCCGCTTATCCTTATAAGCTCCTTTATTGTGATCTCTTTGAGGTCATAAATATTGATATCATAATTAAGATAACCATACTGTGCGAAGCTGTCAGCCGATATCATTTCAGCACCCGTCCGCTCGGTAAGAAGCATGGGGTCTTCGACCTTTTCGCCGTCCGTTCCGTAAAGCTGGAGCAAGACCTGCCCCTCAAAATCCTGAACATGGGTGAGCATTACGTTTTCATAGCCCATATACTTGCTTTCGTAGCTGAATTCCGTTCGGAAGACAGTTCCGCGGACGTTTACAGCGGCGTTTGGAGTAAGAACGCGAAATTTTTCGCTCTTTTTCAAAGGTTTGTTGAGCTGGCAGGTGACTGCGCCGCCTGCAATGTTGACGGATACCTCACCTTTGTCCGAAACATTGGTGTAGAAAACATAAACAGCACTGTTCGGCTCGACCGAAATATACTTGTCACTGTCTATCCTGACGCGGACATTTCCGTTTTCCGCCGTGTTGATAACATCGCCGCTTTGCAGAACAGTCCGCTTGTTGGCGTAGAACTGTTTTTCGCCGCGTATTATCACAACGTCGCCGCTTATCTCGCTTATCGTCAGATTTCGGGTAGTTTCGCCGCCGAATGCAACGCTTAAAGCGACCGCGCCGACTATTACGGCGAAAAGAGCGGCAATTGCTATCAGTATGATCTTTAGATTATCATGGATAAATTCATCGAATTTCATTCTTTGGCATCACCACGTTTTTATATGAAATTGCGTTTTTGCCCGAAGCGGTTTCGGACAAAACTCTATTTATTATAGCATATTTCTGCTTTTTAGTCAAATGGTTTTTGCTGTATTTTATTGGTGTTTGGTATTAATACCGATCTTCAACCAATCTATAGACAAATTCGACAGCTATAACGCAAACACTCGTCGTCAAGTTCCCTTGTCTTGTGACAGCCAGCCTGCGGTCGCTTTCCTATATTGGCAGCGTTCTGTCTGCAGAACGATTAAAGATTAGTATAAAACGGGAAAAATTTACATAGGTCAGAAAATAATCCGACATGGGATATGTTAAAAATCAAATAAAAAGGCGCACTAATCCTGTGCGCCCCTTTTGTATTAAATTATTTTGTTCGCGAACACAACTAATTCCGATGCATACAAGCGAAACGATTGAAGCGTGACGCGAACCTGCCGCAGGACACCCTGCTCAGCGGTCGTTGAAAATCTGGAAAAGTGCGGAGTAGTCGTCGATAGCACTGCTTGTTTTCTGTTCAGGAGCAGCCGGAGCCTGCTCGGCAGGAGCAGCTTCTTCGGGAACGGCATCGGGATTGTCCATTCCGACAAAACCTGCTGCGATAACGGTGATGTTTATCTCGTCCTGGAGAGTTTCATCGAACGAAGTACCGAAGATCATGCTGACATTAGGATCGGCAGCTTCGGAGATGAGCTTTGTAGCCATATCAACATCCGATGCGAGTACATCTTCGGACATAACGATATTAACAAGCAATCTTGTAGCACCGCTGATCGAAGTTTCGAGAAGCGGGGAAGTGATAACTGCATTTGCAGCTTCCTGAGCCTTGTCCTTGCCTGAGCCGTGACCGATGGCCATGTGAGCATAGCCTGCGTTCTTCATTGTTGTTTCAACATCGGCAAAGTCAAGGTTTATCATACCTTCAACTGTGATAAGTTCAGCGATGGACTTAACGCCCGTTTTGAGGATATCATCAGCCATTGCGAAGGATTCTTTCATTGTGAGCGGCTTTTCGGAGCCAACGAGAAGTCTTTCGTTAGGGATAACGATGAGGGAGTCAACGTGCTTTTTGAGTTCTTCGATACCTTTTTCTGCCTGTATCATCTTAGCCTTCTGCTCGAAGTTGAAAGGCTTTGTAACAACGGCAACTGTAAGGATATCAAGTTCCTGAGCGATCTCTGCAACAACGGGAGCTGCACCTGTACCTGTGCCGCCGCCCATACCTGCTGCGATGAAGACCATCTGTGCACCCTTGAGAGCAGCAGCGATCTCGTCCTTATTTTCCTGAGCGGAGCGTTCACCGACATCAGGCTTGTTTCCCGCACCTCTTCCTCGTGTGAGCTTTTCACCGATCTGTACCTTGTGAGAAGCCTTTGAGGAATGGAGTGCCTTTGCATCGGTATTTACAGCGATATAGTCAACATCTTTGATGCCTGCAACGACCATGCAGTTAAGAGCGTTGCCGCCGCCTCCGCCGACACCTACGACTTTTATGTTGACATCGGGCTCAAACATATCATTTTCATTATCAAGAACAAAACCGCCCATGCTTTAACTTCCTCCTATATATGAATATAACTGCAAACAGTATATGAAACTGCACATTAATACAATATACATTTTATCATATTTTGCACATTATTGCAAGTCTTTTTTTGAAAAATACTTAATAATTTGATTAATTTATTTTAAATATGAGTTATTCAAAATGAACAACATCCGAAGAGGTCTGCTCGGGCGTATTTTCGTCCGCTGCCGCCTCTGTTTCGGGGGCATTCTGAGCGGCGAGATTATTCTCGTAGGTCAGCTCGTTCTGCTCGATGCCTGCCTTGTCTATGAATGATGCGCCGCCCGAAAGCATACGCAGAGTCCCTTCGGTCTTTTTGCCGATCTTATCCTTCAGAATTTCCGAAGCTAACTTTATCTTGTAGTCAAGTTCGGTGACAGCACCGAATTCAACGGTTATCCTGCCGTCATAAACGCAGCTTATATTGTGATGATCGGTCATATCGAAATCATTCGCAAGACCCGAAAATGAACTTTTCGCAACGTTTACAAGGCGGTAGAAGATATCCGTTCGGTTAGCTTTTGTACATTCAAAGTGCGAGCCTACTGTCGGGACAGGCGTTGTTTCGCCGCTGTCTTCGGTCACGGCTTCGTCCTTTTCCGTCGCGGAGGTAACGTTGCCCGTGCTTGACGAAGCTTCGGTTTCAGCCAATTCCTCAGTGACCTGCTTGGTCCTTGCGCCGTAGATGACGATAGTGTCGGGAAAAGGTGTTTCCGATGTTTTCAGAACTTTTCCCTTTTCACTCAAAAGGCAGAAGCCGTTCTCGTATTCTGCGCTTATCGCTTCGCGGCAGGGTCTTACGGTGATGATAACGCCCGATGGGAACGAACGCTTCAGCTCGGCTGTTTCTATGTAGATAAGTGTGTTTTCGATGTTTTCGGCCGCCTTGCTCATATTCGTGCGGATGAGATTGTTTCCGCTTTTTATTCCCGAAGCGGCGCAAATTTCCTCCGCAGTGTAAATCGAACTGCCCTTGACCGTTATCGTGTCTATTTTAAAGAAAACGGTAGTTGAAAGTATCAGAAAAATTATAACAGCGGCAAACGCAGCAATGCCCAGATATCCGCCTTTTGATCTTCCGTTTGCCACAGTATGATTCCTTCTTTCTTTTAAAGTCTGTATGTTATCCTTTTGATATCTGCACCGACGCCCGTCAGCACGCTTTCGATATCTTCATATCCTCGGTCGATGTGCTTAATGCCCGAAATTTCGGTTTTGCCCTCGGCACAAAGTGCAGCCGCAACAAGTCCTGCGCCGCCCCTCAGATCGGGAGCACAGACTTTTGCGCCGTAGAGTTTTTTCACACCTTCAACAACGGCGACTTTGCCCTCCACACGGATATTCGCACCCATTCGGCGAAGCTCTTCGGCGTGACGGTAGCGGTTCTCGAAAATATTCTCGACAAAGACTGTCGTTCCCTGCGCAATGCAAGCGGCTGACATTATAAAAGCCTGGCAGTCGGTCGGAAATCCCGGATAGACCATCGTCCGTATTATATCTATCGGGTGGAGAGGTTCTTTTCCGCTGAAAAATATCTCATCATCGGTGCAGCTTATGCTGCAGCCGAGCTGTTCAAGCACGGAAAGCACCGAATCAAGGTGCTTGGGACTGCATTTTTTCAGTATTATCTCACCCTTTGCGCAAGCTGCGCAGGAAAGATAGGTCGCTGCGGCGATCCGATCAGGCATAATGGTAAAATCGCAGCCGTGAAGCTCTTTTTTGCCGCAGATAACGATAGTGCTGCTGCCTGCGCCGATTATGTCCGCTCCGCATCGGTTGAGGAAGTCGGCAAGGCAGGCAATTTCGGGTTCGCGCGCCGCGTTGGTTATTTCCGTCCTGCCCTCGGCAAGCACAGCCGCGAGGATAATATTCTCCGTTGCTCCGACAGAGGGAAAAGGCAGTGAAAGCTTTGCGCCTCTGAGCTTTTTCTCGCATCGGCAGACAATTTCGCCATGCTGCTCGGTGACGGTCACGCCCATTTTCCGCAGAGCGTTTATATGTATGTCTATCGGACGCTGACCAAGGTCGCAGCCGCCCGGCAGGGTTATCCTGCAGCCGCCTGTTCTTCCGACAAGTGCACCGAGGAAAAATATCGATGAGCGCATTTCGCGCATAAGTCTGTCGGGGATATCGGCTGATGATAAATCGTCCGTGTTCACGCAGACCGTGTTTGGTGAAACGCTGTCAAAGCCTGCACTGCACCCGAGTGATGTCAGTATCCTCATAGCGGAGTAAACGTCCGAGAGCCGCGGACAGTTATGCAGAACGACTTCGCCTTTGCAGAGGACTGCGGCGGCGAGAATCGGCAGAACTGCGTTTTTTGCGCCTTGAACGGCAATCTCACCGTTCAGTCTGTTTCCTCCGTTTATGATAAGTTTCTGCATAACATTTCTCCCTTTCTGCTTTTTGATTTATATTATGCAGAAAAAGAAAAACTGTTAAAAACTCACTTTTTTATAAGTTCGTCAAGTGCTTTGAAAACTCTTTCGGGAGTATCGGGAACATAGAGTGAAGCTGCCCTTTGCGCGAAGCGGTTAAGGCGTTCCTTGTCACGGTAAAGATCATTTACATTGTCGATGAGGACCTGTCCCGTAAGATTTTTTTCCTCGATAACGATAGCTGCGCCTGCTTTGCCGAGAACCATAGCGTTATGGTACTGGTGGTTGCCTGCAACGTTCGGTGAGGGGATAAGTATCGACGCCCTGCCCATTGCTTCAAGCTCGGAGAGTGCATTTGCCCCCGAGCGGCTTATAACAAGGTCTGCGGCAGCCATACAAACGGGCATATTGTCGATGTATTCTTTCGGGCGTATACGGGAGTTGTTCTCATAGTCAACACCCCTCGCTTTAAGGTCGGGGAGGAAAGTTGTCTTGCCCATTCCGCCGTAGCTGTGAATGTGGGTGATCGGAACATTGTTCTTCGTTTCCCATTCCATAAGCTCGGCAACGGTTTCATTTATCCTGCCTGCGCCAAGGCTTCCGCCCGTTGAAAGGACGACGATATCACCCTCGGCAATGCCAAGCTCACGCCTTGCGGCTTCCCTTGTCATGCCCGAAAAGCCTTTTCTTACAGGAAGACCCGTAACGGTGTAGGGGATATCCTTTTCGAGATATTCCATGGCTTCGGGTACGGTGAGCATTACAAGATCGACCTTCTTGGAAAGCATTTTAGTTGTCATTCCGGGGAAGGCGTTCTGCTCATGGATAGCGGTCTTGATACCCATTTCGGCAGCTTTCAGCACGATAGGGCCGCTGACATATCCGCCCGTTCCGATAACGAGGTCGGGCTTGAATTCGTTCAGTATCTGTTTTGCGCGGTGTCCTGCCATAGTGAGATATGCGACAGTTCTAACATTTCGTGCAATATTTTTTATCGTGAGCTTGCGCTGAAATCCGCTTACTTTCATCGAAGCATAATTGTAGCCTGCTTTCGGCACAAGTCGGGATTCCATTCCGTTCGGCGTTCCTACATAGAGAAATTCCGTGTCGGGGTAATGCTCTGATATTATCGAGGCGATGGCGAGTGCAGGGTTGATGTGTCCTGCCGTGCCGCCGCCTGCAAGGATAACTTTCATTTTATGACCATTCCTTTCGGATCTTTATTCGTCTGAAGAAGTATAGCGTGAAACGCTCAGAATAACGCCCATCTGCAAAAGCTGCATGACAAGGGCAGTGCCTCCGTAGCTGAAAAACGGGAGCGAAACGCCCGTGTTCGGGATAGTGTTCGTGACAACGGCGATGTTGAGGAGTGCCTGAATACCGATCTGAACGGTGAGTCCTGTTGCGAGCATCATACCGAATTTATCATAAGCTCTCGATGCGATGAAAAATCCTCTTCCGATGAAAAGCAGGAAAAGAACTATAACAACGATAGCACCGAAAAAGCCAAGCTCTTCACATACAACGGCGAAAACAAAGTCATTCTTCGCTTCGGGGAGATAGAGGAACTTCTGACGGGAATTTCCGAATCCGAGTCCGAACATTCCGCCAGAGCCTATCGCTATGAGCGAGTTTTTCGTCTGCCATGTTTCCCCGGGGGCGTTTTCATCGAAAGGGTCATTCCAGGAGATCATTCTGTCCTCAAAATAGGTGAAACCAAATTTCAGCGACAGCAGCAATACTATCAGCACAAGCAGCACGACGCCGATCACTCCGAGGATCATAAGGTGCTTGAAATTCGTTCCGCCGACGAACATCATTATAATGCCGATAGCGCAGATGATGATAGTACCCGAAATATGAGGCTGGATAATCATAAGAACGACGACGAATATAAGGCATGACACAAACGGAACAATGCCGTATTTCGCATATTTGAGCTTGGAGTAATTGATGGAGATAAGGTAAGCGAAAAGTACGATAACCGCAAATTTCATGATTTCGGACGGCTGGAAAGATGGGAGCGGACCTATCTTTACCCAGCGGTGGGAATTGTTATGCGGATCGGTAAATGGACCGATGCGGCACATGAGCATAAGCAGTGCGGAAACGCCGAATATACCGAAAACTATTATAGGTTTGCGCAGGATATGATAGTCGATGTGGGCGATGATGAGCATACCTATGATGCCCACAGCCGCCATTGCGATCTGTTTTTTTGCATAATATGTTCCCTCCAGGCCTTCCTGTATCGCCCAGGCATAGCTTGCGGAGAACATCATAAGGATACCGAGTGCAAGCAGCGTCATAAGGATTATGAGAAAAGGGTAATCAATATTGCCCGATAACGGCTTTTCCGAATATCCGCGCGAAACGCCCTCGGAGGTCATCTCCTTGCGGCGGTCGGCTCTTTTGTGGTTTTTCTGAGGGATAGCTCCCGATGAAGCTGCCATTAAAACGACCATTCCTTTCTAATATTTCAGCAGAGTTTTTTCAGCAAAGTTTGTAGATAAGGTTTGCGATAACGCCTGCGATAAGTCCGACTGCGGAGAAGCTTATTACTATCTGGTATTCATTCAGACCGCAAAGCTCGAAGTGGTGATGGATAGGCGACATTTTGAAAAGCCGCTTTCCGTGTGTGAGCTTGAAGTAAGTTACCTGAATAACGACCGAGAGAGCCTCGCAGATATAAACGATCGCGATCATCGCAAGCAGAAGATGCTGTCTTGTTACAAGTCCTATCGCCACAACAGCACCGCCGAGGAACATTGAACCCGTATCGCCCATAAATACTTTTGCAGGGTGGAGATTCCATACGAGGAAGCCAAGGCAGCCGCCTGCGACAGCGATGGAGTAAATGGAATATTCCCAATTTCCCATAGCCGAACAGAGCGTTGCGAACGATATCATCGAAATGACAGTTACCGAGCCGCAGAGTCCGTCAATGCCGTCCGTGAGGTTCACGGCATTAGTGAGGAAAACTATAACAAGGAGCATAAACGGGTAGTAGAGCCAGCCGATGTCAAGCTCTGCCCAGAAGAAATTGAGCGTTGTTTTCGTGTCGCCGAGGACATACAGAACATAGAGGAAAGCAGCCGAGAAAATGAACTGCATCACCATTTTCTGCTTCGGTTTAAGTCCGAGGTTCTGCTTTTTTACAGCCTTGATGTAATCGTCCGTAAAGCCGATCATCATATTCAGAAGAGCGAAGATGTATCCTGCGAGCAGACGATAAAGTCCCGTGTTGTCGGGCAGTGTGACATCTGCGGTTCTGTAGCGGTACAAAGCATAGCCGACCGCAATTGCGATCGCCGAGCCGAATACGAACATAAATCCGCCCATTATCGGAGTACCCTGCTTATCCTTATGCCAGGACGGGCCTTTATCATATATAGTCTGACCAAAATGAATTTTTTTAAGCAGCGGAATTAGAAATTTGCCCATTACGGCTGAAACCGCAAAAGCGGTGAGTGCAACGATAAGATTTATCCAGAACGGCATTGTGACGCTCTCCTTTTAATTTTTATTATGGGAACCTCTAAAAACCTCCCTCACGGCAAATTTTCTATGACTTTGTGCATCTTCCGCGTTAGCGAAACTTGAAATACATTCGGGATGTATTCCGTAGTATTATACTGCGTTTCGCTGCCTTGAAGCTGCGCAAAGTCCCAACGAAAATTTGCGAATAATACGAAGTATTATTTTGTTCCGGTTTTTAGAGAACCCCTTTTGGAAAAGCCAAGCGGCGGTTTCCTTAGCAATCCTTATAAAATTCGTCGATTATCTCTTCAAGATGAACGCCGCGGCTCGCCTTGAAAAGCACAACATCGCCCGGACGGAGCTTGAATTTAAGGAAATTGAGTATCTTTGATTTTTCTGTTGACCAGCCTGCATGATAGCCAAGCTCGTCAGCGCGCTTTGCGATGTTTTCGGCTTCTTTTCCGTAGCAGACGAGCAGGTCAACGCCCTTTTTCGCAACATATTCGCCTATTTCGGCGTGATATTCAGCGGATCTTTCACCAAGCTCGAGCATATCACCGAGAACGGCAACGTGTCTTCCGCCCTCGGCAGGCTTCATGTCGCAGAGCATATCGATAGCTGCTTTCATCGATGTCGGCGAAGCGTTGTAGCAGTCAACGAGGACAGTTTGCTGACCGAGCTTCTGAACATTCTGACGGAGCTGGTCGGGCTGATAGCCGCTGAGCATTTCCGCAGCCAAGGCAGGGTCACAGCCAACAACATCAGCGGTGGTCACAGCGGCAAGAGCGTTGTAAACGTTGTGTCTGCCGAGCGAATATATCGTAACATCTGTGATGACCTCGCCGCTGCGGCAAACGTTGAAAGAAATGCGGTCGTCGTAGGTCTTTATGTCCTCTGCGGTGTAGTCGCAGTTCTTGTTTTCGATGCCGTAGGTGATGGCTTTTCTGTATTCGCCGTATTCCTCGTTGATTTTCCAAAGGAGCTTATCATCACCGTTGAGAATGAGCGGAGCGTCCTTGTCTGCGCCCTTTAAAATTTCAAGCTTTGCCTGAAGTATGCCCTCCTGCGAGCCGAGCTTTTCAATATGCGCGAAGCCGATGTTCGTGATAAGGCATACTGTCGGGCGAACGCATTTTGAAAGGCGTTCTATCTCGCCGAAGCCTGACATTCCCATTTCGATAACAGCCGCCGTGCAGCTTGAATTGAGCTTTAAAAGTGAGAACGGAACGCCGATCTCATTGTTGCGGTTTGCAGGCGTCTTGAAAACGCTGTGTTCAGCGGAAAGTGCGAGCGCGATCATATCCTTTGTTGTCGTTTTTCCTACGCTGCCCGTAATACCGACAACGATAGGGTGGAACTGACTGCGGAAATATCTGGCAATGTCGAGCAAAGCCTTACGCGTGTCCTTTACAACGATGCATGGTGTGTTGAGAACTGCGTGTTCGGTTATCGCAAAAACCGCTCCGTCCTTGACAGCCTTTGCAACGAAGTCGTGCCCATCAAATTTTTCGCCCTTGATAGCTATGAAAACGCCGCCCTTTACGGCTTCTCTTGTATCGGAGAAGATAGCGTCTGCGTGAACGCTCATATTGTAATCGTGAACGCCCTGCGGTTTGCCGCCGGTACATTCGAGGATATCATTTACGGTGATATATTCGTGAAGATCGGGGTTGAACCGCGGTTTTTTGTAGTTTTTCATTATCTCCTCAACGATCTCCTTTTCGTCAAAATGGATATGAACATCGTTGGCAAGTATCTGATAATCTTCGTGACCTTTTCCTGCAAGAACGATAACATCGCCCTTTTCGGCAATGGCGACAGCGCGCTTGATAGCAGCTTTTCGGTCTGTGATGCGGATATAAGGCTTCAAGCCCGAAAGTCCCTCGCAGATCTCGTCAATGATAGCATCGGGATCTTCGCTTCGCGGATTATCCGAGGTTATGATGAGCAGATCCGAAAATTTTTCGGCAGCCTTTGCCATAAGCGGACGCTTCGTCCTGTCACGGTCGCCGCCGCAGCCGAAAAGGCAGATAAGTCTGCCCTTTGTGTGCGTTTTTATCGCAGGGAGCATATTTTCAAGTGCATCGGGGCTGTGTGCATAATCTCTTATGATAAGGAAACCGTTCTTGTCGGAAAGAACTTCGCATCTGCCGCTGACTCCCTTTGCCCTTTCGAGCGAAAGAAGAACGTTGTTTATGCCAACTCCTGCCTTTACACACGCAACGATTGCAGCCATTGCGTTTGAAACGTTGTAAAGTCCGATCATATTGAGCGTAACGGGGAAGCTCTTTTTCTGGATATTTATCCAGAATTTTGTGAGGGTATCGGCTGTGCGTATTTTTTCGCAGGTGATGTCTGCACGTTCGTGCAGACCATAGGAAATGCGTTCGCAGCCGCAGCCTTTGATCTCCTCGTAAAGTCTTTTTCCGTAGCTGTCATCGATATTGATGATAGCAGCCTTGCAGTGTTCGGTGAAAAGCTTCTTCTTGGCTGCATAGTAGTTTTCCATTGTTTCGTGATAATCGAGGTGATCCTGCGTGAGGTTCGTGAATACCGCGATATCGAAGATAACGGGTCCGATCCTGTTCTGTTCAAGAGCGAACGAGGAAACCTCCATTACAACTGTATCGCAGCCGCGGTTCATCATCTCGTTGAAGATGCTGAAAAGCTCGAAAACACGCGGAGTTGTCGGTGTTGAAGAATCGGACTGATAAGGCTTTCCGCAGATGAGAACGCCCGTTGTTCCGACAAATCCGACTTTGTGCTTGTTCTGGGAAAGAATATCCTTTATGAGCGTTGCCATTGTGGTCTTGCCATTCGTTCCCGTAACGCCGATGAATTTAAGATGACGTTCGGGGTGGGTGAACCAGGCTGCGCAGAGCAGACCGTAGAATTTTCTTGTATCGGAAACGATGATCTGCTTTTTCAGACCGAGATCGTGGTCGGCGATGACGCATACAGCGCCTTTTTCGAGCATTTCTTCGGCAGCGGAGTGTCCGTCAAAGCTCTTGCCCTTTACGCATACGAATATAAAGCCCGGTTCGACTTCCTTGGTGTTGTCGGTGATGCCGAGAACATCCTCCGAGCCGACGGCAAATGATGCTTTTGACGGCATTGTATCGACAGTATCATTGATAAGTTCGCTGAGTTTCATAATAAACCGCCTTTCAGTTTCGCGGCAAGCCTTTTGCGGCATACCGCTGTATACTTATTTTTAAACTGAAAGTGTACAAAAAATCAAGCAAAAACTCAAATGTATGGTTTTGGCACCGATTTTTTGTCTACACTTTGGTTAAAAATCAGTATTGTTATCCCTCGTCTTTGATGATGAAATAAACTTCGATGATAGTACCCTTTGGAACGATGTCGCCCTCAGCGTAGTTCTGACTGTGTGCGACCGCGCCCGCATGGCTCGATGCGCCGTCGCCTGCCTTGAAGTTGAGGTCGGCCTGCGTAAGGGTATAGTTTACGTCCGAAAGCGACATTCCGATAACGTTCGGAACGGTCGTATAATCGGTTTCGGGGTTATCTTCTGTATAAAGAATGACCTTTCCGTTTCGGCGGAGCGAGCTTCCGCGTGACGGTATCTGAGCGGTGACATATTCGCCGTCGCCGATAACAGTGTACTGGAGATCGAGTGCTTCAAGCGTAGAGCCTGCTGCCTCGGGTGTCTGACCCTCAACGTTCGGAACGGTAACGCCAAGTTCGAGAAGCTCATCATCGGTGTATTCGGGGTAGTAGCCAAGGTAGGGGAGTGCTTCCTTGAATGTATTCGATACAACAGGGCAGGCAACAACGCTTCCGTAGTACATAAGCGAGCCGTTCTGATCTCTTGCGGTCGGTTCGTCCACCATTACGAGCATGATGATATCGGGATCATTCGCAGGGGCAAAGCCGCAGTAGGACGAAACGTAAAGATCGGATTCGCCCGTCTGGTTCATCTTGTCGATCTTTTCGGAAGTACCCGATTTTCCGCCGATGGAATAGCCCTTGATATAAGCGTTTGAACCGCCCTTGTTGTTTACAACGGATTCAAGTACCTGACGCATCTGTGCGGAAGTTTCTTCGGAGATGACCTGACGCTTTATTGAAGTTTCGGTAGTCTTTATAACGTTTCCGTTCGTGTCAACTATCTTGCTGACAACGTAAGGAGTGACGAGATATCCGCCGTTTACAACAGCCGCATAAGCGGTTATCATCTGGATAGGTGTGATCTTGCTTGTCTGACCGAAAGAGCTGGAAGCAAGCTCAACGGGACCCATGTTTTCGGGCTTTACATAAATGCTGTCTGCTTCGCCGGGGAGGTCGATGCCCGTTGGTTCTGTAAGTCCGAAAGCTTCAAAATACTTGCAGAATTTTTCCTTGCCGAGTGCCTGACCTATCTGAATGAAAGCAGGGTTGCAGGAGTTTGTCATGGCTGTGGTGAAGTCCTGCGCACCGTGGGAATATCTTGACCAGCAGTGGATAAGCTGACCTGCAACATCGATAGCCTGATTGCAGGTGAAAGTCGAATCGAGCGTGACAGCACCCTCTTCGAGAGCTGCAGAACCCGTTACGACCTTGAATACCGAACCGGGGTTGTAAAGCTCGGTAACGGCTTTGTTTTTCCACTGTTTTTCACGGAGCGAAGCGTATTCTTCGTCATATTCGGGCGTTCCCTCAAGTCCTGCAAGGTAATCAAGGTCTTTCTTTGAGTAAATGGAGTTTCTGTCATTGAGGTCGAAGCCTTCAACGGTAGCCATAGCTTTTATAGCACCTGTGTTCACGTCCATAATTATGGCGCAGGCACGTTCCTGAACGTTGTTTTCGATAACCGCCTGTTCAAGATATTTTTCAACGTAATACTGGAGCGTCATATCCAGGGTAAGATAAAGCGAGTTTCCGTCCTGCGAATCGTATATCTTGTCGTTTTTGTACGGCATTTCGTTGCCGTTTGCATCAACGGCGGAGATGATCTTTCCGTCAACGCCTTTGAGATAGTCATTGTAGTAGGATTCAACGCCGTAAACACCGTCACCCTCATAGTTCGTGAAGCCGATAACGGACGCTGCAAGCGTTCCCTGCGGATAGTATCGTCTTGTGTCAACATTAGTGTAGATGAGGTCGCCGAGTCCCTCGTCGGAAGCACGGAGAAGAATTTTATCGGCGATAGGCTTTTCTATCCTCTTCGCAACGAGCGACCATTTTGAATTCAGGTCGGAGAGCTTTTTCTTTATCTCATCGGCGGTAATGTTGTCGAGTTCTTCGGTAAGTATCGTCACGCAGGCGTCGATCTGACGCTGACGCTCGGTCTTGCCCGTTTCTTCCGATATTTTTTCGTTATCCGCATCATTGAGTCTGTTCGGGTTAAGGATGATCGAATAAACGGTCGCAGACTGGGCGAGGATCTTTCCGTTCGCATCATAGATAGAGCCGCGGTTCGCGTTCACGACCGTACTCTTGAACTGGTTATTGTTCGCCATAGCCTGATATTTGCCGTTGTTAGTGATAGATATTCCGAAAAGATTCACCACAATGATAACGGAAAAAACGATCATTGCAGGGAAAATGACAAGGTTCAGCTTCTTTTTCATGGAGTTGGTTGGTTTCAGCGACAAATTTGATCTTCCTTTCCAAAGGGGCAAGAGGGGAATATTCGGTCGATGCTATTCTCAATTAAAAACAGCATTATGCTAAACACCATTTAAAATTTAGAAAAATAAAACCGACGATCCGGGATATTTGTGATTTCGGCGCGAACTTTTTCTTTTATTTTATTGATATTTGGCATTATTTAGCAAAATACGGGCTGCACCCATTTTTTACGGTACAACCCTTTTGCCGCAGCAGAGCTTTGGAAAAATATAGGCTTGTTCACAAAAGTCTGCTGTAAAATTCTATTTGATTATCCGCGGAGATATTCCAGAAAATCTTCAAACGAGTGCTTTATCTTTACAAAAAAGTTTTCGTTCTCTTCGGGAATGTCGATAACGTTGCCGTTTTCGATGCTCAGATATTCTATCTGTGATTTGTCGAGCTTCTGCATACCGAGAACATCAACTGCGTAATCCTCGACTGCTTTGAGTGCGGATTTGCTCTCGATGGCGGTCTGCATACGGACGTTTTCGCTTTCAAGTATCATCACCTGATCGTTGAGCTTGTTGATATCGGACATTACAGTTGCCTGCTGGACTTTTGGATAAACCACAAGGCTCAGAACAAGCACCGCCATTACTGCGGTTATAAGAATTTTCGGCGCAGACGCTGTCGGCTTAGGCTTTGCCTTGCGGACAACTATTTTGGACTTTTCGCTGTCCGTAAGCTTAGGTGCTGCGTTTTCGTATTTGGATAGATCGTATGCTGCATTTCCTCTGTTCATTTTTTATCCTTCTCTTTTATCTTCTCAAAGCTTCTCGATGATGCGAAGCTTTGCACTGTGACTTCTTTTATTGTGCAGAAGCTCCTCGGGGGTGGCTTCTATCGGTTTGCGGTTGACAAGCTTTCCTCTCGGCTTCTTTCCGCATATACACTGTGGAAAATCGGGAGGGCAGGTACAGCCTGTGCAGAAGCTTGCAAATCGCTGCTTGACTATTCTGTCTTCAAGCGAGTGGAAAGTTATTATCGCGAATCTTCCGCCGCTGCGGAGCATATCAAAACCGTCGTCAAGGGCCTTGTCAAGCTCGTCCAGCTCGCAGTTTACGGCTATTCTCAAAGCCTGGAAAGACTTCTTGCACGGATTCTTTTCGCGTCTGAATTTTGCGGGGATAGACGAGCAGATGATGTCGGCAAGCTCGGAGGTCGTTTCTATAGGCTTGTCCGCGCGTCTTTTTATAATAGTATCTGCGATCCTCGGGGAAAATTTTTCTTCGCCGTATTCCCAGAATATCCTGCGAAGTTCTTCGTAGGAAGCTTCGTTGACGATATCCCTTGCGGAAACACCGCTCTGCGACATTCTCATATCGAGCGGAGCATCGCCGTGGTAGGAAAATCCACGTTCGAGCGTATCGAGCTGGTGAGATGAAACGCCGAGGTCGAGCAGGATCCCGTCAACCTTGTCAACGTTTTCTTCTGCGGCGATTGCCTTCATATCGGAGAAGTTTCCCCTTTTGACAACTGCATTATAAGGTGCAAGTCTTTCGGTCGCTGCAGCAATAGCATCAGGGTCACGGTCGATGCCGATGAGCCTGCCGCCGTCGGTGAGCCGCTTTGCGATCTCGCAGGAATGTCCTGCGCCGCCGCACGTTCCGTCTATATAAATGCCGTCGGGCTTGATGTCAAGTCCCTCGATACATTCATCAAGCATAACTGAAATATGTGAAAAACTCATAAGCCGATCTCCTTAAAATGCAATGTCCGAAAGAGCGTCCGAAAGCATTTCTTCCGAGATGGATTCGCTCATTGCGTTGAAACGTGCGCTGTCCCAGATCTCCGCGCGGTCGATAACGCCGAGGACGGTGACATCGTGGTCAAGTCCTGCGTATTCGCGGAGCTGCTGCGGAATGAGGATACGTCCCTGCTTGTCGGGTTCGACGGGGCAGGCTCTTACGATGAAAAGCTTTGCGGAACGGGCTTTTTCACCCGTGAGCGTTTTGAGCTTTTCGGTAAAGTTTTCCCATTCCTCTTCGGAAAATACATAAAGGCAGCGGTCAAGACCGATAGTGACGATGAAGCTAAGACCGAGGCGTTCACGGAGCTTTGTGGGGAAAGCCATTCTGCCTTTTGCATCGATCGTATGCTCATAAGTACCCATCAAACTGTTTCCGCCCAAGTTCTTCACCGCCTTTCCACATCGTTTTCAAAAGGTTTTCCACATTCTTATCTGTCGAAATACCGCTGTATTCGGTATATCGGGTCAGGTTTTGCACTTTTTCCACATATTTTTACACATCGGTTTTCAACACCGTGTGGAAAACTCGGTGGAATTTCACCACTCTGACCCACTTTGTGGGATAATTCACCACTTTAATGATATTATACACCATCTGCAATTGATTTGCAACCTTTGAAAAAACTTTCTTCTGAAATTTTTGGATAAATTTCAAGTGATTATTAGTGCAATTTTACTAAGGCAAAGTCGTATTATGACGAAAAAACAGATACTGAAGATCGGATATTTTCCACCGCCATATTTCCGCAATATGGACAGGTTTGCAATTCTTAGCATTTTAAACAGTTAAATTAATAAAAAGTTTAAAAAATGTGTTCAAAAAAGCAATTGTATATGCGGCAATATTAATATATAATTAAGAAAATTGCCGATAAAATTTATACTTTCCGACTAAAGATACGGAAAAATCAGCGGAACACCGCAAAATTTGCTCTCGGCAGGAATAAAATTGAATATGTTTACGATACGATATATGGGAAAAACCCTGTCAAAGTGGGCAGAGCGGTTTTTCCGCAATTACATGAAAGGCAAGGTACGATGTTAAAAGCCATTTGTTTCAAGGCAGATCTCGAAAATAAAGACAGCGAATATTACACACTCGTTGCCGACCTTCTCGAAAGCAGCGTTGTCCGTCAGATGGAAAATTATACCCACCACGGAAGAACGACCTGCTTTCAGCATTGCCTGAACGTTTCATACTTCAACTACAGGCTCTGCAAGCTTTTCAACCTCAATAAGAGAGCGGGTGCAAGGGCAGGACTTCTGCACGACCTCTTCCTCTATGACTGGCACACACATAAGCCTGCCGAGGGAGAGCGCCTTCACGGTTTTACACACGCAAAGACTTCGCTCGAAAATGCGCAGAAATACTTTTATGTTTCCGCGCTCGAGAGTGATATTATCGAGAAGCATATGTTTCCGCTCAATCTCTGCGCACTTCCGAGATATCGTGAAACACTTGTCATTGTTTTCACCGATAAGCTTTGCGGCGCAATGGAGGTCACATCGGATCTTTGGGCAAAACTGCACGAAGCGGTCGGAAGAAAATTTTTCCGCAGAAAGCTCAAAGCTGAATGATCGCTGAATAATCAAAAAGAGATCAGCCGTTTCTGATTGGCTTCAGAAGCGGCTTTATTTTTGCAAAAAGGAGCTGTGCAAAATGGATATCGTGAATATTGACGGTATTGAACTTTTCAACAGTATGTACCCGAATTTTTTCGAGAGCGTAAAACATCTTCACGAAGATGCGGTATATGAGGAAATGCTGCTTCCGCTCGGGGACAAAAATTTCACATACAAAGATGACCTTGGCGAGGATATTTCTTTCGTTTTTTATAACGGTGAAGCCGATGCACTCAGAGAAGCGGTCGGAAAAGTGGATAAAGACTGGGTGCAGTTTTTTGACGGCGGAAGAGTTTACTGCGGCTGCTGCGGCGGAAAGATCGCAAGCTTCTGCCTTGTTGACGATATGGGCGAGCATATTGTCAACGGGCGAAAGATCATGGTCGGCGGTCCGGGGTGTGTCGGAACTGTTCCCGAATTCCGCCGAAAGGGGATAGGTCTTGCTATGGTCGCAAGGGTGACGGAAATTCTCGCTGATGAGTGCTTTGACGTAAGCTACATTCACTATACGGGCGTTGCGGACTGGTATGCAAAGCTTGGCTACAGGACTTTCGCAAAATGGGGAAAGAACGGTTTTATCGGAAATAACCCTTGAAATAACTGTCAAGCTGTGATATAATAGTATCATTATGAAGAAATTACTTTTACTTTTTCTGACAATTTTTACGGTGATGTCGCTCTCGGGGTGCGAGGATTACTATCCCTCCAACGCTCCAAGACAGACCGCAACGAATAAAGCCGCTGTGCTTACAACGGTCACTTCAATAGAAACATCGCGCCCAGAAACCTACAGCGAATATATCTCATCACTCCACGAAATGGAGTCGTCTATCCGCGAGGAGGCAGCACAGACCATAGGCGGAATGGAACGCGATACAGCCGTTTCAAGGGAAGACATCGAAACAACATCGGCAATGGAACGTGTTACCGCTGTTTCAAAGGAAACCGCAGGACAGCGTGAAACTGCCGTCACGACTGTGCCGATAACCGAAACCGAGGAAAGCGGGCAGACAGTCACCTGCGCCTCAAATACCGAAAAGACCTCAAGTTCCGTGACTTCACCTATTTTTGACCTTTCCGATATACCTGCCGTCCCGAGTGACCGAGTTCAGGCAGATACAGCGCTGACAAACGTGCCATAAATTTCAATAAGAGAGGAAACTCCGAAATGCCCATTAAAATACCCGATAATCTGCCTGCATTCTCCGTTCTCAACAATGAAAATATCTTTGTTATGCCGAGCGGAAAGGCGGACAGGCAGGATATCCGTCCGCTGAAGATAGCAATACTCAACCTTATGCCGAAAAAGATAGAAACGGAAACGCAGATACTACGTCTGCTTTCCAATACGCCTATTCAGGTCGATATTGAGCTTTTGCAGACCGCGACCCATAAGTCGAAAAATACCTCGCAGGAGCATCTTATCAAGTTTTATAAAACATTTGAGGATGTGAAAGACCAGCGCTTCGACGGACTTATAATAACGGGTGCGCCCGTGGAGCAGATGCCGTTCGAGGAGGTCGATTACTGGGACGAGCTTTGCGAGATAATGGAGTGGTCGAAAACGCACGTTTTTTCAACATTCCATATCTGCTGGGCGGCTCAGGCAGGACTTTACTATCACTTTGGCATACCGAAATATGAACTGCCGAGAAAAATGTTCGGAATTTTTCCGCACAAGGTCGAAGTTGCAAACCACCCACTTGTAAGAGGTTTTGACGAAACGTTCTATGTTCCCCATTCGCGCCATACGGAAGTGCGCCGTGAGGATATAGAAAAAGTCGGCGCGTTGAAGATACTTACGGCATCGAACGAGTCGGGCGTTCATATCATTGCGGATAAAAACGAGCGGTTTTTCTTCGTCACGGGTCACAGCGAGTATGATAGATTCACGCTGAAAAACGAGTATTTCCGCGATCTTGACAAGGGGCTGAATATAAGCGTTCCTGCGCACTATTTCCCATACAACGATCCATCGCAGCCGCCGAATTTCACATGGCGATGCCACGCAAACCTTATGTTCAGCAACTGGCTCAACTACTGCGTATATCAGGAAACACCGTATGACCTTGAAAAGCTGGAAAAGGTTACTTTTTAATGCGTAATTCGTAATGCTTAATGCGTAATTATTTTTGCTCCGCATATAGGCTGAAAAACGCCTAAATTCCGTAGGGGCGGATTCTATATTCGCCCGTTTAATTGGCAAATTTGTTGGTTAAAACGTGTGTAATACTAATTTTTAATCAAAGTGTAGACAAAAAATCGGCGCAAAAGCCATATAAACCTGTTTTCAACATCAAGCTGTTACAACAGCTACGAGCTTTTGCTTGATTTTTTGTACACTTTCAGTTTAAAAATTAGTATAAAATTGTAGGGGACGGGTTTCCCGTCCCGCGCCGTAATACTAAACACCAATAAAACTATAGACAAAAAATCGTCGCATAATCCATATATGCAAGATTATGCTCGATTTTTTGTATAGTTTTTAATTGGTGTTTAGTATAAGGCGTATTCGCAATAATTTAACGACCTGCTTTCATTGGAAATATTCCTTTGAAAACAGGTTCTTTTTGTTATGGCATTTTTATATTGAATTTTTGAGGTGTAATTCGGGGTATAACCTCGTTCTCATAAGATATGGAAAATTTGTCATAAATGGCAATATTTAATTTGCTGAATAATCATCAACTGCGGCGGTGTATTTACAATAAAAATCAATTAACTCTAACTTACTTTTTGCAAAATCCGAAAATCAGAAACCGCGCAGAATAGCCGATTTCTCGGCATATTCCCAATACCCTAAAGTTAGGTATGTATTTGTTCACCATTGATAAATATTCCGAAAGATTATCGTGTGTTCTATCACTTGCAATTTTATATGAGGTATGCTATAATAAATTTCAGTTAGCAGACGCTAACTGGTTTGAATAAACTGTTATCAGTTCTGCCGATTCGATGCGCACGGCGGCTGAACGTGAATACATAACAGAAAAAAAGGAATAATAATGTAAATTATACTAATTTTTAAAATGAAAGTGTACAAAAAATCAAGCAAAAGCTCGTAGCTGTTGTAACAGCTTGGTGTTGAAAACAGGTTTATATGGCTTTGGCGCCGATTTTTTGTCTACACTTTGATTAAAAATTAGTATTACTCCGCAATCGCGGTGAATCAAAGAGAGGTATTTATTATGAATTATCTTGAGATCGAAAATGTCATCGGACGCGAGATCATTGACTCCAGAGGAAATCCTACTGTTGAGGCTGAGGTTTGGCTCGCTGACGGAACTGTTGCAAGAGGAGCTGCACCGAGCGGTGCTTCCACAGGCGAATTTGAAGCACTTGAACTCCGTGACGGTGACAAGTCACGCTTCGGCGGCAAGGGCGTTTCAAAGGCTGTAAACAACGTAAATACAATAATCCGTGATGCTGTTATCGGCATCGATGCTTCCAATATCTACGCTGTAGACAAGGCTATGATCGAAGCAGACGGCACAAAGGATAAGAGCAAGCTCGGCGCAAACGCTATCCTTGCTGTTTCCATTGCCTGCGCAAGAGCAGCTGCAGCATCACTCGATATCCCGCTCTACAGATTTCTCGGCGGTGTGAACGCAAACCGTCTTCCTGTTCCTATGATGAACATTCTCAACGGCGGCGCACATGCAGCAAATACAGTCGATGTTCAGGAATTTATGATAATGCCTGTCGGCGCAAAGAGCTTTACAGAAGGACTTCGCCAGTGTACGGAAGTTTTCCACGCTCTTGCAGCACTTCTGAAGAGCAAGGGACTTGCAACATCCGTCGGTGATGAGGGCGGCTTTGCACCTGACCTCGCAAGCGACGAGGAAGCTATCCAGTATATCCTCAGCGCAGTTGAAAAGGCAGGCTACAAGCCTGGTGAAGACTTCGTTCTTGCAATGGATGCAGCTTCCTCCGAGTGGAAGAGCGGCGAAAAGGGCAAGTACCACCTCCCGAAGTCGGGCAAGGACTTCACATCTGCTGAACTCGTTGCTCATTGGAAGCAGCTCTGTGAAAAGTACCCCATCTACTCCATCGAGGACGGTCTTGACGAAGAGGACTGGGAAGGCTGGCAGATCATGACCAAGGAGCTTGGCGGAAAAGTACAGCTCGTAGGTGACGACCTTTTTGTAACAAATACAGAACGTCTTGCAAAGGGTATCTCCCTCGTCTGCGGAAACTCTATCCTTATCAAGCTCAACCAGATCGGCTCTGTTTCCGAAACACTCGAAGCGATCAAAATGGCACATAAAGCAGGCTATACAGCAATCGCTTCTCACCGTTCGGGCGAAACCGAGGATACAACTATCGCAGACCTTGCAGTAGCATTGAATACCTGCCAGATCAAGACCGGCGCACCGAGCAGAAGCGAGCGTACAGCTAAGTATAACCAGCTTATCCGCATTGAAGAACAGCTCGGCGCAAGCGCAGTTTACCCCGGAAAGAACGCATTCAGCTTCATGAAATAACTTAAAACGAATTCGTAATGCGTAATGCGTAATGCGTAATTAGCTTCGCTGCTGCGTTAGAATGAACGAATTCAAGGTGAATTTCCGTAGGGGACGGGTCGCCCGTCCCGATTGCGTCAGCAATTTTCGGAGCATTTCAAAACAACGCAAATATAACAAAAACAGACCTATTCCATTGGAATGATTCCTTTGAAATAGGTCTGTTCGTTTATTGCAAACCGCCTTGCGGCGGCGGGACGGGAAACCCGTCCCCTACATTGTAACCGTGTAAGAATTTTAATGTATCTTTCACGCAACAGCGAAGCATAATTCCGAATTCCGCTTTCCGAATTCCGAATTTAATTATTCGTGTTCTTTGCCTTTGCAGAAGCAGTCAATGTATCTGTCGATGCAGCGTTCGATTATCTGGACTGCATCGTCCTTGCCCTTGACTTCATCAATAACGGTTTCCTTGCCCTCGAGGGACTTGTAGACCGTGAAGAAGTGTGACATTTCATCGAAAACGTGCTTCGGAAGTTCGGAAACGTCCTTGTAGGAGTTGTATGTCGGGTCGTTGAACGGTATAGCGATTATCTTATCATCGAGCGCGCCGTTGTCGAGCATCGAAATTACGCCGATAGGATAACATTTTACAAGTGCGAGCGGTTCTATCGACTCGGAACAGAGGACGAGAACATCGAGAGGATCGCCGTCGTCGGCATAAGTACGGGGGATAAAGCCGTAGTTTGCAGGGTAGTGCGTGGAGGTATAGAGAACTCGGTCGAGCATCAGAAAGCCTGTTTTCTTGTCGAGTTCATACTTCATCTTGCTGCCCTTTTCGATCTCGATTACTGCGAAAAAGTCATTCTTTGTGATCCTGTTCGGGGAAATATCATGCCAGATGTTCATTTATTTATCATTCCTTTCGGTTTTTTCGGTTTCCTTTGCGATATAGATAGGACGTTTCTTTATCTCGGTGTAAAGCTTCTGCTCATAGAGTGCATTTATACCGCCGCAGAAAAGCTGCAAGCCGCCGACGAACGTTACAAGGAACGTTATGAACGGTATCTGCCAGGCGGCTGCTTTGCAGGCGGAAACTATCGTGATTATAAGCATCACCAGCGAAGCGATGAGCACTATCATTCCCATTAATACGGAAAATGCGAGCGGTGCGGTCGAGAACGCCATTATGCCCTCGAGGGAATATTTGAAAAGCTTCCAGAAGTTCCAGGTGGTCGTTCCTGCGGCACGTTCGGTATTTTCAACGGGAATATACTTTGTATCGAAGCCTACCCACGAAAAAATCCCCTTTGAGAAACGGTTGCGTTCACTCATTGAAAGGATTGCGTCCACCATCTGCCTTGTCATAAAGCGGAAATCCTGCGCACCGTCAACTATCTGCGTCTGAGAGATGCTGTTTATGACCTTGTAAAAGCTGCGTGAGAAGAACGAGAGCAGCTTCGGCTCGCCTTTTCGGGAAATTCGCCTTGTTGCGGCGCAGTCATATTCGCCCGAGGATACTATATTATACATTTCGGGTATAAGCTTCGGAGGGTGCTGGAGGTCAGCGTCAAGGGTAACGACATAATCGCCCTTGGAATTTTCCAGTCCTGCATAGAGCGCAGGCTCTTTTCCGAAGTTGCGCGAGAATGAAACATATCGAACGCGCTCGTCTTTCTTGGCAAGGTTGCGGAGAATGGTCAGCGTTTTATCCTTTGAGCCGTCGTTGATAAAAAGAAACTCGAACGAAAGCTGTGGGTGAGCGTTCATCATCTCGCCGCTGACGTGCACTATCTCGTCATAAAACAGCGGAAGGACTTCCTCCTCATTATAGCAGGGGACAACTACCGAGATCAATTTTTTATCCATCTTAATATTATTCCTTTTATTCGACCGTTACGGATTTTGCAAGGTTTTTCGGCTTATCTACGTTGTTTCCTCTCTGAACGGCTGTATAATAAGCAATGAGCTGGAGCGGAACTACCGTTATCATCGGCATAAGAATATCGCTTTCGGTAACGGGAATTTTCACGATATAGTCAACGCTTTCCGCTTCGGGATCCATATCCTCACGGCATACCATAACGACCTTTGCTCCTCTTGTCTTGACTTCCTTGACGTTTGAGGCTGTCTTTTCAAAGAGGTCACGCTGTGTTGCAACGGCAATAACGGGCATTCCGTCATCGATGAGGGATATTGTACCGTGTTTAAGCTCACCTGCGGCGTAGGATTCGCTGTGGATATAGGAGATTTCCTTGAGTTTGAGTGAACCCTCCATACTCAAAGCATAGTCAAGACCTCTGCCGATATAAAGCAGGCTGTCTGCATTCATGATCTTTGAAGCAACGAACTGGTAAGCTGATTTGTCATCGATGCTCTTCTGAATTTTGTCGGGTATCTGTTCAAGCTCACGGGTGAGCGCACGGCATTTTTCTTCACTTATGCCGCCGACAGCGTAGGCGATACCGAAAGCGAGCAGGTACATAAACGCTATCTGAACGGCGTAAGCCTTTGTCGAGCAGACGGAAATTTCAGGGCCTGCGTTGGTGTACATTACCATTTTGGCTTCTCTTGCGATAGTTGAGCCGACAACATTTACGAGTGCGAGCGTATCTGCGCCGAGTGAATTGGAAAGCTTCAGAGCGGCGAGCGTATCTGCGGTTTCGCCCGACTGCGAGATTATGATAACAAGGTCTTTGTCGGTGACGAGCGGTTCACGGTAACGGAATTCCGATGCGATATCAACAGTAACCGGAACTCTTGCGAGCTTTTCGATAACATACTTTCCGACAATTCCTGCATGCATAGCCGAGCCGCAGCCGACAATGAAAATGTTCTTATAGCTGCGAATTTTTTCGTATGAAAGACCACATTCTTCCTCAAATCTCGGAAGTCCGTTAAAAATTCGCGGCGAGATAGTATTCCTTACAGCGGAGGGCTGTTCGTGAATTTCTTTGAGCATAAAATGTTCGTAGCCGCCCTTTTCAGCGGATTCGATGTCCCAAGTCGCGGTCTGGAGTTCCTTTTCGATAGGATTTCTGTGAAAATCGAAGAATTTTATTGAATCTTCGGTGATTTCTGCGATCTCGTTCGGTTCGAGCAGGTAATAATTGCGTGTACGCTGGAGAATAGCAGTCACGTCCGATGCGATAAAGTTTTCACCCTCGCCTTTGCCGACGATAAGGGGACTTTCCTTTCTTGCAGCGTAAATTTTATTTTTATGTTCGCGGAAAATAATGCCGAGCGCATAAGCACCTCTGATATCCGCAAGTGCTTTGGTGATGGCGTCTATCGGGTCGCCTTCATAATAGTAGTCGAGGAGCTTTGCAACGGTTTCCGTGTCTGTTTCGCTCTCAAAACCGTAGCCTTTGGAGATGAGGAAGGCTTTCAACTCGCGGTAATTTTCGATGATGCCGTTATGAACAATGGAAACTCTGCCGTTTCCGATAGGGTGAGAGTTGATATCGGACGGTTCGCCGTGAGTTGCCCAACGGGTATGGCCGATACCGCATGTTCCGACGGGTTTTCCCTCGGCTTCAAGCTTCGCCATCAAGCCTGTGCCTTTGTTGTCACCCTCTTCGGGACAAATTTTGCCCTTGGCTTTAACGGTCTTTATTCTGTCGCCCTCAAAAACGGCAATGCCTGCTGAATCGTAGCCTCTGTATTCAAGTCTGCGAAGAGCTTCGACAAGAATATCGGCACATTCTTCCTTTCCGACATATCCGACAATTCCACACATTGGCAGCAGCCTCCTTTTTTCAATAAATTGAAGTCATGACCGTGCTATTTTATGTACAAAATGTAATAAGTTAAACTACTTATACGGTTTGTAAAGCATCTTCTATGAAAATCAATGCTTTTTACACGGTATTATCTCTTTATACTAAACACCATTTAAAATTCAGAAAAAATCAAGCCGACAATCTCGTAGCTGTTTAAACAGCTTGATGTTGCAAACAGGTTTATATGTGATTTCGGCGCAGATTTTTTCTTTTATTTTTTTGGTGTTTATTATTAAATAGTTTATTCCCGTGCAGATCAAAATATCCGCACAGGAATTTACAAACTGTATTATACTTAACGTAAATTACTTTGTTCCGAAAATTCTGTCGCCTGCATCGCCAAGACCCGGAACGATATACTTGTGTTCGTTGAGTCCGTCGTCAATGCTTCCACAGTAAATTTCAACATCGGAGTGAGCCTTGTTTACGGCTTCGATTCCCTCGGGGCTTGCGATGATGCACATAAGCTTTATCTTTTTAACGCCTGCATTTTTGAGGATATCGATAGTTTTAACTGCTGTAACGCCTGTTGCGAGCATGATATCGGTGATGATAACTTCTCTCTCGGCAACGTCAACGGGGAGCTTGCAGTAATATTCAACTGCGTTCTTTGTTTCGGGATCACGGAAAATTCCGATGTGACCTACCTTTGCGGCAGGAAGAAGCTCGATGATACCGTCAGCCATTGCAAGACCTGCACGGAGTACGGGAACGAAAGCGATCTTTTTGCCCGAAATTACCTTTGACTTTGCAACGGCAACGGGTGTCTGGATCTCAACAGTTTTAAGAGGAAGATCGCGTGTAGCTTCATAGCACATGAGCATTGCTGTTTCGGAAGCAAGCTCTCTGAATTCCTTTGTGCCTGTGTTGATATCTCTCATCATTGTGATCTTGTGCTGAACGAGGGGGTGGTCGATAAGTTTAACATTCTGCATTTATAAATACCTCCAAAAATAATTATTCTTCGATAAGGTCAACTCTGCGCTGGTGTCTGCCGCCCTCAAAATCGGTGGAGAGGAAAACATCTACCATTTCTTCCGCAACGCCTGCGCCTGTAACGCGTCCGCCCATGCAAAGGACGTTCGCATCATTGTGAAGACGGGTGTACTTTGCGGTGTAAGCGTCTGTACAGAGTGCTGCACGGATACCCTTTACCTTGTTTGCGGCGATAGAGATGCCTATGCCTGTTCCGCAGATAAGGATAGCCTGCTTTACAGTGCCGTCGGTGATCTTTGCGCATACCTCACGGGCAACGAGCGGATAATCGCAGCTCATTCCGTCCATACAGCCAAGCTCTATGTAAGGGACACCGAGGTCGTCAAGGTGCTTTATGATGTCTTTTTTTAATGCATAGCCTGCGTGATCGCTGCCGATAGCGATCTTTTCTTTTCTAATATCCATAATAACAACTGCCGCCCGAAAAGAACGGCTCTCCCTCCGAGAAAATTATTATTTATAGTATATCACAATTCTATTATTAAATCAAGTCTTTCCGAAAATATATTCAGCCTGCTTTATTTTGTGAACAATATGTTAAAATGAAAATTGTGCCATATTTTAGCTTGACAAAACGAATGTGAATTGCTATAATTGTATTTATTGCGAATACAGTTGTTTTTTACACAAGGACGAATATTTGCTTTAAAGTAATAGCAAGAAAGCCGTTCACGGTCAGGAAGTGAAAAAGTCAATGAACGAAAATTCATTTATAGTGGTAAGCACGGAGGTTCTGCCCGAGGTCTTTCCGAAAGTCCTCGAGGTGAAAAAGCTGCTTGCCTGCGGCGAAGAGAAGAGTTCAGCTTCGGCTTGCAAGAGGGTAGGCATTTCACGAAGCGCTTACTATAAATATCGCGAGTGTGTTTTCACATACGAAGAAAAGCTCACGCAGAAGATAGTGACTTTTTATGCTGTTCTGCGCGATGAACCCGGAGTGCTTTCGTCATTTTTGTCGGAGATACATCTCTTCGGTGCGAATATCCTCACGCTCAATCAGAATATCCCGATAGACGGTGCGGCTGCGGTGACGATAACCGCAAAGCTCCACGGAAGCGGAAGTGAAGCGTATTCGCTCGCGGATAAGCTGAAAACACTCGGCGGAGTTGTCGAAGTTCGTGTACTTTCGGGAGAATAGGTCTGATCTTATACGGTAAATATTTAAGGGTAATATAGATTAAGGAGTAGAGTTTATGGCAAAGATAGCAGTTTTAGGTTTCGGCGTAGTTGGTTCGGGCACAGTTGAACTTTTCTACAAAAACAAGAACAAGATCGTTGAAAAAGCGGGAACGGATCTCGATATCAAGTATATCCTCGATATCAGAGATTTCCCGGGCAGTCCTTTTGAGGGAAAGTTCACAAAGGATATCAATGATATCCTCAACGATGATGAGGTAACTCTCGTTGCCGAAGTTATGGGCGGTGTGAATCCTGCATTCGATTTCGTAAAGAGCTGTCTTGAAAGAGGAAAAAGCGTTGTTTCCTCGAACAAGGAACTCGTTGCAAAGAAGGGCGCAGAGCTTCTCAAAACAGCAAAGGAGCATAACTGCAACTTCCTTTTTGAAGCTTCAACAGGCGGTGCTATCCCGATAATCCGTCCTCTCCACCAGTGCCTTGCAGCAAACGACATCACAGCCGTTGCAGGTATCCTTAACGGAACGACAAACTTTATCCTTACAAAGATGATAAACGAGAATATGCCTTTTGCAGAGGCACTTTCCACAGCGCAGAAGTTAGGTTATGCCGAGAAAGACCCGACAGCCGATGTTGAGGGGCACGATGCCTGCCGAAAGATCTGTATTCTTTCTTCACTCGTTTTCGGCAAGCACGTTTATCCCGACTGGGTACACTGCGAGGGCATTTCAAGCATCACCGCAGAGGACGCTCAGTATGCTGAAAACTGGGGCGGCGCAGTAAAGCTCATCGGCTCGGTAAAGAGAACCGCAGACGGCAAGATCCTTCCTATCGTTCGTCCTGCATTCGTATGCGGAGCAAATCAGCTTTCAAGCGTTAATGATGTTTTCAACGGCATCATGGTCTATGGCGACGCTATCGATCAGGTTATGTTCTACGGCAGAGGCGCAGGCAAGTTCCCGACAGCGAGCGCTATCGTTGCCGACCTTATCGATGCTGCAAAGATGAAGGGTACTTCCATTTCTCAGGTTTGGGAGGACAGCAAGGACAACAGCTTCATTGCTGACTACAAGGAGGACGTTCTTCCATTCTATGTTCGCGTTCAGGGTGTTTCCAAGGACAAGGCAAAGGAAGTATTCGGCGAAGTTGAGTTCCTCACAAGAAATAACTGCCCTGCTGATGAGATCGCATTCATCACTCCCGAGATCAAGGAAAAGGACTTCGATGAAAAGCTTGCACAGCTTGGCGGAAAGGTTCTCGGAACGATCAGAGTTCTCAATCTTGAAAGCTAAAATACCTATATAAAAATAAGCAAAGGGGCGGATTCCATATCCGCCCGTTTTATGTCATTGATGAATAAATTTTGAAAAGGAATTGATGAAAATGATAAAGCTCCAGGTACCTGCGACGAGTGCGAACCTTGGTGCAGGCTTCGATGCGCTCGGACTTGCGCTGACATACTATAATTATGTAAATATGGAAGAAGCAGACGGTATTTTCATAAAAAGCCTTGACGGAACTCCGGTGCCCGAGGGCGAAAACAATCTCATTTACGAGTCTGCGAAAACTCTTTTCGAGATATGCGGCAGGCCGTTCAAGGGTCTGACGATCGAGCAGGTCAACAATATCCCTATGGCGAGAGGTTTGGGAAGCTCATCAGCCTGCATAATAGCAGGACTTTTCGGCGCGAACACGCTTATGGGCAATCCGCTCGGACTGGATGATCTGGTCAATCTTTCGGCACAGATCGAGGGACATCCTGACAACACCGCTCCTGCGCTTCTCGGTGGGATCGTTACGGCTGTTTTTGACGGCAGGGAAGTTCACTGGGTAAAGCAGGAGGTTTTCACGACACTGAAATTCGTTGTAGTTATTCCTGATTTCGAGCTTAAAACAGAAAAAGCGCGCGCTTGTCTTCCTACAGAGGTAAGCTACAAGGACGCTGTTTTCAACCTCTCCCGAGCTGCGCTTTTCTCGGCTTCGCTCCTCACGGGAAAATATCAGAACCTTCGCACGGCTGTGAACGACAAGCTTCATCAGCCTTACCGTATGGAGCTTATCCCTCACGGTCACGATGTTTTTGAAACTGCTTACAGCCTTGGAGCTTATGCTGCATACCTGAGCGGCGCAGGTCCGTCACTTATGGCTATTGTCGATGCTGATAATGAATTTTTCTGCGGAAAGATGAAATTTGCTCTCGAAAAATTAGGATTGAAAAATTGGAAAGTTCACGAATTACATATTGACAACGCAGGTACAAAGCTGTTATAATATAACCAATGAGTTTGAATTGATACACCGAATACTGTGCAAATGTAACAAAAAATCACCGTATTTTTGTAATGCACAGTATTTGTGCATTTAGATCAGATCTTAATTCTCTTTTTTGGAAGAAACGGGAGAGTTTTTTATGGAAATAGATTATTTTTCCGAAACAAGAAAATATGAAGACCAGCTCGACCTGTACAAAAAATTAAACTGGTATAACCTCCCGGGCTATACGGACGAAGAAATCGAAAAAGCCACAAAAAACAGCTTTTATTCCGTCTATGCTTATGACGGATACACACTTGTCGGACTTGGCAGAGTGGCTTCGGATGGTCTTACCGCCGCAGTTATGAGTGGTATCTGTGTTCGTCCCGATTACCGCCGTCACGGGATAGGCGAGGAGATCGTAAAGCGTCTTGTTTATCACTGTCAGTCGGGAAATTATCAGATGAACGTGCAGCTTTTCTGCGAGGACAGTCTTCGTCATTGGTATAAAAAGCAGGGATTCGAGGATTACAACCTCGGCATGAGAAAATGTATGGTCTTTCCCGAAGACCCATGCAAGCTGCGCAAGGGATTCCGTGAGATCTACGGCATCGAGCAGATAACCGATATTTGCAGCGACTTTTACTGGTATAATTTCGATGCTTTCGGTGAGTTCAAATATTCCGAAACACTCGGAACGGACGGTCAGCTCGTACCGAGCTTGTTTATGACGTTTTATTCCGAAGACCCCGTCAAATTCAAGGCGGAGATCGACTTTCTCAATGTCAGCGAGTTCCAGATCGGCTGCAAGGGCGTAACTACACCGCTCACCGCTTTTGATATCGTGAACACGCAGTCACTCGGATACTCACGCGAAAAGCGTTACAGGATACGTTCGCTGGAAGATGACAATATCAGCTTTTTCTGCGAAAGCTTCCATATTGTGAACGTTATTACTTGATTTTGGAGCAAATTTTTAGATGATTACAGTTACAACTTCTTCGGCAGAGGAAACCATAGCCTTTGCCGAAAAGATCGGAGCAATGCTCAAAGGCGGCGACATCATCGCATACAAGGGCGGTCTTGGCGCAGGAAAGACCACGTTTACGCGCGGACTTGCGATAGGAATGGGACTTCCCGATGAGGTTTCTTCGCCGACTTTTGCGCTTGTCAATGAATACAGAGGAAAGGCGCTTACGCTTTATCATTTCGATATGTACCGAATAATGAACGAAGAAGCGCTGGAAACGACAGGATTTTATGACTATCTTTCGGACGACTGCGTAATTGCGGTGGAATGGTCGGAGAACATTGCCGACTGCCTGCCGAAGAACATTATCACTGTTACGATAGAAAATATCGGCGAAGATATGCGCCGAATAGAAGTCAAAGGGGATGAGCGTTTTGATCATTTTGGGAATTGATACATCGGGAAAGACCGCATCTGTAGCTGTTTGCAGCGAAAATGCCGTTCTTGCACAAACTTCTGTCTTAACACGCCTTACCCACTCGCAGGTCATAATGCCGATCTGCACCGAGGTACTGCGCAACGCAGGCATCGGACTTAACGAGGTAGACGCAATGGCTGTTTCCAACGGTCCGGGTTCATATACGGGTCTTAGGATAGGCGTTTCCGCAGTCAAGGCAATGAGCTTTGCGCTTAATAAGAAGTGCGTCGGAATTTCGACTCTTGAATCGCTCGCATACAATATGCGCGGCTACAAGGGCGTAGTCTGCACGGTGATGAAAGCGCGCGCAGACCTTATGTACACAGCATTTTTCACTTCGTATAAAGACGTTATAACGAGAATTTTTGACGATACTATCCTGCCCGAAGCGGATATCGTTTCAAGAATAAAGGGTTATCACGGTGAGATCGTGCTTGTCGGCGATGCTGCAGAGGAGCTTTACAAGAACAATAATTTTGCCGAAACCGAGAATGTAACGCTTGCACCTCCGCACCTGCGCCTGCAGCTTGCATCGAGCCTTTGCTATGCTTCCTACGAAAAGCAGTTCGGCACGGCAGACGGCTTAAATGCCGAGTATCTCCAGCAGACCAAGGCGGAAAAAGACCTTGAACAGAAACAAGCTTGAATCTAACGCTTAAATCTAATGCGTAATGCTTAATTCGTAATGCGTAGTTATTAAATCCGTAAAAATCTCAACAAAAAACGGTACAGTCACAATTTCGTAAAGCATTTTTGTGACTGTACCGTTTTATTATTTCTAACAAATTTGCGAAGCTTAATTACGCATTACGCATTATCCATACGTCTATTTCCGACTGTTCGGGAACTTCAAACATTGAATTGACCTTGTTCAAAAGTCCATCATCAACATAAAAGTCTGAACCGCCGTTTCCCGATTTGACTTTTGCATTGCGCTCGGCAATGTTTCTCTGCCGGGTTTCATCATCGATGTCGATATAGTGCCATTCAAAGGGGATATTTCTTTCCGCAAAATAAGCGGAAATGTCGGCTCTGTCTTTTTTCGTCCAGAATCCCCAATCGAGGATAACGTTTGCGCCTGCAAAAGCTATTTCGGAGGCTTTCTTTTTAAGGTAATTATTCACACGGGCGGCAAAAACATTGTAGAACTCGCCCTGCTCGTTATTGATGAGGTCAAAAGAGACTTCGTCTGTCGAGAGTATGACGGCGTTGTACTTTTCTTTGAGCTGCTTTGCATAATATGTTTTTCCGCTGCATATCTTGCCGCAGATAAGGTATATCTTTGACATAGTTCACCTCTGCTAAAAAATGGGCGGATAAATAAGATCCGCCCTGTTTTTACAATGATTTTGCGAAGTCTGACTAATTACGCATTAAGCATTACGAATTACGCATTGATCTTTCGTGCTTCTGTGTAGAAACGCTTATCCTGTGCGTGACCCATGGAGAAAGTCTTTCTTGGGAGCGCGCCGTCCTTGATAACAGTCGGGAAAAGCTCTTCCTTGCCCATATCGGGGAGGAGGAAACCTACCGCATCATCAGCCTTTGCAAGTTTGCGGATAACGTCCTCGCCGTGGATATAGTCGATCTTGCCGCCGTTTCCCTTTACATAAGCATCGAGGAACTGCTGGAGGCTGCCAACGGTGAGGTTTGAGGTAGGTTTGCCGACATAAAGAGTTTCATCTTTGCTGCCGTTTACAACAACGAATGACTGACCGCTGCCGCTTTCGGAAGTTTCAAGTGCGGATTTGAGTGCAGCGAGAAGCTTTTCAACGTCAACACCCGTAACGATGCGGTGGATAGCTTCAAAGCGGAGCGCATCGCTGTGAAGATTTACTATCTCGGCGAGAGCATAACGTGCAGGGTGAGCGGACATATCCTTGTCGGGGTTTTCACGCTTTAACTGCTCATAATATTCCTTTGCGGTCGCGAGGGAATGGTTTCCGTCACCCATTGCGTAGAGCATAACGGGTTCGTTCTTCAAACCGTACTTTGCGTTGAACTCATCAGCATTGCCGAGGGCGTCAAGTGCGGCTGTAACTTCGGCAATGTCATCTTCGCCGAGGAGATAGCCTGCGATGTGACCGCCGCCCTGCATAAGCTCAAAGTCATATACTTTCTTTAGTGTGTCTTTCTTTGCGGAGAGCTTTTCGATAACGGTGCGCTTTGCATCGTCAATGAGTATCATAATGTGCGGAAGTTCGAGCGGTGCACCGTTTCTTACCTTTATTCTCGGTGGGATACGCTCAACAACGGTAGCCTCGGTCGCGCGGACTGAAGACTTGCTGCCCTTGCGGTAGTCGTATTCTTCGAGGTCGATCGCACCGACAATGCCTGCTCTTACGCCGTCTGCGGTGGTGCGCTCAACGTAGATCATAGCGTTCTTGTATTCATCGAAAATGTTGTCGGCGAGGTACTTGTCCATATTTTTATGTATGTCTGCGATGCGGACGTCAACGTTGTCGCTTTCGAGATATACTTCGGGGAGGATAAGGCGAAGAGCAGAGGGAGCATTTCCGACGATCTGCTCGGTCTTTTCCCAGTATTCGGGTTCGGAGGTGTACTGGTCGCAGGCAACGACCGACCATTTTTCCATTTCGATATTGTGCGGAAGAAGAATATCCGCAGCCTTAAAAGCGTTGCTCATAATTTTATCTCCTTAAAAAGAAATTGTTATATACTATTATACACTAAATTCTGTTGATTTTCAATAGGTGGAAAACTATTTAGCAAAGTATTTTGTTGCAGGACTGCGAAGCCAAGCAAAAGTTTCATAAAACCTAAAAATGTGAATTGCGCCTTTTCAGCTGTTAGTGATTTACGCTTATTGCAACTGACGATATGCTGTTAGTTTAGGGGAGTTTCGCTTCTGCGGAAGCGACAATGGGGCGCTGCCCCCTTGACCCCTGCCACCCTTTGAAAAGCGTGGACGTAAACTTTAGTTGGCTTCGCAGTGCTGTTACTTTTTTAATTATTAGCCGAAATTTTCTGCAATTTCAGGATATTCAGTTTCTGCATTTCGCCGAGGGCATTTTCGGAGATTATTTTACTTCCGCTTGAAACGGCAGCTGCCTGGATAGCTGTTGTTATAAGCATTTTCCCGATGCTGCTGTCGTCGTCCGTCTGGTTATCGATGGAGTTATGGAGGATTTCGACGAGCTGATGAAAAGTCTGCTCATACTGTTCGCTGAAAAAGTCGAGCAGTTCTTCTTCGGTGCGAGATCTCAGCAGGTGGTCTATCATTGCGCCTATGACCTGTATGGGGAGGACGCTTTTCATTGCGCAGATTATGAGCAGATGTGAGATATGCACTCTCGAATACTTTTTTTTGACTGGTGGGGGCAGAATTCCGAGCTTAACATAATTATTTATCATTGACGGTGTAAGATTCGCTTCGCCGTGAGAAAAGATGCGGATATACTTGCTCATAAGTGTAAGCACCTGATCCATATAGAGGCCTATTTCGGGCAGGTCATTCCAGCGCGGCAGCCGACAGGAGCGTTCCTGCTTATTCCAGAACTGCGACGAAAGTTCCGTGGTGTTTTCGTTTGCCATAAATGTTTCCTCCTTTCCGATTTATATTAATATCTGATCGAAATATGTACAAAAATCAAGCAAAAACAGGTTTATATTGGTCTTGCGCCGATTTTTGTCTGCACATTTATTAGAGATTTGTATTAGATTCGATTTCTTAAATTATTTAATATTATACAACATATTTTCACAAATTACAATAGGTTTTGCAAAATATCATGAAAAATTGTTTTTCTAATCTCTTGACAAGACTAATATAACGATGTATAATAGTTTTGAAAACCAGATGTGACACTTGGAGTAATAAGATGAGTTTAAAACTTAAAAAATATACAATAATAACGGGTCATTACGGCAGCGGAAAGACGAATTTTGCAGCTAATCTCGCGGTCAAAGCTGCTGAGGAGGGTGAAAAAGTCACCGTTGTTGACCTTGATATAGTTAATCCGTATTTCAGAAGTGCGGATTTTGCGGAACTTTTTGAGAAAAAGGGAATTTCCCTTGCCGCGCCGCTTTATGCGAACACCAACCTTGACATTCCTGCGCTTTCGTTCAACATTGAGGATTTTATGAGTACGGACGGAAAGGTGATCGTCGATGTCGGCGGAGATGATTCGGGTGCTTCGGCACTTGCGCGATACAAGGAGTTCCTTTTGCAGAACGCTGACGATATTGAGGGCATCTGCGTGATAAATATGTACCGCTATCTGACGGGGACTGCCGCGGAAGCGGTGGAGTTTATGCGTGAGATAGAAAATGCTTCGGGGATACCGATGTCGGCAATCGTGAACAATTCCAATCTCGGCGAAGAAACGACTGCGGAAACTATTGAAAACAGTTCGGCTTATGCCGATGAGGTATGCAGGCTTACGGGTCTGCCGCTGAAATATACCGTTGATGCAAGTGCAGGTGCGGAAGTAAAGAACCGTTTTCCTGCTGAGATATACGTTAAAAAGATCTGGGAAAAATAAGGAGAAAAGCTATGGCTAAAATAACCGTTGACAGGGAACGCTGCAAGGGCTGCGGTCTTTGCGCAAGCGTTTGCCCGAAAAAAATAGTTGAACTTGATAAAAATTCACGAAACAAAAAGGGATATTTTCCTGCACACTGCATTGATGATTCAAAATGCATTGGCTGTACGATGTGCGCAATGATGTGTCCCGACTGCGCTATAAAAGTCGAAAAGTAAGGAGCTGAACAAAGTGGAAAGAAATCTTATGAAAGGCAACGAGGCTCTTGCCGAGGCTGCTATCCGTGCAGGCTGCAAATGCTTCTTCGGATATCCTATCACGCCGCAGACGGAGATCGCTGCTTATCTTGCTAAATATATGCCGAAAAACGGCGGTGTTTTTCTTCAGGCTGAATCGGAGATCGCCGCTATAAATATGGTTCTCGGTGCTGCTTCGGCAGGCGTCCGTGCTATGACATCATCGTCTTCACCGGGAATTTCGCTCAAATCGGAGGGCGTTTCCTATATTGCAGGCTCGGATCTGCCCTGCGTTATAATCAACGTTCAGCGCGGAGGTCCGGGACTTGGCGGCATACAGCCGTCGCAGTCGGACTACTGGCAGGCAACAAAGGCACTCGGTCACGGTGACTATCAGCTTCTTGTTTATGCGCCCTGCTCGGTTCAGGAAATGGTCGATAAGGTAACGCTTGCGTTCGATATGGCTGATGAATTCCGTATGCCAGCGATGATACTTGCGGACGGTCTGCTTGGTCAGATGATGGAACCCGTAACTTTTCCCGAGAGGAAAACCGAACTTCCGCCGAAGCCCTGGGCAACGAACGGTCACGGCTTCAAGCGTGAACACAACATTGTAAATTCGCTGTACCTCGTCCCGGAGGAACTTGAAAATTCCATTCTTGACCGCTACAAGCGATATGAGGTGATAAAGGCAAATCATACCGAAGCTGAAAGCTATCTTTGCGATGACGCTGATATAGTCGTAACTGCTTACGGTGCTGCTGCACGAGTTGCAAAGTCGGCTGTGAACCGCGCCCGTGCTATGGGAATAAAGGTCGGACTTTTCCGCCCGATAACGCTCTGGCCTTTCCCCGTAAAGGAAATAAACGAAGCCTGCAAAAATGCAAAGGCTTTGCTTGATGTGGAAATGTCGATGGGACAGATGATCGAGGACGTAAAGCTTGCTATAAACTGCTCAAAGCCTGTACACTTCTTTGGCAGAACGGGTGGTGTTATACCGTCCCCCGATGAAGTCCTCGGTGAGATAAAAAAGTTATCAGACTCAAATCAGTAATGAAAGGAAAATTGCAATGGCTGTAATTTTTGACAGACCCAAAAGCCTTGCCGATGTGCCTACGCATTATTGCCCCGGCTGTACGCATGGCATTATACACCGCCTGATTGCGGAGGTCATAGATGAAATGGGCATTGAGGGCGATACGATAGGCATTGCGCCCGTCGGCTGCGCTGTAATGGCTTATGATTATTTTAAATGCGATATGATAGAGGCTGCTCACGGCAGAGCGCCTGCGACCGCAACGGGAGTAAAAAGAGCACTTCCCGACAAGTTCGTTTTCACCTATCAGGGTGACGGCGACTGTGCCGCTATCGGAACGGCTGAAACCGTCCATGCAGCAACAAGAGGAGAGAATATTGTCGTTATTTTCGTCAATAACGCTATTTATGGAATGACGGGCGGACAAATGGCTCCGACTTCGCTTCCAGGTCAGGTAACGCAGACGACACCTTACGGAAGAGATGTTTCCGTTGCGGGAAATCCTATAAAAATGGTGGAAATGCTCTCCGTTCTGGACGGCGTTGCGCTTGCGCAAAGAGTTGCCGTGAACACTGTTCCGCATATAAGAGAAGCAAAGAAAGCGATCCGCAAAGCATTTGAAAATGAAAAAGCAAAGCGCGGATTTTCGATAATCGAAGTCCTTTCTTCCTGCCCGACAAACTGGGGAGTTTCGCCCGAAGTGGCACTTCAGAAGATAGATGAGGTAATGATACCGTTTTATCCGCTCGGTGCATACAAAGATGTAACGGCAGAGGGGGCGAAGTAATGGATCATGAAATTCTTATCGCAGGCTTCGGCGGACAGGGCATACTTTTCGCAGGAAAACTGCTTGTAAATCTTGGACTTTATGAGGGAAAAGAGGTTTCATGGCTCCCGTCCTACGGTCCTGAAATGCGCGGAGGAACGTGCAATTGCTCCGTGTGCATCTCCGATGATCCGATAGGCTCGCCGCTCGTAGTGAACCCGAATGTCCTTATCGTAATGAACACGCCCTCGCTCGATAAATTCATCGGCAAAGTCCAGCCGAACGGACTTGTTATTGTTGACAGCTCGATGGTCGATTCGGAAATTGAGCGCACCGATGTCAGAGTATGCAAAGTGCCTGCAACGGCACTCACCGATACAGACCCCGACTTAAAGGGCGGTGCGAACATTATCCTCGCAGGAAAATTTCTCGCCGAGTGCGGATTTAAGTCGGAAGAAATGATAAGAAAAGTATTTGAGAAAATAGTTCCGCCGCATAAAAAAGGCTTGATAGAGAATAATATGAAGGCTATTAAGATAGGTATGAACTACGATACAAATGCATAATTTTATCTGAAAAGCAGGCTGAAAAATGTCTGCTTTTTTTCGTTTTTGGGGCAAAATAGCATCTATTGTGCATATTATACAAAAACACTGATTTAATTGGTGCAATCCTATAAATATTTTCCAAAAGCTTGACTTTTTTAGATGCCAATGTTATAATATATACAGAAAATAAATCAAACGGTAACAACTAATAAACAGTTACGATATTTATTTTCCATAATTTCGACAACCTTTCATTTTTCTTTTTCATAAACTTCCTTAATTCCG
This sequence comes from uncultured Ruminococcus sp., assembly GCA_945868475.1. GTDB lineage: Bacteria > Bacillota > Clostridia > Oscillospirales > Ruminococcaceae > UMGS363. The sequence goes on along the minus strand of CAMBLM010000009.1, from coordinate 26,059 downwards.
AAAAACACCGTCCTTTATGGGCGGTGTTTTTCGGTGTTTCGGAAGTTGTTTTTGTTTGGTCATTCGAGGTCTTGCAGGTCGGCGGCGGTGAGATCATTTTCGAGGTTGTCGCGCGCGAGGTCGGTATCAATTGCGGCATAAGCGTCTGAGATAGGTTTTTCCGCTTTATGCGGCGTGGAGTGGTAAACTTTCAGCGCAGGCGCGGACGTTCCTGCGATTATTGGGTTAGCTTTCGCATCCGAGGTATGCGCTCTGCCCTGTATCTGCGGAACGGCGGCCTGCTCGTTCTTTGGCTTTGTATGGGTTCTGTCGATTCGGTTCATTCCTTGTTTTGACATAAAAAATCCCCCTTTGGTTTTTATATATAGTATATCCAAAGGGGAATTTTATAATTGCGGTAAAAATAGGAGGTGTAATAAACAGCGCAGACTGTCAAAAAAGGTTACTGTATTTGTGCAAAATAACAAAATAGCATAAAATTATCACTGTATGGAAGCTATACAAAGGGACGCTATCTCTTGCAGAGCGTCCCCTTTCACCCACTTGCAGAGCGCCTTCGTGTAGGGGAATTTCGCACTTCTGCTAAAGGTCAAATTGACCTGCGACAAGGGCTTTGCCCTCTGGACACCCACCACCCTTTAAACAAAGCGAAATTCTTGCAGAATTAACGTAAACTCTGCTTTGAAATTTTTGTGCATCTTTTTTCTATAACCTACTTTTCAACAAGCTGAGCTGAATAAATAGTGAATAAACAGCGTTTTTATCTGTACTCGTTTTCAATAAATGTTTTGACTTCCTGTGCGAGCTGAATATTTATTCCTGCGGCTTTGGCGATGTCTTCAACGGTGGCTTTTTTCAGCTCGTCCTTGGTTTTAAATGCGGAGAGGAGTTTTTCCGCTTTTTTATCGCCGATGCCCTTTATTTTCGTAATTTCAAGGCTGAATGACTGTTTGCTGTGCTTTTTGCGCTGATAGGTTATTGAATAGCGGTGAACTTCGTCCTGGATTCGGGTCAAAAGCATAAAAGCGGCTTTATTTTCGCTTATGGCGATCTCGCCGCCGCCCGTTGCGATCGCTCTTGTGCGGTGCTTATTGTCCTTTACCATACCGAAGAGGGGGACGTTTATGCCCATTTCACGCAGGATAGGTTCAACGGCGTTGACCTGCCCCTTGCCGCCGTCGAGGAGGATAAGGTCGGGCAGGCGGCAGAAGCCCTCGTCCGTTTCGTTTTCGTCCTTATAATGCTTGAATCGGCGTTCCAGAACTTCACGCATCGATGCATAGTCGTTCTGTATTGCGGTTTCTTTTATCGTGAATTTTTTATAGGCTTTCTTATTCGGTCTGCCGTTCTCAAAGACTATCATACCTGCGACCATTGCGGAGCTTGCGAGGTTCGAGATATCGTAGGATTCGATGTACATTGGCGGATCTTTCAGTCCGAGGAGCTTTGCGAGCTGTTCGAGTGCGACTATCTCCGCACCAGTTCTTCCGACCTTTATTGCGAGGGATTCGCTGGCATTTTCCTTTGCCATATTGATGAGTTTCAAACCTTTTCCGCGTGTTCGGGAGAAGATATCAACGGCGTGACCGCTTTTTTCGCGGAGAAGCTGGGTAATCATTTCGACATCGGGAATTTCCTCCTCGGTGATTATTTCACGGGGAATTGACTCGGGTGTTGTATAGAACGCTGTGATGAAATCCTGTATCATAACGGCGGTATCGTCAATTTCACCGACAGGAAGTTCGCTTCGGTCGGTGAGTCTGCCGCCTCGGTACTGGAGAATTGCGACGCAGGCGTTTGTTCCGTTCTGTGCGGCGGCGATGATATCGGTATCGCGCATATCCTCGTTGATTATCTTCTGGCTGTCGGCGGCGCGTTTTATTGCGTTTATACGGTCGCGGAGTGCGGCGGCGCGTTCAAATTCGAGGTTTTCAGCGGCTTCGTTCATCTTTTCGGTAAGGCTTTCTACCGAAGCCTCCGAACCGCTTGCGATATATTCCTCCGCCTGTGCGATAATGGAATTATACTCATCGCAGGATATCTTTCCCATACAAAGTCCCATACACTGCTTGATATGGTAATTCAGGCAGGGACGGCCTTTGCCGAAATCTCGCGGAAAAACTTTTTTGCAGGTCGGGAGCATAAAGACCTTGTTGACTTCCTTTGCGGTCTGGCTTGCGACGAAAGAGCTTGTGTAAGGACCGATATATTTTCCCTCGCCGTTTTTTTGAAGCTCGTATGTGATACGCGGAAATTTTTCGTCCGAGATCTTGATATAGCTGTATCCTTTATCGTCTTTCAGAAGGATATTGTACTTCGGCTTATGCTGTTTTATGAGCGAACATTCGAGGACGAGTGCTTCATACTCCGAGTCGGTGACGATGAAATCATAGTCATAGACGTTGGAAACCATTTTTGCTACTTTCGGCGTATGGTCGGGTGATTTGCAGAAATAGCTCGTGACGCGGTTGCGGAGGTTTTTCGCTTTGCCGATATAGATTATATGCCCCGTTTTGTCCCTCATTCGGTAAACGCCCGGCGAAGTCGTCAGCAGTGACGTTTTTTCGCGCAGGTAGGGAAGACGTTCATTCATTGTTATCCTCTTTCAGCACATACTGTTTGATAGCTTTGGTAACGCCCTCATCGTTGTTGCTTTCGGCGGTGTATTTGCCGTACCGGCGCATGTCGGGGTGGGCGTTCTTCATCACGAAGCTGCAGCCTGCGTTCTGGAGAAGCTCAACATCATTGAAATAGTCGCCGAACGCCATTGTTTCCTCGGGAGAAATGCCGAGATGCTCGCGAATTTCCTTCAGAGCCGCACCCTTGTTTATGCCCTTGTTCATAATGTCTATCCACTTCGGACCTGTGACTGCGACGGTGAAATCCTCGGCGAATTCCTTTGCTACAATGGGGTAGACGTTCTTTTCCGCACCGTTATAGTCGCAGACGGCGATCTTGAAGATATCATCATCGACTGCGGAGATATCGTCAACGCAGGTATAATGGAGGTAGTAGCGCGTTACTTCGTGATAGAATTCTTCGTCCCTGCGCTCGAAATAAGTCCCATGGACGCCGCACAAAACGGGAGTTACTCTTTCCATTCCGCGGCAAATTTCGATAAGGTGCTTGACGCAGCTTTTTTTGAGCAGGCTCATACTTACAAGCTCGCCGTTCACAATGACGTAAGCGCCGTTATCGCAGATAAAGTCGAGCTTATCGAGCTTTCCCTCGAAGTTGAGCTTCAGCGTGGAATAGGAACGTCCGCTTGCGACAACGAAGTGTATGTTTTTTTCGCAAAGCTTGTCCAGCACTTCATCAAAATCGTGCGGAAATTCCTTTTTATCATTGAGAAGAGTTCCGTCCATATCAGACGCTATCAGTTTTATCATTTAAGGCAAGTTCCTTTCTTCGTTTTCTTGCATATACTAAGTAGACGATCCCGCAGATAACCGAAATTCCGACATTTATTGCAACGGAAAGAATGAATTTTGCGGAGAGCGGATCGTCAAGGTAATTTCCCATAAAGGTACAGCATATCATTCCGGGGAGCGTTCCGAGCATCGAGCCGAGAACGTAGTCGCGCCATTTCATATTGACCGAGCCGAGAAACATACTCACGACATCGTATGGCAGACAGTTTATTATTCGCAGGAAAAATGCAAAGAATACGCCGTTCGACATATTAAGGCTGATTATCTCATGCATTTTTTTATGCTTCATAACGAGCTTTTCGACATATTCCCTCTGGGCGAATTTTCCGATGAGGTAGGGAATGTTCATCATACAGAAAATTCCTATTGTATTTATTGCGAGTGCTGCCCAGATGTTCGGAGCGGTCATTCCGCAGGCGGTCACAATGACTATCATCGGGAAGAAGAACGTCAGCGATTTGAGCGAGAACATTGCGATGATAACTATTGCGGCGAGCCATATATTTTCAGGCGTATACTGCAAAAGCTGCTCTGCGGTGACGCTTCGGAATGTTGTGAAATACAGCACTGCGCATATTGCTATCATTACAAACGGTGCAACGGCGAATGCAGTTTTTGCTATCTTGGTTATTTTTTCGCGGAAGTCGGTCTTTTTGTCATCGGCCATTCTTGTCATATCCTTTCATTCATAGAAGAATCGTTGTGTCTTTTTCTAAGGATATTATAGCACGGGTGCTGTTAATTATCAACATATTTTTGATACAATATTGTGAAAAACAGATGAAACTATCGATGCACTCCTTGTTATTTCGCAAGGGTTGTGATATACTATTTAAATAAAATAGCAAATCAAGGAGTTATTATAAATGGCTGATTATACAGGAAGCAGATGCATCGTTTGCAGCGAGCAGTTCAGGGAAGGCGATGATATCGTAGTCTGTCCCGAATGCGGAACGCCTTACCACAGAGCCTGCTACGAAAAATACGGAAGCTGCGTAAATACCGAGCTTCACAAGGCACATCGGAGCTGGACGCCCATGCCGGACACGGGAATTCCTGCCGATGTGAAAGAGGACGACCCCGAAAAGGACTGCGTATGTCCGCGGTGCGGTTATGTCAACCCGAAGCTGACGGCTTTCTGCGGAAGATGCGGTTCGCCGATGCCTGCGCTCGAACGCCATAATGAAGAGCTTCGCAAAAATATGGAAGATGCGATGAAGAATGACGGTGACTTTGGCGGAATAAATCTTGAACCGTATCTTATCAACTTTACCGACCCTCTCTGCGGATACAATCCCGATGAGGATTTTGACGGCGTTCGCCTATGTGAACTTGCCGATTATGTCGGAAGCAACACACATTATTATCTCCCGAATTTCAAGCGTTTCAAGGACACGGGAAGCTCTCTGAGCTGGAACTTTTCGGCTATGCTTATCCCCGAGATGTATTTTTCCTACAGAAGAATGCCCCTTGTTGCGCTTGCGGCTCTCATCGTGAGGGTGGTTTTTCTGATACCGCAGTATATACCTATCCTTGCGGAGATGGATCTGGGTGCGGTATCGCAGTTCGCACAGGGATTCGATACGCGAAGCACGGCTTTCAGCATACTAAGCGTTCTTTCGTATGTGTTGATGTATGCGGCCATGTTCTTTTTCGGTGCGTTTGCAAACAAGATCTACTATAGGACTGCGGTAAAGCGCACGGCAAAGATAAAGGCTTCGACAACTCCGCTCACGATCCGTCAGACGCTTCGCTCAAAGGGCGGCACATCGGGCGGCTGGCTTGCACTTTTTATATGCATTTATGTTGTTTTTTATATGATGTTCAGTATGAGCTTTCTTCTCGGCACGATGTCGTAAACGGCAGTTTTATACCGAAAGGACAGGGGTAAAATGAAGATAAAAAAGGCGGTAATAACCGCAGGCGGTCTTGGAACGAGGCTTTTGCCTACGACAAAGGCAGTTCCCAAGGAAATGATACCCATTGTGGACAAGCCTGCGATACAGTATATCGCAGAGGAGTGCGCAGCGGCAGGGATAACCGATATCCTCATCGTTACGGCGAGAGGAAAAACGGCTATCGAGGATTATTTCGACCGTTCGCCCGAGCTTGAAGCAAAGCTTGCGGAGAGTGGAAAGACCGAGCTGCTTGAAGAGATAAAGGGTATATCCTCGGCGGCAAGATTCACATTCGTCCGTCAGCCGTTCCAGACGGGGCTTGGCGGTGCGATACTCTGTGCGGAAAGCTTTGTGGGCGGCGAGCCTTTCGCCGTTCTGTACGGTGACGATGTAATAATCGGCGAAGACCCTGCTGTCGGACAGCTTGCCCGTGCTTATGAAAAATACGGTAAAAGCGTTGTCGGCATAAACCGTGTTCCGCGTGAGGATATATGCAAATACAACTCGATGAAGCTTGAACCTATGGGCGAAAGCAGGCTTTATGCCGTTTCCGATATGATCGAGAAGCCGCAGAGGGGAGAGGAATTTTCCGATTTTTCCATTCTCGGAAGATGTATCCTTGAACCGAATATATTTGATATCCTGCGCAGAACGCCGAGGGGCAAGGGCGGTGAGCTTCAGCTCACGGACGCAATGCGTGAGGTGGCTGTTTCCGATGGAATGATCGGCGTTGATTTCACGGGAAAGCGTTTCGATATGGGCAGCAGGCTTGGCATCATCAAGGCTTCGCTCGAGGTCGGACTTATGCATGATGAGCTTAAAGAGGAGCTTGCGGAATACTTAAAGGAATTGCTTGATTCAATGCGTAATTTTTAAATTCGGAATTCGGAATGCGGAATTCGGAATTATTTTTGCTCCGCAAATTTATGGTGAAACACCGATTTCCGTAGGGGCGAATTCTATATCTGCCCGTTTTGGAAGCGAATTGCTGTGAGCTGAACGAATAATAATGTAGGGAACGGGTTTCCCGTCCCGAATTGCGCCGGCAATTTTCAAGGTATAACAACGTCTGCGGTGTTGGACGGGTGACCCGTCAATGCACTTGGTTTTTGCATACTTGTGATATTTTGTAAAAAGATTATCAATTTTGAAATAATGTAAAAAAGCTGCTGCGGTATTGACGAAAATCGCTTGCCGTGGTATAATATATATATAATTAGTATAATAATATTGTTTTAAGCAAAGGAGCTTATTTTTAATGGCTGAACTCGTATATAATGAACAGGGACGCTTGCTTTTCACCGAAGAAATGCGTCAGGAATACACGATCCTTGTTCCGCAGATGCTCCCTATCCATTTCTCACTTATTGTAAAAATTTTCAATAACCATGGATATAGAATGAAGCTGCTCACCTCAACGGGCAGAAAAGTTGTTGATGAGGGACTGCGAAATGTTCACAACGATACCTGTTATCCTGCGCTTCTCGTTATCGGACAGATGATGGACGCGCTCAAATCGGGTGAATATGACATTCATAAGACCGCTCTTATGATAACTCAGACGGGCGGCGGCTGCAGAGCTTCAAACTACATAAATCTGCTCAGAAAAGCGCTCAAAAACAACAAGATGGAATTTGTTCCCGTTGTTTCGCTCAATATCGCAAACCTTGAAAAGAACCCAGGCTTCAAGCTTTCGCTTCCGCTTTTGCAGGATCTTATCGTCGGTATTTGCTACGGTGATATCCTTATGTGGGCAGGAAATCAGGTGCGTCCTTACGAGAACAACAAGGGCGAAACGGACAAACTCATTGAGGACTGGCAGAACAAGCTCATCAAAGAGGGTTTTGCTATTGGTTCGTTCAAGAAAAATGCTTTCCGGATGGTAAAGGATTTTGAAAAGATAGCTTACACTCCGAGCGTAAAGGCGAGAGTTGGTATTGTCGGCGAAATTTACATCAAATATGCGCCGCTCGGCAACAATTGTCTTGAAGAATTCCTGCGCGGCGAAGATGTTGAACCCGTTGTTCCGGGACTTCTTGACTTTATCATTTTTATGTGCGACCACCACGTTGTTGACACGCAGCTTTATCACGTTGCGTATAAAAAATATATCGCTTCGGGTGCGCTTGAAGCATTTCTCAAAAAGATGCAGGATATAATGATAAAAGTATTCGAGGATTCACGCTTCAGAGCGCCTGCACACTTTGACGAAACAAAGGAAAACAGCAAAGAGTATGTTTCGCCTGCGAATAAAATGGGCGAGGGCTGGCTTCTTACCGCCGAAATGGTCGAGCTTATCGGCAGCGGCGTAAACAATATCATCTGCGCTCAGCCATTCGGCTGTCTGCCGAACCACATCATCGGCAAGGGCATGATAAGAAAGATACGCAACGTTTATCCCGATGCGAATATTGTTGCTATCGACTATGACCCGGGCGCAACAAAGGTAAATCAGGAAAACAGGATCAAGCTTATGCTTTCTACGGCAAAGACAAACCTTGCGGCGGAGGCTGAAAAGGCAAAAGCCGCTGAATAAAAGACAAAAAACGCTGAATAACCGGGAGGAATCGGACAATGTACGGAATCAATGCTTATAAGTCCAATGCAATGTACACTTCTCTTCTTTCGTCGAATTACAGCAAAAAGAGCTATTCGCAGACCAATTCGACGAGTGATCTTCTTGCACTGATGAAGAAGGTCGATCAGGTACGCTCAAAAGATTATCAGAAAAATATGATAAAGGAGTACGAGAAGGCTTTCTCGGGCAGTGATGTCGGAACTTATGAGAGCGAAAAGCAGCTTGCTTCCGATGCGACTGATCTCGGAAAGAGTGCTTCCGTGCTTGCATCCGCTTCAAAGGCTGACTTTGAGGACAAAGACAAGCTCGTATCAAATGTAAAAAGCTTTGTCGAGGATTACAATTCCGTTGTTGACAGCTTACAGAAGTCGGAGAGTGTTGACGCGCTCAAAAAGGGCGTTTATATGACGAACACGGCAAAGGCTTATTCCGCCGCACTCGGCAGGATAGGTTTAAAGGTCGGCTCGGACAACAAGCTGACTCTGAATGAGGACACGCTGAAAGGTGCGGATACCAATTCGGTGAAGTCGCTCCTCGGCGGCAGCTACTCATTCACGGCGAAAGCTGCCGACAGGGCAAATCAGATAAGCAAGGCTGCAACTCTCAAGGCTCAGGTCGTGAACTACAATCAGGAGGGTAAGTTCGATTACGGAACTATATTCTCGTTAAGCTCAATGTTCAGCGAAAAAATCTAACGAAAAGGTCGCTGCCGTCAGTTTCGGCAGCGATATTTTTATGAGGAAAGGGTAAGCTATGGCTATACAGATATTCGGAAAATCCAAGTGCTTCGACACGAAAAAGGCGGAACGCTGGTTTAAGGAGAGAAACATCAAGGTCCAGAGCGTTGACATTCTTTCAAAGGGTCTGAGCAAGGGCGAATTTGACAGCGTTGTAAAGGCTCTCGGCAGCATTGATGCTGTAATTGATACAAACTCAAAGGACTACTGCAGCATAAAGTATCTTCTTGACGATGCGAAGTATGACAAGCTTTGCGAATGTCCAAAGTTATACAGGACACCTATCGTTCGCTGCGGAAAAAAGGCTTCGGTCGGATATGCGCCCGAAAAATGGGAAGAATTTATTAAGGAAAGCAAATGATATGAATGCTTTTGCATGATTCGGAAAGGATAAAAATATGACAGCACTTATTACAGGTGCAAGCTCGGGGATCGGACGTGAAATTGCGCGCGAGCTTGCCAAAAGAGGTATCAGGCTTGTTATTTCGGGAAGAAATTATGAGGCTCTTGCAAAGCTTCGCGATGAGATAGGCGAAAAAAGGGTAAAGGTGATCCCTGCCGATCTTTCAAAAGCCGAGGAATGTTACCGACTTTATGACGAAGCGAAAAAATACAACATCGATATTCTTATAAACAACGCAGGTTTCGGACTTTTCGGAAAATTTGCGGAAACTGATCTTGAACGTGAAATTGAAATGATAGAGGTCAACGTTACGGCTGTTCACATTCTGCAAAAGCTGTTTCTGAAAGATTTCCGCAAGCGTGACAGGGGGTATATCCTCAACGTTGCTTCATCGGCAGGCTTTATGCCCGGTCCTTATATGGCAACTTATTACTGCACGAAGAACTATGTTGTCCGTCTGACTGAGGCTGTAAGTGCGGAGCTTAAAAATGAGGGCAGTCATGTTTCGGTGAGTGCGCTTTGCCCGGGTCCGGTTGATACAAATTTCAACAACACGGCAGGAGTTACGTTCGCGTTAAAGGGAATCACGGCTGAATATGCCGCAAAATGTGCAGTTGAGGGAATGTTTGCGCGAAAAACGCTCATTATCCCGACGCTGAAAATGAAAATTGCCGATTACGGTGCAGGTTTCCTGCCGCCGATGCTTCTTGCAAAGATAGCAGGCTTTATGCAGAAGAAAAAGGGGGATGTTTAAATGGAAAACGAACGCTTGAAAAAGCAGCTTGAATTTCTGCTGACGCTCGACAAGCTGAAAAATGTTTACCGCCAGACATATATTCTCTGTGATGATCTTCCGCAGGGTTCAAAGGAATTTGATGATAATTTCAAGGAGAAAAAGCCTTTGCCGCGCCGTGAAAATGATGCCGAACACTCGTTTTCGCTTGCGATCGCGGCGGCGGTGCTTGCGGAATATTCAAACGAGCCTGTTGATATCACAAAGGTGATGAAAATGGTTCTCGTTCACGATGCTGTGGAAATTTACGCAGGTGACACCTACTGCTACGATGATGAGGGCGCAAAGACCAAGGAGGCTCGCGAAAAAGCTGCGGCAGAGAAGATATTCGGAACGCTGCCCGAGGAGCAGGCTGCGGAATACCGTGCGCTCTGGGATGAATTTGAGAGAAATGACACTCCCGAGGCGCGTTTCTCAAATGCGATGGACAGGATACAGCCGCTTTTGCTCAACTATTCGAGGGAGGGCTACTCCTGGAAAGAGCATGGTGTAAACTCCTCGCAGGTGAGGAAGCGTTTTGACATAGTTAAAGACGGTTCGGCTGAGCTTGGCAAAATGGTCGATGATCTGCTCGATAAGGCAATCGAAAACGGTTTCCTGATACCGTAAAAATGTATAAAATTTTGTGAAAAATGAACAATTTTCTTTTTTAGTATTGACTAATTAATACTAATATGCTAAAATGTTGAATAATCTAATAAATAAAGTCCGTTAAATCTTGAAGCGGACTTTATAATTGTGGGTGATATTATGAAGAGAAAATCAAAGCTTGGCAAACTCGGAAGAAATTTTATACTGGTGATCGATTCGTCAGTGATCTTTGCGGTTGCGCTCGTTATCATCTTTTGTTCCTTTTATATCAGTAAGATAAACGATAATGCTTTGAAAAAGGAAGCGCAGATCGGTGTTAATCTTATCAAGGACGATATAGCGACAGCGGAAACGCAGGCTGGGATAATCGCTGCAACGCTGTGCGATAACAAGGATTTCTCCCGTGCTTTCGATGTTGACAGAGGAAATGTCATCGGCGACAGATTTACCGAGGAATTGCCGAATGACAGTTACATAGGCATTTTTACCGACACAGACAAAAATGTTCTTTGGTCGAGTGAGGGTGTTGACACGGAGGCATTTATGCCGCTTCTTGAAAAAGAAGAATTCAGCGGCTATATCAAGAACGGAAATGACATTTACTATGTTTGCGAAAAGCCTGTTCTGAACAGTCTCAGCTATCCTGTCGGAAAAGCGATCGTTGCAGCCGATTTCACACGCCCGTCGGTCATTGATGAAATAAAGAACGTTGTCGGATATGATATAACTATTTTCGGCGGAGATACTCGGATCTCTACTACTATCATTGATGAAAACGGCGAGAGAGTTGTCGGAACGCAGATGTCGGACAAGGTAAGAAGCGCAGTTATTGACAACGGCGAAAAATATGATGGCAGAACTGAAATTCTCGGAGCAGAATATTACACTATCTATGAACCGTTCCTTGATACGGACGGAAACATAATCGGTGCTGTCTTCTGCGGTTCACAGACTGCGGAAAATGATGCAAATGTACGAAGAGTTACAATAATTTCCGTTATCATCGGAATTGCGGTTTGTATTGTATGCGGCGGTCTGCTTGCCATGTATACATTCAGGGTAATATCCAAACCTATTGAAAGCGCCTGCAATGTACTTGGACAGATGGCGAACGGAGATATCGGCTTCGATACCTCTAACGTTAAGTATTCCAAGGATGAAATAGGTTCGATGCTCAAGGAAATGGTAAGAATGAAAGATACGCTTGCAATGTATCTTTCCGATATAAACAGAGTAATGTCAGCGATGGCTGACGGCGACTTCACCGTCCAGCCTGCGGTAGAATATCAGGGCGATTTCGTTGAGATGAAAAAATCCGCAGATGAAATCTGCAGAAAACTCAGTGATGTTATCGGAGGTCTCAGTGTTTCGGCAAGCGAGGTTTCCGCAGGTTCATCACAGATATCCAACGGCTCGCAGCTTCTTGCAGAGGGTACGACACGTCAGGCTGCTGCGATCGAGGAGCTTTCGGCAACTATCAGTGAGATCGCAGAGAAGATCGAAAACAATACCGAAAATGCAAGAGAGGCGGACAACTGTGCGGCGCAGTCGGACGAACTTATCAGCGAGCAGGCTGCGGAAATGGAGCGTATGCGGACTGCAATGGAGGATATCAAGGAAAAATCCGATCAGATCAACAACATTATCAAAGCTATCGAAGATATTGCATTCCAGACCAATATTCTTGCGCTCAATGCCGCTGTTGAGGCTGCAAGAGCAGGTGAAGCAGGCAAGGGCTTTGCTGTTGTTGCCGATGAGGTAAGAAATCTTGCAACAAAGTCGGACGAAGCAACAAAGAGAACAGCTGTTATCATAACCGAAACAATGGAGTCCGTTGCCAAGGGCAGCGCGGTAGTTGCGGATACGGTAGAGCTTATGGGAAGAGTTTCGGAAATGTCTGCAACTTCCAAGGAACTTGTCGGAAAAATATATGCCGCATCGGAGGAACAGGCATCTGCTATCGGGCAGATCAACGCAGGCATTGCGCAGATCTCAGAAGTTGTACAGCAGAATTCCGCTACCGCAGAAGAAAGCGCTGCATCGTGTGAAGAACTCAACGGACAGTCGCAGGTACTTGCGGATCAGGTCGCAATGTTCAGGATATTGCAGTAAATATTGTAATACTAATCTCTGATCAACCTATAGGCAAATCCTCGGCTATAATAAATCCACTCGGCGTCTAACTCCCTTGCAAGGCGGCAAGCCTTACTGCGGTCGTTATCAAGGTCCACGCAGTGACCTTGTCCACGCAGTGACCTTGTCCACACAGTGACCTGATTGGATTTATTCTATCTGTCGGCTTTGTCTATAGAACGATCAAAGATTAGTATAAATAATTCAGCACCGTACACAGAATTTGTACGGTGCTGTTTTTGAATACAAAACCTCGGGTGACTGACCCGAGGTTTTGTTTTATTCAACCGAGATTATATAATAGTACACAGGCTGTCCGCCGTTTACGTTCATTACTTCCACTTTGTCGCCGAACTTTGTCTGAACAAGTTCGGTGAGGGCTTCGGTGTTTTCGTCGTCGGTATCTGCGCCGCTGATAATGGTAACGAACGAGGATTCGCCCGTTATCATTTTCTTGATAAGCTTATATGCGGCTTTGGTTACTTCCTTATCGGTAACGGCTAGCTTTCCGTTTTCAAGTCCGAGTATCTCGCCCTTTTTGATATTCTTTCCGTCGAAGTCACTGTCGCGCGCTGCGAATGTTACAAGTCCCGTTGAAACATTTTCGAGTGCCTTTGACATATTCATACGGTTGGACTCATAGTCCGCAGACGGGTCGAAGTTCATCATTGCGGTAAGACCCTGCGGTATTGTTTTCGTCTGGAGGACGCAGACACGTCTGTCGGCGAGCTTTACCGCCTGTTCGGCTGCCATGATGATATTTTTATTGTTTGGGAGAACAAAAACTGTTTCTGCCGGGGTCGCAAGGATAGCTTTAAGGATATCGTCCGTTGAGGGGTTCATTGTCTGACCGCCCGTTACGATATTATCCGCGCCAAGATTGGTGAAGAGGTCTTCGATGCCTTTTCCCGAAGCTACGGCTACGAAGCCGAATGGTTTTTCGGGTGCGGCAGGAGTGAACTCACGCACCTTCATAACGGCGGCTTCTTTCTGCTTATTCTTATGCTGGTGGCGCATATTGTCTATTTTGAGGTTGGTGAGTGCGCCGAAGATGATAGCCTCTTCAATAGCCTTGCCCGGGTGGTCGGTATGGACGTGGACTTTGATTATATCCTCGTCATCGACGGCAACAACGCAGTCGCCGATAGTTTCGAGAAATGCTCTCAGACGTGAAGCATCGGGACAGTCGGGATTCTTATTTACGATGAATTCCGTGCAGTAGGTGAAGTTGATCTCCTCGTCAAAGTCGCCGACTGCGGTCTTGGTGGTGGAGCTTTCCTTTGTTTTTTCGTCTTCGACGGCTTTTTCGCCGCTGAAAACATCGAGCATTGCGCGCCAGATGATGATAAGACCCTTTCCGCCTGCATCGACTACGCCTGCTTTTTTGAGTACGGGGAGCATTTCCGGGGTCTGTGCGAGAGCTTTATCCGCTTCATCGCAGACAGCACTCCAGAGCTGTACTTCGCTTTCGGCTGTCGGTGCGAGCTGAGATGCTTTTTCCGATGCAAGTCTTGCAACTGTGAGTATCGTACCCTCAGTCGGGTTCATTACGGCTTTATATGCGCCCTTTACGCCAAGTTCAAGAGCGTTTGCAAGGTCTGCGCAGCCGACTTCGTTCTTGCCTTTAAAGGCTTTGGAAAATCCTCTGAACAGGAGGGAGAGGATAACGCCCGAGTTTCCTCTTGCGCCTCTCAGAAGGGCGGCAGCGGCTGTATCCGCTGCTGCGGACGCGGTGCAATTGTCGTTCATAACTTCAAGCTCGCGCATTGCATTGCCCATTGTCATAGACATATTTGTACCCGTATCTCCGTCAGGAACGGGGTAGACGTTGAGTTCGTCCACGGCACGTCGGTTATTGGAGATCGATGCGGCACCCGATATAAAAGCTTCTCTGAGCATTTTTCCGCTTATCACTATTTATTATTCCCCTTTACACTTTATTCAAGCATACCGTCAACAAAGACGGAGATCTTTGATATCTTGAGTTCTGTTTTATCTTCGACCGTATAGCGTATCTTGTGTGAAAGATTTTCGGTAACGGCGGAGATGTTCGTTCCGTAAAGAACGGAGATATGCAGCGAAACGGTGATCTTGTTGTCAGCGCCGACCGACAGCTTGACGCCGCGTCTGCCCTTTATATCCGCTTTTTTGAAAAGGCTGACAAGATGATATTTCTTTGTATCGACCGGATTAAGGTCAGCAACGCCGAAGCATTGTGATGCTGTATGGCTGATGAGTGAAACAAGGTAATCCTCGGAGATACCGATCTTGCCGAGATAGTTTTCAACTGTGATCAATAGGATCATCTCCTTATAGTCATATAAATCAATTATAACATATTCGCTCCGATTTTTCAAGTGTTTGAGCAATTTTCAATACAAAAACGGCTTTGTTTAACAAAACATAAGAAAATTAGACAAGTTGCTGAAAAGATTAAAAAACTATTGCTTGTTTTTTGAATATATGCTATAATATTTTTAATAATCAAAATGGACGAATTATATCTTTTTTCGTTTATATATATGATCTTATGCAGATTGGGGATGAAAAATCTATGGACAAGGCGAAAAGTGAAAAAAACAGCACTTTGAAGCTGATCGCAGGTTTTTTTGCGTTCGTTATGCTTATTCAAGGGGCAATATATGTTCTTTCTGCAAATTCGCACGAGATGTTCAGGCAGATCAACAGCGAGGCGGAGCAGAATCTTTACAATTCCGCTGTAAAGCAGAGTGTTTTGCTGAAAAACAAGCTTCATGAATTTTCCGATATGTCCGATGAGGTGACAAATGCGAATGTTGTGCTTTCGGGTATTCTTGACAAGAGGGGAATTTCAGCTGAGGCGTTTTTATCCGACCCGGGCGCGCAGGATATGTTCATTGAGAAATACGCAGGCGAGCTTATAGACTATATGGCTGAATGTTCACCGAGCGGTGTGTTTATGCTGCTTTGCGGTGATTCCGATTTTCTGACGAATGCGACATACAGCGGCTTGTTTATAAAGGACGCAGACCCCTATTCGGCCGATGATTTTGATTCGGTGATGACGAGGGGAAACAAATCTGTATCGGTACATTACAACATTCCGCTCGATATCAACTGGACAAGCGATTTTTCGTTCAGCAAGAGCGATGCGGTGAAGTACAGATTCTTCATTGAGCCTGTTACGGCGGCGCGCAAAGACCCGAGCAAAAACAGCAGTTATTACGGCTACTGGGCAGACAGTTTTGTATTTGATGACGGAAGCAATGAGCGAATTGTGACCTATTCTGTGCCGCTGATATATGAAAAGTCGGTTTACGGTGTTATCGGTATCACACTTTCCGTTGCTCGGCTGAATGAAATGCTTGGGGAAGATGTTTCCGAAAGAGGTCTGGTGCTTTTCAGCTCGAAGAAATACATCGACAATGAAGAGCTCAGCGGCATCGTTCAGGCAAGGAGCAACATAAAATCGGTGAAAAATGTTGCTTCGGGAAGTCAGATAAAGCTTGTTCCTGCGGAATATTCCGACATTGCCTACACGACGGAGAACATTGAGCTTGAGGACGGCAGGGCATACTGCACGGCGAGCGAAGTTCATCTTTACAGCAAGAATTCATATTATGAGAACACATGGTATGTTGCGGCTGTTGAGGGCGAAAACAGCATTTACAGCGCTTACGAATATATGCGCAGGCATTTCAATGTCACGATGATAATAATTTCCGCTTTCGGACTTGCGTGTGCGATAGCATTTGTTGTGGCGGTGGCAAAGTCGTTTACAAAGTTCCGTGATGCGGTAAAGTCGCTTGGCGGAAAAGACAAGTCTGAAAAGAGGGTTTCATTCAGGAACAAGGAGCTTGCGGAGCTTTATGAGCAGGTCAGCGATATGGCTGACGAACGCCGTGAGGCTGTGCTTTCATACGAGGGCGAACACGAGCTTTGCTCGATAGCGTTAAGGTCGTCCAACAGCAGCATTTTCCAGTACATCAATGCGGAAGATGTATTCATCATATTCCATTTTGACAAGGACAGAAAGCATTGCTTTGCGCGGAGAAGTGTATTCAACAACTTCCGCAAGCGCGTAATGGAGGGTGAAGTTTGTCCCGAAGAGGACATCAACACGATAGTATCTTTCCTTGACGGACAGCTGAATGAACCGTTCAGGGCGAGAGTTTACACAAAGGACAAGGCAATAATCTGGGATCAGGTTTCTGGCAAGGCTGTTATTGAGGACGACGAGGTAGTCAGGGTCGTTGCCTGCGTACAGAATGTTACGGAAACGGTTATGGAAGAGCAGCGTCAGCAGATGCTTGCGAGCCGTGACAAGATAACGGGCTTCTACGACAATGATTACGGATACATACTTGCGAAGAAGCAGGTACTCGAAAACGGCGGAAAATTCGCAATAGTTATTTTCTCTCTGAAAAATGTAAATGAATTTATCCGTAGCGAGGGTTCATACTATTTTAACGGGGTCATGGAAGAAATAGCTGCGATAATACGGCTTTTTGAATCCAAGGACAACATTATATGGCGAATGTCGGTATCGGACATTGCTGTACTCGTTCCGAGCAATTTGGATGGCGACAAGGGTGAAAATCTGAACAAGGCGCTTTCATACATTGACAGGGTTTATTCATCGGAGGATGATGCTTCGATATACTGCGGAATAGGTATTTTCCAGGGAGGAAAGCCTTCGGAGTTTGCCGATGCGGTGGATAATGCGCGCTTGGCAAGTCTTGCTTCCGAAATGCCTTCTTACCCGAGGATAACATACTACCGCGAGGCGCAGTTCGATCTTTCGGTAAGATCAAAGCTTGCGGCGGCGAACTATGAATCGAGTGCAGGCATAAGCGAGCTTGAAAGTGAATATAATCCTACCGACAACATGGTTTCCTACACCATTAATATGCTCGAAAAATCGAAGAAGCTCACCAAGGCTATTGACATCATCTTCTGCAAGATAGGTCGAATGCTCGATCTGGAGAGGATAGCATTTTTCGATATGAACCGTGACCGAAGCTCGGTGCGTGTTTTCCGCCAGTGGAGTAGGTACGGAAAGATAAAGATAGTTGACAGTGCATTTTCGCTCGGCGAGGGCTTTGACGAGCTTATAAAGCTGCTTTCGGCGGAGGAAAACATCATTGCCGACAAGAATTTCTACGCTTCATCGAATGAGCTTTCGTCGTTCATCGCGATGCTCCGTGATGAGGGCAAGGTACTGATAACGCCCGTTTTCTACAACGGTGCGCCGTATGCGTTCCTTGCATTCAGTGCGGTTGAGCGTGAACACCGTGAGGCTTCGATAAAGTCTATGGCAGAGCTTTCGAGGGTAATTTCGGCGCAGGTCATCTCGTCCAGAACGGCTTCGGAAAACGTTGCGAGAAGTGAATTCTTCTCGAAGATGTCGCACGAGATAAGAACGCCGATGAACGCAGTCATGGGCATAACGAGGATACTTCTTGACAGCTGCGAGCTGAATGATGAAGCCCGTGATTATATTGAACAGATCGACAGTTCTTCACACTATCTGCTTGAACTTATCAACAGCAATCTTGAACTTTCAAAGATCGAGAGCGGAAAGATGGTCGTAAACAGTCTGCCGTTCGATCTGCAGACGCTGATTGATGACACGGAAACGATAATCCGTGTTCAGACTGAGCAGAAAGGCTTATATCTTGCGGTCGAGGGTACGGTCGAGCATCGCTATGTATTCGGTGACAGCTTAAAGCTTCGTCAGGTACTTATAAACATACTCGGAAATGCGCTCAAATTCACTCACAACGGCGGAATAACACTTACAGTGAATGAAACGGGCGTGAACAACGGCAATGTTTGTCTGCATTTCTCCGTTAAGGATATGGGCATCGGCATCAGCCATGAAAACATTGAGAAAATATTCGATTCGTTCGAGCAGCTTGACGGCAGGATAACTGCGAAGTACGGCGGAACGGGTCTTGGACTTGCGATAAGCAACGCTTATGTATCAATGATGGGCGGAAAGCTCAATGTTGAGAGCGAACTCGGAAAGGGTTCGGAGTTCTATTTTGATCTTGCACTGCCGATAGCTGACAAGTCAATGGTTGAGAATGAAACAGCGGAAAACGAAGATGTTCCGATCGAGGGACGCAGACTTCTTATTGCGGAAGATGATGAGATCAACCGAATGATAGCGGTAAAGCTGCTTGAACACGAGGGACTTGTCATTGAAACTGCGGAAAACGGTGAGATAGCTGTACAGAAGTTTACCGATTCGGCAGAGAATTACTATGATGCGATACTGATGGATATTCGTATGCCTGTTATGGACGGACTTGAAGCTACAAGGAAGATACGAAGTCTTGACCGTACCGATGCGAGGGCGATCCCGATAATCGCGCTGACGGCGAACGCTTTTGACGAGGATATCAAGAAATCGGCGCAGTGCGGAATGAACGGACATTTGTCAAAGCCTATCGACATAAGGCAGATACGCAGAGTTTTAAAGGCGGCTTTGAAAAAGCACTGACGACATTTGTTTGACAGTCTAAAAATAAAGACCGCATAAGCTATGGGCGGCTTATGCGGTCTTATACTTTGGGTGAAAGAGAAAATGAAAAGCAAAAATAAGGCAATACTATATATTATATGTTCGGCGTTCTGCTTTGCGGTGATGAACGCTTCGATACAGCTTGCGGGCGATCTTCCTTTTATGCAGAAGGTATTTTTCCGCAATTTTGTGGCTGCGATAGCGGCATTTATAATTCTTAAAAAGGGTCATATCAGGATAACCTGTAAAAAGGAAAACCGCATATATATGTTTTTGAGGGCATTCTGCGGAACGCTCGGAATGATATGCAATTTTTACGCGATAGATCATCTTATGCTTGCGGACGCTTCGATGCTCAACAAGATGTCGCCGTTCTTTGCGGTGGTATTTTCGGCGATAATACTCAAAGACAAGCCTACGGCATTTCAGCTTTGCGCGGTACTGACGGCGTTTGTGGGAAGCTTATTCATAATAAAGCCGACATTTGCGAACGCTTCGCTTTTCCCGTCGCTGACAGGATTTCTCGGCGGACTTGGTGCAGGTGCGGCTTATGCATTCGTGAGTAAGCTTGGCAGAGGCGGAGAAAAAGGCCCTGTGATAGTGTTTGTATTCTCGGTATTTTCCTGTGTTACTGTGCTGCCGTATGTGATACTGCATTTCGTACCGATGAGCTTATACCAGACGCTTATGCTGCTTCTTACGGGATTTTCGGCGGCAGGCGGTCAGTTCTCTATAACGGCGGCTTACACACACGCTCCTGCGAGGGAGGTTTCCGTTTTCGACTACACTCAGATACTTTTCTCGACGCTGCTTGGATTTTTCCTTTTCGGGCAGGTCCCCGACAAGTGGAGCTTTGTCGGATATGGAATAATCATTCTGGCAGCGGTATCGATGTTCTTATACAACAACAGAAAGACTGTAAAATGAAGTTAAACTAACTTTATATTGCAAAAAAACATATAAAAATATTATTAAAAGTTTAATTTTGCAGGATTTAAAATAAAATCTTGCAAAAACTATTGACAAAATCAAATTAGTATGTTATTATAACCTTGTCAGCCGGGGAAACGGCAATGATACTGCGGTGTAATTATTGTTTTCCGAAAAGACGATTTTTTTGAGAGGAGTGCGAAAATGTCAGGTTCAAAGGCTCTTGTTATATCTTTAAATGAAGAGATGCGTGATAATCTTGCTTTGACGGTAAAGTCCTGCGGCTTCGATTCGATATCCGTTTCGGACGGAAGCAATGCAAGAAACATTGTCACAGACTGCGAATTTGATCTGATAATACTCAACACTCCGCTTGCGGACGAATACGGTCTGGAGCTTGCGGCATTTATAACGGAGAATACTGCAAGTGCGCTCATCGTAACGGCGGCACAGAAAAATTATGACGAGATCTACCGAAAGATAGGCGACAAGGGTTGTTACATACTCTCAAAGCCTTTCACGAAGTCGGTTCTTGTTCAGGCTGTAAATTTCACGGTTTCTGCGAGAAAAAAGCTTCTTGAGAATGAAAAAGAACGCAGGGAGCTTGAAAAGAAGCTTTACAATTTAAAGCAGATAAACCGTGCAAAATGCGTACTTATCCAGTACCTCCGAATCACGGAGGAGGACGCTCACAGGCAGATACAGAAGCGAGCTATGGATCAGCGTGTTCCTGAGGTCGAGGTCGCGCTTGATATTTTAAAGACGTATGAGATGTGATGATAATGCGGCAGTTTTCTGCATCTGACAGCGCAATAAAATGGATATGTTTCGCGGATACGGTGTACTTTGACTGATTATAATATTGTGAGGAAGTGTTTTTATGCGCTTTACCAAAATGCAGGGGATCGGCAACGACTATATCTATGTCAACTGTTTTGAGGAAAAGGTCGATGACCCCGAAAAGGTTTCGATCAGGGTCAGTGACCGTCATTTCGGCATCGGCGGTGACGGATTGGTGCTTATAATGCCGTCCGAAAAGGCTGATTTCCGAATGAGAATGTTCAATGCTGACGGTTCGGAGGGTATGATGTGCGGCAATGCTACGCGCTGCATCGGCAAATATGTTTATGACAACAAGCTGACGGACAAGACGGAGATAACGCTTGAAACGAAAAGCGGCATCAAGTATCTCACGCTTCACCCCGAGAATGGTGTTGTAAAGACGGTCGATGTTGACATGGGCGAGCCTATTCTTGCTCCGAAAGATATTCCTATGTTAGCAAAGGGTGACAGCTTTATTAACAAGCCTATAGATGTCAACGGAAAGAGCGTGAACATCACGGCGGTATCTATGGGAAATCCTCATGCGGTTGTTTTCACGAGCAAAATTGACGGACTTGATCTTGAAAAGATAGGCCCTGATTATGAGAATGACCCTATCTTCCCCGAGCGTGTGAACACGGAATTCTGTGAGATACTCGACGGACACACCATTAAAATGCGTGTTTGGGAGCGCGGTTCGGGCGAAACCTGGGCTTGCGGAACGGGAGCTTGTGCGACTGCGGCTGCGGCTGTACTGAACGGTTTCTGCAAAAAGGACGAGCCGATAACGCTGAAGCTTCGCGGCGGTGATCTTACGATAACATACCGCAGTGACAACAACCACATTATAATGAGCGGCCCTGCCGAAACGGTTTTTGACGGCGAGATCAAGCTTTGATTTGAAAGGAAAGTACTGAAAATGGCTTATATAAACGAAAATTTTTTAAAGCTCAAAGAAAATTATCTTTTTATCGATATTGCAAAGAAGCTCAATGCTTACCGTGAGGCAAATCCGGATAAGAAGCTCATCAGAATGGGCATAGGTGACGTAACAAGGTCGCTTGCGCCCGTTGTTGTTGAGGCGATGAAAAAGGCTGCTGACGAAATGGGCAGACCCGAAACATTCCGTGGATATGAGGACAGTGGCAAGGGTTATGATTTTCTTCGTGAAGCAATTTCGGGATACTATAAGAATTCTATCGGTGCTGACGTTTCGCCCGAGGAGATCCTTATAAGCGACGGTGCGAAGAGCGACTGCGGAAACATTGTTGATATTTTCAGCAGCAAGAATAAGATCGTTATTACCGACCCAGCTTATCCTGTTTACGTTGACTCGAACACGATGAGCGGAAAAGAGATAATCTACGCTTCTTCCAATGAGGAGAACGGTTTTGCGGCAATGCCCGATGATAGTGTTGACTGCGATATCATCTATCTTTGCTCGCCGAACAATCCAACGGGTTCGGTCTACACAAAGGAACAGCTCAAAGTCTGGGTCGATTATGCTATCGGAAAGAATGCGATAATCATTTTTGACAGCGCTTATGAAGCATTTATCCGTGACAAGAGCCTTGTGAGAAGCATTTTCACGGTTGATGGTGCAAGAAAGTGCGCCATTGAGATATGCTCGCTTTCCAAGACGGCAGGCTTCACGGGAACGAGATGCGGTTACACGGTAATTCCGAAAGAACTTGAAGCTGTTACCGAATCGGGCGAAAATGTCAGCGTTGCGAAGATATGGTCAAGACGTCAGGGAAGCAAGTTCAATGGTGTTTCCTATCCCGTTCAGAGGGCGGCTGAGGCTGTTTTCACCGAGGAGGGTCAGAAGCAGACGCACGCTGACATTGACTATTATATGGAAAATGCGCGCATTATGAGCGAAACCTGCGAAGAGCTTGGCATCAAGTACACGGGCGGCAAGAACTCGCCTTACATTTGGCTGAAATGTCCGAACGGAATGGGCAGCTGGGAGTTTTTCGACTATCTTCTTCACGAAATTCAGGTTGTCGGAACTCCGGGCGAGGGCTTTGGTCCGAACGGCAAGGGTTGGTTCAGACTGACTGCTTTCGGCACGAAAGAAAACACTGTCGAGGCAATGGAAAGACTTAAAAAGCTTTTGAAGAAATAAAAAATTTTCCCACGGAGAGAATTTTCCGTGGGAATTTTTTATATTCCGATATATTGTTCAAATTTATAAGTACGCGTTTTGAAGTCGAAGCTTTCGATATAGGGTGAGCCGTTTTTATATATCCAACGCTGTATATATGCAGGTTTTACGGCAAAAAGACGTTCGTTTTCAAGCGAAGTATAGGCATCGAACGAGCCTTTGAAGCACGCTTCAAAAACCTTGCAGAAGTCGGAGTTTTTCAGCGGATGACCTATCTCCTCGGCTTCGCCCTCGATCTGGATATTGTCTATACACAAAGCGACATTATGGTTTTGTATAAGCTGGCGGTATTTTCGGAACGTATTATCCGTTTGAAAATAAAAAATGCCGTTAATTTGGACGACGCTCATCATTCGCGAGGAAACGGCATTGTTTTCGGCTGTGGAAAGGACGGCTTTTCTGCCTTTTCCGAAGTCGTTCAGGAATGAGCGGTAGTTTTCATCAAAGTTCATTTTGTATATCCTTGTTAGCTTTTTAAAATATTAAACCGCCGCAAGCGAAGTTCCTGCGGCGGCTTTGGCAGTTTTTATATGTACGATCAGAAATCAACGTCTGTGTCGTAGTAGCAGCATTTAAGCAACTTTTCCATTTCTTCCTGTGACGGCTGACGTGGGTTCGAGCCTGTGCAGGCATCGCCGATAGCGTTCTTTGCAATCTCGGGAAGTCTTTCGAGGAATACATTCTCGGGAACGAAGCCCTGTTCTGTCGGATAGCTGTCCGTGCCGTAATTCTTGATGCAGTGAGGGATCTTGAGCTTATCGTTCATACCTCTGAGGAATTCGATGAGGAGTTTTACCTTTTCATCGTCATTTGCTCCGCCGAGGTGCATATAATCTGCAATTACGCCGTAACGCTTCTTAGCGGTCGGGTCTTTTGCATTGAATGCGATAACCTTCGGGAGGTACATTGCATTTGCTGCACCGTGGATAATATGTGCGCCGTAGTCAGCGAATGCTGCACCCGTTTTATGAGCCATTGAGTGGACGATACCAAGGAGGGCATTCGAGAATGCCATACCTGCGAGGCACTGAGCATCGTGCATTCTGTCGCGGGCAGCCATATCTCCATTATAGGAATCAACGAGGTCAGCCTGGATCATTTCGATAGCATGGATAGCAAGAGGGTCGGAATAGTTGCTGTTTGCGGTCGAAACATAAGCTTCGATAGCGTGTGTGATAGCGTCCATACCGGTATGGGCAACAAGCTTCTGAGGCATTGTTTCTGCGAGGTCGGGGTCAACGATAGCAACGTCAGGGGTGATCTCGAAATCGGCGATAGGGTACTTGATTCCCTTTGAATAGTCAGTGATGATAGAGAATGCGGTTACTTCGGTAGCTGTGCCTGAGGTTGAAGAAATCGCACAGAATTTAGCCTTTTTACGCAGTTCTGGGATACCGAAAACCTTGCACATATCTTCAAATGTACAATCGGGGTACTCATACTTTATCCACATTGCCTTTGCAGCGTCGATAGGTGAGCCGCCGCCGATAGCAACGATCCAGTCAGGTCCGAAGTCGAGCATAGCCTGTGCGCCCTTCATAACGGTTTCTACGGATGGATCCGGCTCTACGCCCTCGTAGAGAGCAACTTCCATACCTGCCTGTTTAAGGTAATCTTCGGCTTTCCGGAGGAATCCAAAACGCTTCATTGAACCTCCTCCGACAACGATCATTGCCTTTTTGCCCTTAAAAGTTTTAAGGTTCTCAATTGCGCCTTTTCCGAAATACAGATCTCTTGGTAAAGTAAATCTTGCCATAACAAATTCCTCCAATTTTAAGTTAGATTTTAATGATAAGCATTAAGTTATATAAAGTGTAGAAAAAGTTTCCACAAAATATGGATTTTTTATACCTTTTCTATAAAACTATTATAACACAAAAGTTAGGCAAAGTGAAATGCTTTTATTGGAATATAATATGCGAATTATGGAATAACACTTTTTGGGGCAGTTTCTGCCGTATGCTTGACAAAAAAGAGAAAAAATGATACTATTAAGGCAATATCGCGCATTTATTACAATTTATATGTATATATGTAAAGATCGGGAATATTCACGATTATTTTGACAAAATCAAATTTACGGAAGGGATGGCAAAAATATGAAATGTCCAAATTGCGGATTTGAAAATGAAGAGGGTGCTGCTTTCTGCGGCGGCTGCGGAGAGGATCTTTCTTCGGAAAATATAATGAATGCGCTTGACGAAAGTGCGAAGCAGACGGATGCAAAGGCTGAAAAAAGACCGGCAAAAAAGAGAAAAGGCAAAAAAGAGAAAACTGCTGACGGCGGAGAAACGGCTGCGAAGAAGTCCAAGGTAAAGCTTGTGCTCATCACGGCGGCTGTTATTATAGTATTGGCGGCGGCTGCGATCTTTGTGCTGATGAATATGCCGTCCGAGGGTGAAAAGGTACTGAAAAATGTACCGATCGGACGAAATCTTGCTTATGCGGAGGCAAAGACGGAAACAGAATTCACAAAGATATCGAAATATGATGCTGTAAATCAGCTTGGCGATTTTGATAATATTTGTGAGGGAAATCTGACGATAAAGATCGAGGGTGTAAGCTTTCCTGAGTGGGCTATTTCTGTTTCGCTGGCGAACGACGAAACTATCGATCGTGTAACATATTATGATTTTTCACAGCTGCAAAAGAACTGGAAAGGTCATCACAGTTCAAAAAAGATAGAACTTACGGCTGTAGAATATGGAATGAAGCGCAAGGCGGTTGACCGGGCGCTGGGATTTACGCCGTATTCCATTATAAAGGGAATTGACAATACGGTGACGAATGTATATCGCTATTATTACAGTGATGAAACAAGCGGAAATGACGTTGTATGCAATTATTGTGTTGTATTCAATGATGTTGACGAGAGTGTAAAGAATGTTTATGTCAATGAGCTGGATTACATTGGGTTTATGACAACGGTTGAATAACAGTGTTTGTATGATTTGCACACAAAGTGCATAAAAAGTCGAAAAAAACCGAACAAAACATAGAACGTGAAAAAAGACTTGACAATCAACGCTAAAAGTGTTAATATAATAAAGCTGTCAGCGAGGGAAACC
>CAMBLM010000008.1 GCA_945868475.1 uncultured Ruminococcus sp. | reverse complement strand
AGGGATTTGAACCCTCGCGCCGGTTTCCCGACCTACTCCCTTAGCAGGGGAGCCCCTTAACCACTTGGGTAATTCCGCAGGTTATTTAATGGCGGAGAGGGTGGGATTCGAACCCACGGTCCCTTGCGGGATCACTGGTTTTCAAGACCAGCTCCTTAAACCACTCGGACACCTCTCCATAATATTTTTTTGTGCCGAGGTTATCACGGAAACATCATTTCCGCAATCGACTTGTTTATTATATCATAACTAAATTAATTTGTCAAGCCTTTTTTTGATTTTTATAGAAAAATTTTTAGCATAACTTTTTTAAATAACTGTCCGTCCCCGATATTTCACGGGGACGGATAAATATTTAACAGTATTTGCGGAGAACATCAGCAGCTTCATCAAGCACTGCAACGGCTTTTCCGAGGTGAGTCTTGACAGCTTCGTTATTGCTGCTTTCGGTCATTTCCTTAGCCTGAGCAAGTGCATCTCTGCTTGCTTCGACCTGCGTCTGGTAAAGGCTGTCGAAACGCTTGATAGCATTTTCAGCCATTTTCTTGTATGCGCTCTTGAGATCCTTTACAGCGTTGGAACGAACATCGTCAAAGTTTTCAAGTGCTGTATCGATAATGTTCGTCGTTCTTCTTCTGCCGAGAAGATTCTTGAACGAACTCATCGTTTCGGAGGGGTAGCTGCCGTTTTCGTCAGCGCCTGCAGCGTTTATGACGGACTGACTGACAAGCACAAAGCTGTCAGATAGGCCGTTTCCTGCGGCTGCTTCTTCGGCAAGGTTGGCAAGTCCGAGCTTGCGCGCAAGTTCACGTCCCATGTTGGCGAGGACTTCGTTGAGAGCCTTTTCGTGTATCTCAATGCACTTTTTGTATGCTTCGCCGACTTTATCGACAAGGAATGAATAAAAGTGCTTTTCAACGTCCTCGGGGTTGCCCTGATTTCTTGCTTCGTAAATATCCTCACGGAGCTTGGAGAAGAAGCCGTACATCCACTGTTCTGCCTGCTGCTGCATTTCGGTGACGCTCAGAACGATCTTCGGACGGCGTTCTTCGATAGCCTGTGCGAGCGAGCGACATTCCTGATCGATCTTTTCGGAAAGATCAACAAGCTTCTGCTTGTCGAGCGCGATCATATCGTAGACCATGTGTATTCTCGAAGCCGTGTCGTTGAGCATAAGGTTGAGCATGGTTATAACACGCTGTGTGCGGATAAAATCCTTCTGGAGAATGATCTCACGCTTGAGAGCCATCTCAAATTTTAAGAATTCATTCTCATAGAATTCCTGAAGTCCCGTGAGGTCGGGACGGTTAAGACCTATCTTGCGGCGGTATTCATCAATGCCGCTTACACCGTAAACAAAAGCGTTCGGAACGATCTGTTCACAGCGTTCGCTTACACGGTTGATGATCTTTTCGATATCTTTCATACTGCCCATAGCATCGATCATATTTACAAGAACGAAAAGTTTGCTGAAGCTCATCGGGCGGATATGCGTTGCAAGGAAGACCTGTTCCGATTCGGAGAAAGGGGAGAGTGCAGACGCAACATAAACGATAGCGTCAGCATTTACAAGATAATCCTGTACCTGCTTATCAAGGCAGTCAAGGTCGGAAAGACCCGGTGTGTCAACAATGCGTATCTCTTTGAGTATCTCCGCATTGTCGCGGATATCGATGTATTCAAGGCTTTCCGGAAAAGCTCTTGTGAGCTTTTCAAGGCGTTCTCTCTGGAGGTCGTCTGCGGTAAGCATAATGCGCTGACCGTTGGAAAGAACAGCCTCCGCACTCGGAGTTTCGCCGTAGCTTATCGAGTTTATGGTGAAGGTTTCCGGGGCAACGTTTACGGGAGCTATAGATTTGCCGAGAATAGCATTGATTATAGTGCTTTTTCCGCGCTTGAAATCGCCGAGAACAACGAGCGAGAACGGCTCTGTGCGGCGCTTTGTTATAGCTTTGTCCCATTGTTTGAGATTGTCGGTGAATTCTTCGCCGAGGATACGGCAGACAGGCTTGTTTGAAAGGATCTCACGCATATAATTCTGTATTTTTTCAATGTCGGGTTCAACGTCAGCATAAGTCAGAGTATTATTCGTATTTTCGGACATATCAAACACCCGCCTTTCTTGAATCCGAGCCGAGGATTATTTCGCATCGCACTTCGAGAGCCTGCTTGTTGACGGTGTGAAGATCATCACCGCCGATATCATTTCTCCAGCTGTAAAGCGTTTCGCAGTTGAGAAATTCCATTCCTGCGAAATAGCGGCGTTCGAGGAAATTCGTGCTGCTGTCGAGAGAAATGCTTCTTGCAGGTGTAACGTGGAGCGTTTCGTACATTTTTTCAGCCTTGTTACTGTCAAAGACCTGACCTGTGCGGCTGTAAATATCGTTGAGTCCTTTTTCTCTGAGTGAAACGAAGACGGACGAAAAGTCCTGGGGTCTGTCAAGGCAGATGATGCCTGCACGGTCAGCGGTCACGCAGGAGAGTGTGAGCCAATCCATCATTACCGAGGCAAGCTGCTTGCCGTTGTCGGTGACGGGGTTTACAACTTCGCTGTCCATGATGATGCCGAAGCTTGGTGCAGCCTGGTAGTAGATGCAGTGGTTGTTCTGAATATGACCGCATTCGCAGCCGATGAGATACGAAAGCTCATCTTTCGTGCATTTTTCGCACAGACCCGATGTGAGAACGATAACGGGCGAAG
Organism: uncultured Ruminococcus sp.; assembly: GCA_945868475.1. GTDB lineage: Bacteria > Bacillota > Clostridia > Oscillospirales > Ruminococcaceae > UMGS363. Next base: position 122,233 of record CAMBLM010000008.1, on the reverse strand, counting down.
TGTTTTCGGCGGAGATAGAGTATATCTCCATTTTGTTCGGCGCGTTCCTTACAAAAACTTTCGGAACATCTATCATAAGACGTTCGGCGCATGTCTTTGCTATCGCCCATATCTCAGGGTAGCTGCCCTGCGAAACTTCGCTTGCGGTCTTGAATATCTGTTTGAATTTGTTCGGTATTTCGACCGTGACAAGATTCTTGTAAATTTTGTTCCAGCCCGAATATGTGATGAACTTCTGACGGACGGAAAAATCCGCATCGAAGCCATAGTCCATTCTTCCGCCGACGATGTGATCCTTTGATTTTCTTGTCCTTGCGGCAAGGTAGTTGGTAAAACTGGTATCTATATCGAGCAGGGGATTCTGCTTTTCGAGTGAATCGAGAACATCGTTCATCGCTTTTATCCTCCATTATATGGTTACTGTCGAAGTCTTTGTGACATCATAATATCCGGTTCTTTTATTCATCGTTTGTAAGAGCGTGATGAAGATTGTATGTTTCGGCAAGCAGAGAACCTGTGTATTCCGCGATGTTCTGGAGCTTGACTTTTTCGTTTTCGGAAACGGTCTTGCGCTCAGCCTTGAGCTGATTGAGGTTGTCGAGTGTTTTCTGTGTATCTTTGAGGATAATTTCTGTTTCGTCCTCGATCTTCTTTTTAAGTCCCTCAAACGATGCGAATACCTGCTGACGTACAGTTTCGGAGAAGTCGCTGGAAATGCGCATTTCGTGGAACTGCTTTGAAACGGAGTTCTTGAAGCTGTTCTTGTATTTGTCGATCCTTTCCTGAACGAGAAGCTTATCAACGGAGAGTTTTCCCGTGAAAGTTCCCGCAAGACCTGCGATAGCCATAATGCAGAGTGTAACAGGGCCTGCCGCAGCAATGCCGAGGAAGCCTGCAAGGTATGCGGCAGCATAGAATGTTGCGCAGAATCCTACGAAGCCCGAAGCTCCGCCGAGGAGTGCACCCTTTACGCCTGCTTCGCGGAAGCCGACAAAAAGTCCGCCCGTTCCGACAGAACCGATGGCAACGCCGATTATGGAGTCAACAATGCCGCCGTTGCGTGAGTGGCGCTGGGGAACGGCAAACATCTCCTGGATTCGTGCAACAGATGCGAAGAATTCGTCCTCGAACGACTGCAAACGTTCTGCTTCGTCGCTCAGAGCAATGTTGATCTCGTTCTGTATCTGTTCACAGATGATCTGCGCCTTGTTTTCGATGTTTTCCTTTATCTTTTCGGTGAGCTTTGCATAAACGATCTTTAATTTGTCGCGCTTCAAGTCGTCAGCGGACATAGGATAATCGTCGATTACCTGCATTGCTGTTTCTTCGATCTGGCTCCAGTAGCCGTCAAGGATAGGCTTCAAACCGTCATAAACCTTGTTTGCGGCATCGTTGATGCGAACGAATTCGGCACGTTTTTTCGTTCTGATAGCATCGATCTCTTCAATAGCGGCATTGTATTTATCCATAAATTCGTCGGTTTCCATCATGAGTGAATTTTCACGAAGAACAATGGAGTTGATGATTTCCGAGCCGCTGCTGATTATCTTTGTGGCAAGTATCTGTAAGGTGATAGAACCTCTCTCCTGCGTGAGCATACGTTCAAGAGCGGCTTCAAAGGTCGGGAAGTTGCTCTCTTTGAGCATTTCCTCGTTGTGAGCCTGCTTTGCAAGAAGAGCTTTCTTTGCATAAACGCCGATTACCTTCGGCTTGCCGATCTTGCGCTTGTAAACGGCAAATTCCTTGGAATCTTCGCCCATAACGGTCTTGGCTTTTTCCATAACGTAAGAGCCGATACGCTTTTCGACCGTTTCAACTATCCTGTCCTCGTCTTCCTTGGAGAATGTTCCGAAGCAGTTTACGGCAAAAATTATCCGTCCCATATCGCTCGTGAGCATTTTCTTTTCAAGGAATTCCTTTTCAAACTGCGAGAACGGCGAGTTTGCACTGATAACGAAAACAGCCGCGTCTATTTCAGGGAGGATAGAAAGTGTAACGTTCGTCATCTGCTCGTCATCATTAAGACCCGGAGTGTCGATGATGTCAACATTGTTCTTGCAGAAGTCAGTCGCATAGTGAACGGTAGCTTGCTTAACGCTTTCGGCACGTTTTTCCGATTCATAGGAAAGCTTTGTTACATAATCGGCAAGCTTGTTGATATCGACATTTTCCTTTTCGCCTGTCTTGTATTCGACCTCGACATAAGGCGTATCGCTGTATGTAACACGGTTGAGCGTAGCCGTTGCCGGAAGAACATCCGCAGGAAGGACTTCCTGACCGAGAAGTGCATTGATGAGCGTACTTTTTCCGCGCTTGAACTCGCCGACGATAGCAACTTCAAAATGCTCCTTTGCGGTCTTTTCGATAGTGTCGGCAATGGATTTTGCAGTGTTGTTCAGCTCCAGCTCTTCACTGAATTCTTTCAGCTGGCAAAGGCAGTCTGTAAGCTCGCCGACCGTTTGTTTAAAAGCTGCATAGCTGCCGTAGTTAATAACATTTTCTCCCATAGCAACCTCCTTGATTCTTTATCACGGGAATTTTTGAAAGAACTATTAAAAAAATAATGACAGTATTTCATTATAGATGCAAATTACCCAATAACTAACATTTATTATATCACATTACTATATAAAATGTCAACAATTATTATAAATTTTGCAAAATATTATGGAAAATTAAAAAAAGGTGTGCTATACTTATCTTTAATTATTAAAAAATGAAAGGAAACAGTGCGAAATATGAATTTCAGACCATGTATAGATATCCATAACGGCAAGGTAAAGCAGATAGTCGGGGGAAGTCTTGCGGATAAGGGCAATTCCGCCTCGGAAAATTTCGTTTCCGACTGCGGAGCGGATTTTTATGCCCGTCTTTATAAGGAAAAAGGCTTAAAAGGCGGACATATAATAATCCTTAACGCTGCCGACAGCGAATATTATGAAGCCGACCGAAAGCAGGCTTTTTCCGCTCTGCACGAATATGAGGGCGGTCTGCAGGTCGGCGGAGGGGTAAATGCCGACAATGCCGCCGAGTATATTGAAAACGGAGCTTCGCATATAATAGTCACATCGTATGTTTTCAGGGACGGAAAGGTGAATTTCGACAATCTTGATAAGCTTACAAAAGCTGTCGGAAAGGAACGTATCGTCCTTGACCTTTCCTGCAGAAAAAAATACGAGGATTACTATGTCGTCACTGACAGATGGCAGAAATTCACCGATATGAAGATCTCGCCCGAGGTGTTCGATAAGCTTTCGGCGTACTGCGATGAATTTCTTGTCCACGCTGTCGATGTTGAGGGCAAGGCGAGGGGAGTAGAGGAAAAGCTTGCGGAAATGCTCGGAGAGTGGGGAAAGATAACGCTCACCTACGCAGGCGGCATAGGTTCTTTTGACGATCTTGACACGCTCAAGACGCTCGGAAAAGGAAAGCTCAACTTCACGGTCGGAAGTGCGCTCGATATTTTCGGAGGAACTATGGATTTTGAAAAAGTTGTACAATATCATTGACAAATTTAAGAAATTTTTGTATAATTAATAGGATAATATGATTTTGCAAAAGGAGCATACCGCTGATGATGATCCAATCCCTCAACGGACCTTGGAGAGTAAACTCCGCCGATGAAAAAATAAAGCTCAGCGTAAACGTCCCCGGAACTGTTTACAGCTCGATGCTTGAAAATAAAATGATCGAAGACCCGTTTTACCGTCTTAACCAGTATGATGTGCTGAAAATCTCGGATAACGACTTCGTTTTCGCTTATGATTTTATCCCTGCCGAAGCGATGATGAAAAACGACCGCATTTTTCTCCGCTTTGACGGTATCGATACGATCGCCGAGATATATATCAACGATACCGCGATAGGTTCTGCCGACAATATGCACCGAACCTATAAATTCGATATCACCGACTGCGTAAAGCGCGGAACGAACTCACTCCGCGTCTATATCCACTCACCGATAAAATATATCCAGGATAAGAATGACGAGCGCGACCTCTGGGGAGTAGCTTCAACGATGAAAGGCTATCCGCATATTCGTAAGGCACACTATATGTATGGCTGGGACTGGGGTCCGATACTCCCCGATGTCGGGATCTGGCGCGATGTCAGCCTTGTCGGCGAGAAATACGGCTGTATCAAAGATGTCCGCATAAAGCAGGAACACAAACAAAGCTCGGTAAAGCTTTATATCGATACCGAGATCGAAAACCTTACGGGCGATGATCTCCGCATGGAATGTGTTATCACCGATCCCGACGGAGTTAATACTATTGTAAAGACAGATCAGCCGAAACAGCACAACTCCGCTGTCTGCGTTATCCTTAACCCAAAGCTTTGGCACGTCAGAGGCTTCGGCAGGCAGCATCTTTACGAAGTCAGGGTAAAGCTTCTGCACAAGGGCGAAGTTATTGATAAAAAGGAGCTTAAAATAGGTCTGCGCACGATAGAGGTTTCACGCCGGAAAGACAATATCGGCGAGGAATTCTGCTTTAAGGTCAACGGAACAAAAATTTTCGCAATGGGCGCAAACTATATCCCCGAGGATAACCTCCTCGGCAGAAGAAGCCGTGAGCGCACGGAAAAGCTTCTCAGGGACTGCACTGCCGCGAACTACAATATGATAAGAGTATGGGGCGGCGGATTTTACCCCGATGATTATTTCTATGATATCTGCGACGAACTCGGTCTGCTCGTATGGCAGGATATGATGTTCGCCTGCTCGGTCTATGACGGAAACGACCCCGAGTTCTGCTCGACAGTCGAGCAGGAGCTTATCGACAACGTTCGCCGTATCGACCACCACGCCTGCCTTGCAATGTGGTGCGGAAATAACGAGATCGAATCCGCTTGGCAGTATTGGGGACTTCCGAACGATGCCGAACTCAGGCAGGGATATCTCAATATGTTCGAGAACATCGCTCCGAAAGTTATCGCACAGTATGATACGGGACATTTCTACTGGCCGTCCTCACCGTCCTCGGGCGGCGGCTTTAATGACAGCGGCGCTAAAAACAAGGGCGATATCCACTACTGGGAGGTATGGCACAGCCTGAAGCCTTTCACGGAATATAAAAAGTATCTTTTCCGATTCTGCTCGGAGTACGGCTTTGAGTCTATTCCATGTATGAAAACGGTGCGTTCCTTTGCCGAGGAAAAGGATCTGAACCTTATGTCGCCCGTTATGGAAGCGCATCAGAAGTGCGAAGCAGGCAACGAAAAGCTTATGTATTACCTTGCACAGATGGTGCATTATCCGTACAGCTTTGAAAACCTTGTCTATGCGACACAGCTCGTTCAGGCTGACGCTATCCGTCTTAATGTTGAGCAGATGCGCCGCCACAGAGGTATCTGTATGGGTTCGCTTTATTGGCAGGTAAATGACTGCAACCCCGTTATCTCGTGGTCGTCGATAGACTATTTCGGCAGGTGGAAAGCACTCCATTATTACGCAAGAAAATTCTATGCGCCGATAATATGCTCGATAGATGACAGTGACAAGGATAACCTCGTGCTGAATGTTTCCAACGAAAAAATGACCGAGTTCAACGGCCATATCAAGTGGAAAATAAGAAGAAACACCACCGAAGTCATTGCCGAGGGAGATTCGGGCGAATTTACAGTTTCTCCGCTTTCCGCAATGAACATCTGCAATATCACAAAGGAAATGACGGGACTTACCTTAGCCGATCATTTCAACTGTACGCTCGAATACTCACTTATGCACAAGGACGCGATAATCAGCAGTTCGACATTCCTTTTTGTCCTGCCGAAGCAGTTTGAGTTCCTGCTGCCCGAGATCGAAGTGCGTTGTGATACGCTCGGCGATAAATACTGCCTTACATTCAGTTCACAGGCTTATGCAAAGGGTGTTTATATCGACTTTGATGATTTCGATGTTGTTTTCGGCGACAACTGGTTCGATATTAACGGTCAGGACGTAAGCATACTGCTCAAAAAGGACGCTCTTCCGCCATACTTTACGCCGGAACTGGTAAAGGAAAAGCTTCACATAAAATCTTATGCCGATATAGCATTGTCTTAACGGAGTATAATTAATGATAACAGAGTTAAAAGAAGAATTTCTCAGCATCTATAACGAAAATATCAAAAGGGACGGAGCGGATAACTTCCTTAATTATCTGCTGAAAACCGATTTCTTCACCGCCCCTGCAAGCACACGCTTCCACGGTTCGCACGAGGGAGGTCTGCTTGAACACAGCCTTAACGTTTATCACTGCCTTAAAGATTATCTTGAACGTGACAGAACGAAACAGCTTTACAGAATGAATTACAGCGAAGAAACTATCGCTCTCTGCGCGCTTCTCCACGATGTCTGCAAGGTGAATTTCTATAAAACTGACTACCGCAATGCAAAGAATGAACGAGGTGAGTGGGAAAAAGTTCCGTACTATACCATCGATGATACGCTTCCTTACGGCCACGGCGAAAAGTCGGTTTACATAATCTCGGGCTTTATGCGCCTTACAAGGGAGGAAGCCTTTGCGATAAGGTATCACATGGGCTTTTCGGGGGTAGAGGATAAAAACAGTATCGGAAAAGCTTTTGAAATGTTTCCGCTTGCGTTTGCGCTTTCGGTTGCAGATATGGAAGCATCGTATTATCTTGAATCATAAATAAAGGAAAAGGGGTCTTGTATATGGCAGATATTGTTGCAGTCGGCGAGATGCTCGTTGACCTTACGCAGAAGGTTTCCGAAACGGGTGAGATAACCTACACGCAGAATGCAGGCGGTTCATCGGCTAATGTCGCAGTTATGGCGGCAAAGCTCGGAGTTCCCACAGGCTTCATCGGAAAAGTCGGAAAGGATATGTTCGGACGCTATCTCAAAAATGTTCTCAAAGAAAACAACGTAAACACAAAGGGACTTATCCTTGATGATAAGTATTCAACACCGCTTGCGTTCGTCAGCAAGAATGAGAACGGTGAAAGAGAGTATTATTTCGTAAGGAACGACAGCAAGGACGCTTCGCTTACCTATGCGGAAGTGAATAAAAAGCTTATCGATAACTGCAAAATTTTCCACTTCGGTTCAAGACTTCTCACCTCCGAGCCATCGCGCTCGGCTGTGATGCTCTGCGCCGAGTATGCCAAAAATCAAGGCAAGATCATAAGCTTTGACCCGAAATTCCGCCGTAGTCAGTGGGAATCTCAGGACGATGCTGTGAGAACCATTCAGAATGTAATGAAATGTGTGGATATCCTCAAAGTTTCAGAAGATGAGCTTCTCCTCGTTTCGGGGTTTGGAAATATGGCAACGGCCATCGCCAAGCTTATCGGGCTCGGCGTAAAGGTAATATGCATCACGCAGGGCGCAAAAGGCTGCATAGTCGCAACAAAAACGGGCATAAACAACGTCCCATCGTTCAAGACTGAGCTTGTAGATACAATGGGAGCAGGTGACAGCTTCTTCGGAGCATTCCTTTCCCGTATCGCAAAGTCCGCAAAGCCGCTTACGGCACTCGAAACTGAAGATCTTATCGGGATCTCCGTATATGCCAATGCCTGCGGCGCACTCAGCGCAAGAAAGCTCGGCGCGATCGCTGCAATGCCGACCGATGAAGAGATCAGAACGTTTATCGGGCAGAATAAAAAACAGTAATTTTCGCATTTTCATATATTACCATAGTGTAAAATTCCCGTTTTCGGGCAAATGCTATTGACAAATCGCATTTGCAAGCCTATAATTAATAGGTCATTGAAAAATTGAAAGGAAAACTGTTTTTATGAAGCTTGAATCATTCAAAAGTATATTTTTTAAGGCGTTGATGTCGGGGTTTATGATCGGTATCGGCGGAACTGTCTACCTTATGTGCGATAATAAGTATATGGGCGGATTTTTGTTCAGCTTCGGACTTTTCACAATAATCCAGCTCGGCTTTGCACTTTACACGGGCAAAGTCGGATATATCCCCGAAAGAAAGCCTATCTATATCCGTGAAGTGCTTATAACCCTCCTCGGAAATATTGTCGGAACGGGCGTTACCGCGCTTCTGATCTCCGCAACAAGAATAGGCGCAAAGGTGCACGAAAACGCAGTTGCTGCAATGGATACCAAAATGAGCGACGGCATCGTCAGCAGACTTATTCTTGGTTTCTTCTGCGGAACATTGATGTACCTCGCAGTTGAAAACGGAAAGAACTGCCGTATAAAAGGTCACGATGTTTCAATGATCTTCGGCACAGCAGTCCCCGTAATGCTCTTTATCTTCTGCGGATTTAACCACTCAATAGCTGACTGCTTCTATTACTTCTCCGCAGGCGCAACAGTAAGCGGCGCACTCTATATCCTCGAAGTGGCAATTGGAAATGCACTCGGCGGAATGTTTATCCCATTTATGAAAAAGCTTTTCGATAAACCCGAAGAAGTACAAACAACACCAACAAAGTAAAAACAAACGGCTGATGTTCATTGAGCGAACATCAGCCGTTTTTACATAAATTACGCATTACGAATTACGCATTGAATTCAGTCTTTCGTTTTATAATAAAGCATACAGTGGCAGAATCCCTCAAAATTCGGGTCTGCTATCTGGTCGCGGAACTCTTTGCACATACAGCGGTTTTCTTCGGTGTGCTGCAATCTGCACGGGCAGTAGCCGCCCGTTCTTTTCAGTCCCTCTTTTATTTTTGCAACTATCTCTGCATTATCGTTGAGTTTTACTGACATTGATCTTCACCCTGCTCATTATGTTCAAGCGGAAGCTCGTCCTTTTCCTTTGGCGGAACGTAGCCCTCGGGGAGCTGCTCCTTTACCGCAACGAGGAGCTTTATTTTTTTGCCCTCGGCAGAGAACATCTTCTCATGTTCCGTTTCAAAATTCGGAGCATAATCGGAGTTATGGAGATCTCTTGTGATGAATTTTATCGAGAATCCCGAATGTTCAAAGTAGGGGAGCGATTCCTCAAAAAGCTCATCATCATCGGTTTTGAAATGTATCTCTCCGCCGTCGCGCAGGAATGTCCTGTACTGCATAAGCTGGCGGGTATGCGTTAAACGACGCTTTTTATGGCGCTTCCTCGGCCAGGGATTGCAGAAATTGATATGTATGCGGTCAATTTTATCATTTTCGTCAAAGGCTGTTGTGATCTTTTCGATATTCTGCGAAACGAGCTTGATGTTGTTTATTTCAAGTCCCTTTGCTTCAAAATCGGCGGTTATTGTTCGTCTTGCAACGGCGAGCATTTCACTTTTGATGTCCATTGCGAGCCAGTTCACGTCGGGGTAATACTGCGCAGCCTGAACGACAAATCCGCCTTTTCCGCAGCCAAGTTCGGCGTATATAGGTTTATCATTCCCGAAAACTGTGTTCCATTTTCCCTTATATTCTTCAGCGTGTTCAATGTAAAACGGGCAGACCGCAAGCTCGGGACGCGCCCATTTTTTTCTTCTCATTCTCATAATTATGTATTTCCTTTATTCTTTTTTAAATGACAGTTCGAGGCTGTCAATGTTTGTTTCGAGGCGTGTATATTTTACTCCTGCGGCATCAAGCATACGCTTTGAAGCTATGGTGGCTTCGCTGTCGGAATACTTGTCGTAAAGGTAAACGACTTCCTTTATGCCTGACTGGATGATTGCCTTTGCACATTCGTTGCAGGGGAAGAGGTCAACGTATATCTTTGCGCCTTTGAGAGATTTGCCGTTGGAATTGAGTATTGCGTTGAGTTCGGCGTGGACGACAAAGCGGTACTTTGTATCCGCGCCCTCTCTTGCCCACGGGAATTCATCGTCCGAGCAGCCTATCGGAAAGCCGTTGTAACCCGTTGAAAGAATGATATTGTCACTGCTCACGATGCATGCGCCGACCTGCGTGTTCGGGTCTTTGCTGCGCTTTGCGGCGAGGAGAGATACGCCCATAAAGTATTCATCCCATGAAATATAGTCGCTGCGTTTCATAAAAAATTCGTCCTTTCGGTAAGGGTGATATCGGGTTTTTATACATTATAGCATATTGCTTAAAAAAAATCAAATTTTTTTATGCATAAAATTTGTATTTACTGTTGATTTTAGATTAGAAATATGTTATAATTTAACTAATTTATAACTGCAAACTGCGGTTTTTTGTGCCGAGTGACAATTTTTGGTGGCTTTAGGTCAGATTCTGACCCGATCCGCTGACTGTCGGACGAATTCCCGCAGGCGGAGAAAAATAACTCCGCAAAAGTTGATTTCTCGGAGGTTTTTATGGATTACAAACAGGAATTTATCAAATTTATGGTTGACTGCGGAGTGTTGACATTCGGCGATTTTACGCTCAAGAGCGGCAGAAAGGCTCCCTATTTCATCAACACCGGCAACTATAAGACAGGTGCGCAGCTTGCAAAGCTCGGCGAATTCTATGCTGCCTGCATCGAAGATAATAAGATCGAAGCCGATACACTTTTCGGACCTGCATACAAGGGTATCCCTCTCTGCGTTTCCGCCTGCGTTGCACTCTACAATCAGCACGGCAGAGATGTGAGCTACTGCTTCGACAGAAAGGAAGCAAAGGATCACGGTGAGGGCGGAATGTTCGTCGGCAAGCAGCTCACGGACGGCGAAAAGGTCGTTATCATCGAAGATGTTATGACCTCGGGCAAGGCTCTCAAGGAAGTTATGCCTAAGCTCACAGGTGCCGCAAAGGTAAATGTTACCGGAATGGTAATTACCGTTGACAGAATGGAAAAGGCTCTCAACTCCGACAATTCCGCTGTTCAGGAAGCATATAAGGAATTCGGCGTAAAGGTTTATTCCATCGTAACTATCAACGATATCATCGATGCTATCGAAAAGGGAGTTATCGGCGGCAAGGAATACCTTGACAAGATGCTCGAATACAGAAAGACCTACGGCGTACAGTAATACTAAATTTCTGAAAGGAATGAACATAATATGAGCGTAAAGCTGAACATTACAGCTGCCGGTGCAGAGATCCTCGATTCAATTGTTTTTATGGATAAATCTCCTGCTTTAGCTGCATTCAAAGAGGAGATCGAAAAGATACTTGCCGATTTCAACAAGAACAAAAAATTCGGCGAGATCGATGTAAGAGCGCTTGTAGACGGCTCGGAGGATGCCCTCAGAAATATGCAGAGAGCATATCTCATCTGGACTTTCAACGAAGATTACGGAAAAAAGCCGCTGAACGAAGCCGAATACACAAAGTTCCTCAAGCTTTTCGTAAAGTCGCAGGAAAAGGCTCTCGTTGAGGCCAACGGCGGAAAGAAGTCCATCGCAACGGACGAGATACCTGCATTCATAAAGAAATTCGTTGGCGAAGTTTCGGCAAAGCCTGAGCTTTTCAACAGCCTTAAAGAATTCTTCGCAGGCTATGTTTACGGCTATTTCTTCAATTATCTCAGCGAACAGAAGATAATGAAAGACTATGCCGAGTTCCTTATCTGCCTTGGCATAATGTCCAACAAGATCACTACTTCCGAATCACAGAAGCAGCAGATACTGCCAAAAATGGCTATGCTCCTCAACAATGACCGCTTTAAGTATATCAGCGGAAATATTCCTGTTGATGTTATGTTCAATATAGTTTATGAACGCTTTGAATTCTCAAACCTTACCGGCAAGGAAGAGGAGATCATCAAGGCTGCGCTCAGAGATTATATGATCTCGAATTATGACTACAACGAAGATGACGGACTTATCTCCGATACAGTTGTAACGGGCATTATGTCCCAGCTCAACTGCAAGTATGTATGCTCCGAAGACTTCGCTTCCGATCTCCACAAGAACTCGTTTGCAGGAGTAAGAACATTCCTCGACGGCGACAAGGAAGACCTCGGCGAATATACATACGACAAGCTCCTTTCCGTTATCGCAGGCAAGTGCGAGCTTAACTTCGACGGCTATTATTCTTCCGCAAATGAACCGTCCGTTGATACGGCTCTTAGCAGCGACTGCAAGGGCTACCGCTATCCGCTCGTTGCGAAAACAGACGGAAAATACTGGTTCTGCGATATCTACAAGGAACTCGTGTTCCCGTATACAGATGAAAATGTCTTCGTTCCCGTCAAGGCTGAAAGCCTGCCGCTCGAAGAATTCCCATTCACAGATTCCGCCCTCAGAACAAACATTATCTGCTTCCTCGGCGGCATTGAAAAAGATCATTACACAGTTCGTTCCGATAAGTTGAAGCTTGTTGACGATATTGCTGTTATCAAGCGTTCGGGCGGCACAGACGCAGAGAAGAAAATGCTCGTTCTCGAAAAGCTCCTTTACATCATTTCGGGCAATATGGACAGCAAGTCCTACAAGAACCTCTTCGATGACTGCATCTTCGGCTCAAAGCTCTATGATGACTATATCCGTTACAGAATGGACTGCCTCTTTGCAGACGGCATCAAGAGTCTTGACGCAAAGAAAAATCTTCTTGACAATATCAACAGCATAAGCAAATAAGGAGTGCGTTATACTATACCTATGAGTGAGTCAAAATTAGGACGTATCGTTCTTTCCGCAGCCGCAGTGTGTATGTCGGCGGTGATGCTGACCTCCTGCGGACGGTATTCCAAAGACGACAACATAGTTTACGATGCTATCGAGGAGTACGACAGCGGAGATTACGAAGCGGCGCTTGAACAGCTTCAGACTGCGAATGTTGAAAAGTTTAAGGCGATGAAACCCGAGAATTACTATTTCTATCTCGGCGAAACATACTTTAAGCTCGGCGATTATGAGCAGTCCCTCAATGCACATCTTCACGCTCTGAAAATAAAGCCGACCCTGTTTAAAAGCAGGGTGACGGCTGGAGTATGCTACAGCAAGCTCGGCAGAACAGACGATGCGCTCAAAACATACGAAAAGGCGCTCGAATACGACCCGCAGAATGCTGATTCAGTCGGCTTGTATGTTAGTCTGGGTTCACTCTATATTTCACAGAATAAACCCTATACTGCAATAGATTACCTTGAAAAAGCTTCGGAAATATACCCCGAACAGCCTGCGGCACATGCTTATCTCGCAATAGCGTATGCAATGGCTTATGAATACGATAAATCGGACGAGCAGCTTATCCTTGCCTCCGGCTATGGATATGACCGCATCGACGAGATAAAGGAACGTATAAACGAGGTCAGGGGATCACAGAACTAAAGGGAGTACACAAATGCTTGAAAATGCGCTTGTCAATAAGAATAAATCAGTAAACTACAAGGATATGTCCAAACAGCTCGAAGATAACCTCTGTACACTTCAGCAGAAGATAAAGGAGAAAAAACTTCCTGTTATAATCCTGCTCGAAGGCTGGGGCGCTTCGGGAAAAGGACAGCTTATTTCCGATATAATCAAAATGCTTGATCCCCGTTTCTTTAAGGTGTATTCAACAATGCCTGCGAACGAGTATGAAAAAAGATATCCGCTCATGAAGCGATTCTGGGCGAATATACCCTCCTACGGAATGATGTCTATAATGGACAGAAGCTGGTATCAGGAGCTGGCTATAGCAAAACTCGAAGACGGCGTTTCGGATGAAGAATATGAACGCCGTATCCGCGAGGTGAATACATTTGAACGTCAGCTTACCGATGACGGTTACCTCGTGATAAAGCTGTTCCTCCATATCTCTCGTCAGGAGCAGAAAAAGCGTTTCGTCAAGCTGAAAGAGGACAGCGCCACAAAATGGCGCGTTACCGAGCTTGACAAAAAGCGCAATAAGAACTACGATATCTATTATAAGCAGTTCGATGATATGCTCACAAAGACCAATACTCCTTACTGCCAGTGGAAGATAATCGACACGACAGACCGTCAGTTCACGCGTTTTCAGGTGTTCAATATCCTCGTCAGTCAGATAACAAATGCCGTAAATACGCAGAGAACATACAATACCGCCGACCTTCACGAAAATGTAAGCTATGTTCCAATGCCCAAGCTTGCCGATGTCCGTCTGGAGGGCAAGACCGTCCAGCCGACAAAGTATTTTGAAGAGCTGAAAAAGGCACAGAAAGAACTTGCGAAGATACACGGAAAGCTTTATAAAAAGAAGATCCCTGTTGTTATGGTCTTTGAAGGCTGGGACGCAGCAGGAAAGGGCGGTGCGATAAAACGCATCGGTTCGGCTCTCGACCCGAGAGGCTACGAAGCCGTTCCTATCGCAGCTCCCGATCAAAAGGAGCTTAACCACCATTATTTGTGGCGTTTTTGGAACAACCTCCCGAAAACGGGTCATATCACCATCTTTGACCGTTCATGGTACGGCAGAGTAATGGTTGAACGCATTGAAAAGCTTACGCCCGAGGAACGCTGCCAAATGGCTTACCGCGAGATAAACGAATTCGAGCAGGAACTTGCGGACAGCGGAATAATCGTGCTGAAATTCTGGCTTCAGATCGATAAAGACGAACAGCTCCGCCGTTTCACCGAGCGTCAGAACACCCCTGCAAAGCAGTGGAAGATCACCGATGAAGACTGGCGCAACAGAGAAAAATGGGACGCTTACGAAAAAGCTGTCGATGAGATGATACAGAAGACCTCAACAACGACCGCTCCGTGGAATATTATCGAAGCGAACAACAAGATGTACGCAAGGCTCAAAATAATGAACATCATTATCGATAAGCTCAACGATGTTATCAAAAACAGTTAATCAAAAATGCAGTCTGATATTCAGGCTGCATTTTTTGTGTATATATTAATTTAATTATACTTTTTTAAGCTATTAATACTAAACACCAATAAAATAAAGGAAAAAAATCCGCGCCGAAATCCAATATATTCGAGATTGTCGGCTTGATTTTTTCTAAATTTTAAATGATGTTTAGTATAAATAAAGAAAACTAAATCCAAACCGATTTATTTGTATAAAAAAGGTATTGAATAAATAAATTTAAAAATGTATAATATTTGTGTATGATATAATGCCATTGAGTATAAATACAAAGAGGTGGATAAAATGAGGTCATCACACATTTTCAGAATAATAATAGCTGCTGCTATGACTTTCGCCGTGCTTGGAATGAGCGGCTGCACGGGCGGCAAAAAAACTCTCATAATGGCTACGAATGCCGAATTTCCGCCATATGAATATTATGAGGACGATAAAATGGTCGGGATCGATGTCGAATTCGCCAAGGCTATCGCTGCGGATATGGGATATAAGCTTGAAATAGTCGATATGAACTTCGGCTCGGTCATTCCGTCAATACAGAGCGGAAAAGCCGATATAGCCGTTGCGGCGATATCGGTCACAGATGAAAAGCTTCAGCAGATCGATTTCAGCGACCCGTACGAAACGGCTTCGCAGCTCATAATCGTGCCGAACGATTCGGAAATTTCGTCCGTTGCCGACTTAAAAGGCAAGCGCATCGGCGTTGAAAGCTATACAACAGGAATGATCTATGCTTCCGAGATAGAAGATGTGACGCTCGAAAGCTTTGCAAACGGCTTGCAGGCTATTGACGCGCTCAAAGCAGGCGAACTTGACGCGATGGTCGTTGACGGCGAACCGGCAAAGATCTATGTCGAAAGGGACAGCGAATTGAAGCTCATTGACGAGCCTCTTACCGAAGAAGAATATGCTATCGGCGTTGCAAAAGGCAATGCGGCACTCCTTAAAAAGATAAATAAGTCGATAGAAAAGCTCAAAACCTCGGGCAAGTATGACAGCATAAGGGAAAAATATATCAGTGCAGAATAATTTTGTTCAAATAGTGACAAAAATAATACAATTTATATACAAATTCGCTAATATCATTGACTTTTTATATAAATGCTGTTATTATTGTAAAGGTAGAAATTTCAGCAGTGAAGGGAGAAAGTATTTATGGGTGAATTCAATCTTTGCTATGGCTGTATGAATCCTAAGGACTGCGATGAAAACGGAGTTTGCAGGGTTTGCGGCTTTGATGAAAATGCCCCGAGTCTTCCGTCTTATCTTGCGCCGGGAGTAATGCTCCGTGACCGCTATGTTGTGGGAAAGCTGCTTTCCTATAACGGCGAGAGCGCAAATTATATTGGTTTTGATACAATAACACAAAGTAAGGTAGTTATAAAGGAATATATGCCCGATACTCTATGCGAAAGAGAAGCCGGAAAAAGTATCCTTGATGTTGCTCCTCAGTATGTCGCACAGTATAAAACACTGATGTCCGAGTTCGTGGAGCTGAACAAAACGCTGTCAAAAATGCGCAGCCTCAGCCATATTATCCCTGTTGTCGATATGTTCGGCGATAATAACACGGGATATGTTGTTCTTGCGTATTTTGAAGGCGTAACACTCGAAAAATACATCGAACACAACGGCGGCAGACTTACATGGGAAACCGTAAGAAGATTCTTTCCGCCGATATTTACTACTGTTTCTCTCGTGCATAACGCAGGACTTGTCCACAGAGGGATCTGTCCCGAGAATATACTTATCGGCGAAAACGGCGATATAAAGCTGACGGGCTTTGCTATTTCCGATGAAAGAACCGCCAATACAGAGATAGCTCCCGAGCTTTACAGCGGTTATGCCGCACCCGAGCAGTATAATTCTTCGGCAAGGCAGGGAACATGGACGGACGTTTACGGCGTTTCGGCAATGCTTTATAAGGCTCTGACGGGTGTTACACCGCTCGACGCGGCTTCAAGAATTACCGATGATACACTTGAAACACCTGCTTCACTCGTTCCCGAGATACCCGAAAGCGTTTCCAATGTTATTATGAGCGGTATGGAACTGGACGGTGAGAAGAGAATACAGACCATTACGGAGCTTGTGACAAAGCTTTTTGAGCAGCCTGAAATAGGCGGCGCGGCTGTAAGACTTTCATCTTCAAGCACACAGACTATAATGATACCGCGTGAAGCACTTCAGCAGGGTCAGCACCGTTCATCGGGCGGCAGACCTGCAAAGAAAAAGCAGATGAGCAGGCGCGGCGTGTTTATCGCTGTGATGGCGATAATGCTCGGAATAGGAATGTTCTTCCTGCTTATACTTCTGTTCAGTTGGGGGACGGACAATAACAGCGATGTTCCCGAGATAAACCAGATATCCTCCGATACTTCGACAGGTTCGGAAAGCGAGCTGACCTCGATGCCGACTCTTACCGAAATGACCGAAAAAACAGAAGCTTCCTCCGAATCAAAACCCGAAGAAAACCGTATGCTCTACGTTATGAACGATATTACAGGCAAAAACTTTGATATAATCCAGCGCTCGGATAATTACAGCAGCCTTGTTTTCAATCCGATATACGAATACAATGACGAATACGCAAAGGGACTTATCTTCGAGCAGTCGATCGAAAAGGGTGACAACTACGAAGAGGGAACTGAGATCACCGTCAAGGTAAGTATGGGACCGAAACTCGTTACGATACCCGACTATATTTCGCTCTCCAAGAAAGACTATTTCGCAATGCTCGGCGAGCTTGGAATAAAGTATGAGGAAAAAGAGATTGAAACGAGCGATGTCAAGGAAGGCTATGTTGTAAAGCTCAGCAAAGACGCAGGCGAAACGATAGACGTTGAAAAGGGTGAAGTCCTGACCGTGTTTGTCGCAAAAAATCCTCCCGAAACAGAGCCGCCCGAAACAACTAAGGCGAAGGATAAAGAACCTGAACAGAATGAAGATCCTGCAGACACTCTTGAACCCGATGTTTTTGTAACATTTTTTGATTAAATCTGCTTATAACCAAACACCATTTAAATTTGGAAAAATCGACCCAAAGATCTTGCAGCTGTTAAAACAGCTTTATATTGGTGTTTATACTAATTTTTAAACTGAAAGTGTACAAAAAAGTCGGCGCAAAAGCTCGTAGCTGTTTAACAGCTTTATATGGCTTTTGCACCGATTTTTTGTCTACACTTTGATTAAAAATTAGGAAAAAGCTGATTAAAGCGAAGAGTTCGCTTTGCCATTTTGAGAAATGTACGAGTTTACGTCTTTATACTAAACACCAATTAAAAACTATACAAAAAATCGAGCATAATCTTGCATATATGGATTATGCGACGATTTTTTGTCTATAGTCTTATTGGTGTTTAGTATTAATGTCAATTTGACATAAACATTTTGAAAAATGGCAAAAACGTATTAACCAGCGTTTCCTTAGTATTATACTAAACACCATTTAAAATTTGGAAAAAATCAAGCCGATAATCTCGCATATATAGGATTTCGGCGCAGATTTTTTCCTGTATTTTATTGGTGTTTAGTATTAGTATCAATGCGCCGACACAAAATGTCGGCGCATTTTTGTAAAAATGAACAAAATGTAAAATATGAAATATGTGGTTGACAGAAGTATTGTTATGTGATAAAATATCAAATGTAGTAAATACACTTTAGCACTAAAAAGCTTAAAAGCTTAAAATCGCTAAAGTATTAAGGAAGGAATGTTTATAAATGTTAGAAAAAAAAGGCGACCTTATGTCATACAGACCTGACATCAAGCTCCTCGATGCAACTATCCGTGACGGCGGACTTGTAAACAATTTCAGATTTTCTGATGAGTTCGTAAAGGAACTTTATAAGACCAACGTCAAAGCCGGCGTTGAATATATGGAATTCGGCTATAAGGCTTCAAAGGATCTTTTCAAGGTTGAAGATTTCGGCAAGTGGAAGTTCTGCGATGAAGAGGATATCCGTGCTATCGTCGGCGAAAACAACACAAACCTCAAGCTCACAGTTATGGCTGACGTTGGACGCTGCGACTATAAAAAGGATATTATCCCTAAGGACGAGAGCGTTATCGATATGATCCGTATCGCTACATATACTCACCAAATGCCGGGTGCTATCGAAATGATAAACTACTGCCACGACCTCGGCTACGAAACGACTGTCAACATTATGGCTATCTCCGCAGCTAAGGAAGAGGACGTAAAGAAATCACTTGAAATGGTATGCGATTCACCTGTTGACGTTATCTACCTCGTTGACAGCTATGGCTCACTTTACCCCGAGCAGATACGCGAAATGACCAAGATGTACTGTGCGGCAGCTGAATCCTGCGGCAAGAAGGTCGGACTCCATATGCACAATAACCAGCAGCTCGCATTCGCAAACACTATCGAGGGCATCGCTTTCGGTGCAAGCTTTGCAGATGCAACAATGAGCGGCATGGGCAGAGGCGCAGGCAACTGCTTTATGGAGCAGATGCTCGCATTCCTCAAAAATCCGAACTACAACCTTTCTCCTGCGCTCAAGTTCGTTGAGAAGTATATCTCGCAGGAAAGAGAAAAGGGTTCTGTATGGGGCTATGATGTGCCTTATATGCTCACAGGTGTTCTTAACCGCCACCCAAGAGCAGCTATCGCATTCATCAAGGATCAGAAGACTGATTACGATGATTTTTATCAGGATCTTCTCTACGAGCTTTCTTAATTGAATAAAAAGCTAAGCCGACTGCACAAAAACAGTCGGCTTTTTGTATGTGTATAATACTAAACATCAATAAAATAAATGAAAAAATCTGTGCCGAAATCCAATATAAACCTGTTAAAAACAGCTACGAGATTGTCGGCTTGATTTTTTCTAAATTTAAAATGGTGTTTAGTATAAAAATATGCAAAATAAAAAGCCTTGTGAATAAACACAAGGCTTAGTCTGTTTGGTGCGCTGCAAGGGACTCGAACCCCTGACCTACTGGTTCGTAGCCAGTCACTCTATCCAGCTGAGCTAGCAACGCATCTTCAATCAGCGTAATTTATTATAGCACTATACAAGCTGTTTGTCAAGGGCTTTTGCAAAATTTATCAAAAAAATTTTTGCTGAATTTTCTTGCGTGAGAAAAACGCCTATTCTGCGCTCTTTGTCGATTTTCATTGACTTTTAAAAATAAATGTGATAAAATTAAGAAAAAGTAAATATGACCTCTTTTTTACAGAAAGGTTGGATAGAAATGAAAAAATCAGTAAAGGTGATACTTTCCTCAGCCGCAGCGATAACAGCAATATGCGCAGTCGCAGCAAAGCTTTTCTGCGATTATTCGCTCAAAGCAGGTGAGAAAGGCTTCACCGTTGATAAGCTTCCGCAGAATACCAAGAAAGAAGCCGATGAAAAGCGTGATACCCTCAAAAACCGCACAAAGGAATATGCCGAGTGGTTCAAAGCTCATTCCGAGGACGTTTTCCTGCTTACCAAAAGCGGTATAAAAGTCCACGCCGTTCTGAGCATGGCTGAAAAACATTCGCGCAAGTATATCGTAATGTGCCATGGCTACAAAGGCAGCGCATACAACCTCGGTTTTCAGGCTTATAACTTCACAAAAATGGGATATAATGTCCTCGCAATAGACGGCAGAGCCTCGGGCAGAACGGAGGGCGGCTATATCGGTATGGGCTACCTCGAAAAATCCGACCTCAAAGGCTATGTGAACTTTATCCTTGCCCGTGACCCACAGGCGCAGATCGCACTCTACGGCATCTCAATGGGCGCAGCCGAGGTAATGATGGCTTCCGCAGACGGTCTGCCGCAGAACGTCAAGGCGATCGTCGAGGACAGCGGCTATTCCGATGTATGGTCGATGATGAAGCGTCAGACACGCGATACTCTGCATATTTTCCCCGACCCGATAGTGTTCCTCGCTTCACTCTATGCGAAGTTTGTTATCGGTCTTGACTTCAAAAAGGCGAGTGCCGTTGAAGCTGTAAAAAATACGAATATCCCGATACTTTTCATTCAGGGCACTGAGGATAAGTGCATACCGTTTGAAATGTTCGATACATTGTATAAGAGCTGCGCAAGCGAAAAGGAAACCTACGTTGTCGAGGGCGCAGACCATATGCAGTGCGACGTGGTTGACCCCGAAAAATATTACCGCACTGTCGATGATTTCCTTAGCAAATATATAAAGTAAAAATAAATGCGTTTTCCGAGCTTTGTGCAGGGAAAACGCATTTTTATTTCCAAGGAAATAATTATTCAATTGAATTTTTTGCAAATCCGCATATTTCAGCGAAGACGCCGAGTTCGGAAAGTTTTTTACGGCAGCTTTCGGCTTTTTTATGCTCGGAAAACAATCCAAATACAGCCGAACCGCTTCCGCTCATCTGTGAGAGCGAAGCACCGCAGCTTTTCATCTCCGAAATTATAGCTTCGACTTCGGGATCATCCGAAACAGCTTCAAAATCGTTGGAGCAAAGCTTTGCCCAGCTTTCAAATCCGCCGCTGAAGTCGGAAATTTCCCACGGGGAATGTTTTATCTCTGTGCTGTCGATCTTTTCATAGGCTTCCTTGGTGGAAACGCCAAGCTTGCCCTTTGCGATAAGAACACATTCACATTCGAGCGGCGAAAGGGGAGTTATCACTTCCCCGATGCCTTCGCAAAGTGCAGTTCCGCCCATAATGCAAAACGGAACGTCTGCGCCTACCGAAGCTCCTATCTCACAAAGAGCTTTCTGCGGAAGCTCACAGCCGAAAAGCTTGTTCAGGCAGCATATAACAGCGGCTGCATCGGCACTTCCTCCGCCGAGTCCCGCTTCGGACGGGATATGCTTGTCAACAGTTATCTTAACGCCCATATCGGAAATATCAGCGAAGCGGAAAAACTCACGGGCAGCTTTGTATGCTATGTTCTGTTCGCCCGAGGGTATTTCGCCGCCGCAGATAACTTCGATTTCGTTTGGAGCTGTTTTCTCAACTGTAACAATATCGTGAAGCGAAATGCTCTGCATAATGCTCCGCAGGGTGTGGTAGCCGTTCGGAAGTTTGCCCGTGATGTTGAGTGTCAGATTTATTTTGGCGTTTGCCTTTACAGAAAGCTTATCCATTATTTTTTTTGAGGTCGTCAAGGTACTCTCTTATTGCTTCAATCGCAGTTTTAAGATGCTGGAGCGAATAAGCGTAGGAAACTCTTATGTAACCCTCGCCGCAAGCTCCGAACGCATCGCCCGGAACTACAGCAACTTTGTGCTTATAAAGCAGGTCTTCACAGAACTGCTGGCTGGTAAGTCCTGTTGACTTTATGCAGGGGAAAACATAGAACGCGCCGCCCGGTTCAAAGCAGGTAAGTCCAAGCTCGTTGAAAGCGTTGACGATATATCTGCGGCGCATGTCGTATTCCTTGACCATTGACTGAACATCATCATCGCATTTTTCAAGCGCATCGACAGCGGCATACTGCGAAACGGTAGGGGAACACATTATTGCATACTGGTGGATCTTGAGCATCTGCGAAACGAGAGGTTTCGGACCTGCAAGATATCCAAGACGCCAGCCTGTCATTGCAAATGCCTTTGAAAAGCCGTTTACATAGATAGTTCTTTCCTGCATACCGTCGATCTCGGCGATGGAAACGTGCTTGCCGTGATAGGTAAGCTCAGAGTAAATTTCGTCCGTAAGGACGAGAATGTTCGTTCCTCTGAGGACTTCTGCGATAGCTTCAAGTTCGGGTCTTGTCATGATCGCACCCGTCGGATTATTCGGGAACGGGAGGATAAGAAGCTTTGTCTTATCGGTGATCTTTGCGCGGAGAGCCTCAGCCGTGAGCTTGAAGTTGTCCTCCGGCTTCGTTTCGATAACGACGGGGACACCGTGCATAATGTCAACGATAGGCTTGTAGCATACGAAAGACGGCTCGACAACAAGAACTTCGTCACCGGGGTCAACAACGGCTCTGATGCACAGGTCGATCGCCTCCGAACCGCCGACCGTTACGATTATTTCATTCTTGGGGTCATATTTAAGGTTATATTTGCGTTCAAGATATTTTGAGATCGCACAGCGGAGTTCAAGAAGTCCTGCATTTGCGGTGTAAACTGTCTTGCCCTGCTGGAGAGTGGTTATAGCTTTGCTGCGTATTGTCCACGGAGTGGCAAAATCGGGTTCGCCGACGCCGAGCGAGATGACACCCTCCATTGAATTTGCAATATCAAAAAATTTACGGATTCCCGACGGCTTTATCTCCTTGCACTTGTCGGAAAGTATTCGGTCATAGTCCATCATGGAGAAACGAAACTCCTTTCATCTTTGTCATCGGCATTTATCATAAAGCCCTTATCCTTGTATTTTTTGAGGAAGAAGTGCGTGGATGTTGATACGATGCCCTCAATAGTGGAAAGACGCTGTGCAACGAACAGCGCGATCTCCTTATAGTTTGTGCCGCTTATTGTAACGGCGAGGTCGAATGCGCCCGACATAAGTGTAAGGCTCTCAACTTCCCCGTATGATAAAATCTTCTTGGCAATGGCGTCAAAGCCGAATTCAGCTGTCGGAGTTACCTTTACTGCGATGAATGCGGTAACATTGTCCTTATCTGCGAGTTCGTCATTGAGGATGGCGGAGTAGCCCTTTATAACGCCGCTGCTTTCATACTCTTTTATCTTTGTCGCGACCGCTTCTTCGGTGTTACCAGTCATTGAGGCGATTTCCTTGTTGGAAAGCCGAGCGTTCTGCTTGAGGAGTTTTAAGATATTGTCCATTACAACCCATCCTTTTTTTCAGATCTACAGCAAGTTTTATCGGTTTGCTGCGATACATATTATTATAGCACATAAGAAATGCAAAGTCTATAACTTTTTTTACATTTTGCAAAGGCTTTCCGAATTGTCATTTCTGACAAAAATTACGGCGCAAGGTGGAAAAAGAGTTTTCTTATATGAAAAGCCATAAGTTTGTTAATAATTTAACTTTAAATTTGTTTAAATTTAGTCTATTTTTGCGGAAAAGGTTGTGCTATAATATCTTGTATATAATACTAAACGCCGATAAAATAAAGAAAAAATCTGCGCCGAGATCGCATATAAACCTGTTAAAAACAGCTACAAGATTGTCGGCTTGATTTTTTCTGAATTTTAAATGGCGTTTTGTATAAAATTATTTTCGGAGGTTTCTTTTTATGAGAGCTGTTATAACTGTTGTTGGTAAGGATACAGTCGGTATTCTTGCAAAGGTCAGCGGTATCTGCGCTGAATTCAATGCTAACGTTACCGAAGTGACCCAGAGCGTACTTCAGGATATGTTCGCTATGATAATGCTTGTTGATATCTCAAAGCTTGACAAGAGCTTTGCGGAGCTTGTTGACAGAATGACTGCTCTCGGGGACAGCATGGGTCTTAAAATAAATACAATGCACGAAGAGATCTTCAACACGATGCATACCGTCTGAGTGACGTATTTTTTCAGAACTGGAGTTATATTAAATGCTTAATGTACATGATATACTTGAAACAATAAGAATGATCCAGGACGAATGTCTTGATATCAGAACGATCACGATGGGTATTTCGCTTCTCGATTGTATCGACAGCGACATCGACAAGGCTTGTGATAAGATCTATGATAAGATCACGACCTGCGCAAAGGATCTCGTAAAGGTCGGCGAGGATATCGAAAAGGAATTCGGTGTTCCTATCATCAATAAGCGTCTTTCCGTTACACCTATCGCAATGGTTTCCGCTGCCTGCAAGGAAAGCCCCGTTAAGTTCGCACTTACAATGGAAAAGGCTGCAAAGGCTGTCGGCGTAAACCTCATCGGCGGTTATTCGGCACTCGTTCAGAACGGCTTCGCAGCAGGTGATGAAAGACTTATCAACTCCATCCCTGAAGCACTCGCTTCAACAAGCTGCGTTTGTTCTTCGGTAAATATCGGCTCGACAAAGAGCGGTATCAACCTTGATGCTGTAAAGCTTATGGGCGGTATCGTCCGTGAGTGCGCAGAGAAAACTATCGACAACCAGTGCTTCGGTGCTGCAAAGCTCGTTGTTTTCTGCAACTCCGTTGACGATAACCCGTTTATGGCAGGTGCTTACCACGGCGTTGGTGAGCGTGACTGCATGATAAATGTCGGCGTTTCTGGACCGGGCGTTGTTCGCTCCGCACTTTCCAAGTATCCCGATGCCGATATCACACAGATATCCGATATCATCAAAAAGACTGCATATAAGATCACAAGAGTTGGTCAGCTCGTCGGCACAGAGGCTTCCAAGCGACTCGGAGTTCCGTTCGGCATCGTTGACCTCTCGCTTGCACCTACTCCTGCAGTCGGTGACTCCGTTGCACATATCCTTGAAGAGATCGGTCTTGAAAGCTGCGGCTGCTGCGGTACAACTGCTGCGCTTGCACTGCTCAATGATGCGGTTAAAAAGGGCGGCGTAATGGCTTGCTCAAAGGTCGGCGGACTTTCGGGCGCATTTATCCCCGTATCCGAGGACGCAGGAATGATCGATGCTGCCGTTTGCGGTTCGCTCAAGATAGAAAAGCTTGAAGCTATGACGGCTGTATGCTCCGTTGGTCTTGATATGATAGTGATCCCGGGCGATACGACTGCGGAAGTTATCTCCGCTATCATCGCCGACGAAGCTGCTATCGGTATGGTAAACAACAAGACCACAGCAGTGAGAGTTATCCCTGCTATCGGAATGAAGGAAGGCGAGTTCCTCGATTGGGGCGGACTTTTCGGCAAGGGTCCCGTTATGAGCGTAAACAAGTATTCGCCTGCCAAGTTCATCAACAGAGGCGGACAGATCCCTGCACCTCTCCACAGTCTTAAAAACTAAAAATGCCCATGCTGCCGACAAAACAGCATGGGTTTTGCAGTTGATAAACATAAAGTCAGACGGCATAAACTTTAAAGAAAGGAATGATCGTAAGTTATGGACGAAAATATTATCCAGAGCATTCTCGAAATTGATAAAAGTGCTTCGGAAAAGCTTGCCGAAGCTGAAAAACAGCGCAATCTCATAATCGCAGGCGCAAAGGAGCAGCAGGAAAAGATCATTGAATCCCGCATAAAGGCTGCCGATGCTACCCTCAAAGAGATCGAAGAAAAGGAAAAAGCCGAAGCCGACAAGAAACTCGAGGCTATCAATGCCGAGGGCGAAAAGGAGATCGAACGTCTTAAAGACGTGTATGAGGACCGTCACGGAAGCTGGGAAGAGGATATCTTCCATGCGATCGTAAACGGCTGATAAAGAGGGATCGTTGTGAGTAACAAAAAGCACGGCTCTTATACCAAGGGCAAATATTATGCGACCGTTGCAAAGATACGCGCAATGTACGGAAAGCGTGTTACCGCAGAGGACTATGCCGAGCTTGTAACAAAGCAGAGCGTTGCCGATATTGCGGATTACCTAAAAAAAAATACGCACTACAGCACTGTTTTATCTTCGGTCGATGTAAATACGATACACAGAGGCTTCCTCGAAAGCCTTTTGCAGCGTTATAACTTTGAACTTTACGGCAGGATAACGGGCTTTGAGCGCATCGGTCGGCAGGAATTTTACAACTTTAAGATAATTTCCGCCGAGATCGACATAATCCTTAGCTGTATGCGCTTTATCAATGCCGATTCAGAGGGTCAGATCGAAAGCATACCTATTTATCTCAACGGAATGACTTCGTTCGACCTTATTGAAATAGCAAAGGTGCGTTCATTCGCCGAGCTGCTCGAATTTTTGAAGAAAACGCGCTACTATGAGCTTCTCAAAGACGTTCCGACCAATGAGAACGGCCGTATCGACTGCGGAAAATGCGAATATATCCTGCGCAGCTACTATTATGAGGGGCTTGTTGAAGCTTCAAAGCACTATCGGAAATCCGAAGCGGATAAGCTTGACCTTATGATACTGACCGATATTGACCTTATCAATATCATCAATGCTTACCGATTGAAAGAGTTCTTCGGCAGCGATGAAAATGAGATCTTCGATAAAACTTTCTCCTTTGAGGGAAGAATGTCAAAAGCAAAGCTTGAGGAGTTATATTCATCGGGCAGCGGCGAAGAGTTCATCAAGCGCTTCTCCAAGACCTATTACGGCAGAGTGATCGCCGAAAACGGACTTGACAGCAAGGATGCGGACGACCTTGAGCTTTCCGCAAACAGACTTCGCTTCAAGTATGCAAAAACCGCACTTCGTGATTCGCAGACAGCTTCAGTAAGCGTTTATGCGTTTATGTACCTTATGGGAGTTGAACTCCATAATCTGATAAGCATTATCGAGGGCGTCCGTTACGGCGTTCCCTCAAAGCAGATAGAATCTTTGATAATAGTGTAAAAAAGGGGTGAGCTGTTTTTATGTCAATTGAAAAAATGGAATTTGTCAATATTGCAGGTCTGACGAAAGACCTTGACGCGGTGCTTGAAAAGCTTTCCGAGTGCGGCTGCTTCCACATTGAATCTGCGGTAGGGGCAAATGCCAAAAGCAAAGGTTTTTCCTCACTCAAAGAAGAAAATCCTTACAACAGTATCCTGCGAAAGATGACAGAGATCTCCGCATTGGCGAATGTCAAGATCGGCAGCGTTGAAGTCGGTGAGGATTTTGACGAAAACCTCACAAAGGACGGAAAATACGTTGACGGCGTTCTTGAAAAGCTCAAGGAGCTTGCCAAGCAGAGGACAGAAGTCACCGACAGCATCGGAGAGTACGAACGTGCGCTGAGTCAGGTAGAACACCTCAAAGGTCTTGACGCTGACTTTGAAAAGCTTTTCTCCTGCGAGCATATCAAGGTAAGATTCGGACGGCTTCCTATTGACAGCTACAACAAGTTGCCGTATTATGACGATAAAACGTTCTATTTTGAATATTTCACCGAGGAAACAGAGTATTACTGGGGACTTTATATCACCCCTGTTTCCTGCGCAGAAGAAGTGGACGATATTTTCAAGTCGCTCTACTTTGAACGGATCAGGATCGCCGATTTCGTACACGGCACGTCCGAGGACGCTGTTGCGGAGCTTGCTGCAAAGATAAAGGATTTCACCGAAAAGAAAGAAGCTCTCGATAAGAGCATTTCCGAGTATATAAACGGCGAGATCAAGCATCTGGACGAGCTTTTCACGCACTATAAATCACGTCACGATAACTTCGACCTGCGAAGCAAAGCAGCCGTTACAAACGGAAAATTCGCAGTTGTCGGCTTCGTCCCTAAGAGCGATTCGGACACGTTCCTTAAACTTTTCGACGATATGGACGGAGTTTCGGTTGTGATGCAGCCTGCCGATGCGAACGGTCAGCTTGCACCTCCGATAAAGCTCCGAAACAACAAGTTCGCTCAGCCGTTCTCGATGTTCGTCGAGATGTACGGACTCCCTGCATATAACGGCGTGAACCCGACAATGTTCGTTGCCATCACATACACGCTTTTCTTCGGAATAATGTTCGGTGATGTCGGACACGGACTGGTCATTGCGCTTCTCGGCGCACTGCTCTGGAAGTTCAAGCGTTTCTCGCTCGGTCCTATCCTTACAAGAGTAGGCATCTCGGGTGCGATATTCGGATTTATTTATGGAAGCGTGTTCGGTTATGAACATCTTCTCGACCCTGTTTACGAAGCACTCGGAATAAGCTTCCTGCCGTTCAGGGTAATGGAAAATGTTACGACTATCCTCATCGGAGGAATCGTTATCGGCGTATTCATAATGTTTATTTCGATAATGATAAACATTATTGTCGGCATAAAGAACAAGGAATATGAAAGCGCATTGTTCAGCAATAACGGCATCGCGGGCTTTGTGTTCTTCGGTTCGATCCTTGTCGGCGCAGTATGTGAGCTTTTCGGCGCACATATCGTGAATACCGCTTATATCCTTATCCTTATCGTTCTTCCGCTCATTGCGATGTTCCTGCGCGAACCTCTCTCCTATTGGGTAAGGGGCAAGAAATATCACATGGAGGGCGGAGTAGGCGACTTTATCGCCGCCAACTTCTTTGAAGTTTTCGAGTTCCTGCTCGGTTATGCAACGAATACCCTTTCGTTCGTCCGTGTAGGCGGCTTCGTTCTTTCCCATGCGTCCATGATGCTCGTTGTAATGGCTCTTGCGGAGCAGGTGGCAGCAGGCGCAGTTCCGATAGTTGTTATTATAGGCAACGTTTTTGTAATGGGCATTGAAGCCCTACTCGTAGGTATCCAGTCACTCAGACTTGAATTTTACGAGATCTTCTCACGTTTTTACACGGGCGGCGGCACACCGTTTACACCCGTTAAAATCAACTATGATGAAACCATAGAATAAAGAATTTTGGAGGAATTTATTATGTTGTATGCTTTTTTACTTCCCGCAGTTGTACTTGCACTTCTTTTTGTACCCGTTGTTGTGGCTATCAAGAAGAAAAAGGGCGAACAGTCACTCAAAAAGGCTTTTGCCGCTAACATTTGCTCTTTCTTCGCAGTAATGCTCATCTGCGCTGCACTTCCTTTCGGAATGAAGGCTTATGCGGACAATGAAGCTGATGCAGCTCCGACAACAGCAGTTTCCGAAGAGGCTGACACAGCAGAGGACAGCAGCTCCGATACGAGCGGACTTCTCTACATAGCATCTGCACTTGCAGTTGGTCTTGGTGCTATCGGCGGCGGTATAGCTATCGCAGCAGCAGCTCCTGCAGCTATCGGTGCAGTAAGTGAGAATCCTAAGACATTCTCTAACGCACTTATCTTCGCAGCTCTCGGTGAAGCCTGCGCACTTTACGGCTTTGTAGTAGCACTTCTTATGCTCTTTATCTGAGTATCCACGGCGGAAAGGAGGACGTACAGTATGCGTCTTTATCTTATAAGCGATAATGTTGATACCCAGATGGGAATGCGCCTTGCAGGCATCGAGGGCGTTGTCGTTCATGAGCCTGCCGAGGTCAAAAAAACGCTTCTTGCGGCAATGGACAACAAGGATATCGCCGTTATTCTTATGACGGAGAAGCTTGTCCACCTTTGTCAGGAGCTTGTATATGATCTGAAGCTCAACCGCAAATCACCGCTTATTGTTGAAGTTCCTGACCGACACGCCACTTCAAATGTTACCGAGAATATTTCTAAGTATATTGAATCCGCGATCGGATTGAAGCTTTGATTTTGGAAGGATTTTTTAATATGAGTACAGAAAATGAGAAGCTGCAGAAATTCATCTGCGCCGTCAATAATGAGATCGACGAAAAGGTTTCGGCTATTCTGGATGATGCTGAAAGCACGAAGAAAAGTATTCTTTCCGCTGCCGAAGAGGAATCCGAAGAGGCTGCCGATAAATATATGAATTCAAGCAGAAAGAAAAGCGGGAATAAATACGTCCGCGATATCTCAAAGGCTGAGCT
Source organism: uncultured Ruminococcus sp. (assembly GCA_945868475.1). Classification (GTDB taxonomy): domain Bacteria; phylum Bacillota; class Clostridia; order Oscillospirales; family Ruminococcaceae; genus UMGS363. The sequence goes on along the minus strand of CAMBLM010000008.1, from coordinate 92,272 downwards.
TGAAATGAAAAAGAGCGTTCTGCGCTGCCGCGAGGAGCTTTCCGACAAGGTTTTCGCCAAGGTCGAAGAAAAGCTCTCGGAATACCGCGGAACTAACGCTTATGCTGATGCGCTTATCAAAAAGCTGCTCGTTCTTAATGTCGGAAACGGCTCGGAGATACGTCTTGCACCCGATGATATGAAGCTTGCCGATGTCCTCAAAAAGGTCGTCAAGGCAGAGGATGTTTCATTCATTCCCGACAGCTCGATAAAGTTAGGCGGTTTTTCCGTTTATTCCAAGGAAAAGGGTACTATCATCGACAAGACCTTTGACCTTGCGATCGAGGAGCAGAAAAGCCTGTTCGTCAGCAGCAACGCCTTTGCGGAATAAGGGGAGGAATAGGATTGAATACAGTTTTTTCAATTAACGGCCCTGTTGTAAAGGTTAAGGATACAACGGATTTCTCCATGCTTGAAATGGTTTATGTCGGCGCAAAGAAGCTCGTCGGCGAAGTTATCAATATGTCAAGCGAAGAAACCACTATACAGGTCTATGAATCAACAACGGGACTGAAGCCCGGCGAGCCTGTAACGGGCAGCGGAATGCCAATGTCCGCAGTCTTGGGTCCGGGAATCATCTCGAATATATTTGACGGTATAGAACGTCCGCTGAAAAAACTTGAAGAGATCAGCGGTGCATTCATCGGAGAGGGAAGCATGGTTTCCTCACTCGATACCGAGAAGAAATACAGCGTCACAATGAAAGTCAAGGTCGGGGACAGCATAAAGGGCGGAGATATCTACGCCGTTTGTCCCGAAACACCTGTTATCGAGCATAGATGTATGCTTTCGCCTTACTTAAAGGGCAAAATTACTTGGGTCGCTGAAAACGGCGATTACAGAATAAACGATGTTGTCGCAAAGCTCAGAAAGGATGACGGCACGGAAGTCGAGCTTACGCTCTGCCAGAAATGGCCTATCAAGCAGGCTCGACCGTTCACGAACCGTTTGCCGATAAATAAGCCGCTTATTACGGGTCAGCGTGTTATCGATACCGTTCTCCCGATAGCAAAGGGCGGCACGGCTGCTATACCGGGCGGCTTCGGCACGGGCAAGACCATGACCCAGCACCAGCTTGCAAAATGGTGCGATGCTGATATCATCGTCTATATCGGCTGCGGCGAACGTGGCAACGAAATGACGCAGGTTCTTGAAGAGTTCTCCGAACTTGTTGACCCGAGAACGGGAAAGGCTCTTACCGACAGAACCGTACTTATCGCCAATACATCAAATATGCCTGTTGCGGCTCGTGAAGCTTCGATATATACCGGCATCACGCTTGCGGAATATTACCGTGATATGGGTTATCATATCGCGATCATGGCTGACTCGACCTCACGTTGGGCAGAAGCCCTCCGTGAAATAAGCGGCCGACTTGAAGAAATGCCTGCCGAGGAAGGCTTCCCTGCATATCTTCCGTCAAGAATTTCCGAATTCTATGAACGTGCAGGCTATGTTCGCAATCTCAACGGTTCGGAGGGTTCCGTTACCATTATCGGTGCGGTTTCTCCGCAGGGTTCGGACTTCTCCGAGCCTGTTACGCAGAACACAAAGCGTTTCGTAAGATGCTTCTGGGCGCTCGACAAGGCTCTCGCTTATGCACGTCATTATCCTGCTATCAACTGGAACGACAGCTATTCGGAATATATGGACGACCTCAGCGAATACTACGAGGAAAACGTAAACCCCGAATTTATGAAGTGCCGTCTTGAGATAACCAAGATACTCCACGAAGAAAACAAGCTTATGGAGATCGTTAAGCTCATCGGTTCGGACGTTCTTCCCGAAGATCAGAAGCTTATTATTGAAATCGCACGAGTTGTCCGTGTTGGATTTTTGCAGCAGAACGCTTATCATAAGGACGATACCTATGTACCGCTCGAAAAGCAGTACCTTATGATGAAAGCTATACTCTGTCTTTATGAAGAGTCGAAAAAGGCTGTCGCTTCGGGCGTGACTGCTGCCGCCCTTCTTGAAACGGGACTTTTTGAAAAGGTCATTAAGGTAAAATACGATATACCTAATGATAAACCCGAAATGTTCCGCCTGCTGAATGTTGAAATTGAGCAGGGAATAAAGAAACTTGTTCAGGAGGTCGTCTGATATGGGCTTACAGTATGTAGGATTGAAAGAAATTAACGGACCTCTTGTTGTCCTCGATAATGTTGACAATGCTTCGTTCGATGAAGTTGTTGAGATCCGTCTTGACGACGGCACGCAGCGACTCGGACGAGTTGTTGAGATTTCGGGAAAGCGAGTTGTTCTTCAGGTCTTTGAGGGTACAAAGGGACTTTCAATGACCAATACACGCACAAAGTTTACGGGAAAGCCGATGGAGCTTGCGCTTTCAAGCGAAATTCTCGGCAGAGTTTTCAGCGGTGCCGGAAAGCCTATCGATGGTCTTGGAGATATCTTCCCCGAAAAGACAGCCGATATCAACGGCCATCCGCTCAACCCGGTTTCCCGTACATATCCGAGAAACTATATCAACACAGGTATTTCCTCTATCGATGCGCTCATGACACTTATCAGAGGTCAGAAGCTCCCTATCTTCTCGGGTTCGGGTCTTTCGCACAATAAGCTTGCCGTTCAGATCGTTCGTCAGGCTAAGATCGCCGAGGATAACGGTCAGGGCTTCGCTGTTGTTTTCGCCGCAATGGGCGTTAAGAACGACGTTGCCGACTATTTCCGCAGAAGCTTTGAGGAAAGCGGCGTTCTCCAGAGAGTTGTAATGTTCCTCAACCTCTCAAATGATCCTATCATCGAGAGAATCCTTACACCGAGATGCGCACTCACAGCCGCAGAATATCTTGCGTATGAAAAGAATATGCATATCCTCGTTATCCTTACGGATATGACTTCCTATGCCGAAGCTGTCCGTGAGTTCTCCTCATCAAAGGGAGAAATTCCTGCAAGAAAGGGTTATCCGGGATATCTTTATTCCGACCTTGCTTCTATATATGAACGTGCAGGCGTTATCAACGGCTCGGAGGGTTCTATCACGCAGATACCTATCCTTACAATGCCGAATGATGATATCACTCACCCTGTCCCTGACCTTACGGGTTATATCACAGAGGGTCAGATAGTTCTCGACAGAGGACTTGAACAGTCGGGCGTTTATCCGCCTATTTCGGTGCTTCCGTCACTTTCGCGTCTTATGAAAGACGGCATCGGCGAAGGCTATACAAGAGCTGACCATTCAGCAGTTTCCAACCAGCTTTTTGCCGCTTATGCAAAGGTAAGCGACGCAAGAGCGCTCGCTTCCGTAATCGGTGAAGATGAACTTTCCGAGCTTGACAAGGCATATATGCGCTTCGGACGTATGTTTGAGAAATATTTCGTTTCGCAGGGCGAAGAGGAGAACCGTTCCATCGATGAAACTCTCGACCTCGGCTGGAATTTACTTTCACTCCTGCCTAAGTCCGCTCTTGACCGTGTGGACGAGAAGCTTCTCGAAGAAAAATACAACGATAAAGCGGAAGAATTGTTCCAATAATGCAGAAAGAAACGAAAGGAGGCGGTCGGAATGGCTGAACAGGTTTTCCCGACTAAAGGCAACCTGCTTAATATGCAGAAATCGCTTGCCCTTGCACAGCTTGGCTATGAGCTTCTGGATAAAAAGAGAAATATCCTTATCCGTGAGCTTATGCAGATGGTCGATACGGCGAAAGAACTGCGTCAGAGCATCGGCGTGACCTATATCGAGGCGTATTCCGCACTCCAGATGGCGAATATCACGCACGGCGTTGTCGAAAATATCGCCGAGGGTATGCCCGTTGAAAATACGGTCAGCGTTTCTTACCGAAGCGTAATGGGATGCGAGCTTCCGAAGCTTTCGGTCGAAAAAAAGAAGCTTTCGCTCGATTACGGCTTTATGAATACCGACAGCAACGTTGACAAGGCTTATATCAGCTTTGTCAAGGTAAAGGAAATGACGGTAACGCTTGCCGAAGTCGAAAACAGCATCTACCGTCTTACGAATTCGATAAGAAAAACGCAGACGAGAGCAAATGCGCTCCAGAATATCGTTATTCCGAAGTATCAGAGCACTGTCAAGTACATTTCGGGCAGCCTTGACGAAAAGGAACGAGAGGAATTCTCGCGAATGAAAGTTATCAAGGCACAGAAAATGCGCAAACGTGCAAAATATAAGATCAAAAAGTAATAAAACGCTGTACAGCATTGTTCAAGATGCCGTACAGCGTTTTTTATACAAAACACCATTTATAATTCAGAAAAAATCAAGCCGACGATCTTGTAGCTGTTTTTAATACTAAACACCAATAAAATACAGGAAAAAATCTGCGCCGAAATCCTATATATGCGAGATTATCGGCTTGATTTTTTCCAAATTTTAAATGGTGTTTAGTATAACAGGTTTGTATGCGATCTCGGTGCAGATTTTTTTCTTTATTTTTGGTGTTTAGTATTAAAGGTATGCTTTAAGTCTGTCGATATACTGCTGCTCCTTGGAAAGAAGCTGTTTGGTTTCATCTTTAAGGCTGCCCGATATCTCCTTTGCGGAGTTGAGAGCCTTGTTGATGTTGATTATACCCATGTTCGTTCCCTGAATGAGCATTTCCGCAAGGTGCTGAGAAGAGCTGTCCGAAGCAGTCTTTACAGCAATGCTTATGCTTCCCATAGCCTTTGCGGCAGGAGAGATCGGCTTCCCTTTCATGTGAAGCACCTGCATCTGCCGACAGACAGTGTTATGCTGTTTTTCATATTCCGAAAGCTGACGGCGAAGCTCTGTGCGCAGCGAATCATTCCGCACTGAGGGAAAGATCTGCCGTATCGCCGATGAACCCATTTCGGAATTCTGCAAAACAGCGGTCAAAAGCTTTTCTTTATCAGTCATTTTTTTACCTCTGCAAACCCCGTGTTTTTATTATTTGAACATCGTCAAAAAATATTTGTGCCAGATATTGAAAAAAAGCAAGAATTGTTGTATAATAATTTAAATGGGGTAAAATCAATATCTGAAAGGATCAAAATAAATGTCCGAAAACTTCAAAACGGAGAATATTTTTAAAAGAATTTTAAAAGGGATCGGCTACGGCTTTATCGCAGAATTTATGTCTATGTTTCTGGTGATATCGATGATCGCAATGAACGGAATGTTCGGCGGCTCGGTAGTGCTGAAAGTAATAATCGGTATCTGTACGCTTGTCCTCACGCTCGGACTTTACTTCAACTGGGCGTTCAATGCGGCGAAAAAGGATCGTGATGCAGTGACCTATCACAATGTTCCTTACGACAAGTATATGCCTGTAAAAATGGCTGTCGGCGGCCCGATAATATCCATTGTAATGTATATTATTCTCGTGCTTTCCAAACTCGGAGTTATACGCGATATGTTCAACATATTCCTGCTGGCAGACCTTTTTACCGTTCCGTTCGTGGACAGCTTCACATCGGAAAGAACTATCGAGGTTCTCTCGTGGTGGGGACTGCTCGGTCTCGGACTGCTTGTCCTGAGCCAGTGTGCAGTCATAATTGTGACTTATATCCTGACATATAAAGATGTGGATATAGTCAAATTTATGTATAAAAATTAAATGCGTATAAATAAATGCAATAATTGTTGTAAAAATCAGCTAAGAAAATGTGCAAAATTTGTATTATGTTCCAATAAAAACGAAAAAATATTTACTAAAAAATTAATATGTGGTATAATATAGAAGTGAAATTCCGTTTTGAATGGATATCATTCTGTTATGATAAAAAGGGGCTATTATATGTCAGAATCTAAAAAAAGGCATCTAAAAACCGTTCAGAATAAGGTCTTGTTTTATTTTATAGTATCGCTTGCGGTACTGCTGTTGGCATTTGCTGTAATTGTTTTTGTCCTTGCGAGCATAAAAACGGAAACGAGCAGTATGGTGATGATGAACAATTCCGCCAATGTCATTTCCGATATCGTCAGGGATTATATGTCGCCGAAGCTTGATGCGGTCAGAACAGCCGCAGGGGAAAAGCTGATCGTTGATTTCCTCGGCGAGGGTGCAGAAAGCGAACAGACGGCAAAGAATAACAGCAATTATGAAGCAGTTGCCGAAATGCTTTACAATATGTCGGTTGAAAATGCCGATGTCGTTTCATCATGGGTGATATTTGAAAATGACAGAGCACTTGTTTCCGACGAAGGTGCATATATCGGCATGGAAGAGCTTCAGCTCGACAGTCTTTACTGGTATAATGATATATCCGTTCGCGGAATGAGTGATTATACATACTGCACGTCGCTTTCAGCCTCGCTGCTCTATCCCGAAAAGGACGTTGTTTCGGTCATTGCCCCTGTTTATTCCTCCGAAAATATCATCGGATATGTCGGAATGGATATTGAAAAGTCGGGATTTGCAAAGATAATTGAACAGTACACCCTCAGCAGCAGCTGCTACCCGATAATCACCTGCAACTATGGAAGCATCGTTTATTCCCCATCAAGTCAGGAGTTTGCGAACAGCTATGATATCAACTCCGCTCCGCTGCTCAATATCCTTGTTCAGTCATCATCGCTCGACAGTGGACTTGACAGCTATTCAAACGGTCTTGGCATACGCAATAAGACGTATTTCTTCGTTGATAAATTCGTTGTTCCGAACTGGAATATGGTCATTCTCTTTGACAAAGCGGCAATGGACGGCGGTGTTTACAGTATTTTTACAGGTTCGCTTATCGTTCTTGCCTGCCTGCTCGTACTGCTCGGAATATGCGTCAAGAACAAGCAGAAGTTTGAATACAGGCTCCTTGGCAAGATAACCGAATCAGTCGATAATATTTCCTCGGAAAATTTTAAGTATGTTATCGATACATCTGTCGCACCCGATAATAATCTTCTCAAAACAGCGGAGCAGCTCAACAAGATATCATCAACTCTTGCCGCAAAAAATGAGATAATTCTCCAGTATAGCCTGAACGATACACTGACGGGCATACCTAACAGAAACACGCTGTACTATCATCTTGAATCTATCATACGCAGAAACAAATCAAGCGAAACTATCTCTGACGGCAGATTTGCCGTGATGTTCGTTGACCTTGACAACTTCAAGTGGCTCAATGAGAACCTCGGTCATAACTTCGGCGACACAGTTCTTTGCACATTTGCTACGATGCTCTCCACTTCGCTCAGCAAAATAGGCAGAGTGTTCCGTTTCAGCGGCGATGAATTCATCGTTATTGTGGAATTCGGCGACGATTATCAGAAGATATACAAAGCCATTGATACGATGCAGTCTGTTTTCTCCAAGCAGATAAAGGTAATGTCCGACAATATCTACATCAAGTTCTCGGTCGGCGTTTCGATCTACCCCGATGACGATGATTCGGCAGATATGCTGCTTCGTGACGCCGATATGGCTCTCCATAAGGCAAAGGACAGCGGCAAGGACAGAGTTTCGTTCTATACAAACGCCGCAAAGCGTCAGAACTTCAGCAAAGCGGCTATCTCTCAGCAGATATCCGAAGCGATAAAGAACGGCGAACTTTATCTCAATTATCAGCCTATCATTTCAAGCGATACCTGCGATATTCACGGATTTGAAGTCCTCGTCCGCTGGGATAGTCCCGTTTTCGGACATATACCGCCGCAGGAGTTCATCAATGTTGCGGAGGAAACGGGCGATATTGTCCAGATCGGCATGTGGATATTTGAAAGTGCCTGCCGATTCCTTAAAACGCTCTGCGAAAATTACCGCGATGATATCATTATGTCTATCAATGTTTCGCCTATACAGCTTAAAAGAGCGGATTTTCTCGATTCGATAAAGCACGTTATCGAGATCACACAGCTTGATACGAAGAATATCCAGGTCGAGATCACCGAGTCAACACTTATCGACTTTATCGATAATGACAACAGCGTTATTGAAGAACTTAACAAAATGGGAATTTCGCTTGCTCTCGATGATTTCGGAACAGGTTATTCGTCGCTCAATTACCTCAAGAATTTCCCGATAAAGTGCCTCAAGATCGACAAGTCGTTCGTTGACGAGATCAACAACAACAAGCGCGATCAGGCTATCACCGACTCGATAATCGATCTTGTTCACAGCCTTGGTATCAAGACCGTCGCAGAGGGGATCGAAACTGTCGGTCAGTACAATTTCTTAAAGGATATGAAGTGCGACTACATTCAGGGCTTCCTTATGAGTAAGCCGCTCAATGAGGAAGATGCTCTCGAATTCGTTGAACGCTATGATGATCTCCATAAACCCGACAAGTACATTATGGAAGAACACGAAAAACAGCTTGCCGTTGAACGTGAGGATAAACTCAAGCAACAGCAGCAGGCTCAGAAAAATGATACCCACAGCGAACTTGTTGACGGTACGATCTCAAAGTAAAATTATCGGTGTAAAGAAAAACGTCTTTACACCGATTTCTTTTTTATAAAGCCCCCGAAAAGTTCCTTTATCCCTATCAGGATCATAAAGCCGCCGAAAATTTTACCGAGTATTTCCGAGCCGAGATAGTCAGCGGTTAATGCTCCGAGAACAGCGAATACCGTTCCTGCAATGAGTGAGGGAACTATCCTTTTCCATTCAATAAGTTTGTTTTTTGTGTGGATAATTACAGAGAGAAGCGCTATCGGTATAAAGTAGATAAGGTTGACGCCCTGCGCTGAAAGCTGAGGAAAACCTGCGAAAAACGTCAGATAAATTATAAGTATCATTCCGCCGCCGACACCCATAGCTGCAAAAATTCCCGTCAGAAATGCGGCAATATAGCTCAGTATCATTTGAATATCATCCTTCCGCCTGCGATTATAAGAAAAATGCCGAAGATTATTTTCAGAGGCTTGGCAGGAATTTTTTTCAGAAACATGCTTCCTATTACCGCCCCGACCAGTCCGAACGGAATAAGCGGAAGCGCATCTTTGAAGTCGAACGAGTCTTTAAATGCATAGAAAATCACCGAAACGACCGACAGCGGCAGTGTGAGTGCAAGCGAGGTGGCGTGTGATTTTTTCTGTTCGATATCTGTCTTTTCAAGCATCGGTACGGCGATAATACCTCCACCCGAGCCGAAGAGTCCGTTTGCAAATCCTGTCAGTGCTCCCAAAAATGAATAGAAAACCTTACCTTTTTTCTTCATAGCTTCAACTCCCCGAAATGTAGTTTTAGTTTTTGCCGTAAAAAAAGAAATATTCGGTTTAAAGGTAAAATGAAATCAAATGGCATAAATTACCGATAATAATGTCAGTGTATTTATTGACTTTTTTCCGTCAATGATATATAATTATTATAATATTTTTCATACGGAGTTAGGTTTTGCAAGATTTGAAAGGAAATAGGATGTCTTTTTATCCACATAATGTAAAGTATAAAGCCTTTTCAGTTATCATTGCCGCTGTTCTGATGTGCGCAAATTTGTCAGCCTGCAAAAAGGTTTCGGACGAACCGTGGGACGCTAATATCCAGACGGCGAACAGTGTTATTCTTACCGAAGAGATCACGCAGACGGCTGGGGTAACCGAAGAACCCGAGGCAACTGAACCCGTGCCGGAGATCACGGAGGAAACAGTTGAGGGACTGCAAAGTGAAACAGCTTTACAGCAGGAAACAGCCGAATCTGCTAAAGAAACGCTAACGGCAGAAAACGAAATGCCCGAGGATGATCTTATCGATGAACTGAACGGTGAGAATGTGACAGTCAAAGCCGAAACAAAGCCGCCGAAGCAGACAAAGGCTTCGGAAACGACAACGGCCGAAAAAACAACTAAAACTTCGGAAACAACTGCTGCGGAAACAGCTGCGACCGAACTTACGCTTCAATCGGAAAGTCCTGCCGAAACTGCTTCACACAGCTATGGTACAAACGGTTATTCCGCGCTCAATTACAGCGAGCAGAAGGGAATATGGATATCCTACCTCGAATATTCATCGGCAATGATGAATAAATCGGCAAAAGCGTTCCGCTCGACTATCGGCGAGTATTTTGATAATGTAAAGGCACTGAGCTTTAATACCGTTTATGTTCAGGTAAGGGCGTTCGGCGACGCTTACTACCGTTCGGAGCTTTTCCCGACGGGCGACCGCTACAACGGAACTATCGGAGCAAAGCTTTCTTACGATCCTCTTGAAATTATGGTCGAGGAAGCGCACAGCCGAAACTTGTCGGTTCACGCCTGGATAAATCCGATGCGCCTTATGACCGACAGTCAGCTCAAAAGCTTGTCCGATTCATACACTATAAAAAAATGGTATAACGACAGTGACAAATGCGGAAAATACATCGTCAAATCGGACGGCAGATGGTATCTTAACCCTGCTTATCCCGAGGTCGAAAAGCTCATTTCGGACGGCATTTCCGAGATAGTTTCCGGCTATGATATTGACGGTATCCAGATAGATGATTATTTTTATCCGACAACGGCTGCTTCGTTCGACAGTGCCGCCTACAAAGCCTCGGGGACGTCCGCGAGCCTTTCATCGTGGCGAACCGCCAATATCAACGATATGGTAAAGCGAATGAACAAGACCGTACACAGCGCAAACCCGAGCGTTCTTTTCGGTATCTCGCCGCAGGGAAGCGTTGACAACAACTATGATTCGCTTTATGCCGACGTTAAAACGTGGTGCAGATCGACCGAATACTGCGATTATATCCTTCCGCAGGTCTATTTTGGATTTGATAACGCAGCACTGCCATATTCGGATACGATCGCACTCTGGAGCAGTATGACTTCATCGGGAAATGTCAAGCTTGTTATCGGTCTTGCAGGCTACAAGATCGGTGCGGCTGATGCATACGCAGGTGCGAACGGCAAAAACGAATGGATAAACAATTCAGATATAATTTCAAGGCAGATGAAAGCTGCCAAGAAGCTCGGCAACTACGGCGGAGTTGCCATATTCAGATACGGTTCGATTTTTGAACCCGAATCATCGGTTGCAAAGCAGGTCAATGCTGAACTTGCAAACATAAAAAAATAAATGGGGGAATACTATGAGATCCAAAAGAATTATTTCGCTGATAATGTCAGCAGTTATGGTCGTAATGCTCTGTTCAACTGCCGTATTCGCGGCTAAAAAAGGAGTGGCACTCAACAAGACGTCCGTCTCGGTCACGGCAGGAAAGAGCATAACCTTGAAACCGACTGTAACAGGTGTAAAGAACTATACTTTACAGTGGTCAACGAGCGACAAAACGATAGCAACTGTTTCAAAATCGGGCAAAGTCACAGGCGTAAAGGCAGGAAACGTTACAGTTACGGTCAAGATCAAAGACACGAAATACAAAGCTTCCTGCAAGGTGACGGTAAAAAAGTCTGCTTCGTCAGGTTCTGATACAACGAAGAATACGATATCAGCTTCGGGCGATGCATTGGATTTTGTGAAAAACATAAAGATAGGCTGGAATCTCGGAAATACACTCGATTGCACCGGAAGCTGGATAAACGGCGACCTTGCCCACGAAACAGCGTGGGGAAATCCGAAAACTACCGAAGATATGATAAAGGCAGTCAAAAATGCACGCTTCAACGCAGTCCGTATCCCAACAAGCTGGGGCGAGCATCTCGACAGCAAAAACAATATCAGCAAGGAATGGCTTGACCGAGTTCAGACGGTCGTTGATTATGCTTACAAAAACGATATGTATGTCATTCTCAACACTCACCACGAAACCGATTGGATAATCCCGAGCAAGGACAGCAAGGAAATGTCCGAACGCTTTACATCGATATGGAAACAGATAGCAGATCGTTTCAAGGATTATGACGAACACCTTATTTTCGAGGGACTTAACGAACCGAGAACTGTCGGAAGTGCAAATGAATGGAACAGCGGAACGGCAGAGGAACGCAAGGTCATCAACAAGTACAACAAGCTTTTTGTTGAAACCGTCAGAAAGAGCGACGGAAACAATAAGCTCCGCTATCTTATGATAACCCCATATTGCGCAAACAGCAGCGGAGCGGCAATAAATGACCTTGAAATTCCTGATGACAGCCGCATTATCATCTCAGTCCATGCATATCTTCCGTATAATATGGCACTCAACACGGGTTCAAAGGTTTCTTCATTCACCGATAACGATAAGCAGGAGATCGATTCGATGTTCAAAAGGCTGAGCGATAGATTCATCAGCAAGGGGATCCCTGTTATCGTCGGCGAATTCGGCTCTGTGAACAAGAAAAATGACGATGAAAGAGCAAAGCTTGCTAAATACTATGTTTCGGCTGCGAAAAAAGCAGGCGTTCCATGCTTCTGGTGGGATAACGGAAATGACAGCAGTTCGGGTGAAGCTTTTCTTCTCCTCAACAGAAAAACAGCCAAAATGGAACATGACAAAATTGTAAAAGCTTTGATGGAAGGCTTAAAATAAGGAAACGCAGATCAAAACGGATCAGCTTTTCTTAATACATAAGCGGTGCAGTTTTTTATTTGAACTGCACCGCTTTTATTTGCGATAATTTGTTGTAAACCCTTGATTTAGGGCGGAAAATAGTATATAATAATTTCATATGGGTTCTTGAAAAAAGTTTTACGGAGGTCAGATATGGCGGAAAATTCAGAAATAAAATCTTCCGATTATGCCATTGAATGTAAGGAGATCACGAAAACGTTCGGTACGGTCGTTGCGAACGACCATGTTGATCTCTCGGTGAAATATGGCGAAATACTCGCTTTGCTCGGTGAAAACGGCTCGGGCAAAACTACACTTATGAATATGCTCTCGGGCATCTATCACCCCGACAGCGGCTCTATCAATGTTCTCGGCAAACACGCTGTTATCAACTCACCTGCGGATTCGATAGCACTCGGCATAGGAATGATACACCAGCATTTCAAGCTTGTTGAAGCTTTCAGCGCACTCGACAATATCATCGCAGGAACGCCGGGAAAGCTTAAAAAGCGTTCCGCTCTGCGTGAGGATATTTCCGCGATCAGCGAAAAGCTTGGTCTTAATGTTGACCTTAACAAAAAAATATACAATATGTCCGTCAGCGAAAAGCAGACGGTCGAGATACTTAAAGTTTTATACCGCGGTGCAAAAATACTTATTCTTGACGAACCTACGGCTGTACTTACTCCGCAGGAAACCGAGAAGCTTTTCGATATGCTCCGCATAATGCGAAGCGAGGGATGTGCGATAATCATTATCACGCATAAGCTCAACGAAGTTATGGCGATAAGCGACCGTGTTACTATTTTGCGTAAGGGACAGTCGGTCGAAACTGTACTTACGGCTGAAACGAACGAGAAAAAGCTCACCGAGCTTATGGTCGGCAAGCCTGTCAGTCTTTCCATCGAGCGTCCTGAGCCTATCGACCCGAAGCCGCTTCTCAACGTTTATCATCTCTCCGTTGACAAGCCTGACGGAACTGTTGCACTTGAAGATGTTACTTTCGATATCTATTCGGGCGAGATACTCGGCGTTGCAGGCGTTGCAGGCAGCGGTCAGAAAGAGCTTTGCGAAACTATTGCAGGCCTTAACGGTATCCGTTCGGGTGCTGTGCTTTACAATAAGGAAAATATCATCGGCAAGACTGCAAAGGAGATCATCGAGCTTGGCATAAGCATGAGCTTCGTCCCCGAGGACAGACTCGGAATGGGTCTTGCTTCATCAATGGGTATGACGGGCAATATGATGCTCAAATCCTACAGCAAAAGCAAAGGTCCGTTCATTGACAAAAAGCCTGCGCGTGAACTTGCGGAAAGGCTAATCAAGGAACTTGACATCAAAACTCCATCAACGGAAATTCCCGTAAGAATGTTGTCGGGCGGCAACGTTCAGAAGGTCCTTCTCGGACGTGAGATCGAATCCGCGCCGAGCCTGCTCATAACGGCTTACCCGGTTCGAGGACTTGATATCAACTCGTCATATACGATATACGGGCTTCTGAACGAGCAGAAGAAAAAGGGCGTTGCGGTTCTTTTCATCGGTGAAGACCTGGACGTTCTGCTTGAACTTTCGGATAAGATAATGGTGCTTTGCCACGGCAGAGTAACAGGCATCGTTGATGCAAAAACAGTAACAAAGGAGCAGCTTGGTCTTATGATGACAGGCTCAACAGCAGAGGAGGTGCTTGGAAATGGCTGAACAGGCAGTACAGAACCGTGAAAAATTCCGCATAAGAATTTCCAAGCGGGCAGAGGTCGGAACGAAAAAAGCCGTCCTTTTCCGTGCGATATCGGTCGCAGCGGCTATTATCGCAGGCGGACTTTTTATCCTTTGCATCGGTTACAATCCTTTCTCGGTCTACGGAACTATCATCAAGGGCGCATTCAGCACTTCAATGGCATTTCAGGCGACAGTTAAGGTCATGATACCGCTTCTCATTTCGTCACTCGGCGTAACGCTGGCATTCAAGATGAAGTTCTGGAACATCGGCGCAGAGGGACAGATCATCGCAGGTGCGATTTGCGCATCGTATTTTGCACTTTTCCATGCCGATCTTCCGCATTTTCTGCTTATGATAATAATGTTTGCCGCCGGGATCATCGGCGGCGGTCTGTATGGACTTATCCCAGCTTTTTTCAAGGCGAAATTCGGCACGAACGAAACGCTTTTCACGCTTATGCTCAACTATATCGCACTTTATGTTATAGTCTGGCTTCGTGACGGCGCATGGGCAGACCCCGAATCGGGCGGCTTCCCGAAAATTGCACGTTTCGTTTCAAATGCACAGCTCGACAAGGTCGGCGGCATACAGGTCGGCTGGATAATCGGCCTGATACTTACCGTTATCGTGTTTATTTACTTAAAATATACAAAGCACGGCTACGAGATAAGCGTTGTTTCCGAAAGCCACGCGACTGCACGTTATGCAGGCATGAACCCGAAGAAAATCATGCTCCGCACTATGTTTTTCAGCGGCGCGGTCTGCGGCATCGCAGGTATGGTACAGGCTACGGGTTCGGATATGACTCTTGCGACCTCGGTTGCAGGCGGCGTCGGCTTCACGGCTATCATCGTTGCCTGGCTTGCGCAGCTTGAACCGATAGCGATCCTTATCGTTTCATTCCTTTTTTCCGTTCTTGAAAAGGGAAGCAGCGTTATGCAGTCAACATTCGGTCTTTCGACCTATTGCGCAGACGTTCTTCAGGGAATTATCCTGTTCTTCGTGCTTGCGGGCGAGTTCTTCATTCGCTATAAATTCGTTGTAAACGGAAAGGAGCGTAACTGATGGATATGTTTATCAACTTTCTCGTTGCGGCAGTTCTTGCAGGCGCTTCACTTCTGTACGGAACAGTCGGCGAGATAATCAATCAGAAATCGGGTCACCTGAACCTCGGCGTTGAGGGTATGATGGCGATAGGTGCTTGCGCAGGATTTATGGCAGGCTACCGCTTCGACAGCCTTGTTATTGCGATAATCGCAGCGTTCCTTTCGGGCGCGGCTGCTGCACTCATCTACGCAGTTCTGACGGTAACATTTATGGCTGACCAGAACGTTACGGGTCTTACGCTGACCATTTTCGGCTGCGGACTCTCAAACTTCATCGGCGAATATAACATCACACGTTCGGAAACGGGAAATCTCAAGCTCCCAGAGCATATCATGTCGCAGCTCAGAAACATTCACATTCCCGTTCTGAGCGATATTCCCGTTGTCGGAAAGCTGTTTTTCTCCTACAATATTTTCATCTATCTCGGTGCTATTATCGCAATTATAGTGTATATTTATCTTTTCAAGACAAAAACAGGACTTAACCTGCGTACTATCGGTGAAAATCCTGCGGCTGCCGATGCGGTCGGAATACACGTTGTCCGCAGCAAGTACATCAACCTGCTTATCGGCGGAGGAATATGCGGCATAGGCGGAGCTTACTGCTCGATGATCGTCTGCGGCGGCGTATGGATGAGCGACAGCGTAAACGGTATGGGCTGGATATCAGTTGCACTCGTTATCTTCGCAGCGTGGAGTCCGCTCAAAGCTATCGGAGGAAGCCTTGTTTTCGGCGCATTCAGCGTTCTGAAATACTATATGCCTAAGTCGGTGATAACACTCCCGAACGCTTTCTATGATATGCTCCCGTTCGTTATCACGGCGCTTATCCTCGTCATCACATCTGTAAGAAAGAACAAGGGCAGAATGCAGCCTGCTTCCTGCGGCGTGAACTATTTCCGTGAGGAAAGATAATGCTGCTGCGTAGCTACCGTTCCGCCAACTGCAAAGAAATGGCGAAGCTGTTTTATGACACCGTACACGAAGTAAACATACGGGACTACACAGCCGAGCATGTCAACGCTTGGGCGGACGGAAACATCGATCTTGCGGCTTGGGACAAGTCATTCTCTGAACATTATACGGTCGTTGCCGAGGAAAACGGCGTTATTGCCGGCTTCGGCGACATTACCGAGGGCGGTTATCTCGACCGCCTATATGTTCACAAAGACTGTCAGCGCAAAGGCATTGCAGCTGCGATATGCGACAGGCTGGAAAGCTATCCCGACACGAACGAGCTGACCGTTCATGCTTCAATTACTGCAAAGCCGTTCTTTATTTCGAGAGGGTACTCTGTTGTAAAGGAGCAGGAGGTTGTCCGCAGGGGAGTAGTGCTTACGAATTTTGTTATGAAAAAATGCGGTAACTGTTTTTGAGCAGTTACCGCATTTTTTTGTCTGCACTTGGATCAAAAATTAGCATTACGCCTTTTTTACCTTGACTTTTTTTGCCGCAGGGATACGGAAGAAGTTCTCCGCATATTTTCTTATACGCTTTGAAAGCTCAGGCGAAAGATCGCCGTCCTTTAAGCGCCATGCCCAGTTTCCGCCGCCTATGGTCGATGGGATATTCATTCTTGCCTCCGAGCCGAGTTCAAGGTAATCCTGCATCTGGATAATTACAAGGTCGGAGATGCTTGCAAATGCTGTACGGATTAGTCCGCCGCATACGCCCTCTTTTTTGTTGAGTCCCATATACTTTTTAGCGAACTTTCTGTCGGCTTTTTCAAGCGAATCGTACCAGCCCATTGCTGTATCATTATCGTGAGTTCCGATATATGTAACACTGTTGCGGACATAATTATGCGGAAGATAGTTGCTGTCCTGCTTGCCGTAAAATGCGAATTCGAGAACGTTCATGCCGGGATAGCCTGCATCTTTGAGCATCTGCTTTACCTCGTTCGTGAGGAAACCAAGGTCTTCGGCAACGAGCTTTACATCACCGAGTTCTGCTTTTATTGCGTTGAAAAGCTTCATTGACGGACCTTTGAGCCATTCACCGTTTTCAGCGGTCTTATCCTCAGCAGGAATTGCATAGAAGCTTTCAAAGCCTCTGAAATGGTCTATCCTTGTAAGGTCAAAAAGCTTTGCGGAGTATTCAACTCGAGATATCCACCAAACGAAGCCGTCTTTCTCCATTTTGTCCCAGTCATAGAGCGGATTGCCCCAAAGCTGACCCGTAGGGGAGAAGTCATCGGGAGGACAGCCTGCGACCTTTGTCGGGCGGCGGTCCTCATCGAGCATAAAAAGCTCGGGATTTGCCCAGATATCGGAGCTGTCCATCGAAACATAGATCGGCATATCGCCGTAAATTTTGATACCGTTCCTGTTTGCGTAAGCTTTGAGTGCGAAATACTGCTTGAAAAATTCATACTGCATAAATTTCCAGCAGAGAATATCGTCCGAAAGCTCTGTAGAATAGCGTTCGACAGCTTCGGCTTCACGCAGGCGGATATCATCGTCCCATTCCGTCCACATTACCTGACGGTTCAGATATTTGAGCGACATAAAGAGCGCATAATCATCGAGCCAGAAGCCGTTTTCCGAGCAGAATCGCTTAAAATCGAGCATATCTGCGGAGTTTGTGTTCGTAAAAAAGCTTGCGGCAGCTTTCTGCAAAATTACATATTTGAAGCTGAAAAGCTGCGCATAATCAGCAAAATGCTCCTTATGTAAAAGCACTTTAAGATCATGATCGTCCGAGTTGAGCAGACCATCCTCAATGAGCAAATCAAGGTCGATGAGCAGGGGATTTCCTGCGTAAGCGGAGTAGCTCTGATAGGGCGAGTCGCCGTAACCCGTCGGGCCAACGGGGAGTATCTGCCAGTATTCCTGACCGCTTTTTTTTAAAAAATCCACAAATTCGTAGGCTTCTTTGCCAAGAGTTCCTATGCCGTAATTGCTCGGCAGCGAGGAAATATGAAGTAAAATTCCGCAGCTATGCATAAAAATCAATCCTTTGAAAATAATATTTTATGGTTTTCGCAGTTAGAGTTTGTTGCTTATAGAGATATTATACACTATCTTTGGCATAAATTCAAGGATAAGCCGCAAATTTTTCCGTTACTGCGAAAACATATCAATTTTATGCGTATCATCGCAAAAGGAGAACTTTTATGAACAAGCAGAATAATCAGCAGAACCAGAATAATCAGCAGAACAACAATCAGCAGAACAATCAGCAGAACAATCAGCAGCAGAACAACAAGCAGCAGGATCAGAACCGGAATCAGCAGCAGAACAGAAACTTCAGATAACAAATTCCGAAAAAAAATCTGCAAATCAGAAAAGCAGTGCCGTTCAGAATGAGCAGCACTGCTTTATTTTTATTTGTCAGCCCAACGGATAACAACGACATCGCCATCGTTTATCCTGTCCATAAAGCTTGCGTTTTTGCCGTTGACGGTGGTTATCATATCACCGCTCGGAGGCGGATTGTCAAGGTCGATATCGGCTATCGACATAAGCTCGATGAATTCGTGCGGTGCATTGTTCGGACGGGGAGGGAGGATCACACTCTTTCCGTTGAGAACAACGTAGAAATTCTCATTCGGCTCAGTCGGCGCAGGCTTTTCGGGTTCGCTCTGTATCGGAGCATCAACGGGAACGGAGTAGTCTGTTCTGACTTCATTCCGCTCTGCAACGGCTTTGGCTATCCTGCCCTCACGCGCGCTGTCGGTGATTATCTTGTCGCCCGTTATGATATCATCATCGGCACGAAGAATATAGTCGAAGCTGAGCTGCTTTCCGCCCTTGAAGAAGCCGACAGCTTCCGCATCGAACGGCAGAAGTCCCATAAGGTCGCCGAGCGTGTCCGTTTCATTGATGATTACTTTGTCATTGTTTTGTATATCGTAGTCCTTGCCAACGGGTTTTCCGTTGACAGTGGCAGTGATGCCGATAGTATACTTTACACCATCGACCATAACAGTCTTGTCGGAAAGCTCGCCTGCGATATCGGAGATGTTCACGCTTGCGTCCATTCCGCTTTCCGCAGGAACAAAATCGATGACATCGCCCTGCTTGACGGTCTGATCGAGCGAAACGGGAAGTCCGTTGAGCGTTATCTGACCCGGAACGGCAAAGCTGCCTTTCATAAGCTGGCGTTCGCCGTTGAGTGTGAAGGTAAGGCTTCTGCCCGAGCGTCCGATTATCTGATTTGTTTTGAAGCCTGCCATAACGAGCATATCGGCAATACTTACGGAGCGTGTGTCGAAGATACGCATTTTCTTGCCGTTGAGAGTTATGACGGAGAAATCGTAACCCTTGTTGACAACGGCTGTCACACCGATGCCGATAGGCGTTACATATTCAGGGCCGCCGATGCCCGTTCTGCCGAGGTCGATGTTCTTGTAAGCGTTCTTTCCGCCGACAGCAACACGCTCTTTCGGTATAGAAAGCTTTTCCGCAACAGCAGCCGAAAGATTCGGGATAAGGCTTCCTCCGCCGACAAGGAATACAGCGGCAGGGGATTGTCCGCCGTTGGCATTTATAATGCTCTCGGAAATGTTTGATGCGAGCGAGCCGACAGCAGGTTCAAGGCTCTTGAAAAATTCCTCCGCAGTGACGGTTTTCTCAAAGCCTAAAATATCGGTGAATTTTATCGTATCGTTTTTTGAAGCGGAAATTTTCATCTTTTCCGCCGTTTCAAAGTCAACTATGTAGCTGCGAATTACCTCTTCGGTTATCTCATCGCCCGCAACGGTAGACATTGCATAAGCAACGATGCTGCCGTTCTGCGATATCGCAATATCGGACGTTCCTGCGCCGATATCAACGAGCGCAATGTTGATAAGCCTAACCTCGGGTGGGATTATAACGTTCATAGCTGCGATAGGTTCAAGCGTAAGGCTCGTAACTTCGAGCTTGTTCATATCCATTACGGAATAAAGGCTCTCAACAACGACATTCGGGAGAAAGGCTGCAATAAGCTCGACTTTGACCTTTTTGCCCTTGTGTCCGATGAGATTTTTTATCTTGTAATCGTCAAGAAAATAGTTCACGACCGTGTGACCGACGCAGTAAAAAACGAGATTGCTGTTCTTCATCTTTTCGTCAAGTTCATTCTGCGCTTTGAATACGGTTTCGACCTCGAACGACTTTACAGCCTCTTCGGTGATAGCTTCTTTGTCGTCAATGTCAAATTCAAGTTCGGTGCGCTGGGTTTTGAGTGCTCGTCCTGCCGCTGCGATAGCGACTTTTGAAAGAGCAACGCCGGCCTTTTCTTCAAGCTTATTTTTTACAAGCTTTACGACCCTTGCGACCTCGGCGATGTCCTCGATCTGACCGTCTATCATTGCTCGCTGCGTGTGTGCATACTCACTGTAAGCCGTCACGGAGAAAACTCCGTCAACGATGCTGCCGAGAACGCCGATTACGTTTCGCGTTCCGATATCGAGTGCAAATATCTCGTTTGCAGCCTGTTTGCGAAGCTTTTTTGCAGGAGCTTTTTTAGTTGTTTTTGCCGTTTTGGACGAAGCCGCTGCCGACTTTTTCGGTGCTGTGGCTTTTGTGTTCGAGCGTGTGGACTTAGCGGCAGATTTGGCTGTATCGGCAGTCTTTTTTTCTGTTTTTGCTGTCTTTTCTTCGGTGTGTTCGGGAGCTGTTTTCGGCATTGTTATCAGTCCTTTAATCCTTGATTTTTAATGTGCTTTTTATCTCTTTCACAACAGACGGGTCGGAGATTATGAGGAGCTTGTCACCGCTCAAAAGCACGGTCTGACCTCTCGGTATGATAAGTCTTCCGTTTCGCGTGATGGAAACGATGTTGAAAAGCGACGGCAGGTTCATATCCATAAGCATTTTTTCGTTATAAACATAATTTTCGGGGAGAGTCGCCTCAAAAAGCGAAACTTTGCCGTCGTTGAGCTGTAAAAGCTGTTTTATCTTGTTCGTGTCAACCTCGCGTTCAATGAGCGAAGCGATGCTGTCCGTGCTGTTTATTACCGTGTCGATTCCGAATGCCTTGATGACCTCAACATTTTTAGGGTTGTTCGCCCTCGCAACGGTCTTGGCGATGCCGAATTCGTTTTTGGCAAGCTGGCAGGATATCATATTACACTGGTCGTTGCCCGTAACGCTTACGAAAGCATCGGCTTCGTCCGCACCTGCGGCACGGAGAATTTCAATGTTCGTCGCATCGCCGAGGATAACGGGGATATCCATTGTGTCAGCTATCTTTTTGCTGACCTCCTTGTTTATTTCGATAACGGTAGGCTCGTGCTTCTTTTCGATAAGCGCCCTGATAAGGTAGTAACCGACCTTGCCACCGCCGACAATTATAATTTTCATAGAGCTTTCTCCTTATTCAGTCAACGAATTTTGCGCAGATAATATTGTCACCCTTGGCAACTTCATAGTTCGAGAGGAAAACTCCCCTTATTGAGCTGTTTTCGTGTTCAATGGCGATTATAGTTTCGTTCGGTTCAAGCGTGAAGTCGCTCAGTCTGTGACCGATCATTTTTTTATCGACTTCAACACTGCTGATAACGACTGAGTGGCCGTTGACAACAATGCTCTGAGAATCGCTCGGTTCGGTGAGCGAGGCGGTAAAAGTTTCAACGGCGGTGTTTGTGGGGCATATCGTTTTGATGCCTATCTTTGCAAAAACTTCGCTCTTGGTCGGGTCGGTCACCCTCGCATAAGCCTGATCTATGCCGAAAAACTGCTTTGCTATCTGGACGACCATAAGGTTAACGTTGTCATCGGATGTGACAGCCGCAACAGCGTCGCAGTTCTCGATGCCTGCCGCACGGAGCGTGTCCATATCTATCGCAACGCCGACAGTAGTGTAGCCAGTAAAATCATCAGATAAAGCGGAAAATTCATCGTGCGATCCGGCAATGACCGATATCTCGTGTCCAAGATCAGAAAGCTTATTGCAAAGATTCGAGCCGAGAGCACCGCAGCCGACAACAAGTATGTTCATAGAAAAAGTTGTCCTTTCGGAAAATAATATACATTTATTATACCACTTTGCGCAGTAAAAAACAATACATTTATAATAAAAAATAACCGTGTTCCCGAGCAATTCTCGAAAACACGGTTATATCTCATTGGTGCCGGTGACCGGGGTCGAACCGGTACGGTATCACTACCACAGGATTTTGAGTCCAGCACGTCTGCCAATTCCATCACACCGGCAAAAAATCAGAACCTGAATCATTTCTGACCTAACCTTTGCTATTTTATCACAAAAAGTATATTTTGTCAAGAGAGAAAATAAAAAAATTACGGTATTTCAGAAAATAAAAAAATTACGGTATTTCAAAGAGTTAAACAGAAGATATTTTATATGAATGTATTTAAAATTACCAAATTTTACTGTAGGGGCGGGTTTCCCGTCCCACAGTCACCAATCTCATTCAAAAGAACGTAAATGTGACCGTTTTCCAACAATATTTATTGATAGCTTGAAGAAAATAATTTACACGTTGAAATACCTTAAAATTTCGCTATGGCCCTGTGGTATATGATAATTAAAGTGTAAACGAGTGCGGAAGAAGCTCCGAAAGTGTGAATGTATGCAGTTCACCTTTCTCATCTTCAAGTATTACCTTTATCTCGGGTGAAAATTCCGCAAGCACCTGTCTGCATATTCCGCAGGGGAAAGTCAGATCTTTGCCCGATGAGGTTATCGCGATGGCATCAAATTCACGCTTGCCCTCGGAAACAGCTTTGAAGACAGCGGTGCGCTCGGCGCAGTTCGTTGCTCCGTATGTCGCATTTTCAATGTTGCAGCCTGTGTAAACGCTTCCGTCACGGCAGAGCAGGGCTGCTCCCACTTTAAATTTTGAATAAGGCACATACGCAAACTCCTGTGCTTTTTTGGATATTTCAATAAGTTCTCCGGCTGTCATAAAACCACGCTCCTTTAGATAAAATTATAGCATAAAGCGGCAAGGTTTTCAATATGTTCATTGATTTAATGCATTAACACAAAAAATGAGAAAAGCTTTGATAAATTCTTGACAATCGCAGTCATTTAAAGTATAATGTAATTATAATTATTTTTTTATAAGGCTGATATGTTCGGAATATGTCGGTATCAGCTTGGAAAGGAAGTTTTAACAATGGGACTTACTCTTGCAGAAAAGATCCTTAAAGCTCACGTTGTTGACGGCGAGTTCGTAAAAGGAAAGGAAATTGGTATCAGAATAGACCAGACTCTTACTCAGGACGCAACAGGCACAATGGCTTATCTTGAATTTGAGGCAATGGGTGTTCCGAGAGTTAAAACAGAACGCTCTGTAGCTTATATCGACCACAACACTCTCCAGTCGGGCTTTGAAAACGCTGACGACCACCGTTTTATCGGCTCTGTCGCAAAGAAGCACGGCATCTATTTCTCCCGTCCCGGCAACGGTATCTGCCACCAGGTACACCTTGAACGTTTCGGTATCCCGGGCAAAACGCTTATCGGTTCGGACAGCCACACTCCGACAGGCGGCGGACTTGGCATGATCGCTATCGGCGCAGGCGGACTTGACGTTGCGGTTGCAATGGGCGGCGGTGCATACTATATTACATATCCTAAGATCGTCAATGTTAAGCTCACGGGCAAGCTTTCCCCTTGGGTAGCTGCAAAGGACGTTATCCTTGAAGTCCTCCGCATTATGTCCGTAAAGGGCGGCGTTGGCAAGATCATCGAATACACGGGCGATGGCGTTAAGACCCTTTCTGTTCCCGAACGTGCAACTATCACAAATATGGGCGCAGAGCTTGGCGCAACAACTTCCATCTTCCCGTCCGATGAGATCACAAAGCAGTTTTTGAAGGCTCAGAAGCGTGAAGAAGTATGGACAGAGCTTTCCGCTGATCCCGATGCAGTTTATGATGAAACTATCGAGATCGACCTTTCAAAGCTTGCTCCGCTTGCAGCTTGTCCTCATTCTCCCGATAATATCAAATCCGCAGACGACCTCAAGGGTATGAAGATAGATCAGGTCTGCATCGGTTCATGCACAAACAGCTCCCTTATGGATATGATGAAAGTTGCATACATTCTTAAAGGCAAGACTGTTCACCCCGATGTTTCGCTTGCTATCGCACCGGGTTCAAAGCAGGTCCTCAATATGCTCGCTGAAAACGGCGCACTCGCTGACATCATCGACGCAGGCGCAAGAGTTCTCGAAAGTGCTTGCGGTCCTTGCATCGGCATGGGTCAGTCGCCTAACTCAAAGGGTATCTCGCTCCGTACATTCAACAGAAACTTCGAGGGCAGAAGCGGAACAAAGGACGGTCAGATCTACCTTGTATCTCCCGAAATGGCTGCTTATTCCGCTATCAAGGGTGTTCTTTCCGACCCGAGAGAGCTTGGCGAAATGCCTGAGTTCAAGCTTCCCGAGGAGTTCGTTATCAACGATAATATGATCGTTCCTCCTGCTCCCGAAGCTGATATGGACAAGGTTGAGATCCTCCGCGGACCAAATATCAAGCCATTCCCGAAGACTGCTCCTCTTGCTGACAGCATCGAGGCTAAATGCTCGCTCAAGGTCGGCGACAATATCACTACCGACCACATTATGCCTGCAGGCGCAAAGATACTTCCTCTCCGTTCAAATATTCCTGCAATTTCCAAGTTCTGCTTCACCGTTTGCGATGAAAAGTTCCCCGAAAGAGCAGAAAGCTGCGGCAAGAGCATCATCGTCGGCGGCGCAAACTATGGTCAGGGTTCGTCCCGTGAACACGCTGCACTCGCTCCTCTTCATCTCGGCGTAAAGGCTGTTCTTGTTAAGAGCTTCGCACGTATCCACCGTTCAAACCTCATCAATGCAGGTATTCTTCCTCTTACATTCGTTAACGAGGCTGATTATGATAAAATTTCTCAGGACGATGTTCTCGAAATCGCAGATGTTCGTGCAGCTATTGAGAGCGGCAAGTCCGAACTTACAGTAAAGAACAAGACCACAGGCGAAGATATCCCCGTACTCTGCGAACTTACAGGCAGAACAAAGGATATTATCCTCGCAGGCGGACTCCTTGACTACACAAGAGAGAGCTTAAAGTAAAAAATGTGCTGTTCAAAATGCGGCGCTGATTGTGACAAGTGCAGCCGGAAAGAAGAGTTCGGCTGCCTTGGCTGCAATAATATGCAGAGCGGATATTGGGGCGAAAAGTGTGAGATAAAGAAATGTTGTGAGGGTAAAAAGCTCGAACATTGCGGACTTTGCTCCGATTTTCCCTGCGAAATGCTGCGTGAGATATCTTTTGATGAAGAACTCGGCGATGACGGCGAGCGGCTTCTTAACGCAAAAAAATGGGCAGACGAAAGCAGAGAGCTTTCCGAGAAAAAGCTGAAAAATATCCTGCTCGGAGTGTCGCTCGGAGCGGTTTTCGGTGCAATTCTCGGTGCTTGGCAGGGTATACCTGCGGCTTTTGTTGTCGGCGGCGTTGTTATCGGCGTCGGCGTTGCCTTGCTTTTGAATTTTTACAAAAAATATTGACGGGAGTTACATAACAATGCTTGAAAAAACGTCTGAATCAACTCAGCTTCAAACGCGCAAAGGTGCATTTATTTCGGCAAATACAATAAAATATTTTGCTGTTTTTGCAATGCTTATCGACCATATCGCATGGTGCTTTGTTGATACAAATTCAATTCTCGGCATCATAATGCACCTCATTGGCAGAATGACAGCCCCGATAATGACATATTTTATTGTTGAGGGTTATCATTACACAAGGAATGTGAACAGGTATCTGTTAAGGCTTGCGATATTCGCCGCAGTTTCGTGGATACCATTCCTTTTTATGGAATACGGTACTTTTCTGCCGTTCACGTTCGTTGACGGAAATCTGTATTTCAACCCTGCACAGGGTGTTATCTATACGTTTTTCCTGACTCTGCTTGCGTTGAAAACAGTTCATTCGCAAAGCTTGCCAAAGCCTGCAAAGGTCGTGCTTGTGATAGGCTTATGTATGCTTTCATCAATAGGCGACTGGTTCTTTTTCCCGATAGTATGGGCGTTGCTGCTCGACAAGTACAGAGGAAACTTCAAAAAGCAGGCTGCTGCATTTGCAATATCATCTGTTGTGCTTATGACGCTGATGATAGTGTTCCTCACGGACGGCTTCGGAAACAACTGGTTCCAGTACGGCGTTCTGCTTGCGCTTATTCCGCTTTATTTCTACAATGGCGAAAAGGGCAGGGGCGGCAGGTTCAACAAGTGGTTTTTCTATATTTTTTATCCTGCGCATTTATTGATACTCGGAATACTGAAATGGTATGTTTTTAAATAAAAATTAGGAGGCTAACCCAATGGCTGAAAAAATCAAAATGACTACTCCGCTCGTCGAAATGGACGGCGACGAGATGACTAGGATCATCTGGAAGATGATAAAGGATATCCTTATTCTTCCTTATGTTGATCTTAACACCGAATACTATGACCTCGGACTTGAAAACAGAAACGCTACCGATGATAAGGTAACTGTTGATTCCGCAGAAGCAACAAAGAAGTATGGCGTTGCTGTAAAGTGCGCGACCATTACT
The DNA here is from genome assembly GCA_945868475.1 of uncultured Ruminococcus sp. Lineage (GTDB taxonomy): Bacteria > Bacillota > Clostridia > Oscillospirales > Ruminococcaceae > UMGS363. Next base: position 65,557 of record CAMBLM010000008.1, on the reverse strand, counting down.
CCGAACGCTGCCCGTATGACCGAATACAACCTCAAGGAAATGTGGAAGTCACCTAACGGAACTATCAGAGCTATTCTTGACGGTACGGTTTTTCGCACACCTATCATCGTTAAGGGCATCACACCTTATATCCCGACCTGGACAAAGCCTATCACTATCGCACGTCACGCTTACGGCGATGTTTACAAGAACACAGAGCTTCGTGTTGCAGAGGGTGCAAAGGCTGAACTCGTTGTAACAAACAAGGACGGCAGCGAGGAACGTTCGCTTATCCATGAATTCAAGGGTACGGACGGCATCATTCAGGGACTTCACAACACAGACAAGTCCATTTCAAGCTTCGCAAGAGCTTGCTTCAACTTCGCCGTTGATACAAAGCAGGACCTTTGGTTCGCAACAAAGGACACGATTTCCAAGAAGTATGACCACCGCTTCAAGGATATTTTTGCAGAGATCTACGAGAATGAATACAAGGCTAAGTTTGAAGAACTCGGCATCGAATATTTCTATACGCTCATCGATGATGCGGTTGCAAGAGTTATCCGCTCAAACGGCGGCTATATCTGGGCATGCAAGAACTATGACGGCGATGTAATGTCCGATATGGTAGCTACCGCTTACGGCAGCCTTGCAATGATGACCTCCGTTCTCGTTTCTCCAAGCGGCGTATATGAATACGAAGCTGCACACGGTACTGTTCAGCGTCATTACTACAAGTACCTCAAGGGCGAAACGACCTCCACAAACAGCGTAGCTACGATATTTGCCTGGTCGGGCGCACTCCGCAAGAGAGGCGAAATGGACGGCAACAGCGAGCTTATGCGCTATGCTGACAATCTTGAAAAGGCTACTATCAGTACCATTGAAGACGGCGTAATGACAGGCGACCTCGAAGCACTTTCCTCTATCCCAAACAAGAAAAAGGTAGATACAGAAGCTTTCCTCGTTGCTGTAAATGAGCGCCTTGCAAAGCTTATGTAAATCGGGAGAGAAGTTATAAATGCAGAAACCAAAGAGATCCGAGATATCATCATCGGTAATCAAACGCCTGCCGAGATACTACAGATTCATCGGCGAGCTTATAAAACAGGGGATAGTTCGCAGTTCATCGGGCGAGCTGGCGGAAAAAATGTCGCTCACAGCGTCACAGATACGTCAGGATCTTAACTGCTTCGGCGGCTTCGGACAGCAGGGCTACGGCTATAACTTGGTCGAGCTGCGCACCGAGATAGGAAAAATTCTCGGCATTGACCGCGGCTACAAGGCTGTGCTTTTCGGCGCAGGCAACCTTGGAAAAGCCATCGCCAGCCATATGAACTTCGGCGAATACGGCTGGGAGCTTATCGGTATCTTTGACAGCGATCTGCGCAAGGAAAACGAAAAAGTTGCTGACCTTTCCGTAATGCATATAAGCCGTATGGAAAGCTTTATCACCGAAAATAAGCCCGAGATCGCTATACTTTGTATCCCAAAGGTCGCCGCGCAGGAATATGCGGATAAACTGGTTTCGCTCGGAATAAAAGCATTTTGGAACTTCAGCCACTATGATCTGGCGGTTTCGCATAAGAACATCGTTGTCCAGAATGTCCACCTCGGTGACAGCATAATGACCCTTTCTTACGGTCTTACGACTTTTGAGGACGAAGAATAACAAGGACTGATCTTAAATCGAACCATAGACAAATATGGCAGATAGAACGATTTGAAATTAGTATAATTACCCCAAGCTGCATTATTTTGACCTAATAATGCAGCTTTTTCATTTCCTTATGTGATAATTAGGTGTAAATTTTGTTCAATTTATAAAAAATTCTCCTTTTGGCTTCCATTTTTTTAGAGATTGTGATATAATAAATTTATTGCAAAAAATATGCAAGCCACGAAATCAGGCTTTATACTAATTTTTCCCACTTTGATTAAAAAAATTAGTATTACTCAGTATTATTACGGAAATGTCGGATGGCATTTCTTAAAAAGAAGTGATTGCTTTAGGAGATCGAGTTGTGAGCGTAAAGAAATTATTATGTACACTCGCCGCGATAGGACTTATCGGCGGAGGGTGTTCAGGTTTTTATGAAGCATATAAAACCGATTATGAACCCGAAGCTGACTCTGCGGCTGAAAGCAGCGGCAGCGGTACAGATCCGAACGCAGAGGGTGAGAAAACAGTTTCCGAGTTTATGGATGCTCTTGTTGCCCATGATACGGAAACCGTCGCCCGTCTTGGCGGTTCGCAGTCATACAGCGCATACAGCTTTCTTGACGGTGTTAACTTTTCAAGCTGGGAGCTGATCGATTCGCAGACCGATGACGACAGCGTTATTTATAAGGTAAAGCTGAACATTTCCAACAGTTCCGTAGACGATTTTCCCATCGGCGAAAGTGTTTGGAACATTAAAATGTCAGAGCAAAGGGATAAATACTTCATCTCATTCCAGAGAGAGGGCGCAGAAGAGAAAACCGTCCTCGCTGACAATGTTTCCAACCTTGATGCAAGCGGCGCAGTCAAAATGTGCTATGCTTTCACGTCCGAGTTTGGCTGGATAAGCAGCGATGAAAACATAATTGATGTAAGCTGTGCCGAAAAAATAGTGGAAAAGGAACGCTTTATAAGCGACCTTATCAAATTCTGCTCGTATTTTTCCAATGATGATGAGCTTTCGTCAAGCATTGTTGACTATCCTGCCGACAAGCTTTCCGAAAGTGCAGAAAAGCTTCTCGGGATAGGCAGCCTTGATTTTACCTCACTTCCGACATATAACAAGGCGAAGAAAACAGTTTCAAGCAAACGTTCAAAGTATAGTTGGGGATACGCCGCACTTGCCGATGAGCAGTACGACAGCGAATCGGGAATACACCATGTTTCGCTCGACTGGTATTCCGATACGATATTCCTTGCAAAAGCACGGAGCATAGATTATGTCCTCGTCGATAACCCCGATGGCTCGATAAGACTTTATTCGACCGAGATGACCTTCGACAGCGGCGAGCCTATCGCTTTCCTTACAAGATCAGGCTATTGATGTTATTACTCACACATTCATTAGAGATCAGTATAAACGCTTCCGAAAAATGGGGGCGTTTTTTTCTGAACAGTATAAACAAATAAAACACCGCAAATTTATAGAAAAGGTTAATTGAACAGGACTGCGATGTATGGTATAATGATAACGTTTACATAAGAATTTATACTAAACACAATTTAAAATTTGGAAAAAATCAAGCCGATAATCTTGTATCTGTTAAAAACAGATTTATATTGGATCTCGGCGCAGATTTTTTCCTGTATTTTATTGGTGTTTAGTATCAAGAAAGCAGGTCAAATATGAAATTTAAAAGGATAATTGCAGCTTTTCTTTGCTCGGCAATGACACTGGCAACGGCAGGCTGTTCAGGCTCGGGTACAGCAGCTCCGGGAGCAAAGGAATGGACAGAACCGCCGACAGCACAACAGGTCGCAGAGGATATGCGCCTCGGACTTAATCTTGGAAACACAATGGAGGCCTATGAAGCTACCGACTGCGAGAAGATAACATTCGAGTGGATACCCGAGATCGGCGAAAATACCCCGTCCGACTATGAACAGTGCTGGGGTGCGGAGATCACAACGCAGGAGATCATTGACGGCATCAAAAATTCGGGCTTCAACACGGTGCGAATTCCTGTTTTCTGGGGCAATATGATGAAAAATGACGGCAATTGGGATATTGACCCTGATTATATTGCCCGTGTTAAGGAGATAGTTGATTACTGCCAAAATGCAAACCTTTATGCGGTCATAAATATCCACCATTTTGACGAGTTCATTATCCGCAGAAACACCGTTGAGGACTGCGAGCAGATTTTCACACACCTCTGGACGCAGATAGCCGAGTATTTCAAGGACTATCCGATGACGCTCATCTTCGAGGGCTTCAATGAGTACCTCGGCGGAAATCAGTTCAACTCAAACGGCGAGCTGAAAGAGCTTCCGAAAGTCCTCGGTTACAGAATGACGAACAAGCTCAATCAGGCGTTCGTTGACGCTGTAAGAGCAACGGGCGGAAACAACGCAGAGCGTGTTCTTATCGCATCGGGTTACTGGACGAACATTGATCTCACGACCTCGGACAGCTTTGTAATGCCGACCGATACCGTTCCCGACAAGCTTATGGTTTCCGTTCACTATGTCGATAACAGCTGTTACTGGTCGCACAACATCGGCGGAAAGAGTTGGGAAGATTACATCGTTGACCAGTGTGAAAAGCTGAAAGCTGCATTTACCGACAAGGGAATACCTGTTTTCCTCGGCGAAACGACAGCGTTCTATCCGAGTGAAAATTTTGCAGCCGATGCTGCAACAAAGGACAGCTCAAAGTGCCTTGAACACGTTCTTGACAAGCTCGGCGAATACGGCTTCGTTCCCGTTATATGGGACACTCCCGATGATTTTTACTCACGCACGGAATACAAGCTCACCCGTGATTCCGACAGCAAGGTCATTGAGAAGATGAATAAGAAATATTACAGATAATATCAAAGCCTGAGAAGTGCATCAACCTCTCAGGCTTATTTTATTTTCCAAAATTGTTTTTTTCAACACGGGCATTGATTTTCTTTATCTTGACTTTCCACGAAAAATATTGCGTGAGCCAAACGATAACGAATATTGCGGCGAAAATGCCGATGTATGAGATAACACCTGCCGCGGAGTGCTTCATCCAGTTTGCGGCATAGGCAATAGGGAGCATTACAGCACTGATGATGACAAAATATACCGCGCTCTGCTTTGCAAGACTCCACGAATCAATTTCCCATATCACAGAAGCCATTGCAAAACCGATACCCATTATTCCACAAAGGACAGTCTGTAGAATAACAGCATTGAGCTCGTTTCCCATTGCAGCCGCCAGTTCGGGCGTGACTGCATAAAACTTACCATTACCGATAAATACCGATATTATTATCGTGATTATAAAACCTATGGAAATTCCGACGGGCAATCCTAAAAGTCCGCGCAGGATAAGCTTTTTTTTCATTTTGACCACCTCATATTCCTAAAATCTGTTTTATCTTGGCAACATAGCGCCGAGATACATAAGTAATTGTTCCGTTTGAAAGCTTAACGCAAATCGTTCCGACAAAGCTAAGATCAAAGTTCGTGACCTTTTTCAGATTTATGATCTCCGAGTTGGATATGCGGACGAAAATCTGATTGTCAAGCCGCTGTTCCGCTTCGTATAAACGCAGGCGCAAAGTGAATGTGTCGTTAGCCGTTTCTGCATAGACTTTGCCGTTTGAAGCGTAGATGCGGAAAATATCATTATGCCCCAGCAATTCAGCCATGCCGTCTTTGAAGCCTGCGATAATGCTTGATCTTTCATCGGAAAGCTGCCGAACAAGCTCGGTTATTTCATCGGTCACTTTATCGGTGAAAATTACCGCCTTTGGTTCTTTGAATTCGCTGTCGATCTTGATCTCAATTTGCATTTGCTCACCTCCTTCATTACAGCTACAGTATATCAGCACTCGGCAAAGGTTTCAACAGTTTGCCGATAGGTGGTCGTTTTTGATATATAAACGGTAAAAGCGGCTTCTGAAATTCAAAAGCCGCTGATGTTACCATTCATATTGTGTGAGCTTTCCCTCGGTGGAAAGTTCGGGATAATCCCATTGGCGAAGTACCTCATAAGCCGCGATAGCAACAGAGTTTGAAAGGTTAAGGCTTCGCAGGCGAGGGCGCATCGGTATTCGCAGACAGCTTTCGGGATTTTCGTACAAAAGCTTCTCGGGAAGTCCCTTATCCTCACGACCGAAAACGAGATAGCAGTTGTCGGGGTAGGAAACGTCGCTGTGGATATTTTTTCCCTTTGTGGTGAAGTAGAAGAATTTTCCGCCGCTGTTTTGGGCGAAGAAATCGTCAAGGTTTTCGTAATAAGTGATGTCAAGCTCGTTCCAGTAGTCAAGTCCTGCACGTTTTAGCTGCTTGTCCGTGACCTCGAAGCCGAGCGGCTTTACAAGATGCAGACGTGCGCCCGTGACAGCGCAGGTGCGTGAAATGTTTCCTGTATTCTGCGGAATCTGCGGCTCAACAAGTACGATATTCAGATCATTCATCAGCTTCGTCCCCCTTAAAATTGCTCATAATCGCACAAAACGGGGTCATTGATAAGGTAATCAAGGCAGCTTTCGAGCATAATTCCGTCGCGTGTGTCGGTGTAGTAACTGCTCGTTGTCTTTATCGCAAGTTCAAGGAAAGCAGTTGCACGGTTCATAGCGATAGGCAGGCTGTCACCGCGGAGTATCGAACCTGTGAGGACTGATGCGAAGATATCGCCCGTTCCCGGGTAGTTTGCATTTATGTGCTTGTAACGAACGCGCCAGAATTTGCTGTGTTCACGTTCATAGCCGATGTTGCAGTAAGTTCCGTTTGAATAAACGCTCGTTATAACGACTATTTTCGGACCCTTTTCGCTCAGACGGACAAGAAAGCTTTTTGCCTGCTGTGCTGTAAGCTCGGGCTGATAAGGTTCTTCACCGAGGAGAATAGCCGCTTCGGTGATGTTCGGAGTGATGATGTCAGCAACTTCAACGAGCCTGCCCATACCTTTTTGCAGTTCGGCGGAGCAGGTTTTGTACGGCTTTCCGTTGTCAGCCATAACGGGGTCAACGACTTTGAGCGAATCCTTGTAATGCTCAAAAAAGTCCATACAATGGTCGATCTGCTCATTTGAAGCGAGAAAGCCGCTGTAAACGCAGTCGAATTTGTAGTTGAGCTGTTTATAATGTTCGAGTGCGGGGAGAATATAATCGGTGAGGTCACGCATTACGACTTCTCCGAAGCCGCCCGTGTGTGCGGAAAGAATAGCCGTCGGGACGGGGCAGACCTGTATTCCCTGAGCCGAAAGGGTCGGCAGAATGACCGTGAGTGAGCATCTTCCGATACCCGAAAGATCGTGTATAGCGGCAACTTTTACCGAGTTATGATACATAAAAATACTTCCTAACAGTAGGGACCCTCTAAAAACTTCCCTCACGGCAAATTTTCTACGACTTTGCGAATAATACGAAGTATTATTTTGTTCCGGTTTTTAGAGAACCACAATATTTCAGTTTAATTTTATCATAAAAAAGCAATGCTGTCAAAGGATTTTATGTTAAAGCTTATTTGGAATTTCGTTAAGCTTGACAAAATTTCTTTCAGAGTGTACAATTTATAGGAAAGGAATGGTTTGAATGAAAAAACAGATAAGCGCACTTGATATTTCAAAAAATGTTATTTCTCAGGTCGTAAAGAGCGGCGATGTATGCATAGATGCAACAGCAGGACGAGGCTTCGATACTGCGTTTTTGTGCGATCTGGTTGGCGAAAGCGGAAAGGTTATTTCGTTCGATATCCAGCAGTCAGCTATCGACAGCACCGCACAGCTTCTTACGGAGCGTGGATTATCCGACAGAGCGGAGCTTGTCCTCGGAAGCCATACCGATATGGACAAATATGTTTCGCCCGAAAGTGTTTCCTGCATAACATTCAACTTTGGCTGGCTTCCGGGCGGCGACCACAATGTTCACACCGAAAAAGATTCAAGCCTTGAGGCGGTCGAAAAATCCCTTTCGCTTCTCAAAGAGGGCGGCCTGCTTTCGATGATAATTTATTACGGCAGGGAGAATGGCTTTGAGGAGCGTGACGCTCTGCTTGAATATGCAAAGTCGATAGAAAGCTCGGAATTCACAGTTGTGACTGCGGATTTTTCCAACAGAACGAACTGTTATCCGATCCCCGTTTTTGTTTACCGCGGATAATTTTTCTATAAATACAAAATTTTACATTAATTATCTTTTCGGAAATTGTCATACTAATTATGATATTTTTTCTGAAAGGATAAGCTTTATGAAAGATAAGATATTCAGTGTCCTGCAGAGAGTAGGACGCTCTTTTATGCTCCCGATAGCATTGCTGCCGATCGCAGGACTTCTGCTCGGCATAGGAAGTTCATTCACGAATCCAACAACGCTTGAAACGTATCACCTGACCTCTGTGATAAAAGAGGGCGGTGTTCTTTTTACGATACTCGAAATAATGAGCAAAACGGGCAGTGTCGTTTTTGACAACCTTGCGCTGCTTTTTGCAATGGGCGTTGCTATAGGAATGGCGAAAAAGGAAAAGGAGGTCGCCGCACTTTCGGGCGCGATATCCTACCTTGTGATGAATACGGCGATTTCTGCGCTCATCACGGCAAGAGGCGGTGCTGAAGCACTTCCTGCGAACTCAACGGCGAGCGTCCTCGGAATAACGACACTCCAAATGGGCGTTTTCGGCGGAATAATCGTTGGACTTGGCGTTGCGGCACTCCACAACAGATTTTATAAGATCGAACTGCCGCAGGTGCTTTCATTTTTTGGCGGTACAAGATTTGTGCCTATCGTTTGCAGCGTTGTCTATCTCATAGTCGGAGCAGCGATGTTCTTTATCTGGCAGCCTGTTCAGACGGGAATTTCACGGCTCGGAACGCTTGTCCTTGAATCGGGTTATGCAGGCACTTGGATATACGGAATAATTGAGCGCGCGCTGATACCGTTCGGACTTCACCATGTTTTCTATATGCCGTTCTGGCAGACGGAGCTTGGTGGTTCGGTACTCGTTGACGGCACTCTTGTTTCGGGTGCGCAGAACATTTTCTTCGCCGAGCTTGCTTCAAATTCGGCAGAGCCTTTTTCAGTTTCTGCGACAAGATTTATGACTGGCAAATTCCCGTTTATGATATTCGGACTTCCTGCGGCGGCATTCGCAATGTACAGAGCCGCTCGTCCTGAGAAGAAAAAAGCGGTCGGAGGACTGCTTCTTTCGGCGGCACTTACATCGATGATAACTGGCATAACCGAGCCGCTCGAATTCACGTTTCTTTTCGCAGCACCGCTGATGTACGGCGTTCACTGCGTTCTCGCAGGACTTTCATATATGCTCATGCACATTTTCAATGTCGGCGTGGGAATGACATTTTCGGGCGGATTAATTGACCTTACTCTGTTCGGAATTTTGCAGGGCAACGCAAAGACGAACTGGATATGGATAGTTATTATCGGTCTTATCTACGCTGTTGTTTACTATTTTGTTTTCTATTTTATGGTAGTAAAGCTTGACCTTAAAACGCCGGGACGCGAAGCCGACAGCGGCGAAGTTAAGCTTTATACCCGTGCGGATTATAATAAGAAAAACGGCGACAAAACGAGCGAGCTTCTCCTCAAAGGACTTGGCGGCAAGGACAATATCAGCGACCTTGACTGCTGTGCAACACGACTTCGTGTGACGGTCAAAAACACCGACCTCACCGATGAAAGCACTCTTAAAGCGAGCGGAGCATCGGGCGTTATCCGTAAGGGCAACGGCATACAGATAGTTTTCGGTCCAAAGGTTTCAGTCATAAAGTCGGCGCTTGAAGACTATATGGAAAACCCGCTTTCGGACAGCTTTGACGATGTTATTGTGCGTGAAGAAAAGGCATTTTCAGCCGATCCCGAAACGCTGTGTGCATTCACAAGCGGAGAAGTCATACCTCTTTCGCAGGTCAAAGACGAGGTTTTCTCGACAGAAACTCTCGGCAAAGGCTTTGCGATAAAGTCGGACTGCGGACGGATATATTCGCCCTGCAATGGAACGATAGAAAGCGTTTTTGATACCAAACACGCCGTAAATATCGTATCGGAAAGCGGTGCGGAAGTGCTTATCCATGTTGGTATCGACACGGTAAAGCTCGGCGGAAGATTTTTTGAAGCGAACGTCAAAGACGGCGATAAGATCAGGGTCGGTGACACGCTCCTGACGTTTGATGATGAAGCAATTTCAGGTGAGGGTTACGATACTACGGCGGTTTTGGTAGTCTGCAACTCGGATGAATACAGCGAAATAATGCTTCTCGGAGAGGGAAAAGCTTCGCTCGGCGATGAACTTTTAAGATTAAATAAAATCGAATAAAATATGAAAACTTGCTGTAAATATTTGGTCTACAGCAAGTTTTTTATTGAAAAGAGGCCAACTTAATTAACAAAACAGACATAAATGAACAGAATACGAACCTGTAATCAAACAGAGCAGTTATTTCAAACTTTATTTGTTAATATATGACTTTGATATTAAAGGAATTATTAACAAATTATTCGTACTGAGTGTAATAAAACGATTAGTTCCATGAATATGAGATAATAATAGTAGAATACTATTTTTATTTTAGATATAAGGAGCAGTGGTTGTTTTTATGACACTCAGAATACGTTCGATCAGAGAGGATAAGGATCTGATGCAGAAAAATCTTGCAAATTATCTTGGCTGCACTCAGCAGACATATTCAAGATATGAAACAGGTGAACTTGAACCATCTTTGGTCATAATGGAAAAGCTCGCGATCTTTTACGGTACAAGCATTGATTATCTTATGGGACTTACCGATGACAGCACTCAGAACTGGTCAAAGGAAGCTATGGAAAAAGCAAATTTTGATGAGCTTGCAAAGAAGCGTGATGAAGAATTCAATGCGCCTAAAGCAAAGCGCGGAAGAAGACCCAAAAATCCTATTGCATAAAATATTAAAAGCTCTGCATTCGTCCGCAGAGCTTTTTTTCTATGTAATACTAAACACCAATAAAACTATAGACAAAAAATCGTCGCATAATCAATATATGCAAGATTATGCTCGATTTTTTGTATAGTTTTTAATTGGTGTTTAGTATAAATATGAAAAAAGCAGGCGTATGTTTTGTTCTCATACGTCTGCTTTTTGTATTTATTGTATAAAATCAGAATTCAAGCTTCTTGTCGAGGTAAGCAACGAGGTCTTCGATCTTAACACGTTCCTGCTCCATTGTGTCACGGTCACGAACTGTTACACAACCGTCCTTTTCGAGTGTATCAAAGTCATAAGTGATGCAGAAAGGAGTACCGATCTCGTCCTGACGGCGGTAACGCTTACCGATCTGACCTGCTTCGTCGTATTCGACATTGAACTTCTTAGCAAGCATCGAGTAAACTTCCATTGCAGGTTCTTTGAGCTTCTTTGTGAGCGGAAGAACAGCTGCCTTTACAGGTGCAAGGGCAGGGTGGAGGTGCATAACCGTTCTTACATCGCCCTCGCCGATCGTTTCCTCGTCATAAGCGTTGCAGACGATAGTGAGGAAAAGACGCTCAACGCCGAGTGACGGCTCGATAACGTAAGGAATGTACTTGGAATTGTCATCAGGGTCGAAGTATTCGAGCGACTTGCCGCTTTCGTTCTGGTGCTGTGTGAGGTCGTAGTCGGTTCTGTCTGCGATGCCCCAAAGTTCGCCCCAGCCGAATGGGAACTTGTACTCGAAGTCAGTTGTTGCCTTGGAGTAGAAGCAAAGCTCTTCGGGATCGTGGTCACGAAGACGGAGATCTTCTTCCTTGATGCCGAGGCTGAGAAGCCAATCCTTGCAGTATTTTCTCCAGAAGCTGAACCATTCGAGGTCTGTGCCTGGCTTGCAGAAGAATTCAAGCTCCATCTGCTCGAATTCACGGACACGGAAGATGAAGTTGCCGGGTGTGATCTCGTTTCTGAAAGATTTACCTATCTGGCCAACGCCGAAAGGAACTTTCTTACGGGTGGTACGCTGGATATTTGCGAAGTTTACAAAGATACCCTGTGCAGTTTCAGGACGGAGGTAAATTTCAGACTTGGAGTCTTCGGTAACGCCCTGGAAAGTTTTGAACATAAGGTTGAACTGACGGATATCGGTAAAATCCTGCTTGCCGCAGACCGGACACTTGATGCCCTTTTCCTTGATATAATTAACGAGCTGCTCGTTAGACCAGCCGCCTGTGTTTGTGCCGTCAAAATCTTCAATGAGTTTGTCTGCACGGTGACGTGTTTTGCAGGCTTTGCAGTCCATAAGAGGGTCGGAGAAGCCGCCAAGGTGTCCCGAAGCTACCCATGTCTGAGGATTCATAAGTATAGCGGAGTCAAGTCCTACATTGTAAGGGCTTTCCTGAACGAATTTCTTCCACCATGCTTTCTTGATGTTATTCTTGAGTTCAACACCGAGAGGACCGTAGTCCCAAGTGTTTGCAAGACCGCCGTAAATTTCGGAGCCGGGGTAAACAAAGCCTCTGCCCTTACAGAGCGCAACGATCTTGTCCATTGATTTTTCTGCCATTTTTATAAACCACCTTATCTTTATTTTTCACGTTGGAAAAATAAGTATTTCCTAAAAACTATCACTTATAATTATAGAATAAAATGCCTGTAAAGTCAAGGCTTTATATAAAAAAAGAGCAGCTTCGACAGAAACTGCTCTTGGTGAACTATTTTTATGCCTGCTTTGCAGCAGCCTTCGGAGCACCCTTGCGAGCGTCCTTCTTGTCCTCAAAGAATGACCAGAGTACGGATACAAGGCATACCGAAGAGTATGTGCCTGCGATCATACCGACCATAACAGGGAGAGAGAACGAGATGATGGAAGTTACGCCGTAAACGGCAGCAACGATGGTAACTGCAAGCATAGCAACAACGGTCGTCAATGAAGTGTTGATCGAACGTGTAAGGCTCTGATTGATGCTGAGGTTTACGTTTTCTTCTCTTGTCTTCTTCTTGCCGTAAAGCTTGGTGTTCTCACGGATTCTGTCGTAGATAACGATCGTATTATTGATCGAGTAACCGAGGATAGTAAGAACAACTGCCATAAAGTTTGCATTGATAGGCATACCGCAGACGATGAATGTACCGTAAACGATGATACAGTCGTGAAGAAGTGCGATGATAGCACAAATACCTGCGAGCCAGCCGCCGATCTTCTTGAATCGGATAGCGATATAGATGATAAGCACGATAGAAGAAAGGATTACGGCAACGATACACTTGAGGAAGAATTCACGTCCGGAAGACGGTGAAACGTCCGAAGATTCAATAAGGTCGATGTTGTTTGTTGCGTACTTTTCAGTGAGAGCATTTGTAAGCTCGAACTGCTTGTCGGAAGAAAGTCCCGAAGTGGATGTAAGGGAGAGCTGAATGTTGCTCTTGCCGGTGGAGAAGTCAACACCGGTGGTGTACTTAACACCTGCGCCGCCGAGAATTTCCTTAGCATCGTTTACGAAGCTGTCACAGTCAAGATCACCGTCATAAACGTAGGTGATGATTGTACCGCCCTTGAACTGGATGTCAAGGTCAACGCCGAAAATAAATGTGGAGAGGATAGAGAATGCGACCAGCACAATGGAAATTGTGAAGAAAAGCTTTCTTTTTCCGATAAAATCAAAATTAAAGGTCTTATGCATTTTTCTTACCTCCGTAAAGAACAGGATTTCTCAGAGCTTTGAACTTTGAGAGGGAAGAGAGCATGAGTCTTGAGCAGAATACGCCGAAGAAAAGATTGAGGATTACGCCCGAAACGAGTGTAAAGCCGAACGAGTAGATCGTACCTGCTGTTGATGGGCCGAACATAAAGAATGCGAAGTGAAGAACCTTTGCAAATACGCTGTCGGGAGTGCCGAATGCGCCCATAAGTATGATAGCAACGAGAACCATTGTTACGTTGCCATCGAGGATAGCGGAGAATGCAGACTTGAAGCCCGATTCAATAGCACCGTCAAGCGTTTTGCCCTTGTAAAGCTCTTCCTTGATACGCTCGGAAGTGATAACGTTCGCATCAACGCCCATTCCGACTGCAAGGATAATACCTGCGATACCCGGAATTGTGAGGATAGAGCCGTTCATAAATCCGAAGTATCCCGAAACGAATGCAAGTGTGCCTGCTACCTGACCCACGAGAGCGATGACCGCAACAACGCCGGGCAGTCTGTAGATAGCAATAATGTAAACTGCGATAAATGCAAATGCGATGATACCTGCAATTACCATTGCGTGGAGTGCGCCCGAACCAAGGCTTGGGGATATTGTGGAGAAGCTTGCTGTTACAAGCTTGAACGGAAGTGCGCCCGAGTTGATCTTGTCCGCGAGAGCCTTTGAGCTTTCAGCGTCAAAGCTGCCGCTGATCTGTGCCTGACCGTCCGTGATAACAGCGCTTACTGTCGGATAGGAGATACAGGTATCATCCATCCAGATAGAGATAACGCCGTTTTCCTTGTAAAGCCTTGCTGTTGCTTCGGCGAACTTTTCCTTGCCCGAATCTGTGAGCGTAAGGCTTACAACGTACTGATTGTCCTGACTGTTGTATGCTCTGTAAGCTTCCTGAATGTCAGAGCCGACGAGGATAACATTTTCAGCAGTGATGCCTGCCGGAGCACCGAGTTCATCAACTTCGTGACCCTCACGGAATGTAAGCTCTGCTGTTTCGCCGAGTTCCTTTACCGCTGCCTCAGGGTCGAATTCGGTTTCGCCGTCCTTCCACGGGAATCTAACGATTATACGGCTGTTATCGTAGTCGATATAACATTCATAGTCGGTGATACCGAGGTTTACCATTCTCTGTACGATAACTTCCTTTGCTGCGTCCATATTCGCATCGGTAGCTTCAACGTCCTCGGGTGGGGTGAATGTAACATCGACGCCGCCCTTGATGTCGATACCGAAACGGATATTATCCAATCCTTTGATGTGGACTGTTTTCATATCTCCGTAATATGTGCTGAATCCGAAGAAAACGGAAAGAGTGAAAAGCACTATCAGCAGTAATACAACGAAGAAGACAGGTTTTTTGACCTTTCTCACGTTTTAACCTCCTACATTGTCGGATAAAAACACTCCGACACAAATTATCGTTTAATTATAACATTTTCTTTGCAAAAAGTCAATGGCAAAAAGCACAAATTATATAATACTAATTTCATACTAATCTTTGATCGTTCTATAGAAAAAGCCGACAGATAGAATAAATCCAATCAAGGATAACAACCGCAGTAAGGCTTGCCGCCTTGCAAGGGAGTTAGACGCCGAGTGGATTTATTGTAGCCGAGGATTTGTCTATAGGTTGATCAGAGATTAGTATCAAATCAGCCTATAGACAGATATGGCAGACAGAACGATTTGAAATTAGTATAAAAGCTGCCGTATGAAAACGACAGCTTTTTAAAATTATTTGTACATAACATTAATAAAGTCAAGAATGATCTGTGTGCTTTTCTCAAAGCCGTGTTCGCTTGTGTTGATGCAGAAATCATAGTTGCGCGCATTGTCCCATTCGCGTCCCGTATGAGTTTTATAGTAGGCACTGCGTTCACGGTTGATCTTTTCGATCTGCTTTTCAGCCTCTTTCTGATCGTAGCCGAGAACTTCCATAGTGTTCTTTATGCAGTTTTCTTTATCTGCCCAGATAAAAAGGCGGAGAGTTCTTTCTCTGTCTTTAAGAACGAAGTCGGCGCATCTTCCGATGATGATGCAGGGGGATTTCTGCTCTGCCAGTTCCTTTATGACCTTTGCCTGATAGTTGAAGAGGTTTTCTTCCGAAGTAAAGTTCGGACTGTCGGGCGAAGTGATATCACCGCTGTAGACCTTCGGCTTCTTAAAAATGCTGCCCTTTGATTTTTCATCGGCAAGTCCGAAAAGATTTTCATTGATGCCGCTCTGCTCGGAAGCAAGCTTGATAAGGTCTTTGTCGTAATAGGGGATACCGAGCTTTTCACTTAACATTGTGCCGATCTTATGACCGCCGCTGCCGAATTCTCTTGAAATGGTGATGACAAGATTGTTCATTTCATATCCTCCTTATTCGCCGAGATAAGCTTTTTTAACGGAATCATCGTTTATAAGGTCTTTAGCATTGCCCGAAAGGGTGATGTTTCCCGTTTCGAGAACGTAAGCTCTGTTTGCGATGGAAAGCGCCTTTTTAGCGTTCTGTTCAACGAGAAGGACCGTTGTTCCTGTGCTGTTTACCGACTGAATGATATCGAAAATTTCCGAAACATAGAGCGGAGAAAGACCCATCGAAGGTTCGTCCATGAGAATGATCGACGGGTGGGACATAAGCGCTCTGCCCATTGCGAGCATCTGCTGTTCACCGCCCGAAAGAGTACCTGCGATCTGTGTGCGGCGTTCTTCAAGTCGCGGAAAACGCTTGAAAACGGTGGAAAGCGTATCTTCTATCTCAGCCTTGTCTGTTCGTGTGTAAGCACCGAGCATAAGGTTCTCAAAAACGGTAAGCTCCTGGAAAATACGTCTTCCCTCGGGAACGTGTGCCATTCCAAGACCGACTATCTTGTGTGCAGGTGTTTTGTTGAGGTTTACACCGTTAAAGGTAACACTTCCCGAATGAGCGGGAACAAGACCTGTTATCGTGTGAAGGATCGTGGTCTTTCCTGCGCCGTTCGCACCGATGAGAGCGATGATCTCGCCCTGTTCAACATCGAAGGAAACGCCTTTTATTGCGTGGATTGCGCCGTAATAGACCTCTAAGTTTTCAACGTGAAGCATTGACATAGGGTTTTCCTCCTTATTCTCCTAAATATGCGGTGATGACCTTCGGATCGTTGAGAACATTGGTAGTAATGCCCTGAGCAAGCTCCTGACCGAAGTTAAGAACGGTAACTTCCTCGCATATTCCCGAAACGAGCTTCATATCATGCTCAATAAGAAGGACAGTCATATCAAATTTTTCGATTATAAAGCGGATATTATCCATAAGCTCCGCTGTTTCATTAGGGTTCATACCTGCGGCAGGCTCGTCGAGAAGAAGAAGCTTAGGATTCGTTGCAAGCGCACGGGCAATTTCAAGCTTTCTCTGCTTACCGTAAGGAAGATTGGAAGAAAGCGTGTCCTTTTCGCTGTCAAGTTCAAAGACCCTGAGCAGTTCAAGAGCCTTTTCGTCCATTTCCTTTTCTTCCCTGAAATAACGCGGAAGTCGGAGAACGCCCTCGATCGCAGTATATTTTTTCTGATTGTGAAGTCCTACCTTAACATTGTCAAGAACGGACATATCTTTGAAAAGACGGATATTCTGGAAAGTACGGGCAATGCCATGCTTATTGATCTGTGCCGGGGATTTGCCCGTGATGTTTTCGCCGTCAAGGTAGATAGTGCCTGCTGTAGGCTTGTAAACACCGGTGAGCATATTGAATACAGTAGTTTTTCCTGCGCCGTTAGGACCGATAAGACCGTAAAGCTGATTCTTTTTTATCGTAAGATTAAGGTTGTCAACAGCTTTAAGACCGCCGAACTGGATCGCAAGATTTTTTATTTCGAGCATTGGTGCTGCTTCACTCATTTCGATTCACCTCCGACAGCCTTTACTTTATTTTTAGATCTGAACTTATCAAAAACGGGGAGAGCCTTGAACTTTTCAAAAAGATCCTTGAAATAAGGAGCATTCTTGAAGATCATCATTGCGATAAGAACGATAGCATAGATGAGCATACGGTAATCTCCGACTTCACGGAATATTTCGGGAAGTGCATAGAGAACGATAGTTGCGATGATAGAACCTCTCATGCTGCCAAGTCCGCCGAGAACAACGAATACGAGAATGAGTATCGAAAGGTTGTAGTCGAACTTTTTAGGAGCAAGAACTGCGAGTGAATGTGAGTAGAGAACACCTGCAACGCCTGCGATAGCTGCGGAAACAACGAAAGCAACGAGTCTGTACTTTGTAACGTTGATGCCGACCGACTGTGCAGCGATGTAGTTATCTCTGATAGCCATACAAGCACGTCCTGTCTTTGAATCAACGAGGTTCATTATAACTATAAGGCTTATCATAAGAACGATAACAACGATAAGGAGCGTTGTGTCCTGCGGAGCTTTGATGCCCTGCGCGCCCTTGAAAATATCAACGGCAGTTGCAGCGTCCGTTCCCGAAACGGGGGAAGCGAACGAGAAGTGAAGTCCGTTCACATCTTTTACAAGATAAATGTTGTTGGAGATGCTCTTGATGATTTCGCCGAAGCCAAGTGTAACGATAGCAAGGTAGTCGCCGCGAAGACGGAGAACAGGAATACCGATAAGAATACCGAATATCGCAGCGGCGATTCCACCAACAATGATAGCGAGCGTTATTCTGAGCCATGAAACAGTTACAACGTCCTGAACAAGAATGGAGAATACACCGCCGACATAAGCGCCGACACACATAAAACCTGCGTGACCGAGTGAAAGTTCACCAAGGATACCAACTGTAAGGTTAAGCGAAATTGAAAGGATTATGTAAATTCCGATAGGAATGAGCAAGCCGCTCAGCTTGCTTCCGAGAACACCTGCCGAGGAAAGAAATCCGCATACAATGAAAAGTACAAGTACCATTCCGCAGGTTATAATGTTGTTTAAAGTAGTTTTTTTCATACCTGCGCCTCCTTATACCTTTTCGTTTATCTTTTTGCCCATGATTCCCGTAGGCTTAACGATGAGAACAACGATAAGTACAAGGAATACGATAGCATCGGAAAGCTGTGAAGAAATATATGCCTTTGAAAGGTTCTCGATAACGCCGAGAAGGATTCCGCCTATCATAGCGCCCGGAATACTTCCGATACCGCCGAAAACGGCTGCAACGAATGCTTTGATACCAGGCATAGAACCCGTGTAAGGGCTGATCTGAGGATAAGACGAGCAGAGAAGTACGCTTGCAACGCCTGCGAGTGCAGAACCGATTGCGAATGTGAGCGAAATAGTCGCATTTACATTGATGCCCATGAGCTGTGCAGCGCCCTTATCTTCGGAAACAGCAAGCATAGCCTTTCCTGCCTTTGTCTTGTTGATGAAGAGTGTAAGGCATACCATGATAATGAGCGAAACAACGATAGAGATTATCGTTTCCATTGAAATAGTAACGCCGCCAATAGTAACGGGAGCAACGTTCTTTACAACAGATGTGAAGCTCTGCGAAGCCGAACCGAAAATGAGCAGGGCAATGTTCTGGAGCAAGTAGCTAACGCCGATAGCAGTAATAAGTACAGCGAGCGGAGGAGCACTTCTTAATGGCTTGTAAGCGACCTTTTCGATAACTATGCCAAGGACTGTGCAGACGACGATGCCGATAATGACTGAGAGCCATACAGGACACCAAGCGGTGGACATTGCGGTAAAGATCGTAAATCCTCCGACCATAATGATATCACCGTGGGCGAAATTAAGCATTTTTGCAATTCCGTAAACCATTGTGTAGCCCAGAGCGATAAGTGCGTAGATGCTTCCGAGGCTTATTCCGTTTACAAGGTAAGAAATGAAACTCATCATAAGAGCTTCAGCTCCTTTCTCTATATTTTATATTTCTGCTGCAAGTTAAAGCATTTTCGCCTTTGAAGATGCTTTAATTTACAGCAGCTTATCTATTATAACATATTTCTCATAAAATTGCAAATAAGGTCCGCACAAAATTTATACGGACCTTATGATGCAATATTAATTAACTTCTTAATTAAAGAGCAGCGTAAGAACCAGTCTTTGTGCCGTCTTCGTTTTCTGTAACAACGATCTCCATAGCCTTAGGATCCTTTGTAGGTTCACCGTCAGCAGTCCATGTGATCGTACCTGTAACGCCTTCAACTGTGATCTCTGTCATAGCAACCTTGAGAGCGTCGCAGAGATCGGAAGCGGAGATGGAAGCATCTGTGATGCCAGCCTTTTCCATAGCAGCCTTTACAGCGTAAACAGCATCGTAGCCGTCAGCAGCGAACTGGATCGGAACTTCGTTGTTGTAAGCGTTCTTGTAAGCTGTTGTGAAAGCAACTGTCTTTTCGTCCTTTGCATCAGCAGCGAAAGGAGTAAGGAGCATTACGCCCTCAGCAATTGCAACATCATCACCGAGCTGATCGATAAGTCCGTCAAGACCGTCGCATCCGAAGTACTTAACATTAAGACCTGCCTTAGAAGCCTGCTGGAGGATAAGAGCTGCTTCCTGATAGTAGATAGGGAGGAAGAGGAGCTCTGCGCCGGATTCCTGAACCTTCTGGATCTGTACGGAGAAGTCAGTCTTGGAATCGGAAGTGAATGCCTCTGCAGCAACTACATCAATGTTCTGATTAGCAGCTTCAGCAGCGAACTTTTCATAAATACCTGTGGAGTAAACGTCGGAGCTGTCGTAAATTACAGCGACCTTGGAAGCAACGTTGTTCTGAGCGATATACTGTGCGGAAGCAACACCCTGGTTAGGATCGTTGAAGCATACGCGGAATGCATTGTCGTTAGCAACGCAGTCAACAGCAGAACCGGAAGGTGTGAGCTGGAACATATTGTCCTTAACTGTTTCAGCAGCAACAGCGATGCAAGGGTTAGATGTAACTGTACCGATAAGGAGCTTCATATCCTTATCCTTGAGTGTGTTGTAAGCGTTAACAGCCTTTTCTTCGTTGTGCTCATCGTCCTGGAAGTTGAGTTCGAGCTTGATGCCGTTTACGCCGCCTGCTGCGTTGATCTCGTCAACTGCGAGCTGGATGCCGTTCTTTACAGCGTTTCCGTAAACTGCAGCGCCGCCTGTTACAGGGCCGATACCGCCAATAACGAGTGTGCCGGTAAAGTCGCCGGAATCAGCAGTGCTTGCAGCATCTGCTGTGCTGTTGTCGGTCGTTGTATCCTTGCTAGAACAGCCTGCAAGGAAGGGTACTGTCATGCAAGCAGCAAGGCTGAATGCAAGAATTTTCTTGGAAAATTTCATAATAAACTCCCTTTTCTCCGCCATATTTGATGTGTAATGCAAAGCCGCGCGGCGGTGTGCGGCAAGTACGCAGGGACTCACTTAATTCAATTTTTTCCCTGTTACCTTTTACACTATATAAATGATACCTTTTTAAACCGCAAAAGTCAAGGTTAAAACAAGATGAATTTAACATATCATTTTGACGATATTTAGGCATTTTTAACATAAAAAGTGAGATTTATTGCTTGAAAAGGCTTATTAATGAATAATTCTTAAACAAAACTTGCAGAAATCAGCCGTTTGTGTACATCTTTCTGACGATATCCTCGGTTTTCTTGCCGTAAATTGAAAAACCAAGCTCTTTTTCTTTCGTTGGGAGGAATGTGTACCAGTCCCACCAGAAGAAACCGCAGAACCAGTCCTCGTTCCACATAGTTTTCATAGCGGATTCATAGAAATTCGCCTGCTCGTCCTCATCGTAGGGGAGATCGGGGTGGGTGAAATCCCACGGCATTGAGGAACAGCCGCTTGCGCTTCGGCAGCCTATTTCCATAAATATTATCTTCTTGCCAAGCTCGGCGGAAAGTGCCGCGAGGTCTTTTTTGTGGTGTTCCCAGGCCTTGCACATATCTTCGAGCGAAGCTCCGGCACCGTTTGAAACTGGGTAATAAGCCGAAGTGCCTATATAATCAACTGCATCGAACCATTTGATGTTGCGTTCCTTGCCGTGATTTGCGTTGTAAACAAGTTCGCCGTGATAAACTTTGCGAACTTCTGCGATGAGTGAACGCCAATGTTCTTCCTTGCGCTCCGTTCCAAGCATTTCACAGCCTATGCAGAGCATTTCACAGCCTGTATCTTCGGCGATCTCGGCATAGTGGCATATGAACGCCGTATAGCAGGAGAACCATTCTTTCCAATAGTCAACATCGCCCCAGTCAGCCTCGGGGAAGCCGATGTTTGCTCTCCAAGTTCCGTCGGCGCAGTTGAGGATAGGTTTAAGGCATATCTTCTGACCGAGAGATCTGAGCTTGTTTATTGCAAAGGTCAGCTCCTTGTCGGTCGAGTGCTTTCGATAGTCGAAGCCAAACTTCGTCGAGTAAAAATGATCCTGCTCGATAGTCATTGCAAGGCAGACCCAGTTCGTGCCGAGTGATGCGAGTTTTTCCATTGATTCAATGGCGCGTGGGTCGGTGAGCATACCCTTTCTTGCATCAAAGCCATAAGTAAATCCTTTTATTTCCATAGTTTTATTCATTTCGTTCCTTGTTTTTCATTGCTTCCTCACGTTCTTTCATCGAGAAAACGCAGCCGCAGTAGTTCTGACGGTACATTCCGAAGCTTTCCGAAAGCTCTGTCGAGCGTTTGTAGCCGTTCTTTTTCTTGAAATCCGATGTAAGATAGCGGACGCCGTATTTCTGCGCAAGTGCTTCGCCTATCTCATTGAGCCAATCGGCATTTTTGTATGGACTTATCGAGAGCGTTGTCGTGAAAAAGTCAAAACCGCGCTCTTTGGCAAGTTCCGCAGTCTGTTCAAGACGAAGCTTGTAGCAGGAATAACAGCGTTCGCCGCCCTCCTTGATATGTTCAAGTCCCTTTACGGCGGCATAAAAGCGTTCGGACTGATAGCCTATCTCGGTGAAATCAACGGGATTTTTGAAATCAATAAGCGAGAGCAAACGTTTCTGCTCGGCACTTCGCTTGTAGAATTCCTCTTCGGGATAAATATTCGGGTTAAAATAGAATACCGTTATCGAAAAATAATTTGAGAGGTATTCGAGAACGTAGCTTGAACAAGGCGCACAGCAGCTTTGAAGAAGAAGCTTCGGCGGAGAATCGGGGTCTATACTATTTAAAATGTGTTCAAGTTCAAGCTGGTAATTTCGTTTCTGTGCCATTGTTATCCCTTCTTGTTTTTATCGCATTTTTGACCGCAGCTCCCCGAATAAGGGCAGCCCGAGCAGCCTTTTCCACTTTTCCTGCTTTTTATCATATATATCACAGCACATACGACTGCAAAGCCTATCAGTGCAAGTGCTATCCAATCGGCAAGACCCATATAAACTCCTTTGGTGAAACAGAAAATATCTGAAATACACTGTAAAGTAAAATACTTTTACAGAGCGGCTTTATACCAATAAACTTCCTATGTTATAAACCGCGAACGAAACGGCCCAAGCCATGCAGCACTGGAACAAACAGAGCGCGAATGCTGCCCGACCGCTTCCGAGTTCGCGTTTTGCCGCTGCAATTGCGGCAACGCATGGTGTGTAAAGAAGTGTAAAGGCTAAAAAGCTTACAGCAGTGAGAGGCGTAAATACCGTTCCGAGAACTTCACTGAGGTTTGAAATGTTTGAACCCGTGAGAACGGCAAGCGTTGAAACCACCGATTCCTTTGCCGTGAAGCCTGAAATAAGGGCAGTCGAAACTCTCCAGTCGCCGAAGCCGAGCGGTTTGAGTATCGGTGCTATCAACATTCCTATCGCGGCGAGAATGCTGTCAGAACTGTCGGAAACAACATTGAATTTGAGGTCGAATGTCTGGAAGAACCAAATTATAATGGTCGCAACGAAAATAACGGTGAATGCTTTCTGCAGGAAATCCTTTGCCTTTTCCCACATCAGCATGCCAACGCTTTTCGGCGAAGGCAGACGGTAGTTTGGCAGCTCCATTACGAACGGAACGGGATTTCCTCTGAAAAGTGTCTTGTTCATAATAAGTCCGCAGAGAATTCCTACGATTATTCCGCCGACATAAAGCGATATCATTACAAGTGCTTTGTATTTAACGAAGAAAGCCTGTGTGAAAACTGCGTAGATAGGCAGCTTGGCACTGCAGCTCATAAACGGGGTGAGGTATATCGTCATTTTGCGGTCGCGCTCTGAGGAAAGCGTTCTTGTTGCCATTATCGCAGGAACACTGCATCCGAAGCCTATCAGCATCGGTACGAACGAACGTCCCGAAAGACCGATCTTTCTCAGAAGCTTATCCATAACGAACGCAACGCGTGCCATATATCCGCTGTCCTCGAGCATCGAGAGGAAGAAGAACAGCACAACGATTATCGGCAGGAAGCTGAGAACGCTGCCAACACCCGAGAAAATACCGTCGATAACAAGGCTGTGTACAACGGGATTAAGTCCATAAGCCGTCAGAGCAGTGTCAACAACGCTTGTTACTTTATCTATGCCAAGGCTTAAAAGGTCGCTCAAAAATGAGCCGATGACATCGAACGTCAGCCAGAAGATGAGCAGCATAATGATGATGAAAACGGGGATAGCGAGGTATTTTCCCGTGAGGACTTTATCTATCTTTACGCTCCGTGCGTGTTCCTTGCTTTCGTGACATTTTACGACCGTGTCCGCGCAGGCTTTTTCGATAAAGGTGTAGCGCATATCGGCAAGAGCGGCATTACGGTCAAGTCCTGTTTCCGATTCCATTTCGGAAACGCTGTGTTCGATCATATCGCGCTCATTTTCGTTTATGCGAAGCTTTTCGATTATGTAAGGGTCTTGCTCGACAAGTTTGGTCGCAGCAAAACGGGGAGAGATCTCCGCAGCAGCGGCGTGGTCTTCGATAAGATGCGTGACAGCGTGGATACAGCGGTGGACTGCGCCGCTGCAAAAGTCTTTCTTTGTCGGTAGAAGCTTCTTTACAGCTGTTTCGTAAACGGTCTGTATAAGTTCGTCAACGCCCTCGTTCTTGGCTGCGCTTATCGCAACAACGGGAATACCGAGATTTGCCGAAAGTTTTTCAACATCGATCGTTCCACCGTTGTTTCGCACTTCGTCCATCATATTCAGAGCAAGCACTGTCGGAATGTTCATTTCGAGAAGCTGGAGTGTGAGATAAAGGTTTCGTTCGATATTCGTTGCGTCAACAATGTTGATTATCGCGTTCGGCTTCTGTTCAATGAGAAAATCACGGGTGACTATTTCCTCATTCGTGTAAGGTCTGATCGAGTAAATACCGGGGAGATCGACGACCTCGCAGTTTTTTAGTCCGCGAACGCTGCCTGATTTGCTGTCAACGGTAACGCCCGGAAAGTTTCCGACATGCTGATTTGAACCCGTGAGCTGGTTGAAGAGCGTTGTCTTGCCGCAGTTCTGGTTTCCCGCAAGTGCGAATATCATACCGATACCCCCTTATTGTTTGTTTCGGGGATAATATCGATAAGTTTTGCATCGTCAAGGCGTATTGTAAGTTCATATCCGCGCAGGAAAAGCTCAATAGGGTCACCCATAGGTGCAACTTTGCGTATCATTACCTTTGTTTTCGGGATGAGTCCCATATCGAGCAGGCGGCAGCGCAAAGCACCATCGCCCCTTACGGCTGTTATCACCGCAGTTCCGCCCGTTTCAAGTTCGTTAAGCGTCATAAAATTTCCTCTTTCATAAACATAAGTTAGTTGGCTATAACTTTTATAAGTAAGCCTATTATAACTTTTTTTTGCGGTTCTGTCAATCGATTATTATACAAAATCATTGTATGATCTGATGTATTATATAACAGAATTGACGTTATTTATGAAAAAGTTAGTTTTATCAAACGCAGATACGCCGTTTTGACAATGAATACTTTATCATAAACATAAGCCGCCGTCAAGTGGATTTTTGCAAAATTTTATGTTGAAAAAATGTATTTAATATGGTATAATAAAAATATTCTAACCGTGGAGGTCTGCAAAAATGAAGCTTTCCGTTTTTTATCACCATATCTGCGAAGCCGCACAGCAGAGTGGCAAAACAGTTTCCGAAGTTATTGATATCGCTAAAAGCTTAGGGATAAACTATCTTGAATTCGATATTGCAGACCTGAAAAATGATGAAACAGCAGTGCTTCTTTCCGATTCGGGCATGAAGATCTCGTCAGTTTACGGGTTTTATGATTTTGCAAATTCGGACGACCTCGGCGGAGCGTTTTACCACTGTGACAGGGCAGCTGAGCTTGGCTCGGAGAAAATTATGCTTATTCCGGGATTTTATTCTGCGAATGATAAGTCCGTTATGGAAAATGAACGCGAAAAAATGATCTTTGCGATGAAAAAGGTCTGCGAATATGCTCACGAAAAGGGACTTACTCCGACTATTGAGGACTTTGATGATTTTCTGAGTCCGATATCGACCTCGGAACGAATGTTGGACTTCGTAAATGAGATACCATATTTAAAGGTAACTTTCGATACGGGTAATTTTATGTACAGTGCAGAGTCGGAGAACTATGCTTTTGAGCGTTTGAGGCCATATATCGTACACGTTCACTGCAAGGACAGGAGTATGACTCCCGATGAACGCTGTGAAATGAAGTGCGCCGTTGACGGAACGGAAATGTACGCCTGCCCGACGGGTGACGGCTGTGCTGCGGTTGCGCATATAGTCAAAGAACTTGTGAAGGACGGCTATGACGGCATTTTTACTATAGAACATTTCGGTGCTTATGACCAGCTTATGTTTATGAAAAAATCAGCGGAAAATTTAAGAGGTATGCTTGAATGATAAGAGTAACTGTATGGAATGAATATGTTCATGAGCGTGAATATGAGGGGATAGCTAAAGTCTATCCGAAAGGAATACACGGCTGTATAGCTGATTTCCTTGACACTGATGAAGATATAACGGTACGATGCGCAACGCTTGATATGGAAAACCAGGGTATTTCCGAGGAAATGCTTAAAAATACCGATGTTCTGATATGGTGGGCGCATGCCCGTCATGAAGAGATGACCGATGAAAATGTGAAGCTTATTCAAGAGGCTGTCCTCGGCGGAATGGGATTTATCGCTCTTCACTCGGCACATTATTCCAAGATAATGAAAGCACTTATGGGAACGACGATGTCACTCAACTGGCGCAACAACGACAGTGAAACGCTGCAATGTGTCAAGCCTTTACACCCGATAGCGGACGGAGTTCCAGCGGTGATAAATATTCCCCACGAAGAAATGTACAGCGAGTGGTTCGATATCCCGAAGCCCGATGATGTCGTGTTCGAGGGGGCTTTTGGCAGGGGAGAGAAGTTCCGCAGCGGAGTTACCTTTACACGAGGCTATGGAAAGATATTTTATTTTCAGCCGGGACATGAGGAATACCCGATATATTTTATGCCGGAGATACAAAGGATAATCACAAATGCGGTTCACTGGGCATATTCACCCGATTCGCCGAGAAAGCTTCCCGAATGTCATGAAATAAAGTGAGATTTTCTGTCTGTAGAAAATTATTAGAAAAAATTATTGAAAATTACGAAAAAACACTTGACAAATGACCTCTGAATGTGGTAGAATAAAACTACCTCTTGCAGAGGTCTATTTTTTGTACCCGAAAATATGGGACATGACCTCTCGACAAAGTGTACAAAGCTGTTCAAAATGCTTTGTATCGGAAATTGCCACAGAGGGAGGCACAGGGACACAAGTTCCTGCGAAATCGAAACGTTCTCACAAAGAGGACATTTAATAGGAGGTGCCGATATGAGAGTAAAGGTAACATTAGCCTGCACAGAGTGCAAGCAGCGCAACTACAATACTAAGAAGAACAAGAAGAACGATCCGGACAGACTTGAAATGAATAAGTATTGTAAGTTCTGCAAGAAGCATACTCTTCACAAAGAAACCAAGTAAGGAAGAGGTGTGAAAATGGCTGATAGCAAAAAAAATCAAGCTAAATCGCCGTCCAAAAAATCCATCGTTGC
This sequence comes from uncultured Ruminococcus sp., assembly GCA_945868475.1. GTDB lineage: Bacteria > Bacillota > Clostridia > Oscillospirales > Ruminococcaceae > UMGS363. Next base: position 38,362 of record CAMBLM010000008.1, on the reverse strand, counting down.
TCAGGCGGAAGCCAAAGCCGACAAGATCGTGAAGGATAATGCCAAGGCAAAGGCTAAGGGTCAGAAAAAACAGAACCCCGTTGCCAAGTTCTTCAAGGATTTGAAAGGCGAGATCAAAAAGGTTGTATGGCCGAGCAAAAAGAAGGTCATCAACAATACTGCGGTCGTTCTTGTTGCAATGTGCGTCTGCGGTATAGTAATCTGGGGAATCGACAGCGGACTCGCCGCTTTGCTCAAGCTCAGTCTTGGCATATAAGCGCTTTTGCGAAAGGAAGATAGAAGAATGTCAGAAACAGCAAAATGGTATGTCATTCACACCTATTCCGGTTATGAGAATAAGGTAAAAGATACTATCGATAAAGTTGTCGAAAACCGTAATCTCCGTGACCTTATCCCAATGGTAAGCATCCCGACAGAACACGTTAAGGAACTTACCGAAACAAATAAGGAACGCGAAGTTGACAGAAAGATTTTCCCGGGATATGTTCTCGTGAAAATGGTTCTGAATGATGATTCATGGTACGTTGTACGAAATGTACGAGGCGTAACGGGATTCGTCGGACCTGCTTCAAAGCCAGTTCCGCTTTCCGATAAGGAAGTTGCCGCACTCGGCGTTGATACTAACGAAACTATCGTTGAAGTTAATATCAAGGAGGGCGACAGAGTCAAGATCACATCGGGTACAATGGAAGGCTTTGTCGGAGAAGTTAAGAATGTCAATACCGAAGATATGACTGTTGATGTATCGGTATCGATGTTCGGCAGAGAAACTCTTGCAACTCTTGAAATTTCAAAGGTTGTAAAAACTGACGAGTATTGATCTTGTCAGGAAAAAACATAAACTGTATGGATCTTTTTTCAGATCCTTCTATATTACGGAGGTGCATTCAATATGGCACAGAAAGTTGTTGGCTTAATTAAGCTTCAGATCGCTGCAGGTAAGGCTACTCCTGCTCCCCCTGTTGGTCCTGCTCTCGGTCAGCATGGTGTAAATATTATGGCATTCACAAAGGAATTCAACGAGAGAACTAAGAACGATATCGGTCTTATCATTCCTGTAGTTATCACAGTATATGCAGACCGTTCTTTCTCATTCATCACTAAGACTCCTCCCGCAGCCGTTCTTATCAAGAAGGCAATCGGTATTGAAAGCGGTTCCGGAGTTCCTAACAAGACCAAGGTTGGTAAGATCACTAAGGATCAGATCCGCAAGATCGCAGAAACAAAGATGCCTGACCTTAACGCTGCAACCATCGAAACTGCTATGAGCATGATCGCAGGTACTGCACGTTCCATGGGCGTAGAAGTTGTTGACTAATTGAATTTTAACTGAATTTTCTTCGCAGCTATGGTGGGAGGAACATTCCGCTACACGTCCCGATCTGTTATGGGACAGCCCTTTTGATAAGGGCATTACCACTTAAAGGAGGATAAATTAATAATGAAACACGGTAAAAAATATAATGAAAGTGTAAAGCTTGTTGACAGCGCAAAGCTTTATGAAACAGCTGAAGCACTTGACCTTGCTTGCAAGACAGCAAAGGCTAAGTTTGATGAAACAATTGAGGTTCATATCCGTCTGGGCGTTGACTCCCGTCACGCTGACCAGCAGGTTAGAGGTGCAGTTGTACTTCCTAACGGTACAGGTAAGAAGGTAAGAGTTTGCGTATTCTGCAAGCCTGAAAAGGAAGAAGCTGCAAAGGCTGCAGGTGCTGATTACGTTGGTGCTGAAGACCTCGCACAGAAGATCCTCAAGGAAAACTGGATGGATTTCGACGTTCTTATCGCTTCCCCTGATATGATGGGCGTTGTTGGTAGACTCGGTAAGGTTCTCGGTCCTCGCGGACTCATGCCTAACCCCAAGGCAGGTACAGTTACTCCTGATGTTGCAAAGGCTGTAACAGAAGCTAAGGCTGGTAAGATCGAATACCGTCTTGATAAGACAAACATTATCCACTGCCCGATCGGTAAGGCTTCTTTCGGTCCTGAAAAGCTCGACCAGAACCTTAACACACTTCTCGAAGCAGTTGCAAAGGCTAAGCCTGCTGCTGCAAAGGGCACATACTTCAAGTCCTGCGTTGTTTCTTCAACAATGGGCGTTGGTATTGCTGTAAATACTGCTAAGTACGGTGTTTAATTTATAAGATATAACGATAAAGCTCCTGATCGTTCGGGGGCTTTATTTTTATATAAAACAGTCTTGTATTTTTGTACAAAACGTAAAATTTTATATACCCCTTGCAATTTTTTTAGAAATGTTGTATCATATAAATAATAAAGTTGAAAACGTTTTCAACGATACCGAAAATTATGATAAAATACGGAGGAGAAGTTATGGCAGATAAAATTTACGGCGTTCATCTGGGTGCTGCTAAGTATGCAGTTGATATCGGCGACGGTTCGGAAAGAGGAGAATATGTAAATCAGGATTATATCATCAATAAGCTCGGCAGACCTCACAGAGCTGTTTCGCTTATGTATTGCTATTATCCGCTCGACAAGGAATTTCCGGGAAGAATTTCCGAAGTTATGAAGGATGCAAACGTAACTTTCCAGTGGGACTATCCTTACGATGACTATTTCACATACAAGGGCGGTCTTGAGGGCGACAGAACAGGCGAGCCTTTCACATATATGCGTGATGTTCGCCGCCATGGTCAGGACGTAAACCTCACACTCACAGTTGACCCTAATGTTTCCGATGAGCAGCTCATCGCTATCGCGAAGGATCTTCGCACATTCGGAAGAATGTTCCTCCGAATCAATCATGAAGCTACAGGCAACTGGTTCTCCTTTAATAAACGAGCAACATATCAGCAGGTAGCTGACTTCTTCGTTCACTTCTCAAAGATCATTCACGAATATGCACCGAACGTTAAGACAGTAATGTGCATCGGCGGTATCGAACACCCCGAAAACGGTGAAGAAATGGAAATGGAAAAGGAGTTCGCTCAGTGCGTTCCCGAGGCTGATGTATGGTCTGTTGATAAGTATATGGCTCTCCACTGGGGCTGGCCTTTCGATGTTGCAGAGCCGGGCGGAACATCTCACTCACGCAGCAAGGTCGAGAATACCTACAACCTCACAAAGCTCAGCTACGAAAGATTCAAGTATCTCAACGGCGGCGTGGGCAAGCCGATGACAATGGCTGAATTCAACGCTGACGGCGACGTTACAGGCCCTTACGACCAGGCGAAAATGGTTCGTGATTTCTGCGATATTCTCGAAAAGGAACAGCCTGACTGGTTCAGCGGCTTCACAATGTATCAGTTCCGTGACCGCGGCAGACTCGGACTTGAAATTCAGGATCCGAACAATGAAGATGTCGGCATCGAACAGCCGCTTATGAAAACATACAAAGAGATCATTCACAGTAAGCTCTTCAGCCCCGAAATGACACAGAATGACGAAGCACAGCTTCCCGTAACACTTCGTTGGGGCGGCTCGGAGGATGCTGACGGCATTGCAATTCCCGTACATTTCGACAGTGATCCGCACTTCTGCGAAGTTGTTTTCGATAAGGAAGATGACGGCAACTATATGCTCGAGATAAACGGCAAGTGGTTCTACAAGTCACCCGAGGCTCGCACTATCGACCTTATGCCTGCATTCTTCGAGAACCACCTTGACGGTGCAGCTGATATGACTATCAAGCTTTTTGCACCTCCTGCAAGCGGCGAAAACGACAGCACACAGGGCAGCGACTGGGATACAAACTACTACTACACACTCAAAACTCTCCCAAAGGTTCGTGTTCTCTGCACACCTGTTGAAAAGTAAAAAATATAAGAGGGTATCGATGAAATTTCGATACCCTTTTTGCATACCTTTTCGGTTTTCCGACTAAAATATAGAGTAGGGAAGGCTGAAAGGACGGTGCGGAGTTGGAGCGAAAGTATAAAATCATGATATTCGGCGGAGCGCTGCTGCTTGCAGCGGCTGTAAATCCCGAACTCGCTTTTCGGCTTATCAGCGGTGCATTTCAGGTTTTCCGTCCGATAATTATAGGAATGGCTGCGGCATTCGTGATAAACCGTCCCGTCTGTAAAATATACGAACTCTGCGGAAAGTTCTCGGATAAAATTTTATCACGCTCGGCAAAGCGACACTATACCGCTTTTAACAGCATTGCAAGGATAACTGCAAGCTCAAGAAGCGAAAAACACAAGGCACGATGGGTGCTTTCTGTCACGCTGGGATATATTATGCTCGTTGCGATCACTGCGGCGGCTGTCGGGATCATTATTCCGCAAATTTTGGACAGCGTTAAAATTCTTGTTTCAAACAGCGACATATATTTTGACAGGATAAAATATTTTTACAGCAAGCTTTCGGAAAATGACAAACTCGGGATAATTCCTGCGGTCGGTTTGATAATCGAAAAGGCAGGGGAGAAGCTGCCCGAGATAGCGGCTGATTTTTACGGAAAAACCGCAGGTTTTGTCGGATTTATGACCGATTTTTTCATCGGGATAGTGATCTCGATCTATATTCTCATCGCAAAGGATAAGTTACGGAGCATCGTCCGCAAAATTTCGCAGAAAATAATGTCCGAACAGCGTTACAAGCGTTATGCGAAGCTTTATTACACCGTTTACGAGGTCTTTTCACGCTTTGTCAGCGGTCAGATCACCGAAGCGGCGATACTCGGAGGACTTTGTTATGTCGGAATGAAGCTGTTCAGGTTCGATTATGCGCTTCTGATAAGCTTTATCATAGGCATAACTGCGCTTTTGCCCGTTGTCGGTGCGATAATCGGAACGATACCGTGTGCCTTTCTGCTTTTCCTTGTTAAACCTATATCAGCAGTATGGTTCGTGGTATTCATAATCGTTCTGCAGCAGCTTGAAAATAACCTTATCTATCCGAAAGTGGTCGGAAAAAGTATGGGACTTCCGCCGCTGCCCGTGCTTATCGCAATTCTTATCGGTGCAAAGCTCGGCGGCTGTGTTGGAATCCTTTTAGCCGTCCCTATAACCTCTGTACTTTACGGAATTATTAAGGAAAAGCTTGATGAAAAATAACCGCTGTTCAAATTCTATTTTGAACAGCGGTTATTTTATACTTTATTCGATTTTTTTGTGTAATTGACAATGTAAATTCCAAGGCACACAAGCACGAGTGCCGCAATGCTTTTCAGACCGAACGCTTCTGATTCTCCGAGCAGGAACGCCGAAAGAATGAATCCGAAAACAGGGTTCATAAAACCGTAAACCGCGATCCTTGATACGGGATAATATTTTAGGAGCGATGCCCAGAGCGAATATGCGATAGCGGAAAGCGAAGCAAGATAGATAAGGAGCAGAACAGATCTTAAATCGAAGCCGTTTATCCTGCCGCCAAGCGCAAAACCAAGTATCGACATAACTATTCCGCCGAGCAGAAACTGCCATGCGCTCATCATCATCGGATTTTCTGCGTTCGACCAGTGCTTCATCAGCACGGAAGAGAACGCATATGCTACGGTCGAGATAAGTATGAAGCCCTCACCTTTGAGCGTGAGTCCGCCTGCGAGGTCGCCCTTGCTGACATTGATTATAACAACTCCTGCAAATCCGATAACGCTTCCGATGATTTTCGCTGCCGTGAATTTTTCCATTCGGAAGATAAGGCAGGAAACAATAAGCGCAACGAAAACGTTCATCGCTTCGATTACCGAAGCCTTAACGCCCGAGGTGTTGGAAAGTCCGATATAGAAGAAAAGATACTGCAATATCGTCTGGAACATACTGAGCGAGAAAACTTTCGGCAGGCTTTTCAATGTCGGACGGAGAAACTTTCCGCCTATAAGGCTTGTGATGATAATTGCGATCACTCCTGCGAGCGTGAAGCGTAGTCCTGCATAAAGAATTTCTGTCGGGATATCCTCGGACGAAATGTTGAGCCAAGAAAATCCGATCTTCACCAGCGGAAACGCGCTGCCCCACAAAAGGCAGCAGAGCATCGCCGACGGAAGTACCATCTTTGGATTTTCAAGTATGCTTTTTTTAGTTTCCATTTATAAAGAGGTGACCTCCGATTTTACCATGGCTTAACAGCACCGACAATGTCATTGATGCTGTTGAGGTGGTTGTCCTCAACATATTTTTCAAGACCATCGATGATCTTTACAGCCGCAAGAGGATCGTTGAAAAGTGCAGCACCTACCTGAACAGTCGAAGCACCTGCCATCATCATTTCAACAGCGTCCTCCCAAGTGGAGATGCCGCCCATTCCGCATACGGGAATTTTAACGGCATTTGCGACCTGCCATACCATTCTTACTGCAACGGGGAAAACAGCCGGACCCGAAAGTCCGCCGACATTGTTGTGGAGAATAGGACGCTTTGTACGGATATCTATTCTCATTCCGAGAAGCGTATTGATAAGCGAAACTGCATCTGCGCCCTCGGCTTCGACGGCCTTTGCGATTTCTGCAATGTTCGTAACGTTAGGGGAAAGCTTTATCATTATCGGCTTCTTTGTTGCGGCGCGAACTATCTTTGTTATCTGAGCCGCACCCTCACAGCTTACGCCGAATGCTGCACCGCCTGCCTTGACGTTCGGGCAGGAGATGTTTACTTCGATCATCGGAACGTCGGTCTGATCGAGTTTTTCAGCAACTTCACGGTAGCCGTCGGCAGTCGAGCCTGCCATATTTGCGATGATAACTGTATTTTTTCCCATAAGGTAGGGGAGTTCGTGTGCAATAAAGTGGTCAACGCCGGGATTCTGAAGTCCGACGCTGTTGAGCATACCCGACGGTGTTTCTGCGATTCTCGGGGGAAGATTTCCCGTGCGGAGCTTTTCGGTCGTGCCTTTTACACTGATGCCGCCGAGCCTGGAAAGGTCAAAGAATTCTTCGTATTCCTTGCCGTAGCCGAATGTTCCCGATGCAGGGATAACGGGGTTTTTGAAGTCAACGCCTGCGAAATTTACAGCTAATTTATTCATCGAAATTTACCTCCTCGCCGTCAAATACAGGGCCGTCCTTGCAGACATGGGAATAGAATTCCTCGCCGTCGCGGATAGTTCTGCAAACGCAGACAAGGCAAGCACCTATTCCGCAGCCCATTCTTTCTTCAAGCGAAACCTGCGTCCTGATGCCGTTTTCTCTTGCGATCTCAACAATTCTCTTGAGCATCACGGAAGGACCGCAGGCATAGATAACGTCGGGTTTTTCCTTTGCGATCTCCTCTTTGAGAGCATCGGTAACGAAGCCCTTTCTTCCTGCCGAACCGTCATCGGTGCAGAGGATAGTCTGTGCGCCTGTTTTTGCAAAATCATTCTGAAGAATAACAGCGGAAGAGTTTCTGAAACCGCTTATTATCTTAGCATTTGTGCCGAAGTGTTCAGCAATAGGGAGCATCGGAGGATTTCCTATGCCGCCGCCGATAATGACAGCCTTATTATATCCGTCAAACTTGAATCCGTTTCCGCCAAGCGGAGCAATAATGTCAATGAGGTCGCCCTCTGCAAGCTGTGAAAGCTCCTTTGTACCTTTTCCGCGAACTTCAAAAACGATGCGGAGAGTACCTTTTTCCTTGTCGATTCCGCAGATCGATATAGGACGGCGGAGCATAAATCCGTCAACCTTTATGTTAATGAACTGACCTGCCTGTGCAGCCTGCGCAGCATCGGGGCAGAGTATCGTCATATCGTAGATCTCTTTTGCAAGAGCTGTTTTGGATATGATAGGGTAGCATCCTTGTGTGTATTTCATAATAACCTCCTTATACTAATATCTGATCGGAATGTGTACAAAAATCAAGCGAAAGCTGAAGCTGTTGAAAACAGGTTGATGTTGAAAACAGCTTTAAATGGATCTTGCAACGATTTTTGTCTATACATTCATTATAGATCAGTATTAATGCCTTTTTACTTTCGGCTCTATGCTTTTGGCGTAATATTCATCTGTATCCGGGAGAATGAGATCATCGGTCGAAAGGTCGTCCATCGCGTTTTCCTTAACGCTGTCGCTTTGCTTCTTGTCGGTTTCAAGCTTGTTCTGTTCGAGCCATTTTTCCGCAGAATCAGCCGTTACCCGAATGTTCGGGATAACGCCGAGCTGTTCTTTTTCCGCCGTTATATTAAGCATTTCCAGTCGCTTTTCTTCGGTTTCAAGTTTCGGAGCTGCCTTTTGCTCGGGGTGTTCCGCAAGCCATTTTTCACGCATTTTCGCATAATGCGAGCGTCGAAAATAGAAGATAGCAAGGTTGAATGTCGGAAAACCCTCCTGAGTTACAAGATAATCAAGCTCTTTCAGTCCACGCGCCGTAAAATCATTTATCCAGAAGCCTGCAAGGGCGTAAATCATGAGCATGACCGCCCAGAAGCCGTTCATATCGTCAAAAAGTCCAAATCCTGCGAGAATTCCGAGTATAAGATGCGCAGGATAGATGACAGCCATTACTTTCGGAGCAAATTTCATATGAAATGTGTTCCCGAGAAGCGAAAAGATGATCGTCAGCAATGCAAGGGGAAATGTTATAAGCCATCCGCTTGTTTCGTAAGCAACACTTGAAATGCTTTTTCCCGTATCGATGATAGCTTCGTTTATCGTGTCGAGAATATTTCCCGCAATTGAGTTGGAAATGACGGATGCAGACTTATAAAGAACCATAAGAAACGATAAATACATCATCGCCGCGCTGCTGATAAGCTCATAGATAAGCGAAATTTTGAATCCGCGAAGTGCAACGCGCATACGCTCGCCGTTTATGTCGAAGTTCTGATCTCTAAAAAAAGTCGAGTCAAGCTTTTCGTCCCAGCTCATAAATTTTCCCTCCGGTTTATGTCGGTCTTATGTTGATTCGTGTGAAAAATCATTCTTATCCCAAACGAGCCTGTCCGTTAATGGGCAGGCTGCGTTTTTGATTATAATTCAGCGGATATATGCCAAACCTTCTTCCGCGGATACAAACTGACCCTTGCTGTGAACAAAAGCGGAACGAAGTGAAGCGATGGCGCGAATTCGCCGCTGGGCGTTCCCTCACTTATATCTTTGTGATATCTACCATTTCGATGTCGTCAATGTTCTTGCCCATTGCAAGAATATCAGCAACAGCATTCGCAGTGTCGATAGCTGTAAGGCAGCAGATAGAACGCTCAACCGTCTTACGGCGTATCTTTACGCTGTCGAGAGCAGGAAGTCTGCCCTTTGCGGAGGTCGAGATAACGTAGTCGATCTTGCCGCTGTCGAGGAGATCCATAACGTTCGGACCTTCTTCGGAAGCCTTGCGGACAACATTCGCTGCGATCATATTTCTGTTGAGTATCGAAGCAGTTCCGCTCGTTGCATAAAGCGTGAAGCCAAGACGCTCAAACTTTTCGGCAACGTAGAGAATTTCCTGCTTGTCAGTATCACGAACGGTAATGAGAACGCCGCCGCCGGTTTTCTTGGTGAGGTCATAGCCTGCACCGACAAGTCCCTTGTAAAGAGCGTCTTCAAAGTTGTGAGCGATACCAAGACATTCACCCGTGGACTTCATCTCAGGTCCGAGTGCCGTATCAACATCGTGGAGCTTTGCAAAGCTGAAAACAGGAACTTTGACAGCGATATACTCAGCCTCTCTGTAAAGGCCGCTCTCGTAACCCTGCTGTTTGAGGGTTTCACCGAGCATTATCTTTGTTGCGATATCGACCATAGGAACGCCCGTTACCTTTGAAATATACGGAACAGTTCTGGAAGAACGTGGGTTTACTTCTATAACGTAAACTTCGTTGTTGTAAACAACATACTGAATGTTTACAAGACCGATTACTTTAAGCTCAAATGCAAGCTTTTTTGTGTAGTCGATGATAGTTTCGCGGATCTTCTTCGTGAGCGTCATTGCAGGGTAAACGGAGATAGAGTCGCCCGAGTGGATACCTGCACGTTCGATATGCTCCATGATACCGGGGATAAGATAGTCTGTACCGTCGCAGATAGCGTCAACTTCGACTTCCTTGCCCATCATATATTTATCGATGAGAACAGGGTTTTCAAGTCCGCCTCTTGTGATGATAGACATATATTCGATGATATCCTGATCGGAGTGTGCAATTATCATATTCTGACCGCCGAGAACATAGGACGGACGCATGAGAACAGGGTAGCCGAGGCTTTCAGCAGCTGCAAGAGCTTCATCAACATTCATTACAGTGTGACCTGCAGGACGTGGGATACCGCACTTGTTGAGGAGTTCGTCGAAACGCTCTCTGTCTTCGGCTGCGTCGATGCTGTCAGCAGAAGTACCGAGAATGTTTACGCCCATTTCGTCAAGATATTTTGTGAGTTTGATAGCAGTCTGACCGCCGAACTGTACAACTACGCCGTCAGGCTTTTCGGTTGCGATAAGAGAAGCAACGTCTTCCTTGGTGAGCGGGTCGAAGTAAAGTCTGTCACCCGTATCAAAGTCGGTGGAAACAGTTTCAGGGTTGTTGTTGCAGATAACAGCTTCATAACCCATTTCTTTGAGCGCCCATACGCAGTGAACGGAGCAGTAGTCGAATTCGATACCCTGACCGATTCTGATAGGACCTGAACCGAAAACGATGATCTTTTTCTTGTCGGTCTTCTTTCTGTCAAGGAACTGGAGAGCTTCGTTCTCTTCGTCATAGGTAGAGTAGAAGTAAGGTGTTTCAGCCTTGAATTCACCTGCGCAGGTGTCAACCATTTTGTAAACGAAGTCACGGTGCTTCGGGCATTTCTGACCGCTGATGCGCTCGATAGTGCTGTCAAGGTAGCCATAACGCTTTGCAAGGTCATATTTATCATCGGTGAGTGTGCCGTCAGCAAGATATTTTTCAAGCTCAACAAGGTTTTTGAGCTTGGAGATGAACCAGTTGTCGATCCTTGTGATCTCATGTATCTTATCAACGGAAATTCCGCGCTTCAAAGCTTCAAATACAACGAATGAACGCTCGTCATCAACATTGTAAAGGAGCTTTTCGATCTCTTCTGTAGGAACGTTTGCAAGTTTTTTGAGGTTCATGCTGTCCATTCCGAGTTCGATAGAACGTACAGCTTTCATCATAGCCTGCTCGAACGAAGTACCGATAGCCATAACTTCGCCCGTTGCCATCATCTGTGTGCCGAGTGTTCTCTTTGCGTAAACGAACTTGTCGAAAGGCCACTTAGGGAACTTTACAACAACATAATCGAGTGCAGGCTCAAAGCAGGCATAAGTCTTGCCCGTTACAGCGTTGATGATCTCGTCAAGAGTATAGCCGATAGCGATCTTCGTCGCAACCTTTGCGATAGGATAACCTGTTGCCTTGGAAGCAAGTGCAGAAGAACGTGAAACTCTCGGGTTTACCTCGATTACAGCATATTCAAAGGAAGTAGGGTGAAGTGCGAACTGGCAGTTGCAGCCGCCCTCTACTTTAAGTTCGGAAATAATGTTGATAGCCGCTGTACGGAGCATCTGATATTCCTTATCAGTGAGTGTTACAGCAGGTGCGATAACGATAGAGTCGCCCGTGTGAACGCCGACAGGGTCGAAGTTTTCCATCGAGCAGACTGTGATAACATTGTCCTTGCGGTCACGGATAACTTCAAACTCGATCTCTTTCCAACCGGAGATACATTTTTCAACAAGTATCTGGTGGATAGGGGAAAGACGAAGTCCGTTCGTTGCAATATCACGAAGCTCTTCTTCGTTGTTTGCGATACCGCCGCCCGTGCCGCCGAGTGTGAATGCAGGACGGATAATTACAGGGTAGCCGATAACATTGTTTGAGAAATCAACAGCGTCTTCAAGATCTTCAACAACTTTGGACGGGATGCAAGGCTCGCCGATCTTTTCCATAGTGTCCTTGAATGCCTGTCTGTCCTCAGCTTTGTGAATGGTTTCGGGGTTAGCACCGAGGAGCTTTACACCGTGGGATTCGAGGAAGCCCTCCTCTGCAAGCTGCATGGAAAGTGTAAGACCCGTCTGTCCGCCGAGTGTGGAAAGAACGCTGTCCGGCTTTTCAATTTCAATGATCTTCTTTACAACATCGAGTGTGAGCGGTTCAATATAAACCTTGTCAGCCATTGCCTTATCGGTCATGATCGTAGCAGGGTTGGAGTTGATAAGTATAACTTCAAGACCCTCTTGTTTAAGAGCGCGGCAAGCCTGTGTGCCTGCATAGTCAAATTCGGCAGCCTGACCGATAACGATAGGACCTGAACCGATAACGAGGACCTTTTTTATATCATTACGAAGCGGCATTTTACTTGTCCTCCTTGTTTTTCTTAATTAAATCAATGAATTTATCGAAAAGATAAGCGGTGTCGAGAGGACCTCCGCAAGCTTCGGGGTGGAACTGAACTGTGAAGCAGGGGAAAGCGGTGTAGCGAACACCCTCGCAGGTCTTGTCATTGGCATTGATATGTGAAACCGTGCCGACTTCGGACGGAACGCTGTCGCTTATTACAGCATATCCGTGGTTCTGGGAGGTAACGAACGTCTTGTCCATATCAAGGTCGATAACAGGCTGATTTGCACCTCTGTGTCCGTATTTGAGCTTTTCGGTCTTAGCACCGTTCGCAAGAGCCATGAGTTGGTGTCCAAGACAAATTCCGAAGATCGGAATGTTCGCAGTTGTGAGCTTTTTAAGCTCTGCGATAACTTCAACATTTTCAGCCGGATCTCCGGGGCCGTTGGAAAGCATTATTCCGTCAGGCTTCATTGCGATAACTTCTTCCGCGGTAGTCGAAGCAGGAACCACGGTAACATTGCAGCCTCGCTTGATAAGCTCACGGCGGATATTTCTCTTGTAGCCGAAATCATAAAGTACAACATTGCAGATCGAGTTCTCGGCAGGATATTCCTTCTTGTTTGGGATCGTTACCGACTTAACGGCATTCACGATCTTGAATTCAGCGATTTTTTTGAGAAACTCGTCTTTCTTTTCGTAAACATTTTCCGTTGTGATAACACCGTTCATAACGCCGTGTTCACGGATGATCCTTGTAAGGCATCTTGTGTCGATGGAGTGTATGCCGATGATGTTGTTTTTTACGAGAAATTCGTCAACGCCGCCCGTCATTCTGAAGTTGGACGGGGAATTGCACCATTCTCTTACAATGTAGCCGTTGACGTAGGACTTTTCGGATTCTCCGTCCTCTTCGTTCACACCGTAGTTTCCGATGAGCGGAAATGTCTGTGTAACGATCTGACCGAAGTAGCTCGGGTCTGTGAGAGTTTCCTGATAAGCGGTCATGCTTGTTGTAAAAACGATCTCTCCGAAAGAAGTACCCTTTGCTCCGAAAGAGTAGCCCTCGAAGATCTTTCCGTTTTCAAGCATAATGTACGCTTTATCACCTGTGTTGAATAAAGACATTATTTTTCCTCCCGATTTATAATGTATTAACGGAATTTCCCGACCTTATTGTAAAAAAGGTCAGAAGTACCTTATTTTACTTTTGATACTAAAGACCAATTAAAAACTATACAAAAAATCAAGCAAAAACTTTAATATATGGTTTTTGCACAGATTTTTTGTCTATAGTTTTATTGGTGTTTAGTATTTAGTGCAGTAACGAACGAGGTGATGTCCTCTCTCATGCGGATACATTCTCTTCTTGCAGCCTTGGCGAAGTCCTTTTCGTCACAGCCCTCTTTCTTGTAAGCAGTCATAACAGCTCTTGAAGAGTTTACGATAGCACCAAGACCCTTTTCATCGAAAGCCTTTGCAACGCCCTCTGCACCGCCGCCTTGTGCGCCGTAGCCGGGAACGAGGAAGAATGTGTGCGGAAGCTTTGCTCTCATCTCAGCAAGCTGCTCGGGATATGTTGCGCCGACAACTGCGCCGACTGCGGAGTAACCGTACTTGCCGATTGTGTCCTTGCCCCATTCTTCACACATTTCGCCCATTGTGTTGTAAATGGTCTTGCCGTCGTCAAGAATCCTGTCCTGAAGCTCACCCGAGGACTTGTTGGAGGTCTTGACAAGAACAAAGATACCCTTGTCATTCTCTGCGCAAACCTTTGTAAGGGGCGCGATGCCGTCCGTTCCGAGATAACCGTTTACCGTGAGTGCATCAGCACCGAAACCCTCAAACTTTACTCCGTTAACTTCCGTGCTGCCGAGGTAAGCGTTCGTGTAAGCTTCCATTGTTGCACCAATATCGTTTCTCTTGCCGTCAACCATGACAAACATACCTTTGCTCTGTGCGTATTCAATTGTTTTGTAAAGCGTTTTAACACCCTGCCAGCCGTACATTTCGTAGTAAGCTGCCTGCGGCTTTATTGCAGGAACGATGTCATAAATTTCATCAATGATAGCCTTGTTGAATTCAAGGATAGCCTTTGCCGCGCCTTTAAGGTCAGCGCCCTTTTCCTCGAAAGCCTTTTTCTTGATGAATTCGGGAACATAATCAAGCTTAGGGTCAAGTCCTACAACGGTAGGGTTGCCCGTTTCGATGATCTTTGCAATAAGTCTGTCAAATGACATTTTCAACACTCCTTTTTATCTTTCAAAGCGGATAATTCCGTCTGTTATCGTCATAAGGTTCTGTCCCTTGAACTTTTCACCCTTGAAAACCGTGTTGTGCGATTTTGAGTGAAGCTTTTCGGGTTCAACTATCCATTCTTTTTCTGTATCAACGAGGATAAGGTCAGCCTTTGCGCCCTTTTCGACTTTGGTAACGGGCAGACCGAGAAGCTTTCTCGGCTTTTCAGCCATCATCTCGGATATTCTGCTGAGTGAGAGCTTTCCCGTGTGGTAGAAATGCGTGAGCATAGCCGCAAGCGAGGTTTCAAGTCCGACAACTCCGTTCGGAGCTTTATAGAAATCAGCCTTTTCCTCAGCCGCGTGAGGTGCGTGGTCGGTAACGATGCAGTCGATCGTTCCGTCAAGCACAGCTTTCTCAACAGCCGCACGGTCAGCCTCGGTGCGAAGCGGCGGATTCATTCTGTAATCAGCGTCAAGCGAGCGTATCTTTTCGTCCGTGTACATAAAGTAGTGAGGGCAGGTTTCACAGGTGACTTTAACGCCCCTTGCCTTTGCTTCACGGATAAAGTCAAGACTTCCGACCGTTGAAACGTGACAAATGTGGATTCTCGCATCTGCGCTCATCGCAACAGCGATCTCGCGCGCAGTAATGCTGTCCTCGGAAGCACGGTTCATTCCCTTTAAGCCAAGCTCTGCGGAAACTTCACCGTCATTCACGATGCCGCCGTTGATAATGTTAAGGTCCTCACAGTGCGAAGCAATGAGAATTCCGTTCTTGTTTGATTCAAGCATAGCCTGACGGAGCAATTCCGCATTTTCAACGGGACGTCCGTCATCGGAGATGATTTTTACTCCGATAGAGGAGTGGTCATAAAGCTCTTTTCCGAGCATACCCTTTGTAACGCAGCCTGCAGGGTAGACCGAAACGCCGGTAGGTTCAGCCTTGTTCACAATATAATCAACAGTTTCCTTGCTGTCGATAGGAGGCTTAGTGTTCGGCATACAAACAACGCCAGAAACACCGCCTGCGAGTGCGGCCGCACAACCCGTCAGAACATCTTCCTTGTGAGTAAATCCGGGGTCGCGGAAGTGGACGTGCATATCGAAAAGCGACGGCATAACAACAAGCTTTCCGCTGCCATCGATAACTCTGTCAGCAGTTGCGGAAACATTTCCGATCTCTGCGATAATTCCGTCCTTGACGAGAACATCACCGACCGTGTCTGTTTCTGCGTCAACGATCCTTACATTTTTAAATAGTATGCTCTGATTCAAGCGCTTTCCTCCTTTAAACTTCTCCGAAAATAACAACTTTTCCGTCTTTGCCGTCAAAAATGACCTTGACCGATTCATCACGGGAGGTCGGAACATTTTTTCCGACATAATCGGGGCGTATCGGCAGCTCTCTGTGTCCTCTGTCAATGAGAACCGCAAGCTGTATCGACTGCGGACGCCCTCTTTTCATAAGTGCATCTATCGCAGCACGGGCGCTTCGTCCCGTAAAGATAACATCGTCAACAAGGATTATCTTCTTGCCCGTAACGTCAAAATCAATAACTGTCTTATCGCAGTCGGGAGCGTGGCGTTCATCATCGCGGCAGGAAGTGATGTCGAGCGCACCGACCTTTACGGCTGTTCCCTCAAGTTCGTTTATCTTTGCAGCAATTTTTGAAGCAATGTTCAGACCACCCGACATTATCGCAATAATGCAGATATCCTCCGAACCCTTGTTGCGCTCCAATATTTCATAGGAAATACGCGAAAGCGCACGAATTATAGATGAGCCGTCAAGAATGACCGCTTTTTCCTGTCTTTCCTTGTCCATTATCTGCACCTCGGGTTTTATACAAAAAAATACCTGTCTGAAAATTCAGGCAGGTAGTGATAAACTCTGTTTTACACGGAAAAGCTTGCAGTTATAGCGTAATTACACTTGTTCCGTTTCAATATTAAGCTTATGACCGACTTGCCTTGTCAATCTCTCCGGATTGCCCTTAAAGGTAACGGTTTTAACTAATAAAAATTATATCACGGAACAGCGCAAAAGTCAACATACATTTCTCTGTTTTACATTTTGTTTATATTTTACTGTAAAGTATAAAAAATAATGGTAAAAACGACAATTAATCGTATTTTATGAACTCAACGGTTGACAGAATATATTCGATTTCGTCTGCATATTCGTCATACCAATCATTTGTATCGTTTATAACTGTACAGCCCTCAAATTCATCGTTCAGCAAGATGAAATTCCACCTGTCCGAACCGTCATAAGTCCCTTTTACAGCCGAATGACCGTTCAAGTTAAAGTCTTCTTGGTGAAGTCCCGTGCCGCAAAAGCCGATGCCGCCTTTTGTGTATTCAAGCGTTATACGTCCGTCTGCTTCGGAGTTGGGTTTAAGATAAACGGAGATACTGTTTGTGGGTTCATCATCTGTCTGTACGGATTCATAGCTCCAATCATACGGCAGTTCAAAATCAACTCCGAAAGACGGCGTACACTGCGGTCTGACTGAACAAACTTCATACTGAATTTCATCATCGATCTCACTTATTTCAACTGTTGATTCTTCCGTGTCGGCAAATGTTATAGGATTCCCGTCAGCATCCAAATATTCCGCTCCGTCATAGTCACTCGGTACTGATGCTTTTTCGTTGTCTGAAATTTCTTCGGCGGACACACTTGCATCGTGAGTCTGTATTTCTGTTTTGTTTTCATTGGAAGCTTTTTCGCAGGCGGTGAGAAAAGATACAGCCGCTAATAACGCTATGATGCTTTTGATTTTCATTGATTTGCCCTCCTTGAATTGTTATTCTGTAATATAAACAATCCAAAGCGGAAAAATTTTTCATCTATGTATAAAATAGGCGTTATTCATAAATCTGCCAATGTATTTTTGTAAGAAAAAGCACTCTATAAGCCGTATAAAGCCTATAGAGTGCATAATATTAAACATCAATATATCAAAGTGCGCCGAGAATTTCCTTTGCTTCTTTTACCTCATCGGAAGTAGGAGTAGGAACACCCTCAAGTCCATACTTTATGCCGAGGTTTTCCCACTTGAAAACGCCGAGAGTGTGATAGGGGAGAACTTCAACTCGGTCAACGGTTTTCAGCGTGTCAATGAAAGCTCTTGTCTTTTCAAGGTCAGCCTTGTCATTGGTAACTGTCGGGACAAGAACATAACGGATCCACATGTGTTTGCCCTCGTCGGAGAGAAACTTTGCGAAGTCGAGTATGCTTTCGTTCGAGCAGCCTGTGAGTTCCTTATGCTTATCATTGTCGATCTCTTTTATATCAAGCAGGAAAAGGTCGGTGTACTTGATAAGCTCTTTGAACTTGGAGAATTGCGGCTCGGAACGCGTAAACGGCTGTCCCGAAGTGTCAAGACAGGTATTTACACCGTGTTCCTTCGCGATCTTGAAAAGCTCGGTCACGAAATCGATCTGGAGCAGTGCTTCGCCGCCGCTTACTGTTATACCGCCGCCGCTTTTCCAATATGTCTTGTAACGAGCAGCCTTTTCATAAGCCTCCTGCGGAGTCATTTCAGCGAGAAGTGCAGATGAACCCCATGTGTCAGGATTATGACAGTATTTGCAGCGCATCGGGCAGCCCTTCAGGAAGAAAATATATCTTACACCCGGACCGTCAGCCGAGCCGAAGCTTTCGATCGAGTGTACCATGCCTTTTATTTCATTCATTATATGGCTATTCCTTTCTTTTTCAAAGTGGCAAATCGTTGATATGATTATTTTAGAAAAAATGGCAGGCAAATTTCTTCGCCTGCCACTATATTATTTACGAACTGACGCCGATAATTTATCTGGTAGCGTGGAATGTTCTGGAGATAACGTCATCCTGCTGTTCAGGTGTGAGGTCTACAAAACGTACAGCGTAACCGGATACACGGATCGTGAAGTTAGCGTATTCAGGGTTCTTAGGATCAGCCTTGATCTTTTCGAGAAGCTCTCTGCCAAATACGTTTACGTTGAGGTGGTGAGCACCCTGGTCAAAGTAACCGTCCATAACAGCAACGAGGTTGTCGATTCTTTCAGGCTTGTTGTTGCCAAGAGCCTCAGGGTTCATGGACTGAGTATTGGAAATACCATCGAGAGCCCAAACGTATGGGATCTTAGCTGTGGAGTTAAGAGATGCAACAAGACCATTCTGCTCTGCGCCGTAAGATGGGTTAGCACCCGGAGCAAACGGAGCACCTGCCTTACGTCCGTCAGGAAGAGCACCTGTAGCCTTACCGTAAACAACGTTGGATGTGATAGTAAGAATAGATGTTGTAGGCTCGGAATTTCTGTATGTGTGTCTCTTCTTGATCATATCAAGGAATGTCTTAAGGAGCCATACACCGATCTCGTCAGCTCTGTCATCGTCGTTGCCGTACTTCGGGAAGTCGCCTTCAACAACGAAGTCAGTAGCAACATCCTTAGCAACTCCGATAACTTCACCCTTCTTATTCTTGATCTCAACATCGCTGCGAACAACCTTTACCTTAGCATACTTGATAGCGGAGAGGGAGTCGATAACGTGTGAGAAGCCTGCGATACCTGTTGCGAATGTACGTCTTACGTCTGTATCGATAAGAGCCATTTCAGCAGCTTCATAGTAGTACTTATCGTGCATATAGTGGATAAGGTTAAGAGTATTTACATAGAGACCAGCAAGCCAATCGAGCATTACTGTGTACTTCTTGATAACCTCATTGTAATCAAGGTATTCGGATGTGATACCCTGGTAAGCGGGTCCGACCTGAACGCCGAGCTTTTCATCAACACCGCCGTTGATAGCGTAGAGAAGAGCCTTAGCGAGGTTTGCACGAGCACCGAAGAACTGGATCTCCTTACCAGTCTGTGTAGCGGATACGCAGCAGCAGATGGAGTAGTCATCGCCCCATACAGGCTTCATAACATCATCGTTCTCGTACTGGATCGAGCTTGTGTCGATAGAGATCTTAGCAGCGTACTTCTTGAATGCTGCAGGGAGAGCGGAAGAATAAAGAACTGTGAGGTTCGGCTCAGGGGAAGGTCCCATGTTTTCGAGAGTATGGAGGAAACGGAAGTCGTTCTTTGTAACCATTGAACGTCCGTCCATGCCGATACCTGCAACTTCAAGTGTAGCCCATACAGGGTCACCGGAGAAGAGTTCATTGTAGGAAGGAATTCTTGCGAACTTAACCATTCTGAACTTCATAACCATGTGGTCGATGAGTTCCTGTGCTTCGGATTCTGTGAGGATTCCGGCCTTGATATCTCTTTCAATGTAAATGTCAAGGAATGTGGATACACGGCCAACGGACATTGCAGCGCCGTTCTGTGTCTTGATAGCAGCGAGGTAGCCGAAGTAGAGCCACTGAACAGCTTCCTTAGCGTTCTTTGCAGGCTGGGAGATATCGTAGCCGTAAATTTCAGCCATCTTCTTCATGCCCTTGAGAGCGTTGATCTGATCTGTGATCTCTTCTCTGAGACGGATAACGTCATCGGTCATTGTGCCGTCGCCGGTATTAGCCTTGTCAGCTTCCTTCATCTTGATGAGGTGATCGACACCGTAAAGAGCAACTCTTCTGTAGTCGCCTACGATACGTCCACGGCCGTATGTATCAGGAAGACCTGTGATGATGTGGCTGTTTCTTGCAGCTCTGATCTCAGGTGTATAAGCATCGAAAACGCCCTGGTTATGTGTCTTGTGATATTCGTTAAAGATCTGATCGTACTTAGGGTTGATCTTGTAGCCATAGCTTTCAGCAGCCTGCTGAGCCATCTTGATACCGCCGTAAGGCATGAATGCTCTCTTGAGAGGCTTATCGGTCTGAAGACCAACTACCTTTTCGAGATCCTTCATAGACTCATCGATGTATCCGGGACCGTAAGCTGTAAGACCTGTTACAACTTCTGTTTCGCAGTCGAGAACGCCGCCCTTGTTACGCTGTTCGATCATAAGTTCCTGGAGCTTGCCCCAAAGCTTGTTTGTAGCTTCTGTAGGACCTGCAAGGAAAGATTCATCGCCGTCATAAGGTGTGTAGTTCTTCTGAATGAAATCTCTGACATCGATCTGTTCTTTCCAGAGTCTGCCTTCAAAGCCATTCCACTGATCAAAATTAACCATGTGTTTTTTCCTCCTGTTATTTAAATTCGTCGGTCAAAAACCGTATTTTGTTTACTGATCTTTGCCGATTCTTTTTGTTTACAAGTATATTATAACACATTTTTTATAAATTTCAACTGTTTTTTGATATATAATACATATAAATTTATATATATCACTTTAAAAAAGCGTCATTTCCGCGCAGAAACGTCAGAATGACAGTTTGGAAATACACATAAAAAGTATAATTATATTAAATATAGTATATGCGCAAAGCTTTGTTTTAACGGTTTAAACCATATCTTATGCGAAAACGTATAAGCCAAAAAGTTTTTACAAAAAAGCCTATTTATCTGCAATAAATGAGATTTTGACTGTGATAAAATCAAATCGTTTTCAAAATCAATGACAAAATATACATAGGTGATCGTTTATGAAAGATTTAACTCAGGGAAAGATAGGAAAACTTATAATCACGTTTGCGATACCGCTTGCAATTGGCAATATTTTTCAGCTTCTGTACAGCTTCGCAGATGTTTTCATAGTCGGAAATACGCTCGGAAACAATGCGCTTGCGGCTGTCGGCTCAACTTCAACGCTCAACGACCTTATCGTCGGTTTTCTCATCGGATTGACGAACGGATTTGCGGTTGTGACGGCTCAGAGCTTCGGTGCAAAGGATGAAAAAAAGCTCCGCAGTGCAGTTGCGCATACACTTATGCTCGGCGTGGCGGTTTCAATTGTGCTTACGGTTTTGAGCGTTGTATTTCTTCCGCAGATATTCTCTGCGCTCAATATTCCGTCCGAACATTATGAAAATGCGTATGCTTATGCAAGGATAATTCTCCTCGGTATGACAGCTTCAATGGCGTACAATGTCTGTGCGAGCGTTCTGAGAGCTGTAGGCGACACGATAACTCCGCTTATTTTTCTTATAATCTCGTCTGTGCTGAACGTTGCACTTGACTATATCTTCATCGCAAAGGTGAATATGGGCGTTGAGGGTGCGGCTTATGCTACGATAATATCGCAGATAATTTCTGCTGTTCTTTGTTTTGTTTATATGTTCAAAAAGTATAAAATGCTACGTGTAAAGGCAGAAGACTTTGCACTCTCGGCAGATATGGTGAAAGACCTTATGGGCAGCGGACTTTCAATGGGCTTCATGAACAGTTTCGTTGCGTTCGGTACGGTTGCACTCCAAAGCTCTATCAATACTTTCGGCACGAATATCATCGTTGCGCATACGGCTGCACGAAAGCTGACAAGCTTCTTTATGATGCCGTTCGCTGTTTTTGGCATGACAATGGCGGCTTACTGCGCACAGAATTACGGTGCGGAAAAATACGGGAGGATACGCAGGGGCGTGTTCCTCTCAGTGCTTTATTCGTGGATATGGTGCGCACTTCTTATCGTGTTCATATACAGCTTTGCACCGCCGCTGCTCCGATTCATCACTTCGACAGATGTTCCCGAGATCATTGATACGGCAACGCTTTATCTTCGCGTGAACTGCATACTTTACTGCGTGACGGCGGTGATCTCGATATTCCGAAATGCCCTGCAGGGATTTGGTGTGCATAAAACGCCGATCGTTTCAAGCGCTATCGAGCTTATCGGCAAGGTCGGAGTCGTTATTCTGCTTGCACCGAGAATAGGATATATGGGAATAATCCTTTCCGAGCCGATTGTGTGGGTGCTTATGGTCATACCGCTCATAATCAGACTTATGAATCACCCTGCAATGAAAAAACGTGCTGTTGAGGAATGATCTCTTCTGTTTTGCATACAGAAAAGCTGAAATTTAGCATAAAAATAAAATTTTAGCATAAAATGACTTGACAAGCATCGGCGAATATTGTAAAATAGTCAAAGGCAGTTGAAAAGTTAACTGCCTTTGACTTGAGGTCACATCTAAAAACCACCGGCTAAAGCCTTAGCACCTCATCTGCTTGCAGATTTTACGTCATCTTGCACATAAATTTCTTGACATACGACAGTATGCCTGCGAAATTTCTATACGATCTGACGACAAATCTGACTGCGCATCTGAGGCACTATGGTTTTTAGATGCGACCTTGATCTTCATAGGGGAGTAGTCAACGCGGCGAAATGCATCTGGGAGGCTGCAGCCAGCGTGTTCGGATCGACATACCGGCGTAAATGCCCGGTTCGGACGGGGAATTTTTTCCTTGACAAGACTTATGTATAGCGTTTGTTTGCTGTATATGAGTACCCTTTTTATCGACTTATGTACCGCAGGCGGACATAAGTTTTTTTATTTATAAGAGGAGTATTGTTATGGGTTTTGTTGAGCTGTTTCTTATCGGCGTGGGACTTTCTATGGACGCGTTTGCAGTTTCGGTATGCAAGGGACTGAATATGCGCGGAAAGATCGATTTTAAACACGCAGGCATCATAGCATTGTTCTTCGGCGGATTTCAGGCAATTATGCCGCTGATCGGCTATTTTCTCGGAATAGGTTTTGAAAAGTACATCACAAGGATAGACCACTGGATAGCGTTCCTTCTCCTTGGTTTCATCGGCGGAAAAATGGTCGTTGAGGCTATAAAGGAATGGAACGAGGTCGATAAGCAGGAAGAAGACAAGCTCGACATAAAGGAACTGTTTATCCTTGCAGTCGCAACGAGCATTGATGCACTCGCCGTAGGAATAACATTTGCATTCCTCAATGTAAACATCTGGTCGGCGATATCAATAATCGGAACAACGACATTTGTTCTTTCAATAATCGGTGTTGTTATCGGAAACAAATTCGGCAGCAAATACAAAAGCAAAGCCGAGCTTGTCGGAGGGATCATTCTCGTACTTATGGGCGTAAAAATTCTCCTCGAACATCTCGGCGTTATCAATTTCTAAAGGGAACCTCTAAAATTTTTATCTAAGAACCCGTCTTCACAAGCATATGCGCACGTCTTTTCGGCAAATTTTGCCGCAGACTGCGTTAAAAATCCTTGCCGGGCGAAAGCCCGCCTGCGGATTTTTGCCTACTCTGCAACAAAATTATGCTCGAAAATCCGCACACATTTCTTATGAAGACAGGTTCTAAGCTTTTTCATCATCGTGATATGGGGCGCTGATCCTTCAAGAAACGGTTCACCCTCTGCAATGTAGCTGTTCTTTTCGTAGAACGGCTGCGCTTGTATCTGGGCGTGGAGAATTATCTTTGATGCGCCCCGTTTTGCGGCTTCGCTTTCAAGAAAAACAAGCATTTTGCTGCCTGTTCCGTTTTTGCGGAAATTTTTCAGTACGGCAAGCCTGCCGAGATAGTATGCGCCGTTCTCCTCTGCAGGAAAAATTCTTCCCGTTGCAACAGGAGAGCCGTCAATAAAACCGACAGCGTGAACGGCTGTATTGTCAAGAGTATCGAATTCTTCCCTGAATCCCTGTTCCTCAACGAAAACCGTCTGACGGATATAATGCGCTTCTTCGGGAAGCTTTTCATAAGCTTTAATTATCATAGTAAAATTACCTCTTTTGGAAAGGAATATAAAAATGAATGTTATCCTTGCTTCCGCATCGCCGAGAAGAAAAGAACTCCTTGCGAGCGTTTTTGACAAATTTGAATGTATTCCGTCCGATGTGGACGAAACGCTGCCCGAGGAGATACCTGCCGAGCAGAGTGCGGAATTTCTCGCTGTAAAAAAAGCAGCTTATATCGCAAAAGAACACGCAGATTCGCTTGTTATCGGCTGTGATACGATAGTTGTTTTTAACGGCAGGGTCTATGGAAAGCCGCATGATGAAGCCGATGCAAAGCGTATGCTCACCGAGCTTTCGGGCAAGACTCATAAGGTCATAACGGGCGTATGCTTATTTTACAAAGGAAGAAGCCTGAGCTTCTCCGAAACGACCGAGGTGGAGTTCTATCCGCTTTCCGATGAAGAAATAGAAAGCTATATTCGGACAGGTTCGCCGATGGATAAGGCAGGCGCTTACGGTATTCAGGATAAAGGCTTTCTGCCCGCAAGACAGATACACGGCGACTATTTCAATGTTGTCGGTCTGCCTACTGCCCGTCTGAAGCGTGAGGCGGAAAGATTTCTTCGTCTGTGTGAATGACCGTTCGGTAAAGATAGCTTCGCCCCTGCTTGCCGATGCGTTCGGTAACTCCGAGTGCAGTGAGGATATTCAGCACAAGCTGTGCGGTGGACGTATGCACCAGTGCTTTTTCGGCAAAATCGCGCGAAGTATATTCGCTTTCCAGCCCGTTCGGTACGAAGTAAAACCAGTCGGAAAGCTTGTCGAAATGCAGCTCGTCACAAAGCGCAATTGGGATCCTGTCATAGCGTGTGCTGCCTCTGCGCCGACCTCGCTTTAAGCCTGTGGTTTCGGGCGGCTGACGGTATTCTTCAACATCGAGCATTACAATGCAGAAATGCAGCCGTTTATTCGGTAAAAACGGTTTAATTTTGTAAAGCTCGGGGAAAATATCGTATGGCGAACCCTTTTTGGGGGACTTGCGCTTCCTGCCGAGCCTGCCCGTTTCGGGGTCTATCGGTATGAGCCACTTGTTGAGCGGTATCGGATAAACAACGGTCACATCGCTGACTTCAAGAAATGCGGCAAGCTTTTTCCTCAGCCTGTCAAATCCTGCGGTCTGTATCTCGATAATGCCGTTTTCGCCGACGATATCGGCAACGAAGCCGCCGACCTTTTGCTCGTGACTGTCCTCGAACGGTTCAAAGTAATTTTTTAAAACGGAATGAACGGTTTTTTCGCAGTAAGTTCCTATTCCTGCTCTTTTGTGTTCACCGTCAAGAACCTTTGAAAGAGCATAAAAATATTTTTCTCTGTCCAAAATATCACCAAATTAAAGGAAGTTGTTTTATGGAAAAATCAGTTAAAGATTCGTATGCGGAGCAGGTCCAGATCCTCACACAAAAGGATATGAACGGCTACAACCGTCTTTTCGGCGGAAGATTAATGGAATGGATAGACATTGTTGCGTCAGTTGTTGCCCGCCGCCATTCGGGAAGAAATGTCACGACCGCTGTCGTTGATACTCTCACATTCAGAGCGCCTGCACATCTCAACGATACTGTTATCCTCTGCGGAAGGATAACCTACGTCGGCAGAACTTCAATGGAAGTCTGCGTTGAAACTTACGTTGAGCATCTCGATTCGAGCAGAACGCTCATCAATACGGCTTATGTTATAATCATCGCAATTGACGAGAATGAAAAGCCCGTTGAAGTTCCGCGTTTGAAGCTTGAAACGGAGGAAGAAAAAGCTGAATGGGCACTCGCCGAAAAACGTGCCGAGATACGCAAACAGCGCAGAAAGGAAATGTTCTAAAATTTACAGCCTTTGCAAACCGTTACATTTTGGTTTGCAAAGGCTGTTTGTTTATTTAATAGTATAATCGGCATCGATATAATCGCCGTTTGCCTGTTTTTTGAGCTTTTCAATGATCTTGTCTGCTCTGTAGCGTGTTATTGCATCCGTAACGCCCTGAACGATAAGTACGAAGCCGGTGAACTTCATTGCAACGGAAACTGCTCCGAACGGATTTACAATGATGACGATACCGAGTACAGCCATAACTACCGCAAGAAGTGCTGTTACCCACCATATTTTGTAGCCGAGGTATTTCGTTTCAAGTCCGTGTTCAAGTATACCAAAGCTCTGGACGAGAACAACAACACCTATTATAATAGTAATGAAGCCAACTATCCTGTCAGGGCGTATCATGATATAAAGTCCGAGAAGAAGCTGGATAAGACCGGGAACGAGGTTAAATTTCTGAACGGGTGAATTCATATTGAGCAGGGAAGCCCCTGTGAAGAAAAGTCCGCTCATAAGCAGGATAATACCGATAACACGGCATATCACAACGGTAGCCTGAACTGAATTTGCAATAAGGATTATTCCGACAATGATAGTCAGAACAGGTGCAACGAAAAGTGCCAATTTGTTTGTTTTTGTTTTCATATAGTGCTGCTCCTTTGTTGAATTTGGATACATTATAACATATAAAAGCGTTATTTTCAATAGACATTTTTAAATTAGTGTTAAAAGTCGCTGGATTGTCTACTTTTGCACTAAGAATGGTTGACAATTCGTCGAAAATATCGTATAATAACCGTTGTAAACTAAAATAAACTGATTGGTAGACAATTGGGATTTGAGGAGGTTTGTATCTGTATGGCAGATATAACAGAAAATGTTGGTGCAGAGGTCACCAAAAGCAAAATAACAACCAAGGAACTCGTTTTCACGGCTCTTATGGCGGTAATTATCGCTGTTTGTTCGTGGATATCCATTCCGACGACTGTTCCGTTCACACTCCAGACATTCGGCGTGTTTATGGCAGTCGGACTTCTCGGCGGCAAAAAGGGAACTATCTCGGTTCTCGTCTATATTCTTCTCGGTGCAGTCGGAGTTCCTGTTTTTGCAGGCTTCAGCAGCGGTATAGGCGTTCTTTTGGGTACAACGGGCGGCTACATAGTGGGATTCCTGCTTTCGGGGCTTGTTTACTGGGCAATGACAACAGCATTCGGTGAAAAGCTCCCGATAATGATAATCGCAATGGTTATCGGACTTCTTGTTTGCTATGCTTTCGGAACAGCTTGGTTCATGATCGTTTATGCAAAGAATACCGCACCTATCGGACTTATGACAGCACTCGGCTGGTGCGTATTCCCGTTCATCATTCCTGACTGCATCAAGATCGCACTCGCTGTTGTTCTTACAAAGCAGCTCAAAAAATATGTCAAGTTTTAACGTAAGAGCGCACCACGGACTTTGTATGAGCTTTTTTGAGGGGAAAGGTTACAGCGATTCCTTTACGGCAAATATGGCTGAAAAGAAATCAATGCTCGAAAAAGACCCTGTCGTGAAAATAGTTGACTGCGCAGATGAGGTCTGCAAAGCCTGCCCCCACAATGACAGGGGAGTTTGCAGCTCTCTCGGAAAAGTCGCAGGATATGACAGTGCTGTTCTTGAACGCTGCGGAATAAAAAGCGGAACGGAACTTCACTGGAAAGAGTTTTCAAAGCTTGTTCACGATAACATAATCGGAGCGAAAAAACTTTCCGAGGTCTGCGGTGACTGCCAGTGGTACAGCATTTGCGGCAGAGATCAATAAGCACAAAACATCAGTGCCAAGAACACTTTGCATCATTGACATAAATTTATTGATATGGTATAATAAGACATTACTGATAAAGACGGTAATGTCTTATTTTTATATAAGAAGCTTTTTAGGAGAAAGTATTATGAAGTACACAAATCCGATAATCAAAGGCTTTTATCCCGACCCGTCCGTATGTGAGGCAAACGGAAAATATTATCTCGTTTCAAGCTCATTCCAGTATTTCCCCGGAGTGCCGTTCTTTGAGAGTAATGACCTTATCAACTGGAAGCAGATAGGACATGTTCTTACACGAAAAAGTCAGGTAATGCTCGAAAAGATCAACAGCTCGGGCGGCGTTTTCGCACCTACGATAAGATACAACAACGGCAGATTCTATATGGTGACGACAAACGATACGACCCACCAGAATTTCTATGTCTACACCGATGATATATACGGCGAATGGTCTGAGCCTATCTTTGTTGACCAGTCGGGCATCGACCCGTCGCTCCTTTTCGATGATGACGGAAAGGTGTACTTCCTCAGCAACGGTCAGGACGATGATGGCGTGGGCGGAGTTATCCAGTGCCAGATCGACATTGCAACAGGCAAGAAGCTTTCGCCGAGCAAATGTATATGGAAAGGCTCGGGCGGACGTTATCTCGAAAGTCCGCATATGTACAAGATAGACGGAAAATACTATCTTATGGCTGCCGAGGGCGGTACGGAATACGGTCACATGGTAACGTATTCACGCTCCGATTCCGTCTGGGGCAAGTTTGAAAATTACGCTCACAATCCTGTTCTCACCAACAGAAACAAAGCACCTTTCATCATTCAGGGTATCGGTCACGGCGACCTTATCCGTGATAAAAACGGCAACTGGCATATCCTCACACTCGGATTCAGACAGATACATATCTGGCAGCCGTATCACCACCTCGGACGTGAGATATTCCTCACACCTGTTGCTTTCGATAAGGACGGCTGGTTCACAGCAGGCAATGACGGAACTACCGATTTCGGGTATGAGATAAGCGGCGATTTTGAGCAGACCGAAAAGAAGCTTTACACCTTTGAAAATACCGATTGGAACATCGACTGGTGCTATCTCCGTCACCCTCATTTTGAGAACTACAGCCTTTCCGACAAGGCAGTTCTCAAAGGAACTGATATCACCCTTGAAGAAGTCGATTCTCCGACGTTTATCGCACTCCGTCAGCGCGATTTTGATATGGATTACAGCGTCAATGTCAGCATTGACAAGGGCGAAGCCGGCGTTTCGGTTTATATGTGCGAAAACGAACATTACGATGCTGCGATAAGATCCTGCGAGGGCGGTTTTGAAGCTGTCCTGAAACTCAACATCGGCGGCGTGAAGCACATTCAGAACACAGTCAAGCTTTCGGGTGCGTCGGCAAAGCTTGAAATTGTTTCGGAAAGCGTTTTCTATAACTTTTATGTCAATGACGGTGGAAAGAGAACACATCTCGGCGGCGGTCAGTCAAAGTACCTTTCGAGCGAAGTTTCGGGCGGATTTACAGGCGTTGTTCTCGGACTTTATGCTATCGGAAACAACACGGCTGAGTTCACTGAGCTTGATGTAAAATACAGATAAAAGGAGTTTCTATATGAATAAGAATTTGCTTACAGCACCTATGGGCTGGAACAGCTGGGACTGCTACGGTGCGGCTGTCAATGAAGAAACCGTTCGCAAGAACGCTGAATTTATGGCGAAGCATCTTAAACAGTACGGTTGGGAGTATGTCGTTGTTGATATCCAGTGGAGCAACCCGACAGCACCAAACCACGAATATCAGCCATTTACTGAACTTTGTATGGACGAATATTCACGCCTTATCCCTGCTGAGGAACGCTTCCCGTCGGCGAAGGGCGGAAAGGGTTTTGCACCGCTTGCGGAATATGTTCATTCGCTCGGACTTAAATTCGGCATACATATTATGCGAGGAATTCCGCGTCAGGCGGTCCATCGAAACACGCGCATAAAGGGAACTGACATTACGGCTCGTCAGATCGCAAAGACTGACAGCATTTGTCACTGGAACACAGATATGTACGGCGTTGACCCGACAAAGGACGGTGCGCAGGAATATTACAACAGCATTTTTGAGCTGTACAAGAAATGGGGCGTTGACTTTGTAAAGGTTGACGACATCGCGCGCGAACTTCCGCATGAAGAAGCCGAACTTGTTATGCTCTCCGATGCTCTTCATAACTGCGGCAGAGATATGATACTGAGCCTTTCTCCCGGACCTGCGCTCATCGAAAAAGCTGAGCTTTATAAGCAGACAGCGAATATGTGGCGTATCACCGACGATTTCTGGGACAAGTGGGAACTGCTTTATGCGATGTTTGAACGCGCTGAAAAATGGTGCATACACACGGGTGCAGGACATTGGCCCGATGCCGATATGCTCCCGATAGGACCTATTCTTCAGGATTATGACAAGTCTATCCGCACTAAGTTTACCGAAGCCGAGCAGGTAACGATGATGACGCTTTGGAGCATCTTCCGCTCACCGCTTATTATAGGCGGCGAAATGACTGGCTTTGATGAATTCACGATGAGCCTTCTCACAAATGAGGACATTATCAGAATGCATCATAATTCACGTCATTCCCGTCCTGTCTATCGCAGAAATGCTGACGGAAACGAGTATATCCTCTGGACGGCTTTCAGCTCCGAGGGCGGATATTATGCAGCTGTTTTCAATGCCGGAGATAATGACGGCGTGATGAATGTTGACCTTGAAGCGGCTGAAATATACGGAAAGGTCAGCGGCAGGGAACTCTGGAGCGGCGAGAGCGTGAGCGCAGAGGGCAGCTTCGATGTAAAGCTCCCTAAGCACGGCGCAAAGGCTTTCTATTTTGAAAAAGCATAAAAAGTCAGTTAAAATAATACAATAGGATATTGAAAACCTCCGCTTTTTGCTGTACAATTAAAACAGTAAAAAACGGAGGTTTTAATTTATGCCTAATCCATATCTTCCTTTATGGGAATATATCCCCGATGGCGAACCAAGGGTATTCGGCGACCGAATTTATGTCTACGGTTCGCACGATACAGCAGGTTCGGACACATTCTGCGACTATGTTCTCAAATGCTGGAGCGCACCCGTTGACGACCCGAACAACTGGACTTGCCACGGCGATATTTTCCGCGTAAAAGACACACGCGATCACAAGTCCGATATCTCCGACGGCAACCCGGACAGACGCCTTTTTGCGCCCGATGTTGTTGAAAAGGACGGAAAATATTATCTTTACGCTTACATCATAAACCGCATCGGCTGTGTTGGCGTGAGCGACCGCCCCGAAGGTCCGTTCAAGTATCTTTCCGACTATGTTTACACCGTTTCCGATGAGGTATGCTGCAACGGCTGGTTCATCGATCCGTCCGTTTTCGTTGATGATGACGGAAAAGCTTACATTTACTGCGGATTTGATCGTTCATTCCTTGCGGAGCTTAACAGCGATAATATGTATGAAGTTTCAAATGCTGTTGAGCATTTTATCCCGAATAAAGTCACAAATGAAAACGGCTTTGACTCGGAAGAAACTCTCTTTTTTGAAGCGGCTTCAATGCGAAAGGTCGGAAAAACCTACTATATGATCTATTCGCCGAAGCAGGGCAGCAGACTTGCTTATGCAACGTCCGATTCGCCCGTTGGACCTTTCACATACCGCGGATATATCGTAGACAACGGCGTTGATTATCCGGGCGGAAACGATCACGGTTCGATCGTATGCATAAAAGGTCAGTGGTATATTTTCTATCACCGTATGACGAACGGAACTATAATGTCGCGCCGAGGCTGCGTTGAGAAGATCAGGATTCTCCCCGACGGAACGATACCTACGGTTGAAATGACCTCGCTCGGCTTTGAAGATTCGCTTTCGCCTTATAAGATAACTCCTGCGGACATTGCCTGCGTTTTAAAGGGCGGTGCATTCGTCACGGAGAAAAACGTTTTTGAACGTGTTATAACGAATATAACGGGCGAAACTGTCATCGGCTATAAATATTTCGATTTCGGCGAAGATTTCGGCAGCAAAACTATGGAGCTGAATATGAAAGTCAACGGCTGCGGCTGTGATTGTAAAGTTCATATTCTTATCGACGGAGAAAACGGCGAGGAAATAGGCTGTGCCGATATCGGAAAGGACAGCGGAGTTGTTTCCGCAGTTGTGAAAAACGTAACAGGAAAACATTCTGTATTCTTCAGGGTAACGACTGATTACACCGGTTGGACAGGCGAATATTTTAAGAACAGATGTCTTTTTGAGTTAAAAGAATTCGTATTTACAAAGTGATTTCGGAGGGTGTAAAATGAAAAAAATAACAAGCGTATTTATGGCACTTATAGTTATGGTCTGCCTTGCATTTTCAGCGTGTGCAAAATCAGCCGATACAGGTTCGGACAGCGGCGAAATGCGCAAGGATATGACTTCCGCAGAGTTTGCAAAGGATATGGGAATGGGCATCAACCTCGGCAACACAATGGAAGCCTACTGGGCTGCAGATACACGCAAATGCTCGGGAGCTTCCGTTATCGGCGAAAATACGCCGAAGAACTATGAAACTTGCTGGGGTGCAATTTCTACTACGCAGGAGTGCATCGCAGGAATGAAGAGCGAGGGCTTCGACACAGTTCGTATCCCTGTTTACTGGGGAAATATGATGGCTGAGGACGGCAAGTTCACTATCAACGAGAGCTGGTTCAAGAGAGTTGACGAGATAATCGAATATGCCCGCAGTGCCGACCTTTATGTTGTTATAAACGTTCATCACTATGATGAATATATCATCAAGAATTACAGCAAAGACGAAGCACTTAAAATTATGCAGAAGATCTGGAAGCAGATCGCAGAACACTATAAAAACTTCTCCGACTATCTTATTTTTGAGGGCTATAATGAAAACCTCGGAACTGTCCGTGAGAGCGACAATTTCACCGATGATGAAAAGTTTGAATATGTGAACGAAATGAATCAGATCTTCGTTGATACTGTCCGCAAAACAGGCGGCAACAACAAGAACAGAATGTTGATCGTTTCGGGCTACTGGACAAATATCGATCTCACGACCGACAGCAGATTCGTTATCCCGAAAGATACCGTTTCCGACAGGATCATGGTTTCCGTTCACTATATCGACAACGCAATGTACTGGACGAACAAGATCGGCGGCAAGGAATGGCTCGACTACAGCAGAGCGCAGTGTGAGCTTCTCAAAAAGGCTTTCACAGATAAGGGCATTCAGGTCTTTGTCGGCGAATGTACATCTATCTACAGCAAAGACCGCTTTGCTGAAAATGCAGAGCATACCGATTCCACCGAGTGCCTTGGAATAATGTATGATATGATGAATGAATATGGTTTCATTCCTGTTCTCTGGGACGTAAACCAGAACTTCTATTCAAGGATAAAGTGCGAGATAATCTATGAGTCCGACAGAGAGCTTATCCGTTCGCTCAAAGATAATGCCGAAAGCAAATAATACTAAGAACCCGTCTTCACAAGCATATGCGCACGTCTTTTCGGCAAATTTTGCCGCAGACTGCGTTAAAAATCCTTGCCGGGCGAAAGCCCGCCTGCGGATTTTTGCCTACTCTGCAACAAAATTATGCTCGAAAATCCGCACACATTTCTTATGAAGACAGGTTCTAAACACCAAAAAAACTATAGACAAAAAATCGTCGCATGATCCATATAAAGCTGTTGAAACAGCTACAAGATTATGCCCGATTTTTTGTATAGTTTTTAATTGGTTTAGTATAAAATAAGGCACGATTTGTAACTTATAGTTGCACAAAAGTTCAGTTTGTGTTATAATTAAGGCAATGCAGTAGTTCAAGGCTGCATTGCCTTATTTTTTTATAAAGTCGGTGATAAATTTGAAGATAGGCTCGATAGGATATAACTATTCGCATGATTCGGATTTCGTTATGGACAGACCTAACGGCGTTGGCTGCTGCCTTTTTCTGCTCATAAAAGAACCA
The DNA here is from genome assembly GCA_945868475.1 of uncultured Ruminococcus sp. GTDB lineage: Bacteria > Bacillota > Clostridia > Oscillospirales > Ruminococcaceae > UMGS363. The sequence goes on along the minus strand of CAMBLM010000008.1, from coordinate 4,744 downwards.
GCAAACTTTGTTATAAACGGTGTTCCGTGCTTTGCTCAAAAGAATTCGTTTGTTTTTTTCACGCCCGAAACGCCCTGTACATATCGTGCCGCCGAGGAACGATACTGCGACGACTGGATGTATTTCGATATGGAAAAAGGGGACAAGGAGGAGCTTGAAAAACTCGGTCTGCCGCTTAACAAAATAGTCTACGCAGGCGAGATCGAGGAACTTTCAAAGATAATGCACATTCTTGCGTTCGAGCATTATTCTGCGGAAATGCATCATAATGAGATAGAACGGTGCTATATCGAGCTGCTCCTTCTGAAACTGAGCCGCAGCAAGGCGGCATATTCCGCATCGGGCGGTGAATCATTCAAGGAAAAAAATTACCGCCTTACGCAGCTTCGCACAAAGATATTCACAATGCCAGAAAGCGTTCCAAGCGTGGATGAGATGGCGGAAGAGCTTGGCATGAGCCGTTCCGGATTTCAGCATCTTTACAAGCGCCTTTTCGGCGTAAGTGTTATGAGCGATGCTATAAAAGGCAGGCTCGACCGAGCAAAGCGTCTGCTTTCGTCCACCAATCTCACTGTCAGGGAGATTGGGGAGCGCTGCGGATATTCAAACGAGTTCAATTTTATGCGCCAGTTCAAGGATAATGTCGGCAAGACGCCAACAGAGTACCGAAAAATATTGTAAAAAAACTCCTTATTTCGTTTTGGCGGAATAAGGAGTTTTTACATGTTAATAATCTGGTTGCTTTCGGGCGAATTATCAACAATTCCCGTTATAACAATATTGAACAGCTCAGGCTGATCCGCAAGATCGTAGCACTTGTTTGAATCAAGTATCGAAACAATGGGACGAAGCGGATTGTTCGGGTGATTTTTGATAACGCAGCCTTTTTCGCCGTTGGAAAGCTGAACGATCGAACCTGTGGGGAATGGTGCGACTTTTCGCAGAAACGCACGGAGAATATTTTCATCGAACTGCGTTCCCATTCCTGCCATAATGTATTCGATAGCTTCGTTCGGCGGATTAGGCACTCTGTAGGGTCTGTTTGAAGTGAGTGCATCATAAACATCGGCTACCGCAAGTATCCTTGCATAAGGGTGTATCTCCTTGCCTTTTAGGTGGTAAGGATAACCCGAGCCGTCTATTTTTTCGTGGTGCTGGATAATGCCCTTGTAAATATTGTCGCTGACGATATTTCGTTCTTTGAGATGCAGTGCCGCGTAAACAGGGTGCATCTTAACTATCTCGAACTCCTCGGGAGTGAGCCTTCCGGGTTTTGTGATTATCTCAACGGGAACGGAAACTTTGCCGATATCGTGCATAAGTCCCGCCGTTCCGAGTTCGTTGAGCATAAAATTATTGAATCCGAGTTCAAGACCGATGGCGATAGCCATTATCGCAACGCTCAGGCTGTGATGGTAGGTGTAGTCGTCATACATTTTAATGTCGGCAATGTTGACAAGGATATCTTTGTTTGAAGAAAGGCTGTTGATGAGCTTCTGCGTTGTTTCGCTTATCTCCTCAACATCTTTTTTCGATACGCCTTTCTTGCTGTCCATGAAATTATCGGCAAGCTGGTGAATGCCCGAAATAGCTTCGGCGCGTATCTCCTGGTTGATCGATGAAATAACTCTGATCTTGCTTTTGTATGTATCAACATATATCCCGTTGATCTCGGCAGCTTTCAGCCGGGTGATCGCCATATCGGAAAGTATGTGTCCTGCTTCGATAGTGTGAGCCTTCTTTGACGCTATGTCATAGAAGTTTACGCTTCTTGCAAGGCACATTCCGGGCAGGATATCCTTGGTGTTGACGAAAATCAGAATAAACACCTCACTATCTTGATGAAAAAATTTTAAGTAATAAACCGAGTGAGCTTGTCATAATAATTTATGGGATCATTTTTTGAGCTGTGCAATACATTCGCTGCAAATATTCTTGCCCTTGAAGTCGATGATGTTGTCTTCATTGCCGCAGAAAATGCAGTTCTTCTTGAATTTTCTGAGGATGATGGAATCTTCCTCAACATAGATCTCGAGGGCGTCCTTTTCGCCGATATCAAGACCTCTGCGGAGTTCGATAGGAAGAACGATTCTTCCGAGTTCATCGATTTTACGGGTAATTCCTGTTGCTTTCATAGTAATAACCTTTCCTTTCTGCGTTTTGGGAAGCATTTCTCAAAACATAACTTAGGTTTGAAAATAGTATTTTCAAACCGCTTCCTTTTCTTTGATTGTGTCAATGGGGCAGCCGATCAATGCAAAGTGCCGTTTTAAGACTGTTAGTAAAACTGTTACTGAATATGCGGAACTATCCGATCAACTGTTTCCATAGTTTTCTTCATAGTAAATTATATACTTTATTCTATTTTTTGTCAAATAAGATTTATAGAATGATTATTAACTCCAAATAAACGAAGTAGACAATGATGCTGTTTCTTATACGAATTATTACTAAATTTCACAGCATTTCATATAAATTATGTATAAGCTGACAATAAAATACAGTTTTACCAATCGGTAAACAAATTTATTCCGCCAATGTTTAATACTAAAAACCAATAAAATACAGGAAAAATCTGCGCCGAAATCCAATATAAATCTGTTAAAAACAGCCGCGAGATCATCGACTTGATTTTTTTCGAATTTTAAATGGTGTTTAGTATAAGGAAAGGGGAGATAGGTCTATGATGAATGTGATATTTACGGTGATGATACTTTTTTCTGTAGCATGCGGTATTGTGACCGGAAAAAGCGCAGAGGTTTCGGACGCGGCGATAAATTCCTGCGTTGAAGCGGTCGAGCTTTTTCTCTATCTCATCGGCGGAATGTGTATGTGGGGTGGACTTATGAAGGTCGCCGAGGAATCCCATCTGACCGATAAGCTTGCAGCGGCGTTCCGTCCCTTTGCGAAGCTTATCTTTAAAGATCTTGACCTTAACGGAAAGGCTTTCCACGCAATCTGCCTTAACGTGACGGCGAATATGCTCGGATTGGGCAATGCGGCTACTCCGCTCGGTATCGAGGCTATGAAAGCACTTGAAACGGAGGAGAATGCCAACGGTACAGCTACCCGAAATATGATAGTTTTTTCCGTTCTGAACACGGCATCGATAACCTTGCTCCCGACAACAGCGGCTTCGCTTCGTTCAAAACACGGTTCTGCTGCACCAATGGAAATCTTTCCGTGCGTTATCATAACATCGGTCATCGCACTTGCGGCAGGGCTTATCTCCGCGATCACGCTCGACGGGATTTCGGGCCTGACACATAAAAAATCGGAAAGGAAGTCACCGGATGTTTAAATTCACAGAGCTCCTCATTCCGATATTTATTGGTCTGATAGTATTGTATGGCTTGCTGCATAAGGTGAACGTCTTTGATGAATTCATTGAGGGTGCAAAGGAAAATCTCTCGGTCGGTATAGGGATCCTGCCGTCACTGATAGCAATGATAACAGCGATAGGAATGTTCAAAGCTTCTGGCGGAATGGAGATGATAGCGGCATTACTGAAACCGCTGACCGATTTTTTAGGTTTTCCAAGCGAATGTTTGCCGCTTGCGGTAATGCGTCCCGTGTCGGGAAGCGGCGCACTCGCGGTTTATGAAACCATTCTCGAAAGCGTCCATCCCGACAGCTTTGCAGGCAGGGTCGCAAGCGTTATCTTAGGCTCGACCGAAACGACCTTTTATACGCTTGCCGTTTATTATGGCGCAACGAACGTGAAGAATACACGTCATTCGCTCGTTTCCTCGCTGACAGCCGATTTTGCGGGATTCATTTTCAGCGCACTCACGGTCAGGCTGATAATGCGCTGACTTTTACCGTGAGGATACTGTTTTTCAGCAGCTCGGCAAATTCTTGTTCGCCGGTATTTTCGAGCAGCTCGGGACAGCTTCGCCTAACCTCAGAATATATACCGAAAATGTCAGCACCGTTCTGCCAAGCCGTTTCGGAATAGGCCGAAATGCAGTTGTCACGCACATTAGTACATACTTCATTGGCAGCCTTGTGCAGATCGGGACAGTTTTCGGGAAATTTCAGCCTAAGCTTTATTTTTGCTTCGATCAAAAGCTTTCCGTCCGAATTTTTCGCGGTAACACAGCTTTTTGAATCCGTTATCTCAACGGGAATGTCGCTGTTTGTGCTGACAACTAACCTGCTCTTGCATTGAAAATTATCAGAAAAAATAAGAAAGCCTTTGAGCTGTTCATCGGTCAGCTTTATATCGGACAAGCCTCTTTTTATTACCGCCGCACCGTAAAAATCAGAATCGCTGCCATCAGCGTACACTTCGGGCAGAACAGCACAGCCCATCGGGTGAAGCTCTGCATTGAGAATGTCGGAAACAGGAGCATAAAATGTTCTCCCGAAATTGGCATTGCTCCCGATAAGGTCGGTCAGCCGTTTCGCAGAATATAATCCTCTTTCCGAGGTGAGCGAAGCGATCTCATAAGGCGAATCACTGAAAAAAACAGGGCAGGAGAGCGGCAGTGTGCCAAAATCCGAGCGCAGACCGATAAGAGTGTTCAGCTCATCTGCAGGCGAGGTTATCCCACTGCCGAATATCACCGATTTGAGATGTCCGAGAAAAACTTTATTGCCCGATTTGACCTCGCAGGCGGATATTGCCGAGTTCAGGTCGCTGCCCTCACCGCTTATGCAGACTGAATTTTCATTGGCAGAGGATGGCGCACCGCTTCCGCTCGGCTGAAAAATCTGTAAGCTCACCGTGTAAATATCAAGC
>CAMBLM010000007.1 GCA_945868475.1 uncultured Ruminococcus sp. | reverse complement strand
TAATATGATAATTGATAAATCAATGCTGAAAAATAAAGTTTTAGACTTTACACTGTACTACGAAATTTGGTATTTTACAGTAAATTTCCGAAACATAAATAATTCCGAATTCCTAATTCCGAATTTTATAATTTCCTTCAAACATTATTGCATTTGCGGCGAAAGTTTGGTATAATTAGTACATTGAATATTTTTCCTAAAAATCGGAAAGGAACGATAATATATGAAGAAAACCAAGCGCATTTCCGCTTTTATCGCGGCACTTATATGCATTTTAATGCTCGGCGGCTGCGGAAATAAGACTGACGATACCAACACAGCTGAAACGAGCGAGGCGGCAGCAGTTGTCACCACGGCTGTTTCGGTCGATGAAAACGCTGTTGACCCGAACGTACCGTTCGACCTTGAGGGCGGCGTTACCGACAAGATGTACAACCGCGCACTTCTCAACGAGGGCAACACTTCCCGTCTTGCGGCGGCTATGGAAAAGGCTAAAAAGGGCGAGAGCATCACTGTTGCGACTATCGGCGGCTCAATCACGCAGGGTACTGCGGCTTCAAACCAGAACAACTGCTACGCTTCAAAGTTTTTCTCCTGGTGGCAGGAAAAGTTCCCCGAGTGCGAGGTCAACACTGTCAACGCAGGCATCGGCGGAACAGACTCCTATCTCGGCGTTCACCGCGCTGACGAGCAGCTTCTTTCCTACAACCCCGATGTTGTTGTTATCGAATTCTCGGTAAATGACACGGACAAGGTCATGAACAAATACTCCTACGACAGCCTTGTGCGCAAGGTCCTTTCCGCTGAAAACGAACCTGCTGTCATTCTCCTTTTCACCACGCAGGAGGACGGAACGAGCCTGCAGGACGTTCACAAGGAGATCGGCAAGGCTTACGATCTGCCCATGATAAGCTACCGCGAAGCCGTTTATCCCGAAGTTGCGGCAGGAACTATCAACTGGAAAGACATTTCTCCCGACAATATTCACCCGAACGATATCGGTCACGGAATCATCGGTCAGCTTCTTTCACGCTATCTTGACGGAATTTACGACTCCGACACGGCTTCACTCGCTGCAGAGGTAACAGCTTTCGACACAGAGAGCTACACCAACGATTACTACAGGAACGCAAAGCTTGTCAATGCCTCGCAGATCGAATTCGCCGCCGACGGCTTCGAGGTCGGTCAGAACAAGGTCTACCCGCAGTTCCCCGAAAACTGGATAACCGAGGGCGGCGGAACGCTTTCATTCGATGTTGAATGTCAGAACATCGGCATACTTTACCTTAAAACCACGGACGGCAAGAGCGGCACTTACGAAGTTTATGTTGACGGCGAGCGCAAGGGCAAGCTTGAGGGCGACTTCTCGGGCGGCTGGGGAAATTACGCTTTCCCGAAGCAGGTACTTCTTGCAAAGGGCACCGAAAAGCACACTGTTGAAATAAAGCCTGCCGAGGGTTCGGAGGACAAGGGCATCACAATTCTTGCAATAATGGAAAGCTAAGGAGAATAAAACTATGAATATCAATGATAATGAGCTTATAAAGCTTTACGGCGAAGATCAGCTTGACCGCCAGAAAGCACGTTACAAGGCAGCTGAGGAAAGCTTCGTCAAGGAATTCGGCGAGCAGAGCGGCGTGAGAGTTTTCTCCGCCCCCGGCAGAACAGAGGTAAGCGGAAACCACACCGACCACAACAACGGCAAGGTGCTTGCGGCAGCTGTAAACCTTGACATCATCGCATACACAGTTCCTACCGACGATGGAATCATCACTGTAAAATCGGAGGGCTATCCCCTTCTCACCGTTGATACGAAAGAGCTTGAGGCAAAGGCTGACGAAAAGGACACGACTCCTGCGCTCGTAAGGGGTGTTGCGGCAGGCTTTGCGAAAAACGGACTTAAAATAGGCGGCTTTAAGGCTTATATGACCTCGGACGTTATGAAAGGCAGCGGTGTTTCGTCCTCGGCGGCGTTTGAAGTCCTCGTTGCAAGCATACTTTCGGGACTTTACAACGACAACACCGTGAGCGCAGTCAAGGCGGCGCAGATATCGCAGTTCGCCGAGAATGAATATTTCGGCAAGCCGAGCGGACTTCTTGACCAGATGGCGGCTTCGGTCGGCGGATTCGTTTATGTTGACTTCAGGAAAACGCAGTACCCTATCATCGTACCGATCGAGTTCAACATCAATCAGTATGGCTACACCCTCTGCATCGTTGACACAAAGGGCAGCCACGCAGACCTCACCCCCGAATATTCGGCTATTCCTGCCGAGATGAAGTCGGTTGCGGCGGCACTCGGCAAGACCGTTCTACGCGAGGTCGATGAGGAAGAATTCTTCGCAAAGATGGGCGAACTTCGCCAAAAGTGCGGCGACAGAGCAGTTCTCCGTGCGGCGCATTTCTTCGATGAGAACAACCGCGTGGAAAAAGCGGCTGAAGCACTCAAATCGGGCGATATCGACACATTCCTTGCAGCGATAAATGCGAGCGGAAACAGCTCCTACAAGTTCTTACAGAATGTTTATGCGAACAAAAACCCCGAAGAGCAGGGCGTTGCGGTGGGACTTTACACCGCAGAGCGCGTTCTCGGCGGAAAGGGCGCATCACGTGTACACGGCGGCGGCTTTGCAGGAACGATCCAGGCGTTCGTTCCGAACGAACTTCTTGACGAATTCGTCAAGGCTGAAAATGCAATTTTCGGCGAGGGTTCATGCCACAAACTCTTCATTCGTCCTGTCGGAGGGGTTGAAGTCAATGCGTAATTCGTAATGCGGAATTATTTGTGTTCCGTATATTTACTGCAAAACACCAAATTTCGTGGAACGGATTTTATATTCTCCCGGTAAATGCGCAATTTTGTTCCGTAATACGGATATATAATGTAGGGGACGGGTTTCCCGTCCCGCGCCGCAAGGCGTCATAAAATAAACAAACACCCCTATTTTTATTTAATAAAAAGATAAAAATAGGGGTGTTTGTTATGAGATTAACCCTACAGAAAGTTGCCGGTGCGATTTGTGACGGGTCTTTAACGGGCGGATAGGAAATCCACCCCTATGTAAATTCGGCTCTCGCCGTAAATTTGCGGAGCAAAACAATTCCGAAATTGTATGCAATGCACCGCATTGCATTGATTACGCATTACGCATTAAGCATTACGAATTACAGACGTTATACCCTCTATAACTAATTGAAATATCGCAATATTTATAAATTAATAAAAAATCGGTTGACTTTAAAAGGAAATAACATTATAATAATAAGTATATTTATTATGTTTGGAGTGATTAGGATGACTGAGAAGATCAAAGCCGCCGAAGCCATGGTCAAGTGCCTGGAGCAAGAGGGTGTCAAAGTCGTCTTCGGTTATCCCGGAGCTGCTATCTGCCCTTTCTATGATGAGCTTTACAAAAGCGATATCCATCATGTCCTCGTAAGACATGAAGCAAACGCAGGTCATGCCGCTAACGGCTATGCGCGAATTACCAATAAGCCTGCTGTCTGCATCGCTACGTCAGGCCCGGGCGCAACTAATCTTATTACCGCGATAGCTACCGCTTATGCCGACAGTATCCCGATAATCTGTATCACGGGTCAGGTTTCCACCGACCAGATCGGCTGCGACGTTTTCCAGGAGGCTGATATCACAGGCTCTGCGATGCCGTTCGTAAAGCACAGCTACCTTGTCAAAAACGCAGGCGACCTCCCACGAATTTTCAAGGAGGCTTTCCATATTGCAGGAACGGGCAGAAAAGGCCCTGTTCTGATAGATGTTCCCATCGATGTTCAGCAGGCTGTCATCAAGTATGAACCCGTTGAAGAAGTTTCGATGCGGACTTACAAGCCCACTTTTAAGGGCAACACCATGCAGGTGAAGAAGATCGCAAAGGCTCTTGATGCTGCCAAAAAGCCGCTTATCTGCGCAGGCGGCGGTGTTTTCGCCTCCGACGCTGCGGACGAGCTTATCGCTTTTGCCGAAAAGTCGGGTATCCCTGCTGTTTCGACGATGATGGGCATAAGCCTTTTCCCGACCGATCACCCTCTTTATATGGGTATGCTCGGCATGCACGGCGTCAAGACTGCTAACCATGCTGTCAGCGAATGCGACACGCTTATCCTCATCGGCGCAAGAGTCGGTGACAGAGCTGTTACTTCGCCGAGCTTCCTTGCCGAAAACAAGAAGATCATACATATTGATATAGACCCTGCCGAGATCGGCAAGAACATTGAAACTGATATTCCTCTCGTAGGTGACTGCAAGGCCATCCTCAACGAGCTTACCGAATATATTGAAAAGAAAGACCGCTCCGAGTGGCTTTCCGAACTCAACGAGGTAAAGAATTCCGTTCCGACCGAAAACGAAACCGAGGGTTATGTCAACCCGAAGATGTTTATCCGCAAACTTTCAAATGCACTTCCCGACAACTCGGTCTGCGTTGCCGATGTCGGTCAGAACCAGATTTGGGCATGCAACAATTTCAACATCAAAAAGGGCGGCAGATTCCTCACGAGCGGCGGCATGGGAACAATGGGTTACTCAGTTCCTGCGGCTGTCGGTGCGAAAATGGCTGCGCCCGACAAGGAAGTTGTCGTTATCTGCGGCGACGGTTCGTTCCAGATGCAGATGATGGAGCTTGCGACGATCGTTCAGGAGAACATTGCCGTAAAAATAATCATTATGCGAAACAACCGCCTCGGAATGGTTCGTGAGCTTCAGACAAAGGCGTATAAGGATCAGCAGATCGCAGTTCGTCTTACGGACGGAAACCCTGATTTTGCGATGCTCGCAAAGGCTTACGGCATCGATTCGATGTCCGTTTCAAATATGTCCGAAGCGGAGGAAGCTATCGGAAAACTTGCTGCTTCCGACAAGCCTTTCCTGCTTGAAGTCAACGTATTCAAAAACGAAAGCACACTCTGATCTCAAGGAGATATTGCCGTGAACAGCAGTGAACGCATATTGGGCATTGATATTATAAGAATAGTATCTATGCTGATGATACTTGTCCTTCATATATGCCTTCAGGGCGGAATACTTGATGATCTTGATGTGGGAAGCGTTTCCTACGGGGCTGCGTGGCTGCTTGAATCTTTCTGTTACTGTGCGGTCAACTGCTATGCTCTTATCACGGGATACGTTATGTATTCCTCAGAGCGCAAAAGCTTTAAGTATTCAAGGATCATTCCTCTATGGCTGCAGGTCTTTGTATGGAGCGTTCTTATCGTTATTCTGTTTAAGATGTTCGGTCATGCCGTGCTTGCCTCTGAGGACGTCATCTCCGCAGTTCTTCCTGTCCTGAATTCACGGTACTGGTATTTCACCGCGTATTTCGGAATGTTTTTCTTCATTCCTTTTTTCAATATACTTATTGACAATATTGATAAAAAGGGTTATATTTGTCTTATAGCCACACTTTTTGCCGTATTTTCGTTTCTTCCTTTTGTCATTATGAAAGACCCTTTCATTGCAGGATCCGGATACAGTACGCTTTGGCTGACTGTGCTTTATTTTGCCGGAGCTTTTATAAGGCGGACGGAGCAGGAGATAACGGTAAAAAAACGGATATGGGCTGCAATATACATACTGTCTTCGGTAATACCGTTTATCTCTTCGGTACTGCCGCAGCTTGTTATGAGAGAATCCGTCGATATCGGCGGAAGCACATACGCTTACAACTCTCCTTTTACCGTTGCCGCCGCTGTTTCCCTGTTTATGCTTTTGAAGGATATACGGATAAAGAGCCGTTTCATGACCCACGCTGTTGAAAATGCGGCGGCGGTTTCATTCGGAGTATACCTTATCCACGTTGACCCACTGGTCTTTAATTATATTTTCAAAGGCATGTTCAACGGTCTGACAGAATTGCCGTGCTTTATAATGATTATCTGTATAATCGCTTATTCTGTACTGCTTTATGCTGTGCTTGGGGCGGCTGACTATATAAGGCTGTTTATTTTCAGAAAGCTTAAAGTTAAAGAGCGTTCGGAACAGCTTGTCACGGGAGCGATAAAAAGTTTAAAAGCAATGAAAATCAAATAATCGGCGGATCTTAGTCCGTTAAGATAAGGAGTTTTGATATGAAACACACGATCTCAGTTCTTGTTGAGAACCATGCAGGCGTTCTTTCCAGAGTTTCGGGACTCTTTTCAAGAAGAGGCTTCAACATCGACAGCCTTGCAGTAGGCGTTACCGATGACCCCGAGATCTCGAGAATAACCATTGTTGCCGACGGTGACGAACACACCGCTCAGCAGCTTGAAAAACAGCTCAACAAGCTCATCGATACTCTCAAAGTCAAGAATCTCAGCGAAGGCGAGTTCATTTCCAGAGAGCTTCAGATGATAAAGATAAATGCAAACGCTGCGCAGAGAAGCGAAATACTCACTATCTGCGAAATTATGGGCGCAAAGGTCGTTGACCTCACTTCCAACACCGTAACTGTCGAAATTTGCGACACAACACCGACCCTGAAACGCTTTGCGGAGCTTGTTCGTCCTTACGGCATAAAGGAACTCGTAAGAACGGGCGTTATCGCTATCGAAAAGGGTTCGGAGAGCCTTAAAACCAAGTAATAATGTTTCTGATTCTGCGTCAGAATTTTTCTGCACAGTTCAAAATATAAAAATACATATAATGGAGGAAATTAAAATGAATAAGATCTTTTATCAGCAGGACTGCGATCTCGGCAGACTTGACGGCAAGACAGTTGCTATCATCGGCTATGGCTCACAGGGTCATGCACACGCACTCAACCTCAAGGACAGCGGCGTAAACGTTGTTGTTGGTCTTTATGCAGGTTCTAAGAGCGCAGCTAAGGCAGAAGCTCAGGGTCTTAAAGTAATGTCCGTTGCAGAAGCTACAAAGGCTGCTGATGTTATCATGATCCTTATCCCTGATGAAAAGCAGGCTGAAATGTACGAGAAGGAGATCGCTCCTAACCTCACAGCAGGCAAGACACTTGCTTTCGCACACGGCTTCAACATTCACTTCGGCTGCATCGTTCCGCCTAAGGATGTTAACGTAATCATGATCGCTCCTAAGGGTCCGGGACACACAGTAAGAAGCGAATATCAGGCAGGCAAGGGTGTTCCTTGTCTTATCGCTGTTGAGCAGGACGCTACAGGCGACGCTCAGGATATTGGTCTTGCATACGCTCTCGGAATCGGCGGCGCAAGAGCAGGCGTTCTCGAAACAACATTCAGAACAGAAACAGAAACAGACCTCTTCGGTGAGCAGGCAGTTCTCTGCGGCGGCGTTTGTGCTCTTATGCAGGCAGGCTTTGAAACACTTTGCGAAGCAGGCTACGACCCAAGAAATGCTTACTTTGAGTGCATCCACGAGATGAAGCTCATCGTTGACCTTATCTACCAGTCCGGTTTTGCAGGAATGAGATACTCTATCTCCAACACAGCTGAATACGGCGACTACATCACAGGTCCTAAGCTCGTAACAGAAGAAACAAAGAAGACAATGAAGAAGATCCTCTCCGATATTCAGGACGGTACATTCGCTAAGGAATTCCTCCTCGATATGTCCCCTGCAGGCAAGCAGGTTCACTTCAAGGCTATGAGAAAGCTCCACGCTGAACACCCATCCGAAAAGGTTGGCGAAGAGATCAGAAAGCTCTACAGCTGGAACGGCGAAGATAAGCTCATCAATAACTAATGCTTAATTCGTAATGCGTAATTATTTATATTCCGCACATTCGCATTGAATTCCGCAGGGGGACGGTTTTCCCGTCCTGTGGCCGTAAGGCACTTATATAATAAACAAGCAACCTTGTTTTCAACGGTTTTAAGCCGATGAAAACAAGGTTGTTTTTGTTATTATTCAAGATATTGGGGTACACATAAAATTGCTGCCGCCATTCGGGAGGGACGACCAGTTCCCCACAGAAAATTCACCATAATTGTTGGTTTTTCAACGGGCGGATATAGAATCCGCCCCTACGGAAATCGGCATTTTGCAACAAATTTGCGGAGCAAAAATAATTACGCATTACGCATTGATTATGTTTTTCTCCATTTCGTCCCAGTTAAGTATCTCCAGCACCGCGTCAACATAATCATCACGATGGTTCTGACGGTCGAGGTAGTAACTGTGTTCCCATAGGTCGAGCGCGCAGACGGGACGGATATTTTCACCCTCGGGCAGGGTGTGGTTCGGCGTTGACATTATAAACAGTCCTCCGCAGCAGTCCTCGCAGACCCATGTAAAGCCCGAGCCATAGACCTTTGCGGCGGTTTCTTTTATTGCTTTGAGAAATTTCTCCACACTGCCGAACTGCTTGTTTAAGATCATTTTTAAATGGTCGGACGGTTCTTTCCGATTCGGCAACAACGACTTGAAATACAGCTCGTGTCCGAAAACGGCAGCCGCGGCTCTTGCGATATCGATATCACGCCAGTGGGCAAGGTTTTCAAGGCTGATATTCTGCGCCTGCGGCTGTTCAAGCACCATTGCATTAAGCTTTTTCAATACAGGCAGGTAATGCTCATTATAGTGAAAAAACACGGTGTAACGCCCGATATTCGGCTCGAGCGCATTGTCCTCATACTCCAATTTCAGCTCCGCAAAGGGATAATACTGTTCATATACCATAGCTGGTCTCCTTTTATATAATAAGATTGGAAATGCCCGAAACCGCTGCACACAGTATCAGTCCGACCGCTGTTGGGAGTGCAGCACCGAGCAGAGTCCACTTCAAGCTGCCCGTTTCCTTTTTCATTGTCATAAGCGAAGTCGAACAAGGAAAATGGCAGAGCATAAATATCAGCGTACACACCGCCGTAACCGGTGTCCAGCCGTTTGCGAGCAGGATATTTTTCAGCGAATCAAGGTTCTCATAGTCGGTCATTACCCCCGATGAAAGATATCCCATAAGCATTATAGGGATAACTATCTCATTCGCAGGAAAACCTAATATAAACGCAAACAGGATAACTCCGTCCATTCCGAAAAGCCTTGCGAACGGGTCGAGAGTGCCCGAGCATATCGAAAGTATGCTTTCGCCGCCGACCTGAACATTTGCCGCGAGCCATATAATAAGACCTGCGGGAGCGGCGGCTGTTACAGCTCTGCCGAGGACGAAAACCGTTCTGTCGAGCAGTGAGCGAATGAGTATCTTCCCTATCTGCGGTCGGCGGTAAGGCGGAAGTTCAAGCGTGAACGAGGACGGTTCGCCTTTCAGAAGTGTTTTCGACAGCAATTTCGAGATCAAAAGTGTCAGCATCACGCCGAAAAGTATAAAAAGTATCAAAATTCCGACCGAGATGAGCGAACCGCCGAAACCGCCCGTTCCTGCCGCAAAAAATATCGTTATTATGGCGATAAGCGCAGGAAAACGTCCGTTGCACGGGACAAAATTGTTCGTCAGTATTGCAATGAGCCTTTCCCTCGGCGAATCTATTATGCGGCAGCCTGTTATTCCGACCGCATTGCAGCCGAAACCCATTGCCATTGTCAGCGACTGCTTTCCGCAAGCACCTGCCCGTTTGAAATATCGGTCGAGGTTGAACGCCGCTCTCGGCAGGTAGCCAAGGTCCTCGAGCAATGTGAAAAGCGGAAAAAATATTGCCATCGGCGGCAGCATGACCGAGATCACCCACGTCAGGATCCGATAAATCCCGTCAAGAAGCACTCCCTTTAGCCACTGCGGAGCGGCGGTCATTTCCATAAGCGCACGGAGCTTTTCCCCGAGTGCGCCGAACGCCGATGAAAGCAGTGCTGAGGGGTAATTTGCGCCGTAGATCGTTATCCAGAATATAACGGCAAGCATTGCCGCCATTATCGGAACGCCCCAGACTTTGTGAGTTAAAACACGGTCAATTTTTCGGTCGCGTTTAAGGCAGTTTTCATCGCCGAAGTGAACACATTCCGCCGCGATGTCCTCGCCCTTTCGGACAAGTGTTGTAACGATAGTATCGCGAATTTTCTGTTCGTCATAGCCGACCGAAGCAAGGCGTTCTTTCTCTGCCGAAACCGCGGAGAGAGTTTCCTCATCGGCATTTTCGAGAAATCTCTGCGAAAGCTTTTCATCGCCCTCCAAAATACGCAGAGCGGCAAAACGTCCACCGTTTTCTTCGCCGAGCTTTTCGGCTATAACGGCGGCGGAGCGTTCTGTTTCCTCGTCATAAGTACAGCGGAAAGCCTGCTCCCGTGTTAAATCTTTTATCGCAGAAAGCCCGTTAGCAAACGCTTCCATACCCTCGCCCGAACGTGCCGCCGCAGGATAGACGGGAACTCCGAGCAGTGCCGAAAGCTTTTCGCAGTCAACGGATATCTGCTTTTTCCGAGCCTCGTCTATAAGATTCACGCAGACGACAACGTGCGGCGTTATTTCGAGTATCTGCAGAACAAGGTTGAGGTTTCGTTCAAGGCAGGACGCATCGCAGACGACCGCAACGCCCTGCGCACCGCCGAAGCAGATAAAATCCCTTGCCGCTTCTTCCTCCGCCGAGTGCGCAAGTATCGAATATGTACCGGGGATATCAACAAGGGTATATGAATTTTCACCGCAGAAAAAGCTGCCGCAGGCGTTCTGCACCGTTTTCCCCGTCCAGTTGCCCGTGTGCTGATGAAGCCCCGTAAGAAAGTTGAAAACCGTTGATTTCCCGACATTCGGGTTGCCTGCAAGCGCAAGAACGATGCTGTCCGTGTCGGTGATATGCTCGATATCGCCGCAGCATTTGCCCGTATTTGAGGCTGTAAGTCCCATACGCTCCCTCCTTTTATTGATTGACTTGATACAAGTCTATTCAACAGCGGCAAGTCCGTATACTAAACAAATTTAAAATTCCAAACCAAAGTTTACGTCCACGCTTTTCAAAGGGTGGTGGGTGTCCAGAGGGCAAAGCCCTTGGTCGCCGTCCGCAGACGACGAAACTCCCTAAACTGACAGCAAGACGTCAGTTGCAATAAAAGTAAATCACTAACAGCTAAAAAGGCGCAATTCACATCAAAAAAGGCAATTGAAAAATTGATGCTATAAAATAAAGTGTTAGAGTTTATGTTGTACTACGAAAAATACGGCATACGGCGATTTCAAATGTACCGAATTATCAATTATCATTTTTTCAAATGTAAATAAACTGTAAAACCGCATCAGAAAGTCTTGACTTTGAGCCAACTCCAAGTATTATAATATAATCAGAAAAAAGGTGGTGATCTAATTTCCCGAAAGGTTTGATTCGGGAAATCGGAAGAATATGACTATTAAAGAAGTAAGCGAAAAATACGGACTTTCGCAGGATACTCTGCGTTATTACGAAAAGATCGGCGTTATCCCACCCGTTACAAGAACTTCGGGCGGTATCCGAAACTACACCGAACAGGACATCGGCTGGGTCGAAAACGCCGTTTGTATGCGCAACGCAGGACTTCCCGTTGAGGTCATAGCCGAGTATTGCAGGCTTTTCAGCATGGGCGACTCGACTATCGGCGCACGGCTCGAGCTTCTCACCGAGCAGCGCAAAAAACTCATCGAGCAAAAGGAACAGCTTGAAACGGAAATTTCACGCCTTGACTACAAGATAGGCAGATACGAGATCGCCGCAAAAACGGGCGTTTTGAGCTGGGAAAAAGATTAATGAAAGGACTTGAAAATCATGTATATTGAAAATATCAACTCTCCAAGTGACGTAAAAAAGCTTAATCACGATGAAAGGATCGCGCTTGCCGCTGAAATGCGTGAGGCTCTTCTGAAGAGAGCAAGCATTCACGGCGGACACTTCGGCCCTAACTTCGGTATGGTGGAAGCTACTATCGCTCTCCATTACGTTTTTAACTCGCCCGAGGACAAGATGATCTTCGATGTTTCTCATCAGAGCTATCCTCACAAGATGCTCACGGGCAGAAAGGACGCTTATCTTTACCCCGAAAAATATGATGATGTTTCGGGATATACGAACCCTAACGAAAGCGAACACGACTTCTTTGAGGTCGGTCACACCTCCACTTCGATAAGCCTTGCCTGCGGTACTGCAAAGGCTCGTGACCTCACGGGCGGCAAGGGCAACGTTATTGCTGTTATCGGCGATGGTTCTTTGAGCGGCGGCGAAGCACTCGAGGGACTTGACACGGCAGGCGATCTTAACACAAACCTTATCATCGTCATCAACGACAACGATATGTCCATTGCCGAGAACCACGGCGGACTTTACCGCAACCTCAAGGCTCTCCGCGAGGGCAACGGAAAGGCTGAAACCAACCTTTTCACAGCAATGGGACTTGACTATGTTTTCGTCAGGGACGGAAACGATATTGACGCGCTCATCAAGGCTTTTGAAAGCGTTAAGGACACCAAGAAAGCTGTTGCCGTTCACATCGTTACTCAGAAGGGCAAGGGTTATGCTCCTGCCGAAAAGGACAAGGAAAGCTGGCACTGGCACATGCCTTTCAACATTGAAACGGGCGAATGTACTTTCAGCTTTGACGGCGAAGATTACGGCGCAATGACCGCTGATTATCTTCTTGACAAGATGAAGAAAGACCCTGCCGTTGTTGCACTCACAGCAGGAACTCCGACCGTAATGGGCTTCACAAAGGACAAGCGTGAACTCGCAGGAAAGCAGTTTGTCGATGTCGGCATCGCAGAGGAAAACGCAGTTGCAATGAGCTCCGCACTCGCAAAGTTCGGCGCAAGGCCTGTTTTCGGCGTTTACAGCCCGTTCCTCCAGCGCACTTATGACCAGATCTCGCACGATGTCTGCATCAACAGGAACGCTGCAACATTTGTCGTTTTCGCAGCCTCCGTTTGGGGTATGAATGACGTTACCCACCTCGGACTTTACGATATCCCGATGATATCGAATATCCCCGAGCTTGTTTATCTCGCACCGACCTGTGCAGAGGAATACTTTGCAATGCTCGACTGGGCAATTGAGCAGAACGAGCGTCCCGTTGCGATCCGTGTTCCCTGCAACGGCGTTATCCACTCGGACAGAAAGTTCCCGACCGATTACAGCGTGCTCTCTTCCGAGGTCGTTACAAAGGGCAGCAAGGCAGCTATCATCGCACTCGGCGACTTCTATCAGCTCGGTGAAGAAACCGCAGCTATCCTTAAAGAAAGCGGCATAAATGCAACTCTCGTTAATGCACGTTACGCAAGCGGAGTTGATGCAAAGCTTCTTGACGGCCTGAAAAAGGATCACTCGCTCGTTGTTACTCTCGAGGACGGCTCGCTTGAAGGCGGCTTCGGCGGCAAGGTAGCATCATACCTCGGTGATTCAGGCGTCAAGGTCAAGAATTTCGGCATCACGAAGTCGTTCTATGACCGTTACAACGCAGATGAACTTCTTGAAAAGCTCGGCGTTACACCTAAGAAGATCGCGGAATACATCATTAAAAATGCGTAATTATTTAAGCTCCGAATATCTGTCGTAAATTCCGTAGGGGCGGATTCTATATCCGCCCGTTAAAGACCTGACAATTACAGTAAATTTTCTGTAGGGACGGGGTGCTGTCCCGAATCGCACCGGCAATTTTATGTGTACCCCAAAATCTTGAATAATAACAAAAACGACCCTGTTTCATCGGTTAAAAAACGTTGAAACAGGGTTGTTCATTTATTTATACATGGGACGGATTCAATGCAAATGTGCGGAATACAAATAATTACGCATTACGCATTAGGAATTACGCATTGATCAGTAGTCTATTATAAACACAAGTATCCTGTACTGCGAATAATAGTCTGTCCAGCTTACGTTGAGCTTAACGTTCATTTCGGTGCTTATGTCAGATATCCTGCCTTTGAGATAATCTCCGCCGCTGTTTGCGCTGTCTGTCATCTTCCTAACGGTCGAAAGCAGCATATTGCTTGTCCCGAACTTTACCGAAGCGGTATGCTTGCCCTCGGATATCGCTTTTCGCAGGGCATTATCTATCGTCTGCTCGGTAGTTTCCTCGCTTTCGACATACAGTCCCTCTTTGATGAAATAGTTCTCTTTCGTTCCGTATGCTTTCGGCGGAGGCGAGGTTATCGTCCATATCGTATGGTTATTCTCTATGACCGAATCGGTGACGAGGAAATACTGATACATGACCATATCGGGATACATTTCGGCGATCATTCCGTCGGGTTTATCCCATGTTACATCGACATGATACCAGTTGCCGTCTATTTTCACCATATTCCACATATGCGCGGTATCCGTTTCGCCCGTGACGATGATATTCTCTATCCCTGCTTTATTGCAGAGGTAAGAAAAGCTCTTTGCGTAGCCCTCGCAGAGTGCTTTTCCCCTTACGAGTGCGCCGTAGATAGTGTTCGCATAAGGGTCTTCAGAATCGCTTTCGCAGTGGGTGATAAGATAGTCGTGAAAATATTTCAGCTTGTCATAGATCGTCATTTCTTCGGTGATGCCGCTCATTATCTCGTTTGCGGCGGCTTCCGCTGCGCGGTTCATATTACTCATTTCCTCGCAGGAAAAACGATAGGTGAAAATGACCGGGAATCGCTGCGTATCGACATCGAACGTCCCGACCTTTCTGTCCGAAACATTGCCGAAGCCCATCTGCTCAACGCCGATAAGGTTGAGTATTTTCGTATAAGTTTCGCCGTCCGACTCCATCGGGACGGAATCCTCTTCGTTGCCGATCGCTTCGACAAGCGATTTGTATATCTTCTTTTCATCGGATGAAAGATAGTTCTGTCCGTACACCGTTTCCATGTCCTCGGGGAAATAAATAAGGCTGTTGCGGACAGCGGACGGTGAATCTTCGATAAGCACTGAAGTTCCGCCCTCTATCATGTGATAGCTGCCGTTATAGGTCATATCCTCTGTCGGGTCTTTTTCCGAACCGCACGAGGAAAAAGCCATAGTTACCGTTATTGCCGCTGCGGCAGCTGCGCAGCACTTCGGCATAAGTTTACGCAAGGTGATTTACCTCCAAAGCCTTTCATAACAATGGATAATGTTAAGGATACGCCGCTCAAAGCGAAACGTATCGATCAAACATATTGAAGGAAAAGCTTTATAACTCTCGTCTTGGGGTCGCTGTGATACTGTATTGAGTTCAGGTTGTATTTGTTTTCTGCCGAATCATAGGTGTTTTCATAGATGTCGATAGCATGGCGCTGTTCGGGGTCGAAAAGATAGAAAATAACATCCTCGAATGTCTGATCGTCTGCGCAGGCGAACTGGACTGCCGGTATCTTTGCCGCCGAAGCTTTTATGATCTCCTCTGCGATAAGTGCAGCCGCGTCGGGAACATCTCTCGCAACGAGGTTGTTGTAAACGAAGTAATTGTACTTTTCGGAAGCCGCCTTCGGATAGTCGAACGGCTGATCGTAAAGAACGTGATACTTGTTTATTATATCGTCCGTAACGCAGAAATAATCGTATCTTATGTACGGGAATTCGGTGTTCGTTGCGTTGCCCGAGGTAACATCAACGTGATACCAGTTTCCGTCTATCTTTACCATATTCCACATATGCGGAGTTTCGTTAAAGTCGCCGAGGGTCGTGATGGTTTCGATGCCGACCTTTGAGCAGAGGTAGGAAAATGCTCTTGCATATCCTCCGCAGACGGTCGATCTTTCAACAAGCGCGCCGTAGATATCGCGGAGATTTTCGGCATTTTCATTGTATTCGACCTCGGAGGCGAGCTTGTCATAAAAAAACTTCACTATCTCATATTCCGACATTCCGTCCCAAAGCTCGGAGATGATCTTATCCGCAACGGCATCGACCTTTTTCTGCATATCATCGACCTGTTCGGCGGTGTAGAGATAGGAAAGCTGCGCGGAAACGACATTTCCCGTGTTTGATGCACTTGTATAGCGGATATTTACGTCAAGGTCGAAGATGCTGTATTCAAAGTCATATATAAGCTGATAAAGCTCGACATAATCATCGCCCGATATCTTTACTCCATCGGGGATATCAAATCTGTCCTTATGCGCCTTGATAGCTGTGAGCATTGCATCATAAGCGGCTTTTTTATTGCTGTCGAGCGTGTTGTAAGGGTAAGCTTTTTCAATAGGTGCGCCCTTTGTAAAGACGTACTCCCCGTCTGCGCGCTTTACGGGAGCTGCCGTGATGACGGTTTCGGTCGTAACAAGGGTCGTAGTTTCAGATGAAGTTACGGTCGTACCCGTTGTCGGGACGGTCGTAACGGCAGATGATGCGCTTTCCGAAAACGCCGAAGGATCCAATGCCGAATTCGGAGCAGTCGTTACCGACGTTACAGGCGAAAAGGACGAACTCTCTTCCGAGGTTTCGGGTGGAGCGGTAGTTGTTGCGAGCTCCGTGTTTTTCTCCGTTGTCGTTGTTGTTTCGGGAACGGATATCGAAATCGGCGGATTGGTTTCCGCTTCGATGACGGAAACTTCCTTTTCGGGTTCGGTCGTGACGGCGGACGGGAGCGTATCCTCCCAGTCGGCACTGCTGCCTCCTCCGCAGCCCGAGAGCATGAACGCAGCCGCAAGCAGGGCGGCTATGAACGCGCTGACTTTATTTTTATTCATATAAACCTACAGTCCTTCCCAGTTCTGGCGTAAAAAGTTCACAATAGGGAGGAAAATCAGCCGTTTCGCGCCGAATTTCACCATAATGCGACGATATCGGAGCAAACTGCGGCATTTTCCGCTGATTAAAATATCAATGAAAT
This sequence comes from uncultured Ruminococcus sp., assembly GCA_945868475.1. GTDB lineage: Bacteria > Bacillota > Clostridia > Oscillospirales > Ruminococcaceae > UMGS363. The sequence goes on along the minus strand of CAMBLM010000007.1, from coordinate 112,334 downwards.
ATGGATCACATAAAGCGAACTGTTTTCAATATGATGAGCCGAACTTATTTTAAGCCCGTCATTTGCATTAAGTTCCTCGATGATCTCTTTCAGACCCTGCTGATCGTAAAGATACGAACAGACCTCGCTGAAAGCTTCCTCGTTATCGAAGCGTATCTCCGCTTCTCCGCTGCCGTTTCGGGCGGCTTCCTTTATCGAAGCTGAAAGACCTGCGAGTCCGTCTGTATAATTATCGAAATAAAGTCCGCTTCTGACGAAATAATTCCCGTTTCTGTCCGTGCATACCACCGATGGAAGATATTCTGTATCGGGGAAATGCGAAATGCCGTTTATTTCATCATCAGATACGAGAAAATAGTCATGCCGCAGAAATTTTTCGTTTTCATCTTTAAGGATAGGATCGTCCCATGTGCAGTCAACATTGTACCATTCGCCGCTGCAGACGGCTTTGTTCCAGAGGTGCGGTTCGCCCTTTTCGTTTGAGCCGCTGACAACGTAATTTTCAATGCCTGCCGCTGTGCAGAGGTAGGAGAAAGCGAACGCATAGCCCTCGCACATTGCCGAGCCGTCAACGAGCGCGCCGTAAGCAGTGGCGGCGTTGTTTCCGTCCTCGGAGAAAGTGCAGGAAAGGACTATCGCATCGTGTATCGCGAGGAGCTTTTCATAATCGTTCGTATTCTGACCGAAGCCTGCGATAATTTTGCCTGCTTCAAGATCGAGCGCAACACGCATACGGTCGGTCTGTTCTTCGTCATAGCGATACATAAAATATAACATTCGCTGCTCATCATCGCAGTAAAATCTGCTGTCGAGCCAGAAGATACGTTCCTGCTGGGTATAAAGGAGAGTGAAAAGCTTGCGCATTTCATCGCTGTCAAAGCCCTCGGGGAACGGAAATTCATTTTCGCGCCTGTTCACCGCTCCGATCATATCGGAATAGGTTTCCTTTTCCTTATCATTAAGGGTATAAAAGACATAATCGAGCTGTTCCGCCGCAGCCTCGGTACTCTGACCGTTCTGCGGCTGTGAAACGCTCTCATCAACGGCTTTGCAGGACGTCAGCAGCACTGCCGCTGCCAACGTCACGGAAAAAGCCGCAAAAAAACCGATCTTCATTCTTTATCAATACTCAATAACGAGCTGGATAACACGGAGGCTCTCCTTGCTGCTGTCCTTGATCTTCTTGATCTTGGAATTTACGCCCTTGAGTTCATCGCGGTAAGCACTGTCATTTTTGAGCGCATCGAGGATCTCGTTATAGAGCGAGTCGGAGCTTACCATGATATGTGCAACAACGGTTCCCTCGGAAGCTGCCTTTTCGAGTTCAGCCTTGAGGGCCTTGTCTGCGTCGGCACGGTTATCATAAACATAGCCGTTCTTTATGAAGTAGTTCTGAGCTGTTGCTGTTGCCTTTGGCGGTTCATAATATGTTACCTTTTCGCCGCTCTTGAGGCTTACAGTGTTGATATTGAAGTGGGTCTTTTCGTTTATCCATTCATCGGGAACGAGGAAGAATGTATAGCGGAGGTAGTTTGTGATAGGAGTGGAAAGGATCGGGTCGTCCCATGTTGCATCGAGGTTATACCATTCGCCCTCTACCTTTACCTTGTTCCAAGCGTGGGAAGTTCCCTTTTCGTTTGTGCCTGTGATGACCATGCAGTCGATGCCGACCTTATCGCAGAGGTACTGCATAGCCTTTGCATAGCCTGCGCACTGGATATTGCCCTGCTTTGAAGTGCCGCCGGAAAATGCATTATAAATAGTCTGATTGTAGTTGCCTGCTTCATCGCTCTTTTCAAAAGTAGAATTGAGAACGAGGTAATCGTGGAAAACTTTGAGCTTATCGAATGTAGTTGACTTTGAGTTTGCTTCCTTTACGAGGCTGTCAACAGTTGCATCGATCTCTTTCTGCATTGCAGCGATCTTATCAGTGTCGATCTCGTTATAATAAAGTCTGCCGACAACAGATCTGCCGTTGAGCCAGAAAAGCTGCGGTTCCTGGTTGTAAACAAGACCGAACACCTTGGTCCATTCTGCGCTGTCGAGGTTCTGTGCGCCGAAAATTCTTGTTGACATATTGGAAGCTGCGCCGAGAATAGCGTCATAAAGAGCCTTTTCGTCATCGGAAAGGGTGTTGTATGCATATCTTGTGGAGCTGTCTACCGAGGTGTCAACAACGGGAGCAGCCTTTGTTGTGATCTCAGCAAAGATATCGCCGCCGTTATTATCGGTCGGTGCGGATGTTGCTGCAGGCTGTGTAACGGGTTCTCCCTGAGCATCGGTAACAACGTTTCCGTCGGCATCGAGGACTGTTTCCGTAGCCTGCGGTTCGTCTGTCGGAGCGGAGGTTTCGCCGTTTTCATCGGTCTGCGCATCACCGTTAGGTGCTTGTGTGATAACGTTTGTGACAAGCTCTTCGCCGTCATCTGTCTTATTTCCGCAGCCTGCTGCTGTGAATGTGAGTATTGAGATCATAGCCAAAGCAGCGGCGATAGTTTTAAGGTTTTTCTTCTTCATTTTTATTCCTTTCCTTTAATTCAAAATCTTTACGGGCAGAATCGGGAGAAAAGCCCCCCGAGATATCCGCCCGCAAATAAATTACTTATAGATTATATCGTACTGAACGACCATGATGCCGTCGTTGTACTTTTTGAGCTGTGAAAGCTTCTGCACCTTTTTGCTCTTGGACTTTGCATAGTTCTGAAGCTCACGGAATGCTGCTGTGGAGTTCATCTTTGTCCAGAGTTTATCGTCCGTAACACGGATAGTCGTTGCAACTGAACCCGACTTGATAGCTGCATCGATCTCAGCCTTCATACCTGCGATAGCTGCATCGTAGCTGCTGAATTCCTTATTATATACCTTATAATAGTTTGCGCTTGTCTTTGTGCAGGAAGGTTCATCGAAGAGCTTGATGGTAACGCCGTTGCTTCTGAAATATGTGTTGGGGCTGAGGTGGTCGTTCTTTACCCATGAATCGGGAACGAGGAAGAAGTTGTATCTTATGTAGTCCTCGCCGTGCTTGTTGATCGGGTCGCCCCATGTTGCATCGATGATGTAGTAGCCGTTATCGCAGTAGACCTTATTCCATGCGTGAGTTGTACCCTCGGGGTTCTTGCCGATGATAACAACGCTCTGGATACCCGAAAGGTCGAAGAGGTACTGCATCGTTCTTGCGTAGCCTGCGCACTGGAGGTCTGCGCCCTTTGTAAGGCCGTTCTTGATGGAACAGGTATCTTCGCTGTCGGAGGTGCTGAAGTTGCTGTTGAGAACGATCCAGTCATAGATAGCCTTGATCTTGCTGAATGTGGACTTATACTGATTAACTGTGTTGAGGATAGTCTTTACATTCTTGTCGAGTGCAGGCTGTATCTCAGCTACCTGATCTGCTGTGTAAACATACTTGATGGTAAGATAGCCGTTGATGTTTGTAGGGATAGCACGGGGGAGCCAGAAAAGCTCAGGTTCCTGATTGATAACGTTGACGTATGTCTTGATGGTCTGATTAACGCTGAGTCCTTCGGGAACTGCGACCTTTGTCTTAAAGTTCTTTGCGGCATCAACGATGTTTGCGTAGAGCTGCTTTTCAGCAGACGGAAGCTGCTTATAAACATACTTTGTCTTATAGTCGATATTGTATGTTACGGAGCTTGAAGAAGATGTGTTTGTTTTTGAAGTCGTTGTGGTCTTCTTGGTAGTTTTCTTTGTTGTGGAAGAATCCTTTTGGGTTGTCTGCGCCGTGGTCTTCTTAGTGGTAGAGGACTTCTTTGTTGTAGTTGTTTCCTCATCATCGAAGATCTCATCGATATCGTCATCGGCTGTTGTTGTGGCAGCACCCGGCGTTGTATCGCTCAAAAAGCTTGAATGAATGAACGAACCGTCCTTGAGCTTGTAGTAGCCCGTATCTGTAGCGGCAACGACAGTTACCTTTGTACCCTTTGTGTACTTGGAAACCGTTTCAGCACCTGCTGTCGGAACTTTGCGCGAGAAGCAGGCCTGTGTTGTGTACATGACCTCGCTGATCTGGGTTTCGTTCCAGGTGTTTTTCGCTTCAAGCTCTGCTCTTGTAAGTGCAGCACTTACGATAACTTCCTCTGTTTCAGCCGAAGTTTCTTCAGAATAGAAGCTTTCCTCGGAATAGGAAGCATCGGCAGCCGAAACGTCAGCCTCTTCCGCTTTGCCGCAGCCTGTTGTGAGGACTGCTGCCGAAAGAATGAGCGCCAAAGCCGCACTTATAGTTTTTTTAGTGTTCATCTTCATTGATCTTCTCCTTTTCGTTTTCATTATTTTCATTATCACGGCCTTCTCCGGCGGAGCTGTCATCGTGAATTATTTCCGCTTTGAGCTTTGATATCCACATATCCTCGGTAACAAGGACGGTGAAAAGCACATTCTGATAACGCACCGAAGCATGTTCGCTCTCTTCGGGGATATGTCCGAGCAAGCTCGTCACAAAGCCGCTCATCGTATCGGAATCATTATCCTCGGGCAGTTCAAGTCCGAGCTTTCCGAATACATCTTCGGGCGAAGCGTTTCCGCTTATGGTGTAGGTATCGTCCGATATCTGCTTGATATCCTCTTCCTCGTTGTCATATTCATCTCTGATATCGCCGACAATGGTTTCGACAAGGTCTTCCATGGTAACGATGCCTGCCGTTCCGCCGTATTCGTCAACGACAATGGCCATGACCGTTTTTTTCTGTGAAAGAAGCTTGAAAAGCTCACTGCAGTGCATCGACTCAGGGACATAGAAAACGTCCCTCATAAGGTCTTTCGCCACAGTGCTTTGAGCAGCGTCCGAGCCTATCATGCAAAGCAGGTCTTTTACACTGATAACACCGACGATATGATCGATGCTGTCCTCATAAACGGGGATTCGTGAAAATCCGCTGCCTATCGAAGCATTTACTATCTCGGAAATGCCTGACGTTGTTTCAACAGCAACGATGTCCGTTCTGTGGGTCATGACATCAGAAACGTCCTTGTCATCGAAGCCGAAAACATTGCTTATCATTTCCCTCTGCGATTCTTCAACATTGCCTGCATCGACCATCATAAGTATCTCTTCCTCGGTAACTTCGTCAGCGTCCTCGGAAGTTCCGCCGAACACGTTTATCACCGATGACGAAAGCACTGATAAAGGCGTGAGCAGTGCGGTGAAGGATCTGAGCGCAGCCGAGCATCGAACAGCAGTGTCCGCAGCGTTCTTTTTCGTCACAAATCGCTTCGGCAGACCGCAGCAAACCGCAAGTATCACAAGCGCATCGGCAAGAAGGATTATCACCGCCGCAAGAATGTAAGCCACCGAAGCCGCCATAGCCTCGCCGAGCGTTTTTGACAGCGCACCGATAAACGCAAGCTCCGATATAACGCAGATGATCGACGAAAGTGCGCCCTTTCCGACCGCAAAAGTGCGTTCCATAGTGATCGGCTTTTTCAGCATCGAATAAAGCCGTTTTTCCGCAGCGTTTCCGTTTTCAAACGTCTTTAGCTTTGAGTCCCCTATCTCAGCGACTGCATTTTCGCAGACCGCAAGAAATGTTTTTAACAAAATAAGCGCAAGGATAATAATACTCCCCGCAAGCCCGTCAGAATCCATAACCGACTTCCTTTCAAAAATGAATTCAAACCGTTCGGTCAGCTTTTTTGAAGTGCCTCCGAGCAGTCTGTTCCGGAATTCTGTCAAGCACCGCAAAATCATCGCTTTCAGCCTATAAAACTGCCAAAAGGCACATTTTGCAGCACGGCAGATATTAAATAAATTATACTATAAAATTCAGAAAAAGTCAACAAACATCTTTTTTCCCGACAAAGCAATTTTTAAGTATAAAAAAGTCCGTTTTTGCAAGGTTTCACCGCACTTTGCGGCATTTGGCAAAACGCCCCCGGGAAAACGGTTTCCAAATTGTAAATGTATTGTAACCTTTACAATTTGTATATTTATCGCACATTAAACGCTCAGTATACGCAGCGAGCGAATATACAGCCTTTTGGCTCTTTCGGCTATGAGAGAAATATTGTCGGACAGCCAAAAAGCTCTTGACATATCCACAAAAAAGACTTATAATATAGATACAAAGAGAGCATACCGATAGACGGTCGCTCCCAGTTATAGGTTTAAAAAGTAACCGTCAAGTTGGAAGCTCGGGCGGTTACTTCTTTTTATTACTATTAAGTGCTGTCTGTATGATATCGCAGATAAGTATTCCTAAAGTCAAAACTTCAATTATACTCATAGCAACGCCCCCTTTCAGGGAGCAAAAAGCAAAGCCGATCAATACGTTACAGCCGTTTTTCAAAATGTCCTCAAAAGAGGATACTCGTACATTTTGAAAAACGGCGAAACGAACGCTTCGCTTTGATCGGCTTTGCTTAATTGACCGCCTACCGTTTTTGGTATGCCCATAATTGTATTTTACCATTTACAAGTTATTTTGTCAATTATCTGCAATAAATACGCTTTTTGTTGTTTGTTGTTAAATATAAAAATGAAATTCGTACTATAAATCAACAGACCTGTTTTCAAGCCCCCTCGAAAACAGGTCTGTTCGTTTATATTGTAACACCTTGAACCGTTGGACGGGCGACAGTCCCATACAGAAATCTTGCGTAAAATGTTGGTTTTGCATCGGGCGGATATAAGATCCGCCCCTACGGAGTCAGGTGTCTTGCAGTGAATTTACGGAGCATAAATAATTCCGAATTTGTATGCAATGCATCGCATTGCATTAATTACGCATTACGAATTACGAATTAAGCATTATCCACGATCCTGCTTATCCAAACGCCTTTTCTTATAAGGATATATCCTATGACGACTTTTATAATGTCAGCCGCACAGACTATCGTGTAAACGGGCAGTATCGGCAGTGACGTAAAGGTGCAGAGAACATACGCGAGCGGCACGGAGAACACCCATGAAAATACGCTGTCGAAGAGGAACGTCACGAACGTTTTTCCTCCCGAACGCAGGGTGAAATACATTGCGTTAAGATAACCCTGAACGGGGAAAAATGCCGATGTTATTATGATGAAGCTCGTTCCGAGCGAGCGCACTTCGTCTGTGGTATCATAGACGAGCGGAAATACTTTTGACACTGATATAAGTGCCGCCGTGAGGATAAAACACACGCCGCCCGTGAACTTCATCAGCGAGAATGAATCCTTTTTCGCCTTTTCATACTGACCTGCTCCGAGGGTCTGACCTATGAGTATCCCAACTGCATTTCCGAGCGCAATGAACACAACGTTGAGCAGATTGCAGAGCGCATTTGAGATGTTCATTCCTGCGACTATTTCAAGTCCTCTCGTAGCGTAAGTCTGCGTAAGAACTGCTATTGCGCCTGCCCACAGAAATTCGTTCAGGAATATCGGAGTACCCTTTTTGAGCATTTTGAACGCAAGGTCTTTCGGGACGAGGAAAGTCTTATACAGTCCCTGTAAAAATTCGTGCTTATCCCTGCGGAGATTCGCCCATATAACCACAACGAGCATCTCGACAAATCTTGCAAGGACTGTCGCGATCGCCGCTCCCCTTACGCCAAGCTCGGGAAAGCCGAACTTTCCGAAGATGAGCAGATAGTTGAACACGATATCCACAACGACCGATGAAACTCCTGCGACCATCGGCTTTATGCTGTCGCCCGATTCACGCAGTGAGCTTGCATATATCTGCGTTACAGCGAACGGGAGCAGTCCGAGCAGCATTATCCGCAGATAGTCCTTTGCATTCTGCATCGTGAGTGCCGCATCTATCGAGCCGCTTTCGCCTTTGAGATAAAGTCCGATAAGGAACTCGTCCCCGAACAGGAACGCAAGCACTCCGACAACAAGAAACGCTGCACATATAAAGCGTTTCATTCGTATCGCACTGCGAAAGCCCTCTGTATTCCCCTGACCGTAAAACTGCGCGGCGTAGATGCCCGGTCCCGATATTCCCCCGAAAATGCCGAGGTTGAATACGAAAATAAGCTGACCGACTATCGTTACCGCTGTCATTGCCTCCGTTCCGAGGCTTCCCACCATAACGCTGTCAACAAGTCCGACCATATTCGTAATGCCGTTCTGTATCATCATCGGCACGGCGAGCATCAGCGCGCGGCGGTATATACTGTTTTTCTCTTTCATTCACTTCACTCCCCTTTTCAGAAATATTCAATGATTATAACACAGCGGAATTATGTTGTCAAGTTTGAATTTCTGTCCGGTTTTTCTTGCATTTTCGTACTTTTAGTGCTATAATCAAACGCGAAAGGAAGTGTTCGTTCATGAACGATGAAATTACAGTAAGATTTGCCGAAATTTCCGATGCAAAGGCTATTTCGGAGATATACAAGCCCTATGTTCTCGAAACGGCGATAACCTTTGAATATGATCCGCCGACGGCAGAGGAATTTGAAGCGAGAATAGCAAAAACGAAGCAGAAATACCCTTATATCTGCGCAGAGATCAACGGAAAAACAGTCGGTTATGCCTATGTAAGTCCCTTTGTCGGCAGAAAAGCGTATGAACACTCGGTCGAAACTTCGATATATGTCGATATGGCATACAGAAAGCACGGCGTGGGCAAGAAGCTTTATGAAACACTTGAAAAATTGCTTGCGGAGATGAATGTCTACAACCTCTGTGCCTGCATCGGCGTACCCTCGGACGAAGCAGACGAGCATCTTGACCGAAACAGTGAGGATTTTCACGCTCACCTTGGCTACCGCTATGTCGGCGACTTCGTAAAGTGCGGCTACAAATTTGACCGTTGGTACGATATGATATGGATGGAGAAAATACTTACCCCTCACCCCGACGTTCCACCCGAGTTTATAAATGTGAATGAACTTTCCACAGAAGCTGTTGCAAAATGTGGAATAAAGGAGTAAGCTATGCTGTTTGTATGTTACCCCAAATGCACGACCTGTCAAAAAGCAAAGCGTTTTCTTGATGAGAATGGAATAAAATATGATGAACGAAACATAAAAGAGCAGAACCCGACTATTGAAGAACTGAAAGATTGGCATAAAGCAAGCGGTCTTCCGCTGAAAAAATTCTTCAACACAAGCGGTATGCTTTACCGTTCAATGGAACTTGCGAAAAAACTCCCGTCAATGTCGGAAGATGAGCAGTTTGCGCTCCTTGCTTCGGACGGAATGTTGGTAAAGCGACCTATTCTTGTAGCGGATAATACAGTTCTTGTCGGATTTAAGGAAAGCGAATGGGAAAAGCTCAGATAAACGCTTCCCTATTGTGAATTGCAATAAAAAGCAAGGCTTTTTCCGACGGATTTGATACAAAATCCCAAAGCTTTGCTTTATTACTTTACTTTAATATTAAGATGTGGTATTATTAGCTTTGTATTTAAAGGAAAAGGCTATCAGCCTTGTTGAAAATAAGAAAGGTTAGGGAAAGAATATGAAAAAATTAGCAAAGCTTATCGCCGTAATGGCACTCGTTCCCGCAATGCTCGCAGGCTGCGGAAACTCCAACGGCACAGCAGACGAAACAACTACAGCCGCTGACACAGACGCTGCCGCTGTAACAGAAGAAGCAACCGGCGAAGACAACTCGCTCCAGAAGGTACTTGATTCGGGCGAATTTATCCTCGGTCTTGACGCTACATTCAAGCCAATGGGCTACACAGACGAGAACGATGAGATCGTCGGCTTCGACATCGACTGCGCAGAAGAAGTTTGCGCAAGACTCGGCGTTAAACTCGTTAAGCAGCCTATCGACTGGGATACAAAGGAACAGGATCTCGATTCCGGCAAGATCGACTGCATCTGGAACGGTATGTCCATCAACGCTTCAAGACAGGAGATCATGAACCTCAGCGAACCTTATATGAAGAATGAAATGGTATTCGTTGTAACAGCAGACAGCACTATCGCTTCTCAGGCTGACCTCGACGGCAAGACAGTTGCGGTACAGAGCGGCTCAACAGCACAGGAAATTCTCGAGAACGCAGGTCTTAACATCACTGAAAACGCACTCGCAACAAACGTTGAATGCCTCCAGCAGCTTGAACTCAACCTCGTTGACGCTGTATTTATGGATTCCGTAGTTGCAAACTATGAGATAAAGGAAAGCGGCAAGGACTATGTTCTCCTCGCTGACGGACTTGAAGAAGAAGAGTACGCTATCGGCTTCAGAAAGAACGATCAGGCTCTCCGTGACAAGGTTCAGCAGACACTTTCCGAAATGAAGGCTGACGGCAAGCTCGGCGAAATTTCCGAAAAGTGGTTTGGTTCTGACATCACAACTGTTCAGTAAGAAAGTTCCGCTCAACATATTATCTGACAGATAAAAAGGCGCAATTCACACAAAAAGGCAAAACGAAATATGAGAGATCATTTTCGCAAGCCCCGGTCGGTGAATTGCGTCTTTCTTTTTATACCTATATTTATGTAAACTATGTTATTGCACTATATGCCCGTCCCCTACAGAAAATTTACCGTAATTGTTGGATTTTCAACGGGCGGATATAGAATCCGCCCCTACGTAAATTCGGTGTTTTGCAGTGAATTAACATAGCATAAATAATTACGAATTACGCATTACGCATTACGCATTACGAATTATTTTAAAATTCCCCTTGACTAACCTTGTTATATTTATTAAAATAATAATGAAAATAAACCTCGTTTTACGAAAGGATCAAAAACAATGTCAAATGATATAAAAGCAAAATTCGGCCCTGCCGGTGCTGCTAAAAGCTTCAAGGAAATGGGTTACAAAAAATCCGTTCAGCTCGGCGAATATCTTACAAAATTCGGCTTGAACCACTTTGAATATCAGTGCGGTCAGGGCGTCCGTGTTTCCGAGGAAAGCGCAAGGGAGATCGGCACGGCTCTGCGAAACGCAGGAATAAGCGTTTCCGTTCACGCGCCTTACTTCATCTCACTTTCGAGCGTCGAGGAGGAAAAGCGTCTTAACTCGGTGAACTACATTCTTGCATCGGCAAAGGCTGTGAACGCTATGGGCGGCGACAGAATTGTTATCCACAGCGGCTCATGCTCGAAGATGACGCGTGAAGAGGCACTTGAACTTGCGAAAAACACGATGAAGCTTGCCCGTGAGGAGCTTGTTGCGCAGGGACTTGAAAATATCCGCTGCTGCCCCGAAACTATGGGAAAAATTAATCAGCTCGGCGACCTGCACGAAGTTATGGAGCTTTGCAAAATTGATGAAAGCTTTATCCCCTGCATTGACTTCGGACATCTCAACGCGCGCACCTTTGGCTCTATCAAGGACAAGTCCGACTATGAAAAGATACTCGACACGATAGAGAATGAACTCGGCAGTGAGCGGCTTAAATGCTTCCACTCGCATTTCTCCAAGATAGAATACACCGAAAAAGGCGGCGAAAAGAAGCACCTGACCTTTGCCGACACTGTTTACGGTCCGCAGTTTGAACCGCTCATGGAGCTTGTTGCGAAGAAAAACCTTGCGCCGACATTTATCTGCGAAAGTGACGGAACGCAGACCGAGGACGCCAAGACAATGAAGGATTATTACGAGAGCCTTTTATAATTGTAACCATACTGTAATTGCTATTTCGGCAGGAAATGGTATAATTATAGTTACAAAGCACAGCCGGCCATTGCATTGCTTTGGTCGGCTGTATTATATGTGGGGGTATGACATTATGAATTACAAAAAATATGCGGCGATTATTCTTTCCGCTTTGTGCCTGACAGCCTGCGGAAATACTTCGGCTGTTTCGGACGAAACAACGGCAAGCACGGCTGAAACAACTGTCGAAACAAGCGAAACAACGACCGCCGAAACTTCGGAAGAAACCGACATTACCGAATGTGAACCCGAGGAAACAACCGAGGAAGCCGTTGACGACTTTGACACGGGCAACCCCGAGGAGGGACTTGTCTATTTTGTTCAGCCGAGCATAAGCCAAGACAGCGAAAAAAGCAGTGTTGACAGCTGGGAATGCCGTGACAGCAATGAACTTCTTGATTATGAAAACGGCGAATGGAAATACCGCAAGGAGCTTATTTTCGCTTTTTCCAACTACACTGACGAGCCTGTGACCGTTGACAGCATACAGATAGTGCGTGATTCGGACGGTGTTCCTATGACGTTTACAAACGGCTCGGACACGCTTGAAATTGACTTCACCGTTGAGCCTTTGCACAAGACCGATTATCTTTTAAAGTCGGCGGATTTCGATTATTCGGCTTGTGAGTCGGGCATTTACCGCACGGTCGTTGATTTCGGCGGCGAAAAGTCGGATTTCAGATTTTTCATCGACAACTGCGGACTTTACTCCGAAAAGCACACACAGGAAGGCTGTTCGGGCTCGGACGAGAACGGAACTTTGGTCGCCTATGAATATGACGCTTACGCTCCGACATTTTTAAACGATGAACAGCGGCATATTTTCGCACAGGCTTCGGGCGTTATGTGGGACTGGTTCTGGGCGGATCGCTATATGCCGAAGGTCTACGCCGAAGCGCACACTCCCGAATATTTTATGGAAATGCTTTACGGCGTTTTCACCAAGGAATTTTCAGATAGGCTTGCAAAGGATTATATCGGCGAGGACGGCGAATTTATTCTCGGAGGCGGCGGACGGGGTACTGATCTTCTTTACTTTGACCACTGCTTTATCCCCGTTTCGTCAGACGAAAACACGGTTGAATTCAAGGCTGTCGTTATAAGCTGTCACCCTGACAGCCCTTATGACGTAAGCTTTAACGATGATTATCATTATGTGATGAAAAACACCGGGGACGGCTGGAGAGTTGACAGGTTCGACCTTTGGAACTGATCTTTTCGCCGTGCGATATGACAGCAAATGACAAGATATAGATCAAAGTAATAAATTATATGGAGATGATGATTTGCACAGCCTTGCCGAACCAAAACGTGTGACCGCAAAATACTGCCTTATCGCTTTTCTGGCAGGTGCGGCGGTTTTTCTGCTTTCCGCACTGCCCTATGCCGCAGAAAACGGATTTATATTTTACTTTTACGGCGACTTTGAATCCCAGCAAGTGCCGTTTCTTGTTTATCTGCGCCAAATTTTAGGCGGAATGACTGTTCCGCAGTATGACTTCAACGCAGGCTTGGGGATGGACTTCCTTGACGCTTACAGCTTTTACAACCTGTTCAGTCCGTTCACGCTTATCACAGTGCTTATTCCGCAGAAAGCTGTCATTTATGCCGTGCCGTTCCTTATTGCGCTGAAACTCGGCGTATGCTGTATCAACGGTTATCTGTATGCTTCACGCTTCTGCAAAGAGCCTTGCTGCGCGCTGATCGCATCGGTCTTATACACTTTTTCGGGATATCAGATGACAAATTTTGTGTTCCATTATATGGACGGGATAGCGTTCTTCCCTCTCCTGCTTTATGCTCTTGAAGCGGCGGTGACGGAAAAGCGCAGGGGGCTGTTCGGCTTGGCTGTTGCTTTATGCGCACTGACGAATTACTATCTGTTCGTTATCGAAGTAATCTTCGTTATACTGTATTTTCTTGTGCGGCTCACGGACGAAACATTTCGCATCGGGGCAAAGGATTTTTTCTGCCTTGGCGCGGAGGCTCTGCTCGGAACTGCCGCCGCAGGCATTGTTATCGTTTCTGCTATAGTATGTATTCTCGGAAGTCCCCGTTTCGGCGAGTCTTATTCATTGAGCAATATCATGCAGATGCTTTTCTATGAAACCCCATGGCGGTATGCAAGAATTTTGCAGTCGGTGTTCACAGTCCCCGATACTCAGGGATACACCAACGTTTTCCCCGATTTCAGGGGTGAATATCCCGCAGGTTCAAGGTGGTCCTCACAGGCGGCATATCTTCCCCTGTTCGGAATGTCGGGCGTTATAGCCGCCTTTTGCACACGCCAAAAAAGCTGGCAGAAAAAGCTTGTTGCGATATGCGCTGTCATTGCGCTCATTCCGATACTCAACAGCATTTTTTCTCTCGGAAGGACCACATATTACGCAAGGTGGCTGTTTGCGCCCGTGCTTATAATGTCGGTAATGACTGCGCTCGCGCTTGAAAATTCGCCCGAAAAGTTCAGGCTCGGCATTGTCATAAACGGAGCGGTAGTTATCGCGACAGCTGTTTTTACGCTCATATTCCCGATGGAAAAGCTTTCGCTCTGGGAAACGGGAGCTTACTACAGCGACACGCAGAAGTGGACAAACCTCGGACTTACCGCCGCAGGACTCATCATCACGGGAATTATGATCTTCGCCGTGAAAAAAGACGAAAACTATCCCAAAAAAGCGGCTGTACTTGTTATCGGCGCGGCGTTCGTTCTGACGGAAAGCACCTTGCTTTACGGTATGGGAGAAAACCGCTCGCCCGATCTTGCCGTTAAAATGCGGCAGACCTATCCCGAGTTCGAGGATACCTCATACGGTAAAAGGGTCACCGCCGTGAACCAGTTCGACAACTTCAACATTCTTTGGGGCGAAGGGTCTTTGTATTTCTTCAACAGCTCCGTTTCTCCTTATGTAAATGAATACTGCGAGGCTCTCGGCTTTGAGTATTACAATATCTACTGCGATTATGCTTCCGAGTGCCTTTGCTCTGTAAAAACACTTGTATCAAACGCAAATGCGTTTGCAGGCTTTTCCGACAAGCATATTTTCAAGGAACAGCAGGGCATATACTATATTTATGAAAATCCCGACTTTATCCCGATGGGATTCTGCTATGACTACTGCATTTCAAGAGAACGCTTTGACGCTCTCGATGACGATGTAAAGAACGGGATCATGCTCAAAGCAATGATCGTGAACGACACAAGCACGGTTTCGGGATATCTTGAAGAGTTACCCGAGGAGGAAATATATGCGCTCAGCGATGAACAGCTCTCCGGGGAGTGTGCAAAGCGCAGGGAAAACTATGCCGAAAGCTTCACTTCCGACACAAGCGGCTTTTCCGCCGCGATAACTCTCGAAACGCCCGAGCTTGTATTTTTCAGCATACCGTACAGCGAGAATTTTACCGCATATATCGACGGCGAAAAAACGGATTTTTACAATGCGAACATAGGCTTCACGGCAGTCCCCGTTCCGTCGGGAAGCCACAGCATAAGATTTGAATATCATTCAAAAGCAAGGGATATCGGCACGGCATTTTCCGCTGTCGGCATCGGCGGTCTGGCTGTTTATACTGCGGCGATGATGTTCTGCAAAAAGAGGACGAAAACAGATAATTGACATTTCCCCGATTTGGTATTAAAATAGGAGTGGAGGAATTTTCTCCGCTCTTATTTTTTGCATAGAAGAGGTATAAAAATGAAAGATTTACTTATAATCAACGGTCCGAACCTTAACCTGCTCGGCGAGCGTGAACCAGGTATCTACGGTCACGACACCTACGACAGCGTTTGCGCAGAGATAAAGGCTTTTGCAAAGGAGCTTGGCTTTGACAGCTGCGAATGTTTCCAGTCCAATCATGAGGGTGCTATCATTGACAAGATCCACGCTGCACGTCTTGACAAGTGCGGCATCGTTATCAACGCAGGTGCTTACACTCATTACAGCTATGCTATCCGTGATGCTATCGAGGCGGTGAAGATACCCGTTGTCGAAGTTCACATTTCAAACATTGAAAAGCGCGAGGAATTCCGTCACACCTCGGTCATCTCGCCCGTTTGCAGCGGAACTATCTTCGGATTCGGAAAAAAGGGTTATTTCCTCGGTATGAGAGCAGTCTGGGAGTATTGCCATGAATAATATTGAAAAGCTTCGCGAAAAAATGCCGCAGGAAAGCTGCTGCGCGCTCATCACCTCCGACATAAACCGCCGCTATTTCTGCGGAATGAAGTCCTCCGCAGGCGCCGTTCTCGTTTTCCCCGATGCGGCGTATCTTCTTATCGACTTCCGCTATTTTGAAAAGGCAAAGGAAAGGGTCACCGACTGTGAAGTTGTGCGCTCGGTGAAGTTTTACAGCCAGCTTGTCGATCTGCTCAAAAAGCACGGCACGGAAAAGGTCTATATCGAAGCCGAAACTATGACGGTCGCAGAGCTTTCCGTTTATGCAGAAAAGCTTGAAGGCTTCAGGATCGACTCGACAGGCTTTCTGAGCGGTGCAATAACAAAGCTTCGCAGCGTCAAGACTGCCGAAGAGCTTGAAAAGATGCAGAAAGCGCAGGATATTGCCGAAGCTGCGCTTGACAATGCGCTCAAAAACGTTATCAGGGAGGGTGCGACCGAGCTTGAAGTTGCACGTTCGCTCGATTTCTACATGCTTTCCCACGGTGCAGAGGAAATTTCGTTCGATACTATCGCGCTTGCGGGAAAAAACACTTCCGTTCCGCACGGCGTTCCGTCCGATAAGAAAATTCAAAAAGGCGAGTTCGTTTTAATGGATTTCGGCGCAGTTTTTGACGGTTATCACAGCGATATGACGAGAACTGTCTGCGTTGGCGAGCCTACGGCGGAAATGCGTGAAATTTATGAGATAACGCTCGAAGCACAGCAGAGATGTCTTGATCTTGTCAGGGCAGGAGTTGTCTGCAAGGATCTTGACGCCTGCGCGCGTGATCTTATCACGGAAAAGGGCTACGGCGAAGCATTCGGTCACGGACTCGGTCACAGCGTCGGACTGGAAATTCATGAAAGCCCTGCCGCAAACACCCGTGATACGACCGTGCTTGCCGAAAATGTCGTTATGACGGTCGAACCGGGCATTTATCTCCCCGAAAAATTCGGCGTTCGCATCGAAGATTGTGTTTATGTCACAAAAAACGGACATACTAACTTTGCACACTCACCAAAAAATCTTATTATTTTATAAAAAAGTTATAAAAGTAATAAAAATTATGCGAAAACACTTGCAAAATCAAGCAGAATGTAGTAGAATATTTGTAAGGCTATTTATGCATATTAATAATGACTTTATTTATACGGAGGTATTCTATGATCACAGCAGGCGATTTCAGAAACGGCGTTACCTTTGAGGAGGACGGCAACGTACTTCAGGTTGTTGAATTCCAGCACGTTAAACCGGGCAAGGGCGCAGCTTTTGTAAGAACAAAAATCAAGAACGTTATTACCGGCTCTGTAATTGAAAAGAGCTACAACCCTTCCGCAAAGTTCCCTACTGCTTTCGTTGAAAGAAGAGATATGCAGTATTCCTACAACGACGGCGACCTTTACCACTTCATGGACCCGGAGACTTACGAAGATCTTCCTGTTGCTCCCGCAGAGATCAGCGACAACTTCAAGTTCGTTAAGGAAGAAATGATCTGTAAGGTTTGCTCCTACAAGGGCAAGGTTTTCGCAGTAGAACCACCGAACTTTGTTGACCTTCAGGTCACACAGACTGACCCGGGTTTTGCAGGCAACACAGCTACAAACGCTACAAAGCCGGCAACTCTTGAAACAGGCGCTGAGGTCAAGGTTCCCCTCTTCATCAACGAGGGCGACATGATCAGAATCGATACAAGAACAGGCGAATACATGGAAAGAGCATAAGCTTTATCCGTTTTTATTCTGCAATTTTATAATTGGAGGTAATCTTTATGAAACTTGGCGAAAAGGTTTCTTACCTTAAAGGTCTTATGGACGGACTTGAACTTGACACATCAACAAAGGAGGGCAAGATCCTTGCTCTTATGGCTGACGTTCTCGAAGATATGTCGGTTTATTTTGATGATGTTCAGGATCAGATCGACGAGATCGTTGAAGTTGTTGACGCTATCGACGAGGATCTTTCTGACATAGAAGATGACCTCTATGACGATGAAGACGACGATAGCTACGATGATGACGATGACTTCGATGATTACGATGACGAAGAAGAGCTTTATGAAGTTTGCTGCCCAACCTGCGGCGACACAATCCAGCTCGGAGAAGCTATGCTTGAAGAGGGCGAAATGACCTGCCCTAACTGCGGCGAGCATCTCGAATTCGACTTCGACGACGAAGAATCCGAATAATCGAACAATAAAACAGTATATCTGCAAATCTGTTTCAGGGCGAGGTGCAAGTCCTCACCGGCGGTAAAGTCCGCGACCCGACTTCCTTTTACGGAACAAGGCTGATTCGGTGAAATTCCGAAACCGACGGTATAGTCCGGATGAAAGAAACAACGCAAATTTTTGCGCAACATACTTATTCCCCGATATAATAATTGGAAGAAAAAGTATTAAAAGCCCGTGAATGAGAATTTCACGGGCTTTTTCTGTTACAGATTGCTCTTATAATATTAAACTTTTGGAGGAATCTCAAATGGAAAACACAGCAAAGAACCCACTCGCAGAAAGCTCAAAAAATAAAAAGCTCATTCAGGTAGCAATGCTCTCGGCTGTAGCACTCGTTATCTACTACCTCGACTTTCCCGTTCCGCTTATGCCGCCGTTCATAAAGCTGGACTTGTCGAACGTTGTCTGCCTTTTCGCAGGATTCACAACAGGTCCGATAGGCGGTCTGCTTGTATGTTTCATCAAGAATGTTATACATACCGCAATAAAAGGCTTAGGTACAACTATGGGTATAGGAGATATCTTTGATTTTGTTACAAGTGCGGCATTCACGCTGACCGCAAGCCTTATCTACAGGAAGAACCACACGAAGAAAGGTGCTGTTATCGGCTGTATTATCGGCACGGTTGTGTTTGCACTGATAAGCCTGCCGCTCAACTACTTCATTGTATATCCGATATATGCGAAAGCATTCGGCGGAATGGAGGCAATTATGTCGGCATATCAGAAGATACTTCCATCGGTCGGAAACATTTTCAGCGCGCTCTGCATCTTCAATCTGCCGTTCACAATAGTAAAAGGTATCCTCTGCGCTGTTGTTACGATAATTATTTACAAGCCGCTTATCACGGCTCTGCGCAAGGCACACATTGTTGACTAATTCGGAATTAGGAATTCGGAATGCGGAATTATTTTTTGTTCCGCATATTTATCGTGAAACACCTGAATTTAGTAGGGGCGGATTCATACTAATTCCAAACCGTTCTATAGACAAAGACGACAGATAGAATAATCCAAGTCAAGGAAGACGACCGCAGGCAGGCTGCCGCCTGTCAAGGGAGTCTGACGCAGAATCGGATTATTATATCCGAGTATTTGTCTATAGGTTGGTCTGGAATTAGTATCAATATTCACCCGTTATAATTAACGAAACTGCAACGATTTTTCGGCGCACAAAAATACCACGAATAAAAACAAAAAGCAGCCTTGTTTTCAATGGATTTTACTTGAAAACAGGGCTGTTCGTTTATTTTATAACGCCTTGCGGCGCGGGACAGCGACCCGTCCCCTACATTTTTGTGTCTGTATTACGCTAAAATTCGGAGAATTAGTAGGGGCGGATATTGAACCCGCCCCTACGAAATATAGGTATTCCGTGACCAATATGAGAAACAAAAATAATTACGCATTACGAATTACGCATTATAAAATGTTTACCACATCAACGACTTTTCCGTCTTTCATATAAACTCTCGGCACTCTCGGCGATACTGCGCATATCATCTCATATCCGATAGTTCCACACATTGCCGCTACATCATCGGCGGTTATTTCACCCTTGCCGAAAACGGTGACTTCTGTTCCGACTTTTGCTTCGGGGATATCGGTTATATCAACGATTATCTGATCCATACAAACTCTGCCGAGTATTTTCGCTCTTTTTCCGCATATCATAACTTCGCCCTTATTTGAGAGCAGTCTTGGATAGCCATCGGCATAGCCTATCGGGAGGGTTGCGGCTCTCATATCGTGTTCGGCGGTAAAGGTTCTGCCGTAGCTAACGCAGTCGCCCTTATGCAGGTCTTTGATATAGCCGATAACGGACTTTATTTCCATTACGGGTTCGATGCCCTCGGGCATTTTGAGTGATGGGTCGGGGTTCAGACCGTAAAGGAGGATACCGAATCTCGCGAGGGTGCTTCGGCTGTCATAGTGAAGCTCTGCACCTGCACTGTTAAGGCAGTGGACTTCCTTAAAGCCGCCTGCTTCTTCCGCGATAGAGAAAAACAATTCTTTCTGCATATCGGTATAGTCGCAGCTTTCCTTTTCAAAGCTGTCTGCGACTGCAAAATGCGTGAAGATACCCTCGCAGGCAAGGTTCGGGAGCGCGCGTATCTCGGCGATCTCTTCAAGGCATTTTTTTCTGTCCTTTGCGATAAGACCTATTCTGCCCATTCCCGTATCAAGCTTGATATGTACACGGACAGGGGCTTTTGCGGCTTCGGAAAGTTCTTTTGCATACTCATCGGAAATTGCGGCCTGGATTATATCGAAGCGCGAAAGCTCTGCGGCGTACTGCGGTACTGTATAGCCGAGGATAAGGATATCGCCCGTACAGCCGTGCTTGCGCAGACCTATTGCCTCGTCTATATTTGAAACGGCGAAGAAGTCAACGCCGAGCGTCTGATAAAGCTTCATAAGGTTCACGTCACCGTGGCCGTAGCCAAATGCTTTCAGCACACAGCAGGGGCGCGTTTTTGTTTTGTCTATAAAGCCTTTGAGGATCTCAAGGTTCTTTTCGGCGGCGGCAAGGTCTATTTCCGCCCAGGTTCTTTTATGAAAAAATTCCATTAATAAGCTCCTTTTTCGTAAAATCGGTTGCAAAAGCCGACCGTATATGTTAAAATAAAATTAATATACTGTATTATACTGATTTTCAAACCCAAAGTGTACAAAAAGTCAGGCAAAAAGCTTAAATGAAGATATCCTGCGGCGATTTTTTGCCTGCACTTCGATCAAAGATCAATACTATAATGATATGGAGAAAAATATGTCCGAATTCATTATACCAAAAGAAAAAACCGTCTGCTTCTCGGGACACCGTCCCGAAAAACTGCCCGACAGCGGTGATATTTCTTCCCCCGTTATGGGTGTGATAAGATCACTGCTGCATCAGGAGATAGCGTCCGCGATCGATGACGGCTACACCTGCTTCATCACGGGTCTTGCGCGCGGCATCGACCTTATGGCAGGTGATCTTGTTCTCGATTTCAAGCGGAGCGACCCGAGGATACAGCTCGTTGCGGCTGTTCCGTACAGAGCACAGCCGAAAAATCTTCGCAGTTTTGAAAAATTCATCTACGGCTGTCTTATCAACGAAGCCGCCGACATTGTTTACATCAGCGAAGAATACACCAAGGACTGTATGCAGAAGCGGAACAAATTTATGATAGACAATTCTTCACGGCTCATTGCGGCTGTCAGCAGCTACAGGAGCGGAACGGGACAGACTATCCGCCTTGCCGAGAAAGCAGGCATTGAAATTCGCACCATAAACATTGCAAAGATAGCCGCTGCCGCAGACGAAGCAAAGGCTTCGCCCGTGAAGCTGACATTTTAATATGCGCGCATTGCGCACATTGTACACATAATGACATTATACCACTATGAAGCGCATTTGGCAATACGGATAAAGGAGTTTTTTATGGCAAAAAGATCATCAAAAGTAGTTCTTACTTACATAATAACGATCGTTCTGACGCTTATTATCGCAGGCGGCGTATGTTATGTTGCTTTTTCGAGCATTCTTACCGGTAACAAAGACGATACCTCCGACTCTGCCACAAGCGAGGTCGAGCTTCAGCCCCTGACCGTACTCGGGGACTACACTCCGTCAGCTGAGGACGCACGGACTGTTCTGCTTATCCTCGATGCGGAGAAGCGTGAGAGCGGAAGCTGTTTCCTTGTCGCAAGATTTCTCCCTATCGAGGAGCAGTTCGTCTTTCTGCCTATCCCGAGCAACACGAGTGTTTCCACGGGCGAGGGTGAGGAAACTATCTACAACATTTACCGCAACGGCGGCACAAAAAAAGCCGTTGAAGCGGCTGAAAGCTGTCTTGGCATAAGCATTGACAAATATATAAAATTCACCCGTTCGAGCTTTTCCGTTATTGCGGATATTTTCGGCGGCATTGACTATGATATCCCCTACAACCTTGTTTATGACAATCCTGACACGGGCGAAACCACCGTTTTAAAGGCAGGCAGACAGTTCCTCGATTCGACAACTCTGCGCAAGGTGCTTACATACCCTGATTACACCCAGGGCGAAGAATACCGCTCAAAATGTCTTGGCATTGCGATAAACGACCTTGTGACCCGAGGAACTTCCAACTCTTCAAGCTTCGCGAACAATCTTGACGATTATTTTATCGCGGTCATAAATTCCGATATCGACACCGACATCACTTCCTACGATTATGACGAAGTAAAAAAAGCGATGAAATACGTTATCAAAAACTCAAACAGCATTTCAACTTTCATTCTTTCGAGCGGCGTGGAAAATGAGGACGGTCATTATGTTATCGATGAAAAATTTCTCGCAACGCTTACCGAATTATTTGACGAGCAAACTGTTCCTGCCGAATAATCGCGAATATTCTGCATAAGCTAATCACGGGGTTTGACAAACTTTTGAAAGGAACAGCATTATGTGGGATAAAATCGCATTGACGCTGCTTATTGTCGGCGGTCTTAACTGGGGACTTGTCGGAATTTTCCGCTTTGACCTTATCGCATGGCTCTTCGGCGGAACGGGTGCAGTAATAAGCCGCGTACTTTATATTCTTGTCGCACTTGCGGCAGTATGGTGCATATCGCTTCTTTTCAGAGAAGACAGCGCTGTAAACAGCCACAGCTGAACAACACCGCCGCCTGACCTTTCGTGGTCGGGCGGCGGTGTTTCTGTTATTTGTCCGCAAGCCTTTTATACATTTTCATAAGTTCGGCAACACAGCTTGATTCTGTCATTGTTTTAACATCAAAACCATAGGCTTTCATTACGGCACGGTCATTCGCTTGGTGTGCTTTGCGGAGTTCGGGCGGCATTGTTACTTCATCGTAAAGATCTGCAAGCGAACAATCTGGGTATAACGCTCTTGCATCAAGTATCGACTGCGCAGTCTGTTCGATCAATGCTTTCTGTTCGGGGGTTGGGTTACACCATGGGAAGTTGTTGTAAACATCATTAACTGTATAGCTGTAATCACTTTTTAATCTACAACAAATTGTTCTCATCCACGACATATGAACATTTGAAGTCAATACTCCAAAATGATATAACGTTGCATTCGGCATTATCCTAACCTTATCGCTGCAAAGAACACTATCATCCATATAACCTATAGGAATATATCTTCTACGTTCTGACGATACTTGAGGAATAACTAAAAATTTTCCTTTAGGCATATTTTCAACATGAAATCTCGTTGGCTTATCTGCTAACTTTCGTGTGCCTTCACTTTTACTATTCAGTCGAAAATTTTTTACCGCTTCTACCCTCTCTAAACATTTAGGCATTGAGCGTAATTCTTTTGGAGTACAATCTCCGAGCCACAAACAATATCTTGGTTGTTGATTAATAAATTCTTTTGCACCATAAAAAGGGTGAAAATATGGTTTGGCGGCAGGTTCTTGCAAAACAAAATTCTCCATTTCTTCTTTCGTAAATAAATAATTTCCATCATCAACAGGTTTATTTCCTATTCCTATCTCAGGAACATTGCATATAGGTTTGTTTCTGCTTTCGATAAAAATATCTTCAGCATCGACCAAATATCCATTTATATTATTTACCGTTTTCACAACGCCATTGTTAAACAACCTTTTTGCAGCATTATTCCTTGCTTTGCTGAATCCAACAATGACACAATGAACGTGCGCCTTACTGCTTGCTTCACTGTCCCAAATAAAAGTTCTGTATGCAAAATCAATATGTACTCCGCTTTGAAAAAGATTTTTCCAAAGTATTGCTACCTGCTCACCTTGTGTAATAGAATTTGTTGAAACAAGCGCAGTTCTTATCTCTGTCCCCGTCATAAGATCAGCGGCTTTTTTATACCAGCAGGAAACATAATCAAGATTACCGTTGTTTTTCACTCCGTCAAAAACAGAAAATACATCGGCTTTCTGCCCGTCTGACATAAGCCTTGCCCCCACAAACGGCGGATTATATATTATCTGGACTCCCAATATAATCCGTGTATCAATCAATAGATTCATCTCCTATCACTTCATCATGATCGCAACAAGCGATTATATCATCTCAAACACAGGCTGTCAAGGTTAAAGTGAACGCAAAGCGACCTTGACAGCCTGTGTTTGAGATGATCTAGGCAATTAAGCGATCAATGATAAACTATGATATTGAGAACCTAAAGTACTTATCGATGAATGAGTCCAGATATTGCCCATAATATAATTAAGCTCCGACTTTGGCACAACGTTTTCCCAATCAATACGCAATGCATTTGCTTCGACAATATTTGCATAGGATTTCAGCGGAAGAAAATCAAGGTTTTTGCTGATTATCTCCTCCGTTTCGTGCATCATCTGCGATTCGGCTATCCACAATGCGGTTTTGGCAACGGTCACGGCGAAATCATTTATCTCTATGCCGTAAAACTGCCCGATAGATACACGGATAACAGCGCCCGTATCAAACATCAGCTGTCCCTTATCAATTGTCAGTTTTATAGCTTCATTTTCAAGCCGTCGCAGGCTTATATATGTTTCGGTAAGGAAATTTCCCGAACCGCAGGCAGGGTCAAGGAATTTCAGACCTGCAAGTTTATTCTGAAATTTTTCTACCTTGTCCTCAATAATCTTTGCCTTATCATAAGCTTTTATCTCTTCAAGCTCGGCTTTCAGGTCATCAAGAAACAGCGGGTCAATGACTTTGTGGATATTTTCGATAGATGTATAGTGCATACCGCCCGAACGCCTTGTTTCGGGATTTAATGTGCTTTCAAATACTGCGCCGAAAATAGTAGGAGATATTTTGCTCCAGTCAAAATCCTCGCTTGCATTTTTCAGCAGCAGATCAACTATTTCTTCATTAAACTGCGGTATCTCGATATTCTCGTCCGCAAACAGACCGCCGTTTACATAAGGAAACTCCGCAACGGGCGTGTCATCGTAAGAATCACGGTCACATTCCTTTGTATCAAGCATTCTGAAAAGCTCGATAAGAGCCTTGCGGACGTCCTTAACATCAAACCTGCTCAAATAATCGTGAAACATCTCATGCCTGCCGAAAATCCCTGCATCTTCCGCATACAAACAAAATACAAGACGAACGCATAGCATATTAAGACTGCGGAGAGAATCGGGATTTTCAGGGTCATGATACTGTTTAAGTATCGCATTGTAAAGCTTGCCGACAAGCTCACCTGCCTGCAATGATACTTCCATTTCTTTTTTGATATGTTCACTGTCGGTTTTAGTCAAAAAGCTCAACCGATAATATTCCTTTGGCAGATCGGCAAGTTTTATTTTTTCCGGTTCGCCGTTTGGACGCTCCATATCGTAAACATAAAACTCGGCAAAATTGCAGGTCACTATCCATCGAGGGTGCTTTGAAAGCGGCAGATCGGTCACATACCGCTTTGCTTGCTGAAATGGAGTACACAGAGAACCGTCAGACTGCTTTATAGGCTTGTTAAGGTCTTTGCCAAGGCTTTTCTGTTCGATCATTACTTTTGTTGACGGTATATATCCATCAATAAAGCTTGTATGATCCAGATGCACCTGATCCTCAAAACTGATAAAAGCGGATATATCTTCAACGCCGTACACTTTAGTGAGCAGTTCTATCCAGAATAACTGGCTTTGTCCTTTTTCGTAACCCTTGCCTTTCCAGCTTTCGGCGAATTTTTTAGCGGCAGCCTTTTGCTCCTTATCTGTCATTACACACACTTCCTTATGTTTTTTCTGCTAACCATTGATACAATTATATCATCACACCAAAATCGTTGTCAATACATAATACAGCAAAAGCTGCATACCCACAGGGATATGCAGCTTTATTGATCAGTCGAGGCTCTTCATTGTGGGGAAGAGCAAAACATCACGGATAGCAGGTGAATTTGTGAGAAGCATAACAAGTCTGTCGATGCCGTAGCCGATACCGCCCGTTGGAGGCATACCGATCTCAAGCGCACGGAGGAAGTCCTCATCGATATGATTTGCTTCGTCATCGCCTTTTTTGAGCAGCTCTTCCTGCGCAAGGAAACGTTCACGCTGGTCGATAGGATCGTTAAGCTCGGAATAAGCGTTGCACATTTCCCAGCCGTTGATGAAAAGTTCAAAACGCTCAACGTGGTCAGGCTTATCGGGCTTTCTCTTTGTGAGCGGAGAAATTTCAACAGGGTGATCCATGATGAATGTAGGCTGGATAAGGTGTTCTTCAACGAATTCCTCGAAGAAAAGGTTGAGGATATCTCCCTTTGCGTGGCGTTCTTCAAACTGAACATGCTTTTCCTTTGCGATAGCGCGCGCTTCTTCAAGTGTCTTTATCCCGTCGAAGTCAACGCCCGAATACTTCTTTACAGCTTCAGTCATTGTAAGGCGTTCAAAAGGCTTGCCGAGGTCGAGCTGATGCTCGCCGTAAGGAATAGTTGTTGAGCCGCATACTTCGTTGGCAAGGTAGCGGAACATATTCTCGGTGAGGTCCATCATACCGTGGTAGTCTGTGTAAGCCTGATAAAGTTCCATAAGTGTAAACTCGGGGTTGTGACGTGCGTCTACGCCCTCGTTTCTGAATACACGGCCGATCTCGTAAACTCTTTCAAGTCCGCCTACGATAAGTCGCTTTAAGTAGAGTTCGAGCGAGATTCTGAGCTTGACATCTTCATCGAGAGCATTGTAATGTGTATCGAATGGACGTGCAGCTGCGCCGCCTGCGTTTGAAACGAGCATAGGCGTTTCAACTTCCATAAAGCCCTGCGCATCGAGGTAGCGGCGGATAGAAGCGATGATCTTTGAACGCTTTTTAAATGTATCCGCAACATCGGGGTTTACGATAAGGTCAACGTAACGCTGACGGTATCTTGTGTCCTGATCCTTTAAACCGTGCCACTTTTCGGGGAGTGGGAGGAGTGACTTTGAAAGGAGGGTGATCTTTTCGCAGTGGACGGAGATCTCACCCTTCTTTGTGCGGAAAACGAAGCCTTCAACACCTACGATATCGCCGATATCCCACTTCTTGAAGTCAGCGAATTCATCTGCACCGATCTCGTTCATACGAACATAGACCTGGATCCTGTCAGAGGAATCGCGTACATCGATAAAGTTAGCCTTGCCCATATCGCGGCGGCTCATAAGTCTGCCTGCGATGCTGACGTGCTGACGGTTTTCTTCGAGGGCAGCCTTCAAAGCATCCTCATCGTCGCCGACCTTAGCCTTTAACTCAGCTTCAAGCTTTTCATAAGCAGCCTTAGCTTCGCCGCAGTGAGCGGTAACATCGTACTTTGTTATTTCAAATGGGTTCTTGCCTGCGGCTTTGAGCTCGTCAAGCTTGTCCATACGGATCTTCTTGTATTCGCTGACGTCCTGAACTTCTTCCTCTTCGGGAGCAGCGTTGACATTCTGATTTTCTTCAGCCATTTTCATTTTTCCTTTCACAATTTTGATGAAAATACCGCTGACCGACTTTCAATCAGCGGCATAAAGTTCATATTTTCCTTACTTGGAGATGCTCAAAATTTTCATCTTGATGATGCCGACAGGAGCGTCAACTTCGATCTCATCTCCTGCTTTCTTTTTAAGGCAGGCAATTCCGATAGGTGAATCTTCGGAGATCTTGTTGTTCTCGGGATCAGCTTCGGTAGAACCGACGATCTGGAGATTCATCTTTTCATTGAGTTCAAGATCGAGAAGTTCAACATAAGAACCAACGCCGACTTCATCGCTCGAAATATCATCATCGCTGACAACGATAGCGTTTGCGATAGTCATTTCAAGCTCCTGGATACGAGCTTCAACAATACCCTGTTCGTTCTTTGCTTCATCGTATTCAGCGTTCTCGGAAAGGTCACCGAAACCGCGGGCTTCCTTTAACTTCTGAGCAACCTCTGCTCTTTTGACGGTAATAAGATATTCTTTTTCTTTTTCAAGATTAGCAAGTCCCTCAGCGGACATTCTGACTTTTTTAACTGCCATTATGATCTGCTCCTTTCAGAAATGGGGCGAGTAAACGCCGCCTAAAGCATATATACATTTATTATATCGTATTTTCGGGAGTTTGTCAACAATTTTGAATTGGAAATGTGGAATGGAAATGTGGAAAGGATTTTGCAAAATAAAGTTTTATACTAAACACCAATTAAAAACTATACAAAAAATCGAGCATAATCTTGCATATATGGATTATGCGACGATTTTTTGTCTATAGTTTTATTGGTGTTTAGTATTAGAGATTACACTGTACTACCGTATTTTTATCACCGCATCATATTCAACAATTTCACATTCGGTCTGCTCTTTAATTTCGGCTTGTCTTTTAGTTTTTTCAGCGAAATTCGGGCATATTTTTTCCCGATATGGCAGAGCGGTGCTTTTCTGCATATTATAAACTGTGACTTACACCAAACGCTGTTTAAAATGTGGAAAAAAATCAAGCCGACGATATCACATATATATTATCTCGGCGCAGATCTTCCTTTTTTCTTCGGCGTTTAGTATTTTATCCGAAATTTAACGCTTTTAAGCTTACCATAATAACAAAATACAACTTTTTTGAATATATATTGCGGACGAAGTTTTTTCTGCCGCAGAACGGAGATAACGATGAACTGTATCCTTGATTTTTTCGAGAATTTCGATATGCCCTGCGCCGCTGCAGAGCTTTCGGACGGCAGAACTGTTTATATGAATAAAAAAGCACGGAAAACTTTGACCGATGGGTATAAAATAAGCCTTGATGAGGGTGAAAAAGCACTCCTCCGCCACGGTGAGTTCCTTCACAGAACCATTCAAAGCGAAGTCCCTGATACCTCTGCCGAAGTTCAGACAACGCTGATAGAATCGGACGGAAAAACGCTCGTTTTTGAGATCCGGACCGCTCTGACCAAGCCTGCTGACGGTGATTTGGCACATGGCGGTGCGAACTGGGCAAGCTGTGCATTCTGCTGTGCGATGCAGGCGGAGAACCCCGATGACTCCCCTCGTATAATGCTGAAAAAAGCGTGTGAAGCACTCAGTGCCGAGCGTATTTTCCTCTATGAAAAAGACGGTGAGAACGGCTATATCCTTTCGTGCGAATACTCTGCGGACGGCGGTTTGGCCGGCGAGCTTTCCACGAAGCTTTGCACACAGATCGATGAGGTACTTTCCGCAGAAAAGCGGCTCGTTATTGTAAACAGCGGCTTTGCGGAGCGGCACGGACAGCCTCTTTCCGACATTCTTTCGGTGCGTGGAATACACTCTTTCGCCGCCGTTCCTGTTTATGACGGTGAGGATATCTGCGGCTTCTGCTGTGCGGAGGATTTTCCCGTATGCGTTTGCGGAAAAGCATCCGAAGCTCTCGAAGCATTTTGCAGTGCAGGCGTTTTCATCGGTTCGTGCATAAAATGGGGAAAACTTTTTGACGGGCTGAAAAAAATGGGGCTGACCGACAATCTTACGGGCATCGGTAACCGCCACGCGATGAATATGCTTGAAGCGGAACTGAAAACGCCTGCGCCGCTCGGTCTTATCTTCTGTGATATTTCGGGCTTGAAGCACATCAACGACACACTCGGACACTGCGCGGGCGATGAGTACATTCAAAATGCCTGTGGTATCATGAAGCGGATTTTTCCGAGTGAAAAGCTCTTTCGCATCGGCGGAGATGAACTGCTTGCTGTACTGACCGACACGAGCGAAGCTGAGGTCAACGAAAAGACTGCGGCACTTAAATCGGAGCTGGAGCGTTCGTCGATAGCAATGGCAGTCGGTTCGGCGTTCGGCATAACGGACGGGGGCGGTATGGGCAGGCTTTTACTCGAAGCCGAAACGAAGATGTACTGCGACAAGACGGATTATTACAGAAGGAGCGGCAGAGAAAGGAGGAGGTATTGAGTACTATTAAATAAGTTAGCTCCTACAAACAAAAACTTGCTTGTAGGAGCTAATCACAATATATCTTCAAACTAAATCTAAGCATTATCAGAAGCAACTGTATGGTTTGAATATGTATTCCAGTCAGGCTCATAATCCTCATTTGCTTGATTTCCCCACATATCCCAACCACTCCTGTTTCCTCTTGCAAATAATTCCAGAAACGGTCCTGGTGAACATGCTTCAATTAAATCAACAAACTCATCCGGCTTTCTACTATGTTCTCTCTTAATTGTACGCAGGAGATTAACCTGTGATCTGCCCGGCTGCAAAGTACGGTTTTTATCACCTTTTACACCAAATAATAAAACTTCTGTAACATTTCTAAAATAGAACCCAACTCCCCTTCCATCAGGTTGTCCGTCTTTCCTTACTTTTTCCCAGATTAAATTCGTTTTATACTCAAATCCCCAAGCCTTCATTACCTCTAATCCTTCAGGAAGAAGTGCATTAGGAACCCACAAATATAAATGACATTTTTCATCAGAAACTTCATAAACAGGCAACGATTTAATATCATTTAATGTCATAGTTGGATATCTGTTTAATCTTTTGTTTTCAGGTGCAACCTTTCCCGTTCTATTCTGAAACTGCCATGGGGGATCTGCATAGATTGTTTTATATTTTTTTCCGTCAGTAAAACTTCTGAAATTATCAATGGTTTCTTCTACTGTGAGCATTTTAATATCCTTCTATACATGATTTCTTTATTCCTATCGCCAATATAGGACAACCACCATTTCTTCTTGAATCCAAGCGAGGAATAAGCTTTCCCATCCAAGTAGTAGATGCACCATATTTTGCTTTATTTCCTAAATCTGCAAATACGTCATTAAGTTCCTTTGAACGTGTTACTATTATCCCAACATCTATTATTCCGCAATCGAAATATGTTCTCATAGCCAACAGATCCCTATCGAAAGTCTGATCTTTGCTATTCCATTCTAAATCAAAAGCAACTTTATTTTTTATGAAATCGATGTTATGTCCATCAATATATCCATTTATCGTTTTTTCTTCAAAAGGTTCATCTGAAAAAGCTCCTCTTCTCTGAGCATTTTTTCGAGGATATAATTTTACAAGCAAATCGCCTGTAATCTTAATTTTCCTCCACCCTAACGGATAAAGAACATCATCAAACTTTTTAGGTATAGGACTCTCATTTCCACCATCGGTTTTTATATCAGATATAGATATGTTTAGTTTTGCCAAGCACTCTTGTATCTCTCTCCATTCATCTGAAAAAGCATCTGAAAGAATTTCAAGTGCATGCCCATAATTATAAAACTCAAATTTTTCTTTCAACATATTAGAAATTAAATCCATCTATACCACCAACTTGATTTATAACTATGTACCCCAATGGGGGTACAATCCATTTTTATTATAGCACATATAACCGCATTTTGTCAATTAACGATTTAATCTATAAACAAAAAAATCCGAACACTGAAAGTGTTCGGATTTTGGTGACCCGTACGAGAATTGAACTCATGATTACGCCGTGAAAGGGCGTCGTCTTAACCTCTTGACCAACGGGCCTTATTATGGTGGCGGCAGTAAGACTTGAACTTACGACCTACCGGGTATGAACCGGTTGCTCTAGCCAACTGAGCCATGCCGCCATTTACATTTGCCGCAAAGCTTCAGCAGCTTTTTGTTATTCTCTCTGTGCGACTTAATCATTATAGCATTAAAGAGGCTTTGTGTCAATAGCTTTTTTAAAATATTTTCGAGAAAAATCACTTTTTGTCATTTTATACAACACAGAATCAAATCTCAGCTTCTTTATGTATCTATTATGCACATAAAATCAACTTTTACTCCCCGATAATACTGAACACCAAGAAAACTATAAACAAAAAATCTGCGCAGAATCCATATATCAGAGCTTTTGCTTGATTTTTTATAGTTTTATACTGATCTTTAATCGTTCTGTAGACAAAGATGACAGACAGAACGCTGCCAATATAGGAAAGCGACCGCAGGCGGGCTGTCGCCCGACAAGGGAACTTGACGACGAGTGGCTGCGTTATAGCTGTCGAATTTGTCTATAGGTTGGTTAAAGATCAGTATTAATTGGTGCTTAGTATAAGTCCGTTCAAAACAATTACCGAAGTCGGACAATCCGCTCCTCTGAACGAAACGAGAGAAAATTTATCACCGGCTTTGAACATTTTTTCCGCATCGTCTATATGATATCCAAGCCTTACAAAAAACGAACCGTCCTCGGCTGCTGTTGCAGCGCGCCAGTCCTCGGTCAGATTATAATAATACTCCCTCGGCTTCGGGTCAGTCATGCACTGGACTGCAACTGCAAAAGTGCTTCCGTCTGCGCTCCACTCCCCACCGGTCATATTCCGTCCCGAAATGCTCACATAAAGCATATCCTCTTTGCTGTCGATCGAGCAGTCCTCAACGGTGAATTCTATTCCTCCCGTTGCTGCCGAAAATGAATCATCAACGATAACAGGCATGGTTTTGGAGTTTCCGAAAAGGTTAAGTCCGACCTGGCAAATACCGTTTTTTTCGTTCACCAGCAGGCACATTGCCGCAAAGCACAGCATCACAGCAATAACGCAGATCGCGCTGTTGTGGACAGCTAATCTTCTGAATCTTCGTTCAAGATAGAAAGCGTTTATTTCTGTGTTTTTCATTTTTCATTCCTCCGTAAAAAATTTTCTGCAATTTTACGCCGCACTGTAGCCGAGCAGCTCAGCAGCCTTTTCCGCATCGCAAAGCTGCATTCCCCTGACTGTATGCTTCACCGCACGTTCGCCGCGCGTATAGAGAATAAAGCTGCACGAGCCGTTGAATTTTTGCAGAAAATTCTGACTTATGCGAATTTCGGAAATTTTATCGATTGGCGCAATGACATTATGGAAGCCGAACGCTTTGCAATAGCGCACCGTGATGCTTTTTTCACAGACCTCGACACTGTTTGAAAGAAATGCCGCAAGGTTCACTGTCAGCAGGTGGAATGCGATTATCTCGCCCATCACCGCCGCAAAAAGCGTAACGCTGTACCATTCGGGCAGAAAAACGACCGCACACGCAAACACCAATATTATCGCAAAGATAAGCACTGTAGGCGGTCCGAGGAATTTCATCACATAGCCTGCCCTGACATCGTACCTCTCGCCTTCCTCCGAGGAAAATTCGGGCAGAAAACTTTCGATGACCTCAGCAACGTTTTTGATTCCCGTAACAGGTACGAAAACCGGTATTTCGTTTTTCTGCTTACCATAGCCCGAGCAGCTTATATTAACGGACATGACACGGAAAAACTTCATCAGCAGATTCTGCCGCAGATCGGCGTAATTAATTTTGTCCGAATTGATAAAATATCTCCAGCGTGAAAAAAATCCGCTTTTTATCTGTACGCCGTTTATGCTTTTTGATATCTCGAAATTGATATGACGAAGGTAATTTGAAATGAATGAATAGAGCCAGCCCATACCTATTATGATTATGATGCCGACCGTCACGGGAGTAATGCCGTAGATGACTTTTTCTGCTACCTTGGTCACATTATCGACCGCACCGAGAAACCTTTCTTCAAGCTCATCTCCGACAAGCTTTCCTCCTTGGATAAGGAAAGTGCCGAAATAGATCAATCCCGAGAGTGCCGATGAAAATGCCAGCGAAAAGAACAACATTCGTCTTTTATTCGGTTTATATCGGCGTTCACTTTCTTCCCCGTCCGAAGTCTTTGGCGGTTCGATATATTTTAACAATTTTTGAACATCTTTTTCTCTTATAACAAGTTTAATATCGGGGTCTTCGGGCTTGTTTACCGTCGAGCTGCTGTCGGTATCGATATATAAAGTGACCGCCCTGAGCGGACGCATTATGAATGGCTTTTTCAGTGTAAATGTCGTAACCGATGAAAAAGGTATCCTCATCGTTTCACGGACAAACAGACCTGAGCTTACATATATTGCCTTTTTTGTCATTTTGAAATTTATATTCCACCATCGGAAAAAAGCCGCACCGAAGATCGCAATCACTATCAGGATATCGAGATATGCTCCCGACAGCCAGTTGTAAAAATCAAATTTCAGTGCGAGCAATCCTCTTATCAAAGGTATAAGAAGCAGCCAGAAATTCTTTGAAACATATCTCAGAACAGCTATCGGGTGCTGCCTTTTCATTCCGCTTCTTCCTTTCCGAGTGAGATCTCACTGTCGTTTTCGGTTTTGACCGATTCTCTTTTTTCAATGTTCAGACGGACATATTTTGTTATTTCATCAGCATCCGATTGTGACAAAAATGTTAACATCATTCGTCCGCCATAACCATTAAACACTATAAAATTAAACCCAGAATGTCGTGCAAAAGGAGCTGATATCTTTGTCGTATACTGCACAGCTGAAAGTTTCATATACTGCACATTTCTGACAAGTACACCGGTTCGGGCGATTATATCCTTATCCGTTACAAAATAGCGTGCATTATTATACCATAAGGGTAAAAATATTAAAATATACACAACGTATATTACAGCAAATAAAGCCATGACCGACCATATTATTATCTCTGCAACAGTGTTTTTTTCAATTGCAAAGTATTCGGGATAACGTTCCTGAAGTATATACAGAATGTATTTTAGTGCTATTCCTATTACAATAAGTAATAACAGCGATAGCACTCTAAGTATATTCAAGCTGTTTCTATCCGCATAGTATTTTTTCATTTTACGATTGACCTCATTTTTCAGAAGCTTTATGTACTCTTTTTTCTCATATCCTGTCCAAATCTTACATACTATTATTATATCATATTTTTTGTTGTTTGAAAACCATTTTCGTGATTTTGTAATTATTTTATTGTTATAAAGGAGATCGTTGTTTGTATGCGTTCTACGATCTGTAATTTTTTATCTGATATCAACAATTTGTTGTGGGGAGATTTTACACTTATTCTTGTTCTTTTTGCTGCTGTTTTTCTCTCGATACGGTGCAGGTTCATATATATTCTTCACCCTGTCAAAATACTCAAATATACATTATTTGCCAAGAAAGTAGACGATCAGTCTGACCGCTGTTCAATGACAAATTTTCAGACTTTAACTACCGCGCTCGCCGCTTCAATGGGTACAGGAAATATAATCGGCGTTGCAGCCGCTATCTCTGTAGGAGGTCCGGGCGCGGTATTCTGGATGATCGTTTCAGCTTTCTTTGTGATGTCTTTTGCCTTTACAGAGAATGTTCTCGCTACGATCTATAAGAACCGCTCGGACAGTTCCGACGCCTCAGGTCCTCTCCCCTATCTTCGATCCGTTCTCGGTTCGGATAGGAGTGCTTTGTTTTTTTCGGCAGTCTGCATGTGCGCATCCTTTGTCATCGGCAACATTACACAAGTCAGTTCAGCGGCAGATTCTCTTGATAATTTCCACATTTCAAAGCCAATGTGTGGAATAATTTTTTCTGTTCTTACAGCCGTTACTGTCCTCAGTACACGGACAAACATTGCCATTGTTACTGAAAAGCTTGTGCCGTTTGCCGCCTGCTTTTACATATTGGGATCATTAACTGTTATACTAATATATGGTAATAAAATTACAGATGTTTTAACGGAGATCATTACTTCTGTGTTTGGTGTCAAACAGTTCTCGGGAGGAATTTTTGGGTCTTCGCTTGCCAAAACTATCTCTGTCGGGGTGCGGAGAGGATTATTCTCAAATGAAGCCGGAATGGGAACTTCGACATTTGCCCATACTTCATCAAAGTGTAAAGAACCCGTTGTAATGGGTTTCTGGGCATCACTTGAAGTATTCATCGATACTGTACTTTTGTGCACACTTACCGCTCTTGTTATACTCTGTACGGGAGCTGATAAACTCAATTTTTCTGCCGCCGATACAGTCATTTCAGCCTTTACTTCCGGCTTTGAAAACACTCTTGATAAGATTTTTTTCTTATCTGGATCCGGCACTTTTTTTGCACATTTCGGAGGAGTTTTTCTCGCGATTTCAAATTCTGTCTTTGCTTTCGCAAGCGTTATTGGCTGGTATTTTTACGGTGAACGAAGCTGCTGCTTTCTTCAAAAATACACATCAAAACGGATCCTCCCCTATTATAAATTTCTTTATATCACCGCCACATTTTTTGGTGCTGTCACTAACACAGATATCGTATGGAAACTCGCAGATATTTTTACTTTTCTGATGCTTATTCCAAATTTATCAGCAATTTTACTCTTATCAGCTCAGATAAAACCGTTTTTACACCTTGATTCTTCCAATTCTGACACATAACGTTGTCCACTGTGTAAAGTTTTTTGACTTTACATATACTATTTTTACATTATTTGACAGATTGTTATAAAAATACGGGTATCAAATTATGTTATACTAAACACCATTTAAAATTTGGAAAAAATCAAGCCGACAATCTCGAATATATAGGATTTCGGCGCAGATTTTTTTCCTGTATTTTATTGGTGTTTAGTATTAATTGATACCCGTATTTGTTTCACAAACTTAATTTTGAATGTTTTTTCTATAATTTTTATTAATTGTTTTCTTCTAATAAGGTCAGTTTTTCTGCAATTGCCGACAAGTCATCCATTCCAATATAGTCTATCGTGATCTTTCCACTGCTTCCATCACCTATTGGGGAAATCTTGACCTTTCGTCCAAGTTTTTCTCTGAGTGCAATTTCCATTTCAGTACAGTAGTTTCGTGCTTTTTTGGTGTTTTCATCCGGTACTTCAACTTGCTCTTCTGTGTTTTCTTCTTCCGCAAGCTTTGCAATAAGTTTCTCTATTCCTCTTACCGTAAGTTTTCCGTCAGATGCTTGACGAGCGATCTGCTCCATAGTTTCTGTATCTTTTGCTGCTGCAATTGCTTTTGCCTGACCAATGCTAAGCTTACCGTTTATAAGATAATCCTGTATCAACTCAGGCATATCAAGCATTCGCACAGAATTTGCAATACTTGAACGCGACTTTCCCACTACTTTTGAAAGCTGTTCCTGCGTCATCTCATACTTTTCCATAAGGTCTTTGTATGCAGCAGCTTCTTCTATAGGATTAAGATCCTCTCGCTGAATATTTTCAATTAGAGCTGCCTTTGCAACCTGTTCATCATCAAATTCTTTTACAACAGCAGTTATTTCATTCATGCCAAGCATTCTGCATGCTCTCCAACGACGTTCGCCTGCAATTATCTGATATCCCATTGCTGTTTTGCGGACAACTATAGGCTGAATAAGACCATTTTCACGAATACTTTCGGCAAGATTTGCAATTGATTCTTCATCAAATGTGTGTCGTGGCTGATTTTTATTCGGCTCAACTTCTGAAATTCTCAGCGTCAGTACACCGCCGCTGCTTTCACTGTTATTATCCTCAAAAAGTGCATCCAAGCCTTTTCCAAGTCCTGATTTTTTAGGCATTTACTTTGCCTCCTTCTGCATTTTCTTTGCTTTATCCTCTGCTTTGTGACGTGACAGTATCTCTGCTGCCAACGATTCATAAGCTTCTGCTCCCCGTGAAGAAGCGTCAAAGTATATTACCGGTTTTCCAAAGCTTGGAGCTTCGGAAATTCTTACATTTCTCGGGATCACAGTATTGAAAACCTTGTCAGCAAAATGTTTTTTTACTTCACGAACCACCTGCTGTGTAAGGTTCAATCTGCCGTCAAACATTGTGAAGAGAATTCCCTCAATATCAATATTCGGATTATAACGTTTTTTTACAAGACGTATTGATTCAACGAGCTGTGAAAGTCCCTCCAACGAATAGAATTCACACTGAAGCGGAACAAGTACTGTATCACATGCACACAATGCATTTACCGTAAGAAGCGAAAGTGACGGTGGACAGTCAATAAAGATATAATCATAGTCATTTTTTATCGTCAAAAGCTGCATTTTGAGTCTATTTGAACGATTTTCAAGGTCTACAAGCTCAATATCAGCACCTGCAAGCTGTGATGTTGATGAAACAACAGATACATTTTTAAATTCAGTTTTTATTATAGCATCACTTATTCTTCTCTGACCGAGAAGTACATCATAAACGGTTATTTCTGCTGAACGCTTATTTATGCCAAATCCGCTCGTTGTATTACCCTGTGCATCTATATCAACGCAAAGGACTTTCTTTCCTTTTTTTCCAAGACAAGCCGCAAGGTTTACAACTGTTGTTGACTTGCCAACTCCGCCTTTCTGATTTGCTACCGCAATTATTCGCGACATTATGTATTATCTCCTTTTGAGGTCATTTTCCGTTAAAAACGGTTTCTTTATATAAATTATAGCATATTTGCGGTCATATATCAATAGTTTTGACCCTATTTCGTAAATTTTCTCAATTTATACAGTTACTTTGTTCTATTTTTATAATTTTATATTTTAAATATTCCATGTGGAACATCTTATTTATAACTATGATTATTGTTCCACATGGAACAATATGTTTAGCATATAATCACACACGTGCTTTTGTTCCACATGGAACAAATTGCGGTTCAATAGTATCTAACTATTGAACCGCAATTTCAATTATTTTCTGTGGGAATACGAACAATATATTCTATATACCCATTTTCTTTGATCTTTTGCGAATCAGCATTTATACCTGCCGCTTTCATCATCTCAACCGCTTTATTTATTGTATTTACAAATAATCTGATATCTTTAAATGCTCCACTTCTTCGACGTATGCTTTCTCGTTCGTTTTCTCTGTCAATTATTGCTGCAACAAGACGTTCCGTTTGCTCAACATTAAGCCTTTTTGTGCAGATATTTTCAACAACTTCAAGCTGTAATTCTTCATTCTGTAGCTTTAGCAATGCTCTTGCATGGCGTTCCGTCAAACCACAACACCTGATTTTGCTGCGTATATTATCAGATAATTTAAGAAGCCGAAGCTTGTTTGCAATTGTGGATTGTGTCTTTCCAAGCCTTATAGCCGCGTCTTCTTGGGTCATTCCATAAAAATCAAGGAGTTTTGATAATGCTTCCGCCTCATCAAAGAAATGGAGATCTTTACGCTGTATATTTTCCACAAGAGCCAGAACAGCAGAATTTCTATCGGTCACATCAAGAACAATGCACGGTGCAGCTGCATATCCAAGTGCTTTTAACGCTCTCAACCTGCGCTCGCCTGCAATCAGAATATATTTATCTCCCTCATTCTTTACTGTTAAAGGCTGAAGTAAACCGTTAAGCTTAATACTCTCCGCAAGTTCGTTTATATCATCACCAAAAACAGTTCTTGGCTGATATGGGTTAGCTTCAATTTTATCTATTTCTATTTCAATTACTTTATTTACAACTTTCTCTTTTACAAGGAATGGAAAATTCATTATGTATCCTCCTCAGAATCGGTCATTTTTACTTCTTTAAATAGATTATATCACAAAATATTAATATAATATGTCGAAATGGATATAATTGTCATTAATATATTCAAATAATATACGGAAACATAATTTTATACTAAACACCAATTAAAAACTATACAAAAAATCGAGCATAATCTTGCATATATGGATTATGCGACGATTTTTTGTCTATAGTTTTATTGGTGTTTAGTATTAAATCACTTATAAAATCTGTCTAAAAATAAAAAATCATCACATGATTCAAAAACATATGAATCATGTGATGTTTAGTTCAAAAAAGAAAATTATAAAGGCTTTTTTTCAATTTGGGAGGGATTTCTCGGATATTTTTTTGGTGTTTCTTTAATTTTATTATAAATGATTATCTGCCTTTTATCTCCGCACGGTAATTGATATTCCCTGACTTCCGAAATTTCTGCTCCAAGTGTACGATAAGCTGTGAAGGAATCCTTAGCATCTTCATTCGGACCTTTGAGAGCAACAAACTTTCCACCAATTTTAACATAAGGCAAACAGTATTCACACAAGACAGGCAGCGGCGCAACTGCTCTCGCCGTTGCAATATCAAACTGTTCACGAAGTTCTGCCTTTTTTGCACCGTCCTCTGCTCTGGAGTGAATACATTGTATCGCGAGAGAAAGACTGTCAGAAACCTCAGAAAGAAAATTGATCCTCTTGTTCAGACTGTCCAAAAGTGTTACTTTCAAATCATTTCGATAAATTTTCATAGGAATTCCGGGGAATCCTGCGCCTGTGCCAACATCAATTACGCTCGAATTCTGAGGAATAATGTCATTTCTGAATACTGCAAGGCTGTCAAGAAAGTGTTTTTCGGTTATTCCCTGAGCATCAGTTATAGCAGTAAGGTTGATTTTTTCATTCCAAGTTACCAAAAGCTGTGCATAAGCATCAAATTTTTCGTACAATTCTTCATTTAAATCTAAACCGAAGTCCCTGAACATCTCATAGGCTTCGTTATATGGCAGTATCAAATTTAAACCTCCCTAAATGTTCCACATGGAACAAGATCAATCCGATTTGCGCTGACTTGAAAGCCAGATTATCAGAACGCTCACATCAGCAGGAGAAACTCCAGAAATACGGCTTGCCTGACCTATATTAGCAGGCTGTATTCGATTAAGCTTTTCCGTTGCTTCAAGGCTGAGTCCCGTTATAGTCTTATAATCGAAATCAGTCGGTAAAAGCTTAGCTTCAAGCTTCTGAATATGCTCAACATCAAGAAGCTGACGGGCAATGTAGCCCTCATACTCTATTTTCAAACCAACCTGTTCCCTGACCTCATAAGATAGTTCAGGACGATTTTCGTCAAACGGCGCAAGATCATCATAAGAGATCTGCGGACGCTTTATAAGCTCAGAAAGGCGAATTCCCGTTGAAACAGTCGCCGTTCCGCGTTCTTCAAGAAGCTTATTAAGTTCATCTGTCGGCGGTACTGAAGTTCTCTTTACTCTATGGATCTCGTGATCTATCTGCTCCATCTTTTCAAGAAACTTATTGTATCTCTCATCGGAAATAAGTCCGATCTCATGTCCGAGTGGAGTTAAACGTTCGTCAGCATTGTCCTGACGAAGAAGAAGTCTGTATTCGCTTCGTGAAGTCATCATTCTGTAAGGATCGGAACAGCCTTTGATAACAAGATCATCAATAAGCGTTCCAATATAGGAAGATGAACGAGGAAGTTCTATAGCAGGAAGTCCTTTTACGGCTCTTGCGGCGTTGATTCCTGCAACAAGTCCCTGCGCAGCGGCCTCTTCATAGCCCGAAGTTCCGTTGAACTGACCTGCACCGTAAAGTCCGCTTACCTTCTTAAATTCAAGACTGTGCTTCAAATCAAGCGGATTACAGCAGTCATACTCTATCGCATAAGCATTTCGCATGATCTCAACATGTTCAAGTCCCTTTATCGTCCGCAAAAACTTTATCTGTACGTCCTCGGGCAGTGAAGACGACATTCCCTGAAGATAATATTCATCCGTTTCAAGTCCCATCGGCTCAATGAAAAGCTGATGACGAGGCTTTTCGGAGAAACGCATTATCTTATCTTCAATAGATGGACAGTAGCGAGGGCCAATTGCGTGGATTCGTCCCGAATAGATAGGCGAACGTCCAATATTCTCGCGAATAACATTATGCGTGTCCTCATTCGTGTAAGCAATATAGCAGGAAACAATGTTCTCCAAGCCGTCACGATTTGTTTCAAACGAAAAAGGCTGAATGTCCTCATCCCCGTCCTGACGTTCAAGCTTGTCAAAATCAATCGAACGCTTGTGAACACGGGACGGTGTTCCGGTTTTGAAGCGGCGTATCTCAATGCCAAGGCTTCGTAAGCTGTCAGTCAGAAATTTCGCAGGAAGTGTAGCGTCAGGACCGCTCTCGTAAGAAACCTCACCAACGTGAATAACACCGCCAAGGTATGTACCCGTTGCAATAACAGCCGCCTTGACCGAATATTCAGCACCAAGACGGGTTTTTACACCCGTAACGTGACCGTTCTCAGTAAGGATCTCAGCAACTTCCGCCTGTTTGATGTCGAGATTCTGCGTATCTTCGCAGGTCTTTTTCATTCGATTGTGATATTTAACTCTGTCAGCCTGAACTCGCAGGCTGTGAACAGCAGGGCCTTTTCCGCGGTTCAGCATACGGCTCTGAATGAAACATTCATCAGCCGCCTTGCCCATTTCTCCGCCGAGCGCATCGATCTCACGGACAAGATGTCCCTTTGCAGTACCGCCGATAGACGGATTGCACGGCATATTCGCAATGCTGTCGAGCGAAATAGTGAAAAGAACCGTCTTTGCACCAAGACGAGCCGATGCGAGCGCAGCTTCAACTCCTGCATGACCTGCGCCGATAACGGCAACATCATAATTATCTAAATAATAACTCTCCATTTTCGGTATTCCAATCTAAAAAATCATTTTCCAACACAGAAATGCGAGAAAACTTCATTTACAACGGCTTCACTCGCACGTTCACCCGTGAGTTCAAGCAAAAAATTCTCGCTTTCATCTATAATAATGGTCACAGCGTCAAGCGTTGAACCGAATTTTATAGCAGAAATGCTCTCATCAAGACTCTTCAAAGCATTCTTTACGCAGTCACGCTGACGTTCATTCGCAATGATGCCGGAATCATAGTTTATACTGTTAGTTTTAAACATGTCTGTAAGTACAGACTGTAGTTTATCAAGTCCGTCAGCCGCCTTTGCTGAAATTTCTATGACCGAAGCAAACTTTGAATGTATAAAATCAGAATCTATCGAAGCTTCAAGATCGGTCTTGTTTATTATAGCAACAGCATTCTTCCCAGCGCATTTGTCGCAAATTTCAATATCCTCTGACGAAAGTTCCTGCGAATTATCAAAAACCGCAAGCACAAGATCAGCCGAATCGATCTTTTCCTGCGCCTTTTTAACACCGAACCCCTCAACAATATCCTCTGTTTCACGAATTCCTGCTGTGTCGGAAAGACGAAGAACGATATCTCCGAGCCGCACAGACTCCTCTACAATATCGCGCGTAGTTCCTGCAATGTCGGTAACAATGCTTCGCTCACAGCCGCTCAAAAGGTTCATCAACGTGCTTTTGCCAACGTTGGGCTTACCAATAATAGCCGTGTCAACACCGCTTCGCAGTATCCTGCCGTAATCATAAGTCGAAAGTATATCATTAAGCGAAGCTTTTGCACCCTCCAGCGTCCCGAGCATAGTATCTTCATCGACCTCGGGAATGTCCTCCTCGGGATAATCGTTCCAAGCCGCAAGCTCACCGAGCAAATGCAAAAGCGACTTTGAAACAGCATCTATCCTGCCGAAAAGCGCACCCTTTTTCAGTGCCGCCGCCGAACGCAGACTTGCACTGCCCTCAGCTGAAATTATATCCATGACCGATTCGGCTTCGATAAGGTTCATTTTGCCGTTGAGAAACGCCCTCTTGGTAAACTCCCCCGGTTCAGCAGGTCTTGCACTGAGCGAGAAAACAAGCTTTAAAATATTTTCCGTTACGAAAATACCGCCGTGGCAGGAAATTTCAGCAACGTCCTCACCCGTATATGACCTCGGAGCGCGGAAAATTGTCAGCACACATTCGTCAAAGAATTCGCCGTCATATTCTATCCTGCCGAAAGCGCAGGTGTAGCCGTCCATTTCAGACGGCATTTTGCGGCTCGATATCGGCTTAAAAATTTTATCACATACAGAAAAAGCTTCATCGCCGCTTATCCGTATGACCGCAATGCCGCCTGTACCTCTCGGCGTGGAAACGGCGGCTATCGTATTTGACCTTGCCATAAATTCCTCCGAATATTAGAATACCGCACAAGAAATACTAAACACTCATTATATTGTCGGTTTTGTCAAACAAAAAGGGTGTTCAGTATAAATTTGTGCGGTAAAAATTGCTAAAATAGCTTATCAGATGTCGATCTTGCCGTAAAGGTCGCCCGAAATAAGGTCATCTTCCGGCTTCGGCTTTTTGTATTCCTTTTCAAATGATGTCTTCATCATATCGAGCGAACGCGGTGTGTATTCACCGTTCTTCTTGCCGCCCTTCTTGTAGCCGGTCTTGCCGTCACGTCTTGGACGCGGATTTGTCGAAGAGATAGAAACCTTTCTGTAAGGCTCTTCGCCAATACTCTTGGAGGTAACACCCTCAATGTTTGCAACTGCGGAGTGAATGATCCTTCTCTCATAAGGATTCATCGGTTCAAGAGTTGTTGTTCTGCCCGTTCTGATAACAGTCTTGGAAATTTTAACTGCAAGGTCTTCAAGTATAGCCTTTCTCTTCTCACGGTAGCCGCAGGAATCAACATTGATGCGGTAGTATTCCTTGTCACCCTTGTTTGCAGTCATAGATGCAAGGTACTGGATAGCGTCAAGAGTTTCGCCCCTTCTGCCAATGATGGCACCGCTTGTGTCACCGAGGATCTCGATAATTGCACCGTCCTCTGTTTCTGTAACATTGAGTGATGAATCAATGCCCATATTGTCAAGGATACCCTTTATATAATCAGCCGCTATCTGTGCCTTTGACGGCTCATACTCAGCCTCAACCTTTGCCTCGCCCTTTACGATACCGAAAAGACCTTTTTTCGGTTCTTCGAGAACTGTGAACGTGATCTTGCTTTCTTCAACGCCAAATTCTGCTGCTGCCATAGCCTTAGCTTCATCTATGGACTTAGCTGTAAAAACCTGTTTCATGAAAATGCTCCTCTCGTAAAATTGTTATACCTCGGCTTATATAAAAGCCGTGTGAGTCTTAGTTATCGCTGTTGTCGTCGTCCTCATAGTATTCATCGCCGTACTTTTCAGCCTGTCTTTTTCTGGCTTCGTTGATAAGTCTGCGTTCATACTCTTTCTGCTGCGACTTGGAAAGCTTGAATTCGCCGTCATCATCGTCATCGGAAACCTTGGA
This sequence comes from uncultured Ruminococcus sp., assembly GCA_945868475.1. GTDB lineage: Bacteria > Bacillota > Clostridia > Oscillospirales > Ruminococcaceae > UMGS363. The sequence goes on along the minus strand of CAMBLM010000007.1, from coordinate 67,720 downwards.
AACAGCAGTCCTGCCGCCGTTCTGTGCAGCCATCTGCTCCTGCATAAGCTGCTGATAACGTTCCATCATGCCCTTTTTCTTCTGGTTTTTCTTTTTCTTCTTGTCTTTCTCAACAAGCTCCGCAACGTGTTCGGGCGTGTATATCTTGTTTATGATTATCATCGAGATAAAGGAGAAGAATGCCGAAGCTGCCCAGTAGAAACCGATAGCAGCAGGATACTTGTAAGCGATCCAAACAGCGAAGATAGGCATACCGAATGTGAGCATCATCATTGAGCCTGCCTGCGGTCCCTGCATAGCCGATGGGTTCATCTTCTTCTGACGGATCTGGCTGTAAACGGAAGAAGCCATCTGGAATACACCCGATAAAATAGGTATAAGAAGAAGTATGACCGCTGCTCTGTTCCAGACTTCGGGGTGGAATGTCGGAGTAAGGTCAAGGTCAACACCGAATAATGTGTTGTTAAAGTCAAGAACCTTTGACTTGAGTTCATCAAACATAGGGTCGGAGAAAAGTCCTACATAGTTGGGGTCTTTTATCGCCTGTGTAATATATATCTCGGGACGGACTGAGAAATACCTGTTTCCCTCAACCAAAGCTGTGTTCTGAAGAACTTCCTTGGCTGCATTGATAACGTCCGATGAGATTCGGAGAATGTGCGTGATAGGACGGTAAACGACATCGAATATACCGTAAAGTATCGGGAACTGAATGAGCATCGGCAGACATGAACTCATAGGATTGCAGTTTTCCTCTGCGTAAAGCTTCATTACCTCTTCATTGTATTTTTCCTGATTTTTGCCGTACTGCTTTTTGAGCTTGTCAAGCTTTGGCTGGAGTGCCTGCATTGCGACTGTGGATTTCTGTGTCTTTATCTGTGTAGGGATCATTATAAGCTTTGTAACGATCGTGAAAAGAATGATCGCAAGCGCATAATTGTTACAGATATGATAGAAAAACCACATTACCCAACCGAGCGGATAACCGATGATTCTGCTGATTATGCCCATTTTTACCTCCAAAATTCTGATAAAAGATTTCTATATATAAAATACATAAAGTAATTATATTCAAATTTATACAAGCAGTTATTGTTTGCTTTTCTCCCTTTCCTCACGCTTTGCGCGGCTTTTGAGAGTGTAAAGGAAGAATTTGTCGGGAACTTTGTCCACACCGCCATTGCTGTAAGGATTGCATCGCAGCAGCCTCCAGACGGCAAGGACCGTACCCTTAGCCGCTCCGTGCTTCTGCAAAGATTCAAGCGCATACGTCGAACACGTCGGGTAATACTTGCAGCATGGCGGCTTCAAAGGAGATATTATTTTACGATAGAATTTTACCAACAGTGATAAAATATATTTCATATAACAAATAGTAATATACAAACAGTAATAAATTATTTATTTTTATCTGTCTGTTTATTATTTTTAGAGTTTTTGTTGCGTTTCTTCGGGTTCGGATCATTCATCGCAGGAATGAGCCTTGTCCTGAAAAACCTGCTTATATCGGTCGATTTGCAGTCACCGCAGCCCTCGCGCGAAACGACAACGATGTTGTATCCCCTCGGGATAAGCTGCTCGTTCTCGCGGTAAGCCTGACGTATTATCCTGCGGCAGCGGCTTCGTATAACGGCGTTTCCCGTTTTCTTTCCCGTTGAGATGCCAAGCTTGTTCTGCGGAGTGCCGTTCTTGCGAAAATAAACAACGCAGGCTCTGCCGCATACATAGTTTCCCCTCTTGAAAAGATTCAGAAACTCCTTATTCTCTTTCATTTTAATAGTATAGATCATAAAAACCGCCGATACTTTGATTTAAAAGAAAAAAGACCACAAAAGGGGCAAACCCGATTGCGGTCCGTTTAAGCTCAGACTCATACAAAGGGGCAGAAAGAATCCTTTTGCCCCCTTTATATTCATTGATGATTAGTAAGAGAGTCTTTTTCTGCCCTTAGCACGTCTTCTTGCCAATACTTTACGACCGTTTCTTGTTGCCATTCTCTTCATGAAGCCGTGTTCTTTTTTTCTGTGAAGCTTCTTAGGCTGGTATGTTCTTTTCATTGTTTAACTCCTCCTTTTATTTCGATTATTAAGCAGCCCTTATCCGACGCAGATAAAACGCCGAAGCAGTTCTGCCGAAAGGACATATTCATAAAGATATCTATAACAGAGTTAGATACCCTATCAATTTATTATTATATTTCATTTTATACCGCGATGTCAAGTGTTTTTTTCATTTTTTACGAAAAATTTGATTTTCCGCTTATTTACATAAAAAACCTCCGTATAAACTTTTCATATTTATATCTTTTCACGAAAAGAACCTTTACTGCGAAGAATATTCTCATAAAAATTGCAGAGTTCAGCCGCCGACTCCATCTTTACGCTCTCAGCGTGAAGCATTATGCCTTTTCCCGAGCGTATCGGAGTTACCGATATCTTCCCCAGACCGTCATTTATCGTCACTCCACCGATGAAATTTTTATCCGGATCGTAGTTTTTACCATTTTTATACTCACTGCAAAGTGATTTTATCCTCTCCTCACAGCTTTCCTTTTCAATGGGAATATAACGGTCAAGTTCCGCATATTCAGGCAAATCACCGCATAAAATGTTCATTTTTTGGCCCGTTTTTTGTATAATCTTTAAAATTTCTACAATAAGGATAATTTTATCATTGTAAAAATCAAGTTCAGCCGTGTCTGAACGTTCAATCTTCACCCCATATTCTGCCGCTATCTTCTCCGCAAACCCCGGAAACTTGAACGGTATCTTAAAAGTCTTACCTTCAATATTATCAATTTCTTCAAACCGATATTTTAAAGCAAGCATAAGAAGCTTTCCGCACTGAATGTACCCTGTTGACTCTGTAAAGGCAGTAACTTTTACACCGTCTTCATTCAGATGAAAAGCCAACGTTTCACCGCCCTCAAACCGCGGTATTACCTCACTGCAAAGCGTTCTGATACGCTCTGACGGACTGTTTATGACTACCGAATAAGAAGATACATCATCACCAAATCGGGCAATGTTTTTCAAATGCGAAACATAAAGACAGCGAAGCGATGAAATGTCAGAGAACTTTCCTATACACCCTCTCTTTGTATCATTTTTGAAAAGATCTTCTTCAAGCAGCTTTTCCTCAGCAGGAGAAAGCTCCCCTCCCCCTCTTCGGAAGAAACGGAACGACGGATAAAAAACAGAACTGATGTAAACAACAGTGCAGTCCCCGACCGCCTGCTTTGACATAAAGAAAAGCTCCGGCAGAGAAATATCACCTGCAAAGAAAATATCCGCTCCGCATTCGAGTGCCGCCGCACAGAATGACATCGCCAGCATCTCCGACCTCGGCGAAGCCTTTATCCCGACAACAATGCCGCCCGATAAAACCGAAGCCTCCCTGCCGATATGTGCCGCATCGTCTGCCGTAATATTTCCGTCCGATGACAATATTCCCTCGTCCGAAAAGTAAAGCCTGCTGCTATCCATAAAATTTCGTCCTTTCGTGCAATTGCTTTTTATCTGATGATTGACGGAATTTCGGTTTTTATTCAAAGACTAAAAGTATTTTATTTATAAGATTTTACCGAACGTATTAAAATAAAAAGAATAGGTTTTAATAATCTCTCCCTCTGAACCCCACCACCCTTTAACAAAGCTAAATTCTTTCAGAATTAACTTAAACTTTTTTTCAAAACGCCGTTTTTTTATTTTCTTACTATACTATTATATATGGTGTTTTATTTTGTGAAAACGCTTGCATTTAACTTCAAAATATGCTATAATTATTTAGATTTATCTTATATAATTTTTTATCGCAAGGAGTAGGTTTACTATGAATTCCTTTGTCGAAGTTTTTGACAAGGTACTCGACTATTTTCAGTCAAAGGTCAATAACGGAGAATTGACGGACGTTGCTTTCAATCTCTGGATAAAGACACTCAAACCCCTTAATCTTGATGAAAATGTCGCTTATTTTAACGTCCAGTCCGAATTTCAGAAAGGTATTATCCTCAAAAATTACAGCACTATGCTCTCGGACGCTTTCATAAATGTGCTCGGGTTTCCCGTTGATATCGAGATCATTCCGCTTGAAGATACTCAGCAGGACGATGAGGAGGAAGAATCCCCTCTCGTAAAACGCCGTGAGCTTGAACAGTCATTCTCCAACGCAGAGTATGATTATACTTTTGATACCTTTATAGTCGGTCATTCAAACGAGTTTGCCTACGCCGCAAGCACCACCGTTGCAAAAAATCCCGGCAGTGCCTATAATCCACTTTTCATCCACGGTCCATCGGGTCTTGGAAAAACCCATCTTATGACAGCTATCAGCAATGAAATAAAAAAGAACAAGCCCGATACAAACATCATCTATGTAACGGGCGAAACCTTTGCCAACGAACTTATCACTGCTATCCAGCAGAAAAAGGATACTTCACAGTTTCATCAGAAGTACCGCAGTGCCGATGTCCTCCTCGTCGATGACGTCCAGTTCATCGCAGGCAAGGAATCAACACAGGAAGAATTCTTCCATACGTTCAATGAGCTTCACAAGATCGGCAAGCAGATAGTTCTCACTTCCGACCGTCCGCCAAAGGATATCAAAACTCTCGAGGACAGAATACGCACCCGTTTTGAATGGGGACTTATCGCCGATATCTCCGCACCTGATTTTGAAACAAGAGTTGCCATCGTAAGAAGAAAAGCCGAGCTTCTCGACCTCAAACTTTCGGACGATGTTGCAAATTATATCGCGGACAAGCTCAAATCCAATATCCGTCAGCTTGAGGGCTGCGTAAAGAAAATGAAAGCTTCGATGCACCTTGTCGGAACTCCCCCGACGATCGCACAGGCTCAGAGTACCGTCAGAGAGATACTCTCGGACGATACACCTTCACCCATAACTATCGACAGAGTTCTTTCTCACGTTGCCGAAGTCTACGGAGTTACCTCCGAGGATATACTTTCCAACAAAAGAACATCGAAGATATCTCTCGCACGAAAGGTCAGCGCTTACATAATCAAGGAAACTACCTCTTTGAGCTATAAGTCTATCGGTCTTGACATCGGCGGAAGGGATCACTCCACAATTATGTATTATTATGAAGAGATCACCAACTCGATGAATAAAGACCCACACCTTAAAGAAACCATTGAGGACATTATAAACAATCTCAAAAACTAACTTTTTTATTTCTACAGATTGTTTAATCAAAAAGTTTTCAACATAGTGTGGAAAGTTAGGTGGAAAACTTTTAAATACGTTTTTATGGGCATTTGAACTACATTACAAAGCGTATAAAAATAGTTTTTAACATAGGTTTTACGCCTAAAAAATTATTTTCACCGTATTTTGCACCTTTTTTCCTCTTTCCACTCACATTTTTCCCCACTTTTTCTCCGTGTTTTGACTTTCCACAATAGGGCAGAATTATCAACACACAGTACGTTGAAAAATTTTATATGGATTTTCCTTGATAAAATACATAAAAACCGTCCTTTCCATATTTTCCACGCCCCCTACTGCTATTACTGTTTAATATTTATATATATTATATTATTTTATAATAAAACACCGCAAGTTTTTCTTTTTGGACGATAGTTTTCCCCAACCTTTTATTATAAGAAAAACTTATCTAAAAAATAAGAAAGGAGAATTTACAGCTCTGTATAAATCCAGACTGTATTCAAGTTTATGAAATTTACCTGCGTTCAGAGTGAGCTTAACGAGGCTCTCAATAATGTAGTCCGTGCCGTTCCTCAGAAATCTACAATAACAGCCCTTACGGGAATAAAAGTTTCCGTAAACAGAAATATCCTTGAACTTACCGGTTATGACCTTGAAATGGGTATCCAGACCAAGATCAATATAGTTTCCGAAGATATGGGCGAATTCGTCTTTGATGCAAGACTTCTCTGCGAGATCGTAAGAAAGATGCCCTCGGAGGAAATATCCTTTGAGATCAACGACAACCTCTCCGCCACTATAAAAAGTGCCAACGCCGAGTATAAGATCCTTGCAATGTCGGCTGATGAATATCCTACACTCCCCTCTTACGATACGGGAGATGACTTCACACTCTCTCAGCCGCTTCTCAAAAATATGATAAACCAGACTATCTTCGCCGTTGCGGTCACGGATAATAAGCCTATCCTCACGGGTGAGCTTTTCGATATCTCCGATCATAACTTCAACCTCGCTGCTATTGACGGCTTCCGCCTTGCAGTAAGAACGGAAAAGATCGAAACAGACAACCACTACCACTTCGTAGTAAAAGCACGTTCGCTCTCCGAAGTTTCAAAGCTTCTCAAAGATGATGACGATGAAAAGGTCATTCTTCACGTTTCGAGAAAGCATATCATCTTCGAGATAAACGGATATATGGTAATTTCCCGTCTGCTCGAGGGCGAGTTCCATAACTATAAGGCTTCTATTCCACAATCACATTCTACTGAGATTATCATCAACACTAAAGACCTTATCCAGAGCCTTGAAAGATGCCTGCTTCTTCTCAATGATAAGAATAAAGCTCCCGTAAGATGCATTTTTAATGACGGAATGGTCAAAATTACCTGTAGTACGGGAATGGGCAAGTTCAACGATGAATTTCCTATCGACCTCACGGGTTCAATGGTAGAGATAGGCTTCAACTGCCGCTATCTCCTCGACGCTCTCAAAGCTACCGAAGCCGACAAAATAAGAATGGAGCTTTCGGGCGGTATATCCCCGATGAAGCTTCTCCCAATGGAAGGCGATGCGTTCACATTCCTTGTTCTCCCTCAGAGATTGAGAGCGGAATCATAAATTTATATTACAAAAAGTATTTTTATACTAATTTTATACAAAATATCATTAAAAAGGAGTTTTATAAATGGATAAAGATGTAAATATCACTACCGAATATATAAAGCTCGACCAGCTTCTCAAATTTGCAGGTGCTGTCGCTATCGGCTCGGACGCAAAGCAGCTTATCCTTGACGGAAAAGTTACCGTCAACGGTCAGCCTTGCCTTATAAGAGGTAAAAAGCTTCGCTCGGGCGATGTTGTCACCGTAAACGGAGCAGAGATTACTATTCACTGATAATACAATAAGCTCTTTGGGAAAGGAGTTAATTTAAAGCTTACATTCCTTAAATGTCATAAAGCTTTAAACAGATATTTGCCTTGATAATAGATCAGATATGCGCGGACGGGTATAAAAATCTGTCCGAAGTGAATATTTTCCCCGATAAAAGAATGAATATCTTCTGCGGCGACAATGCACAGGGAAAAACGAACCTCATCGAAGCTGTGTGGCTCTGTTCGGGCTGCCGCTCGTTCCGAGGTTCAAGGGAAAAGGAGTTCATCGGATTCGATAAAGAATTCGCTGATGTAAGGCTCACCTTTACCGATGAAACACGAAAGCAGGAGATCCGCTTCGCCGCCAAAAAAGGCGAGCTGAAAGAAAAGCTCGTAACTCTTAATGGCGTTAAGCTCCCACTTATGTCGAAGCTGTTCGGCAGCTTTCAGTGCGTGGTATTTACCCCAGATGATCTCAACCTCGCAAAGGGCGCACCCGAAAACAGAAGAATCTTCATCGACCTTTCGATATCACAGATAAAAGGCTCTTACGTCAGCGCACTCAATACCTATAATAATGTGCTGGCTCAGAGAAACGCTCTGCTGAAAAGCTTCTCAAAGGGCGGCAGTGATATCGATTCGATAAGCGTCTGGGACGAGCAGCTTGCAAAAGCAGGTGCGTATATATCCGTTGTAAGAAATACTTACTGTAATATGCTTAATAATTATACTTACAGTTTATATAATAAACTTGCCTCGGGCAAAGAAAACTTGCAGCTTTACTATCAATCGACCGTATTTCCCGACCTCAACGGCAAAACGGAGTATGAAGGCGAGCTTACGGAGCTTTATATCGATAAGCTCAAAAAAAACGTGAATGAAGATATCCGCGCAGGCTTCACAACAACGGGAGTCCACCGTGATGATATCATAACTCTCATCGACGGTCAGCCTGCACGATATCTCGGTTCGCAGGGACAGTCAAGGTCGATCGCCATTGTCTTTAAGCTGGCGCAGGCGGAGATACTTAAATCGGAAAAGGGCGAATATCCCGTTATGCTCCTCGATGATGTAATGTCCGAACTGGACGGCGGAAGACAGAGGTTCATTCTTAACTCGATAGAAAATATGCAGGTACTCGTTACCTGCTGCGATGACAGATTTCTCTCCGATATGACGGGAGGAAAGGTCTTTCGCGTAAATAAAGGCAGGATAATCTGAAAGGAACAATATATGTATCTGCATCTTGGCGAAGATACGGTCGTATGCGATAAGGATATAATCGGCATCTTCGATATTGAAAATACTTCCGTCAGCAAGCATACAAAAGAATTTCTGAATGTCGCAGGAAAAGGCAGCAAGACCTTTAACGTATCCTACGAAATGCCGAAATCCTTTGTTATATGCTGCGATAAAACGGGAAAAGAAACTGTCTATATATCACAGATCTCCGCCTCTACTTTGAGAAAGAGGTCGGAAAGCGGCAATGCCGCTAATGAAAGGTGGTCAAATAATGGCTGAAAATCAGAAAGCCGCAGTAAACACTGAATATGATGAAAACCAAATTCAGGTCTTGGAGGGACTTGAAGCGGTAAGAGTAAGACCGGGTATGTACATCGGTTCGACCGGTCCGAAGGGACTTCATCATCTTGTATATGAAATAGTCGATAACGCTATCGATGAAGCACTCGCAGGCTACTGTTCCGAGATCAATGTAAAAATTCTCCCCGGCGATGTTATCGAAGTTGCCGATAACGGACGAGGAATCCCGACGGGTATCCACCCGAAAGAGGGCATCTCCGCCGCAACGGTAGTTTATACGATACTCCACGCAGGCGGTAAGTTCGGCGGCGGCGGATATAAGGTCGCAGGCGGTCTGCACGGCGTTGGCGCATCAGTCGTAAACGCACTTTCCGAATGGCTCGAACTGACCGTAAAGGACGGCAAGCATATCCATTTCCAGCGTTTTGAGCGCGGAAAATATGACGAAGAACTTAAAATAATCGGTGATACCACAGAAACAGGTACTACAGTAAAGTTCAAAGCTGACCCTCTTATATTTGAAGAAACAACAGTATATGATTACGAAGTCCTCCTGAAAAGACTTCGTGAGCAGGCATTCCTCAATGCAGGCGTAAGAATAGTATTCTCCGACCTGCGTGATGAAGCCGAACCGAGAACAGAGATACTCCATTATGAGGGCGGTATCAGAGAATTCGTTGAGCATATCCATAAAACAAGAGGTCTTGAGCCTTTAACACAGAAAGTCATCTACGTCAGCGGTATGCAGGGTGACTCCTCCGCAGAGGTAGCACTCCAGTATAATGATTCATACAACGAAGTTATACTTTCATTCGCAAACAATATCCATACTATAGACGGCGGTTCGCACGAAACGGGCTTCAAGAACGCCTTGACAAAGGTACTCAATGACTACGGCAAGAAGTTCAACCTCCTTAAAGACGGCGAAAAGCTCATCGGTGAGGACGTCCGTGAGGGTCTTACTGCTATAGTTTCCGTAAAGCTCACGAACTGCGAGTTTGAGGGTCAGACAAAGGGACGACTCGGCAACCCCGAAGTCCGTCCGTTCGTGGAAAATATGGTCTACGAAAAGCTGATGTGCTATCTTGAAGAAAATCCTGCCGAAGCAAGGGATATCTTCGATAAGTCAATGGCTGCACAGCGCGCAAGAGAAGCCGCAAAGAAAGCAAGAGATACCGCAAGAAGAAAATCCGCGATGAACTCCGCTTCACTCCCCGGAAAGCTTGCCGACTGCTCCGAAAAGGACGTGCAGTATACCGAAATTTACATCGTCGAGGGTGATTCTGCCGGCGGTTCAGCAAAGCAGGGACGTGACAGACGCTATCAGGCTATCCTCCCTCTATGGGGCAAGATGCTCAACGTCGAAAAGGCTCGTATCGACAAGGTCTACGGCAACGAAAAGCTTATGCCTGTCGTAACGGCTCTCGGTACATCTATCGGCGAGGACTTCGATATATCAAAGCTTCGCTACGGCAAGATCATCATTATGGCCGATGCCGATGTCGATGGTTCGCATATCAGAACACTGCTTCTGACATTCTTCTTCCGCTTCATGCGCCAGCTCATCACGAACGGCAACGTCTATATCGCACAGCCGCCGCTTTTCAAGGTATGGCGCGGTAAACAGGTTCGTTATGCTTTCTCCGATGAGGAAAGAGATACCTATATCAAGGAACTTGCAGGAGAAAATAACGCCAAGGTCGATGTTCAGCGTTATAAAGGTCTTGGTGAAATGGACCCTGACCAGCTCTGGGAAACAACAATGGACCCCGAGAGAAGAACTATTATCAAGGTCGAGATGGAAGACGCCGTAAAGGCTGATGAGATATTCACTATCCTTATGGGCGACAAGGTCGCTCCCCGTAAGGAATTTATCGAGAAGAACGCTAAGTTCGTTGAAAATCTTGATATTTAAGGTGATATATTTCTGAAACAGTGTCTTTCGTGCATTACCTGAAAAAAAAAATTTTATGCACCAAAATATATTGCTTGGAGTAGAGCCAAATGGGAATGTTAAAAGAAATGTTCAGCGAGGGTCAGGACGATAACTTCCGGAAAAGAGAACCCGTTCCCCTTGCAAAAGCTAAATATAAAAACAGCGCGGAAATGATACTTTCGGGCTATAAGACCTTTCAGAAAAAATATGTCTATAAGAAAGTTTTTCTGAAAATGCTGCTTGTTGTCATTGCGATGGTTTCTTCGGTGCTTATGCTTCTCACTTCCGAATCGGGCGATGTAAGACCGATAGTGATGATAGCAATTTGCGTTGTTATCGGAGCATATTTCATTTCTCAGCCGATAAAAAATCGGAACGAAGTAAAAAAATCGGCAGAAAAGCTCGACGGCTCGGAATATGATATCGAAATAACGGATCAGACGATAAAAATAACGATGGCTGATGCCGAAAATGCCGCAGTTTATGACGAAAACGGCGAATCTGCCGAACCGTCCGATGTCACGGAGGAAGCTTCTTACGGAAACAGCGATAAAGAAGCCCCCGAAGATGAAAAAAGCGAAGCCGAAGAGGACAAAGCTCCCCCTGCAACGCTTATTCACCTTGACGGTGCAGTCGATATCATAGACCGTGACGATATGTTCGTTTTGATCGTCGGAAAAAAGTACGTTTTCATCGTTCCGCAGGACGTTTTCTCCAAAGAGGAGCTTGAAAAAACAAGACGTAAGCTCGCTGCGGTAATGGGAATCCGATATAAAGTAGCTGACTGAGCAGTTACAGAACAGGAGATGTTTTAATTTGTATAATGACGAGAACGCAAAGGTCATTCATAGAGATATCGAATCGGAAATGAAAAAATCCTTCCTCGAATACTCTATGTCTGTAATAGTTGCAAGAGCGCTCCCCGATGTCCGTGACGGACTTAAACCGGTTCACAGACGAATTATCTACACAATGAATGACGCAGGCAATACCTCCGATAAGCCTTACCGTAAGTGCGCATACACCGTCGGTGAGGTTCTCGGTAAGTATCACCCACACGGTGACGCGTCTGTTTATGATGCCCTCGTAAGACTTGCGCAGGACTTTTCACTCCGCTACCCTCTCGTTGACGGTCACGGAAACTTCGGTTCTATCGACGGTGACCCACCTGCCGCTTACCGTTATACCGAAGCGAGAATGGCGAAGATCGCAGGCGAAATGCTTGCCGATATCAATAAGAACACTATCCCATACATTTCAAACTATGACGATACCCTGAAAGAACCGGAAGTTCTTCCGTCAAGATATCCGAATATCCTTGTAAACGGTGCAACGGGTATCGCAGTTGGTATGGCTACGAATATCCCACCGCATAACCTTACGGAAACGATAAATGCTATCCAGCACCTTGTCAAGAATCCCGATGCGGAACTTGATGAGCTTATGGAATATATCAAAGGCCCTGACTTCCCGACGGGCGGCATTATCATGGGCAGAGCGGGAATTCGTGCCGCTTATGCAACAGGACGCGGAAAGATAACACTCCGCTCCGTTACCAATATCGAAGAAATAAAGGGAAGAAACTGCATCATTGTTACAGAACTCCCCTATATGGTCAATAAAGCAAGACTTATCGAAAATATCGCAAATCTTGCAAAGGACAAGCGCATCGAGGGTATCCACAATATTCGTGATGAATCCGATAAGGATCACGCAGTAAGAATAGTTATTGAACTCAACAAGGACGCTATCCCACAGCTTGTCCTCAATAAGCTTTTCGCAAATACACAGCTTCAGGACACAGTCGGAATCATTATGCTTGCCCTTGTAAGAGGCGAGCCGAAAGTCCTCACCCTCAAACAGATACTCACGGAATATATCGACTTCCAGGTCGATGTTATCCGCAGAAGAACTGAGTTCGACCTCCGCAAAGCCGAGGAAAGAGCGCATATTTTGGAAGGCTTGGTAATTGCCTCCGACAATATCGACGAAGTAGTAAACATCTGCCGCTCGTCCAAAGACCCAAACGAAGCTAAGTCAAGACTTATGGAACGCTTCGGAATCTCCGAAGTTCAGGCGAATGCTATCGCTCAGATGAGAATTATCCAGCTCACAGGTCTTGAAAGACAGAAGATAGAGGACGAATTGGCTGAACTCGATGCAAAGATCGCAGAATATAAGGAGATCCTCGCAAGCCATGAAAAAGTCCTCGAAATCATGTCCGAAGAGCTTGAAACCGTCAAGAATAAGTACGGCGACGACAGAAGAACTTCTATCGAAAGCGTAACCGGCGAAGTCGATATCGAAGACCTTATCCCGGTTGAGGAGTGCGTTGTTACCTATACAAACATCGGATATATCAAGCGTCAGCCGGTAAGCGACTATAAGGCACAGAAGCGCGGCGGCAAGGGCGTAACGGGTATGAAACAGCGCGAAGAGGATTTCGTTGAGGAAATGTTCATCTCGTCCTCGCATGATAATGTCCTCTTTATCTCAAATAAGGGCATAATGTATAAGCTCAAGTGCTTTGAGATACCCGAGGGTTCAAAGCAGTCAAGAGGAACGAACGCCGTAAACCTCCTCCCTCTCTCCGAGGGCGAAAAGATCGCCGCAATGATAAAAACTACCGACTTCGACAGCGGCAAGAATATCGTTATGGTAACAAAGAACGGCAAGATAAAGCGTACTCCGCTCGATGCATATAAGAATGTAAGAAAGAACGGACTTATCGCAATAGGTCTTGACGAGGGCGACGAGATAGCAGGCGTAAGAATGACCGACGGAAACGCTCAGGTAATGGTAGCAACAAAGAACGGCTACGCTATCCGTATCGATGAGAACACTATCCGTAAAATGTCACGTTCCGCTCACGGCGTAAAGGCAATAAAGCTCCGTGACGGTGACGAGGTAGTATCAATGGCAAGAGTCCGCGACGGCGCAACAGTCCTCACCGTAACCGATAAGGGCAACGGCAGAAGATGTACCCTCGATTCTTACAGAATCCAGAATCGCGGCGGATATGGTATGCTCAACTATAAGGTATCGGACGAAAAGGGCTATGTCTGCGGAATCAAGGTTGTAGACGAAACCGATGATATCATTATGATTGCAGATGATGGTGTTATCATCAGGATCCGTGCAAACGATATAAGAGTAATGGGAAGATATGCAACAGGCGTCCGCCTTATGAGAGTATCGGACGGAGTAAAGGTAGTATCGTTCACCAGAGCCGAGCATGACGACAGCGTGGAAACTGCAAAGGTAGAAGAGCCGAGCGAAGCAGAGCTTGAAGCCGAAATGAAAGCAGCAGAAGCCGAAGAAAACAGTGAAGTTATCATAGAGGAAGAAGTTCCCGATGACGATAACGGAGAAGAATGATTTTTTAATTCGGAATTAGCTACAAAAATACTTGACAATATAAAAAAAATGTGATATAATCGGAATTGAAATGAGATAGTAAATATCAATCCACGATTTTCACCAAAAAAAGTCCCCCATAGAGTGCCAGCTCTATGGGGGATATTTTTGGTTGAGCCGCCTTCTTTTACTTCTTTCGTCTGTTCAACCATTTGCGGATAGCATCGTAAATAAAACTTGCTATGATACCCGCCAAAACAGAGATAAGAAATGAGATAAGTATCTTATACTTAACACCAATTAAAAACTATACAAAAAATCAAGCTAAAACTCTGATATATGGTTTTGGCGCAGATTTTTTGTCTATAGTTTTATTGGTGTTTAGTATTATCCACGAAAATCACCTCCTTTCCGTTTAAACGGATAGGATCGGCAGCATAAAGTAATTATATCATAATATGACAAATAATTCAATTCATTAAATAAAGAATCACAGTCCACGAAATTAAACGTGAACTGTGATTTCTTTATAGTATTAAATAATTTCGCATTCCGAATTCTTAATTCCGAATTTTACTTAATTGCCTTAAATGCTTCTTCAAGGTCGAAGAGGATATCATCGATATGTTCTGTACCGATCGAAAGTCTGATAGTGTTCTTCTTGATGCCCTGTTCAACAAGTTCTTCATCGTTGAGCTGGGAGTGTGTTGTTGATGCAGGGTGGATAGCAAGGCTCTTTACGTCTGCAACGTTTGCAAGGAGTGAGAATACCTTGAGGTTGTCGATGAACTTCTTTGCATCAGCTTCTGTACCCTTGATCTCAAATGTGAAGATAGAGCCGCCGCCGTTCGGGAAGTACTTGTTGTAAAGTTCTTTCTGCTTGCCTGTTGCAAGTGACGGGTGATTTACCTTTTCTACCTGTGGGTGATTGTTGAGGAATTCAACTACCTTGAGTGCGTTCTCAACGTGACGCTCAACGCGGAGCGAGAGTGTTTCAAGACCCTGGAGGAAGAGGAATGCATGGAAAGGTGAAATTGTTGCACCTGTATCACGGAGAAGAATAGCTCTGATCTTTGTTACGAAAGCTGCTGCGCCGACTGCCTTTGTGAAGCTGATGCCGTGGTAGCTTGGGTTTGGTTCTGTGAGGGACGGGAACTTTCCGCTTGCTTCCCAGTCGAACTTGCCGCTGTCAACGATAACGCCGCCGATGGCAGTACCGTGTCCGCCGATGAACTTTGTTGCGGAGTGGATAACGATGTCTGCGCCGTAATCGAAAGGTCTTACGAGGTAAGGTGTAGCGAATGTGCTGTCAACAACGAGTGGGATCTTGTGCTTGTGAGCGATCTCTGCAACCTTTTCAATGTCGATAAGGTTTGAATTTGGATTGCCGAGAGTTTCGATGTAAAGTGCCTTTGTGTTGTCCTGTATTGCCTTTTCAAAGTTATCTTCATCATCGGGATCAACGAATGTTGTTGTGATGCCGTATTCGGGAAGTGTGTGTGCGAGGAGGTTGTAAGTACCGCCGTAGATAGTGTTTGCTGCTACGATGTGGTCGCCTGCCTGAGCAAGGTTCTGGATCGTATATGTAACTGCTGCTGCACCGGAAGCAACTGCGAGAGCTGCAACGCCGCCTTCAAGAGCAGCTATTCTCTGCTCGAAGATATCCTGAGTTGGGTTTGTAAGTCTGCCGTAGATGTTGCCTGCGTCACGAAGACCGAATCTGTCGGCAGCGTGTTCGGAGTTATGGAAAACATAAGAAGATGTGAGGTAAATAGGAACTGCTCTTGCATCGGTTGCCGGGTCTGCTTCTTCCTGTCCAACGTGAAGCTGAAGTGTTTCAAATTTAAGATTTCTTTCTTTTAATGTACTCATTGTAATTTCTCCTTTTAATATAACAAATTGTATTATTTTTTAATGAATGATCTTGATAAGAAAAATTATCAGCGGCACATTCGGAATATCACTTTTATACTTTTAGATGAAGCAAACATTGTTTTGTTCTCTCTTTCTTTAAACCTATATGTTATGTAGGCTTTAACTATGGTTATATAATATCATATAAAAACTATCTTGTCAATAGGTTTTATATAATTTGTAAGTTTTAACAATAAAAACCTGCATTTTTGTATGTTTTTGCATGATTATTATAAAATGTGCCGTAAAGACCTTGTGCTGAAGCAGATTAAAGCCGAAAAATCTTGATTTATGCCGAAAAATGAGTTAAAATAATAAAGTTAATGAAAAAGGAGTATGAAAAAATGATCGAAAGCGTGAAAAATAATCCTCTGGGCAGCGAACCCGTAAAAAAACTGATGATAAAATTCTCAATACCGAGCATAGTCGCAATGCTCGTCGGCGCACTGTATAATATAGTAGACCAGCTTTTCATAGGAAACTCGGTCGGACAGCTCGGCAACGCCGCAACGAATATCGCATTCCCCTTTTCGACCTCCTGTATCGCAGTTGCATTGCTTTTCGGCATCGGCGGTGCGTCCTGCTTCAACCTTTCAATGGGCAGAGGAGAAAAAGACAAAGCTCCGTTTTTTGTCGGAAATGCACTCGTTATGCTTACAACAGTCGGCGTTGTGATAATGCTCATCTCGGAGATATTTCTTGAACCGCTGCTTAAATTGTTCGGCTCGCCTGCCGATGTCCTCCCCTACGCCGTCGAGTATGTGAAGATAGTAGCACTCGGTTTCCCGTTTCTTATTCTTACAACGGGCGGAAGCCACCTTATCCGTGCGGACGGCAGCCCGAATTTCTCAATGGCGTGTAACCTCATCGGCGCAATACTCAATACCGTCCTCGATGCGGTCTTTGTCCTCAAACTTGATATGGGTATGACGGGCGCGGCACTCGCAACAGTTATCGGTCAGGTCGTATCGGCAATAATCGCAGTGGTGTATCTTCTCCACTTCAAAACAGTCCCACTCAAAAAAGAACACTTCAAGCCAAATTTCAGCTATATCTCCCGAACAGCTTCGATAGGAATGGCTTCGTTCATAAATCAGCTCGCAATAATGGTAGTGCAGATAGTCCTCAACAACTCTCTCAAAGCATACGGCGAAATCTCGATATACGGAGCGTCTATCCCTATCGCCTGCGCAGGCATAGCAATGAAAGTCAACCAGATAATGTTCTCGGTCGTTATCGGACTTGCCCAAGGTACACAGCCTATCGAAAGCTTCAACTACGGTGCAAAGCAGTATAAGCGCGTAAAAAGTGCATTTATGCTCGCCCTCACCGTCGCAGCGGTATTCTCCCTCTGCTGCTTTGCAATGTTCCAGCTCTTCCCGAGAGAGATAATGGAAATGTTCGGCGAGGGTTCGGAAGAATACTTCGAGTTCGGCGAGAAAATGTTCAGGATATTCCTTTTCTTCACATGGCTCAACTGTTTGCAGCCGATATCTACAACATTCTTCACCTCGATAGGCAAACCGATAAAGGGCGCATTTCTCTCACTAACAAGACAGTTCCTGTTCTTTATCCCGTTCCTTATCATTCTGCCGATAAAAATGGGTATCGACGGCATTGTCTATGCAGGACCGTGCGCAGACCTGCTTTCGGGAATAGTTTCCGTGATAATGGCAGCACACGAATTCGGCAATATGAAGAAGCTTGAAGAGGCAGACTTAATGCGTAATGCGTAATTATTGCATAGCTCAAATTTGTTTGAGTGATGCGAAGCCAACTAAAGTTTAGGTAATTCTGTAAAGAATTTAGCCTTGTTTCAAAGGCTTGCAGGGGGCAATTTGACCTTTAGCAGAAAAGCGAAACTGCCTAAACTAAGAGTCAAGGCATTGTTATAATAGCGAAATTATTATCAAATATAAAGGCGTAATTTACATTAAAAAGGTAAAAAGAATTATGAGAAATCATTTTCGTAAAACCTAAAAATGTGAATTGCGCCTTTTTGATTTGTTATACTAAAAACCATTTAAAATTTGAAAAAAATCAAGCCGATAATTTCGCATATATAGGGTTTCGGCGCAGATTTTTTCCTGTATTTTATTGGTGTTTAGTATTATTAATTACGCTGTTGCAACGGTGCTGATAGCCATAGTTTAGGAAATTTTGCTCTCTGTGGAGAGTGATGAGGAACGCTGTCCCTCAACCCCTGTCACTTTTTAAAAATTAGTATAAACATTAGTTGGCTTCGCATTGTCCGACAAATGTCAGCTCTGCAAGCAATTACGCATTACGAATTCAATTACGAATTAATTTTGCTTTCTGCTTTACAACCGATATAAAGTATGTTATAATAGTTTAAATAGTGTAATATTTAAATAAAAGGAGCATACTTAAAATGCCTGTAAAAATTGGAATGGTTTCTCTCGGCTGCAATAAAAATCAGGTCGATGCGGAGAGAATGTTGTATAAAATAAAAGAAGCAGGTTATCAGCTTGTTGCCGATGCGGCATTGTCCGATATCGTCATAGTAAATACCTGCGGTTTTATAGAAAGCGCAAAGCAGGAGGCTATCGAAACTATCCTCGAATTCGGCAAGCTCAAAGAAGAGGGCAGAATAAAGAAGATAATCGTAACGGGCTGCCTTGCCGAAAGATACAAAGAAGAGGTCGCCGAGCTTCTCCCCGAAGCGGACGCAGTTATTGGTCTTGGCTGCAATGATGATATCCTCAATGTCATCGACAAGGTACTCGCAAACGAAAGACCGCTCGAATTCGCAAACAAGCTTTGTCTTCCTATGGAGGGCGGACGTGTTCAGACTACCCTGCCTTTCTACTCCTACCTCAAAGTAGCGGAGGGCTGCTCAAACTGCTGTACATACTGCGCAATTCCTGCAATAAGAGGAAAATACCGCAGCGTTCCTATGGAAAAACTCATCGAAGAAGCAAAAGGCCTTGCCGAACACGGCGTAAAAGAACTTAACATCATCGCACAGGATTCCACACGTTACGGCGAAGACCTCTACGGCGAATGTAAGCTCCCTGAGCTTCTCACCGAGCTTTGCAAGATCGATAAATTAAAATGGATCAGAATTCTTTACTGCTATCCCGAGAGGATCACCGATAAGCTTCTCGATGTTATCGCAAAAGAAGATAAGATAGTAAAATATATCGATGTCCCCATTCAGCATTGCTGCGAGGATATCCTTAAAAAGATGAATCGTGAGGGCAATGAAGAATATCTTCGCGCTCTTATGACAAAGATCCGCGAAAAAGTTCCGAATGTCACTATCCGTACAACGCTCATCACAGGTTTCCCGTCCGAAACCGAGGAGCAGTTCAATCAGCTCGCTGATTTCGTCAAGGATATGCGCTTTGACAGACTCGGCTGCTTCCCCTATTCGCAGGAAGAGGGTACAAAGGCTGCCGAAATGCCCGACCAGCTTGATGAAGAAACAAAGCAGCGCCGCGCCGATGTTATAATGGAACAGCAGCAGATAATAATGGCACAGAACAATGAAAAAATGATAGGCAAAACTATCGAAGTTGTCACCGAGGGCTTCGACCGCTACGGCGAATGTTACTTCGGCAGAAGCGCAGCAGACGCTCCCGATATCGACGGAAAGATCTTTTTCCGTTCGCCCGAAAGAAAACTCACATCGGGCAGCTTTGTAAAAGTTAATATCACAGAAACGCTTGATTATGACCTGATTGGAGAGATCGAAAATGAATTTGCCGAATAAGCTCACCATTTTAAGAGTTATACTTGTACCGTTCTTCGTGTTCTTCCTGCTGACGGATTTTATCCCGTTCTCAAAGATAGCAGCACTTGTGGTCTTTATTGCCGCATCGGTAACGGACGCACTGGATGGTCATATTGCAAGAAGCAGAAACCTTGTAACAACGTTCGGAAAGTTTCTCGATCCGCTTGCGGATAAAGTTCTCGTACTTTCGGCATTGATATGCTTCTGCAAGCTCGGCATTATCGGTGCAGTTCCCGTAATAATCATAATGGCAAGAGAATTTATGGTTTCGGGACTCAGACTTGTCACCGCGAATGAGGGCGTCGTAGTCGCAGCAGGAATATGGGGAAAACTCAAAACAGCGTTCACGCTCGTTGCGGAAGTTGTGATCCTTTTCACCTTCTGCCTCAATATTGAAGAAGGCTCAAATGCCGCAGCCGTTGTTAATGTTGTAAACCAGACATTGATATGGATAGCAACAGCACTCACGGTCATCTCGGGCGGAATTTATCTTAAAGGATACTGGAAATATATCGACGCAAGCAAATAAATTAATGCGTAATGCGTAATTCGTAATGCGTAATTATTTCTTTCCGCAAATTACCGTGAAATTGTAAGGGACGGGTTTTCCGTTCCGTGCCGAAATAAACGAACGACCCTGTTTTCATCGGGTAAAACCGTTGAAAACAGGGTCGTTTATTTATTTCATAACGCCTTGCGGCGAGGGACGGGAAACCCGTCCCCTACAGAAAATTTGCTGTAAATATAGGATTCGCCCCTACGCTTTTCATTACAAACTAACGGAGTATAAATAATTCCGCATTACGAATTACGCATTGAAAATCAGCCGAGTGTAACAACAACTTCGTTTACGTCTTTGAGCTTTGCAGCAGGGATAAAATTGCCCTCGAGCTTTTCGCCGTTGAGTTCAACGCTTGCTACGCCGCTTTCTGCGCCGTTAGGATTGTTGAAGGTCATATTGAGCTTCTTTCCTCTGAATGTCTTTTCTACTGTGTAAGACTTCCACTCGGAAGGAATTGAAGGATTAACTACAAGTCCCTCTGCGTTAGGGCGCATACCGAGGATACCCTCAACTGTACCTACCATTACTGTAGATGCTGTACCTGTGAGCCAATGAACGTGTGCGCGGCCTGCGAATGGGCTGTCCTTGCCCTCTACGAACTGACCGTAAACGTATGGTTCGAGGCATCTGTGATCTGCATTGTCATTATATGTTGCAGGAGCTGCTTCCTTCCAGTATTTATAAGCACGGTTGCCGTGACCGAGGAGGGATTCAGCAAGAATGAGCCAGCCCTGCGGCTGTGAGAAGATACCTGCATTTTCCTTTGTGCACTTGTTGAAGCACTGCATAAGTGCGCCGTTGAAGCCGTGTTCAACATAAGGAGGATACATTACCATTGCGCCGTAAGGAGTGTTGAGTTCTCTTTCAACGCTGTCCATAGCCTTTTCAGCCTGCTCCTTGCTTGCAAAGCCGGAGATAACGGACCATGACTGTGGGTTGAGCCACATATTTGCTTCGGGGTCTGTTCTCTGACCGATAACAGCACCGTCTTCCTTATAACCTCTGATCCATCTGTCTTCGTTCCAGCAAGCTGCGAGGATCTCATCGAGCTTAGCCTTGATATCATCGAGCTGCTTGATGTAGTCAGCATCATTCTTGAGAACTGCATATTCACGGAGGATCTTAACTGCATATACGAGCTGGAAAGCAACGAATGTGGATTCGCCCTTCTTGCCAAGACGGAGGCAGTCGTTCCAGTCAGCGTGAAGACCTGCAGGCATACCGTGGTTGCCGAGGTGGTTCATCGAGAACATGATAGCTCTCTTGAGGTGGTCATAAACTGTACCCTTTTCTTCGTCGTTAGCGTAGAAAATCTCTTCATCGAGGAATGCGATGTCGCCGCTTTCGGAGATGTATTTGTAAATTGTCGGGAAGAGCCAGAGAGCATCGTCGGCACGGTAAGAGGGGTGACCTGTTTCCTTAGCATAAGCTGTGTTCTCATCGTTCTCGTCAGGGTGATTTTCGTGACCTGCGTTATGAGTGTACTTAACGAGCGGAAGTCCTGCGCCGTTTGTAACCTGTGCGGAAAGCATGAATTCGATCTGCTTCTTAGCCATTTCAGGTGCAAGGTGAATGATACCCTGGATATCCTGAACAGTATCACGGTAGCCGAAGCCGTTTCTGAGTCCGCAGTACTGGAATGAAGCTGCTCTCGACCAGATGAATGTGATGAAGCAGTTGTATGCGTTCCAAACGTTTACCATATTGTTAAAGTCAGCATCAGGAGTATTTACCTGGAAGTTGCCGAGCTTTTCATGCCAGTAGTTCTTGAGTTCTTCAACTTCAGCCTCAACAACGCCTGCCTTTTCGTACTTAGCGATGATCTCCTTAGCAACAGCTTCAGGCTTCTGACCGAGAACGTATGTGAGTTCTTTTGTTTCGCCCGGCTGAAGAACGATGTCGCTCTGGAGTGCGCCGCAGGAGTTGGTGTTGTAGTTGAGCTGACCTTTAAGACCGTCTTCGATGCCCTTAGGATTTGCATAGCTTCTGTATGAGCCAACGAAAGAATCACGGTCGCCGCAGTAAGCATCTACCTTAGCCTTAGCAACGCCGAGAAAACGCTCGTTGTTAGGATTCTTGAAGATCTCATTCTGCTTCTGGAGGATAAAGTTATCCTTGAAGTATGTGCGTGTGATGAAGAGTGTGTACTGAAGGTTTACCTGATCCTGTTCGTAGTTGTTGTCGTTTACGAATTCGCAGTAACCTGTAACGGAAAGCTTTCTTGGCTTGCTGTCAGTGTTTGTGATCTTGGCAGCCCAGACTTCATAAGTAGCGTCCTTAGGAACATAGTAGGTAACTTCGGACTTGATGCCCTTGTATTCGGAAGTGATAACTGTGTAAGCAGTACCGTGACGGCATTCGCTCTTGAATTCAGCTAAATCCTTGCATACAGGCGCCCAGGAAGCAGACCAGTATTCGCCTGTTTCGCCGTCCTTGATGTAAACGTAACGACCCGGCTGAT
This sequence comes from uncultured Ruminococcus sp., assembly GCA_945868475.1. GTDB lineage: Bacteria > Bacillota > Clostridia > Oscillospirales > Ruminococcaceae > UMGS363. Next base: position 45,132 of record CAMBLM010000007.1, on the reverse strand, counting down.
CGGCAGCAACGGAGTTGAAACGGTAACGGATAACACGGCCGTTAGCACCGCTCTTTACGAAGCTGTAGCCGCCTGCATTGTTGGAGATGATAGCACCGTATTCGGGAGAGCCGAGGTAGTTCGCCCAAGGTGCGGGAGTTTCTGGATTTGTGATGACATATTCCTTATTTGCAAGGTCAAAATGTCCGTAGTTCATGGGAACACGCTCCTTTGAAATCTTAATATTTTTGCATCTTTTCCTGAAAAAACGCAAAGACACCACTTTGGATAAAATTGTCTTGTAATCGTTTCTTCATTATTATTTTAATTGTATCATTTTCACACAGACATTTCAAGGGGGTATCAAAAAAATTCACAATTTCAAACGATTAAGGCGGTCAAAAACCTTGCAAAATGACATAAAACGGGTATTAAAGTCAATACTTTCATTAATAATTGACAGCATCGGGCAAAAATGATAGAATAACAGTATAGATTATTCTTACGGAGGTGTTCTGCTTTGAAATATGACCTTGGAAAAAGAGTTGAAGAAGATATAATCAGACTTGCAAAGGAAAACGGCATAAAAAAAGTAATTCTTTTCGGTTCAAGAGCAAGATGCCAAAATTCCGAAAGAAGCGATATTGACCTTGCGGTAAGCGGCGGAAACGCTGTTGATTTCTATTATGACCTTGAAGAAAAAGCGTGGACACTGCTTATGTTTGACGTTGTTGATCTTGATAAAGGGATATCAGATGAATTAAAAACCGAAATTGACAGAGATGGGGTCTTATTATATGAAAAAATATGAAAATTTCAGCCGTGCGCTTGCAAATTTAAAAGAGGGCGCAAAAATAAAAGAACCATATACCGTTGTTGAACAAGTTGGCATAGCAGGTCTTTTTATGATCTGCTTTGAACAAGCTTGGAAGTTAATGAAAGAAATACTTGACGATCACGGTCGTTCCGATGAACGCATCGGTTCTCCAAGGGGTATCATAAAGCTTGCATATCAATGCGGAATGATACAAAACTGTGAGGCTTGGCTTGAACTTCTTGAATCACGAAACATTCTCACACATACTTACAGCGAAGAACAGGCTTTGAACATAATCCGCAGGTTTAAAACCGACTTTATTCCGCTTTTTGATGAATTAAAAACAGGAATAGATACAAATGGTTGGCTGTAATGCTGATTTCTAACGATTTGCTAAAAACGGCAAACCATATTCATGAAAGGAACGGCTATGACATTTAAAAAGATAATCCCTGCGGTGATGCTTGCGCTCTGCCTTGCCGCCTGTGCAGATCAGACCGATGAAAACGTTCAAACGGACATTACAGCCGCAGTTTCGTTCGAAGCGGTTTCCGAAACGGTTTGGGCAGAAGAAACGACCGCCGAAACTGCCCCCTTTTATGAGTTTGACGAAAGCAGGAAAGCCGACCGCACATACGCTGAAATTTCGGACGATACGCCGTTTTTCTCTTGCGGATATGAGCAGACGGGGCTTGTTTCCGCAGAAGATTTTTCCGACAGAGCCTTGCTTGAAAAGGCAAAGGAAGCGTTGCTTTCCTCCGAGGTCTATACCGAGCTTTACGATGAAGTCAAAAGCCGCCTGCCCGATCGAGAGCCTGCGATACATGTCGTCTGTTCAAAGGTGCTGGCTTTCGACCTTGACGGGAACGGCTTGGACGAGTATGCGTTTCTGTTCAGCTTTGAACCCGACTTTGACAATAATGACGAGGAAATGGTGCAAAATGTTTGGGGTGCGATTGACCCCAATACGCCCTATGCTGTTGTACTATGCGGAGATAATGGCAAATTTTATACTAACAGTCAAAAATATGCAATGAACGCAGACTTTTATGTCCTCAATTATGGGAGCTTTGCGCAGTTTGTAGTTGACGGCGGCGTGAGCAACAACTCGTCCTGCGCAGATTATTTCAGCTATTATGACGGCAAATTTGAGCTTGAACTTCGTGAGTTCCGCAAATATGAAATTCTTGACGGAGTATTCCTTTTTCAGACGATGGCGCAGGCTTCAAACGCATGGCTTATCGTATGGGACGATGAAATAAAAGGCTATGTGACCCCCGAGGCTGTGACGGTTTCCCGTGAGGAACGTGACGAAATATTTGAAAAGCTGCCGCTTGATGCCGAAGAAAAGGCTTATTTTGCAGACTTTAATATTTGTATTATAGGTAATTATTTCTACTCACTGTATAGCATCGAACAATACGGCAAGACCTTTATAAAGGACAAAAACGGAGAATTCCAAAGCTTTGACGGTCTGAAAGGCTATGCTGTAAATGAACGCATAATGCGTTACAATGACCCGTTTGAGATACCTTTTGCAAAAGAACTTGACTATGAAAAAATAATTGAAAAGGCAAAGGAGAACCAAAATGCTGACATATATCGATTCACATGCACATTATGATGACGAGCAGTTTGACGCTGACCGTGATGAACTGCTTCCAAGGCTTCACGAAAACGGCGTTCGGAATATCATAAACATCGGCTGTTCAATGGAACGCTCGGAGTTTTCGGTTGAGCTTGCAAAGAAGTATCCGTTCGTCTATGCGGCAGTAGGAATACACCCCGAGGACGCATCGGGCGCGCCGAGCGATTATCTTGAAAAAATTCGCAGACTTGCGGAGTATGAAAAGGTCGTTGCTATCGGCGAGATAGGTCTTGACTATCATTTTGAGGGTTATGACCGCGAGATGCAGATACGCTTTTTCGAGGAGCAGCTTGACCTTGCTCAAGATATGGACTTGCCCGTGGTCATACACTCGCGCGATGCTACCGAGGATACGATGAATATTCTCACAAAACGCGGACAGGTCAGCGGCGTTATGCACTGCTTTTCGGGGTCGGCAGAAACAGCAAAGCAGGTGCTTAAACTCGGAATGAACATAAGCTTTACGGGCGTTCTGACATTTAAAAACGCCCGTAAAGCGATCGAAGCACTGAAAGTTGTCCCTCTCGACAGGCTTATGCTCGAAACGGACTGCCCCTATATGGCACCCGAGCCGAACAGAGGAAAACGCTGTGACAGCAGTATGATAGTGAATGTTATCGACAAGATAGCCGAGGTCAAAGGCGTTTCACCCGAGGCAGTTGCGGAACAGACTATGGAAAACACGCTCAAGCTGTTTTCGGAGATAAAATAAAAAAATGCTCTTGACATATTTGATTTGTTAATGGCAGTAATTATTGACTTAGAAAAAGCAAGCGAACCTTTTGCTTACTTTCGCGCTGTACAACAAATGTTAGCTAAACAAATAATTACGCATTAAATAAATGTCCTTTTGTGAAGAACAGTCGTATTTTACAAAAGGACAAAATTTATTACCCGATTTTTGGTTCAAATATCAATTGAAATCTTGATTTAGATTAGATATAATAATATTATTGCGTTTTGTAAATGAAACTATACTTTATATATTAAGGAGATTTGCTGTTATGAACAACATCAAGGTCGTAAAGTTCGGCGGAAGCTCACTCGCCGATTCCGCTCAGTTCAGAAAGGTTGCCGCTATCATCAAGGGAGATGCGGACAGAAAGTTCGTTGTCGCTTCCGCACCGGGAAAACGCTTCAAGGAAGACATCAAGATCACCGATATGCTCTATGCATGCTATGAAAAGGCTGCAAAGGGCGAAAAGTTCGACAAGGAATTCGATGCTATCGAGCAGAGATACAACTCTATCATCAAAGACCTCGGTGTTGACATCGACCTTTCGGGCGAATACAACGAGATCAAGGATGCTTTCGCTCACAGAGCAGGACGTGACTTCGCAGCAAGCCGCGGCGAATACCTCAACAGCAAAGTTCTTGCAGCTTACATCGGCTATAACTTCGTTGACCCCGCAGGCTACATAAAGTTCAGCGAGGACGGCGCATTCGACCTCGATACAACTCAGGAACTTCTCTCCGCAAAGCTTGCAGAGCTTGACAATGCCGTTGTTCCGGGCTTCTACGGCTCAATGCCTAACGATACTATCAAGACTTTCTCCAGAGGCGGCTCGGACATCACAGGCTCTATCGTTGCAAGAGCAGTAAACGCTGACCTTTACGAGAACTGGACTGACGTTTCGGGTTTCCTTATCTGCGACCCGAGAATCGTTGATGATCCAAAGACTATAAGAACCATCACATATAAGGAACTCCGTGAGCTTGCATATATGGGTGCAACAGTTCTCCACGAGGACGCTATCTTCCCCGTAAGAGCAGCAGGTATCCCTATCAATATCCGCAATACCAACGCCCCCGAGGACAGAGGAACAATGATCGTTTCCGAATCCGCTGAGATCAGCAAGTACGTTATCACAGGTATCGCAGGCAAGAAGGGCTTCACCGCTATCAATATCGAAAAGGATATGATGAACAGCGAACTCGGCTTCGGCAGAAACGTTCTCCGTGCGCTCGAAAAGAACGGTATCAGCTTTGAAAATATGCCCTGCGGAATCGACACAATGTCAGTCCTCGTAAATACCGACAGCATTCTCGGCAAGGAAAAGAACATCATCGATGAGATCAACTACCGCGTACACCCCGATATCATCGAGATCGAAAGCAACCTCGCACTCATCGCAGTCGTTGGCCGCGGAATGAAGAAAGCAAGAGGTACAGCAGGTAAGATCTTCTCCGCACTCGCAGATGCAAGAGTAAACGTAAAGATGATCGACCAGGGTTCTTCCGAGCTCAACATCATCGTTGGCGTAAATGAAGAAGACTTTGAAGCAGCAGTAAAGGCTCTCTACGGTGCTTTTGTTACCGAATGACCTGATCTAATGCGTAATTATTAAACCGAATATAAAAGGCGCAATTTACATTAAAGGAATTTTGTAAAACCTAAAATGTGAATTGCGCCTGTTTTTACATAAAACATTGCAGGTCATATATGAAAACGAATTGAACATATATGACCTGCATAGCTATGATCGTGTATTTTTGCTGCTTATGCGTTCTTTACTTTGCGGCGAAGATTCTTTGCCTTGAAATCAAAGATAGCTGCAAGAGCCGCTGTGCCGATGATAGTTGTAATACATTCCGCGAGCATATATGAGCCGTTATATGTGAGCGAGTATACCCAAACATTCTGCCAGCCGCTTGCATAGTCGCCCCAGATAGTTACGCCCGAGATAAAGTGGCAGAGAAAGCGAATTGCAGAGCCTACAGCTGCGCCAATGCCGATAGCAACAGGAGCTTTGAGCTTCGAGTTGGAGAAAAGTGCGCCGCCGAAGCCGAGTGCCGTAAATGCGATGAGATAATCCATAAGGATAAGTATGAGGTATGCAACGATGCCGCTTACGTAAGCGAAATTTCCGAGTCCCTGAAGAAGCATCTGGAGCAGACCGTAAACAAATCCCGTTCCGAGTCCCCATTTATAGCCGTGACGATAGCCGATTATAACTATCGGAACTTGGCTGAACGCAGTGATAGAACCGCCCATAGGGAGGGTATAAACTGTTATGTATGACAATGCTGTTGCGAGAGCAAGCATTATCGCACATTCTGTAAGCTTTTGTGTTTTTGAGATCTCCATTTTCTTTTTCCTTTCCATTTTCAAAAAAATTGTTTAAAAAATGCGCCCGAGGTTCGGACGCAGCTATGGTATAATTTTTTCAGCATATCATAAAAAATGGTCCTCCAAAATAAATTGAAGAACCTTTTTCAAACGCGCAAAACAGCGCATTTACAGACTTGCTGTCAATTCCTACGTCGGCATTATCCGAATCAGGTTCATGGGTCGAGGTCGAACCTCCTCTCAGCAGCCATTTTTCAATGGTTTTACGCTCCCCGATATTCAATTTTTAAACTGTGTGTTATTATAGCACTATTTTTAGTGGTTGTCAAGTGAGCCTTTCAAAATCTTCCCTGCCGTGCTTGCAAACGGGGCAGACGAAATCATCGGGCAGCTCTTCACCCTCGTAAATATATCCGCAGACCTTGCAGACCCAGCCGCTTTTCTTTTCGGCAGTCTGTGCAGGCTTCGGCTTGACATTCTGCTGATAGTATTCATAAGTCATCGAAGGTTTGTCCGAGAGAACTTCGCCGTCAGTCATTTCGGCAATGAACATCGTGTGCGTTCCGAGGTCGATCTCATTCACAACTTTTCCCGAGAGAAAAGCGTTCGCGCCGCTCTTTACATAGAGAACGCCGTTGTCTGCATAGCAGGGCGAGAATTTATATGAATCGGGAGTGCCGAACTTCTGCGCATTTTTTCCGCTCTGAAAGCCGAAGTGCTTGAAAAGCGAAAAGTCTGCCGAGGTGTCGATGACCGAAACATTGAAAATTCCCGTTGCTTTTATCATATCGTGGGTAAGATTGGCTTTGTTCACGGTGACGGATATCTGCATCGGCGAGCTTGTGAGCTGTGAAAGTGTGTTGATGATACAGCCGTTGTCCTTGTCCCCCTGCGAAGCGGTGAGAACATAAAGTCCGTAGGAAATTTTATATACTGAGCTTGAGTCCATAAAAACTACCTCCAAGTTAATTTGGTCTAATTATATCATATTACACCAATTTAGTCAAGGATTATTTTCAACTGTCCAAAATAATTCCCACCGATAGTTTTTTCGGCGTTTTTGACTATACTTTTGACCGCTTTTATGCTATAATCATATTGACAAGAAACGCTTTTGATGCTATAATAATAGCACAGACGTTCGATTTTTTGGTTGAAAGGCGGAATTATCCAATGGCAGAAAAGAAGAAGACCGAAACCTCCAAGGATTCTATAAATAAACCCAAAAATGCGGAAGAAAAGAAAAAGGCTCTCGAAGCCGCTATCGCTCACCTTGAAAAGCAGTATGGCTCGGGTGCGGTAATGCGCCTCGGACAGTCGCCGCAGTTTGAAGTGGACGCTATCCCGACAGGTTCGCTCACGCTTGACCTTGCGCTCGGCATCGGCGGCGTTCCAAAGGGAAGAATTGTTGAGATATACGGACCTGAAAGCTCCGGTAAGACCACCGTTGCGCTCCAGATCGTTGCCGAATCGCAGAAGCAGGGCGGAACTGCAGCTTTCATCGATGTTGAACACGCGCTTGACCCTGTTTATGCAAAGGCTCTCGGAGTAAACATTGATGAAATGCTCGTTTCACAGCCTGACAGCGGCGAGCAGGCACTCGAGATCGCCGAAGCTCTCGTTCGTTCGGGTGCTATCGACTGCATCGTTATCGACTCGGTAGCTGCAATGGTAACAAAGGCTGAGATCGACGGCGAAATGGGCGATAACCATGTTGGTCTGCTCGCACGTCTTATGTCGCAGGCAATGAGAAAGCTCACATCGGTAATTTCAAAGACGAACTGCGTTGCGATCTTCATCAATCAGGTTCGTGAAAAGATAGGCGTAATGTACGGCAACCCCGAAGTTACAACGGGCGGACGTGCGCTCAAATTCTACAGCTCTGTCCGCATCGAAGTCCGCAAGGGCGAAGCTATAAAGGTAAACGGCGAAGTCATCGGCGCGCGTACAAAGTGTAAGGTCGTAAAAAATAAGGTCGCCCCCCCGTTCAAGGACTGCGAGTTCGATCTGATGTTCGGCAAGGGCATATCCCGTGTCGGCGAGATAGTCGATCTTGCCGTTGACCTTGATATCATCAAAAAGAGCGGCGCTTGGTTCGCATACGGCGAGGGAAAGATCGGTCAGGGACGTGACAACGCAAAGGAATACCTCACCAATAATCCTGCCGTTATGAAAGAGATCGAAGATAAGATCAAAGCCGAGCTTGCAAGCAGGAACAAGGAAGAGGAAGAACAGCCCAAGGCCGAGGAAAAGCCTGCCGCTGAAACGATCGACGTTATGGCTGAAGCAGAAAAGATCAGCAAAGCCGCAAGCGCAAAGAAGAGGACTGACCCAGCCGCCGATACTTCTACCGAGGATGATAACTTCGACGAATTTACACCGGTGAACTGATGAAAATAACGGAACTTTCGCCCTATAAGGGTACGACTTGGCAGATAACGACCGAAAACGGCGGAAAAATTTTTATCGGGCAGAGAACCGTCGAAAAAATGAACCTTAAAAAAGGAATGGAGCTGCCCGATTCCGCAATTGAAAGCATAAAGGAAGAAGACCTCGAACGCAAATCAAGGGAACGCGCAATGTATCTACTCTCGGGACGGGATTACGGCTTTGTCGAGCTTTACCGAAAGTTGGAGAAAACTTACCCGAAAGAAATGTGCCTGCGGACGTGCAAACTTATGGCGGAAAAGGGACTTGTCAACGACAGGGAGTACGCATTCCGTCTGGGAAAACAGCTTTTCGAGATAAAAAAAGAAAGCGCGGTCGCAGTCCGATATAAGCTGACGCAGAAAGGCATACCGAAAGATATAATCGGCGAGGTCATAGATGCCTATTGCGAAGATGATGAAGTGGTAAAAGACAGGATAAAAGCACTTGTCGAAAAGAAGTACAAGCGCAATCTCACGGACAAAGCAGGAATAAGAAAAGTAAAAAACGCCCTCGCGCGGCTCGGATACGGATATTCGGACATCAATTCGGTGCTGAAAGAATTTGATAACGAAGAGGAATATTAATGCTTAATTTGTAATTGCACAACAATGTTGGGCATCGTAATTTCGTAATTATTTGTATTCCGCAATTACCGCAAAAATGCAAATGATGAATTTCCTTTCCTATGCCGCAAAGTGTTTCACAAAAAACGAATACCCCTGTTTTCAACGGTTTTATCCGATGAAAACAGGGGTATTTTCTTTGTGAATAATTGTGTTGAAAATCGCTGGCATGATTCATGACGGGAAACCCATTCCCTACAGAAAATTGCCGTAATTTTGTGTGTTGCCAACGGTCGGATATGGAATCCGACCCTACGGAATTTTGTGCTTCGCGATAAATAAGCGGAACTAAAATAATTCCGAATTCCGAATTCCGAATTTATATCTGTGCCGAGTAGTTCGGAGCTTCCTTAGTGATATAAATATCATGTGGGTGAGATTCACGAAGACCTGCGCCTGTGATCTTGACGAACTGAGCCTTTTCGTGAAGCTTTTCAATGGTTTCACAGCCTGTGTAACCCATACCCGAACGGATACCGCCGATGAGCTGGAAGATAGTGTCGGAAACAGGTCCCTTGTAAGGTACACGTCCTTCAACGCCCTCAGGAACAAGCTTTCTTGCGTTTTCCTGGAAGTATCTGTCCTTTGAGCCGCAAGCCATTGCGCCGAGAGAGCCCATTCCGCGGTAAACCTTGAACTGTCTGCCCTGATAAATTTCTGTTTCTCCCGGAGATTCCTCACAGCCAGCAAGGAGTGAACCGAGCATTACAACATTCGCACCTGCTGCGAGAGCCTTTACGATATCGCCCGAATACTTGATACCGCCGTCTGCGATAACCGGGATATTGTGCTTAGCTGCTGCACAAGCTGCATCGTAGATAGCTGTGATCTGTGGTACGCCGATACCTGCAACAACTCGTGTTGTACAGATAGATCCCGGTCCGATACCTACCTTTACGCAGTCTGCGCCTGCTTCGATAAGAGCTTCAGCTGCTGCTGCCGTTGCGATGTTGCCTGCGATAACGGGAGTGTTCGGGAATGCTTTCTTAACTTCACGAACAGCATTGACGATGTTGATATTATGACCGTGAGCGGAGTCGAGAACAAGTACATCGACCTGAGCATCAACAAGAGCTTCTGCTCTTTCCATCATATTTGCCGCAACGCCGATAGCAGCACCGCAGAGGAGTCTGCCTGCCTTATCTCTTGCGGAGTTCGGGTACTGGACAGCCTTTTCAATATCCTTGATAGTGATAAGTCCCTTTAAGATGCCGTTTTCATCAACGATAGGAAGCTTTTCGATCTTGTGCTGCATAAGGATCTTCTGTGCGCCCTTGAGATCTGTTCCGACAGGAGCGGTAACAAGGTTTTCCTTTGTCATAACTTCCTTGATAGGTGTCGAATAATCGGAGAGGAAGCGGAGATCTCTGTTTGTGAGGATTCCGACAAGCTTGCCCTTTTCATCAACTATAGGAACGCCCGAAATTCTGTATTTGCCCATAAGTTCATCGGCTTCGGAAACGAGCTTGTCCGCTGTGAGCGAGAACGGATTGACGATAACGCCGTTTTCGGAACGCTTTACCTTATCGACTTCATCTGCCTGCTTTTCGATGGACATATTCTTGTGGATAACGCCGATGCCGCCTTCACGGGCGATAGCGATAGCCATATTCGCTTCGGTTACGGTATCCATAGCGGAAGTGATGATAGGAGTGTTAAGATAGATGTCACCTGCAAGACGTGTTTTAAGGTTTACCATATTTGGTGTGCAGTTGGATTCAGCAGGAATAAGAAGTACGTCGTCAAAGGTCAGTCCTTCTTTGACAAACTTTTTGGACATATCGGTTTCAAGCATGAAAAGATCCTCCTTTTAAATTAGTATTATTTATATATTTTATTTAGTTTACTACTTTATCGACATAAGGTCAAGTGCATTTTTGTTAAATCGGGTGTAGAATTTTGTCCACGGGTGACGGAATTTTTTGTGCAAGCTGTTATGCAAGGCTAATCGACGGAAGAAAAATACTTAAAAACAACGCATTTGCGACGATCATGCTTCTTCGTGCTAATATATTCTCACGGTGAAAATTTATCACCCTGAAATGTCCCTCTCCGAGCAAATTCAAGGTCGATGCTGTTCATAACACGCTTTTTGTCAAGCGTCCACCGCGGCGCGATGAGGTCGGACTTTGCACCGTCCCCCGTTATTCGTTCGATAATAGTTTCGGGCGGCATCAATTCTATCTGGTCGCAGACGAGCGAAGCGTATTCCTCGGCGGAAAGGAGCGGAAACGGTGCGCGCCCGTATTCCTCGGCAAGTTCAGTCCCATTTATTATGTGGAGCATGTGAATTTTTAATGCGTGCGGACGAAGCGAAGCCGCAGCTTTTGCAGTTTCGAGCATCATTTCGCGGCTTTCATCGGGCAGACCGTCAATAATGTGAACGCAGACGTTTATCCCCCTCGAAGCAAGCATCTCATATCCCCGGAGAAAATCAGCATAGCTGTGACAGCGGTTCAAACGCTCGGCAGTTTCGTCAAAGATCGTCTGCAAGCCAAGTTCAACGACAAGGTAAGTCCGCTTTGAAAGTTCTTCAAGATAATTGACCGCTTCATCGGAAATGCAGTCGGGGCGAGTTGAAACGGCAAGTCCGACAGTGTTCGGCAGGGTCAGAGCCTTTTCAAACAGAGAGCGAAGCTTTTCAATGCTCCCATAAGTGTTCGTATTCGCCTGAAAATATGGAATGTAAAGCGGTTCACCCCATTTTTTGATAAGCTTTGCGCGAACCTCGTCGAACTGTATCTCAATGGGAACACTCGGGTCGCCGCCGAAGTCACCGCTTCCCGAAGCTGAGCAGAATGAACAGCCGCCGATGCCCTTTGTTCCGTCACGGTTCGGGCAGGTGAAATTTCCGTTGAGCGAAACCTTGACGGTTTTTCTGCCGAAACGCTTTTTCAAATAGTAACTTTGAGTGTGATAATGTTTGTTTGTATCGGAATAGATGAAATCTGACATTTTAAAATACCTTTATTTTCTGGGTATAGCCATAGCGAAGCGTTTATTTTATACTAAACACCTTTTAAAATTTGAAAAAAATCAAGCCGATAATCTCGCAGCTGTTGAAAACAGGTTTATATCGGATCTCGGCGCAGATTTTTTTCTGTATTTTATTGGTGTTTAGTATTATTATAGAATTTAATCTGCGGAAAGTCAATATTGGTGGAGATTTATCTTGTGTTCTGATTTTTTTTGATTTTATAAAAACTTGACACACAAAAAAGATATGATATAATGTGTTTTGAAATGAAGTAGTGAATATCAATCCACGGTTTTCACACCAAAAAAAACCCACAGAGTTGCACCTCTGTGGGGTTTTACTATACAAAAATATGCGGTCCATGAAAAACCTCATGGACCGCATTGTTTTGACATTATTGGAGTGCGAATTTATATAAATTTTATCGTTTTTCGCAGATAAGCTTAATAGCTGTGCGCTCTTCGCCCTCTATCTCAACGCTTGCGAATGCAGGAATACAGATAAGGTCTATCCCTATCGGCGCAAGATATCCCCTTGCAACTGCAATGGACTTTATTGCCTGATTGGCTGCGCCTGCTCCGACTGCCTGAACTTCCACTTCTCCAGCGTCACGGATAACGCTTGCGATCGCACCTGCAACTGAATTCGGTGCTGATCTTGATGATACCTTCAATACTTCCATGGTCATGTCCCCCGGATATTTTATTGAGCCGTCTGAAAGGTCATCGGCTCTTGCAGGTTCTTTTCGGTGTGAAATGTATGTCCTGTTCCGCAAGTACATACATCGCAGAAAACGAAGATGTTTTCATCATCGGACACCTTTAGGAAAAATATGTTTTTGTCCGAACAGCTTTTTCCTTTAATACCATTATTATACAACATTTATGTCGTACTTTCAATACTTAAAGGGTATATTTGGAGAATTATCTAATTATTAAACGTTTTATGCTGTGTGCTTTGCCGAATTTTTCGTCAAATGAAACAACAACGCCGTTGATAAATTGCTTCTCGTTTGACTCCTCGAACTTTACGGGCGCATGGAAACGCTGTTTTTTGATCGCAAGCTCGCTTTTTACGCCGAGAACGGAAAGCTCCGCACCGCACATTCCTGCGTCCGTGATGTAAGCCGTGCCGTGCGGAAGTATCGTTTCATCGGCGGTCTGAACGTGGGTGTGAGTGCCGAGAACAGCCGTTACCCTGCCGTCAAGATACTGACCGAGCGACTTTTTCTCCGCCGTGGCTTCTGCATGAAAATCGATGAAAATGTTCGGTGTTTTGATGTCTTTCAAAAGCTCGTCAACGATCGTGAACGGGTTGTCGAGCGCCTCAAGATAAAGCGTTCCCATGAGATTTATCACAGCTATCTCCGTCCTGCCGAGGTCGAGGATACAAACACCCTTTCCGACATTCCCCTCGGGAAAGTTCGCAGGCCGCAGAAGGCAGTCTTTTTCATCATAAAGCGGCATTATTTCCTTGCGGCGGAAGCAGTGGTTTCCCGTAGTGATAACATCCGCACCGAGCGAGAAAAGCTGCTTTGCGGAATAAGGCGTGATGCCGTTGCCCGTTGCGCTGTTTTCGCCGTTTATAACAACAATGTCGATATTGTTTTCCTTTTTGATGCCGCTGATCTTGCTGCGGACGAACTCACAGCCGCCCTCACCGACAACATCACCCAGAAATAGTAAATTAAGCATAAAAACCACCCTTGGTTTAATTCGGAATTCGGAATGCGGAATTCGGAATTATTTTGATTTGAAAATTTTTATTAAAACTATAATATTGTAGGGGACGGGTTTCCCGTCCCGCAGAAAATGCGCTTTAAATGGTTATTTTTTAGAATGGTCGGGACGTCTTGCCATCAGGTAATTAGATATTTTTCGGGAAAAAATATAATTAATTCCGAATTCCGAATTCATAATTCCGAATTAATCAAAGTGCGCTCGCCGCTCCCGAGGAGAACATCTTGTCGATGTCCGATTTAAGCTCGGGGAAAGCACTCAGGTCTGCACTCTTTTCGAGAATATCCTTTGCCGCATTCTGCGCCGTGCTTATGAGCTGCCTGTCCATCGACGGGTCAGCAAGCCGCATTTCGGGCAGACCGTGCTGACGCTCGCCGAAGAAATCACCTGCGCCGCGCATTTTAAGGTCATATTCCGATATCTTAAACCCGTCCGAGGTTTCCGTCATTATCTTCAAACGCTCCCTCGTTTCGGGCGAAACATTTCCTGCAATGAGAATACAGTAACTTTGATGCGAACCTCTGCCGACACGTCCTCGGAGCTGGTGAAGCTGCGAAAGTCCGAACCGCTCAGCGTTTTCTATCATTATAACAGTCGCATTCGGCACGTCAACGCCGACTTCAACGACAGTCGTCGCAACCAGAAGCTGAGTTTCACCGCTTTTGAAGCGTCCCATCGCCTCATTCTTTTCCTGCGGGGACATTTTGCCGTGCAAAATACCGATCGTATAATCTTTAAACTCGTTTTTCGCCGCATTTTCAGCGTAGCTTTTCGCCGAAGCAAGACCGTTTTCGTCCTCCTCTATCATCGGACAGACGATGTAAGCCTGCCTGCCCTCGTCAAGCTGCTTTCGCACAAAGCCACAGGCACGTTCACGAAGCTTGTCGGTGACGGCGAAGGTTTCGATCTTCTGCCTGCCCTTCGGAAGCTCGTCAAGCACCGAAATGTCAAGGTCGCCGTAAATTATCATCGCAAGCGTTCTCGGTATCGGCGTTGCGGACATTACGAGCCTGTGCGGATTCATGCCCTTTTGCGCAAGCTTTGCCCTCTGATTTACGCCGAAGCGGTGCTGTTCGTCCATAATGACAAGTCCGAGCCGCCTGAACTCGGTCGTGTCGGAAATAAGCGCATGAGTTCCCGTTACAACGTGGAATTCGCCGCTTTTTATCTTCTCATCAATTATAATGCGTTCTTTTTTCGGGATAGAACCTGTGAGGCAGCAAACCTTTACACCAAACGGTTCAAGAAGCTCCGAAAGCGTCCGAAAATGCTGCTGCGCAAGAATTTCCGTGGGTGCCATAAGCGCGGTCTGACAGCCGTTCTTGAAGCAGAACAAAGCAGCGGCAGCCGCAACCGCAGTCTTGCCCGAGCCAACATCACCCTGAACAAGTCGGTTCATCGGGTATTCGCGGCACATATCGTCCGTTATCTCGTTCACGGCGCGAACCTGCGCACCCGTAAGCTCAAACGGTAAACGCCTGCGGAATTCACCGAGCGAGTCGGCAAGCCTGTTCATCTGTATGCCTGCAAGCTCGCGGCTTCGGTTCTTCATCATGCTCATACCGAGCTGGAGCTTGAGCATTTCATCAAAAGCAAGCCGTTTTTTCGACATTTCCGCAATGTGCGCATCGGACGGAAAATGGATATTTCTCAGCGAATATTCGAGCGAAGCAAGGTGATATTTCTGTCGGATAAAGTTCGGGATATGGTCAATGTAGCCCTCGTCGCCGATGCTGTCGAGTGCCTGCGAAATGTTCGCGCTGATAATGTTTGAGGTTATCCCCTCGGTGAGCCTGTAAACGGGTTTGAGGAGATTTTTCGTGTCAGCGCGGACGAAAAGCGGCGTGTTCATCTCACGGCGAACCATATTTCCGTTGATCTTGCCCGAGAAAAGATATTCTTCATCGGTTTCGAGTGCCTCATAAGCGAAGCGATTGTTGTAAAATGTTATCGTGATGTTTGCGCTGTCATCGGCGGCAATAACTTTGTAAAGCACAAGCCCGCTCCGTATTCTCGCCGCAGGCATTTTCTTTATTATGCGCGCCCTTATGACGTTATGCTCAAAAAGCACGGTTTCCGCTATTTCTGTCGGCGCGGAGTAGTCGATATAGCTTCGGGGGTAATGGCAGATAAGGTCGCCGACCGTGAAGATACCGAGCTTCGCATACAGTTCCGCGCGTTTTTTTCCAACGCCGTGAAGCTCTTCTATCGGTGAGTTTTTGTCCATTACTTTTCCCCCTTTTCTATTATATTATAAGCCGTAACACAGCCGAAATTTGTCATTCCAAACTGTAAAAACAAACCGCACGTTAAAGTGCGGTCTGTGATAAATTTTGGAGTTATTCCTTGCTTTCGTCCGAATCGTCAGATTTTTCTTCTGTCGAAGCATTTTCGTCAGCCTTTGAATCGGAAGCAGCTTCTGCGGAAGCAACTTCTGTGGAAGAAGCATCTGCTGTTGTATCTGCATTATCGGCAGGAGCATCGGACTTCTCTTCGGAAACCTCAGCCTTATCTTCGGGAGTGATAACGGTCTTCATATATTCCTCGTAATCCTTCTCGATAGTTTCGGCAGGGATCTCGCCCTTCATGAGCTTTTCAAATTCTGCGCCGTCGATCTTCTCGTGTGCGATAAGATACTTGGCAAGAAGATGAAGCTGGTCGATATGCTCTTTGAGTATTGCAACGCAGGCTTCATAGTTTTCGGTAACGATGCGGTGTATCTCATCATCGATCTCGCCCTGAACACGCTCGGAGATGCCATTTGAACGACCGTAGCCCATTCCGACGAAAGGCTCATCGTTCTGATCTGCGTAAACAACAAGACCAAGCTTGGAAAGACCGTACTTTGTGACCATATCCTTTGCGATCTTTGTCGAACGCTGGAGGTCGCTCACTGCGCCTGCAGAACCCTTGCCGATGATAAGTTCCTCGGCAACACGTCCGCCCATGCATACCTTGATCTCGTCCTCGATGCGTTCAGCATTAACGTCAATGAGGGACGGTTCTTTCGACGGGAGGTGGATAGTCATACCGCCTGCGCCGCCGTGAGGAATGATAGTTACCTGATGAACGCTGTCCTGCGACGGGAGATAGTATGTTACAACAGCGTGACCTGCCTCGTGGTAAGCAACGGTGCGGCGTTCTTCCTGCGTAACGACACGGCTCTTCTTCTCAGGACCTGCGATGATCTTGATAACGGCTTCTTCGATATCAGCCTTTGTGATGGCTTTCTTCTCCTTGCGAGCCGCAATGAGAGCAGCTTCGTTCGTGAGGTTTTCAAGGTCAGCACCCGTAAAGCCTGCTGTCGATTTTGCGATAGTGGAAAGGCTTACATCGGGAGCGAGAGGCTTTTTCTTCGTGTGGACTTTGAGTATTTCTTCTCTGCCCTTGATGTCGGGGTAGCTTACCGTTATCTGACGGTCGAATCTGCCCGGACGGAGGAGCGCAGGGTCAAGAATATCACGGCGGTTCGTAGCGGCGATGACGATAACGCCCTCGTTGCCCTCAAAGCCGTCCATTTCAACAAGGAGCTGGTTGAGCGTCTGTTCACGTTCATCGTGACCGCCGCCAAGGCCTGCACCTCTGTGACGTCCCACCGCATCGATCTCATCGATGAAAACAATGGCAGGAGCGTTTTTCTTCGCTGTTTCAAAAAGATCTCTTACTCTCGAAGCACCGACGCCGACATAAAGCTCAACGAAGTCCGAACCGGAAATTGAGAAGAACGGAACTCCTGCTTCACCCGCAACAGCCTTTGCAAGGAGAGTTTTACCTGTACCCGGAGGGCCCATAAGAAGAACGCCCTTAGGGATACGCGCGCCCATTTCGCTGTATTTCTTAGGATTTTTGAGGAAGTCAACTATCTCCGCAAGCTCTTCCTTTTCCTCGTCTGCGCCTGCAACATCGTCAAATGTGTGCTTCGTATTCGAGGTCGTCTTGACATTAGCCTTGCTGAAGCTGTTGATCTTTCCGCCGCCGCCTGCCTGCCTTATCATAAAGAAGAAAAGCGCAACCATAAGAATGATTATGATTATCGACGGAACAAGGTTGTAAAGCCACGAGTTATCCTGAATTTTGTAATACTCCATTTTGAGCGGAGCGTCAGGGTGTGCGGCGTTGTATTCCTTGCGGTAATTTTCCGAACCGGTCTGGATCTCATTGAGGAAAACAGTAACGTTCGGAACAACGTAATTGATGAGCTTTTCCGTTCCGTCATCAAGTGTAACGGTCATATTAAGCTCGCCCGTGCCGAGGTCGAAGTTGTATTCGCTTACCTGATAATTGTCAAAGAAGCTCATGATATCGGAATAGCTGTATTCCGAAACGGTCTTCGTAGCCTGCTTCATGAGTGCAACGATAAGTATCATTGCCGCAAGAAGAACCCCGACATAGATAAGCAGTCCCCTGTTTGAGGATTTTTTTGGTGCCATTGGTCATTCATTCCTTTCCGAGCCTTGTGATGCTCAATACCTTAATTCCTGCGTCGAGTAAAAATGTCAGAATATATTTAATTTGGGTCGTATTCTGCGATGTAAGGCAGATTGCGGTAGTATTCGCCGCAGTCCAGTCCGTAGCCGACTGCGAAGAAATCGGGTATAGTGAAAAGCGTGTAGTCGGGCTTGAAATCCACGGCTCTGCGCTCGGGTTTGTCAAGGAGAGTGAGAACCTTGAGCGAAAGAGGGTTTCTCTCGCGGAGCATCTCAACTATCTTGGAAAGTGTTCTTCCCGAGTCAACGATGTCCTCAACGATGAGAACGTGATATTCGGAAATATCCTGCTTTAAGTCAAGCGTTATCTTTACATTTCCCGAGGAAGAAAGACCTGCGCCGTAGCTTTCCGCCGCCATAAATCCGATCTCGCACGGAATGGAAACCGCTCTTGAAAGATCGGCGAGGAAAATATAAGCACCCTTTAAAATGCTGACGAGCAGAAGCGGCTTTCCCTCATATTCACGGTCAATAAGCTTTCCTGCTTCCGCTGTCTTTTCGGCGATCTCTTCCGCCGTGATGACTACTCTCTTTATTCTGTCGAGTTTTTCGCATTTAAGTCCGACTGCATTCATTATAATTTTTCCTTTACATTTATATTCATATAGCTTTTTGTAAAAGCATCGGGCTTTACCCTTTCGGCAATTCCGAAGCCCTCCGCCCAGATAATACCTTTATCATCGGCAATTATGGCGATCTTATCCCTTTCGCTGATGGGAACGCTTTTGTTCATAAGCTTTTTAAGGCTGCTTGTGAAGTCCCGTCCTGCGCGGATAAAACCATCGCCGTCACGCCGATTGCGCAAAATAAGTTCACCTTGTATTTTATCATAATCAAGCACAAATTTTGTTAATAAATCATTAACAGACGCCCCGTCTGCATTATTTTCCCCGTTGTTTACGCTAATTATCACCGTTTTATCACATAAAAACGGATTTTCGCCGATAATGGCTTTTGTTTCGGGGAAAACAAGGCGTTCCCGAGGGATAATTTCGGTCCGTATCCTGCCGTTTTTCGCAACGGCATAAAGCTCGCCCGAAAGAATGGTCTTTCCGTTTCCTTTCAGCGCACATTCCTCGGCCGAAAGTATCTTTTCGCCCGAGGGTTCGATGCCTGCTTCGCGAAGCTTCTGCTTTATCACCCTGCGGCGAACCGAAGCATCAACATTCCGCAGATCATCGTCATAATGCTCTTTTGCAAGCTCGGAAAGAAAGCGTTCGTCCTCGGAAAGGCTCTCGGTGAGCCGTTTTATGCTCTCAAAAAAGCCGCTGTTCAGCTCTTCAAGCACTGGGATAACGTTGTGTCTTATCTTATTTCTCGAATAATCATCGGAAAGATTGGTGCTGTCGGTCACAAAGACCTGACCCCTTTCCGAAAGGTACGATAAAATTTCCTCACGCTTACAGTATATAAGCGGACGTATCATTTTATCACGAACGGGCGGAATTCCGCAAAGTCCTTTCAGACCCGTTCCTCGGGAAAGGTTGAAAATGACTGTTTCCGCACTGTCCGAAAGCGTGTGAGCCGTAGCGATTTTTGCATTTTCTCCGCAGACTTCATTGAAAAAGCCGTAGCGGAGCTTTCGTGCGCCCGATTCGAGCGACATTTTATGCTCTTTGGAAAAAGCGGCAGCGTCCGCACGGAAAACCGTCAGCGGAATGTCCTCCCTTTCGCATAGGTCGCGGCAGAACTGCTCATCGCGGTCGCTCTCCGCACCGCGCAAAAGGTGGTTGACGTGAACAGCTTTAAGCCTAAAGCCGTATTCGGACGAAAGCTCTTTCAGCGCAAGCGTAAGGCAAACGCTGTCCGCTCCGCCCGATAAGGCACAGACTATCGTATCAGCTTTGCCGAACATATCGAAACGCTCGGCGGCAAGCCGTATATTTTCCAAAACGATATGAGAATTTTTTGAATCGCTCATTTCTGATCTCCGACGGGAACTCTGTCATCGGTGAGGAACAGCGTGAACTGTCCGTTCCAGCGCAGAGGCACTGTACCCGTTTCACCGTGTCGGTTTTTTGCAACAATGCACTCCGCAAGGGTAGGGTCGGGGCATTTTTCCTTGTTGTAGTAATGGTCACGGTAGAGGAACATTACTATGTCGGCGTCCTGCTCGATAGAACCCGATTCACGAAGGTCGGAAAGCACGGGGCGTTTGTCCGTTCTCGATTCGACCGAACGCGAAAGCTGTGAAAGCACGATAACGGGAACGTTGAGTTCCTTTGCCATAAGCTTTAGCTGACGTGTGATCTCGGAAATTTCCGTTACACGGTTGTCAATGCGCCTGCCCGAACTCATGAGCTGGAGATAGTCGATGATAACAAGTCCGAGGTTCTTCATTCGCCGCAGCTTTGCTTTCATCTGAGTAACGGTGATGCCTGCCGTATCGTCAAGGTATATCTGCATTCCCGAAAGACGCTCTGCGCCGTCGGCAAGCTTTATCCAGTCATCGTCCTGAATTGTGCCTTTGAGAAGCTTTTCGCTCTCGACAAGGCTCTCGGACGAAAGCATACGGGTGACAAGCTGCTCGTTCGACATTTCGAGCGAGAAGATGACAACTTCCTTGTCGTTCCTGTGTCGGCAGACGTTTGCGGCAATATTAAGTACGAACGAGGTCTTGCCCATAGCAGGACGGGCGGCAACGATAAGCAGGTCGGATTTGTTAAGACCCGTTATAACACCGTCAAGCCTTGAAAAGCCCGAACCCATTCCGAGATATTTTTCTCTGTCCTCGCCCGATTTTTTTGAGATATCGTCATAAGCTTCAACAACAACGTCCTCGATCTTTCTCAGACCGTCGGCATCTCTGCCCTGACGGATATCGAAAATCTTCTGCTCGGCATAATCGAGCATCATTTCCGCGCTTTCCTCACCGTTACGGCACATATCCATTATTTCTTTTGAAGCCGTGATGAGCGAGCGGAGATAGAACTTTTCCGCAACGATCTTGCAGTAGCTTTCGATGTTCGCCGTTGACGGGATACCTCGGCTTATCTCGACGAGATATTCCTTTCCTGCGGCGGCGTTCTCGAAAATGCCCTCTTTTACGGCTTCATCGAGAACGGTCACAGCGTCCGACCTTACGCCCATAGCGAAATTACGCGTTATGATGCTGTAAAGATCGCGGTGCATCGAAATATAGAAGCTCTCGGATTTGAGGTAGTTCATCGCCGTTGTGAGAGCGTCGGGGTCGATAAGCATCGCACCGATAACGCTCTGCTCCGCATCAAGGCTGAACGGAAGCTCGTTCGATGAAAATTCGCTGAGGTCGATATTGTCAGCCATTATTCCTCAACTACCTCAACTGTGATCTTTTCGGAAATGCCTGCGTGGAATTTGAGTTCGGCAGTGTATGTTCCGAATGCCTTTATTTCAGTGGAAAGAGATACTTTCTTCTTGTCGATAGCAATTCCGAGCTGTTCCTTTACAACATCGGCAACGTTGCCTGCGGTAACAGAGCCGAAGAGCTTTCCGCCCTGACCTGCCTTGCACCTGATGACAACTTTCTTGCCCTTTGCCTTTGCGGCACTGTCAAGAGCCTCCTGCTTTGCAACGTCAGCCTTGTGCTGTTCGGAGGACTTTTTGCCTTCAAGAAGATTCATATTCTTTGCGTTTGCTTCAACAGCAAGTCCTTTTCCGAGTAGGAAGTTGCGGGCATAGCCGTCCGAAACCTCTTTTACCTCACCTTTTTTTGCTGTTCCCTTAACGTCCTGTAAGAAAATAACTTTCATTTTTACTGCATCCTTTCTACAATGAGTAATATTACATATCGATTTTACGAGATGTTTTGAATATATTCGTCAATTGCACTGATAAGCTCCGCTTTGGCTTCGGTAACTCTGACATCGTTGAGCTGAGCCGCCGCCATTGTCTGGTGACCGCCGCCGCCGAGCTTTTCCATGATGATCTGAACATTTATCGCACCGAGCGAACGTGCGGAAATATTTACACCCGTCGGTATGCGGAATATAACGAAGCTTGCGTCAACGCCGACAATTTCAAGCATCTGATCGGCAGCCTGAGCCGAAGCAACGCGGATGTATTCATCCGCAGTATCATCAACTGCAATTGCACAGCGCTTGTATATCTCCGCATCGGCGATAAGCTTTGAACGCTTCTGTATGCATGCCATTGTGTTCGCGAAAAGATTCTTTACTGCGACCATATCCGCACCGAGCTTTCGGAGGAAAGCCGCCGCCTCGAACGTTCTCACGCCCGTGCGCATAACGAAATCCTTTGTGTCGAGCATGATACCTGCGAGCATAACGTCAGCATAGTAGCTCTGGAGCTTGTCGATGCCGGGGAAATACTGTATAAGCTCTGCCGTCATTTCACACGCCGATGAAGCATAAGGCTCGTGGTGGAAAATAACAGCATTGTCGATATAATTAACGACCTGCCTGTGGTGGTCAATGACAACGACCTGCTTTGCGGCCGCATAAACTTCGGGGCTGTCGAGGAGATCTTTGTTGTTCGTGTCAACGATGATGAGAAGGCTGTTTTCGTCCATTTTTCCGAGAGCGTCCTCTGGCGGGATGAAAACGGGTTCTTCATCTCGGAGATTTTCGTCAAGTCTGCCTATGATAGGCTTTGCAAGGTTGTGTTCAAGGTCAACGACCATGTTTACGGGGATATCGGGGCGAAGTATCCTTATCGCGCCGCAAAGTCCGGCACCCGAACCAACGCTGTCCATATCGCCGTTCCTGTGTCCCATGATGTAAACGGAGGACGAGGATTCGATGATATCCGTGAGTGCCGCCGCAACGATACGCGTTTTTACCTTTGTGTGCTTTTCGATGCCCTTTGAAACGCCGCCGAAGAATTCATAGCCTTCTTCACGCTTGACAGCGGCCTGATCGCCGCCTCTGCCCTGCGCCATTTCAAGTGCCTGTCGTGCGAACTGCTCGCTCTCTTCGAGATCCACCGAGCCGATGCCGACGCCGATCGAAAGGGTTATCGGGGTCTTGCCCGTAACGGGGATAGCTCTGACCTCTTCAAGTATCTTGAACTTGTCCGCGATCATGGCGTTGATGTATCTGTCTTCGGCAACGGCGAAAAAGCGATCGGGAGCAAGCTTTCGCAGGATACCGTGCTTTTCTTCAAGATAGGTTTCGAGGAGCTTTTCGATCTGAATGAGGATATGCGACTTTTCCGACTCCTTTTCGTCCGAAAGAAGCTCTTCAAAGTTGTCGATCGAAATTACCATAACGGACGGACGGAGGTTGTTCATCTCGGTCTGCAAATTGATAAGGTCGCTGATGTCCTCAAAGTAGAGGAGCGTGAGCGAGGAGATGAGCTTCGACTCGATATCCGTCTTTTCGGTCGTTATCGCCGAGATGCGGAAGTGTGAAGCCTCAAAATCGACCGTAGTTTCCTTGTTCGCCATAACTTTTTCAAGGTCAACA
Source organism: uncultured Ruminococcus sp. (assembly GCA_945868475.1). GTDB lineage: Bacteria > Bacillota > Clostridia > Oscillospirales > Ruminococcaceae > UMGS363. The sequence continues at coordinate 21,957 of CAMBLM010000007.1, read as the reverse complement.
TCGATTATAGAGCGAATGTCAACGCCGAAAGCATCGGCACTGTAGACATTCTCGCTGAATGAGATGTTGTACCATACGATTATGCCGTCGCTGTCGATAATTACCGCCGGCGCAGGAAATTTGTAGAGCGAGTCACGCTCGGTAACGTTGAGCTGTGACTCCATTTCCGTAACAAAATGGTGAAGATTCTTCTGCGCCGCCGAAAACAGCGCAAGGAACGCTATCGCCGTCAGTGCCGTGATGCAGAGCATCGTCCAGAACATCATAGGCTGCGTTTCCGAGAGCGCAAACGCCGAAGCCATAGATACGACAACGAGCAGAATTGATACCAGCTTGAAAGCAAGCCATTGTTTTCCTGTCAAATAAACGCACCTCCATACGGGCGTAAATTTATGAACCGCAGTTATCTGAGAGTATTATCTGCGGATAAAACCTTTTTGCAGGGGGCGAGTTTATCGCGTCAGTCGTTTTCGGAAAAACGGGACGTGTGACCCGTCCACTGCAGATGGGTACAAATTTATAATCTTGATAATAAATTTATATTTCCATTATAATAGGAAGTATCATCGGCTTTCTCTTCGTTTTCTGGAAGATGAATTCGCTGAGATCGTCCTTCATTCGGGTCTTTATCGTGTTCCATTCCCTCGTTCCCGAATCAAGACAGTCCGTGAGCGTGTTCGTGAGGATCTCCTTAGCCGCAACCATAAGCTCCTCCGATTCACGGACATATACGAAGCCTCTCGATACAACATCGGGTCCTGCAAGGATAGTTCCGCTTTCGAGCTCGATAGTCGCAACTGCGATGATAAGTCCGTCCTCGGCAAGATGCTTTCTGTCGCGGATAACGATAGAACCGACATCGCCTACGCCGAGTCCGTCAACGAATACTCTGCCTGCCTGGACCTGACCCGTTATCTTCATATCAACGCCGTCCGATTCGATGACGTTGCCGATGTTTGAAATGATAACATTGTTCGGATCCATGCCAAGGTCGATAGCAAGATCGGACTGCTTTTTGAGGTGCTTGTATTCGCCGTGGACAGGGATATAATACTTCGGCTTTGTCAGCGAAAGAATAAGCTTGAGTTCTTCCTGACAAGCATGTCCCGAAACGTGGACATCGTACATCGACTCGTAAATAACCTCCGCACCTGCACGGAGAAGCTCGTTTACTACCTTTGTGACGAGCTTTTCGTTGCCCGGGATAGGATTTGCGCTTATGATAATGAAATCGTTCGGAGTTATCGTAACGTGCCTATGCTCGTTCATAGCCATTCGCGAGAGTGCCGACATAGGCTCGCCCTGACTTCCCGTCGTGATAAGAACTATCTTTTCCGCTGGGAAGCGGTTCATAGCGTCAAGGTCGATGATAAGTCCGTCGGGAACTTTGAGATATCCAAGTTCGATAGCCGTCGAAATAACGTTGAGCATACTTCTGCCGAAAACAGCGATCTTTCGGTCGTGTGCAATAGCGCAGTTCACGATCTGCTGAACGCGGTGGATATTCGAGGAGAATGTCGCGATGATTATGCGCTTGCCCTCTGCACGGTCAAAAAGCTTGACAAAGGAGTTTCCGACGGTGCGTTCCGAAGCCGTGTGACCGGGACGTTCCGCATTGGTCGAATCCGCCATGAGCGCAAGAACTCCCCTGCTTCCGAGTTCGCCGAAACGCGCAAGGTCGATGATGCCGCCCTCGATAGGCGTAAAGTCTACTTTAAAGTCACCCGTGTGGACGATAACGCCTGCGGGAGTGTGGATAGCAAGTCCCACAGCATCGGGGATAGAGTGGTTCACGCGGATGAATTCGACCGCCATACAGCCCATTTTTATAGTCTGACGGGGTTTTACAACATTGAGCTTCGCGCTTTCGAGAAGACCGTGTTCTTTGAGCTTGCCCTCGATAAGTCCGATAGTAAGGCGTGTTCCGTAAACGGGAATGTTCACCTTTTTGAGAAGATAAGCGAGTGCGCCGATGTGATCCTCATGTCCGTGAGTGATGACAACGCCCCTTATCTTGTCGGCGTTCTGCTCGATATATGTGAAATCGGGGATAACAAGGTCAACGCCGGGCATATCGCTGTCGGGGAATGTCATTCCGCAGTCAACGATGAAAGCGTCGTTCGCACACTCAAAAACAGTTATATTCTTGCCGATCTCGTTGATGCCGCCGAGTGGGATTATCCTTATCGGTGTGCGCTTTACACTGCGGTGATTTGTTCTGAAAATGCCTGTCATATCGGCAGCCTGCAAAGCTTCGCCGATATTCTGCGGAGTGCTGTTAGCCTTGTTGTTCTGATTCTGATAGGAACGGTTTCTGTTGTAGTTTTTCTGACGGTACTGCGGTCTGCTGTTCCTCTGCGGAGTATTCGTGCGGACAACGGGAGCAGTCGGAGCAGCCGTTGCTGCGGAGATAGCAGCTCCGAGCGGATCATTTTCGGGGGTTATCGAAAGCACAGTCTGACGCTGATCCTGACGGTTTGTGCGCTGTCTGTAGTTGTAGTAAGGCTTTTTGCCGTTCCTGCAGTAATTTTTCTTCTGATATCCGTTCTGATGATAACCATTCTGGCGGTTATAGCGTGAAGTGCTGTTCTGCGCCGACTGTTCGGGCGCGGTCTTGTCCTGTTTTTTCGGTGAGATCCTCTCGCCGTACATATTGACGGTAATGGTTTCGATCTCGTTTTCGTTGTTAGCCAATTTTTCAACCTCGCTTTTCTTGTCATGGGGAAAAGCCGAATAAAATATCTGCCGCCGTGTGTTCATTCCGCCGTTTTGGAAAAAATTTTGCCGTACATCAAGCTATAGAGCGTGAAAAAACGGTCGGGAGCGTTTTTTAGCGGTGATCTCGGTGTTCCCATAGTGTTAAAATAGTAAAAAATAAATTTCCGAGCAAAAAACAGTAAAATATTGCATCAAGGAAATATGTAGCCGAAACGCTCGTAAAGACGTAATATTAAAACAAGTTTCGGTGTGATAAAAACATTCAAGGGGCATACAGCGCGGTGAGAAAAGAGCATTTTGCTCCTATGGGAAAGACTGCCGATGCCTTATTCCGAACATAATTAATCAGATTAATTATATACCAATCCGATATATATGTCAAGAAAAATTTGTCGCAGAACAAAATTTGAACAAAATTAATTCGTAATTCGTAATGCGTAATTATTTTGCTCCGCAAATTTACGGCGGGAAGCGAATTTCCGTAGGGGCGGATTTGATGTCCGCCCCTCAGCGATCTGCGAAATTACGGTAAAATACTTATACTAAACACCATTTAAAATTTGGAAAAAATCAAGCCGACAATCTCAAATATATAGGATTTCGGCGCAGATTTTTTTCCTGTATTTTATTGGTGTTTAGTATTACTCATTGTGATCGGCAGTGCCGTGCATCGATATTGACAGCTGAGGGTTTATACTATATAATAATGTATGAAATAAGAAAGCCGAAAGGAATAAGAAAAATGAACGCAGACGGTATCATATTTGATGTTGACGGAACGCTCTGGGACAGCTCAAAGGGTGTTGCCGATTCGTGGAACGAAGCACTTGCCCAAAATGATATAGATATAAGGATAACGCAGGCTGACATACAGGGCATAATGGGTCTGACGATGGACGTTATCGCCGATAAATTCTTCGGGAAATACCCGAAAGAACGCCGCATGGAGATAATGGAACTTTGCGCTTCGCACGAAAATGACTATCTTGCCGAACACGGCGGCGAAATTTACGATAAAGCCGAAGAAACCTTTGCATATCTGAAAGAACGCTGTCCCCTTTTCATCGTCAGCAATTGTCAGCAGGGCTATATCGAGTGCTTTTTGAAGCATTACAAGCTTGGAAAATATTTCACCGACCATATCTGCTGGGGCGACAACTTATTGAAAAAGGGAGATAACATCAAGCTTATTATTGAACGAAACGGGCTTAAAAATGCAGTCTATGTCGGAGATACTCAGGGCGACTGCGACAGCGCATATTATGCAGGCGCAAAATTTATCCACGCGGCTTATGGTTTCGGCACAGCCGACCGCTCTGATGCAAGTATCGAAAGCCTTTCTTCGCTCACGGAATTGATGAAAGTTTACTGAAACTTTCGGCTTCGCCCTTGACTTGAACGGGCAAATGCTTTACAATTTTATAATAGTATATTTTGATTTATAGGAGAAAGCTATGTTCGAAGAAAAAAACAATGAAATAAAAAACGATGAAAACGGCGAAAAGACCGAGGTCAGCGGAAAGGTTTCCGTTCTCGAAAATATGCGCCGCATAAACGAAAAACAGCGTCAGGAGGAGCTTGAAGCCGAAGCGGAGCGCGAAAAAGAACGTGCCGAAAAGGAACGTCGGGAGCGTGAACGCTATGAGAAAAAGCTTGAACACGACCGCATCGAGCTTATGAAGCTCAAACAAGGCATCATCTCCGAAGAGGATATTCCTCGCGAAGCCGAACCCGTTAAGGAATACACTGTTTGGGAGAAGATAGGCAACTTTTTCTATCATAATAAAATGCCGCTCATTGTCGGCGTGGTGATAGTCCTGCTTGCGGTTTTCCTCATAAGGGACGTTGTTACCAATAAAAGACCCGATGTTGCAATAATGATAATGGCGTCCGACTCCGAACTCGACTTCCGCACGGGCGATATCGAAAAGCTGCTTGAACCCTACTGCGAGGATTTCAACGGCGACGGCGAGGTCTATGTCCGCGTCAGCTATCTGCCTGCGGTATACAGCGATGATAACCTTGATGCTTACTTCAACCAGTCTGCGCAGACAAAGCTTATGGCGGAATTTCAGAGCGGCGATTCTATCATCGTTATCGCCGACGCCGAAACCTGCCATACAGTAGGCATCGACAACGTGAGCGAGAACGGCAACCCCGTTGACCCGATACTTGTTGATATGCGCACGATATATCCTGACGATGAAAACTCCACCGAGCTTGGCTATATGCTCTCGGGAACAAGCTTCGCCGAGGATATAAAATACACAGCAATGTCCGACAGCCTTTTCATCGGCTTCAGAGTTCCGCGCGAAGCACTCGGCGTCAACATGGAAAAATTCACCGCAAACTATAACAATGCCCTGAAGCTTTGGGATAACTACCTCAACAAGACCGAAGCCGTTCACGATGAAAATGTAAAATATCACAGCGAGCAGAAGTAAATCTGTTTACTGCGGGTATAATGAGAATATAAATTTACTGTTAGTAGCCGTGAAAATCTGATATTTTGTATAAACAAACAGATAATATACGAACAGTAAATTGCAAACAGAGAAAAGAAAGGGGTACAGTCATGGCAGGTTTCAGCAAAAGCATAAATCTCGACCCGACAATGGTCAGCGGAATGAACCTTGACCAGAAGAGGGAGTGTATGTCCGAGATAGAACGCAGAAGAAAAACGGCGTGGAAATTTTCCTGCATTTTCAGCATCGCGCTTATGGTCTATATCTTCGCTTATGACCTGCTTTCGGTGATGTATTCGCTCAAAACGATGCAGAAAGTTCCGCAGATAAGCGGTTTTATGTACCTTGTGCCGATAATAGTCATGCTGCCGTCGCTCTTTGCCCATTCGATGAACGGAAAATGGGTGCTGGCTTCGGTGCTGGCGTTTATGCTCTCTGCTTTCGGCGTAATTATCACGGGCGCGTGGCTCAACATCATCGCTGCACCGTTCCTTGTCGTGGGTGCGGTGTTCTGGTACAGGGTTTCAAACTGCTGCGAAATGTACGAAGTCCTCTCAAAGCAGGAGGGCTTCCCTGAGTTTTACAGCTTTGAACATGGTGCGGCTATGGCTAAAGAGATAATCGAGCGCAACAAGCCGCAGGAAAAAGAGCTTTCACCGCTCACAAAAGTCGCTATCGAGCTTCATAACGCATCGAAAGCCGCGGAGAAAATAGCTGAAACGACCGAAAAAAACGGAACCGCCGAAGCTTCACAAGATTTACAGAAGCAAAAAAATATCCCCGAGGGCGAAAACGCCGACGGGGAATGATTTGTTATACTAAGCAACTACGTTCACGATGCTGCCAACGGGGTCTTTTTCGAGCTTGATATCACCGACAGTGTATCTGGCACTGTTGTCCGCCTTTGTGACCGTGTGCGTAACGCCGCCCGAAACATAGCTTCGTCCACATTCGGGACATATCGCGCGGTTTATCGTGACGGTCTGATATGCGATCTTCTGACCGTGCTGTTCGGCCTGAGTTTTGTTCCGCGCAACGTGTTCATTTTCGTGCGAACGGACTGCGGAATAAGCCGCCGACGGGTCGATGTGAGAAGCGGTCTGGAACGAAACACCCGAATCGTCCGACTGATCCTGGTAACGCCTGTTTTTGCAGGTCTGACACTCGAATGAATCGAAGCGGCGCTTCATATCGGCGGCTTTTTCATCGTTTTCCTTGTCGTCCGAGTTCTTTTCAAGCTTGGAAAGCTCGGTCTTATACTTGGTAAGTTCGATTTTAAGCTTAGACTTTTCGGCGGTCTGCTTTGCGGAAAGCTTTTCAAGCTTCTGCTCATCATTGCTTATCTGACTTTCGAGAGCCTTTTTGCGGATACGGGAGGTCATTCCCCCGCTGCTTTCAAAAGTGCTGTCAGTGTTGGTATTTATCGAAATTGACGGGATAGACGGCATAGCTCACACCTCCTTGATATATATCTATTTAAGAATAGTATATCATTTTTGGATTGGTCTTTCAATTAGCAGATTTAACATTTTTGTGGATAGAACATCATTTATTTTTTATAAAGAGGATTTAATATGGGAAGAAAAATTTTAGCACCGGGAACTCTTATCTCCCCTCTGCCTGCGGTAATGGTAAGCTGCGGAGATATGCACAAAGCGAACGTACTCACCTGCGCATGGACAGGCGTAATAAACACAAAGCCGCCGATAGTTTATATTTCGGTCCGCCCATCGCGCCATTCTCATGCAATAATAAAGGAAACGGGCGAATTCGTTATAAACCTTACCACATCCAAGCTCGTTCGTGAAACGGATTTTGTCGGCGTTCGCAGCGGCAAGGATATGGACAAGATAAAGCAGTGCAGCCTCACGCTTGAAGAAGCTTCGATCGTAAAAGCACCCGTTATAGCGGAAAGTCCGCTTTCGCTCGAATGTAAGGTCAGAGAGATCAAAAACTACGGCACACACGATATGTTTATCGCAGATGTTGTCGCAATTTCCGCCGATGAACGCTATATCGACAGCAAAGGAAAGATAAACCTCCAGCAGGCAGGACTTCTCGCCTACTCTCACGGCGAATATTTCTCGATAGGAAGAAAACTCGGCGAATTTGGCTTTTCCGTGGCGAAAAAGGCGAAAAACAAGTCCTATAACCGAAATATCAGAAAGGACGGCGGAAAACAATGAGCGAACCCAAAGTTCCTAAGAAAGATATACAGCGTCTTGACAAATTCCTTTCGGCACAGCTTGGCATAACGCGCTCCGAAGCGAAAGAACTCATAAAGCGCAGAGTTGTAACGGTCGGCGGCACGGTCGCAAAGCTTTTCGATATGAAGATCGACCCCGAAAAGGACACCGTATGCTCCGAGGGCAGGGAAGTGACCTACCGCAAGCACATATATATAATGATGAACAAGCCGCAGGGCGTTGTATGCTCGACAAAGGACGGCGAATCGAAGACCGTTCTCGAGCTTCTCCCCGACAGCATACGCCGAGAGGGACTTTTCCCTGCGGGACGGCTCGACAAGGACACCGAGGGCTTCGTTTTTATCACGGACGACGGCGTTCTTGCGCACAATATCCTTTCCCCTAAGCACCACGTTGACAAGACCTATTTCGCGAAGCTTGAAAACTCTGCGACCGAGGACGATATAAAAGCCTTTGAGGACGGCCTTGCGATAGACGGCGGCGATGTCTGCCTGCCTGCAAAGCTTGAGATCCTCGCCGATCCGCACGAAGTCCTCATAACCATTCGCGAGGGTATGTACCACCAGATAAAGCGTATGGCACAGGCTCGGAACAACAAGGTGTTGTATTTAAAGCGCATTTCGATAGGCGGCGTGAAGCTTGATGAAAACCTCGCTCTCGGTGAGTGGAGAGAAATGTTGCACAAAGAAACCGAAAATATTTAGATATAATTTTATCTCAAAATTTCCAACAACTTACAAATATTTGCTTTTTCGTCAAACTAAATAAATAAGTTTTTATAAGTTTAGTTAATAAGTGACTTGAAATTTGCTCCCCACTTTTGGTATTATATTAATAGAGCCGAGTATGCTCGGCAGACAATTTAAATGTAGGAGGTCCTATTAACATGGCAAGTTTGTCACTTCGTTCAATTTATAAGAAATACCCCGGCGGTGTTGTTGCCGTTTCAGATGTAAACCTTGAAATCAAAGATAAGGAATTCATCATCCTCGTTGGTCCTTCCGGCTGCGGTAAGTCCACTACTCTCCGTATGATCGCAGGACTTGAAGAAATCTCCGAAGGTGAGCTTTATATCGGAGACCGTCTTGTAAACGACGTTGCTCCTAAGGACAGAGATATCGCGATGGTTTTCCAGAACTACGCTCTTTATCCTCACATGACAGTATTCGAGAACATGGCATTCGGTCTTAAACTCCGTAAAGTCCCCAAGGACGAGATCAGCCGTAAGGTTGAAGAAGCTGCCCGCAGCCTTGATATCTCCCACCTCCTCGACAGAAAGCCGAAGGCTCTCTCCGGTGGCCAGCGTCAGCGTGTTGCGCTCGGCCGTGCTATCGTTCGTGAACCTCAGGTCTTCCTCCTCGACGAACCTCTTTCCAACCTCGATGCAAAGCTCCGTGCACAGATGAGAACTGAGATCTCCAAGCTCCACCAGAAGCTCGGTACTACATTTATCTACGTAACTCATGACCAGACAGAAGCTATGACAATGGGTGACCGTATCGTTGTTATGAAGGACGGCTTCATTCAGCAGGTTGACTCTCCTCAGAACCTCTACTCCAACCCTGTAAACCTCTTCGTTGCAGGATTCATGGGTTCACCTCAGATGAACTTCGTTGATGCTGTTCTCAGAAAGATCGAAGGCAAGTACACAATTGAATTCGGTTCTGAAGACACCAAGACTTCCAGAGGCGTTAAGTACTATGTTGAACTTCCTGAAGCAAAGGTTGATGAGAATGTTCTCTCCAACTATGTTGATAAGGAGATCATCATGGGTATCCGTCCTGAAAATATCCACGATGAAGAAATGTTCATCTCCTCTGCTAAGACAGGTATCATCGATGCTGATGTTGAAATTACAGAAATGATGGGCGCAGAAGTTTACCTCTACCTCAACTGCCAGGGTATCTCCCTCACAGCAAGAGTTGACCCAAGATCAACTGCACGTCCTCAGGATACTATCAAGGTTGCTCTCGATCCTAATAAGGTTCACATCTTTGATAAGGAAACTGAAAAGACGATTGTTAACTGATTGTTTTTTAAGTAGACATTATGGCTGCCATACGGTTCGTGTGGCAGCTTTTTTTGTGTTTTTTTCATGATTTCTGCATAAATTCGGCAAAAAATATGCAATAAGAATTGATTTTTGTAATTTCTTGTGCTATAATTGTATTAAGTGTTTATATGAGGGAGATTCTGCTCGGAACATTGTCACTGTTCGGCTCTTGCGGTAATCGGTTTCTTTGGGTGCGAACGTGAATTTTATACATATTAAAGGAAGTATAGTTATGTCAAAAAATTATGACGTTATTATCGCAGGAACGGGCGCAGGCGGTCTGTATTCCGCTTTGAACCTGCCGAAAGATCTGAAAATACTGCTTATCACAAAAAGAGAAATGATACTCTGCAACTCCGCACTCGCTCAGGGCGGTATTGCGGCTGTCTATAAGCCTGTTGATGACAATATCCAGCTCCATACAAAGGATACACTTATCGCAGGCGGATATAAGAACAACCCCGATTCGCTCAAAATTCTTGTTACCGAAGCAGCTCACGAGATCGAGGAGATCATCGGCTACGGCGTTGACTTCGACAAGGACGAAAACGGCAACTATCACAAGACCCTTGAGGGCGGACACTGCCGTCACAGAATTTTCCACCACCGTGATTCGACAGGCTTCGAGATAACCTCAAAGCTTCAGGAAGCTGTCAAAAAGTCACCCAACATCGACATTCTCGAGAATGCTCTCCTCTGCGAACTGAAAAAGACAGGAACGGGTTTCTCTGCAGATATCTGCGTGAACGATGAACATTCTACATATAATTCACGTTACGTTATCCTTGCAACGGGCGGCATCGGCAGAATTTACGAATACACCACGAACTCCGCTATCGCAACGGGCGACGGCATCACCGCCGCTTACGAAATGGGCGCGAATATCAAGAATCTTTCGCTCATTCAGTTCCACCCTACCGCTTTCAACAACAAGCACACAAGAGAGTGCTTCCTCATCTCCGAGGCTGTCCGCGGTGAAGGTGCTTATCTCCTCAACTGCGATGGTGAGCGTTTTATGCAGAACTATGACGAGCGTCTGGAGCTTGCTCCCCGTGACGTTGTTTCGCACTCGATAATCAGCGAAGCAAGAAGAACGAATTCGGACGATTTCTACCTCGATATCTCGCACAAAGACCCCGAGTTCATCAAGGCACGCTTCCCGATGATATATAAGTACCTGCTTGAACAGGGCATCGATATGACGACCGACCGTATCCCGATCTACCCCTGCCAGCACTATTTAATGGGCGGCATCAACGTAAATACCCACGCTCAGACAACGGTTGACGGACTTTATGCTGTCGGCGAATGTTCGCACACGGGCGTTCACGGCAACAACCGCCTTGCTTCAAACTCTCTGCTCGAAGCACTCGTTTTCGGCAGACAGGCTGCTATATCGATTGCGGAAAAGATGCAGGAAAACGCAGGCGTTCCGCTTGAAAACCTCGAAACAGCCGAGTTTGACATTGACCCGAACGCTCCCGAGATACCATCGGGTATCCGCACAGAGATCAGACATATTATGCAGAAGTCATACTTCGTTATCCCGAATATGCAGGAGGCTCTTAAAGGCTTCGAGCGTGTTTCCGAACTTAAAAATATGCTCACAGAGGGCAATTTCAAGGTAGACAGAAATTATGTCGAGGCTAAGTCAATTGCAACAATGGCTTATCTTATCCTTAAAGAAGTCATTTGACGAAAAATGTCACGACAGAAAGCATAGAAAATTCTAAAAATGAACGGAATTTTATAATTTCTTTGGGATTTAATTATGTTTTTGTTAAATTTACAATTAGGAAATAATTTGTTCATAAAAATTTATATATTTCGCCCCGATATTTGCTATAATTAGTTATAAGTAGTATTATGTTTTTAAACGGTACATTAATATATGCTTTTTTCAGAATAGATCAAAAAAACGATAGGAGGAAATAATTATGTCACTTGGAAAGGTTTTGGTCGTTGATGACGATAATAATATCTGCGAGCTTTTGAAGCTCTATCTCGAAAAGGAAGGTTACGGAGTTATCGTTGCTCACGACGGTGATGAGGCTCTTATTAAGTTCAATGCCCTCAAACCCGATGTTATCCTTCTCGATATCATGCTCCCCGAGCTTGACGGCTGGCAGGTCTGCCGTGAGATCCGCAAAAAATCCAACGTTCCGATCATAATGATAACCGCTAAGAGCGAAACTTTCGATAAGGTACTCGGTCTTGAACTCGGCGCAGACGACTATATCGTTAAGCCGTTCGATACAAAGGAAGTTATCGCAAGAATAAAGGCTATTTCAAGACGTATCGGTCAGGGCAGCACCGAGACCGAGGTCAAGGAAGTACGCTATGACAAGCTCGTTGTAAATATGACAAGATATGAGCTTCGTGTTGACGGCAAGGTAATGGATACTCCTCCGAAGGAGCTTGAACTCCTTTTCTACCTCGCTTCCAACCCGAACCGTGTTTATACAAGAGATCAGCTTCTTGACGAAGTATGGGGATTCGAGTATTACGGCGACTCCCGTACTATCGACGTTCATATCAAGCGTCTTCGTGAAAAGCTTGAAAATGTTTCGGACAAGTGGGCGCTCAAAACAGTATGGGGCGTAGGCTACAAGTTTGAAGCAGAGGAAGAAAATGCGTAAAAGCGTATTCTCCGAGTTTTTTACCCTGTGCGCTGCAATAATATCCGCTGCCATTGTCTGCGTTGCGGTCGTTCTTATAATAATTTCTTCCGAATTTTATAAAAACGACAAAAAAGGCTACCTCATCACGAATGCCGATATGATAATGTCGATAACAAAGCTTTCGATCGATTCGGCTGACGGGGTGAACACAGATTATCTTAACAATATCTATCTGAACGTGACCGATACAACGGAGATAGTTTTCACATTAACAGATTCAAACGGCGTTGCTTTGGTTTGCTCCGAAGCACCGCCGTGTTCTCATACAGGGAGAAAAATCGGAGAGGATATCCTGAACAAGGTCGGCGATGAGGGCTTTTTTGAACTTTCAAGCCTTGACCATTTTTACCCCAGCACAGTTTTCAACCTTGTTTATAAATTCAGATCCGCAGGAAATGAGTATTACCTTTTCTCAAAGCTTTCCGATACTCCGCTCCAACAGTATCTGACGAAGCTTATAGTTGCGCTTGCGATCGCTTCTCTGGCAATTCTTGTGCTTGTTTTCGTTGCGATATATGCGGCGGTCAAGCATCTGATGACGCCTGTAAAGGAAATGACCCTTGCAGCGAAGCGGTTCGGAAACGGTGATTTCTCCGAAAAGCTCTATGTCCCCGAGGATAACGAGTTCGGATTTCTCGCAAATTCGCTCAACGAAATGGCAAGCTCGCTCGAAGCTATCGAGGAGAACCGAAAGAGCTTCATCTCGAATGTTTCGCACGAACTTCGTACACCTATGACGACCATCGGCGGCTTCGTGGACGGTATCCTTGACGGAACGATACCGAAAGAAAAGCATAAATATTATCTCCGCATCGTTTCGGAGGAAATTGACAGACTTGCAAGACTTGTCAAGTCGATGCTCAATATCTCCAAGTATGAAGCCGGCGAAATGGAAATGACAAAGGAAACTTTCGACCTCATGCCGCTTCTCGTCAAGGTTCTGCTTATGTTTGAACAGCGCATAGACGAGAAACACGTCGAGATACGCGGAATCGAGCACGGCAGGTTCATGGTAAGTGCCGACAGCGACCTTATGCAGCAGGTGCTTTATAACCTCGTTGAAAATGCCGTAAAATTCGTCAACGACGGCGGTTATATCGAGTTCGCCTTTGAAAACAGGGACGGCTCGTCCGTTATCCGCATCAGGAACAGCGGCGAGGGACTTAAAGCCAACGAGATATCAAAGGTATTCGACCGTTTCTATAAAGCAGACGCTTCAAGAGGTATCGATAAAACGGGCGTCGGTCTGGGACTTTCCATTGTCCGCTCGATAATAAAGCTTCACGGCGGAAAAATTCTTGTCCGCAGCGAACCCAACAGCTTTGTTGAATTTGAAATAACGATCTAAATTTGTTTCGCCGTACAGTTACAGACATTCGCATAGCTTGTAATTGTGCGGCTTCTTTTATAAAGGAGGTATATTGTGGATAATTTTGACGAAAACACTCCGAACACGGAAAATACACACCCTTTGCAGGAAAATACCGCAAACGAAGCCGCTTCGCCCGAATCGGTGAGCGAGCAGACTTTGCACGAAAATACACCGACAGAAACGGCTTCACCCGAGGTTTTTACATCTCAGCCGAATATCGGACAGCCGAATTTTGAGCCGTCAGGCTTTGAACAGCCAAACTATGGGCAAAACATTGGACAGCCGACAGCTTCACAGCCGCAGTACCGGCAGATCCCACCGCAAAATCAGGGCGCAGCGCAGCCATATCAGAACACAGCTCAAAATCAGCAAACTCCCCCACCGTATCAGTACGGCGCATATCCTCCGCCGAACAACGGTTATCCCAACGGATATTATGCTCCGAACTACGGCAACAGGGCTATGCCGCAGGGGCAGTACGCACAGCCGGATCAGCCGAACCCACCTCAGAACGTCCCTCCGAAGAAAAAACGCCTTTCCGCTGTCTGGACTGCAATAATTATTACACTTATCGCAGTAATGTTTGTGACGATAATCATTCTGTCGGTCGTTGTTGCAAAGAAAGCCGCCGCACTTGATAAGACCAAGAGCGAAAGCTCGTTCAGCTCGCTCGAAACGCAGACGGCAAGCGAGAAGGATACAAAGCGCGTTCAGATAACTCTCCCCACCTCTCCCCGTCCCGTCCTCGAGGCGAAATATTACGCCGATGAAGAAACGGGTCTGCTCACAACGGAGGGCGTTGCGCAGAGAGTTCTCCCCTCGCAGGTGCTTATCGGCGTTTACAGCGATACACCATATCAGATGACCTCGCTCGGCTCGGGAATAATCATCTCGACCGATGGATATATCCTCACAAATGCACACGTTGTTGACGAGGAAGCTCAGTTCAAGGCTCAGCTCAACGACGGCAGACAGTTTGAAGCGAAGCTTGTCGGCATCGACCGCAAGCAGGACTTGGCAGTGGTGAAGATAGAAGCCGACGACCTTGTTTCGGCTGAGATAGGCAACTCAGACGAGGTTATCCTCGGTGAACAGGTCGCAGTTATCGGTGCAGGCGGAAGCCTTGAAAACTCCATAACTTTCGGCTATGTCAGCGCCCTCGGCAGAGAGATTGAAACCGACTATTCATCAAGCGGAACGCTTCGGTGTATACAGACCGATGCCGCACTTAACCCCGGCAACTCAGGCGGCGCGCTCGTCAATATGTACGGTCAGGTAATAGGCATCTCGGTCGGCGGACTCGATCACGTTGTATATGACGGAATAGGCTTCGCGATAGAGATAAACGATGCAGTTCCCGTTGCCGAAGCACTCATCGAAAACGGCTATGTTCCCGGAAGAGCAAAGCTCGGCATCGTGTTTATAGCAATGGACAGCACAACAGCCGAAAGCTTAGGCGTTGAATCGGGATTGTGCGTTATGAGCGTAGACCCGACTTGTGATATCGCGACAAAAGACCTGCAGCCGTATGATATCATCACGGAAATAGACGGCAAGCCTGTAAAAGACCTCGATTCGGTAATGGATATACTCGATGAAAAGATCGCAGGTGAAGAAGTCACGCTCACTGTCTACCGCAAAACGATAACGGAAGAAGTAACGACATTTGAAATTACGGCTAAACTGGAACAGAAGATTGAATAAAATTCGGAATAGGAATTCGGAATTCGGAATTATTGATAAGCCGAGCGTTGTTTAGTATAAAAACAAGACAATGTTCGGCTTCATCTATAGGAAAAGGCGCAATTCACAAAATAACGACATACAGTAAACATTTCGTTATTTTGTGAATTGCGCCTTTTGTGTTTTAACTTATAAACTTTGGCGGTATATTAATTCCGAATTCCGCATTCCGAATTCCTAATTTATCTAAGCTTTGCTCCGTTCGGAACGTCCTTGTCGATGAAGATAACTCTTGCATCTTCGCCAACGTCAGCGGCAACGATCATTCCCTCGCTCTCTACTCCGCAGAGCTTTGCAGGCGAGAGGTTTGCGACCACGATAACTTTCTTGCCGATAAGGTCTTCGGGCTGATACCATTTTGCAATGCCCGAAACTACCTGTCTGCCGCCCATTCCGTCATCGAGCTGAAGTTTAAGGAGCTTCTTTGCCTTTGGAACTTTCTCACATTCCTTAACTTCCGCAACTCTGAGGTCTACCTTGCCGAAATCGTCGATCGAAATGATATCGGAGAGAGGAACGACATTTGATGCTTCTTCCTCGGCAGGCGCATTGGACTTGATAAGAGCGTTGAGTTCATCGATCTCCTTTTCAACATCGATCCTCGGGAAGAGGAGGTCGCCTTTCTTTACGGTAACATTTGCAGGGAGAACGCCGAACTTGCCGAGGTTCTCATACTTTACATCGTCCTCGGAAGCACCGATCTGTTCCCATACCTTTGGCATTGTTGCGGGCATAAACGGAGCGAGAACTGCGGAGATTATTCTGATCGTATCAAGGAGGTTGTAAAGAACAGCCGCAAGTCTTGGCTTGTTAGCCTCATCCTTTGCAAGTATCCAAGGTGTGGTTTCGTCAATGTATTTGTTCGAGCGCGAAACTACCTTGAAAATTGCGATAAGCGCATCCTGAAGTCTTGTATTCTCAACGCAGTCATCGACTTTTGCAAGAAGTGATGTTGCTTCGGCGATAAGTTCATCGTCAAATTCGCCGCTCTGCTTTTCGGTCGGGAGCGTGCCGTCGAAATATTTGAGCGTCATTGCAACGGTTCTCGAAACGAGGTTTCCGAGTCCGTTCGCAAGGTCGGAGTTGATGCGGTTTATCATTATCTCGTTGGAGAATGCACTGTCTGCGCCGAGAGCCATTTCACGCATAATGTGGTAACGGATAGCATCTGCACCGTAGCGTTCGCTGAGGACAAACGGGTCAACGACATTGCCGAGCGATTTGCTCATCTTCTGTCCGTTAAAGGTTATCCAGCCGTGAACTGCAAGGTGTTTGGGGAGCGGCAGATCGAGTGCCATAAGCATTGCAGGCCAGATGATAGCGTGGAAACGCATGATATCCTTTGCTACCATGTGAACATCGGCAGGCCAATACTTTTCGTAGTCATTGTGTGCGCTGTTTTCATAGCCAAGTGCTGTGATATAGTTGGAAAGCGCATCTATCCAAACATAAACAACGTGGTTGGGGTCGAAAGTTATCGGAATTCCCCATTTGAAGCTCGTTCTTGAAACGCAGAGGTCTTCAAGGCCGGGCTTGATGAAGTTGTTTACAAGCTCGGTGGCTCTTGTCTTCGGGCGGAGGTAGTCTGTTTCGGTGAGAAGTTTCTCGATCCTGTCTGCGAACGGCGACATTTTGAAGAAGTAAGCTTCTTCCTTGGCTTCGATAACATCTCTTCCGCATTCGGGGCATTTGCCGTCAATGAGCTGGGATTCTGTCCAGAAGCTTTCGCACGGAGTACAGTATTTTCCGACATATTCGCCCTTATAAATGTATCCTCTGTCGTAAAGCTCCTTAAAAATTTTCTGTACGGCTTCAACGTGGTAATCATCGGTCGTGCGGATATAGCGGTCATAGCTGATGCCCATACATTCCCAAAGCTTTTTGAAAGTCTTTACGATCTCGTCAACGTATTCCTTTGGTGTAACTCCTGCTGCCTTGGCTTTTTCTTCGATCTTCTGACCATGCTCGTCCGTTCCTGTGAGGAACATAACGTCATAGCCCTGCATACGCTTGTAGCGCGCAATGGTATCGCAGGCAACGGTGGTGTAACAGTGTCCGATATGCGGATTTCCCGATGGGTAATAGATCGGGGTCGTGATATAAAAAGGTTTCTTTGGCATAAACTTTATCCTCCCGTATGATACTAATTTCAAACCAACCTATAGGCAGATACAACAGCTATAATTTCATCACTCGGCGTCAAGTTCCCTTGTCGGGCGTAATCTCTCCTAATGAGTGGAGGTGGCGGCTTTCTGCCGCCAGAGGGGCTGACCGATAGACCGGCCCCTCTGCGGTCACTTTCCTTTATCGATGAAATTCTATCTGCTGTCCTTGTCTATAGAACGGTTTGAAATTAGTATAAATTCAAAATTATTGCTCATATTATACCATATTATATATAAAAAATCAAGCATGATATAAAAATGCAAAAAAAATGCAGGACAACGGTGTCCTGCAAAAGTAAAATGAGTTAAAATAAGATAAATATGTGTAGAACAAAAGAAAGGAGACAACAAAACGGATGTTAAACATTTTAAAAATAGAATTTAGAAGAATTCTAACATCGTTATTATTATAAACCATAAGTTTCTGTACGTCAACAGTTTTTGGCTAAAAAAACATTTTTTGTATGATTGCACAAACGAACAAGCTTATTTATATTTATTTTAGATGCTTTTGCTGTCCGCGGTAAAGAAAAGTTTAGAATATGAGGATAAAATAAGCTTTAACTTGTGTAATATAATTGCAAAATCAACATAACATAAATTTGCTGTAATTAATCATTATATCACAAAATTCCGAAAAAGTCAATAGTTTTTGCCGTAAGGATAAAAATATTACATAAATTTATTGTTTTTGGCAATTATACAAAAGGTAATGTAAACGTTTTGCAATATTACAGAGCTTTTAACCATTGTAACCGTTTTTTAATCAAATGAACACGGTTTTGCGCCGATTTAGGCAAATTGCTTAAAAAAATACAGAAAATGCAAAAAAAATACGTCAGAATAATGCTTTGATTTTCGGGCAGACTATGTTATAATATCAGCATAATCACAATGATATTGATTGTGGTGATTAAAAATAACTTAAATGGAGGAAACAACAATGAAAATGAAGAAGATTCTTGCTGCGATCGCAGCTTGCGCAATGGCTGCTTCTATGCTCAGCCTTACAGTTTCTGCTGCTGGTATCGAAGATGACGGAGCAAACCTCGATGAAACAGATACAGAAGTAACAGATACAGTTGACGATGACGATGCAGATGATGACACTGTTGCTGATGATGCTGAAGAAGACGACACAACAGATGATGTTGCTGCTGACGACACAGTTGCTGATGATACAACTGATGCTAACCCTGCAACAGGCAACGCTCCTATCGCTCTCGCAGTTATCCCTGTAGCTCTTGCTGCTGCAGCAGTAGTTGCTAAGAAGGCTTCCAAGTAATCATCCGATTACAAAAAGGCTTTTTAAAAGCGAATCACAGCCGTTCGGTCTTTCGGACGGCTGTTTCTTTTTGTAAAAATAGCATAATGAAAACGTTTTTATTTTTTGCATTTTTGATATAGATTTTGCCGGCCGAATGTAGTATAATAGGTTTAAGCTCATCAGCGGAAAAGATGAGAACAATTAATTTTATGGAGGAATAACATCATGAAAATTAAAAAGATCGTTGCTGCTATCGCAGCAGCTGCAGTTGCAGTATCCACAATGGCAGTAAGCGCATTCGCTGCTCAGAACGCAGATTCCTTTGCTGACGGTACAGCTTACCTCAACATCAACGATTCCGAATGGAGCGATTTCGACGCTACATGGGAAAACGTTCAGATCACAGGCGACGGCGACTACACTGTTTCCATGACAGGCGCAGACGGCATTGCTCTTGCACAGTTCAATGCTCTCGAAGTTAAGAACGGTGAAACATTCTTTAACCGTACATACACTATCACAGTTACTTCCATCATGATCAACGGCACAGAGCAGAAGATCGCTGATGGCTATACCTGCTCCGCTGACGGCAATGCAATCAACACAAGAGTTAACCTCTACAACGAGTGGAATTCTCCTTCTGAAGAAGTTTCCGATGACGGCAACGTTGACTGCCGTGCTGCTGACGGTGACTTCATGAGCAAGTCCGCTACAATGATCGATTCTTCCTGCCTCGAAGCAGGCACAAACGACATCGTTGTTAAGTTCACAGTTGCAGGCACAGGTGTTGATGCAGCTGCTGATACAACCGCTGACACAACAGATGCTGCTGAAACAACAGAAACAACTTCCACAGCTACAGGCAATGCTTCCGCTGCTGCAATTGCTGCTGTAATGGCTGCTGCAGGTGTTGCTGCGATCGCTGCTAAGAAGAGAAAGTAATTTCACTTCAAAATAAGCAATTATCCAAGAGTATCGGACGAGGTCGTTCGGTACTCTTGTTTTTTTATAAAAACATATATCAAAATGTAAATACTGCAAAATATTATACATTCGGTAGCAATTGTCGGGACTCTTTTTGTCATTTTTGTAAAAAGCACTAAAAAAATAAAACAAGTTTTATTCAGTTTGGCGGTTGTTTATTTTATGCTAAAATGTTATAATTAGCAATGAAAATGGCGGACTGGCAATAAAAATACAGTACCGCAAATTATGGAGGGAAACAAAATGAACATGAAGAAAATCATTTCAAGCGTTGCAGCTGTTGCAATGACTGCTTCTCTTATGGCTGTTGCAGCAAATGCTACAAACTGGTCTGCTGCAAGCTATGCTGACAACGACCCTAACACAGTAAGCATCATTTCAACAAGCGAAGACAAGGTTGAATTCACTGCTACTGCTGACGGCACAGCCGCTAAGGCTCGCATCACTGTCGGCGATGTTCTTGACGAAGCTGACGCTGCAAAGGTAAAGTCTGCATCATGGACTGTTACTTACACAATTCCTGAGGGCACAGCTGCAGGAAACGGCGTAGGCGGCGGCACATATTTCGGCTGCAAGAATTCCACAGGCTACTGGATCAGCCCTGATTATGATGACGACGGAAACGCTTACTGGGCTAACACAACTTATACTGCTGAAGACAGCGTTAAGTTCCTTCTTCCTACAGAAGTTCTTGCTGCTGACAGCGAGCTCGTATTTATGGACTGGTCCAACCACGAAGCTATCACATCTATGACTGTTGCGATTTCCAACCTCAAGTTCTTCGATGAGAACGGCAACGAGATCGCACAGAAGGCTTATGCAGGTGCTGCAGAAGACACAGCTGTAACAACTGAAGAAGCTCCCGCTGCTGATACAGCTGCTACAACAGCTACAGCTACAGGCAATGCTTCCGCTGCTGCAATTGCTGCTGTAATGGCTGCTGCAGGTGTTGCTGCGATCGCTGCTAAGAAGAGAAAGTAAGCTTAAAAGCTTCTTTATAAAAAATCAAAAATATTTTTTGGAGGAAAAAACAATGAATTTCAAGAAGATTATTGCTTCCGTTGCTGCAGCTGCAGTTGCAGTATCCACACTCGCTGTAAGCGCATTTGCTGCTACAGTTACACTTAACTCTGAGTACACAGGCGGCTGGTCCCAGAGCGCACTTATCCCTAAGTCCGAATTTGAAGCTATCGGCGGCGACGTTAAGGTCGTTCTCGAAGTAGAAAGACACGAGCCCCTCATTGGCGACGGCAACTACCTCCTCAAGGCTATGAACGCAGCTGAGAGCTGGGACGAGATCACAAGCCAGTTCACATCTGATACAGCTATCAGAAAGGGTGACGGATTCATCGTTGTCGGCAAGGATGTTACATCTATCGAATTCGTAGTTCCTGAAGCTACATGGCAGTCTTTCCACGGCTACATCAATGACGGCGTTGAAGATGAAACAACTTCCGGCCTTTCTTTCCAGGTAAACGATGTTATCATCAAGTCCGCTGAACTTTCCGCAGGTTCACCTGAGGGCGAATTCACAGTAGTTGACGAAGCTACAAGCGCTGACATCATGAAGAACGGCGTTCCTGCTGCTGATACAGCTGCTGACACAACAACAGAAGAAGCTCCTGCTGCTGATACAGCTGCTACAACAGCTACAGCTACAGGCAACACATCTGCTGCTGTTATCGTTTCTGTAATGGCTGTTGCAGGTGCTGCTGCAATCGCTGCTAAGAAGAGAAAGTAAGCTTTTAAATAAGCTTCTTTATAAAAATGCTGAAAAGCAAAAAAGAATTTTTGGAGGAAAAAACAATGAATTTCAAGAAGATCATCGCTTCTGTTGCAGCTGCAGCAGTTGCAGTTTCCGCAATGGCTGTAAGCGCATTCGCACTCACAACTGAAACACACAGAACTGACGCTACACTCTACGTTATTTCTGAAAAGCCTGATCAGGAAAAGCCTTCCTGGATTACAAACTCCGGCTACACAATTGAAGATGTATATGGTGTAACATACCATGTTGAATTCAAGGCTGAAGAAGTTGCAGATCCCGCAACATGGATCGGCGGTGGAATGGGTGCTAACTCCAATTCTACCGGTTGGAAGCAGATTGAATGGGGCAGAGCCGATAAGGAAGTTGTCGCTGACCTCGAAAACGGCACTATCACATGGCTTTCTACTACACCTGTATTCAAGACAAGTGATAAGTACGCTCAGTTCTGGCTCCAGACTTGGGGGGGCACGGTAACTGTTAAGAGCATTGATGTTCTTGGCAAGGACGGCGTTGTACTTTCCGATGAAACTCCTG
>CAMBLM010000006.1 GCA_945868475.1 uncultured Ruminococcus sp. | reverse complement strand
TATTCAAGTGGATAAAGAAGATGGGCGGACTTGAAGCTATGAAGGCTCACAACGAAAAGAAAGCCGCTATCCTCTATGATTTCCTCGACCAGAGCAAGCTCTTCAAGGGTACAGTTGAGAAGAAAGACCGTTCGCTCATGAATGTTCCTTTCGTAACAGGCGATGCTGATCTCGACGCTAAGTTCGTTAAGGAAGCAAAGGCAGCAGGCTTTGAGAACCTCAAGGGTCACAGAACCGTTGGCGGCATGAGAGCTTCCATCTACAACGCTATGCCTATCGAGGGTGTTGAAAAGCTCGTTGAATTCATGAAGAAGTTTGAGGCAGAAAACCTTAAATAATTCGTAATGCGTGATTAATGCAGTGTTTTGCATACAAATTCGGAATTCGGGATTCGGAATTCGGAATTCGGAATTGATGTGTTCCGATCGAATTTTGACCTTCTGATTTAAAATTCATTTGAAAATCAATTGTAGGGGACGGGGGACTGCCCCCTACATACATAATTGGAGGTAAACTGAAATGTACAATATTCAGACATTGAACAAGATCTCTAAGTACGGCACAGATAACTTTGATACTGCAAAGTACACTGTTGCTGATGAAGTTGCTAACCCTGATGCTATCATGGTACGTTCCGCTGCTATGCATGATATGGAATTCGGCTCGAATCTTCTTGCTATTGCCCGTGCAGGCGCAGGCGTAAACAATATCCCTGTTGACAAGTGCGCAGAGCAGGGTATCTGCGTATTCAACACACCGGGCGCAAACGCTAACGCTGTTAAGGAACTCGTTATTGCAGGTCTTCTTCTTACATCAAGAAAAATCCCCGATGCTATGATCTGGGCGCAGACCCTCAAGGGCAACGGCGCAGAGGTCGGCAAGATGGTCGAAAAGGGCAAGTCCCAGTTCGCAGGCCCTGAGATCATGGGCAAGACGCTCGGCGTTATTGGACTTGGTGCTATCGGCGTTCTCGTTGCCAATGCTGCTATCGCACTCGGCATGAAGGTTGTCGGCTATGACCCGTTCCTCTCCGTTAAGGCTGCACTCAGCCTTGATCCTTCCGTTAAGACTGTTTCGGACGTAAAGGATCTTTACGCTGCTGCTGATTATGTAACTATCCATGTTCCTTTCAACGCTGATACAAAGGGTACTATCAATGCTGACGCAATCGCAGCAATGAAAGACGGCGTCCGCGTACTCAACTTCGCAAGAGGCGAGCTTGTTGACAACTCCGCTATCCTTCCTGCACTCGAAAGCGGCAAGGTTGCAGCTTATATCACCGACTTCCCGTCCGATGAGGTCCTCGGCGCAAAGGGCGTTATTGCTGTTCCTCATCTCGGTGCTTCCACACCTGAATCCGAGGACAACTGCGCTAAGATGGCCGCTCTTGAACTCATCGACTACATCGAAAACGGCAACATCAAGAACTCCGTAAACTATCCCGATGCTTCGATGAACGCTGTCGGAACAAAGATCTGCGTAATGCACAAGAATGTTCCTGCTGTTATCTCCGCTCTTACAACTGCACTCGGCGATGCAGGACTCAACATTGAAAATATGCTCAACAAGTCCAAGAAAGACTACGCTTACACTCTCCTCGATGTTGCAGGCGATGTAAGCGATGACGTTGTTGCAAAGCTTTCCGCTGTTGATACTGTTATCAAGGTAAGAGTTATCAAGAAGTAAGGGAAATCTCTTTTCGGTAACTGACCTGCATAAGCAGAACGGTTATTTATAAAATATCATCACCCCGTTATAGCATATTGTGTTATGACGGGGTGATTTTTGTGCATTTCGTATTGCAGGTTGCACAAAAAAGAGAACGTAAAATCGGGTATGTAAACGTTGACATAGATGCGTTTTTTTGTTATAATTAATGTACTGAGATCCGAAAAGAAAATATTACGGAGGATATTTTATGGCAAATTACAGAAAGATAACAGCCGCTGCACTGGCTGTACTTATGGTATCGGGACTTGCAGCCTGCGGAAACAGCTCGGAAATTCCGGAGGAAACCACAACTCAGGCAACTGTTCCCATCAACACCGTTGAACTTTCCGAAGAGGACGCAGAGCAGGTAAAGGGCGTTGCAGATCTTCTCACGGGCGAGCTTGAAAACAAGACCATCAAGTGGTTCTCGTTCTATGATCCTTTCCACGCTACCACTTCGGGCAATACAAAGGCTCTTTCGCTTGAACTCTTCGAGGAAAAGTATGACGGCGAGATCGAGTATATCACAACAACATGGAATAACCGCTTCGACGACCTTTCCACAAAGATCATCGGCGGCGAGGGAATAGACTTTATCGCAGGCGGTGACCTCGATTCATTCCCGAACGGCGTTACAAACGGAATGTTCCAGACTGTTGATGATTATATCGATTATGACAGCGACCTCTGGGCACCCGTGAAGAACCTCAACGATATGTTCTTCCTCGGCGGACACCACTACCTCATCGCAACTGCCGCAACAGCAGGTCAGGTCGTTTACTACAACCGTCAGACGATCGAAGCTTACGGTCTTGACGACCCTGCCGATCAGCTCGAAGAGGGAACATGGACCTGGGATACTTTCAAGCAGGATCTTCTTGAATTCTGCGATGTTGACGCAGGAAACTACGGCCTTGACGGCTGGTTCAACGAAAAGCCGCTCATGATGACCGCAGGCGCACCTGCACTCGAGATCAAGGACGGAAAGCTTTCCGACAACTTCTACAGTCCTGACCTTGAACGTGCAATGAACTTCCAGAGAGAGCTTTTTGACAACGGTCTTATCCTTGACAAGAACCTCACCGGCTGGAAAACTCACATCGAATACATCGGCGAAGGCAAGGAGCTTTTCTACATAAGCGGACTTTATGAGATCAACTCTTCACCCGATATCTGGACAAAGACATTCGGCGAACAGGAGGACGTTATGTTCGTTCCGCTCCCGAAAGACCCGAACGCTGATGCTTACTACCTCCCTGCGGGCCTTGAAGCTTATATGCTCTGCAAGGGCGCGCAGAACCCCGAGGGCGTTATCAAGTTCATGGAATGTATCCTTGCAGCAAACAGCGATGACAGAACAAAGCAGATCAACCGCGACAAGAGCATCAACGACTTCGGCTGGACCGAGGAAATGCTCGCAATGCAGGATAAGATCACCGAAATGACAGCAGAACACCCTGTTTATGACCTTGTAAACGGCGTTCAGCCTGACCTCAACTCTCTCGTTGACAGCGGCGAAACCGGTGTAAGAGCTGCATTCCAGGGCGGCGACTGGGCAACTGTAAGAGAATCGCTTGATATGGCTGCACAGATCTACATCGACGAGTTCAACAAAGAACTTGAAGCTATGGGCTAATTCTGTAACACACAATTAATATAAAGTTTACAAATAACTTAATCGTTTAAAAAGCAAATCGGGGCAAAAAACGCTCCGATTTGCTTGTTTTTTTGTTGGAAGTAAACAAAACGCCCGAAACCAAATATACAAAATCAACATTGACTAAAATTTCAATTTTTGATATAATATTAATTGCTTAAACGTGAATGTACATATTACTTTTGTGCATTATTTAACAGTTCCTTTAAGAAGGAAAAACTTTGGAGGTTTACAAATGAAAAATACCAAGAAGATACTTGCAGGTATCATGGCATTGACAATGACTGCTGCTCTTACAGCCTGCGGCGACAAGGGTACTGCAGACGGCGGCACAAGCGAAGATACAACTGCTACCACAACTACCGCAAAGACTGTTGCGATCAATGAAGAAGGTCTTAAGGAAGGCGAAGAGGAAGCTCTCGCAGGCGTTATGGATCAGCTTCAGGACGTTGAACTCGAAAACAAGACAGTTAAGTGGCTCGCTCACTATGACCTTAACCCAAGCACAACCGGTGCAAGCAAGTCTGTTGGTCTTGAAATGTTTGAAAAGAAGTACGGCGGCAAGATCGAATGGATCCCTACAACCTGGGGTTCACGTTATGATGACCTTTCCACACAGGTTCTCGGCGGCAACGGCGTAGATATCTTCCCCGGAGATGATACCGCTAACTTCCCTAAGGGCATTATCAGCGGAATGTTCCAGCCTGTTGATGATTATATCGACATCAACTCCGCTATCTGGCAGAATGTTGCTGCAGCTATGGATCTTTACAAGTTCGGCGGCAAGCACTATGAACTCGTTACTAACGTAACAGCAGAAGCTATCGTTATCTATGATAAGTCCACTATCGAAGCTCAGGGCTTTGATGATCCTTGGGAGCTTTATGAAAAGGGCGAATGGAACTGGGATACATTCAAGTCCATGCTCTATGATTTCGTTGATCCTGATTCTTCACAGTACGGTCTTGACGGTTACTGGAATGAAAAGGCTCTCCTTATGTCCGCAGGTGTTCCTATGATCGGTCTTTCCGCTGACGGCGGCGTACAGAGCAACATCAACGATCCTACACTTGAAAAGGCAATGAACTTCCAGTACGAACTCAACCAGAACGGCTGCAAGTTCCCAAAGGAACAGTTCAGCTGGAACGAACAGCCTCAGATGCTCGGCGAAGGCTCCGAACTCTTCTACATCGTTGGACCATACTGCGTACAGGCTGACCCTGCAACATGGACAGTCGGAATCGATCCTGAGAACCTCGGTATCGTTCCTGTTCCATCTCCTGCTGATTCCGATCCTTATCAGGGTGCTAAGGTAAACGGCTTTGCACTCTGCAAGGGTTCTGCTAACCCACAGGGCGCTGCATTGTTTGCAGAATGTAACATTCTCGGCTCGGTTGATCCTGAAGCTGTTGCAATTTCCGACAGAAAGTCCATGGACGACTACCAGTGGAGCCAGGAGATCGTTGACAAGATGAAGGCTATCAACGACCTTGCAAACCAGTATCCTGTTGTTGACTTCGCTGCAGGCTGCTCCACTGAAATTGCTAGTTACACAACAGACGGTGGTGACCAGATGGGCATGAGAGCTGCATTCGACGGCACAGACTGGGCAACAATGAGAGAGACTCTCGCTGATCCAATAGCGATGCTCGTTGACGAAGTTGACCAGAACCTCAAGGCTGCTATCGACGCTCAGTAAGAGTCTGATATTGCGACCGAATAAAAACTATCCGACCGCTGTTCTGCAATTTGCAGAACAGCGGTCTTAATTTATTACAAAATGGATAAAAATTTAAATTACCACTTCCATTTGAGCTTATAATTTGGTATAATAAATACTGTACATATTTTTTAATAAAACTTCTCTCCTGAAAGGAATGGTAATAGATATGAAAAAATTAGCGGTTCTGCTGACCATTTTGCTTATCCTGCCGCTGTTTATGCCGATAAAGGCGGATGCCGTAACGTTCACGCCGAATTTCACCGTCAACAGTGAAGCGGCTGTGCTTATTAATCTCGATAAAGACATCGTTGTATATGAAAAAAATCCGACCAAGAAAATTTATCCTGCTTCGCTGACGAAAATAATGACAGCAATTGTCGTACTTGACCATGTTCAGGATCTCGACAATACCGAGTTTGAAGCTCCGCTTGTCGTTTTTGACGAGCTTTACGGTCAGGGCGCGTCCGCGGTAGGCTACTCCAGAGGCGAGATCGCTACCGTCACCGACCTTATGTATTCGATGCTGATGTATTCAGCCTGTGAATCGGCAGGTATCCTTGCTTACAATGTCGGAAACGAAAGTATCCCGAACTTCGTCGATATGATGAACGAAAAGGCGAAGGAAATAGGCTGCACGGGAACGAATTTCACAAATCCGCACGGACTTTTTGACGAAAATCAGTACACGAATGCCCGTGATATGGCTCTTATTGCGCAGTATGCAGTCGAAAACTACCCGAAGTTCGTTGAGATCGCCTGCACGACCGAGTACACGATGAAAGCGACAAACTATCAGGCAGAGGGTTGGGCAACTATATATCATACAAATAAAATGCTCCGTCCAAGTTCAGACTACTATTATCAGTATGCGCGCGGAATAAAGACGGGTACTCTCGATGAATCGGGAAGAAACCTCGTTTCTATGGCCCGCAAGGACGGCAACAACTATCTCCTTGTTACAATGGGTGCGCCGATGTATGACGCGGACGGAAACACCGCCAACGGTCAGTACGAAGATCATAAGAACATCTACGAATGGGCTTTTGAAAATTTTTCTTACGAAAAGATACTTTCCACCGGTCAGGAGATAACCGAGCTTCCCGTTAAGCTCGGACAGGACAGCGATCACGTTCTGCTCGTCCCCTCGGAAGATTTTTACACACTCTGGCCGAAAACGCTCGATACCTCTAACCTCAAGACCGAGATAGACACCTCGGCGGCAGTCGATGAGGACGGAATGGTCATGGCACCCGTGGAAAAGGGTCAGAAGCTCGGAACTTATACGCTCTCACTTTCGGGAGAAACGCTCTGCACAGTCGATCTTGTTGCAAAAGACAGCGTAGAGCTTTCGCGGATCGACTATAATATACTTAAAGCCAAAGCATTCGTCAACTCTTTCTGGTTCAAGCTTGCCGCAGGCATCGCGGTCGCACTTATTGTTATCTATACGATACTTCTTGCGATAGCCGCCAAAAAGCGCAAGCGCAGAAAGCACGTCAACGGAAAAAGAAGATTCTAAGGAGGGCTTTTTATGGAAGAAAAGAAAAAGATCAGCGTTTCGAGCCTTGTTCTCGGCATCATCGGTACTGTATTTGCGTTCTGTATCCCTGCCGTTACCTACGGCTGCTCGATAACGGGACTTGCAAGAGGACTGAAAAAGCGCAGGGTCAAGAACTGCACCGCAGGCATCACGCTCAATATCGTTGCACTCGTGATAGCTGTGTTCAACTCGCTCGCAGGGATCCTTGTCACGCTTAAAGTCTATGGTTCGGAGAAGAGCGCAGAAAGCTCCCGCGGAGAGGAATGATCGTATCAGATGAATAAAGTTATGAAAGTGCTGAAGAACAAGTGGTTCATACTGTTTGTAAGCATTCTCAACGGTGTATATACGGCAGGTCTGCTGTACTTTGCGTATGTCGCTGTTTTTTACAAGATAGAGTTTGAAAACACGGTGAAGTTTGCGGTAGTTTATTCCGTGATCTCCGTTATAATCGGGCTTTTTATGTATTATACAAGGCGTTCGGCACTCACGGCTGTGTTCAATATACTGAACCTTGTTGCGTTCCTGCCGTCACTGCTTCTGAGCTGGGGAAACTGGCCGCTGCTGATACCTGCGGCAATAGTGACACTGTTCGGCTTTTTCTCCTGCAAGATGAATGAAACGGTCAAAACGGTTTTCGGAACGATCTTTCTGCTGATATACATTATCGGCTGTATAGTTTTCTTCCTCGTGATGAATGTTTTCGTCGTAAAAACGACCGATACAGTGCTTGAAAGCGGCGTTTCGCCATCGGGAAATTTCCGCTATTATGTTATGAATGTCGAAAACAAATCCTCGGGCAAGACCGCTGTATATATCGAACCGAACACGCTCGATATCGACGTTATGGGAATGTTCAAGCTCGACACCACAATAAGAAAGCTTGTAAAGCAGGCGAACAACCCTACAACAATGGAGCTTCGCTGGGACGGCGATCTGCTCTACATCAACAACGAAGAATATTTCGATGAAAAGGACTTCTGCACGCCTGAAAACGGCTATGTTTTCACCGATGATAACTGGACGCATACCTACTTCCACGCAGATTATCCTATCTTCGACTCTATTTACACGATGATCGAAGCGATAAAGAAGTTCATTGCAAAAATGAAGGGCGGAAACGCCGCGATCATGCTTATACAATAAATGATTTTCGCCGCAGGGGAATGACCTTGCGGCGATTTTTGCAAAAGATACGATTTTTTTGAGAAAAAGTATTGACAAGAGATAAAATATATGCTATAATACAAAAGTTGTTTGACAACGGCTATCGTGTTCTAAAGACAGCAGGTGGTTTTTACCGTAAATCCTGCCGAGGAAAGATCGCTAAAGTATAATAATGCTTTTGCCCTTTTCAGTCTTTGACCGAAAAGGTTTTTTCTTTTTACAGATCCGGCAGCAATTGTTACCAACCGATCTATGTTTGATACCATTGCCGTTTTATGACGTTCAAAGGTATTATGTATAATTACGGAGGTGAAAACATTATGCCAAGCGCAAAGGTACTTGAATCCAAGAAAGCAAGAGTTGAAGCTCTCACAGACCTTATAAAGAACGCTGCAGCAGGCGTTATCGTTGACTACAAGGGTATTTCCGTTGCAGACGATACCAAGCTTCGTAAGGAACTCAGAGAAGCAGGCGTACAGTACTTCGTTGAGAAGAACTCCATGCTCCGTTTCGCTCTTAAAAATGCAGGTCACGAAGGCTTTGATGATGTTCTCGAGGGAACAACAGCAATCGCTCTTTCCAACGATGACCAGACAGCTCCTGCACGTATCCTCGGTAAGTATATCGAAGGCGCAGACGAAAAGTCCACTTTCTCTATGAAGGCAGGCTTCATCGGCACTGAGATCTACGACAAGGCAGGCGTTACCGCTCTTTCCAAGATCCCTTCAAAGGAAGTTCTTCTTGCACAGCTTCTCGGTTCTCTCCAGAGCCCTCTCCAGAAGTTTGCTGCTACTGTTCAGGCTGTTGCAGACAAGAAGAAAGAGGAAGAAGTTGCTTAATTGCAATCGAACTTTTAAGCTCTGCGGCGTAAAATGACCGCAGAAACCAAATCAGTGCTTAAAATAAAGCACGGAAAATCAAATTATAAAGGAGATTATTATCATGGCATCTGAGAAAATTACTAACATTTTAGATCTTATCGATTCCCTCACAATCCTTGAACTCAACGAACTCGTTGAAGGCGTTCAGGAGAAGTACGGAGTATCCGCAGTTGTAGCTGCTGCTCCTGCTGCAGGCGGCGCTGCTGCTGCTGCAGAAAAGACAGAATTTGACGTTGTTCTTGCTTCCTTCGGTGAGAAGAAGATGGACGTTATCAAGGCTGTTAAGGATATCTGCGGTCTTTCCCTCAAGGAAGCTAAGGAACTCGTTGAAGCTGCTCCTAAGGCTCTCAAGGAAGGTGCATCCAAGGCTGAAGCTGAAGACATCAAGACTAAGCTCGAAGCTGCAGGCGCAACTGTTGAACTCAAGTAAGTTTGACACTTTCGTAAATAATTACCCCGTTCTCTTTGAGGACGGGGTTTTTGTTTATTCATTTGGTATTTGGTTAAGTGCATTTCTTTTATTTCGGGTGCGCCCCTTGCTGTTTTTGCTGACATAATTTCAACCATTATATTATAACCTATTGTACTGCAAATTGCAGTACAATTTCAAAAACACTTTTTGGAACCTCACAGAATTATAGCTAATACTAAACACCAATAAAACTATAGACAAAAAATCTTCGTAAAAACCATATACGCAAGTTTTTACTCGATTTTTTGTATAGTTTTTAATTGGTTTTTAGTATAAGGAAACGCTGAAATGCATTAAATTTTTATAAATTAAATTTCCACTCAATTACTTGACAAGTTGTTATAATTGCAATCTAATATACATTAGACTAATTGAAATTATATTAAAGGCAACGCTTTATGCAATCATAGTCTGTAAAGAAAATGAGTGACTTTTTAACAAAACTTAAACGTTTAACGCCAAAGATATATATAAATTGGGCATATTTATATTTACGGTCAAAGAATATGGCTATATTTGTTTAAAATTACGATTGTAAATTGTGAAAAAATATTGTATAATTAAACGGTAATATGTAGCATTGTATCTTGACGGAAATGATAAATGCTCATAAAAAGTTTATGATAAGCGCTAAATGTCAGTTGAACTGTAAAGCTGTTTTTTCAGCAAACCATAGCTTATGTCCATTTTTGTGCAGTTCCGACAGACCTTTGGCATAAGAAAGGATCAGTGTGTTATGCAGCCGGTAATCAACAAGGCGGACCTCGAAGAAAAGATCCGCAATACCCTCCAGACTGAGTATAATGTTACCCCGATCGATGCATCGGACAATCAGATCTACAAGGCACTCTCAACAGTCGTTGTTGAGCTTCTCCGTGAAAAGCGCAGAAAGTTCCGCAATCAGGTCCATTCCGAGGGCAGAAAAGAAGTTTACTACCTCTCAATGGAATTCCTTATGGGTCGTTCGCTCAAGACAAGCCTTTTCAATCTTCGCATCAACGATATCGCAGAAGAGATCATGAAGTCCTGGGATGTTAATATCGACAGAATTTATGAATATGAGCCTGACGCAGGACTCGGAAACGGCGGCCTTGGCCGTCTTGCTGCATGCTACCTTGACGGTCTGGCAACTGACGGTTACCCTGCAATGGGTTATTCTATCTGCTATGAGTACGGTATCTTCAAGCAGAAGATCGAAGACGGCTGGCAGACAGAGCTTCCCGACAACTGGCTCCCGGGCGGTGAAACATGGCTCGTTCCTAAGAAGGATAAGACCATTGAAGTTCACTTCGACGGTGAAGTAGTTGAACACTGGGACGACAAGTACCACCACATTTCTTACAACAATTACAGCACAGTTTATGCTGTTCCTTACGATATGTATGTTCCCGGCTACGACAGCGAGGGCGTTTCCGTTCTCCGTTTGTGGCAGGCAAAGGCTCCTTCCTTCGATATGCAGATGTTCAATCAGGGCGACTACGCTAAGTCCCTCTCACAGAACACCGTTGCACAGGCTATCTCAAAGGTTCTTTACCCGAACGATAACCACCTCGAGGGCAAGTCGCTCCGTCTTCGTCAGCAGTATTTTATGTGCGCAGCTTCCGTTGGCGATATCGTAAACCGCCACATGAGCATCTACGGCACACTTGACAACCTCCACGAAAAGGTTGCTATCCATATCAACGATACCCACCCGACGCTTGCTATCCCCGAGCTTATGAGAATCCTTCTCGATGACTGCGGATACAACTGGAACAAGGCTTGGCATATCGTTACAAACACATTTGCTTACACCAACCACACGGTTCTTGCGGAAGCTCTTGAAAAGTGGGATATGAACCTCGTTAAGCAGGTAATTCCGCGTATCTTCTCCATCATCGTTGAGATCAACAATCGTTACTGCGCAGAGCTTATGGAGAGGATCGGCGACAGCGCAAAGGTTACAAGAATGTCTATCATTCAGAACAACCAGATCCACATGGCTCTCCTCTGCGTATGCGCTTCGCACAGCGTAAACGGCGTTTCAAAGCTCCACTCCGATATCATCAAGCAGGATGTTTTCAGCAACGAGTATGCTGATACACCATATAAGTTCAAGAACGTTACAAACGGTATTGCTTACAGAAGATGGCTTCTCCAGGCTAACCCCGGACTTACCGAGCTTCTTTCAAGCACTATCGGCGACGGCTTCAAGAAGAATGCTGCTGAACTTTCCAACTTCAACAAGTTTGAAGATGATAAGAAGGTCCTCGATAAGCTCAGCAAGATCAAGCTCGAAAACAAGAAGCGCTTTGCAAAGTATGTAAAGTCCAACTTCGGCGTTGTTCTTAATACGGACAGCATCTTCGATGTTCAGGTAAAGCGTCTGCACGAATATAAGCGTCAGCACCTTAATGCTCTCAATATCATCGCAGAGTATCAGTATCTCCTCGACAATCCGAACGCAGATTTCGTTCCTAAGACATATATCTTTGCTGCAAAGGCTGCACCGGGCTACTATCTTGCAAAGCAGATCATCAAGATGATCTGGGCTCTCGGCGAAGAGATCAAGAAGAATCCTGCTGTTAACAAGAAGCTCCAGGTATTTTTCCTTGAAAACTACTGCGTAAGCCTTTCCGAACTCCTTATGCCTGCAGCAGAAGTATCCGAGCAGATCTCCCTCGCAGGTAAGGAAGCGTCGGGTACAGGTAATATGAAGCTTATGCTCAACGGTGCGCTCACACTCGGTACTCTCGACGGCGCAAACATCGAGATCAAGGATCAGGTCGGAATCGACAACATCTTTATCTTCGGTATGAACGCTGACGAAGTTCTTGCAAAGCAGGCACAGGGCTACCGTCCCGAAAGCTACTGCGAGAACAACGAAGTTATCGCAAGAGCTATCAACAAGATGTACACAGGCATCAACGGCTGCCAGTTTGACGAAGTTGCAAACTCCCTCAAGTTCAAAGACCCATATATGGTTCTTGCAGACTTTGACGCTTACCAGTCCGCACAGCAGTACATTTCCGAATGTTACAAGGACAAGGACAAGTGGAACAAGATGTCCCTCCACAACATCGCAGGCGCAGGCATCTTCTCTGCCGACAGAGCAGTTGAAGATTACGCTCGTGATATCTGGAAGCTTAAGTAAGATCAATGCGTAATTAAAAAATACGGCTCACTTGTGTGGGTCGTGTTTTTGTATATATGTGTTTTATTATGCCACATTTTTGGAAAGGAGAGTATGATTTAGGCTTTACTATATCATACAAGCAAATATGGATCGAAAATTGCAATTAACAGCTGTGATGCTTTCCGCTGTATTGACCATTTGCGGCTGCGGTGCGGAAAATGCAGTCTGCGAAAAGGATTATGGCGTGTTTTTAAGTCTTGATCCGTCCGATATTGATAAGATAAAAGGGTATCGCACAGTTGTTATTGATGCACAGTATTATTCGGAAGAGGATATCGCCTGCCTGAAAGAGCAGGGTAGTGAGGTTTACTCTTATTTGAATATAGGTTCGCTCGAAAATTTTCGTGACTACTATGAAAATTTTTCGGGATATACACTTGGCAAATATGACAACTGGGACGAAGAGGAATGGATAAATGTTGCTTCTTCCGAATGGCAGACATTTCTTGTATCGTTAGAGAATGAACTGCTTGAAAAAGGGATCGATGGATTTTTTACAGATAACTGCGATGTTTACTATAACTATCCGGAAGATGAAATATTTGACGGTCTGACAGTCATTCTGAAACAGCTTATGACGTATGGTAAGCCTGTCATCATCAACGGCGGAGATACATATGTAACTGCGTACCGTGAAAAATACGGCTCGGCAAAGGGAATAATGACGGGAGTGGATCAGGAATCTGTTTTCAGCAGAATAGACTTTGAAAACGGCAGCTTTTCGGAGCAGGGAAAAGAGGAGCAGGAATATTTCAAGGGATATGTTGAAGCCTGCAATAAGGACGGAGCAGATGTCTTTCTGCTTGAGTATACGACAGACAGAAGGCTTATTGAGCAGATAGAAGATTACTGCTCGGAAAAAAGATTCCGTTTCTATATTTCCGATTCCGCTGAATTGGATTGATAAGCGCCGTTGCGGGTATCATACTGCGTTGTGCTGCTTTGAAAGCTGTACAACTTACAGGCAAAACTACCGCAGAACATTTTGTGAAGTTATGGGTGATTACTGATGACTGAAAATCCTTTGGATTGGTTTAAACAGTTTTTGCCCTATGCTGTTATGCCAATAGAGTCTTCATACGGTGATTTGTGCAACTTTTGTCAATAATACACTTTTTTAAACAAACTGAGACCCCCGTTTGTTTAGTATTATTCATCAGATCGCAGGCGGAAAAATAGTTTATCTGGAGTGTGAGGACAAACCAAGGCTTGTTGGGTTTTATTCAAACAATGGCTTTGTTACATTTGGAAACCGATCATTAGACAGAGATGAAACCAATATCGGCGGTGAATATCTTATTCAAATGCTGAGATACATAAGCTGATAAATAAAGGGAACCCCTAAATTATATTATAAAAAATCCCTCCCCAAAATATTTCGGGGAGGGATAAATTATTTTATGGGAAAAATTATTTTGTTTCCTCTGTTTTTGCTTCAGCCTTAGCTTCGGGAGCGGCTTCAGCCTTTACTTCAGGTTTTGGAGCAGGTGCTTCAGCTGTCGCAGCAGGCTTGGGAGCGGCAGGCTTTTCAACCATTACAATACCGTCGCAGCGGTGGATAGCGTGTGTAGGACAGCCTGCTACGCACTTACCGCAGTTCTTACACTTGCTGTAGTCGATGCGCGCGAGGTTGTTTTCAACGGTGATAGCACCGAATGGGCAGGTCTTTTCGCACTTTTTACAGCCGATACAGCCGTTTTTGCAGGCGGTACGGGTGTTTTTGCCGATATCCTGCGAGGAGCAGAGAACGTCAACGCGGTTTGTTATATCGTGGACAACGATAAGCTGATTCGGGCAAGCCTTTGCGCAAAGTCCGCAGCCGCCACACTTTGAGCGGTCGATCTTCGCAACGCCGTCTACGATAGAGATAGCGTCGTGGGTACATTCACGGATACAGTCGCCGTAGCCGAGGCAGCCGTAAGCGCAGGCACTCTGACCGTTGTAGAAACGCTTTGCAGCCTTACAGGACTGAACGCCGTCAAACTCGAATTTGTTTTCCGAACGTGCATTGCAGTCGCCGCTGCAGCGGACAACTGCGATCTTGGGAACGGTTTCCATTGCGGTAACGCCCATAACTTCTGCGACCTTTTTGGCGACCTCGCTGCCGCCGGGGTTACAGAGGTTCGTTGCAACGCCGTTTTTTACGATAGCTTCGGCATAAGCCGCACAGCCCGAGAAACCGCATGAACCGCAGTTTACCTGCGGAAGAACTTCGTTTACCTTGTCGATCCTTTCGTCTGTCTTGACTTCAAAAACCTTTGAGCATACTGTAAGAAGCACACCTGCGAGAAGTCCGATAGCCGCAAAAACAAGGGCAGGAATAATAAAATTCATATTTCCTTCCTCCTTTTTAGCTGAACATTCCCGAGAAGCCCATAAAGCTTACGGAAACGATTGATGCAGCGATAAGTGTTGCGGGAACACCCTTGAACATAGCAGGAGTGTCGGCAGCATTTACTCTCTGACGAACGCCGCTGAAAATGATGAGCGCAAGGGAGAATCCAAGTCCTGCGCCGACAGCGTTTACGACCGACTGACCGAGGTTGTAGCTGTTGTCGATGTTAAGGATAGTTACGCCGAGAACTGCGCAGTTCGTTGTAATGAGCGGAAGATAAACACCGAGAGCCTTATAAAGCGGCGGAACGGCTTTCTTGAGGAACATTTCAACTATCTGAACGAAAAGCGCAATTACAAGGATAAATGCGACCGTTTTCAGATATTCAAGTCCGAGCGGAATGAGGATAAGTGTGTAGATAGGATATGTAGCGAGTGCGGCGCAAGCCATTACGAATGTTACGGCAGCACCCATTCCGACTGCGCTGTCGAGCTTTTTGGAAACGCCGAGGAATGCGCAGATACCCATAAATTTTGAAAGAACGAAGTTGTCAACGAGCATTGCGCTCAAAAGAATAACGAGCAGAGATCTCATCAGTCATTTCCTCCTTCTTCATTCTTTTTGTTTATAGTCTGGCATCTTGAAGCGTTGGGACAGCCTGCGCAGCCAAGTTCCTTCGGAGGAGCTTTCTTTGCGAGCTTGTTTACAACTGCGATGATAACGCCGAGTGCGAAGAATCCGCCTGCAGGCATAACGAATACTGTCATCGTAACAGGGAGGTGGAGGTCGATGCCGAACCACTGACCCGAGCCGAGGATCTCACGGACGCTTCCCATAAGGAAGAGCGCAAGCGTGAAGCCAAGGCCGCTGCCAAGACCGTCAAGAACGGACTTCCAAGGGTTGTTCTTTGAAGCGAAAGCTTCTGCACGGCCGAGGATAATACAGTTAACTGTGATAAGCGAAAGGAACAGTCCGAGGCTGTCGTAAAGCGCAGGAATGTAGCCTTTGAGCAGGAATTCGATGAGCGTTACGAAGCTTGCGATAACGACGATAAAGCAAGGAAGACGGACTGCCTTCGGGATAATATTTTTAAGCAGGGAGATGGCAAGGTTGGAGCAAACGAGAACGAAAGTAGTCGCAAGTCCCATACCGATGCCGTTTGAAGCCATTGTTGTAACGGCAAGTGTCGGACACATACCGAGCATTGTAACGAAAACAGGGTTTTCCTTGATTATGCCCTTTACAAGCTCGTAAGTATTGGTAGTTTTTTTCTCACTCACTTACGGTCACTCCTTCCATTTCATTGTAGGCATCAAGAGCGAGGGTAACTGCTCTGTATGTACCCTTTGAGGAGAATGTTGCGCCTGTGATAGCGTCAAGTTCAAATGTATCGCTTACGGGAGCGGAAGCAGCTTCTTCTTTGAGTGCTTCGATCTCGTCTGCACTGCCCCATACGAACTTCTTCGGGGAATCATCGTCCTCGGAAGCCTTGGGGAGCTTGTCGAATGTAAGACCCTTGAACTGGTCACGGAATTCGGGGAGATCTCTTACCTTTGTGCCAAGACCCGGAGTTTCGCCGAGTGAAAGGACGGAAACGCCCGAAACAGAGCCGCTTGCGTCCATTCCAACGAGAACGTGGATACCGCCGCTGGAATAGCCGTCTGTGGTAACTTCAAATGCTGCGTTGCCGTTTTCATCGGTGAGAACGCAGGTGATTCCCTCGGGTGCGTAGATCGCACCGTTTTCGTCAAGCTTCATCGTGAAGCCGTCCGAAGTGCCGTAGATCTCTTCAAGGCTTGCGAGCATATCGTCTGTGATAACGCCCGTGTTGTCCTTGTAGGTCGCATCGTGAGCGATAACGAGGAGTGCGCAGGTGATAAGGCATATAAGCGTAAGTACGAGTGAAGGCTGGATCTTTTCCTTAAACATTACTTAGCAGCCTCCTTTACGGGTTTCTTTGCACCGAGCGGCTTAGTCTTGCAGAGCTTGTCGATGTAAGGTGTGAGCAGGTTCATGAGGAGGATCGAGAAAGAAACGCCCTCGGGGAATGAACCGAACTGACGGATAACGAATGTGATTATAGCGCAGCCTGCGCCGAATACGACCTTGCCCTTCGTTGTGAGCGGAGTTGTCGCATAGTCGGTAGCCATAAAGAATGCACCGATCATAAGGCCGCCTGCGAGGAGCTGATAAACTGTCATTGTAAGGCTGCCTGTGTAGCAAAGTGTGAGAACGCCGAAAACGCCGATGAAAGCGATCGGGG
Organism: uncultured Ruminococcus sp.; assembly: GCA_945868475.1. GTDB lineage: Bacteria > Bacillota > Clostridia > Oscillospirales > Ruminococcaceae > UMGS363. The sequence goes on along the minus strand of CAMBLM010000006.1, from coordinate 150,394 downwards.
TCGCAGGGGAGATAACTCCCATTATAATAAGGAAGATGCCTCCGATGATAAGTGCGAGCGCACAGGTTTCACCGATGCAGCCGCCCGTTGTGCCGAGGAGCATATCCTTGAATGTGAACGGGGAAACCATTGCAGAGCCGTTGTCGAACCAGCTTGCTGCGAGCGGAGTTGCGCCCGTAACAACATCTGCGCTGTTCTTGTACCAGAAAGGAACTGCCCAGTTCGTCATCTGTGAAGAGAACGAAACCATAAGCACGATCCTTGCTGCAATAGCAGGGTTAGCGAAGTTCTGTCCGATGCCGCCGAAAAGCTGCTTAACGATAACGATAGCGAAGAAGCTGCCGATGAGCGGAACATAGAACGGCACAGTTGCGGGGAGGTTCATTCCGAGGAGAAGCCCCGTTACAACTGCGGAGAGATCGGAAACCGTCTGAGGCTTCTTTGTAACGACTGCGAAAAGTGCTTCAAAAGCAACGCAGTAAATAATAGTCTGGATAAGAACGAGTGCGGCTTTGACGCCGAAGTAAACGCAGCCCATAATTGCTGCCGGCAGAAGAGCTATGATGACCATGAGCATTATCTTCTGCGTGGTAAGTCCGGCACTTCTGTGAGGTGACGGAGAAACTCTTAAACCTGTCATAATATTCTCCTTTCTCACTTCTTAGGCGCAGGGCGCGGTAAAAGTCCCTTTGCGAGCTGGTTTGATTCTGCGAGCGGCTTGTGTGCAGGACAGATGTACGAGCAGCAGCCGCAGTTCATACAAAGTGAAACTTTAAGCTCCTGAAGAGCTGCAACGTCCTTTTCTTTGTATGCACGGAGGAGAAGATTAGGCATAAGGTTCATAGGGCAGACCTTGATGCAGTTTCCGCAGCGGATACAAGCAGATTCCTTTTCTTCCTTGACGGTATTGAAAGCGAGAACAGCGTTAGTTGTCTTGAGAACGGGCTGATCTGTGTCATAAACGGGGAAACCCATCATAGGACCGCCGTAGAGAACTTTCTTCGGGTTTTCAGCACCGCCGAATTCAAGAAGTTCGGAAAGTCTTGTGCCGATAGGAACTATGTAGTTGCCGTTGTTCTTTGTAACAGCATCGCCGTCAAGAGTAAGACGCTTCGCAACGAGCGGCATACCTGTCCTGCAGTAGGTGCTCACGAAAGCAGCCGAGGAAACGTTCATTACCATAACGCCCTGATTTGCAGGAAGTTCGCCCTCTTCGACAATTCTTCCCGTAGCGGAGAAAATGATGACCTTTTCTGCGCCCTGAGGATAGGTCGAGGGAAGAGTTACGACTTCGACAGCGTTGTTGTCGGCTGTTTTCTGCTTCAAAAGTGCGATAGCTTCGGGCTTGTTGCTCTCGATGCAGATTTTGCAGTTCGGAATCTTGAGCCACTTCTGAACGAGTGCTATTCCGTCGAGAACATCATCGGGAGCTTCCACCATCTGACGATAGTCGGAGGTGATGTAAGGCTCGCACTCCGCAGCGTTGATAACAAGAGTGTCGATAGGTGTTTTTGATGGGTCAAAACCCATTTTAACGTGTGCAGGGAAACCTGCGCCGCCAAGACCTGCAAGTCCGCTCTCACGGATAGCCGCGATAAAGGACTTTCGGTCGGTGATAACGGGAGCTTTTACGCTTTCATCGGGCGTCTGCTCTCCGTCTGTGTCGATAACTGCTGCCTTGCAGGTGTTTCCGCCCGGAAGAAGATAATCCGTGACAGCATTTACCGTACCCGAAACAGGCGAATGAATCGGAACGGACATAAAAGCGTCCGTATCGCCGATCTTCTGACCGACAAAAACGGTATCTCCTGCCTTGACAAGGCAATTGCATGGCGCGCCCATCGACTGTGACATCGGAACTATGACCTGCTTTGGCAGCGGAAAATTCGCTGTTGCGCAGTCCTGCGTTCTTTTGTCATGCGAAAGGTGTACGCCGTTAAGTTTTTTCATCTGCATATTCCTCCCTGATCAAAAATGCTTTTTGGTTCTCCCTTAATATTTCAAAGCAATTTTGCTATGACTTCACACACTTTTTATGTCAAAATGTGCAAAGTCATAGAAAAATTTGCCGTGAAAATCTTTTTCGTAAAGAACCTATATAATAACGGGGAATTTTAACCCCGAGATATACCATTGATATGTGTATTGCTGTATGTATTTCAAATCGCTGTCTTTTACCGTAGGGGGCGGGTCGCCGTCCCGCTTTTTTAACAGTATTGATGACTTCGGGACGGGAAAACCGTCCCCTACATTATGGGTAGGTGTGAAAAGATTTGACTGTAGGGGCAGGGTCGCCCTGCCCGTTTGTGTTTAATATATAATGTGTATTATGCGAAACATACACGAGAAACTTAAAATTCCTTGGGATATGTTTTTATAGCCGTGAAATGCGCTTTTTCAATTGCGGAACGAGCCGTCCCGAAACCGCGCCCGTGAAAAATCCCGATGCGGCCGCAGTGAAGAGCAGCAGGGGAGCATAATATAAGGTGTAAGCACTGCCCGTAAAAAAGCAGGCGGCAAAAAGCTGTCCGAATATATGCAGTACCGCTCCCGAAACGCTCACTCCTATATAAGAAGCGTTAGTTTTTTTCAGCAGAAGCACCGTTATCAGAAACGCAGGAAATCCTCCGCATAGTGACATAACGCCTGCTGTGAAGCCTCTTGTAAGCAGCACAAAGACCGACTTTAACAGCGTTATCAGCAGCGCAGTCGGGGCGTTTATACATTCCGCCGCACAAAGCACAACGATGTTAGCAAGTCCTATTCTTACGCCTGCCGGCAGAAACGCCGAAAGCATACTTTCTATCGTTGTGAGCGCGACCGCAAGCGCAAGCAGTATTCCCGTTACGGAAACATAGCTTGCCGCCGATCTGAACGGATTAAGCTTCATTTATCTATCCTTTTAGTTTAACACGACATCTATATTACTGTCTGTATTGGCTTTATCACCTATCAAACGAACGGAAATTCGATTCGGCAGGCAGACTATCGTTTGCAAAGGCGAAGAGATGAACCCCGTCTTTTCGCATATTTTGTCGTGGCAGTCCGATTCGGAGATGCGGACTTTGCCGCTTCTGACCTCGACCGTCACGCCGTATTCATCGAACGGATAAACGCCGTCTTTCGTAAGCGGGAGCAAGGCTATCTGTTCGCCGTTGTGAAAAACTGCCGCATTTGAGCCGTTTTCGGACGAGGCATTTCGCAAGATAAGAGCCAAAGCCAGCACGATCGCCGCAGCCAATACTATTATAATATCGGACGGTTTAAAGGTTTTCCGAGAGGGTGAATTCTGAACCTTCATAAAGCGTGAAATCAACTCCTGCGCTGACATAGACGTTGTTGTTTTTATCCGCCGCAACAATGCCGAACCCGGTATCCTGCGCAATGAATTCGCGGAGGACGGAAGTTCCGCCGCTGTAGACCGCAGTCGCGAGCAGGTCGGTGTAAGTTCCGCCGTTCTCGGTTTCTGCAGGTGCAATAACAGTCACCGAGCAGAGGTCGGTTTCAACGGGCATACCGGTTTTCGGCGAAAGGATGTGTTCATATTTTACGCCGTTCTCCTCGAAATAACGTTCATAGCCGCCGCTTGTTGAGATAAAAGCGGCATCTGTCGCTATCGTGCCGAGGTAGGAGGACGGGGAAATAGGATCTTTCACGACGGCTCTGAACTTTGAACCGTCGGGTTTTTGACCGTATAAAAGCGTGGACGAGCCGAGCGAAACGATTTGACAATCCGCATTGGTGCTGTCGAGCTGTGTTTTCACCTTGTCGCAGGCAAAGCCTTTTGCCGAAGCGCCGAAGTCGAGCATAGTTTCCTCGGGCATGAGCGAAAAAGGGGTATCCTCGCTAGTCAAAGTCGAAAGTGCGGCGGAAAGCTCGTTTTCATCGGGGACGTGAGGGTTTTCGCCCGAAATTCCCCAAAGCTTTGTGAGTGCGCCGCAGGTGAAGTTTATGCTTTCTCCGAAGATGCCGTCAAATCGGCTGCCCCATTCGCGGCAGATGTTCGCACATTCAAGGATATTCGGGTAATTCTCGCCTGCGAATCCGCTTGCTTTTTTATTGTATGTTTCGGAAAATTCCCTGCTCAGAGCGTTCAGAAGTTCCTGTGTGCCGTCAACGGAGCTGTCATAGCTTGTGATGCTGACATAAGTATCAAACGCGAACATCTCCTTTGTCTGCGGCTTTGACGAAGTTTGGTTTGAGCAGGCGCAGAGCATCAGACAGGAAACAAAAACAGGGAAAGTTCGTTTAAGCTTAAATTTAAAAATATTCATACATACTAATTTTATCTCAATTGAGCCTTTACGTCAAGTAATTTCAGAATTTACCGTAAAAAACGGCGTTTCGTACAAAACAGGCGGCTGACATAAGAGCTGTTTTATGATGTTTTTTAGGAGAAGGCGTTTTAATGCGCAAGGCGTAATTAAATTCGGAATTCGGAATGCGGAATTCGGAATTATTTATGCTATGTAAATTCACTGCAAAACACCGAATTTTCGTAGGGGCGGATTCTATATCCGCCCGATGCAAATCCCGTATTTTAGGCAAATTCTCCGTAGGGGACGGGTTGTCCCGTACATAAAGAATCGGCGCAATTCACTTTTGGGGGAGTTTCAAAACTGATCGCTCACGTTCTGTTTTCCTTTTTGTGTGAATTGCGCCTTATATAATGTTAATGAAAATTTATGCTGTTGGCTCGGGGACTCTTTTATTTCGAGCTGTCGCTGATTATCTTTATCCGTGCTTCGCTGTTCTTTACTACGTTGAGGAGCGAAGATGCCGAGCCTGCGTATTCTTCCGATAATGTTGATGCGGTGATGATATTGCTGTCGCTTTCGTGTGCGATATCGTTCTCGCCGAAAACTACGCCCTTTGCGGCTGCGGAGGCTTCCGCTTCGCACATTGCCATTGCTGCCGATGCCGAACCCGAGGCTGCTATCTCAGGGATGGTGAAGAATCTCTGGTCGTTTTTTTCGTTTGAGGAATAGACGATGCGGAACATTTTATATATTGCGAGCATCATATACGAAGAAACGGCTTTCATAATGGTATTGCTTCCCGTTTTCTGGATAAGCGAAAAAAGGACATTGAGCGAGTTGACGATGAGCTTTCTGTTGAAAGCCGCCATCATACTGCCGCCTGCTGCGATCTTGCCCGAATTGGAATCCTGTTCGGGGATATCTTCGTAGGAAATTGTCTTTCCTGCAGGTTCGGGCGAGCGTCCGAGCAGATAGTCGCAGGAGACGTTATAATAGTCTGCCGCCTTGACAAGAAATTCAAGACCGCATTCACGGATACCTTTTTCATAATGTGAAAGCAGCGCCTGCGAAATACCAAGATCCGCCGCTGCGTTTTTTTGACTGATGCCTCGTTCTTTCCTTAAAAGGGTAATAATTCTTGGAAAGTCGGAATTCATCTTGTCACCTCCCGATCGTTCTCATAATTATCATTTATATCTATTTTTCTCTGTTTGCCGACAATTACGTACTGTAAATTATATCTTATAACGTACTTTTTGTAAAGGGGGTTTGTGGAAAAAACTCGATAAAGGTTATAATTGATTTTTGGTGAAGTTACATAATGGTAAAACAGGCGTTTCATACGCAAAATCGGCATAATACAAGATATTGTGCCATATTTCAAAAATGCTGTCAAGATATTGAAACAGCACTGCTTTGTAAATAAATGGATAAAATGTAAATTTTATTTGTATAAACTATACTGCCGCAAGGCTTGTATTGACAAAAAACAGCGCGTAAGATATACTATATTAATAAGAAAAAATCACAAGGAAGAATATTATGAACGGATATAAAATAACATTTATACGCAACGGTATGACCGAAGCAAACGAAAAGGGAATATATATCGGAAAGTCCGACTGGCCGCTTTCCGACAAGGGCAGAGCTGATCTTGAGGAAAAGGCGAAGGTCTACGCTTATCCAAAGGTGAACAGAGTTTATTCCAGTCCTCTTATCCGAGCTTTGCAGACGGCGGAGATAATCTTCCCCGACCGTGAGATCGTGATATGCGATGAAATGACCGAAATGGACTTCGGCGTTTTTGAGGGCATCGAGCTGAAAGACCTGCTTGAACTGGACAGCTATCACAAGTGGATAAAGGGTGGACTTGACAATCCTCCGCCGAACGGCGAGAGCCTGCGAAATATGATAAACCGCAGCCTTTCGGGACTCAACCTTATTATAATGGATATGATGAAAGAAAATATACACGAAGCAGGCGTTGTTACCCATTCGGGAATATTGATGAACCTTATGTCCTGCTTCGGTCTGCCGAAGATGAAGCCGATGGACTTTGCCTGTGGACCCGGCGAGGGCTATATGGTAAATGTTTCGGCAATGCTCTGGCAGAACGGCGGTGTGTTCGAGATAATCGGAAAAGTTCCGTTCGGGAATGCCGCAGATTACAACGAATTCTAAGGAGATCAGGCTATGAAAAGCTTCGATAACGAGCGATACAGGCGTATGGCGGCGGAGCGGCTCAAAAACTGCTGGGGAGAATGTGTCGGCGAGGTATTTATCGTTACGGCGGTGCTGACAATGGCGGCACTTGCGTTCCTGACGGTGACAGAGATACTTTTCCGATGCGGAGTGATAGATTTCGGCGTCGGAGAACTCGGAAAAGGTGGCTGGAGGCTCGGGCTTGCGGCAGTGATATATCTTTCCCTGCTTTATGTTGCTCTTATACCCCTCAAATACGGCACGGCGTGGTTCTATTTTCAGGAGGCTCATTCAACGAGTATTCCCGGAGCAGGTCTTTTCAGCTGTTATATGCACAGAAAGCACATAAAGGGTACACTGACGCTTGAATTTATGGTAATTGCAAGGAGAATAGGCGTTGCTGTCTTCCCGATAGCATTCATGGCGTTTATGACGTGGCATTTCAGGTGGCTGCTCGAACAGGATCCGACTGCGGCCGCTGTGAGCCTTGCGGTGTTTGCTGTAACGGGCGCACTGCTCGTTTTTATGTACATAATCTATCATCTGAGATATATTTTTGTGCCTTATCTTTATGCTTCCGACCCTGAAAAAGCACCGAAAGATATAATTGCCGAAAGTGTCCGCATCGCAAAGGGAAGCAGGTTCGGCATTATAAAGCTTGTCTTTTCGCTTGCACCGCTTTGGGCGAGCTGCCTTGTGATATTTCCGCTCATTTTCGTTATACCATATACAAAGATGACATTTGCGGCAGCGGCGGCGGAAATTTTTGACGCTTACCGTTCGGATTCGCAGCACATCGAAAGCAGCGAGGGTGTTAAGGAGGAAGCACTTGTCTGAAAATAAAAGAAAAATCGAATTCGCCGTCACAAAAGAAGATGACGGAAAAGCACTCGGGGAGTTCCTGCGGAAAAGCGGAGCTTCCCGTCGTCTTATTACGAAACTGAAGCAGGTAAGCGGAGGGATAACGCTCAACGGCGAGCCTGCACGGACGATAGATATGGTTCGTGAGGGTGATATTGCCGCTATCGATATGCAGAGCGGCGAACCGCTTGACGAAAACCCCGATCTCTTTGCACCGATTGTTTACGAAGATGATGATGTCGCGGTTTACAATAAGCCTGTTGATATGCCTGTCCACCCGTCGCATCGGCACAGGTATGATACGCTGGGAAATCTTTTTGCCGCGCAGCATGGGGATATGACGTTTCGTCCGATAAATCGGCTCGACAAGGATACATCGGGACTTTGTGCTGTGGCGAAGAATTCATTCTCGGCAGCAAGGCTGTCGGGTGCGATAGAAAAAACGTATTTCGCCGTAGTCTGCGGAAAGCTTTCGGGCAGCGGAAGGATAGATGCTCCGATAGGCCGATGCGACGGCTCAGTGATAACAAGAGAAGTCCGTCCCGACGGTCAGCGTGCCGTCACGAATTACACCGTCCTTGACGGGAATGAGAAATATACGCTCGTCCGCATCAGGCTTGAAACGGGCAGAACGCACCAGATAAGAGTGCATTTCGCGTACATCGGACACCCTCTCGCAGGTGATGATATGTACGGCGGCGACATTTCCGACATAATGCATCAGGCTCTCCATTGCGGCGAACTGGAGTTCACGCTTCCCGTTTCGGGTGAAAAAATAAGCCTTTCCGCTCCGATAAGAGAGGATATGCTTTCTTTACTGAAAAAATAAACGGTTAAAATTGTAACCGTTTTGTAACTTTTAAGTAAGTGACGTATCTGCGCGGTTTGCGGCAAAATTTGTACTTTCGGGAGAGAACGGGGCAAATTTTCCGTAATCGTTTTTGGAAAGTTATTCTTAACGCAAAAAGAATATTTTTAAGTCTTTGTAAACGATATATCACGATTCCGAAAACGATTTTGATTCGTGATTTTGCTTAAAATGCACAAATAATGGGGAATGAAACTGTTAAAAAAGCAGAATAAATGTTACTATTTTTCGATTTCCCTTGAATTTCTCGGGAAAAAACGTATAATTAGTAGTGGTGTAACTGAATTGTAACTAATTCGACCGTAAATTTATACGAAATTACATTATACGATCATATATAAAACTTCGGTCAATGACCGATAAAGAAAGGAGATGTTCCGATGAAAAGCAGAAACGGTGAAAACGGCAAGCAGAATAACTGTGTTGACTTCGTGCCGCCGGTTTCTATGAGCGAGAGCAAAGATAAGTTAGAAAAGCTCGAAGGTGCTGTCATAAATACGGGAGCACTCATTGCATATACTTTTTCATACGGTGCGTCAAAGGCTGCGCAGTACATTGCGTACATCGCAAGCCGTATCAGAAATGCTGTTAAACCCACACATCATAAGGTCGCAAACGCTGTGAAGTCAACGATTCGCAAGATCGCGGAGGCTTCTGCCAAGACCGCAGCCAAGGTGAGCGGCGGCTTCAGAGAATTTGCGGAAAATGTTAAGGCGAACGGTTTCGTTTCGGCGGTAAAGACAATGGCTTCAGATGCCGTTCAGACTGCCAAGCGCGAAAAGAACGTTTTCAAGACCGCTGTGAATTATGTTTTCCCGACAGCTTCGGTAGCACTGCTTATCGCAGTTGTTTGCAGCACGGCTTCAACAAGCTACGGCATCGCAGTTGAATGTAACGGAACAGAACTTGGCGTTGTTTCCGCCGAATCGGTCGTTACGGACGCACAGCAGTCCATTTCCGGTAAAAATGTTTACTATTCCACAGATGATACAGCACTCGTAAGCACGAACCTTTCGATCAAGCCTCTCAACTCCATGGACGAGGTCATCGACGAGGTGGAGCTTATCGAAAAGATGCAGGAACAGCTCGATATCACACTTCCTGCCGACGGACAGCCCGAAGAACAGCAGGCTGAACCCACTTCTCTTGAAGCTGAGGCTGAAGAAGCTGTTTCATCGTTTTCTTCCGATGAGCTTGACGGCAAGGTAAGAGCTTACTCCGTTATGATAAACGGCAGTTTCTATGCCGCTGTTGAGGCAACGGACGAGATCGAGGCTTACATCGAATCGATAAAAGAGCCTTATATGAACGACCCCGATGTTGTTTCCGTAGGCTTTGACAAGTCGGTCGAATATACATATGAGCAGTTTGTTTATCCTACCGAGATAGTTTCTCAGCAGGAAGTTATCGACAAGCTCAGTTCTATCGCAGCAGAGCCTGTTTATTACGAAGTTCAGAACGGTGATAATCCCTGGAACATCGCATCGCACAACAGCATCTCGCTTGATGAGCTTCTCGCTTGTCCTGCAGTATATGAGGGCGATGAGATCGATGATATCACTTCCTACTGTCCTGTAGGCGCAGTTATCACACTTTCAGCCGAAGTTCCTTATCTCCAGACGCTCGTTACAAAGAGCGAAACTTATGACGTTCCTATCGATTATGAGATCGTCAGAACAGAGGACGAAAACCTTTATAAGGGTGAAGAAAAGGTCGATGTTGCAGGCGTTGAGGGCGAAGCTGAAGTTACAGCACTTGTTACATACAAGAACGGTATGATAATTTCGAGAAACGAGCAGAGCCGTGTTGTTCTCTCCGAACCTGTTACAAAGGAAGTCAGAGTCGGAACAAGACCTACCACCACCGCAGTAAGCACAGGAAGCGGCGGCTCGGGTGATTACTTCTGGCCTGTTGACGGCGGTTACATCTCCGCTTATATGGGTGACGGCAGAGGTCATAAGGGTCTTGATATCGCAGCTCCTTACGGCACACCGATTTACGCAGCAGCTTCGGGTACAGTTACAAGAGCCGCAAACAAGTATGACGGTTACGGCAACAGCGTAATGGTAGCAAACGATGACGGCAACGTTACAATGTACGCTCACATGAGCAGCATCGCTATCAGCTACGGCGATTATGTTGTAAAGGGACAGCTCCTCGGATATGTTGGTTCGACCGGTTATGCAACAGGTAACCACCTCCACTTTGAGGTTCGTTCAAACGGTTATTACCTCGATCCTTTGGATTACGTTTCACAGTACTAAAAATCAATGCACACAATTCCGAAAGAGTTGTGTGCATTTTTTATTATTCGTTAGCCGGCACTTCGTCGGTCGGCATACCGTCTGACTGACGGATGCTTTCAGATGCTTCGGGGGTTTGCTCGGTAAATCCGCAGAAAGACGAAATGTTTACAGTTATCCCGTCGGAGAATGTAAGCAAGGTCGGGAGCATAGTTGCTTTATCAAATGCTAAGGTAAAATCCGCACCGTTGTAAACGGCAGCTTCGCCGTCATCGAAAAGCTCAATATCGTGCAGAGCCGCGCAGGAATCGAATGCATCGAATATGCGTTTGAACATTGCTGCTTCATTAAGCTTGCCGCTTTCGATCTCAAGCGTAAGACTGCCGAGTGAAGCGGTCGCGCCGCCCTCGTTATACTTGATGTTAAGACCTTTCATCGTGTCGGGAGAAGCGATGTTCATTTCCCAGATTCCTGTGCCGTAACGGGTGATATCGCCCGAAACGACCATTTTGCTGTCGCGGTCGTCTGCAAATGCCGTCAACTCAAATGTGCAGGAGAAAGGCTGGTCAAGCTTTGGCTGGCGTGGGATAATGGTGTCTTTAATGGATTTACAGCCTGTAAAAAGTATGATTGAAAATGCGATAAGTAATACAGAAATTCTGATCTGTGATGACATAAATAAAACCCTCCGTTCGGTTTTGGAACAGAGGGTTTGTTTTTATACTAAACACCAATTATAAACTATACAAAAAATCAAACCCAAAACCCGCAGCTGTTGAAAACAGGTTTATATGGTTTTTGCGCCGATTTTTGGTTTATAGTTTTATTGGTGTTTAGTATTAATGATCGGTATTCCTATCTGTTCCAAGCTTTGAACACATAGGGAAGCTCGTCTATGACATCGCGAGGCAGCATTCCTGCTTCGGAAAGTCTGTCACGGGCGAGGTCTGCCGCTTTGCCGTGGACGAAAACTCCTGCCGAAGCTGCATCGGACGGAGCAAGTCCCTGCGCCGCGAATGCGCCGATGATGCCCGTGAGAACATCACCGCTGCCGCCCTTGGCAAGACCCGGGTTGCCTGCTTTGCAGATGAAAAGCTTTCCATCGCCTGCGATATAGGTCGGAACGCCCTTTGCGGCAACGACAACATCAAACTCGCGCGCAAGCTTCACAGCCATTGTGAGCCTGTCGGGGTAGTCGGTGTCGAAAGCAGCGGCGTAAAGGCGTTTAAGCTCGCCGTAATGCGGAGTGAGGATAAGCCTGCCCTTTGTGTTTCTGATAATATCTATGCAGGAACACAGGCAGTTTATGCCGTCCGCATCAATAATTATGGGGCAGTTTGTGTTTTCGATGACGTTTTTGACGATCTCTTCGGTATCTTTTGTATGGGATAAGCCGCTGCCAACGGAAACGGCGGTCGCATTTTTCAGCTCATTTATAAGAACATTTGCCGATTTGGCGGAAACGGAGCCGTCCTTTGCAGCATCAAGGGGGAGAAAAGTTGCTTCAAATACGAACGGGGCAAGTCGGTCGGTGACTTCGTTCGTTGAAGCGAGGGTGACACGTCCGACGCCGCTTCGCAGAGCGGAAAGCGTTGACATCTGCGCCGCACCGCTCATTTTTTTACAGCCCGAAACGTTAAAAAGGTGTCCGAACCGGTTTTTATAGCAGTTTTCTGAGCGTTTGGGGAAAAGTGCTTTTACATATTCCTCGCCAAGTTCCTGCGCAACGTAGGGGACGGACGCGAAACATTCCTCGGTGAAGCCTATATCTGCGACGGTTATTTCGCCGCAGAGCGACCTAAGCGGCTCGGAGAGCATACCCGTCTTTATACAGCCGAATGTAATAGTGTGGTCGCACTTGAAAACATCGTCCTCGGCTTCACCCGTAAGGCAGTTGCCGCCCGATGGAGTATCTATAGCGATTATCGGTTTTTTGCAGCGTTTCGCGAAGCTGAAGCAGGCTTTTATTTCGGGCGGAAGCTCGCCGTGAAATCCTGTGCCGTAGACAGCATCGACGATGAGCGAACAGGATGAGAACAGCGAAAATACCTTGTCGATATTGTCGTTAAGGTCAAGAACGTCGATGCCGCACTCGCCGAGCTGACAATATTCATAGCCTGCAAGCTCGGTCGCAGGGTCGCCGCTCGTGAGGACGGCATAGACGGTCATTCCGATGTCGAAGAGGTTCTTCGCCAGCACGAAGCCGTCGCCGCCGTTGTTGCCCTTTCCGCAGAGTATCATAACGCCGCCCGAGAGGTCATATTTTGACGAAAGCCTGCACACAAGCTCGGCTGCGGCTGCGCCTGCATTTTCCATAAGCTCGCGGTAGGAAACGCCGTGGGCGTCGGAGTAACGCTCTATTTCTTTCATCTGCTGTGGTGTTGCATAGTACATTTTTATCGCTCCTTTACAAAAAAACCGCACAGAAATTCTGCACGGCTCAAAAGCTAAAACTCGATCAATACCGTTCCCATTGCGATCGACTTGGAATGGGAGCAGGAAACGCTTATTTTCATTTTCGTGGAAACAAGCCTTTTCTTTGCTTCGCCCGAAAGGCTTATGTAGTAAGTTCCCGAATAATCGGTGAGGACGGAGATCTCCTGAATGCTGCACCCTCTGAAACGTGCGCCGATAGCTTTTTTCATCGCGAGCTTGGCGCAGTACATTTCAGCCATGATGTTCGGGGAGAAATTTTTCCCCATAATGAACTTCATTTCCTGCGGAGAATAGACCCTTGAAATGAATTTCGGCTTCTTCACAAGCTCTCTCATGTGGGGCATATCAGCATGGTAGCTTTCCATTATCATAAAATTATCTCCTTAGACCGATCACCGCACATTTCGGGGCAAGATCAGTTGTTGTATTTTCTTTCGTATTCGACCTTGACCTGGCGTGGGAGGAACGGGGTGATAGCTTCGACGGTGCGTTCGGTCGGGGTGAAAACAAGTCTTACCTTTCCGAACGAATCATGAGTGAAATCGATGTAATAGTCCTCGGCTTCCTCGTCTGCGATGCCGCTTGCCTCGACAATGGTTATTCCCGAAGCGGCAGGCGCATCGGCAAGCTTTCCGAAAGCTTCAAACTTGGAAGGCTTGGCGGTGATAAGGCGCTTTCTCTTGCGCTGTGCGATTATCTTGTCGATATCGATCTCGCCGTTGGTGATGATGTACTCATACTCGGCATTAAGACCCGTGATAAGGTAATATCCGCCGTAGATCGCAGCAAATATGAGCAGCAGCGCCAGAATTATGCCGAGAAGTGTAAGATAGAGGCAGAACGCAGAAACGATTATCACTCCGAAGATGATAAGTATCTTCAAAGCGAGTGTTTTACCGTTCGCAGGTTTTTTTACAAGCTGTTCAACAAAAACGTCCATAAAATAAAAAGCCTAAGGTCAAACCCTTGGCAGCTCCTTTCCAATAAAACAATGTCATCATGCCGATCTATGACACAAACCGACAAAATAACGCTTCGAGTTAGATTCTTTATACATTATAACATAGAAATTATTTATTTTCAAGTAAAAAATACTTGCAATTTTTAAAATAATGATATATAATAAAAGAGCTGACGGTAAATTTTCTTTGTCGGCGTTATTTTAAAAAGAACATCTGTATAAAAACACGTTTAAAGAGTTGTAGGCTCTGCAAAAAGGTGTCTTTCAGAGAGAGGGTACAAGGCTGGGATATCCTCAGATACCGCAAGGCTGAAATTTCGCTCCGTGAGTGGCAGCAGTGAAGGCGCAGAAACGCTTGTAGTTGCTGACGTATGCCGCGTTAAGGCAAGGGGAATGATAGTTCCTTATATAAAATGGGTGGTTATAAGCAGGCTATGGCTTGTCCCGATGAGGGGCAGGCTTTTTTAGTTGGCAAATTTCCGCAGAAAAGCGGAACACGGAAAGGAATGGTCAAATTTATGAAAGAGCAGCTTGAAAAGATCAGAAGTCTTGCGCATGAGGAGCTTGACAAGTGCGAGAGCCTTGATGTGCTGGAAAATCTCAGAGTAAAATTCCTCGGCAAAAAGGGTGAGCTTACGGGAATTCTGAAGCAGATGGGCGGACTTTCCGCAGAGGAGCGTCCCGTTATCGGACAGCTTGCGAACAAGGTTCGTTCCGATATCGAAGAAAACATCACAAACCGCATGCAGGCACTCAAAACAGAGCTTGCAAAGAAGCAGCTCGAAGCTGAAACGCTCGATGTTACAATGCCGGGAACAAAGCAGAAAGTCGGCAAGCTTCACCCCCTCACAGTTACCCTCAATGATATCAAGGAAGTTTTCCTCGGAATGGGATTTGAGATAGCTGAGGGTCCTGAGGTAGAAACAGACCACTATTGCTTCGAGGCACTCAATATGCCGAAGCATCACCCTGCAAGAGATACGCAGGATACATTCTATATCAATGACAACGTTGTTCTCCGTACACAGACTTCCTCCGTACAGATCAGAACGATGGAAAACAAGAAGCCGCCTATCCGTATCATCTCCCCGGGCAGAGTTTACCGCTCCGATACGGTCGATGCGACACATTCACCTCTCTTCCACCAGATCGAGGGACTTGTTGTTGACAAGGGCATCACAATGGCTGACCTCAACGGTACGCTTGAACTCCTTATGAAGAGAATTTACGGCGAGGATTGTCAGATCAGACTTCGTCCCCACCACTTCCCATACACAGAGCCTTCCGCAGAAGTTGATATGATGTGCTTCAACTGCCACGGCGCAGGCTGTCCTCTCTGCAAGAACGAGGGTTATATCGAACTCCTCGGCGCAGGCATGGTCCACCCGAAGGTACTTGAAGGCTGCGGCATCGACCCAGAGGTCTACAGCGGCTTTGCATTCGGCATCGGACTCGAAAGGATCACAATGGGCAGATACAAGATCGGCGATATGCGTCTGCTCTATGAGAACGATATGAGATTCTTGGGTCAGTTCTGATAAATGGAAAGCACCGACAAAAACAGCCTGTTTCTGCGTTATAAAAAGCGTTTCCAATATAAGCAGCGTTTATGGAATATTTTAAGTATAGTCTATACCGTTATTCTTATCCCGCTGTTAAAGCTGCTGGAGGGAACGGATTACGGTATGCTGTGGAGGATGATCTCCGTAATAGTGAGCATTGCTTTGATAGGCTTGAATATAAAGCAGAGCAGGTCGATGAAAAGGCAGCTTGGCGGCTTGTCCGAAAATGCGGCTGACAAAATTGCTGCGGAGCTTGAAAGCTGTACAAATTTCAGAAGCTTTTATTTCACTTCGGAATATCTTTTTTCGGCGGAAGGACTTATTCTTCCTTACTATGAGATAGATGAAGTAAAAACGAACACCTATGTCGGTTCACCAACAGCAACAAACATTGTTTTCAGAACGAAAAGCTACGGCAAATGCATCGTCACGGTCGGACTTGAATATATGAATGAGAACTTTTACGATATGCTTATGAAGAAATGTCCGTCGGCAGATATACTGTTCCGTGCTAATTATCAGAAAGCGGATATAACAGAGTATTTTACCACTGTAAAGGCGGAAAGCATTGTTGTTATCAGAAAAAAATAAGGAGGAAAATTCTAAATGGATCTTTCAATGAAATGGCTCTCCGATTATGTTGATATCGGAGATATGAGTATAAAGGATTTCTGCTCGGGACTTACTATCAGCGGCTCAAAGGTCGAGCGTTATGATACAGAGGGCAGCGAGATAAGCAAGGTAGTTGTCGGAAAGCTTCTTTCCGTTGTTCCGCACGAAAACTCCGACCACCTTGTTGTATGCCAGGTGGATGTCGGTTCGGCAGGCAACGGCGAGCCTATCCAGATCGTAACAGGTGCGCCGAACGTCAAGGCCGGCGACATCGTTCCCGTTGCAATGGACGGTTCAACGCTCCCTAACGGCGTTAAGATCAAAAAGGGCAAGCTTCGCGGCGTTGAGTCGAACGGTATGCTCTGCTCCCTTGGCGAACTCGGACTTACAACTCACGATTTCCCTTATGCTATCGCAGACGGTATCTTCCTTTTACAGCAGGAAGAGGGCTGCCCCGAGCTTAAACTCGGTATGGATATAAAGGAAGCTGTCGGACTTGGCGATACAGCAGTAGAATTCGAGATCACTTCCAACCGTCCCGACTGTATGAGCGTTATCGGTCTTGCACGTGAAACAGCTGCTACTTTCGACCTTCCGTTAAAGCTCCACGAACCCGAATTCAAGGGCATCGGCGGCAGCGCAAAGGACAGCCTGAAGAGCGTTACTATCTCCGACAAGGAAAAATGCTCCGTTTATATCGCAGCGGTTGTAAAGAACGTTAAAGTCGGAATGTCACCTCGCTGGATGCGTGAGCGTCTTCGTGCAAGCGGCGTTCGTCCTATCAATAATTTTGTCGATATCACAAACTTTGTAATGCTTGAATACGGTCAGCCAATGCATGCTTTCGATATCCGCTATATTGACGGTGCTTCTATCGACGTTCGCCGTGCAAAGAACGGTGAGAAGATCACGACACTTGACGGCGTTGAGCGTGAGCTTACCGACAATATGCTCGTTATCGCAGACGCACAGAAGCCTGTTGCGGTTGCAGGTGTAATGGGCGGCGAATACAGCGGTATCATGGACGATACGGTCGATGTTGTATTTGAAGCAGCATGCTTTGACGGTGCTTCCGTTCGTACAACGGCAAAGGCTCTCGGAATGAGAACAGACGCTTCCGCACGTTTTGAAAAGGGCCTTGACCCGAGAATGGCTGAACCTGCGCTGAGGAGAGCACTTGAACTCGTTGAAATGCTCGGCTGCGGCGAAGTCGTTACAGAATATATCAAGGTCTCGAACGGCGTTGACACACAGAAATCCGCTCCGTTCAGCGCAGAATGGATAAACAAGTTCCTCGGCACGGATATCCCCGAGGAAGAAATGATCGGCTATCTCAACAAGCTTGATTTCACCGTAAAGGACGGCGTTGCATACGCTCCCGCATACAGAGTTGACATTGAATGCAAGTCCGATATCGCAGAGGAAGTTGCACGTCTTTACGGCTACAATAAGATCCCTAAGACCGTTATCCGCGGTGTTGCTCAGGCACAGCTCACACCAAAGCAGAAGTTCGAGCGCAAGCTTGCAAACACAATGGCTGCTCTCGGCTGCTACGAAATTTCGACCTACTCTTTCGTAAGCCCGAAGTATTTCGACAAGATTAATCTTCCTGCCGACAGCAAGCTCCGCAAGACAGTAACTATCACAAATCCTCTCGGCGAAGACACTTCCGTAATGAGAACGACTATTATCCCGTCGATGTGTGAAGTCCTCGCAAGAAACTACAATAACAGAAACGCAGAGGCTTATCTCTTCGAGATCGGCAATGAGTATATCCCCGTTTCGGGTCAGGAACTCCCCGAAGAGCCTGCACGTCTTGCGGTAGGTATGTACGGCAAGGACGCTGACTTCTTCCTCCTCAAGGGCAAGGTAGAAGCTGTCCTCGATGAAATGGGACTCGGCGAGTGCGACTTTGAGGCTTGCACGGATACAGACGTTTACCCCGAAGCAAGCGCATTCCACCCGGGCAGATGTGCAGTCGTAAGCAAGAACGGCAAGGTTTTCGGTATCCTCGGCGAGCTTGCTCCCGTTGTGCTTGAAAATTACGGCATCGGCGTAAAGGCTTATGCTGCAAAGCTTGAAGTTCCCGAAATGATGGCAATTGCCGCAGAAGAGGGCGACAAGGTTTACAAGCCGCTGCCTAAGTTCCCTGCAACAACAAGAGATATCGCTGTTGTATGTGATGACAAGCTTCCTGTAGCAACTATCGAAAAGGCTATCAAGGGCGCAGTAGGAAATATCCTTGAAACGGTAGAGCTTTTTGACGTTTACAAGGGCAAGCAGGTAGGCGAGGGCAGAAAGTCCGTAGCATTCGCTATCTCAATGCGTTCACACGAGGGAACACTCACTGATGAGCAGGCAGATGCAGCAATGAAGCGTGTACTCAAAGAGCTTGCAAAGCTCGGTGCAGAACTCAGAGCGTGATAATTAAATTCGGAATTAGGAATTCGGAATGCGGAATTAATTTAATGCGTAATTCGTAATGCGTAATTATTTTGTTCCGTAAGTTACCGTAAAATCGTAGGGGCGGATTCTATATCCGCCCGTTACAACATTGTCGTTTTATACCCACAAAATACTGTAGGGGACGGGTTTCCCGTCCTGCGCCGCAAGGCGTTTATATAATAAATAAATCGACCTATTTTCAAGGAAAATCCTTTGAAAATAGGTCGGTTTTTGCTATTATTTACGATGTTTGGGTGCGTCGAAAAATCGCTTCGCAATTCGGGACGGGAAACCCGTCCCATACAGAATTTGTCGGGTAAAATATCGTTTTTTTGCATCGGTCGGATATAGAATCCGCCCCTACGGAATTCGGTGTTTTGCGGTAAATTTACAAAATACAATTAATTCCGAATTCCGAATTCCGCATTCCGAATTAATCTTTTGTTTTGTTCTTTTTTCATAGAATTAATTTTGAATTAACTTGACTTATTGTTGATATTGTTATATAATATTATTAATAAAGGTAAAGAAGGTGTTAATATGAAAGATATCAATGATCCGATCATCAGAAAAATGTCCGACGAGATCGTCAAGCTTTGCGATCCGTTCCAGATCTTCCTCATTTCAAGCAAGCACAATTCCGCAGGCGAACTCACTGCATTTAAAATTTGCGCTGTTGTTGATGACAGCTACAATGAAAATGAACTTGAAAGCGAGATCCTTATCAAGACCGACTGCCCCGTTCCGTGCGATGTTATCATTTACTGCGTTACCGAATGGAATGAATGTCTTGATGATGACTGCACATTCGCTTCGCGTATAGACAATGAGGGAGTTAAGCTTTATGAGCAGAAACAACAGCCACAAAACTGACAGCAAACGTTACTATGACTGGCTTTACCACGCTTATCAGGATCTTTTGTCCGCAAAAGTCCTTATAGATGACAAGCGGCTTTACGAGCAGGTCGTTTTCCACTGCCAGCAGGCTATGGAAAAGTCGTTCAAGGCATTCCTGCTTTATAAGACGCATCATCTCCTTGACGGTCACAACCTTACATGGCTTTGCAAGCAGGCGGCTATGCTTGATGGCGAGTTCACCGACTGGATAGGCAAAAGCACGGTGCTGAACCGTTTTTACATTGAAACACGTTACCCTGCCGACATTCCTGCGAACATCACGCGTGAATTTGCCGACACGGTACTTAACGATACAGAACAGCTTGTTGACCTTGTATGCGATAGGATAAAGTTCGACTACAACAGCTATCACAAGCGGACGAAAAGTAAATAAAAAAACGGCGTTCCCGAATTCGGAAACGCCGTTTTTATGTGATTTTTACTTTGTGTTGGAAAGCTTCCAGCGAAATGCCGAGATACGCTGTGCCTTTGTATTATCATAAGAAATATTGCTGCAGGCAAGGCTTATATCATTGTAGCGGTAGTCGTTCTTTCCGCCGCCGCCGAAGTTGAACAAGCCCTTGATGCCCTCCGAGCCGAGGTTACGCTGAACTACAGCACCAATTGCGTGGCGTTCACGGAGAAGATCGAGTATCTCTTTTGCAGCGATAGGCTTTGTATCGCAGACGTTGTAAACGCCCATATAGTTTACGCCCTGTGCGATATTGAGAACGCCGACAATGAAGTCAACGAGGTTGTAAACGCAGCAGAAAGAGTAACCATAGTCGCCGTAGCCGTATACAAATGCGCAGCCTTCCTTTGGGTCGAAGATCTTCGCTTTGAGATTGTCTGTGAAATCCTTTGTATAAACGGGGGAAACACGGGCGATAACGCATTTGCAGGAAGCACTCTTTGTTACTACCTTAGCCATTGCCTTTTCGCTTTCGTATTTCATCTTTCCGTAAGCCGTTGTAGGCTTTTCATCGGAGGTTTCACGGATAGGCTCACGTGTTTTCTGCGGAGCATATACCTGATATGTACTTAAAAGGATAATGTCGCCGACGCCTGCGTCAACGGCTGCTTTGTAAAGGTACTTGTCAACGGCTGCGCTCTTTTTTTCCTCTGCCGAAGTGATGATCGGGGGAAAATCATTGTCGCAGGAGCATGCAAGATGCACAAGAGCATCGATGCTGCTGCCATTGAGGGTATTTGTTATATTGTCTTTATCATCGATAGACGCCTGAACGAAGCTGTAGTTAGGCGAGTTGACAAAATCATTCGGCTTGCTGTCCGTGCCGATAACCTTGAAACCTTTTTCGAGGAGGGTTTCGGTAAGCGCCAGTCCGATCATTCCCGATGCACCTGTCACCATTACTGTTTTCATGAGAAGTTACCTCCACTTTCCTTTGATATCTTTTTATATAAAATAATTATACCACAATTGCAGATAATTGCAATAGAAAATCAATGAATTTTTTCATAAACCCGTCAAATTATTGATATTTGTAAAAATTCACTATTAAAACAAACCTTTTTTGTATCAATTACGGCACACAAAACGAAAAAAGCGTCCGAATATAAAAAACGAACGCTTTTTTGTATGTATCAACTGCTTTTATATCAAGCTGCTGTGCGGAATAATACTAAACACCAATAAAATACAGGAAAAAATCTGCGCCGCAATCCTATATATGCGAGATTATCGGCTTGATTTTTTCCAAATTTTAAATGGTGTTTAGTATAACAACGTTTTCAGAGATCATATCCTGTCTTTGAAAATTTTAGTGAGCATTATCGCAGCTATCAAAGCACCTGCGGAAATGCAGAGAAGCACTATAGTTTCTGTATTTGACGAAGCGGACGAACTGCTGTCGGACGGCATTTGTGGTCTGTCCTGACCGTTGTTTTCATCGGCGGCACTCCGATCGCTGTTCTGCTTCGGCGAGGGGATGAACGGGTTTTCTGAGTGGTCGGAGGACTTGTCTGTGCCGATAGTATCATTTTCGGCAGCCGATGTATCGGAATTTTCGTAGTTGTCACCGGATTTATTATCGGAAGAAGCTTCTTCCTTTGCAGGTTGTGAAGCTTCGCCGCTCGGAGATTCGGGAGCGTTAGTGTCGTCTAACAGTGCGGAGGTTTGCTCATTCTGCTCGGGAGCGGCAGCTTCGATTTTTTCAGTGTCAGCAGAAGAATCGTTCGTCTGCTGTTTGGTTTCATTGTCCGATGAAGTATCACCCGAAGTATCGCCGTTTGTCGGCGGCTGAGGAGCATCACCGTTCGGAGCATCTCCGCTCGGAAGCTCGGGAGGGTTTCCGTCGAAGCTTGGCATCTGACCGTCCGAATTATCGGAATCGGGCATTTCGGGAGGAGTGCCGTCGAAATTGCCGAAATTTCCATCGGGAGGAGTGCCGAAGCCGCCGTCCTGTTTGCCGCCGCCCATTCCGCCGCCGACATTCATCGAACCCATTGCACTTATGCTTACGGACGAGCCGCTGATGAGTGCGGAGCTGTCGGCTGACTGTGCATCGGAGGTGGAGGGAATAGTTCCGTCAAGCTGACCTCTTACGCTTTCCGCACGGAGGGTGCAGAATTCTTTGAGCGCGGCAACGCCCTCGGTGAACTCATCATAAGTGCAGAATTTTGTCGGGTCTTTCTCGACATAAGGTGAGATAAGTGCGGTCACACGGTCGATCTCTTCCACGAAATATCCGCTCTCGAAATAGTTCGCGATGAATTCCGAAAGTGCTTCGTGATAAAGCTCGGTGTATTTCTCATCGGCGAAGATCCAGGCGAGCATAGGGCGTGAATCGGTGTCACCGCCCGAAACGGGAGAGTCGATGGGGAAGTTTATCATCGAAGTGCTGTCGCTGCCGCCGACAAAAGCACCGAAAGCGAGGTTGTAATCCCAAGGTATCATTGAAAGTATGCCGTCATTTTCATAGAGATAATAATTGTGTATCATCGAGCCTGTGTAGCTGTCAAAATTGCAGACGAAATTGTGAACGGCAAAATATTTTATCACCGAATCGACATCAACGGTCGAAGCCGCATCGTCCGAGTTCAGGACTTTGAGCGAATTTATGAGCCGCGTTTTGTCGGAATCGGTGATATCGGTCTTGGCACTGTCGAAAATATTCTCATAGCTGTCGAGATCGTCATCGGTGTAGATAAGCTTTACATCGTCCGAACCCATACCGCTGAAGCCGCCAAAACCGCCTTTTCCACCGCCGAAGTTGCCCATTTGCGGAGGAGAAAAATCGAACTGCTTCTGGGTGTTTTCGGCTGAAGTTTCGGTGTTGTCCGAGGTGTTGCTTTCGGCGGAGTTTTCAGTGTTGAACTTATCAGATTTGCTGAAATCGAAATCGTCCTGATCGAAGTCTTTGCCGTTTCCTCTGCCGCCGCCCATTGACATACTGTCGGGCTTGTAAAGGTTGCCCGTGCCGTTGTAATTCCGTTCGAGAAAACTGTCCTCGACCGCTTCAACGGCAAGATAAAGTCCCCAGTCCTCGCCGTTGACGGTGATATATGCAAAGCTGCAAAGCGGAGAACTTACGCCTGCGTAGTTCATCATCGTATAGCAAAGATAGTCTTTCATATATGTGTTGTCCTGGATCATATTGTTAAGGCAAAGCTTGTCAAGACCGTGGCAGGTGGTCGCATCGTTGTAATGGTCGAATTCGATCTTGAAGCTGTAACGGTCATTGCCGTAGTTTGCGACCTGGCTCAGCGAGGTGTTGCCCTTGGCGCGGATAGCGATGTTTTTGTAGCTTTCGCCGTTGATGACAACCGCGCAGGAGGAATATTCCTCGCTTTCGCAGTTCTCGATGAAGCTGTCCCAATCGTCCATAACTATGTCAATGGAGTGTACATAAGATGTGTCGAAGAGCCGCGATTCATAGCCGAGTGTTTTTGACGCGGTCTGTATGCCGACAGCATCGGGAAAGCAGAGCATAAGCGTAACGGCAAGACATAAAACCATTACAACGGCGCATATCCTGTTAAAGTGTTTGCTTGTTGACATTGTTTTTTCTCCCTGTTTATCCCATATATTCGCCGTTGAAGCTTACAAGGACAGCACTCTGAACGCCGTTCATCTCGGAGAGGATATTCACGAAGTCGGTGTTGTCATCTTTAAGGCGGATCTCGTAGTTGACCTCAACTGCGCCGTTTACAGCGGCTTTGCTCTTGACAGTGCATCGCTGCGTCTGCTTGGTCAGGAATTCGTGAGCGGCAGCTTCGCTTTCGTGGCTGTCACACTTGATAACGGCAATGTAAGGATTGATGTGAGCCTTTTTATTTACGAAGATGATAAGAACTGCGCCGATGATGATGCTGCCGATAACTGCGAGAGGTATCATACCTGCTGCGAGGACGATGCCTGCGGCTATCGACCAGAAGAGAAATGCGATGTCAAGCGGTTCTTTTATAGCCGTGCGGAAACGGACGATGGAAAGTGCGCCGACCATACCGAGCGAAAGGACAACGTTTGAAGTCACGGCGAGGATAACAAGGTTGGTTATCATCGTCAGAGCAATAAGCGTTACGCCGAAACCCGAGGAATACATCACTCCCGAGTAGGTCTTTTTATAAACGAAGAAGATGAAAAGTCCGAGTCCGAACGCAAGCGCGAGCGAGATCACCATATCGAGCAGGCTTACGCTTGTAACATTTTCGAGAAAGCTTGATTTGAAAATATCGTTGAAGGTCATTGTAGTTTACTCCTTTATAATGGTATATTTATCCGTAGATACGGCAGGCTGCATATTTGGAAAAGGACGAAGTCTGCCTGCTCCCGAGCTGGACGGCCTGTTCTATTGCCGACGGGAGATATTCGTCCCATTTTACCTCGAGGATAATATCCTCGCCCGTGGGAACGGTCACGCAGTTTGGATCAAGAAGCTCGGTCGGGTCCATTCCCGTGCGAATGTTATAGTCGAGCGTTATGCGGACATTCCCTGCAGGATAAACGAACGCCTCACGCGTGTAATCGACTATCGTTTTCGGCTTCAGAAGTTGGGTGTCCATCTTGAACGCAAGCTCGTCGATAAGCTCGTTTTTGCTGCTGCGAACGGGGATTCCCCGTGCGAGCAGGTCGGCTTGTCCGTAGGTCAGCTGCGCACTCAGCTTTGAGGAAAGTCCACCGAACTTCGCCTTTTTTTCAAGTCGGATAAAGGACGTGTCACCGTTGTAGTAGCGGATGCGAAACTTTTCACGCTGATTGACGCCGTTGAGCTTTTCAAACAAAGCCTTGTCGAAAATATTGTCGAAGTAAAGGCTTCGTATAAAATATTTTCCGCCGACAGTGAAGCTGTCGTGCTGCATAACGGCAGAGAGCCGCATACGCAGCGTGACCATATCGGCAGGGGTTATCGAATGTTTATATTCGTGACGGAATTTCTGCTCCATTTTTATATCCTTTCGTTAGATTTAACCTGTGCTTAACTTTGAGTTAAAGTATAAAACCCGAACCTTAGAGCAACCTTAGAAAAAATTGAAGTGCAAAAAGCCGGCAAGATTTATTTCAAAACGGTAACAAAAACTTCTTTTTCGGCGAAATGTTTAAAATTAGATTACAGTTTATGTTTAATGTGGAAAAACAAAAATAAGTGTGCTATAATGTAAAAACAGAATAATGACGTTAGAGTTTTCGTCAGGGAGATGAAAAATAAAATGAAGAAAAAAGGCGCAAAGCCTGATATAAATAAGGTGCGGCGCGAAAAAAAGGTTCGCGAAAAGCCGCCGAAGGCTTCTTTGAAGTCAAAGGCATTCCCGATAGCATGCATCGGACCGAGCTTTATCGGTGTTATGATATTTTTTATAGTGCCGTTTATGGTAATTTTTTATTACTCGGTCGTTGACAACCCGATAAATAAGGATTTTGTGTTTCTTGACAACTACATAAGCCTGCTGAAAAACAGCGCGTTCAAAAAAGCGGCTCTCAACACGCTGAAATTCTCGCTCACGTCCGTGCCGCTCGCTGTTGTGCTGGGATTGGCGCTTGCAATGCTTCTTGATGCGAAAATTCCGTTCGTCAGCCAATTCAGGGCAAGCTTTCTCTGTCCGATGATGGTCCCGGTTGCTTCGGTCGTACTCATCTGGCAGGTTATTTTCCACTACAACGGAACGCTCAACGAGATCCTCTCCAAATTTGGCATTGACAAGATAGACTGGCTCAAATCCGACAAGGCTATGATAGTTGTAACGGTGCTTTTCCTATGGAAAAACCTTGGCTACAATATGATACTGTTCCTGTCGGCACTCGGAGGAATATCCAAGGATCAGCTCGAGGTCGCGACGCTCGAGGGCGCTGGCGCCTGGTACAAGTTTTTCCATATAAAGCTTCGTCATCTTTCGCCGACGATACTTTTCGTTGCGATACTTTCGCTGATAAACTCGTTCAAGGTATTCCGCGAGGTCTATCTGCTCACGGGTGACTACCCATACGACTCGATATATATGCTTCAACACTTTATGAACAACACGTTCCGCTCGCTCGATTATCAGAAGCTTTCGGCGGCGGCGATAATAATGTCGATAGTTATTATCGTGATACTTGCACTGCTGTTCGCTGCTGAAAATAAGTTCGGGGAGGATTCGGAATGACAGCTGAAAATACAGTTAAAAAGCCTCTTCGCAGGAAAAAATTCAACCGCCGTCAGAACAGGATAGG
This sequence comes from uncultured Ruminococcus sp., assembly GCA_945868475.1. Classification (GTDB taxonomy): domain Bacteria; phylum Bacillota; class Clostridia; order Oscillospirales; family Ruminococcaceae; genus UMGS363. The sequence goes on along the minus strand of CAMBLM010000006.1, from coordinate 124,378 downwards.
TCTTGCGGTGATGACGATATTTGCGGCGGCAGCGGCACTCATATTCCTTATGCCGACCGTGCTGACGATAGCGAACTCGTTTATGTCGTCCTCGGAGATATCGGCGAACTACGGTTCGGTATTCTCAACGACGGAATCGGGCGGAAAGACATTCATCTCCGAAAAGGTGAACCTGAAATTTATCCCCGATATGGTTTCGTTCTCGCAGTATTTCACGGTGCTTTTCAAGAGTCCCGATTATCTGCTGAAATTCTGGAACTCGGTGATACTCGTTGTTCCGATAGTTATATTCCAGCTTGCGGTGGCGGCGTTCGCTTCATACGGCTTCGCACGGCTCAAAGGCAGGCTGAAAGAGATACTTTTCTTCGTATATGTAATAGTAATGATGATGCCGTATCAGGTAACGCTCGTTCCGAACTATCTCGTTGCGGATAAGCTTGGGATACTGAACACGCGGTGGGCGATAATCCTGCCTGCGGTGTTCACGCCTTACTCGGTGTTCCTGCTGACAAAGGTGATGAAGCGAATACCCGAATCACTCATTGAGGCGGCAAAGCTTGACGGTGCAGGCGAGATGCAGATATTCCGCTACATAGCACTGCCGCTCTGCAAGAGCGTTATATTCTCGGTAATAATACTTGTTTTCATCGATTACTGGAATATGGTCGAACAGCCGCTTATTCTTCTTTCGGACGAAAGCCTTTATCCGCTGTCGGTCTTCCTTTCGAGGATAAATTCGGGCGAGATCGGACTTGCATTTGCGGTTGCGACGATATATATGATACCCACGCTGCTGATGTTCCTTTACGGCGAGGATTATCTCGTTGAGGGGATCGCATATTCGGGCGGTATTAAGGGTTAATATCTGATGATCTTCAGATGGAGGTACATAAATGGAAAATAAAAGACGTGAATGGGTGAAAACGGCGGCGATAATTTTTCTCACGATAATGCTCCTGCTGACGTTTTTCTCCAATACTATAATGAACTATTCTCTGCCCGAAGTTTCGGCGAAATATGTTGAGAACGGAAGCCTTTCCGAGCAGATAAGAGGAACTGCCACGGTCGAAGCCGCACAGCAGTATGAAGTAAAATACACAGGCTCGTCAAGGGTCGTTCAGGCTATTGAAGTAAAGCAGGGCGACACTGTCGAAAAGGGTCAGGTGCTTCTCCGCTTTGAGGAGGGTGAAAGCCCCGACCTTCAGCAGGCACAGAGCGATCTTGAAGCCAAGCAGGACGAATACAGAACAAAGCTCCTTGATGCAGGCGTTGATTATTCCGCAGATGAGCTTTCGATAAAAAATCTTGAAGAGGATATTGCAAGGCTCAAACAGACACTTGGCGGAAGCGATGATTATCTTAAAAAGATCGAAGAGCAGAAAGCACTTGAAGATAAGATAAACGACCTCACAAAGCAGAGCAATGACCTCACAAAAGAGAGCAAGGCTTTTGAAGACGAGCTTACACACATCGGCGAACAGCTCACGGCACTCAGCGGCGATGATTATGAATCGCTCGATGATGTTTACAGCAAGGTACTTTCACCGCTTTATGACGATGTTGTAAAATACAAGGCCGAAAAGGAAAAATACGACAAGCAGGTCGAGCAGATCACAAAGGAACTCGGCGATAAGGTCACGAATGAGGATATCATCAGCAAGCAGGCTGAGATATCGAAGCTCCAGTCACAGCTCGACGCGCTCAACGAAAGGTATCTTGAGGCACTGGTGAGTGATGATGGCGATCCTATCACCGTAGCTCAGAGCATAAAGGATACGAACACCGATCTCAGCAAAGCAAGGTCGGAGCTTAATGAGCTTTACAACAAGCAGACGACGAGCAACCTCATCAGTCAGAAACTCAAGACCGCAACAAACAATCAGACCACCTTTACCAACAGCTTCAACAAAGCCGAAAACAAGCTCAATCTTCAGAAGATCGAGGTCAGCAAAAAGCTCAACGCCGAAAAGAAATCCGTAAAGGCAAAGGCTGACAATAAAAACAATGAGCTTGACAATGTGAAAGCGGAGATCGAAGATGTAAAGCTTGACAAGACTCAGGCTGACGCAGACCTTGAAACCATCAATTCGATCGAGTCCAAGGAGCGTGATCTTGAAAGCCAGAAGCTTGCACTTCAGAAGAAGCAGAAGGACGACCTCGCAGCCGCAGGAAAAGACGAGATCGCAACAGAGGCTTTGCAGAGAGAGATCAAGCGCCTTGAAGAAAAGGTCGAAAAGATCAAGGCTGACGCTGCAGGCGGCGAGATCACAGCTCAGGTCGCAGGCGTTATAAGCTCGATGAAGATAACAGCAGGCGAAACACTTGAATCGGGAGCTTCGGTAGCATCTATCGAAATGACCGAAAAGGGTTATACAGCAAGCTTTTCCGTAACGCTCGATCAGGCTAAAAAGGTCAAGATCGGTGACAATGCGGACATACAGTATTTCTGGGGCGGCGATGCTCAGGCGAAGCTCACTCAGATAAAGGCAGACCAGTCAGACACGCAGAAAAAGCAGCTTGTTTTCGATATCACGGGCGATGTTGCTCCGGGACAGTCATTGCAGCTCGTTCTCGGCGGAAAGGGTCAGCCGTATGAATGTATCATTCCGAACAACGCTATCAAGGAGGACTCGAACGGCAAGTTCGTTCTCACGGTCGTTGCAAAGAGCAGCCCTCTCGGCAACAGATATATCGCAAAGCGCGCGGATATCACAGTCCTCGCTTCGGACGGCGTGAACACGGCCGTAACGGGCGTCGTACAGAGCGACTTCATCATTTCCACTTCGACAAAGCCTATCAACGCAGGCGATCAGGTTCGTCTTGTTGATAACTGATAAAAGGTCATCATCTGAAAGGAGGGAGCAAAACGGGCATCAAAAAGCTTCTTTATATAATTCTTGCCGCCCTTAATGCGGTCTGCATAGTGATCTTCGCTTGTCTGAGCATCAGCTTTGCAGGGATCGGCGGCAGGCTCCCGTCACAGAACGCAGCGGAAAGCTGGAAAAGCGAAAACGGCGGAAGATATGACCAGATATCGGCATTTTTCAGCGGCGGTTACGGCATTGACCTTAACGAAGTCCGCCGAATGAGGGTCGATATAGACAAAAAGATGAGCGAAAACTCGCTCACGCCCGAAAAAGAGGGCGCAAGGCTCTATTTTGACGCTTTTTCCTGCGCAGAGCAGAAAATGACCGTTACGACCATGAGTGACAGCTATGCACCGAATGTCGATGCGAACACTATTGTAACGGGCGGAGATTTCTTCCTTTTCCACCCATTGACGCTCCTTTCGGGCAGCTATTATTCGGACGATGATCTTATGCAGGACAGAGTTGTCCTCGATGAAACGCTCGCCTGGCAGCTTTTCGGCTCGAGCAATGTTGAGGGAATGGCTGTGAGCATAAGCGGAAAAATATTCACCGTTGCGGGCGTTGTCCGTGCCGAACAGGATAAGGTCACACAGTATCTTATCGGCAAAAAGCCGTATATGTTCATCTCCTACGCAGGTATACAGCTCGTCCGTGAGCAAGCCCCCGAGATATCCTGCTATGAAGCGGTTCTTCCAAGTCCCGTAAAGGGTCTTGCGGAATCGATCATCAAGGACGTTGTGGGCGTTTCGGAGGATAACCGAACGATCATCGTCAACACGGGACGCTTCTCCGCAATGAAAATGCTGAAAGCGGCTTTTGACGGCGGAAAAAGCGCGGTCATCGACAAGCCGATAGTTTATCCCTACTGGGAAAATGCTGCAAGGATCACAGAGCAAAAGGCAGCGCACCGTATGGTCGCTATCATAGCCGCTCTCTGCGTTCCGATATTAACAGTTCTGTATTTTGCCGTTCTGTTTTTCATAAAACGAAAGGCAATTGCACATAAGCTTTCGGAGAAGATAAAGGAAATCGCTTCTTCGGCAGCAGCACATTTCAAAAACAGAAAGTCAAGACAAAAAACTATGAAAGGCGGAAACTGACTTTATGAAAAAAACGATACTTAAACGCACGGTATGCGCAGGCTTGGCGGCGGCAATGATGCTTTCGCTCGGCGCTTGCGGAAAGACCAACCAGCCAGAAATGGCATCAAAGGATAATCTTTACTCCTCGCAGGAGATACCCGTTTCGGATCTTGAAGGCATAAACGCAATGACAGCCGATTCGGACAGAATTTACATTATCGGCACAAGAACTGTTTCCCTCAACAATAACAATGGCACGAACACAGATGATAATGCCAATGCTGATACGGGAAATACCGATGATGCGGAATTCGGCGTAATGGAAAGAGAAGCACTCGGTATGGCTGTTACGGGTGCTGCCGGAGGAGATATCAGCATCGGAGATGCAGCAGAGGCAGGCGGCATGATAATAGCCGACGGTTCGGGCAATATCACCAATGAGACTGCGGAAGAACCTGCGGAAGAGCCTGCGCCCGTTGACACCGAAGCCATCTATGATTCCTACCAGCAGTACTGGCTTGAAGCCTATGATTTTAACGGCAGCAAGATCGGTGAAAAGCTCATCATCGATCAGCAGCAGCTTGGCATGAACACCTGGCCAAGCATTCAGAAGATGTTTATGTCGGGCGATAAGGTCGCTATCCTTGTAAGCACAAGCTCATGGGATAATGAAACGGGCGAATCGGAAGACCATTTCTACCTCGAACGCTTTGACACGAACCTTGAATCGGTCGGCAGAGTTGACCTTGACGATCTTAAAGCAAACTACAGCGACAATGACAATGATTATTTCTATATCAGCAATTTCGTTGAAGACAATGACGGCAACGGCTATGTTCTTGTAAACAACACTATACTCGTTGTTGATGCGAACGGCAAATTCCAGTTCAGCGTTGGTCTTGATCAGAATACAGCGCAGGATTCGGGCGGATATATCTCGTCTATCGTTCGCGCAAAGAATGGCAGCGTGTATGCGCTCGTTACTACTTACACGAATGTTGACGGAAACTATGAGTCCAAGAACAATGCAAAGCTCATCGACTTTGCTGCAAAGAAGTTCGGCGATACGGAATATCCTATTTCCAATTCCGTTTATGGCAGCAGCTATTCAGGCGGCGACTATGACATTGTTTACAACGGCGATTCCGCACTTTACGGCGTGAATATCGAAACCAACGAGAGCGAGACTATTATCGACTGGATAAAGTCGGGCATCGACTCCAACGCAATGAGCAACGTTATCGTTTCCCCCGACGGAAAGATCATCTACTCCGCATACAATTATGAAATGTCGGGCGGCGGATATTCATACAACGACAGCGATATGGTGATATACGTCCTCACAAAGCTTGATCCGTCCGAAGTTCCCGACAAGCAGCTCATCTCTGTTTATGCTTCATACATTCCTTACGACATCAAGAGCAAGATAAGCACATTCAACAAGACAAGCGACAAATATCAGATCGAAGTCACTTCCTATGTCGGAGACGACTGGTCGAACTATGACGACTGCATAAAGCGTCTTAACAATGACCTCGTTGCAGGCGAGATACCGGATATCCTCCTCGTTGACAGCCAGCTCCCGTTCAGCAGCTATGTTTCAAAGGGACTTATCGCAGACCTTGATCCTATTATGGAAAAGGACGAAAGCTTCAACCGTGCGGATTATCTTGAAAATGTTTTCGATGCATTCAGCGTAGGCGGCAAGCTCTACAGAATAGCACCGTCATTCAGCATCGTTACAAAGTCCGCAAAGAAGTCTATCGTCGGCGACAAGGACAGCTGGACAATGGACGATTTCATCGCAGTTCATGAGGCTAACCCCGACAGTGCAATGCAGACAGAAATGACAAGCGCAGGCTTCGTTGATTCGATGATCGTTTACAACATCGGTCAGTATGTAAACTACGAAACGGGCGAATGTACTTTCAATACCGATTCGTTCAAGAAAGCACTTGAATATGCAAAGACGCTCCCGACTGAGATCGATTATGACACGCTTTATCAGGACGACAGCTACTGGACAGAGCGTGAAAACTCCTACCGCACGGGAAAGACTATCCTCCGCGATGAATACATCTATGACTTCCACGCTTTCAAGCAGGACGAAGAAGGCTACTTCGGCGAGCCTGTTTCAATGGTCGGCATTCCGTCCGATAAAGGCAATGGTTCGATGCTCCAGATAAGCACCTCTCTTGCAATAATGGAAAAGGCAAAGAACCCCGACGGTGCTTGGGAATTCATCAAGACACTCCTCACCGATGATGTGCAGGAAAATGTAGGCGAATTCCCCGTAAAGCTCTCCGCACTCAATAAGCTTGCGGAAAAGGCTAAGGAACGTCCTTACTGGGAAAACAGCGACGGCACTAAGGAATACTACGACAATCAGATATGGATCGGCAACCAGTCGTTCACTATCACGCCCAATACCGATGCGGACAACGAGCGTATGATGAACTTCATCAAGTCTGTAAATACAGTATATGAATATGATACCGACCTCCTCAAGATCATCGATGAGGAAGTTCAGGCATATTTCAGCGGTCAGAAGTCTGTTGACGAAGTTGCGGACATCATTCAGAACCGCGCAAGCACATATATCAACGAAAGCAGATAACCTCCCCCTTGTTATCCTTTCGCGGTATAGAAAACCCCCGTTTGTGTAACAGCAGACGGGGGTTTTTCATATTATGGTTATAGGCAGAGCCGCACAGCTTTGCACAGGCAAACACAGAAAGGAATGCTTTAAAATGAAAAAAAGATTTCTTATAGCGGGCGGTGATCTGCGCTTTGTGAAGCTTGCAGAATTTTTGAGGGAAAACGGCTGCTTTGTAAATATGATAGGCTTCGACAACGGCATAAGCACGGGCGGAGGGGTACATAATTTCCGCAGTCTTATCTCGCTGAACGAAAAGGCGGATAACCTTATACTGCCGCTCCCCGTGAGCGCTGACGGGGAAAACGTGAACTGTCCTTATTCCGAGAGCAAAATTTCGATTGAAACGCTTACAGCCGCAGTCACCGAGAATGGCATCATCTTCGGCGGACGTTTCCCCGAAGGAATGAGGGAGAAGCTCGAAAAGCGCGGACTTACCGTCATAGATTATTCCGAGCGTGAGGAATTCGCAGTTATGAACGCCGAAGCTACCGCTGAGGGAGCTTTGCAGGCTGCGATGGAGGAAACCGACCGAACGATAATGGGGCAGAGGATACTTATAATCGGAATGGGGCGCATCGCAAAGGCTCTCATAAGGCTTTTGCAGGGGTTCAATGCCGAGATAACCGCCGCCGCAAGGAAATATTCCGACCGTGCCTGGGCGGAGATATACGGCTGCAAAACTGCCGACATTGCTTCGCTCGGCAAGGAGCTTGAAAAGGCAACGATAGTGTTCAATACTGTTCCCGTGCAGCTTCTTGACGAAAGGCTTCTGCGGAAGATAAACAAGGACTGCCCCGTGATAGACCTCGCCTCAAAGCCAGGGGGAATAGACTTTGAGAGCGCGTCAAAAATCGGCGTGAGAACGCTCTGGCTGCTTTCGCTCCCGGGCAAAGCTGCACCGACAACGGCAGGCATAACCATAGGAAAGACGATACTTAACATATTAGAGGAAAGGGGAGAGAATTTTGTCTGAAAAATACACAAGTCTTGCGGATCTGAAGATAGGCTATGCGCTCTGCGGAAGCTTCTGCACCTTTTCACGCTCATTGGAGCAGCTCAAAAGACTTAAAGAAGCAGGCGCAGATGTGACAGGGATAATGTCGTTCAATGCCGCTTCGCTCGACACTCGTTTCGGAACGGCTGAGAGTTTCCGCAGAACGATAGAAGAGATAACGGGGAAGCCGATAATACTCACGATAGAGGATGCCGAGCCGATAGGTCCGAAGAAAATGTTTGATGTTCTCGTTATCTGTCCCTGCACGGGAAACACGATGGCGAAGCTTGCGAATTCGATCATAGATACTCCCGTAACAATGGCGGCAAAGTCGCATATCCGCAACTCGCGTCCCGTGGTCATAGCCGCCGCAACGAATGACGGCCTTGCAGGCAGTGCAAAGAACATCGGCGCGCTGATGAACTATAAAAGCTACTACTTTGTGCCGTTCGGCCAGGACGACAGCGAAAAAAAGCCGCGCTCGCTTGTAGCGGATTTCAACGAACTGGGCGAAACGATACTCGCTGCAATGAACGGGGTACAGTACCAGCCGCTCATAATTTAATGCGTAATTCGTAATGCGAAATTAATTGAATGCGTAATGCGTAATTATTTTGCTCCGAAAATTTACGGCGAAAACCCGAATTTCCGTAGGGGCGGATTCTATATCCGCCCGTTGTAAACCCAATATTTTAGGCGTAATTTCTGTATGGTACGGGTTGCCCGTTCTGCGCCGCAAGGTGCTATAAATAACAAACTCAGACCTGTTTTTCATCGGGATTTCCTTTGAAAAACAGGTCTGCTTTTGTTATTTTATGTGCATTTTGCGCCAAGACTTAAAATATACTCGTTTTGCCGGTAAAATGGAACGTTGGCTGCCGCTTTCGACTTCACTTCTTTCAAATTTTGAATGGTGTTTAGTGTAAAATGCACTAAAAATTTTTTCTGCGAATTTTATGTATTATTCACAAAGCCAAAAATGCGAAAATTGAAAAAAACCGTGAAAAAAGTGTTGTAGACTGCGTTTTATGGTGGTATAATATTAGTATAAGTGCCGTTTGGCTCTGTTTTTACTTAAAAATAACAGCCGAGCATATCGGCTTTGTCGGATAAATTATTATTATGGAGGATAAAAATGTTTACTAAAGATATCGGTATCGACCTTGGAACTGCCAACACCCTCGTTTACATGAAGGGCAAGGGCATTATTATAAGAGAACCGTCCGTTGTTGCTGTTGACACCCGCACGGACAGAGCTAAATACGTTGGTCAGGAGGCTAAGGACGTTATCGGCCGTACCCCGGGTTCTATCGTTGCTGTTCGTCCGCTCAAGGACGGCGTTATTGCTGACTTTGAAATGACCACGACCATGCTTCAGGAATTCATCAGCAAGGCTCTCAAGGGTTCTTTCTTCACAAAGGCAAGAGTTGTTATCTGTATCCCATCGGGCATCACAGCCGTTGAACGCCGTGCCGTTAAGGAAGCTACAGAAAACTCGGGTGCGAAGCGTGTAAACATCATTGAAGAGCCTATGGCTGCCGCTATCGGAGCAGGTCTTCCCGTTTCCGAGCCGCAGGGTTCGATGATCGTTGATATCGGCGGCGGCACTTCCGAAGTTGCCGTTATCTCTCTCGGCGGTATTGTTACATCACGTTCTGTCCGTATCGCAGGCGACGCATTCGACACCGCTATCATCAACTACATCAAGAAAAAATACAATCTTCTCATCGGTGAAAGAACCGCTGAAAATGTCAAGATCGCTATCGGTTCTGCATTCCCGATGGAGCAGGAAACCGATATGGAGATAAAGGGACGTAATCTTCTCAACGGTCTGCCCGAGAACATCACTGTTACATCGGCAGAGATCAGAGAAGCACTTGCAGAACCTCTTTCCCACGTTATCGAAGCTATCAAGGTAACACTTGAAAAAACTCCTCCTGAGCTTGCAGCCGACATCATCGATCAGGGTATCACCCTTGCAGGCGGCGGCGCACTTATCAGAGGTCTTGACAAGCTTATCAACAAGGAAACGGGAATGCCCGTAAACATTGCCGATTCACCGCTTGACTGCGTTGCTGACGGCACAGGCAAAGTCCTTGAAGACCTCGACAAGCTTCACGAAGTTCTCAACGATGATTCAAAATATTATTGATCTGTGAAAAAACGGGGCGGATAGACATATCCGCCTCTTTTCGGAATATTCTCATTATATCCGCATAATGACATAAGGGAGATGGTAAAGTGAGGGACTTTTTCAAATCGACAAAATTCAAGATAATCGCGGCTGTTCTCGCCGTTCTTATAGGCTTCATGATATACTCCCTTACAACGGGCGGATATGCTATAATGGGAGTATCTGTTTTTGATGCTATAACCGAACCTTTTCAGAAAGCTTCGGCCACGATCTCCGCGAAGGTTTCGGAAACTATCGATACGTTTGCAAATGCAAAGAAATACCGCGAGGAAAACGAGCAGCTCCGCGAACGCCTTAATCAGCTTTACAACGAAATTATCGATTATGATAAAATTCAGACGGAAAATTCCGAGCTCAAACAGCTTCTTCAGCTCAAAGAAGACAATGAGGACTTCGTTTTTTCTTCGCCCTGCGCTGTAATTGCGAGAACCACGAACGACCCATACGGCTCGTTCACCATTGACAAGGGTGCAAAGGACGGCATCGCTCCGAATGATCCCGTTATCACTTCGCAGGGACTTGTCGGAATATGCTATGACGTTTCGGAAAGCACTTCGAGGGTGAGAACTCTGCTCTCGCCGAAATCGGCAGTCGGAGTCACAGTTCTCCGCACCAAGGCCGCAGGCGTGCTCGAGGGCGATTATGAATTCGTTTCGGATGGGCTCTGCAAGATGAGTTACATCGACAAATCGGCTGAGATAATGCTCGGCGATATTGTTTTTACATCGGGAAGCGAAACTTTCCCGTCGGGTCAGCTTGTCGGAACGGTCGAAAAGATCGTTATGGAGGACAGCGGACTTTCAAAATATGCTCTTATAAAGCCTGCTTCCGACCCATTCTCCGTAACTACGGTATTCGTTGTGACGGATTTCGAGGGTCAGAAAAAGGAAGACCGGTAAGGGGGCTGCGCTTTGAACATAGACATCAAAAGGCGCAAGGAAAAGTTCCGCTCGGTGCTTCGCTGGGCAATATATTTTCTGCTGCTCTTTATCGAATATATCGTTATGACGACAATGGATTCGGCACACAGGATGCCGCTTTTCATCGTATCGACGGCAATATGCATCGCAGTTTTTGAAGACCCGTTCAATTCGGCACTGCTCGGCTGTATCGCAGGACTTATGCTCGACGCTGCGGAGGGAACGCTTTTCGGTATGAACGGCGTTATCCTGACGATGTGCTGCCTTATGACCTCGCTGCTGTTTTATTTTATAATGCGCAGGCATATCGTCAATGTTCTTGCACTGACGGCGGCGACGGCTTTTGTACAGACGGGTTTCCGTTATATTTTCTACTACTCGATATGGGATTATGACAGCCACGGGGCGATCTATCTCCGCGAGATACTGCCCGTTATAATTTTCACGGTCATAGCTTCGGCGTTGTTTTATCCGCTCATACGCTTTTTATCCTCGCGCCTTGGCGTTATCAGGGAAACTTATGTTGAGGAAAAATCCGAAAATATTGTGAGAGAATAACCTCTGTTTCAATAAAGGAAATCATATATGAACTTCGCTTCAATCGCAAAAAAGATAAGATCGGTCATACTTATAGCCTTTGTGCTGCTTGCAATGTCGATGTGCGTTATCGCGCTGATGAAAATGCAGATCGTTGACGGTGAAAAATACCTTGAACAGGCAAAAAGCACCCGAACCGTAACGCAGGACATAAGCGCACCGCGCGGCGAGATAGTTGACGCTGCGGGAAAAGCCGTTGTCAGCAACAAGGTCGGCTATAATGTCATACTCGAAAAGGCGTTCCTTTCTTCCGATACGCAGGAGATAAACAGGATAGTCCTGCGCATTGCGGAAATACTTGATGAGGACGGCGTTGACTGGAACGATTCGCTCCCGATAAGCGAAAATACGCCGTACAGCTTCATCGAAATGCGTGATTCGGATATTGCCAAGCTGCGTAAAAACATCGCCGTTCAGCCTTACGCGACTGCGGAGGAATGTATCGATGCAATGCTCGATCTTTACGACGTGGACGAAAGCTATACCGTTCGCCAGAAGCGGATAATCGTTGGAATACGCTATGAAATGACGATACGAAGCTTCTCCCTTGCGAACCGATACACGCTTGCAGAAGATATTCCCATGGAAAGCGTTGTAAAGCTTAAAGAAGCCGCTTTTGAGCTGGAGGGAATGGACGTTGCCGAAGAAGCTATCCGAGTTTATGAGGACAACAACTATGCTCCGCACCTTGTCGGAACGGTCGGCTCGATAAACGCCGAAGAATATGAAACGCTCAAAGACAGCGGCTATATGCTAAACGATGTTCTCGGCAAGAGCGGTGTTGAAAAAGCTATGGAGAGCCAGCTCCGCGGCACAACGGGAACGAGAGAGCTTGAACTCCTCAACGGCATTGTTTCATCGGACACGATAACAAAGGAAACAGTTCCCGGACATACTGTAAAGCTGACGATAGATATGGACTATCAGAAGAAAGTCCAGCAGATACTTGAAAATCATATAACATGGCTGCAAAATCAGACCTCGGTAAATAAAAAGGGTGAAAATGCAAACGCAGGTGCTATCGTTGTAACGGACGCAAAGACGGGCGCAGTCATCGCGGCGGCGACCTCGCCGACTTATAACATCAATGATTATCTCAACAACTATTCACTCGTTGCGAACGGCGAGAATTCACCGCTCATAAACCGTGCGACATCGGGACTTTACCGACCCGGTTCGACATTCAAGACCGTCACCGCAACGGCAGGTCTTAACGAGGGTATAATAACTCCAAGCACACTTATTACCTGCAATCAGGTCTATACCTACTGGGACGATTATCAGCCGAAATGCACGGGATATCACGGCAGGATAAATGTTGTCACCGCCATTGAAAAATCCTGCAATATCTTCTTCTACGAAACGGTCAGACAGCTCGGCATCGAACGGCTTGCGAACTATGCGAAGCTTTACGGCTTCGGGCAGAACACAGGCATCGAAACGGGCGATATGGCAGGCTACTTTGCAACTCCCGAAAGCTTCCGGGAACGCCGCCTTGAATGGCAGGCAGGACTTGTTGTTCAGGCAGCGATCGGTCAGTCGGAAACATACGCAACTCCGCTCCAGCTTGCGATGCAGGCGAACACGATCGCGAACCGCGGAACTCGCTACAAGCCGTATGTTGTTGACAGCGTTTACACTTATAATATGGAACAGCTCGTTATCAAAACTCAGCCGACAGTTGCAGCGACCGTCCCCGATGAAACGGGCGTGACTTTTGACAATATCATCGCAGCTATGGAAAATGCTGCGAACTTTGCTCCGTACTCCTATCCTGCTGTAAAGGATTATTACACCAACTATCTTCTCTCCGAACTCCCCGAGCAGGCGGCAATCAAAACAGGTACGCCGCAGATGACCTCGTCGGAGGACACGGGTTCGTCGTTCATCGGCTTTTACCCCTCGGAAAACCCCGTTATCGCATTTTCGGGATTCGTTGAACACGGCGAATATTCAAAATTTATGATACGTCAGTTCATCGAAGCTTATCTTGACAAGAATTACAAGGTAGTTTCGCCGAGCGGCATTTCCGACGGGGAAAGGACTGCACAGCTTGCAGGTCTTGACGAAAACACGGTTACGGACGTTACTTCCGTCACAATGGATACATCTTCATCGGAGAGCGTCACACAATAATATCAAACGAAGCGCACAGACCGTATTTTGATATGGTTTGTGCGCTATAATTTTATGTGCAAAACATACAAAAGAATTAATAGAATACAAGCTAACTTGACAAAATTGTGCAGAATAATAAAAAAACACTTGGAGTTTTGCCAAAAGTGTGGTACAATATAAATAACTGATAGCCGTATGCAGAAATTATCACGCATCGGCTGCATTTTTCTCTGTTACAGGAAGGTGTTTTTTATGTCTAAGATCATTGCTATAACATCCGGTAAAGGCGGTACGGGCAAATCCACGATCTGTGCCGAACTTGGCTTCGCTCTTGCAAAACAGGGTCACAGGACTCTTATAATAGAACTTGACTTCGGACTTCGCTGCCTTGATATCATGCTCGGCGTAAAGGACGATGTAAAATACGACCTCGGCTCGGTCATCTCCGGCGAAGTCGATGTTTATCAGGCTACCACGCCCGTTAAGATAGCTTCAAACCTCAGCCTCGTATGCGCCCCCGAAGATCCGTTTTCAAAGGTCGATGCAGCGACCATCAAGCGCATCTGCGAGGAAATGAGAAAATATTATGAGTACATAATCGTTGATACCTCCGCAGGTACGAATGAAAGTGTTTTCGACGTTGTTGAACAGTCCGATCTTATCCTCATCAACACAACGCCTGACCCTATTTGCGTCCGTGACGCGCGCGCAATGTCCGATGAGTTCTATAAGCGCGGAAACAAGAAACAGCGTCTTATCATCAACAAGATCGACCCGGAGATCTTCCAGTCGGATATCATCAAGGATCTCGATGATATCATTGATACAGTCGGCGTTCAGCTTATCGGTGTTATCCCGAACGACGATGCGGTCGTTATCTCAACGGGAAAGGGCGTTCCGCTCCCGTCGGGTTCAAACGCATTCAAAGCCTTCGACGCTATCTCACGCCGCATAAAGGGCGAAGATGTTCCGCTCAGCTTCAAAATGCTTCTCCAGTAAGGATAATACTAATTCTTAATCAACCTATAGACAAACTCCCGGCTATAATAAGTTCATTCTGCGTCAAGCACCCTTGTCAGGCAACAGCCTGTCTGCGGTCGCCTTCCAAGGTCCACGCAGTGACCTGACTGAACTTATTCTATCTGTCGATTTTGTCTATAGAACGATCAAGAATTAGTATAATACGATGCCGCAGTGCATCGATCGGAATAAAAAATATATAGAAGGGGAGTTTCGTCCAATGAATATCGCACTTATTGCACACGACTCAAAAAAAGAACTACTCGTACAATTCTGCATTGCATATTGCGGAATTCTTTCAAAACATAATATTTGTGCAACAGGAACAACAGGAAAGATGGTTGCTCAGGCAACAGGACTTAATATAAAAAGCTACCTCAGCGGTTCTCAGGGCGGCGACCAGCAGATATGCGCAAGAATTTCCTGCAACGAGATCGACCTGCTGCTGTTTTTCCGCGATCCGCTTTCCCCAAAGCCACATGAGCCTAACGAAATGAACCTTTTAAGACTTTGCGACGTTCACAATATCCCCGTTGCAACAAATATTGCTACGGCAGAAGCACTTATCCACGCACTCGAAAGAGGCGACCTCGACTGGCGACAGATCGTCAATCCGAATGCATAAAATATTTACGGCAGAATCCAGGGTTCTGCCGCTTTTTATTTTGTTTGTTAATTCACAACTTTTTGCTTGACAACAAAGCTTTTATGCGTTATACTATTCTTTATAAAGGCTATGATAAAGAGAGTAGCGGACATTTTTCTTCCAAAGAGAGGGCGGACGGTGAAAACGCTCGGAGAGTTTGTGCGTGAAGGACACTTTTGAGCCGCTGTATGAACACGGAGCGTTTTTCTCCCAAAGTACAGCCGTTTTCCGCGTTAAGGAGCATAAAAGTTCGGTTTTTCCGATAAAATAGGGTGGCACCACGATTTTTACAAGTCGTCCCTTGTTCTCGCGACAAGGACGGCTTTTATTATTTCGCAAAAAGACTGAAAAGGAGTTTTGATATGGAGCTTATCACAAAAAGACCAAAGGGTACGCAGGATGTTAAGCCTGCTGACGTTTACAAGTGGCACACGGTCGAGCAGATCGCCGCTGAAACCGCCGAATGTTACGGCTTTAAGGAGATCCGTTTCCCGACCTTTGAAAACACGAAGCTTTTCAAGCGCAGTGTCGGAGATTCGACTGACGTTGTACAGAAAGAGATGTATGGTGTGACCGCAAAGAGTTCCGCCAACGGCAAGGACGATGATGATTTCACACTTCGTCCCGAGGGTACAGCAGGTGCGGCGAGAGCTGTTCTTGAAAACGGTATGCTTTCGGATGCACTTCCTCAGAAAGTTTACTATAACATCTCCTGCTTCAGACACGAAAAACCGCAGGCAGGCAGACTTCGTGAATTCCACCAGTTTGGCGCAGAAATGTACGGAAGCGCATCTCCTGCCGCTGATGCGGAGATGATAGCAATGGTCGATGCTTTCCTCCGCCGTCTTGGAATAAAGGAAATTGCGCTCAACATCAACTCTATCGGCTGTCCGAAGTGCCGCGGCGAATATCACAAGGCTTTGAAGAGCTATTTTGAGAGCAGAAAGGACGAGCTTTGCGGAACCTGTCAGGAAAGACTTGAAAAAAATCCTATGAGAATCCTCGACTGCAAGAGTCCGATATGTCAGGGCATAGCAAAGGACGCACCCGTTATCCTCGACTATCTCTGCGATGACTGCAAGAGTCACTTTGAAAAGCTTCAGAAAAATCTTACCGCGATGAACATTGAGTTCACCGTCAACCCGAAGATAGTAAGAGGTCTTGACTACTACACAAAGACGGTTTTCGAGTTCGTTACAACAAGCATCGGTGCGCAGGGTACAGTCTGCGGCGGCGGACGCTATGACGGACTTATCGAACAGCTCGGCGGCGCTCCGACGCCTGCACTCGGCTTTGCAATGGGCATTGAGCGTCTTATTATGACGATGGAAAGTCAGGGCTGCGACTTTATCGAGCCGAAGAAGTGCGCACTTTACATTGCCGCAATGGATGATACTGCGATGGAAAAAGCTATCGTTCTCACAAAAATGCTCCGTGACGACGGCATCTGGGCAGAATATGACCTTGCAGGCCGTGGCTTAAAGGCGCAGATGAAGTATGCGAACAAGCTCGGTGCGGATTTCTCGATGGTTCTCGGCAGCAACGAGATCGAGAGCGGCAAGGCTAACCTTAAAAATATGGAAACGGGCGAGCAGACGGAAATTTCTCTCGGCGACTCGTTCCTCGATGATTTTTCCAACATTTCCGTTGCGAATATGTTCAGCGGCGTGCTGAATGATATTGATATCTGATCTTGGAATATCCTAAGAGGAAACCAAATCGCCTTACGGGATTTGATTACAGCAACATCGGTGCATATTTTATCACCGTATGCACCCAAAACAGAGAATGTATTTTATCGGATATCAATGTAGGGGACGGGTTTCCCGTCCCGCATTTGACGCAATATGGTATTATTTGCGATAACTATATAAATCTTATCACAGATAAATTTTCTACCGTATTTGTGGATAAATATGTTATTATGCCGAATCATATCCATATACTGTTGGTCATACAAAATCCCGACATTACCGCAAACGGGACGGGAAACCCGTCCCCTACACTCGGTAATGCCGTTGGCTGACTAAAATATCAGATAACATGGCAGATCAATGCGACCGATGAAATTTTCGGGCGGCGTATTTTTCAGTGTTCCTATTACGACCATATTATCCGAAATAAAACGACTTTCGGATAATATGGAAATATATTGATGAAAACCCTTTAAATTGGGAGAATGATTGCTTTTATATATAATTAAGGAGGAAAATAAAATGGCAGACACAATGGCAGGTCTCCACCGCACACATTATTGCGGCGAAGTCCTTAAAGCAGGAGAAACAGTTACGGTCGGCGGCTACGTTGACACGGTAAGGAACAAGGGCGGTATCATCTTTATTGTTCTTCGTGACAGAACGGGCGTTGTTCAGCTCACATTCAACGAAACAACGGACAAGGCAGTTTTTGACAAGGCTGCATCCTGCCACTCGGAATATGTTCTTATGGCAAAGGGTGAAGTCCGTGAGCGTGAGAGCGTGAACGACAAGATCGCAACGGGTCATTTTGAGATCTTCGTTGATGACCTTCGTGTTCTTGCAAAGGCACAGACACCTCCGTTCGAGATCGTTGACGACACAAACACTAACGAGGAGCTTCGCTTAAAGTACCGTTATCTCGACCTTCGCCGTAAGAAGCTTCAGGACAACATCATCAAGAGAAGCAAGATCGCTAAGGTTGCAAGAGATTACTTCGCAGAGAACGGCTTCATCGAGATCGAAACACCTATGATGATAAAGTCAACTCCCGAGGGCGCAAGAGATTACCTCGTTCCGTCAAGAGTTCACCCGGGCAAGTTCTATGCTCTTCCACAGTCGCCTCAGATCTACAAGCAGCTCCTTATGATCGCAGGCTTCGACAGATATATCCAGCTTGCGCGCTGCTTCCGTGACGAAGACCTCCGTGCAGACAGACAGCCCGAGTTCACACAGATCGACCTTGAAATGTCTTTCGTTGATACGGAGGATATCATGCAGATGGCAGAAGGCTTCGTAAAGAGAGAATTCTCTGAAGTTCTCGGCATCGATATCCCGATTCCGCTCCCAAGACTTACCTATACCGAGGCTATGAACCGCTACGGCTCGGATAAGCCCGATACACGTTTCGGAATGGAGATCACCGACATCACCGATACTGTTAAGAACACAGAATTTGTTGTGTTCAGCTCCGCTATCGAAGCAGGTGGAACAGTCCGTGCCATCACTGCAAAGAACGCAGCAGCAACTCTTACAAGAAAAGAAATAGACAAGCTCATTGAACACGCAAAGGGCATCGGCGCAAAGGGGCTTGCTTATATCCGTTGGCACGACGATGCTCCGAACTGCTCGTTTGGCAAGTTCCTCAAGGACGGCGAGCTTGATGCTATCATCAAAGCAACAGGCGCAGAAAAGGGCGATGTAGTTCTTATCGCAGCCGACAAGAACAACGTTGTTCTCCCTCTCCTCGGCGCACTCCGTCTTAAAGTTGCAAAGCAGCTCAATATTATCCCCGAGGGCAAGTTCAACTTCCTCTGGATCACAGAGTTCCCGTTCTTTGAATGGAACGAAGAAACACAGCACTGGGATGCTATGCACCACCCATTCACAATGCCGATGGACGAGTGCCTCCAGTACCTTGACAGCGACCCGAGCAAGGTATTTGCAAAGGCTTATGACCTCGTTCTCAACGGCACAGAGCTTTCAAGCGGCTCTATCCGTATCACAGACTATGAACTCCAGCAGAAGATGTTCGAGTCACTCGGTCTTACCGATGAAGAGATCCAGGCGAAGTTCGGCTTCCTCGTTGACGCGTATAAGTACGGCGCAGCACCTCACGGCGGCATGGGAATCGGACTTGACAGACTTTCGATGATAATGTGCGGTGCGGATAACCTCCGTGACGTACTTGCATTCCCGAAGGTACAGAACGCATCAGAGCTTATGTCTGCCTGCCCTGCCGAAGTCGATAAGGACAGCCTTGATATCCTTGGCATTGCTGTTACAAAGACGGAAGAAGAATAAGAGAAATTCGGAATTAGGAATTCGGAATTATTTATACTCCGTTAGTTTGCAGTGAAAATTGTAGGGGCGGATTCTATATCCGCCCGTTGCAGACCCTATATTTTAGGCAAAATTTCCGTAGGGGACGGGTTGCTGTCCCGCGCCGCAAGGCGTTTTGCGATAAAACGTATGCCCCTTTTTCAATGGTTGTACCATTGAAAAAGGGGCATTTTTGTATAGTTTTATTATAATCCGGAAGAAGATGAAAAATCGTCAGCTTCAAAATTCCGCACAAACCACTGTATGACTTCGGGGAGCTTTTCATCAAAATCGGTCAGTGAAAATGCACCAAGTTCGCGGCGCATTTTCTCCGCAGAGATCGCATACCGCCTGTCGTGACCCTTTCGGTCGGGGACAAACTCCGTTCCGACATTTTTTACTCCGAGCTTTTCAAGCGTTTCAATAACTTTTCCTATCAGTTCAAGGTTGGAAAGCTCATTATCCGCGCCGATGTTGTATATCTCACCTGCCATACCGTTTTCAAGTATCATCTCAACGGCTTTGCAGTGGTCTTTGACGTATATCCAGTCGCGGATGTTCTTTCCGTCACCGTAAATAGGTATCTTTTCGCCGCTGACAGCTTTTTTCACCGCAAGCGGAATGAGCTTTTCGGGGTACTGGCGTTCACCGTAGTTATTTGAACAGCGCGAAACGGTCACGTTCAAGCCGTAGGTCTTATAATATGCAAGCGCAAGCATATCTGCTGCGGCTTTTGATGCGCTGTACGGCGAGTGAGGTGCTGACGGCGTTGCTTCGGTGAATTTTTCGCTGCTTTCGAGCGGAAGATCACCGTAAACTTCGTCCGTGGAAATTTGGTGGAAGCGTTTCACTTTATATTCGAGCGAAGCGTCAAGCAATGCCGCAGTTCCCATATAATTCGTTTCGAGGAAAACCTGCGGCGAAGCTATTGAGCGGTCAACATGGCTTTCGGCGGCAAAATTTACTACCTTATCGGGGCGAACTTCATCAAAAAGCCTTTTCAGCAGTTCTCTGTCGCAGATATCGCCCCTGACGAAGCGGAAATGCTCATTTTTCTGCGCCGAAGCAAGGTTATCCATACTCCCTGCGTAAGTAAGCTTATCAAGGCAGACAACGTTGTCCTTGGGGTGACTTTCAAGGTGCATATCGACAAAGTGCGAGCCGATGAAGCCTGCACCGCCCGTTATGAGGACGGTCATTTCTGCGCCCTGCGGTTCTTTTTGCTGCGGCGGCGTTTCACCTTAACGTGCTTTGCGGTCGGGTTTGCAGGCTTTGCGTTCTTTGCCGCAATCTGCTGCGAATGTTGTATCGCAATAGCCGCATTTGCAACGCTTTCTTCGATAAAGCTCTGCTGTGAATCGACAAGCTCCTCGCCAAGCTTCGGCTGCTTATATTTATAAGAGCTGTCGGGGAGCATGATCCTTGCCTTTACGTTATCGGCAAGCATCGTGTTGAAGATGTGGACAATTCTTTCGCGGACGTGTTCATCATAGATAGGTGCTGCGACTTCGACGCGGCGGATAGTATTTCTTGTCATAAAGTCGGCGGAGGAGATATAAAGCTTCATATCCTTGCCCTTTCCGAACATATAAATTCTCGCGTGTTCAAGATAGCGTCCGACGATGCTCGTTACTTCGATATTATCGGTGTAGCCCTCAACGCCTGCAACAAGGCAGCAGATACCTCTGATGACCATTTGAATTTTTACGCCGTTCATTGAAGCCTCGGCAAGCTTGTCGATAAGAACACGGTCGGTGACGGAGTTCATCTTCAAGCCGATGTAAGCTTCTTCGCCGTTTTTTGCCTTGGCGATCTCGCCGTTGATAAGCTCGATTATCTTGTTCTGCAGGCTGAGCGGAGCAACGAGAAGATGCTGAGTATCTTCAACGAGCGTTCCCATTGAAAGGGCGTTGAATACGGCGCCTGCTTCGGCTGCGATATCGCGGTTCGCTGTCATAAGGCAGAGGTCGGTATAAAGTGCGGAGGTCTTTTCGTTATAGTTGCCCGTGCCTATCTGCGTAATGTATTCTACGCCGTTTCCGTTTTTGCGCGTGATAAGGCAGAGCTTTGAGTGAACTTTAAGGTTCTCGGGTCCGTAGATGACCGTACAGCCTGCATCTTCAAGCTGCTTAGACCAGCCGATGTTGTTTTCCTCGTCAAATCTTGCGCGAAGCTCAACGAGAACAAGCACGTTCTTGCCGTTTTCGGCGGCGTTTACGAGTGCTTCAACTACCTTTGAATCGGAAGCAACACGGTACAAGGTTATCTTTATCGAAACGACATTCGGGTCATAAGCCGCTTCATTGAGCATACGCAGGAAAGGACGGATAGATTCATACGGATAATAGAGCAGAACGTCCTTTTTGAGTACCTGATCGATAACGGGCAGTTCGTGAACTATCTCGCGCGATCTCTGCGGAACGGCTCTCTTGAAGAAAAGCTCGGGGTCTGCGCTTTCAAGCTTCGCTCTTATCGGAAAAACGCAGGAAAGGTCGAGCGGTGACTTCTGGCGGAATATCTTGTCGGGGGTGAGTTCAAGATTGCTGCGCAGGAATGAGAGCGATTCTTCGTCAAGCTTGCGCGAAAGCTCCATTCTTACAGGTGAAAGCTTTTTGCGTTTCTGCAGGAGTGCGGTCATAACTTCGCGCAGGTCAACTTCGTGATCGTAGAGTGCTTCTTCCATATTTATATCAGCATTTCGGGTGATCCTTACAAGGGATTTGCAGAGTATCTTATAATTTTTAAAGACGATCGGCATATAATGAAGTATAAGCTCTTCGACAAGCATAAATCTCATTTTATTTGCGGTCGGGAGGAAGATAACACGTGAGAAAGAGCCGCTCGCTGCAATAATGCCAAGCTTCATTGCCTGCGACTTTGATTCGAGGTGCGCAACGGCATAAATTTCCTTATTTTTGAGGAACGGGAATGGGTGACGCTTATCGATTATCTGCGGCGAGATGAGCGGAAGTATCTCCTTGGTGAAGTAAACACGCAGGAACTCTTCTTCGTCCTTGGAAAGTGCCTTGAAATCGACCTGTTCAACGCCGTACTGCTCTTTAAGGCGCAGCATTATATCGCTGTAAGCTTTGTCACGCATGAGCGCAAGTTCGGTGCAGCGCGCAAAGATGGCTGTAAGCTGTTCTGCGCAGGTCATATCGGTCTTGTTGTCACGATCCTGATCGTCAACGAGTGTTCTGTCGTAGAGTGAACCTACTCTTATCATAAAAAATTCGTCAAGATTGGACTGGAATATAGATGCGAAAAGCAGACGTTCACCAAGCGGAACGCGTTCGTCCATAGCTTCTTCAAGCACACGTTCGTTGAATTTCAGCCAGGAAAGCTCTCTGTTGTCATAGTATTTTTTCATTGCCGGTTTATCCTTTCGGTCAGCAGGGGATTCGCGCACACCGCCCTGCGTAGTTATGTAATTATATCTCAATTATATTATAGTACGGCGTTAAAGTCAAGAAAATTCTATGTTAAGCCGTTTATCTTGGTCAAGGTCGGGCAAGATTCAAACATTAGGTTTCAAAATTTCGCCTTAAAATCGGAAAATCAACAGAATTTAGTCTTAATCGACTATTGCATTTTTTTTATTTTTATGTTAAGATATTCTCAACGGATAAACAGCAAGCTTTTCTTCCGTAAACACCACAATATTTATTTAAGAGAAAGACAGGTGAGATCTTATGGTGATTTTCTGGATAATCGTCCTCGTTGCAGCGATACTCGCTGAAGCAGCTTCGGCGGCTCTCATTTCAATATGGTTTGCCGCAGGTGCAGTCGCAGCACTTATCGCAGCCGCACTCGGCGCATCGTGGATATTACAGCTTACGCTTTTCGTAGTGTTCTCGGCAATACTGCTGATATTCACACGTCCGCTCGTAAAAAAGCTTTTCCCGAAGAAATTCATTCCGACAAATTCCGACAGCTATGCAGGCAAGACTGCCGTTGTAGTTGAGGATATCGACTCGGCAAGAGGTCTTGGAAGAGTCCGTTTCAACGGAGTTGACTGGATAGCAGTTACGGAACATGAAGAGCTTATCCCCAAAGACAGCGTTGTACGCATTAAGGAAGTCAGAGGAGCAAAACTGCTCGTTGAAAAAGCTGACGTTTAAGTCAGTCTGACAAAAAATCAAAAACAGAAAGAGGTAATCATTATGCCCGGTATTACAGCAGTCCTTATTATTTTAGCCATCATCGTTATTCTTGTCCTCATCAGCGGCATCAAGTTCGTTCCGCAGGCTCAGGTCTATATCGTTGAGCGTTTCGGCGCATTCAGCAAGACACTTGAAACAGGCCCTCACTACGTTGTCCCTATTATCGACAAGGTAGCTAAGAAAGTTTCCATCAAGGAGCAGGTAGCCGACTTCAAGCCGCAGCCCGTTATCACCAAGGATAACGTTACAATGCAGATAGACACAGTCGTATTCTTCCAGATCACAGAACCCAAGCTCTACACCTACGGCGTTGAGCGTCCTATGAGCGCTATCGAAAACCTTACAGCAACAACGCTCCGTAACATCATCGGTGAAATGGAACTCGATGCAACACTTTCTTCCCGTGATGTTATCAACACAAAGATCACATCGCTCCTCGACGTTGCTACCGACCCTTGGGGCATCAAGGTAAACCGTGTTGAGCTTAAAAATATCCTCCCTCCGAGAGAAATTCAGGACGCAATGGAAAGACAGATGAAGGCAGAGCGTGAAAGACGTGAAAAGATACTTCAGGCAGAGGGTGAAAAGAAGTCGCAGATCCTCGTTGCAGAAGGTGAAAAGGAATCGAAAATTCTTCGTGCCGAAGCCGATAAGCAGGCAGCTATCCTCAAAGCCGAAGCTGAAAAGCAGGCTCTTATCCTCCGCTCCGACGCCGTAAGACAGCAGAAGATACTCGAAGCACAGGGCGAAGCTGAGTCTATCGCACTCACACAGCAGGCTCTTGCAGACAGTATCGTAAAGCTCAACGAAAGCAACCCGAGCGACGGCGTTATCGCTATCAAGGGACTCGAAGCATTCGGCAAGGCAGCAGACGGCAGAGCAACAAAGATCATCATTCCGTCCGAAATTCAGGGACTTGCAGGACTTGTTACCTCCGTCAAGGAGATCGCAAACAACACTGCAACAGCTATTCCCACAAACACACAGCAGAAATAAGTTTAATGCGTAATGCGTAATTATTGTGTTCCGCAAATTTACAGCAAAACACCAATTGATTGGCGGATATGATCCACCAATCAATTTTGCTGAATTTTGGTACAGATACATATATTGTAGGGAACGGGAACCCGTCCCGCGCCGCAAGGCGTTTTCTGACGAATTGGGAATTGGGAATAAGAGATCATTGGTGTTCCGAAAATTACCTTACCGTAAAAATGCAAATGACGGATTTCCTATTCTGTGCCGCAAGGCGTTTTACAATAAACGAAAACCCTGTTTTCAACGGTTTTATCCGATGAAAACAGGGGTTTTTATTTGTGAATAATGGTGCCGAAAAATCGCTTCGCGATTCGGGACGGGAAACCCGTCCCCTAAGGAGAATTTGCCTGAGATACGGGTTTTGCATCGGGCGGATATTGAATCCGCCCCTACGAAATTTAAGCGTTTGTAACCAATATGCGAAGCAAAATAATTACGAATTACGCATTAACCCAAAGGGTGTATCTTTTCGGGGATAAGTTCGTTCATGTGATTCGTTGCCGAAGCAGTGAGATCGTATTTGTAATATTCATAGCTGTCGCCGCTTTCCTGCGGATCCATCCATGTCATTACGCCGTTCCAGCCGTTGTTGAAGCAGTATTCATACTTCTGCGCCGTAGTGAGGTTCATCTGAGCCTCGTCATCGTTCGGAGTTTCGCCGATTATAGCAGGCTTTGTTCCGTCAAGTCCGAAGTCAACGGGGGATTTGTCGAACGGGTGGGGCATGCTTGAAAGCATCCATGCATAGTAGTGTGGGCTGTAGAAGTCGAGATAAGCATCATCAAGTCCCGTGAGCTGCTTCAAAAACTCATCGGATACATAGTTTCCGTCATATTTGTCGGAGTTGTACTTTATCATTCCCATTCCGACTGTTGCAAGGATATCGGAATTCTCGTGGATAACAGACGCACACTTGCCGAAGAAGTAGGAAAGGTACTCAAAGCCGACCTTGCCGCATTCTTCATTTTCCTTTACCCAGTCGGGTTCGTTCATGATATCGATGCCGAAGATGTATTCGCAGCTGCCGTAGCGTTCGCAGAAAGTCTTTACATAGTTTTCAGCGAAAGCATCGGTCATTTCCTTGCTCATTATAAGGTTTCTCCACTTGTCGCCTGCGCTGAATTTTGCAGTACCCTTGAAGTGGTCGAACGAGAGAAGGGTAGGCATAACATAGACTTTGTACTTTTCTGCGATAGCGAAAAGCTTGTCAAGGTCTGTCCAGTGACCCTCTGTGATGCTCTTGACTTCGCCCTTTGTGGTGAGCTGGATAATGTTTTCGCCGGAGCAGTTTATCCATATTCTTGTGCAGTTTACATTGTCTGCCGCAAGCTGTGCAAAGGTTTTGTCCCAGAACTCTTCGTCCATATTACCGTCGAAGTCATTCCACTTTTCCCATGGAGTGTTCGTGCCGTTGATCCAAAGCTCTTTGCCGTCTACCATAAACTTTGTGCCGTCAACGCTTACTCTTGCCGAAGCAGACGGTTCTGCGACAGTTTCCGTTTCCGCAGCATTATCGGCTGAAGCATCTCCGCCCTTTGAACAGGCTGAGAACGAGAACAGCATTGCGGCTGCAAGAAATGCCGCTGAGATCTTTTTGAAATTAACCATTATTTATCCTCCCCATTTATTGAATCATACCTGCGCAGGAACTGCTTGGTACGTTCATTTTTAGTGTTGACAAACACCTCTTCGGGCGTTCCTTCTTCAACTATAACGCCGCCGTCCATAAAGATAACGTGGTCGGCAACTTCTCTTGCGAAAGCCATTTCGTGCGTTACGATGACCATTGTCATTTTATCTTTCGCAAGCTCTTTTATTACTTTGAGGATCTCACCCGTAAGTTCAGGGTCGAGTGCCGAAGTCGGTTCATCGAAGAACAGCACCTCGGGGTTGAGAGCGAGTGCCCTTGCAATGGAAACACGCTGCTGCTGACCGCCCGAAAGCTCGCAGGGATAGGCTTTAGCCTTGCTTTCAAGTCCCATTTTCCGGAGAAGCTCCATAGCCTTTTTTTCGGCTTCGTCTTTGGGCATTTTGAGGACGCATACGGGGGCTTCGGTGATGTTGCGAAGTACGTTCATGTGCGGAAAAAGGTTAAAGTTCTGGAAAACAAGTCCTATTTTTAAGCGAATTTCGCGAAGCTCCGCATTGGAAGCATAAACAGGCTTGCCGTTCGTATAACCCGTTACAAGGTCGTGTCCGCAGACAGTAACATTGCCGCCGCCAAGCTTTTCAAGCTGATTTATGCATCGGAGCATCGTCGATTTGCCGCTTCCCGACGGACCGATGACCGCAACGACTTCGCCTTTTTCGACATTGAACGAGATATCCTTGAGAACTTCGAGGTCGTCAAAGCTTTTGGAAAGATTTTTTACTTCAAGAATTGCCATCTGAGCGATAGTCCTTTCCGAATTATTTGTAATAGTCAAGCTTTTTCTCAACAGCGGAGAAAATAAGCGTCAGTATCGCATTCATCGCAAAGTAGAAAACGCCTGCGATGAAAAGCGGGATAAGGTTGCTGTATGTTACCATAAGCTCTTTCGACTTACGGAAAATTTCGATGTAAGCGATGACTGAGGCGAGTGAAGTATCCTTTACAAGGGTGATAACTTCGTTTGCGCCTGCAGGAACGATGCGCTTTATAACCTGTGGAAGAATGATGCGGAAGAAGGTCTGCATCTTCGTGAATCCGAGTGCTGCGGAAGCTTCGTGCTGACCCTTGGGGATAGCTTCGATGCCGCCTCTGAATATTTCGGCAAAGTAAGCCGCATAGTTGAGTGCGAAAGCAACAATGAGCGCCGTGAACTGGTAGGAATCGCTCCTGATATCAATGCCCGTCAGATGTCCTGCTTTCTGGAGCATCGGGATAGCATAATAGATAGTGATTATCTGGAGCATCAGCGGAGTGCCGCGCATGATAAGGATATACAGATTGATAAGCCACGAAACGGGCTTGAACGGACATTTTTTTATAAGCGCAACTATCATTCCGAGCGGAATGGAGAAAAGAAGCGTAAAGAAGAAAACCTTCAGCGTCGGGAGCAGATATTTAGCGATAATACCGACGCAGTTCAGAATATCATCAAAATGCAAATAATTCACCTCATTAAAACGTACTCCTTTAATTATACAATATCGGCGCAGAAAAAGCAAGGGAAAAAGCAATAAAATTTTAGCTTGAAATTGTAGTAAAGCGACAGCGGATTAATGCATAATTCGTAATGCGTAATGATGCAATGCGGAGCATTGCATACGGGAAATCACTGACAATTAAAACGGCGCAATTCACATTTGGGGTCACGAAATTGTATTTCGTTTCCCTTTATAATGTGAATTGCGCTGTTTGGTTATTGCTTTCGCTGCTGAGATCATTATTTAGGTGGCTTGGTTGAAATTACGCATTACGAATTACGCATTAAAATAATTCCGAATTAGTCAGCGAATCTTATCGTTCCCGAGCTTATGGCTTTTTCTTCGCCGTTGTCACATCGAACGAGCAGCCTGCCTTTTTCATCGATGCCGTGGCAGTCGGCGGCGAACATATCCTCACCCTGCGTGATGGTTATTCTTCTGCCGATAACGTTTGAACGCCTTACATATTCTTTCATAAACTCGCCGCTGCCTATATTGTCGAGCTGTTCTTCAAGGCAGTTGAGTATTTCCGCTGCCAACAGGTTTCGTGAAACGTTATGGTGAACTTCCATTTTTATCGAGGTCGCTATATTCGCAAGTTCTTCGGGAAATGATGAATTCTGCACGTTTACGCCCATTCCTATTACGGCATATTCAAGACCGCCCTGTTCAACATCAACTGCGGCTTCGGTGAGTATTCCGCAGACCTTTTTATCGTTGATATAGATATCGTTGACCCATTTTATCTTGCACTCTACCTCGGGGGCAACTCTTTCTATCGCCTGTGCAACTGCAACTGCGGCACAGCTTGTAACGAGGAGCGAGCTGTCGAGCGAGAGCTTAGGTCTGATTATAACGCTCATATAAACGCCCATTCCGAGCGGTGAATGGAACTTTCGTCCGAGTCTGCCCTTGCCGCCCGTCTGGATCTCCGCGATAACGGTAGTGCCGTGTACAGCACCATAATGTGCGGCTTCTTTTGTGAACGAATTCGTCGAATCTATCTCGCGGTAAACGTCGAGCTTTCTTCCGAGAACTTTAGTTTTAAGGTACGGTCTTATTGCCTGCTCACTGAGGAGGTCGTTTGATTCTTCAAGGCAGTAGCCTCGGTTCGTGACTGCCGAAATGGAGTAGCCCTCGCTTCGGAGAGTATTTACAGCTTTCCAGACTGCCCCTCTGGTTACTCCCACTGTATTTGAAATTTTTGTGCCTGAAACTGTTTTGCCTTTGTTTGCCTCAAGAACGGCAAGTACCCTGTCTTTTAATGCCATTATTTACACCCTTAAAATATGGGCAAAGCTCTGAACACGCCTGCCCTGTTTATAATATAATATGTATTAATATTATACATCGATAGTGTGAACTATTCTATCACAATTAATGTACTAAATCATAATATAGAGTAAATGGATTTGGAGAGTGTATGATCGCTATGTTTGATTTCACGGGTATATTAAGGCTTCTGCTGCTTATTGTTGCCGTGTCCTCCGATGGTTTCTGTGCGGCGTTTGGCTTGGGTGTTTCGGGGATAACGATACCGCCCAGATCGGCAGCCGTAATAAGTGCATCGGGGGCGGCTTTCCTAACTTTGTCGGCAGCACTCGGCGGAACAGCGGTGCGTTTTATCCCGAGCGGCGTCTGCACGGTGATATCGAGCGTTATCCTTGCGCTTCTGGGGCTTTTCAACATCTTTCACAAAGCATTTGAGAAGCTTTGCGACAAGCTGCCTGAGGGTTCACGGCTTCGTGTATGCCTTTCGGACGAAGAAGCCGACAGCGACCGTTCAAAGGACATATCCTGCAAAGAAGCACTCGTTCTTTCGGCAGCGCTCTCGGCTGATTCATTCGCCGCAGGCTTGGGAGCGGGTTTGGGGGCAGTGCCGATGCTGCCGATAGCGGTCCTGTCGTTCGTGATAGGGTTTGTTTTCGTGGTTTCTGCAAATTTTCTCGGGAAAAAGGCGTCGTCCGAGAAAAAGCTTGATCTGCGCGGCTTATGCGGAGTTTTGCTTATTGTTTTTGCAATAATAAGCCTTTGAGGTTAATTCGGAATTCGGAATTATTTTTGTTTCGCATATTTGCTGCAAATACCTGAATTCCGTAGGGGAGGATTCTATATCCGCCCGTTACACCCCGTATTTTATTGGTGTTTAGTATTACAATAAACGAACGTCCCTATTTTCATCGGATAAAGCCATTGAAAATAGGGACGTTTTTGTTAAAAAATTGTATGCCGAAAATCGCTGTCGCGATTCGGGACGGGAAACCCGTCCCCTACAGAAATATCGCATAAAATACGATGGCGTAACGGGCGAATATAGAATCCGCCACTACGGTTTTTGTTACAAATTAACGGAATATAAATAATTCCGCATTCCGAATTCCTAATTCCGAATTATTACTTGAACGCTTTGATGGATTCCTCGATCTTAGCCATTTTTTCGAGAGCCTTTGCAAGCTTTGCCTTTTCGGCTTCTACCTGCTGCTGAGGTGCTTTTGCGAGGAAGCCCTGATTGTTGAGCTTGCCCTGAGAGAAGTCAATGTCTTTTTGTACGGCTTTCTTTTCCTTGTCAAGACGTGCGAGTTCCTTTTCCTTATCTACGAGCTGGTCGAGAGGGATAAAGATCCTTGCGCTGTCGGTAACGACCGTTACAGCGTCGGGCATATCAACCTTATCGGCAATTTCAACTTCGGAAGCGGAAGCAAGTCTTTCAAAGAAGAGTACGCCCTGCTCGAATGTTGCCTTTTCGGCGGTTTCGATATGGAGTGCTGCCTTTACGGACGGCGGAACGTTCATCTCTGCACGGCGGTTTCTGACAGCCTTGATAGCGGTGATGATCTTTTCAAAGCTTACTTCATCATCGGCAAAGTCAAGTGCGCTGTCGTAAACGGGGAAGTCGGAGAGCATAATTGCGCCCTCGCCCTCGCAGAGTGTCTGCCAGATATCTTCCGTGATGAACGGCATAAATGGGTGAAGAAGCTTGAGCATACCCTTCATTACCCAGACGAGTACCTGCTGTGCGGTCTGTGCGGTTTCACCGCCTGCCTGGATCCTCGGCTTTGTAAGCTCGATATACCAGTCGCAGTAAACGTCCCAGATGAAGTCATAGAGTTTTGAAACAGCAACGCCGAGTTCAAAGCTCTCGAGGTTCTGATTTACTTCCTTAGCGAGGGTGTTGAACTTGCTTACTACCCACTTGTCCTCGACATTGAGGTTCTTCGGGAGTTCTGTTGCCTTGAAATCATCGGGGAGATTCATCATAATGAATCGGGAAGCGTTCCAGAGCTTATTTGCGAAGTTACGGGAAGCCTTAACCTTGTCTTCCATATAACGCATATCATTGCCCGGTGCGTTGCCCGTTGCGAGCATAAAGCGGAGAGCATCTGCGCCGTACTTGTCGATCTCAACGAGCGGATCAACACCGTTGCCGAGCGACTTGGACATCTTTCTGCCCTGAGAATCTCTTACAAGTCCGTGGATAAGGACTGTGTTGAACGGAACTTCGCCCGTATGCTCGATTCCGCTGAACATCATTCTGATTACCCAGAAGAAGATGATATCGTAACCGGTAACGAGTGTATTTGTAGGATAGAAATATTTGAGGTCTTCGGTCTGTTCGGGCCAGCCGAGTGTGGAGAACGGCCAGAGTGCCGAGCTGAACCATGTATCGAGCGTATCGCTGTCCTGACGCATCGGCTTTCCGCACTTAGGACAAACTGCGCCGTCTTCCTTTGTTACGACCATCTCGCCGCAGTCATCGCAGTAGAAAGCAGGTATCTGATGACCCCACCAAACCTGACGGGAGATGCACCAGTCCTTGATATTTTCGAGCCAGTGATAGTAAATTTTGTCGAAACGCTCGGGGACGAACTTTGTCTTGCCCGTTTTAACAGCTTCGATAGCAGGCTTTGCAAGGGGTTCCATCTTAACGAACCACTGTGTTGAAACTCTCGGTTCAACGGTAGTTCCGCAGCGGTAGCAAACGCCAACGTTATGGTTGTAATCTTCTACCTTGATGAGTGCGCCCTCTGCTTCGAGGTCGGCAACGATAGCTTTTCTTGCTTCGTATCTGTCCATGCCTGCATACTTAGGATAGTCGTCAGTGATCTTTGCATCTTCTGTGAGAACGTTGATAACGGGGAGCTTGTGGCGGAGTCCGACCTCAAAGTCGTTCGGGTCATGCGCAGGAGTGATCTTTACAACACCCGTACCGAAATCCATTTCAACATAATCATCGGCAACGATAGGAATTTCACGGTGAACGATAGGAAGAATTACCGTCTTGCCTACAAAGTCCTTGTAGCGTTCATCGGCAGGGTTTACAGCAACAGCCGTATCACCGAGGAGAGTTTCGGGACGTGTTGTGGCAAGCTCGATATATCCGCTGCCATCGGAAAGGGGATAGCGGAGATGCCAGAAATGGCCTGCCTGATCTTCGTAATTTACTTCCGCATCGGAAATAGAGGTCTTGCAGTGAGGACACCAGTTGATTATCCTTTCACCTCTGTAGATAAGTCCCTTGTTATAAAGGTTTACGAAAACCTCACGGACAGCCTTGTTGCAGCCCTCGTCCATTGTGAAGCGTTCTCTTGACCAGTCGCAGGAGCAGCCAAGCTTTTTGAGCTGTTCAACGATTCTTCCGCCGAACTTTGCTTTCCATGCCCATGCTCTTTCCATAAATGCAGATCTGCCGATCTGTTCCTTGGTAAGCCCCTCTTCAGCCATAGCTGCAACGATCTTGGCTTCGGTAGCGATAGCAGCGTGGTCAGTGCCTGGGAGCCAGAGTGCGGAGTAGCCTCTCATACGCTTCCAGCGGATAAGGATATCCTGCAAAGTTTCGTCAAGGGCGTGTCCCATGTGGAGCTGACCCGTGATGTTCGGAGGGGGGATAACGATAGTGTATGGTTCTTTCTTCGGGTCAACGCTTGCCTTGAAACATTCGTTGTCCATCCAGTATTTATAAATTTTGTCCTCTACCTCGCCGGGTTCGTAGAGCTTTGGAAGCTCTCTTTTCATATTAATATTCCTCCATTCAGATTTGCCGCGATACAATATAATAGTGCCGCTTCGTCTTATTTTTTATATATCATAAATTATTATGCCATAAAAAAGCCCTGCCGTCAATAACCGATGAATGTCATTCCTCATTGATCGGCAGTTTTTCTTTAATTTGTTACGAATTTTGTTAAGAAAACAATGTAGGGATGGAAAATCTGTCCATTACAGTATTTATTTGAAAAAATGCAGATATGCGGTCAGTATTTTTCGGGATAAAACACCCTCAGCCTATTTTTTACGGGGTAAGGCTCGGAAATATCGGTCAGACCGCAGATATAGTCAACGCTAACGTGATAAAGCACCGCAAGCTTCGCCGCATGGGATATCGGAATGTCGATAGCACCGCTCTCATACCGCGAATATATCGACTGGCTGACATAAAGATAGTCAGCTATCTGCTGTTGGGAATAGCGGTGACTTCGCCGCAGTTCTTTAAGCCTTAGTTCCATTCAGTGCCTGCCGTTTCCTGCATCTTACTATACTTATCGTAATAATGCTTGATGATATCACGTCTTGTAATTATTCCTGCAAAGCAGCCCCTGTCATCGACAACGGGAAGAAAATTCTGATCCATTACCTGCATTACAAGCTCATCAAGCTGCGCAGTTACCTTTATCGGCGGATTCCAGCCCTTGCGGATATAGTCGCCGACGACGCAGTCGCCCATTTCCTCGGCGGAAAAGAGGTGGTCGTCCATTATCGCGCGCAGAAAGTCACCCTCGCTGACAGTTCCGACATAAACGCCGTCGCGGTCAATAACGGGGATAGCGGTGTAGCTGCTGTTT
Source organism: uncultured Ruminococcus sp. (assembly GCA_945868475.1). Classification (GTDB taxonomy): domain Bacteria; phylum Bacillota; class Clostridia; order Oscillospirales; family Ruminococcaceae; genus UMGS363. The sequence continues at coordinate 91,092 of CAMBLM010000006.1, read as the reverse complement.
CGCAGGCAGTTGTATCCTTTTTCAAAGGTATCATCATCATAAAGGAATTCGACTGTGTTTTTTGGGTGAAGCAGGTACAGAATATTCATAGTTTGTCCGTTCCTTTCCCTTTTGCAGGACTGTTGAAAAAACTCTGTGCGGTAAAAATTTGCTTTAGGCAATAATATGTCGGGCGTGGTTTGCCTGGTATAGTTTGTCGGGTATAATTTGTCGGGCATAATTGCCCTACAGACTATACAGCTTTTATTTTACCATATTATTATGAAAATTGCAAATATTTTTTATAAAATCGCAGAAACTGTTGAAAACCACCGTTTAAAGCTTGTCAAACCGTGAAAAATTTGTCAAGTTGTTTATTGAAACATAGCGAAGTTTAGTTTATAATAGTTAAGGCGGTTTTAAAACAGGCTTAATACTAATTTTTAATCAAAGTGTAGACAAAAAATCGGCGCAAAAGCCATATAAACCTGTTTTCAACAGCTACGAGCTTTTGCTTGATTTTTTGTACACTTTGAGTTTAAAAATTAGTATAAAAGCTTATTAAAAGGCTGTTAAATAATGTCAAAGATTATGATGAAAAGAAAATGGAAGGTGTATTATGAAACTGACAAAAATCATCGCTGCGATCTCCGCAGCAGCAGTTCTTATGCTCACAGGCTGTTCTTCAAACACAGCTGACAACGGCTCTGCCGACACAGCATCAGACAGCGCATCCGCATCAACTATCCAGTATGCAAAGGAAGATATCAAGATCGGCGTTATCCACATCGGCAACCCTGCTGACGGCTCGGGTTACTCCTACACACATGATGTTGGTATCCAGGATATGCAGGCTGCTCTCGGACTTTCCGATGACCAGATCATCAGAAAGAACAACGTAAGCGACGGCGACCCGACAGCTACCGAAACAGCTATCAGAGAGTGCATCGAAGCCGGCTGCAATATCATCTTCGGTACAAGCTGGGGATACATGGACACAATGGAAGCTCTCGCAGATGAGTTCCCGAACGTTGTTTTCTCCCACGGCACAGGTTATAAGAACAACGGCAAGAATATGAACAACTACTTCGGCAGGATCTATCAGGCAAGATATCTTTCCGGTATCGTTGCAGGTATGAAGACCGAATCCAACCTCATCGGCTACGTTGCAGCAATGGGCAGCGAAAACTCCGAGGTTACAGGCGGTATCGATGCATTCGCTATCGGCGTTGCTTCCGTAAATCCCGATGCAAAGATCTACGTTAAGGTAACAAACAGCTGGTATTCTCCTACAGAAGAAACAAACGCTGCAAAGGCTCTTATCGCTGAAGGCTGCGACGTTATTGCTCAGCACTGCGATACTCCTAACCCACAGCTCGAAGCTGAAAGCGCAAACGTTTGGGGCGTCGGCTACAACAGCGATATGATCAAGGACGCACCGGGCGCAACACTCACATCTGTTGAATGGCACTGGGGCGCATACTATACACAGGCTGTACAGCAGGTTATCGACGGCACATGGAACTGCGAAAATTACTTCGGCGGCATGGCTGACGGACTTCTTGACATCTCCGACCTCAACTCCGCACTTTGCACAGATGAAATGCAGGCAAAGGTTGACGAAGCAAGAAACGAGATCCTCAACAACGGCTTCAATGTATTTGACGGCGTTCTCGAAACCAATGACGGTTCAACAGTAGGCGAAGAGGGTTCAACACTCGACGATGCAACCATCAAGGGCGGCATCAACTGGTACTACAAGAACGTTGAGGTCAAGTAAATTCTAATGCGTAATTCGTAATGCGTAATTATTGCGAAACGGACGGGTTTATATCCGTCCGTTTTTCTGTTGCCATAAGATTCTGTAGGGGACGGGTTTCCCGTCCCGCGCCGTAAGGCGTTTATAATAGAATAAACGAACACCCCTGATTTTATCTGATAAAAAGATAAAATCAGGGGTGTTTTGTTATGTGATAAACCCTACAAAAATATAAGTCGAAAAATCGCTTGCGCGATTCGGGACGGGTGACCCGTCCCCTACAGAAAAAATCACCTAAAATGTTGTGTTTGCAACGGGCGGATATGGAATCCGCCCCTACAGCAATTAGGCTTTTTGTGAAAACTGTACGGAATATGAATAATTCCGAATTTAAATTACGCATTACGAATTATGCATTTAAAGTGCCCTCTTCATTTTCAGGCTTGTTCTCTCTCACTCTTCCGAGTACGATAGCACTTATCGGGTCAACCTCGTAATCGCCCGAAACCTTTCTGCACGGCTCCGCACCTGCGTATTTTCCGTCTGCGTAAACGCCGTATTCGCCGAATGCATAGAGCTTTACGGGGTAGTTGTTCGGGTTGAAGAAAACTACTATCTCTTCAAGCGTTTCATCGCCTTTGAGCAGGAATCCCACAACGCGCTGAGGAAGATTATCGAGGAACTGCAGGTTCTCTGCTACCTGCGAATTTTCATACATTCTGAACGCATTATGCGCCTTTCTGAGCGCGATAAGTCCCTTGTAATAGTTCACAACGCCCTTGAATTCGGATTTTCTGTTCCATTTTAAGCTGTTGATGGCGTCAGGCGACTTGTAGCTGTTATGGTCGAAGACTGCGCCGCCGGGGAATGGCTTTGAGCGCAGAAACTCCTGACCTGCCTGGAAGAACGGTATGCCCTGCGAAAGGAACACCATTGCTGCGGCAAGCTTGTCCATTTTTATTCTTGTTTCGATGCTTTCGGTCGAATTCGTATAGTAAAGCTTGTCCCAGAGGGTGAGGTTGTCATGCGCTTCTACATAGTTCACTGTCTGTGTCGGCGAGCTTGTCCACGAGTATTTCTCCATATTCGGAAGCTGTGGGTGAGGGATACGTCCTGCGATTATTTCCTTGACGTTTTCTTCATTGCCCGAAGCACCGTTGACGTATCCTCTTGTCTTGTTCTCGAAGTTATTGCCCTTTACGGTATCGCGGAAATCATCGCTGAAATAGCCTGCGTTCGGGGTAAATCTTGCATTGAGCTTCATGCATCGCTGTTCCCACGGGAGCGGTGTATCCGCGCCTGTCCAGCCCTCGCCGTACATAATGACGTTCGGGTTTATTTCGTGGAGCTTTTCATACGCCAGGTTGATGGTTTCCTTGTCGTAAAGTCCCATAAGGTCGAAGCGGAAGCCGTCTATCTTGTATTCGGTCATCCAATAAGCAAGGCTGTCGAGGATATATTTTCTGACCATTTTGCGCTCGGTCGCAAGTTCGTTTCCGCAGCCTGAGCCGTTCGCATAAACGCTCCGCTTGCCGTCCCACTGGCGGTAATAATATTCGGGAAAAGTCTTGGTGAAGCAGGAGTCAGCCGTTCCTGCGGTGTGGTTGTAAACAACATCCATAATAACGCCGATGCCTGCTTCGTGGAGAGCGTAGATAAGACGCTTCAGCTCCGCAACACGGGTCTTGCCGTTAAAAGGATTGGTCGAGTAAGAACCCTCGGGGACGTTGTAGTTCTCAGGGTCATAGCCCCAGTTGAACTGCGGACGGTGAACATCGGTTTCATCGACGGAAACAAAGTCGAAGATCGGCATGAGCTGAACGTGGGTAATGCCAAGCTCTTTGAGGTGGTCGATGCCTACGCTGTCGCCGCTGTCGTTTTCCAGTCCTTTTTCGATAAAGGCGAGAAATCTTCCCTTGTAGCAGAAATGTCCGCTTTCATCGATGGAAAAGTCACGGACGTGAAGTTCATAAACGCAGGCGTCCGTGTAGTGTTCAAGCTTGACGTAGGTCTGGTTATCCCAGCCTGCAGGGTTGAGCTTTGACGCATCGAAAACCATACCCATTGCGCCGTTTGCGCCTGCGGATTTGGCATAAACATCGATAGTTTCCTGTTCAACGCCGTCATTTGTGACGATATAGGTGTAATAAACGCCGTCAAGATCGCCGTAAACCGTTTTTGACCATACGCCCTTTTTGCTTTTTGTCATCGGGAGATGGCGGTAAGGCTTTTCATCGCGGCAGGTTTTGTAAAGGCATATCGCAACGCTGTCTGCGAGCGGCGCCCAGACCTTGAATTCTGTCTTTTCGGGCGAATAGACAGAACCTAAGTCATTGCCATCGTAATAATACTTCTTGTCAATATCGGAAAACACAAAGAACACCCCATTTTATAGTTTGACTCCCCGTGTAATACTAAACACCAATAAAATACAAGAAAAAATCCGCGCCGAAATCCAATATATCCAAGATTGTCGGCTTGATTTTTTCTAAATTTTAAATGGTGTTTGGTATAAAAGGTCATCGGGGAGAAGAATTTGCCCAAAAGCTTATTGCTGCCGCAAAAGTTATTTTGCAGCACCGATAAACTTTCTTATATTGTACTAAACACCATTTAAAATTTGGAAAAAATCAAGCCGATGATCTCGCAGCTGTTTTTATACTAAACACCAATAAAACTATAGACAAAAAATCGTCGCATAATCCATATATGCAAGATTATGCTCGATTTTTTGTATAGTTTTTAATTGGAGTTTAGTATTAACAGGTTTATATTGGATTTCGGCGCAGATTTTTTCTGTATTTTATTGGTGTTCAGTATTAAACATAACAGTGCCGCATAATCGATATTATGCGGTGCTGTAAAAAAATCTGTCGTTGTTTTTATCAGAAACCGTTTCCGTGTCTGTTGAACTTGATCTCGGGCATTGAATCGGAGGAATAATAGTCCTTTCCGGGACGCTTGAAGAAGATGTCTGCGTCCTCAGGCTGCTTGATGCCCTTCTTAGGTGTCTTTTCGGCTTCGGCAAGAGCCTTGCGCTCGCTTTCACGCATATTTCTCGTGCGTTCCTTGTCGCGTATCTGTCTGTTAAGCTCGATAGATTCCTCAATCTCCTGCTGGAGCTTCTTGAAATCAACTCTCTTGTGTTCGCTCTGCTGAACAGGCTGTTCGGGAGCGAGCAGGTCGGCAGCGGTAAGACCGTCAAGCTCGGAATCGTCATAATCATCGACGAACATTACATCATCGCCGAATGTATCATCAACAGCTTCCTCTGTTTCGGATTCATCGTCCATACTGATGCTGCCGATGTCTTTCTTTTCGGCTTCATTTCCGAAGAGTGCGTCGTTGTCCGTGCTTGGAACGCCGTTATCGGTCACATCGAGGTCGATGGAGTTGTTGATTATATCATAGGTATTGTCTGCCTTTGCAACGGCAGCATCTCTCGCTGACTGTTCCTCGCGCTTGCTTTCGCTTCTGAGGCGGTCTGCTTCGGCTTTGGCTTTTGCCTTTGCGAGGTCTTCGACTGCGTTGAGTGCTCTGGAGCTTGTTCTGTTCGCCGTGGAGCTTTCGTTTCCGAGAATATCGAAGTCAAAGTCCATGCCTGCACTGCTTACGGGGGCAGGGGATACGGGAGCAGGCTTTGGCGCGGGTGCAGGCGTCGGGGCTGCTGCGATAGGGTCAAACAAGATATCGGATATTGGTGACGGAGCAGGCTTCGGCACAGGTGTGGGTGTCGGAGCAGGTGCTGCTGTCTGAGCAGGAGCGGTCGGCTCTGCGGCAGGCTTCTTGCGCGAGAAGAGATCCATATAGCTGTTATGCTTAGGCGCTGTGCTTGAAGGAGCAGGAGCAGGCTTTGGCATCGGCGCAGGCTTCGGTGCTGTGAGTTCAGCAATATCATCTGCGATAGAGAGAACATTGTCGTTTTCTTCAGCTTCCTGCTTAGGACGCTTCATCTCCGTGCTTTCGGCAATGTCGGAAAGCGGCGGTATCTCGGGTTCTGCAATTCCAGCGTATGTGTTCTGGACTGCGCTGTTGTCCTCGTGAGGAACAGCTTTTATGTCCTTTATCTCGCCAAGTTCGCTTGGGTTGATGCCGTTGTCGAGCTTGGTATTGTCCATAATATGGTCAATGCTTGGGATATCCGTATCATCGACCTGAGTGAATGACAAGTCTTCGCCGCTCTTTTCGCTTGCGACCTTTTCACGGAGTGCATTCACAACGATAGAAGCGACTGCTTTGACTTCTTCCTTAACGGGTTCGGTCTGAGCAGGCTTAGGAGCTTCAGCCTTGGGTTCTTCCTTAACAGGCTCGGTCTGAGCAGGCTTAGGAGCTTCAACCTTTGGTTCTTCCTTAACGGGTTCTGTCTGAACCGACTTAGGCATTTCAGTTTTAGGTTCTTCCTTGATAGGCTCAGCCTTTGGTCCTTCGGCATTATGCTGATGAACGGGAGGGTGATTGAGAAGCACATTTCCCGATGAAAGTACGGCAAGGGCATCATCAAGTGAAGCTACGATAGGTTCGCCGTTCTGTGTAACGGGCTTAGGCTGTTCAGACTTTGGCTGTACAGGTTTTGGAGCTTCCGCCTTTAGTTCTTCATTAGACTGAACGGGAACTTCGACTGTTGGTTCGGTTTTGGGCGGTTCTTCACGGATAGGCTCGGCAGCTTTTACCTCTGCCTCGGCAGGCTTATGCTGATGGACGGGCGGCTTGTTGAGAAGCACATTTCCCGATGAAAGCGCAGCGAGTGCATCATCAAGCGAGGTAACAACGTGGTTGCCGCTCGGTGCGGACGGCTTAGGCTGAACAGGCTTCGGCGGCTCGGGCTTTGGCGTTGGAGCAGGTGCAGGTTTGGAAACTTCTGCGTCAGGTTTAGGCTGAACGGGAGCAGCGGCTGTTGGCTTTGGTGCTTCGGCAGCAGGTTTGTTCTGCGGCTGGTTCAAAGCGGCTCTTATCTCCTCGGCAGCTCTCTGCGCGGATTTCTTCGGTGGATTGAGTATATTCTGCACGGCCGCGATAAGGCTCTTCAAGTTATCCTTGGAGGTCGAATCGGAGTAGCCCTTGATTATCGCGAGGGCGTTGATATCGTCAGCGGTGCGGACATCGCGCTTGTTTATTGCCGACTGTGAAGCAAGAAGCTGCGCTTTGTCCATAACACTCGTTTTCTTCTTGTCGATACCGCTGTTGATGACAACGAGAGGGACAACGTTCTTGAACTGTTCGGGATAGTTTTCCGCGATAAGCCGTGCTTTGGCTTCTTCGGAATCGTTGCAGTACCATGAAACTGCGGCAATGATTATCTTGTTGACATTGACCTGACCGAGATTCTTTTTCAGCCAGTCCATTATCAGTATCTTATCGCCGTAAACGCCGCCGGCAAAGACAACGGCTTTATATTCGAGTGCCTTTGTGGGTGTGAACGAAGTCGAAACGAATATATCCGCGCCTGCTTCTTCTTTCATCCAATCGGCATATTGCTTGGTATGACCGTATTTTGTAGCATATACAACAGCTAAATCTTTCATCGTTATGTACAGGCTCTGCTGCCCTCTGTCCTCCTACAAATAGATTTTTTGCTGCGCTGTCAAAATGCCTAAACGCAGCGGCTCTTATTTCAATTATAACGGCTTTTGCAATGTCCTATGTGGATAATATATTAATTAAATATTAATTTTATTTTAATTATTAAATCAAACTATGAATAAAACAGCTAAAACAAGGCTATTTTAATCGATTTGTTAAAGAAAACGATATTTTTTGTGCAAAATAACAATATTAATTGAAATATTTTGTTTTCTGTGTGAGCGTGCCGAGCAGTTCAAGCCGCGCGGTGTCCTTGTACTCAGGCTTTATCATATAGTAGATGTAGTTTTCGGCAAGCGCAATGTCGGGGACGGTCCTGCCCTCGATCTTGAACTGACTGAATCCCATAGGGACATATTTTTCGATGATCGCATCGGGCGAAATGTGTGTCGGCAGGTCGGTTATCTGGTAGATATGGCGGAGCATCGACGGACATTTGAAGTCTTCAAAGTGCGTAGGCTTGCGCATCATCGGCGGCGTTTTCATATATTCCGCATATTTTATCTGCGTTTCGCCGATAGAACGGTAATGTTCACCTCTTCTCGGGCAGTTCGGAACACAGCAGGCATTTATCAGAAGCTCGCACTTTTCCTTGTGCGGAAGTGTTTCGAGAAACTCAAAATTATTGTTCCAGTTATAGTCGAGGACGACGTAATGATAGTCTTTTTCAAGCTCCGCGGAAAGCTCGTCCGCATTTCGTATCTCCTTGCAGGTGGACGAGGTTATCTTGTAGCTCGGGTAATTTTTGCGGATGTATTCTTCGAGTATCGGCGAAAGAACGATGACTTCGTTCAGACCGTTGTCGCACATTCTCATAACTTTATTGCAGAAAGGGTCGCCGAGATGCTTTTCTTCGATAAGAGGGTTCGTGAATGTGAAGCGGAGCGGAACTCCTCTGGAATTGAACGCCTTTGTGACCTGCCTGATTATCTCATCATCGACAACGCCGACGGTGTTTCGTCCGCCGTTCCAGAGCGATGGGGGAAATGCGCCGAAAACGGACGCTATCTTCACGCCGTCACGGAAATATTCAGGGTGCTGCTGCATAAGCGTGAGCAGAAGCAGGTTAAGCCGGCAGTGATTGATAAAATCGGGAATATGAAAATTTATATCCATCTGAAATTTGCTCCTTAGAAAAAAATAACACTATAATTATAGCATATTTATATCAAATTTTCAATAGAACGAACAATTGTCGGTATTATTCTGTCAGAAATGACAAAAAACAGGCTGTCTATTGTATTTTTACGCTAAAGTGCTATAATTAAGGGTAAAGATTTTTTCAAAAAGGAACGATAGAAATGACTGTCAACACACTTATGCCTTATGCCGAAAAGCTGAGCGCTCTTTCGGTTTTCAGAGGTATTCTTGAAGATGATACCGTAAAGGAATTCCTCGCAATGCTCCGCGAGCCGACACCTGCGACCTACGGAAGCTTTGTAAATTCGCTTTATAAGACTACGGATGATCTCACCGATTACATACTCGGCGCAGTTACCGAGAACGAGAACCCTTTTATGCTCCGTCTTGCCGCTTTTGAGGAAGTTCCCGAGCATATCGAAAAAGCCGCAAAGGCTGAACTTGAAGTTTTGCAGGAAATTGCCGAAATAACCTCCGACACAGTGAAAAAGGCAATGGGCGAACACGCCGCTTACGTTGCTTCGGACTGGAAAACCTCACCCGTGAACTTTACCAAGGCTTATACCGAGCGCATGAGCTGCCTTTCGACAAAGGGATACGGCATCTTCGCCGAATATTACGCTTTCACGCTCAAAAACGGCAGGCTTATGCCGATAAAGAATCCCGATCCGCAGCGTCTTTCCCAGCTTTCGGGATATGAGCTTGAACGCGGCAAGGTAATAAGCAACACACTTGCGCTCCTCAACAACAAGCCTGCCGCAAATGTGCTTCTTTACGGCGATGCGGGTACGGGCAAATCCTCGACCGTAAAGGCTGTTGTCAACGAATACAAGGACGAGGGACTTCGCCTTGTCGAGCTGAACAAATCACAGCTCCCCGAGCTTCCCGATGTTATTGAAAAGATAGCGAAGAATCCGCTCAAATTCATCATTTTCATCGATGATGTTTCGTTCTCGTCCGATGATGACAATTTCAGCTCGCTCAAAGCCGTTCTCGAAGGCTCGGCTACGGCTAAGACTTCCAACATCGCTATCTATGCAACGAGCAACAGACGTCACCTTGTAAAGGAAAAATTCTCCGACAGACAGGGCGATGATATGCACGTTGCCGACACAAGGGAGGAGCTTATCTCGCTCTCCGAGCGTTTCGGACTTAAAGTTGCGTTCTTAAAGCCAGACAAGGAGAACTATCTGAAGATAGTTGAAAATCTCGCCAAGGAAAACGGCATCGAGGTCACGGACGAGCTTCTTATGGGTGCGGAAGCGTTCGCTCTCCGCAGAAACGGCAGAAGCGGCAGAGCGGCAAAGCATTATATCCAGTCCGTTCTTGCAAAATAAAAAAGTAATAGTGCTGAAGTGCGTGGATCTTATTGTGTTTTTTGTGTATAAAGAACGTATTTACTCAGCTCAATTGCATAAATTCACCAAAGTTGATGCGTGTTCATCAAATATTCATACTTGAACGCATGAAAAATAGTATAATTAATTTTATCAGTTTAAATTTTTATCATTTTGAAAGGCGGTAAATCAATGGGGTTTTTTCGAAACGCTGATGTACCTGTGCTGATCGCATTCGTGATATATCTTCTTATCATGATCGGCATTGGTTTCTATTTCAGCAACAAGAGCAAAAAAATGAGCGACTACTTCCTCGCAGGAAGAGGTCTTAATTCGTGGGTAACGGCGATGTCCGCACAGGCCTCGGATATGAGCGGCTGGCTGCTTATGGGTCTTCCGGGTGCGGCTTATGCTACCGGTATGGGAAACTACTGGATCGCTATCGGTCTTGCGATCGGTACTATACTCAACTGGGCGTTCGTTGCAAAGCCGCTTCGTAAGTTCACCGAAAAAGCAGGCGACGCTATCACGATACCGCAGTATCTCCAGAACCGTTTCAAGGCTGACAGCCCGATAGTTCGTCTTGTATGTGCAGTTGTAATTTTCATCTTCTTCCTCGTTTATACGACCTCTGCATTCGTTTCGGGTGGCAAGCTTTTCCAGGTCGTTTTCAACATCGACAGCTCCAACGAAACATACACAAAGGCAGCGGTCATCATTTCCGCACTTATAATCATCGTCTATACATTCCTCGGCGGCTTTAATGCCGTTGCTTGGACGGACCTTGTTCAGGGTCTGCTGATGTTCTTCACGATCATTGCACTCCCTATTGCACTTATTACAGCAACTCCCGATTTCAGCTGGGAAATGGTCACAGCAACACCCAAAATGGTCGGAACGAATGAATTTGCATCCGGCTATGCATCATTGGTAAGCGGCAGAGGTGCAAACTCAATTATAAGCGACCTTGCATGGGCGCTCGGATACTTCGGAATGCCGCATATCCTCGTTCGCTTTATGGCTATCAAGGACGCAAAGAGCGTTAAAAAATCCGCTATAATCGCTATCGTCTGGGTAATAATCTCACTCGGCGCAGCTGTGCTTATCGGTATCCTCGGAAGAGTTTACCTTGACAGCATCGGCGTTGTACTTATAGATACTCAGCAGGAACTTATCTTCATCGACGTTGTAAAGCGTCTGTTCCCGGGTGCGCTCGCAGGCGTGTTCCTCTCCGCTGTGCTTGCTTCGATCATGAGTACCGCAGACAGCCAACTCCTTGTTACCGCTTCCGCAGTTGTAAATGACTTCTATAAGGTTATCGTAAAGAAAGAAACCTCCGATAAGAAGCTTATGTGGATAAGCCGCGGTGCAGTAATGCTCATCTCCGTTATCGCCTGCATTCTCGCACTTGACCCGAAGGATTCCATCATGGGCATCGTTTCAAACGCATGGGCAGGCTTCGGTGCAGCATTCGGACCTGCAATAATCCTCTCACTCTACTGGAGAAGACTTACGCTCAAGGGTACAGTCGCAGGCATCATCGGCGGTGCGGCAACCGTTATCGTTTGGGAGTATGTTCTTCACTGGAGCGGAATGTTATACTCTATCGTTCCCGGATTCGTTGTTTCGATCCTCCTCACCGTTATTGTTTCCCTTATCGACAAAGAACCCTCCGACGAAGTTAAGGCACTCTTTGGCGAAGCGAGAAAATAATGCGTAATTCGTAATGCGTAATTATTTTGCTCCGCAAATTTTTAGAAAAAAACGTATCTTTATAAAGGCGAATTTCTATATACGACCGTAAAAAACGCAGACATTTGGTCTGAATTCTGTAGGGGACGGGTTTCCCGTCCCGCGCCGCAAGGCGTTATAAAATAAACGAACACCCCTGATTTTATCTGATAAAAAGATAAAATCAGGGGTGTTTTGTTATGTTATAAAACTTACAACAATATGCGCTGAAAATCGCTTATGCGATTCGGGGCGGGTGACCCGTCCCCTACAGAAAAATTGTTTAAAATCCGATGATTTCAGCGGAAAGATATAGAATCCACCTCTACGGAAATAGGTTTCCTGCCTAAGATTTACGAAACTAATACTAAACACCAATAAAATACAGGAAAAAATCTGCGCCAAAATCACATATATTCGGGATTGTCGGCTTGATTTTTTCCAAATTTTAAATGGTGTTTAGTATAAAATAATTACGCATTACGAATTACGCATTAACCAAAAGGCTCATTATAAGCTCGGTCACAAACGCACCTGCGCAGGCGGCTATGGCTACGACTATCAGCGACTTGTTTCTGAATGCGAAGAACAGAGCCGCGCCGAGTCCGACTACGGCGGAAATTATGCTCGAGGTCGAATAGAGTATCGCAGGTATCGTCATTGCACCGAGGACTGCGTATGGCACATAATAGAGCATATTCTGTAAAAATTTCGACTGTATCTTCTTCCTGCAAAGTACGAACGGTATCATTCTTATAAGATATGTAACGAGCGCCATTACAAGGATATAAACTAAAATTTTAAGATCAGACATCGGCTTCGTCCTCCTTTTTAGGGAAGATGAGCGCGCCGAGGACAGATGCTGTCAGTGCGCATATAATTATTGAGAAGCCGCTCGAAATTCCCGAGAAAACAGGGATATACTTAAAGCAGCAGCTCATTGCCGCAGAAAATGCAACGACCGAGAAAACGCCGACAGATTTTCTTGCAGGCGGAATAAATATTGCGAGGAACATACCGTAGATCGCAATTCCGAGTGCGGATTTGAGCATATCGGGGAGGATATTGCCTGCCGCTGCACCGAGGAATGTTCCCAAGCTCCAGCATATAAACGGAATCAAAATCAGACCGTACATATACCGCACGTTTATGTCGCCCTTTTTGCCTGCGGCGACGGCGAAAATTTCGTCCGTCATACCGAATGAAGTTCCAAGGCGGTGTCCGACAGTAAAACTGCTGTCAAGCTTTTGCGTGAGTGAGATGCTCATAAGTGCATAACGCATATTGATGACAAGCTGGGTGAGTATCATTTCAATGAGCGTTCCGCCTGCCGCGATGATGCCAAGACCTGCGAGCTGTCCTGCCGAGGTGAGGTTCGTCATTGAAATGAGCAGTGCGGAGAAGATCGAAATGCCTTTTCCTGCCGCCGCAATTCCAAAGCTGAACGAAACGGAAAGATAACCGAGCCCTATCGGTATCCCATCGCGCAGACCATCGGTGAATTTATAATCCGAAGTTTTTGTGCTGTCCATTTATTTCTCCCTTTTCATAGATCATATATTGCCGAAATTTCTCCCTTTTTGTTGGCAACCCTATAATTATAGCATTGAAATCCGTTTTTTACAATATACAAAATGACGAAATAACGCTATTTTGCACGAAATATAGATAAAATATATGGTAACTTATACAAAATTTTAAAATAACTTCTTGCATTTTATGTGCATATATGATATAATACAATCACAGAGAAATTTCTCTCCAAGGAGGAGATATTATGAGTAAAAAGATAATCACAATTGGCCGTCAGTTCGGAAGCGGAGGACATCTTATTGGTGAAAAGGTCGCTGAAAAGCTCGGCTATGCATATTATGACAGAAAGCTGCTCGACCTTGCCGCAGAAAAGAGCGGAATGAGCCACAGCGTTGTCAAGGAAGCTGATGAAAAGGCAGCTAATCCTTGGTATTACGCCGCAATGAGCCAGTCGGGTGCGGCTATGGGCATAAACCTTTGCACGAACGATGCTATCTTCAATGCGCAGAGCGAAATAATCAAGGATATCGCCAAGACCGAGGACGCAGTTATCGTGGGCCGCTGCTCGGACTACATACTCCGCAATCAGGAATGCGAGCTGCTGTCGGTATTCATCTATGCGCCGCTTGAAGCGAGAATAAAGCGCACAATGGAGCGCGACAAGATAAGCGAATCCGAAGCCGCATCAAAGATAAAGCGACACGATAAACAGCGTAAGCTTTACTATGATTTCTATACCGACAAAAAGTGGTCGGCACACGAAAGCTACAACCTCACGCTCAACAGCGAGGTGTTTGGCATCGACGGAACAGCGGATATCATCTGTGCCGCACTGAAATCACTCGAAAAGTAAAAATGAACGAAGCTGCCCGATCGGGCGGCTTCGCTTTTTTATGTGATAGAAGGAGAGAAAACTCCGACAAAATAAAAACTCACCGCGCAAAGCCGATCTGCTTGCTTTGTGCGGTGAGTTTTTTATATCAAATGATTTGTTTCAGATCTTTGGGGGCATATCAAACCGTAAATTTGCCCATAAGCTCGTTGAGGAGCGAAGCCTGACTTGAAAGCTCTTCTGCTGAAGCGGCACTCTGCTCTGCGGTCGCGGAGTTCGTCTGAACAACGCCCGAGATCTGCTCGATGCTTGTTGAGATATGGTCGATGACTTCGGACTGGCTGTCGCTTGCATCTGCAATGCCGAGAACGAGAGCTTCGACCTTTTCGGTAAGCTCGGCAACTTCAAGCATGGACTTTGCGGTTTCGGAGGTGATCTCCGTTCCGTTTCTGACAGCTTCGACGGTCTTTGCGATAAGAGCCTCCGTGCCGCCTGCGGCTTCTGCGGATTTTGAAGCGAGGTTGCGGACTTCATCTGCTACAACTGCAAAGCCCTTTCCTGCTTCGCCTGCTCTTGCGGCTTCGACAGCGGCGTTGAGCGCAAGGATATTCGTCTGGAATGCGATATCTTCGATAGTTTTGATGATATTGCTTATCTGCTGCGAGGTTTCATCGATGTTGTTCATAGCCTCGGTAAGGCGCGTCATATCGCTGTTTGCAGTTCCGACTGAATCAGCGGTGGTCTGTACAAGCTCTCTTGCCTTATCGCAGTTATCGGAGTTGGCTGTGATCTGTTCGGAGATATCGTGGATACGCTGGGAAAGAGTTTCGATCTCGGCTGCCTGCTCGGTAGCACCCTGCGAGAGAGCCTGCGCGCCTGCGGAAACCTGATCCGAACCCGAGGAAACCTGATCTGCGGCGGTCGTGATCTGACCCATTGTGGAGCGGAGGTTATCCTTGATAAGGTCAAGGTCGCGGAGAAGCTGCGAATAGTCGCCTATGTAAAGGTTACTGCCGATCTCAGTATCGACGGTGAGATCGCCGTTCGCCATATTTTCAAGAATTCTGCCGATATCGCGGATAATGCTGCTGAGGCTGTTGACAACGGTTTCGGTAGCGTTGGCAAGGAGCTGTGTTTCATCATCGGACTTAACTCTCGGCACATCGGACGAAATATCGCCCTTTGAAAGGAGAAGTATTCTGTCGGTGCATTTCTGGATAGGGTCGCCGATGCGTTTTCCGACAACTGCGGCAAAAATGCCTGCAACAACAGCAACGGCTGCGAGGATAATAATACAAATAAGGATAGTTGAATTTGCGGCTTGGATATGTTCGGAAACAGGTCCGCAAACGGCGAGTGTCCAGTCATTTGAATTCGGTACGGGAGTAAAGCCGACAAACATTTTTGTACCGAAGATATCAGCACGGCAGGAAGCTGTTTCTTTTGAAGCCATTTGCTGTGCAAGCTCGGCAGCAGTTCCGCCGAGTTCGTTGAAGTTTATGGTGTTCTTTACATTTTCAGTGTCATTGTCTGCGATAAGAACGCCGTCCTTTGAGAGAATGAATGCAGAACCCTCTTCGCCGTAGGTGATAGAGCGTACGATATCGTTGAGGAATTCTTCATCGGGGACAACATAAACGCAGCCGATAGGCGTTCCGCCGGCAATTCCGTCTTTCCAGAGCGGAGCGGCAACGATTATCGTGAGTTTGCCCGTTCTTTTTGAGATAAGCGGGTCGGAAACAAGGCTTCTGCCGTCCATAGCGGCTTGGAAATAGGCTCTGTCTGAATAATCATTTCCGTCGATGCCCATACCGTTGGAATCTATGAAGTTGCATCGCTGAAGTCCGTACTGTTCGGCTCTTCTGTTGAGGATATCGTTCTTCTGAGCCTCGGTCGAATTCGGGTCGCATAATATTTCATTTACGCTGAGTTCGGAAGCGAGGTTTGAGTAAGATGTTACCTCCCACGAAGCTCTTTCCGCTGCGACTTCCGCAACTTCAAGCACGGCATCGGTCGCGTTTTTGTTGGAATGTGTGAAGATCGAAACGGCAGCCGCGACAGTGAGTATCAGCATGCCTATACCCGAGATCAGAATGGTGAAAATTGTGATTTTTTTCTTTAATGTTACTAATTTTTTTGCCATGATTTTTGTTCCTCCGCAGAAAAAATTTTAACTATTAATATTATATTCATTTGCCGTTTTTAGTCAAGGGTTTGATAAGGTTTACATAAAAATTTCGTTAAAACAAAAAACAAATCAATATATTCTATGTCCAAAATACCGAAATAATATTAACAAACTTATCCAATCGATATAACAGAAAAAAGCAGACGAAGCTTGTCGTCTGCTTTTATCATTAAAAACATTTTAAAAAAGAAAAGAGGTAAAAAATAGGAAAGATTAATTACTATACTTATTGTACAGCAAAATTATACAAAAATCAATGTTTTATTTATACAGCTTTTATTGTAATAATTTCACATTGCAATAATTTTTGCAGTAAAAATCAGAAAATGAGTCTGAAAGCCGCATCGGAAGCATCGGACGGCATACGCAGATCGCCACGCGGTGAGAGCGTTACGCTGCCGACTTTCGGCGCATCGGGCAGGCAGGAGCGCTTGAACTGCTGTGTAAAGAAGCGGCGCATAAAGATCCTTAGCCATTTCTTAATAGTATCATCGTCAAACTTTCCGTTAAAGGCAGCCTGAGCAAGACGGAATATCTTTTCGGGCGAAAATGTGCAGCGCACGAAGTAGTAAAGGAAGAAATCGTGAAGCTCATAAGGTCCGACGATATCCTCGGTCTTCTGCGAAATTTCACCGTCGGTAGGAGGGAGAAGCTCGGGCGAAACGGGAGTGTCGAGAACATCGGCGAGGACAGCGGCAAGCTCCCTGTCGGCGGTCGTGTTCATTTCATAAGCGGTGAGGTGACGGACGAGCGTCTTGGGGACGGAAGCGTTCACGCCGTACATTGACATATGGTCGCCGTTGTAGGTCGCCCAGCCGAGTGCAAGCTCGGAAAGGTCGCCTGTGCCGATAACGATGCCGTTCTGCTTGTTTGCGATATCCATAAGGACCTGAGTGCGTTCGCGAGCCTGACCGTTTTCGTAGGTGACATCGTGAACGTCCTCGCTCTGTCCGATATCGGCGAAGTGCTGACGGACAGCAGCGGAAATATTTACTTCGATAAGCGTTGCTCCGTATGCCTCGGCAAGCTTGCAGGCGTTGCTCTTGGTGCGCTTTGTCGTGCCGAAGCAGGGCATTGTAACGGCTGTGATACCCTTGCGGTCAAGTCCGAGCATATCAAATGCGTGGACTGTGACGATGAGCGCGAGTGTGCTGTCCAGTCCTCCCGAAAGTCCGATAACGGCGTTCCTGCAGCCGATATGGCGGAGTCGGGTCATAAGTCCCGTTGCCTGCATTGTAAGGATATCCTCGCAGCGTGATTCGAGGTCGGTCTTGTCGCTCGGGACGAACGGCATAGGCTCATATTTTCTTGTGAGGGTGATATCACGCTGAGTAAGCCCTAACTTCACGCGGCGGTAGTCCTGCTTTGCAAACTGCGGGAAGGTGTTCATTCTGCGGCGTTCACTGTCGATACGCTGAATGTCTATTTCGGAGTAAGTTATGCCTGTGGTGAATTTCTTGCTCTCGGCGATAAGAGTTCCGTTGTCGCATATAAGGTTGTGACCGCTGAAGACCATATCCTGCGTTGATTCGCCAAGTCCTGCATCGGCATAGATATAGCCGCAGACAAGACGTGCCGACTGGGACTTTACAAGCTGACGGCGGTATTCGCTCTTGCCGATGACCTCGTCCGAAGCGGAGAGGTTGCAGATAACTGTTGCGCCTGCCGCAGCAAGGTCGCAGGAGGGCGGCTCGGCTACCCACAAGTCCTCGCATATTTCTGCGGAAAAAACGAGTCCCTCGATATTGCTCTCAAAAAGGAGCTGACCTATCGGCGCATTGTCAAGGCTTTCAATGTTTCCATAAACGCCCTCGCCCGAGGCGAAGTGACGCGCTTCATAGAATTCGCTGTAGTTCGGGATATTTATCTTCGGGACAAGACCGAGTATCGTTCCGCTCTTGACGGCAGCGGCGCAGTTGTAAAGCTTTCCGCCGAATGAAACGGGAAGTCCGACGAAAATGAGGATATCAAGGTCTGACGTTTCCTCTGCGATAGACAGAAGTGCCTGTTTTGCGCTGTCGAGCAGCGTCTTGTGCAGGAAAAGGTCACCGCAGGTGTATCCCGTTATGCAAAGCTCGGGGAAAACAGCGGCGCAGACGTCTTTTTCGGCAGCCTGTCTTGCGAGAGTGATGATCTGTTCGGCGTTGTAATTGCAGTCTGCGACTTTTATATCGGGTGTGATGGCGGCGCATCGGATAAAACCGTCTTTCATATTATTTTGCTCCTTATTTTACAGAATAAAAAAACGCCGAGCTGTATCGGTCGGCGCTTTGTCAGCCTTGATCTGACCTATAAAAATATTATAACTCAAATTTCGGAAAAAATAAAGGGGGTTTTGTTATTTTAGTTTGGGGGCGTGACAAAATATGAAACAGCACTTGACATTTTTGCTTAAAAGCCTTATAATAAAGATACAAAGAGGGCATACCGATAGACGGTCGCTCCCCAATATGGTGTTAAGAATTAACCGTCCAAGTTTGGTCGCTCTGGGCGGTTATTTCTTTTTGCTTTCAAGCAGTATCTTGATGATATCGCAGATAAGTATGCCTAAAGTAAGTACTTCAATTATACTCATAAAGCAACGCTCCTTTCCGGGAGCAGGAATCGACCGCCTACCGTTCAGGTATGCCCATAATTTTATTTTACCATTTATGAGGAATTTTGTCAATTATTTGCAATAAATACACCGTTTTGTTGTTTGATTTATAAAAAGAAAAGGCGCAATTCACATTTTGGGTAAAACGAAATTTGATCTCTCATTTCGTTTTATCTTTTTTATTTGAATTGCGCCTGTTTTTATTTGTTGGTATTACACGGTCTGCGTAATGTTTTTGCCCTTTTAGTCCTTATGATTCTTCATATATTCGAGGTTCTTCGAGATAAGTTCATATCTCTGCTTTACGCAGTCTACGGAGCGGAGAGGGTCGGACGGGGTGTTGAAAGTATAGTCCATAAGCTTTTCAACTGTTGTTGATGCAACGTGTACTCTTGTATCGGAAGAAGCATAGTAGATATAAACGTCACCGTTTTCACGGACGATAGCACCGTTTGTGAACACAACGTTTGAAACGTCGCCCACTCTTTCCTCGCCGTGTGGGGCGATGAAAAGTCCCGAGGGTGATGCGATGAGCTTGGACGGGTCGTTAAGGTCGGTCGCAAAGACGTAGATAACATAGCGAAGTCCTGCGGCTGTATTTCTTACGCCGTGGGCAATATGTATCCAGCCCTTTGGTGTCTTTATAGGAACTGCGCCTGCGCCGTTCTTTACCTCTGTGATGGTATGGTAAACTCTTGGAGAGATAACTGTTTCCTCTGTGCAGATCTCAGCGTTGGTGATATCCTTTGCAAGTCCGAAGCAAACGCCGCCGCCCGAGCCTGTCTGGATGAAGTCATCCTGCGGACGTGTATAGAATGCATACATTCCGTTTACGAATTCCGGGTGGAGGACAACGTTTCTCTGCTGTGGGGACTTTGATTTAAGGTTGGGGAGTCTTTCCCACGTTTTGAGGTCCTTTGTGCGGACGATGCCTGCCTGTGCAACTGCTGCGGAGAGGTCGTTGGAAGATGTATCCTTGCTCTCGGAGCAGAAAACACCGTAGATATAGCCGTCCTCGTGCTTGGTCAGACGCATATCATAAACGTTGGTTTCCTCGGGATTGGTATCGGGGAGAAGAACGGGGTAGTCCCAGAAGCGGAAGCCGTCAACGGGGCTGTCGCTCTCGGCAACTGCGAAGAATGACTTTCTGTCGTTGCCCTCTACTCTTGCGACGAGGTAGAATTTGCCGTTGAGTTCGATGGCACCGGAGTTGAGAACAGCATTGATACCGAGGCGTTCCATAAAGAATGGGTTTGTTTCGGGATCAAGGTCATATCTCCAGATCACAGGGGCGTGGTCAGCGGTGAGAACCGGGTACTTATAGCGGTCATAAGCGCCGCCCATATAATCGGTCTTTTCATTTTTACGGCTGATGAGCTTTTCATAAGAGTCAAAAACTTTTGCTTTTCTTTCGTTGAATTCGGACATTGGCAAAACTTCCTTTCTAAGCGATTTCTGCTTTAATTTTATTCTATCATAACAAAATCACTTCTTCAAGAGAAATTTAGATTTTTTCGTTGACTTTTTCGTGTTTTTGTATTACAATATAGAGTAAATGCAGAGAATTACGCCCTTTAAACGTTTACACGAAGTTTTTTCGCATCCTTGTATCTCTTAAACGTTTTATTGTGCAGTTTAAACAATGCACTCTGCACTATTCTTAATGATAAAGGGACGGTTGAAGATGATGAAAAGAATTCTGTCGGTATTGCTTTCTCTTATGACCTGCGTTATGCTCCTTGCCGGCTGCGGAAGTGAAGAAGCAGCGGAAGATTCGGCATACAGCGGCATTTTAACGAAAATAAAGCTCGGTATGCCCCTTACGAAGATAGTTTCGATGCAGCCTGACGGTGTGGAGCTTTACTGGGACGATGATACTACTATCTGGAGCATCAATCCCGATACAGACCTCAATGCTGAGGTTTCGGCCCTTGTTCCTGCGGAAGATCAGTATTACTACTCCGATGATTCGATCATTACATATAATTTCAAGACGAAAAAGGGCGACGATGAGATCTATCTCAAAGGCTACAGTGAGGAAGTCCACTGTCTGCTCGACAGAACAGCCGCTCAGGATTATTTCGACAAAAAGACAGCCGAGCTTGTCAGCAAGCACTGCGTTGACGAGGGTTCTGTTGCAGGCGGAACGCTTGTCGGCACGGAAGATATCGATATGGAGCTTGTTTACAGCCAGAAGATATCCGCAAGCAGCTATGACCTCGTGTTCTCGATGACGCTCACTTATGATACGGTCAACGATGTTGCAGGTTACTATGCTACCGAATTCAAGATCGAGCTTACCGAAAAGGATGTCAAGGGCGAAGTTGCTATCTCGACACCCGAAACCAAGTGATCCCAACGCATAATAATTGTAATAAACGGCGGTGCAGGGGACTGTGCCGCTTTTTTTGAAAGGACGAAAATGTTATGAAGAATATGCCCGCAGTAAAGTTGGGGATCGCGGCTGTGAGCCGTGACTGTTTCCCGAAATCTCTCTCCGCTTCAAGAAGAAGCAACGTTGTCAAGGCTTGCAAAGAAAAGAACATCGACATTTACGAATGTCCTGTAACTGTTGAGAATGAAAACGATATGCTCTGCGCCCTTGATGATCTCAAAAAAGCAGGTGTGAACGCACTTGTGGTCTATCTCGGAAACTTCGGCCCTGAAACGGCTGAAACTCTCCTTGCGAAGAAGTTCGGTCTGCCTGTTATGTTCGCAGCGGCAGCAGAAGAATTCGGCGACAACCTCGTTGACGGCAGAGGCGATGCTTTCTGCGGTATGCTCAACGCAAGCTATAACCTCGGACTTCGCAATGTCAAGGCTTACATACCCGAATATCCCGTCGGAAACCCTTACGAAGTTGCGGATATGATCGCTGACTTTATCCCCGTTGCAAGAACCGTACTCGGACTTGCAAGCCTTAAAGTCATCACATTCGGTCCGCGTCCGCAGGACTTCCTTGCCTGCAACGCACCTATCGCAAGACTTTATGACCTCGGCGTTGAGATTGAAGAAAACTCCGAGCTTGACCTTTTTGCCGCTTTCAACGAACACGCAGGCGATGCCCGCATCGACGGCGTTGTAAAGGAAATGGAAAGCGAGCTTGGCGCAGGCAACAAAATGCCGGGGATTCTGCCGAAGCTTGCGCAGTTTGAGATAACTCTTCTCGACTGGGCAGATGCTCACAAGGGTTCAAGAGAATATGTCGTATTCGCAAACAAGTGCTGGCCTGCGTTCCAGACGCAGTTCGGCTTTGTGCCATGCTATGTCAACAGCCGCCTTACCGCAAAGGGTATCCCTTGTGCCTGCGAGGTTGACATCTACGGCGCAGTGAGCGAGTTCATCGGTCAGTGTGTTTCGGACGATGTTGTAACTCTTCTCGATATCAACAACACTGTTCCTGCCGACCTTTACAATGACGAGATAAAGGGCAGATTCGACTATTCCCTTACAGATACGTTTATGGGCTTCCACTGCGGAAACACAGCCGCAGAAAAGCTTTCCTCAAAGGAAATGAAGTACCAGCTCATTATGCACCGCGGACTTGAACCCGACAAAGAACCCGATATCACAAGAGGTACTCTCGAAGGCGATATCGCTCCGTCCGAGATCACGTTCTTCCGCCTCCAGAGCAACGCCGATGCAGAGCTTAAAGCTTATGTTGCCGAGGGTGAGATTCTCCCCGTTGCAACGCGTTCATTCGGCGGCATAGGAATTTTCGCAATAAAGGAAATGGGTCGATTCTATCGTCATGTTCTCATCGAGGGCAGATTCCCTCACCACGGCGCAGTAACGTTCGCACACAACGGAAAGGCACTTTTCAACGTTTTCCGTTACCTCGGCGTGCAGAGCGTTGGTTTCAATCAGCCAAAGGGTATGCTTTACAAGACGGAGAATCCGTTCGCATAAAAATTTTTCGGAAAAGCCGGTCATTGCTGCAAAAAGCGTTTTGATCGGCATTTTCCGCTTATTATATTGGGCATTTCGCTCTGTTAATTTTATACCAAGCAAGCACATAGGATAAGTCTGTATTAACTCTGTGCTTGCTGAATAAGGAAAAAGAAAATGAATACGGTAAAAATCGAACCTATCAGCCGTGCAGAAGCACTGAGATACCTCGCCGCAGGGGGAAGTACGCCCGATGAGAATCTATCGGCACTTATGGATAACTGCGAAAAAAAGCTTCTTTCGGCGGCGCACGGAAAATTCACGTTCCGGGTTTTTGATATTGAAAATATGACCGACGATGAAGTGGCTTTAGCCGCTTCGGAGCTTGTGCTTTCGGGAAAAGACATAAGCCGTCACCTTGCGTCCTGCGAAAAAGCCGTGCTGCTTGCGGCGACTGTCGGCGGAGATGTGGACAGGCTTATCCGAACCGAGCAGGTTTCCGATATGGCTTCGGCTGTCGTGATCGACGCAATGGCAGGCTGTGCTATCGAGCAGGTCTGCAACAAGGCTGAGGAAGTCATAAGGGAAAGCTTTCCCGAAATGAATATGACGTGGAGATTTTCCCCGGGCTACGGCGATATGCCGATAGACTGTCAGAAAAAGTTTGTCGATGCCGTGAACGCTTCCCGCGAAATAGGCTTGAACGTGAGTGAAAGCTTCATAATGATACCGAGAAAGTCCGTAACGGCGGTGATAGGACTGTCGAAAGAACCAATAGAGAAAAAAAGGAGAGGCTGCGCTGTCTGCTCAATGAGGGATCGCTGCACCTACCGCAAAAATGGAAGCAGGTGTACATATTGAATAAAAAAGAACGCTTTTATAAACTTTTGGAAGAAAATGAGTTCGTATTTCTTGACGGCGGCATGGGAACTATGCTGCAAAAGAGCGGACTTAAAACGGGCGAAGTTCCCGAGCTTCTGAACCTCAACCAGCCCGAGCTGATAACCTCGGTGCATAAGGCTTATGTTGATGCAGGATCGCAGATAGTTTATGCGAATACTTTCGGTGCGAACTCATATAAAATGGCTGAAAAGGGAAAGACCGTTGACGAGCTTATCTCGGCGGCTATAGAAAATGCTCGCAAAGCCGCAGAGGACAAGGCTCTTGTTGCGCTCGATGTAGGCCCTATCGGTCAGCTTCTTGAACCGACAGGAACTCTCAAATTTGAGGAAGCCTATGACTATTTCAAGGAGGAAATGCTCGCAGGAAAGGACGCCGATGTTGTCGTTATCGAAACGATGACCGACCTTTACGAAGCAAAAGCCGCACTCCTCGCCGCAAAGGAAAACACCGACCTCCCCGTTATCGTGACAATGACATTCGAGCAGAATCTCCGCACATTTACGGGCTGTTCCGTCGGCGCAATGGCTCTCACGCTTGAGGGTCTGGGCGCAGACGCTATCGGTGTGAACTGCTCGCTCGGCCCCCGTGAATTTGCCCCCGTTATCGAGGAACTTTCCAAGTGGACAAAGCTCCCGATAGTTGCAAAGCCGAACGCAGGACTTCCGAACCCCGTAACGAATGAATATGACGTTACTCCCGAAGAATTTGCCGAGAGTGCCGCAAAGCTTGTCAGGTACGGCATAAAGCTTACGGGCGGCTGCTGCGGAACGAATCCCGACTATATCCGTGCGCTGAAAAAGGCACTTGAACCGCTCAAATATGAGAAAAATACACCTATGTGCGAAGCCGCTGTCTGCTCCGCCGAAAAAGTAGTCGTTATAAACCAGCCGAGAATAATCGGCGAGCGCATCAACCCAACGGGCAAAAAGCTTTTCAAAGAAGCTCTCCGCAAGGGCGATATCGACTATATCCTCGGTCAGGCCATCGAGCAGTCGCAGGCAGGGGCGGAGATACTTGACGTAAACGTAGGCTTGCCCGAAATTGATGAAAAGGCAATGATGGTTCGCACTGTAAAGGCTCTTCAGGGCGTTACCGACCTGCCGTTACAGATCGACTCGACCATTCCCGAAGTTATCGAAGCCGCTCTCCGTGTTTGCAACGGCAAGGCTATCGTCAACTCCGTAAACGGCGAGGCAGGCTCAATGGAGAAAATTCTCCCTATCGTAAAAAAATACGGCGCGGCAGTTGTAGGACTTACACTTGATGAAGATGGTATCCCGAAAACCGCCGAAAAGCGTTTTGAAATAGCCGAGAGAATTATGAACAAGGCTGTCGAAATGGGTATTCCCAAAAAGGATATCTTCATCGACTGTCTGACACTTACCGCTTCGGCAGAGCAGGCTAACGTTATGAAAACTGTCGAAGCTTTGCATAGAGTTAAGACCGAGCTTGGACTTAAAACCGTGCTTGGTGTTTCAAATATCTCGTTCGGTCTGCCGAACCGTGAGCTTATCAACTGCAACTTCCTGCAGATGTGCCTTACGAACGGACTTGACCTGCCGATAATGAACCCGAATGTGGCTTCAATGACCGGTGCAGTCCGCGCTTACCGTCTTCTCACCGCGATAGATGTGAACTCGGTCGAGTTCATAGCCGCTTATGCAGGCGAAAAGACTCCGCCAAGCCCCATTCCGAAAGCCGCAGGCGGAGAAACGCACGATCTTATGTACTGCGTAAAGAACGGACTCAAAGCCGAGGGCGCAAAGGTCACGGAAGAGCTTCTCCAGACGACAAATTCGATGGAGATCGTCGATAATATTCTTATTCCTGCGCTCGACAAGATCGGCGAGGACTTTGAAAAGGGTATAATCTTCCTGCCCCAGCTCATAATGTCCGCAGGCGTTGCGCAGGCGGCGTTTGAAGTTATCCGAAACAATATGATAATGAACAACTCTGCTCCCGTTGTAAAGGGTAAGGTAGTTCTTGCGACTGTTAAGGGCGATATCCACGACATCGGAAAGAACATTGTAAAAGTTCTGCTCGAAAACTACGGATATGAGGTGATCGACCTCGGACGTGATGTTGATTATCAGGCGGTTGTCGATGCGGCTATCGAAAACAAGGTAAAGCTTGTCGGACTTTCGGCACTTATGACAACAACGCTCTGCTCGATGGAAGCAACGGTAAAGCTTCTGCGTGAGCAGTATCCCGACTGCAAGGTAGTAGTCGGCGGCGCGGTACTCACGCCCGAATATGCCGAGAGCATCGGTGCGGATTTCTATGCAAAGGACGCAAAGGAAACCGTTGATGTGGCTAAGAGGATATACGGTTAATCAATGCGTAATTCGTAATGCGTAATTTGTAATTATTTTGCTCCGCAAATTCACTGTGGGAACCGAATTTCTGTAGGGGGCGGATTCTATATCTGTCCGACCAATTGCTGAATTTTGGCGTAAAAACGGACAAAAATATTGTAGGGGACGGGTTTCCCGTCCCACGCCGCAAGGCGTTTATGAAATAAACGAATAAGCCTGTTTTCAAGGGAAACCTTTGAAAACAGGCTTATTTTTTATTCATGGTATTTTGACGGTGAAAATCGCTGTCGCGATTCGGGACAGCGACCTGTTCCCTGCAGTATTTGTGGGGTATAAATCGACAATGGGGGCAAAGGGCGGATATGGGATCCGCCCCTACGATTTTCATTGCAAACTAACGGAATATAAATAATTACGCATTACGAATTACGCATTGAACCGATCTCTCCGATAAGCAGCCTTACCTGCTGGGGGGTGCTGAAAACGGACGGTGAAAAGCGTACCGTTCCCTCGGGTGCTGTTCCGATAGCTTTATGGGCAAGCCCCGAACAGTGAAGCCCTCCGCGAAGTGCAAATCCACGTCTGCTCAGCTCCGTTGCAAGCTCATTCGAGGTCATTCCGTCAACATTGAACGAAACGATCGGGAGATACGCGCCCTTGCCGCGGTATATTTTCACCCTTTCAAACGGTCTTAGCCCATCGATAAGCTGACGGCACAGCTCGGTTTCATGGGCAAAGATCCTTTCAACGCCGTTCGCCGATACAAAACCTATCCCTGCGCAAAGTCCGATTATGCCCATTGTGTTGACAGTTCCGCTTTCAAGGCTGTCGGGGAGAAAATCGGGCTGAGCAAGTTCAAGCGAGGTGCTCCCCGTGCCGCCCTCCATAAGCGGAGTTATCGGGAACTTTCCGTCCGAGATGAGCAGACCCGTTCCCGATGGTCCGTATAGCGACTTATGCCCTGCCGTGCAGAGAATGTTTATCCCGTCCGGAAGCTTTATGTCAAGCACTCCGCAAGCCTGCGCACCGTCTGCAATAAAGCAGATGTTATGCCGCCTGCATATCTCTCCGAGCTTTTTGTAAGGCGTTATCCTGCCTGTGACGTTACTGCCGAGGGTGCAGACGATCGCTTTTGTGCTTGGTCTTATCAGCCGCTCGAAGTTGGCGGCAACAGTGTCATCATCGGCGGTCGCATCAGCAATATCGAATGTACAGCCGTGCTTGCTCAAAGCATAAACGGGACGCGCCGCAGAGTTGTGTTCAAGGTTTGAGATAATGATATGCCCCTCGCCGTTCATAACGCCTTTTATCGCAAGATTGAGGGCGTGAGTGCAGTTTGAGGTGAAAACGACATTTTCCGTCTGCGCACCGAAAAAGTCAGCCGCCTTTTTACGGGCAGCATAAACAGCCTCGGCGGTCTTTATCGAAAGTTCGTGACCGCTCCTGCCGGGGTTGCCGCCATAGCGCGTCAGAGCTTCATTTACGGCCCTGCGAACGGGATAAGGCTTCGGAAAGGTCGTCGCCGAATTGTCAAAGTTTATCATTATATGGCACGTTCCTTTCTGTTATGTCCTTTTCCGAAACGGGGGCGGAAAACAGAATTCTTTCCGCCCGTTTTATCTAAGAAAAATTCCGGAAAAATCAGTGTTTATCTTGGCTTGCCGATAGCGCGCGGAGTGATCCCCTCTGCCTCGAGCAGCTCTGCAACTACTCCGGGGTCAGCCGCGGCCGAAACGCTGTAGCCGCAGCCGACAGCGAGCGACTTCGGGGTGCGGATAACATCGGCAGAAATGCCTTTGCGGCGCAGAACGGCCTGAGCCTTTATCGCAATAGTAACGGACGGAAAAGCGAAGATATATCTTTCCATAGCTCCTCTCTTTCCGAAACGCAATTTTTATGCGTTTGGTTTATTATATGCGCGGAAGAAATTTTTGTTAATGTTTTTTCAATCAATGGGCAAAATGAGTTTCGCTTATCTTCAAAGATAAAAAACGGTACAGTCCGAGTTGATTATATCGAAACTGTACCGTTTGAGGTTTATTATAATAAAATTTTTCTTCGCGGTAATTCCGCATCTTGTCACGGGACACCTGAATTTCGTAGGGACGGGTCGCTGTTCCGAATCGCGACAGCGATTTTCAATTTATATTTTTATAGGGTTTATCACAATAACAAAAGCGCCCTTGTTTTATCCTTTTATCAGATAAAAACAAGGGCGTTCGTTTGTTTTATAATGCCTTGCGGCGTGGGACGGGCAACCCGTCCTCTACAGAGGTTTTGGTTAAAATACCGAATTTAACATTACGAATTACGCATTAACTTACTTGTCCGAAACAAGAACATTCATCTTTTCGATCTCTACGTTTACTGAACGTGCGATCTCGGTGTTTTCCGAAGCAGTTTCGGTGTTCTGCGTGATAACATCGGATACGGCGGCTATTCTTGCCTTTATGTCATCAACAGAGTTTCTCTGCGATTCGGTGAGTTCTGTGATCTTTCTTGCGTGGCTCTCACTGCGCTGCGAGGATTCAATGATGCTTTCCATGTGTTCTGCGGCGGTTCTTGCGAATTCCGTGCCGTTTGATACTGCGCTGATGGATTCGTTGATAAGCGTTGTGGTGTTCTTTGCGGCTTCGGCACTCTTGTTGGCAAGGTTGCGGACTTCATCGGCAACGACTGCGAAACCTTTTCCTGCTGCGCCTGCTCTTGCGGCTTCAACGGCTGCATTGAGGGCGAGGATATTCGTCTGGAACGAGATATCTTCGATAGTCTTTATTATGCTGCTGATCTTGTTCGATGATTCGCTTATTTCCTCCATCGTCTTTACCATCTGCTGCATATTGCGGTTGCTTTCATCGAGCTTTTCGGCACTTTCGCCTGCGGCTTCGGCAGCGGATTCCGCTTCGTTAAGGCAGCGTTCCGATTCTTCTGCGAAGCTTTCAACGTTGGAAAGGATATCCGCAACGGTGCTTGCCTGCTCTTCGGAAGCGGCAGTAAGTCTGCTTGAAATATCGAGCATAGACGAAGTTGATTCGCCGAGGGCCGAAGCGATAGCGGAAACCTTATGCATAATATCTGCCTGTCGCTCTCCGAGGGCGGTGCTTTCGTCCATTTTCTGCTGTACCTGACCGAGAAGTCCCTTTGTTTCATCGGCTGCCTGTTCTGCTTTATCAAGGAGAGAAACTGTGTTTTTGATAAGAAGCCTAAGCATAAATGCGGCAACGTTCACACCTGCAATGCCGTTTATGATAACATTGTTCGGCGCGCCGATATAGACCTTGTCCTTTATAATAAGTCCTGCAAAAAGAAGCACATTTGTGAGTATCCAGGTTATATCAACGTTGAGAACGCTGTTGTAGATAGCACCGATAGCGATATTTGCGGCTAAAAGTGCAGCCATTGTGTGCAGTTCGCCTTTAGTTGCCGAGAGGACAACGATAACAATGGTCGTAGCCTGCGTAAGGAAGATGCCCTTTGTAAGGTTTGAGGCTTTTCTCATAAAAATAAGTACGATAAGCGGAACTATTACACCCATAACCGCCGTTAAAATGCCCGTCAGCGCATAACCCGTCACGAGGTTGATTATGCAGAATGCAAGGCACACGCCGAAAACAGCGATAAGATGATTTCTGATAACTTTATCCGGAATATTCGGACAAAACTTCTGTGACATATAGAATTCCTCCAAATATAATGCATTTTGCTGTTTTGTTTCAGTCAAAAGCAGATTTTTCACCTATATTATACCATATTTCGCTCAATACGTCAAATGATTCTCATGTATTTTTATGAAAATGTATATTTTGCACAAAAAATCCCGCCTTTGGTTTATTTCAAAGACGGGATAATATTGTGCTGAAGAAAAAGCTTACTTGACAAGTCCGCTGTTGTTGATTGCGGAAACGAGAGCCTTGATCGAAGCGTCGATGATATCGGTATGGATACCTGCGCCCCAGAATACGCCGTTTTCGGTTTCGATGCCGACATAAGCGCAGGCCTGCGAGCTTGTGCCTCTTTCAAGGGCGTGTTCCTCATAGGTCGTGAGCGAATAGCTGATGCCGAGGGCGTCCTTTACAGCGTTGGAAACCGCGTCAAGACGGCCGTTGCCCACTGCTTCTCTTACGATATCCTGCGAATTGTAGGAAACGGTGACAACTGCGGAGATGCCGTCCTTCTGCGAGAAGTGAGCTTCGGTGACGGTGAATTTATCACTGATGTTGAGATAGTTGTTCTTAAATACATCGTAAACTTCGGAAGGCTGAAGCTCCTTGTGAGCATGGTCGGAAACGCTCTTAACGTGATAACCGAATGCTTCGCGCATCTTGGGAGGCATATCGATGCCGTAGTTCTGCTGCATAAGGAAGCCTATGCCGCCCTTGCCCGACTGGCTGTTGATACGGATGACATCGCCCTCGTATTCTCTGCCGACGTCCTTCGGGTCGATAGCAAGGTAGGGAACGTTCCAGTGCGGAGGATTCTTTTCTTCACGCCATTTGAGTCCCTTTGCGATAGCGTCCTGATGCGAGCCGGAGAATGCCGCAAATACGAGCGAGCCGCTGTAAGGCTGACGTTCGTAAACGTGCATACGGGTCATCTTTTCGTAAACTTCCGTGATCTCGGGAATGTTGGAGAAGTCAAGCTCGGGGTCAACGCCGTGGGAGAACATATTCATTGCAACTGTGATAAGGTCAACGTTGCCTGTACGTTCGCCGTTGCCGAAAAGCGTACCCTCAACACGGTCTGCACCTGCAAGGAGTCCAAGCTCAGTGTCTGCTACTGCGCAGCCGCGGTCATTGTGCGGATGGAGCGAAACAACTACGTTCTCGCGGCGGTTGAGGTGCTTGCACATATATTCTATCTGAGAAGCATAAACATGCGGCATACTTTCTTCAACGGTGACGGGGAGGTTCATGATGACCTTGTCATCTGCTGTAGGCTGCCAAACATCGATAACAGCATTGCAGATCTCAAGTGCGAATTCGGGTTCTGTTCCCGTAAAGCTTTCGGGAGAATATTCAAAGCGGAAGTTGCCCTCAGTCTTGCTGCGGTATTCCTTGCAGAGCTTTGCACCCTCAACAGCGATCTTGATGATGTCCTCCTTGGACTTCCTGAATACCTGTTCACGCTGTGCAACGGAGGTTGAGTTGTAAAGATGAACGATAGCGTTCTTGCAGCCCTTGAGCGCTTCAAAGGTCTTTGCGATGATATGCTCTCTCGACTGTGTAAGTACCTGAATTGTCACATCATCGGGGATAAGATCCTGTTCGATAAGTGTGCGGCAGAATTCATATTCTGTTTCGGAAGCGGCAGGGAAGCCAATCTCGATCTCTTTGAAGCCGACCTTGATAAGGTGCTTCCAGAATGTGAGCTTTTCTTCGAGCGACATTGGGATAATGAGTGCCTGATTGCCGTCACGGAGGTCAACGGAACACCAGATAGGTGCTTTGTCGATATAGTCTTTCTTCACCCAGTCGAAGCAAGGCTCGGGGGGCATAAAGTATCTTCTTGTGTAATTTTCAAAGTTTTTCATATCAAATTTCCTTTCCTGAACGTCACCGCTTTGAATTTCGGCGAAGCTTTTTTTCTGCGGGAGGAATAGTGTTCTGCTGTCCTCTTTTATACTAATTTTTAAACTGAAAGTGTACAAAAAATCAAGCCAAAGCTCGCATAAATGGCTTTTGCGCCGATTTTTTGTCTACACTTTGATTAAAAATTAGTATTAGCTTCGGGTCTGTGTTCCCTCAGCGATCCATTCTCTTGTGGAGGATGAACTATCGGAAAAGCCGTCGGTATCAGCTTTTCATAACTTTTTGCTTGTGACAAGAAGTTTTCGGACAATAAAAAAAGCTTTCATCTCAAATAAGAGATGAAAGCTGTAAACTTCCACGGTACCACTCTTGTTCGGATCAAAATGATCCGCCCTCACCGCATCTCAATCTAAAGATATCCAATGCGTATCTCTGTAACGGGAGAACCCGATCCAACCTACTGTAAAGCTTCGGCGGACAGCTCCGGGACGAGTTATAACCTTAACGCAACACCGCTTTTCACCAACGCAGCGGTTCTCTGGAGAATACGGGAAGGCCTTTTTTCCCATCTTTGCTTTTCTGAATATACCCAAATTATAGCACTGCTTTTTCGATTTGTCAAGTGGATTTAGAATTTTATTATGAATTTATTGTAAATAAAAATAGAATGACAATAAATCGAAAGTGTTGCTAATGTATGTTTACTGATGAATAAACTATAGATAAAGGTTACAATGCCTACTTAGACTATGTATTAGCTATGCAAGAAAAATTCATAATTCTGTAAGATTTAGATAAAAATTGCTTGTGAATTTTGGAAATAATTGTTCCTGCGATTTATTGACATATTTCCTTAAATGGTGTATTATTATTGTGGCGGAACTTTTAAAAAGTGCCTGATATGGTATATACCGACACGAAATTTAGGCAAATTATCAAAACTTGAAAATAAAAATGTTATTTTTGTTTTTAAGGGTTCTCGATAACTGCGCAGTTTTTTGTACATCTGAACGTATAATTTTAATTTTACCAAAATAAGAATAAATAATGTCGAAAATTTTGAAAATAAACATTGATTTCGTATCTTATTTCGACACAAAATTTTAATATTTAATGGTAGAATATGGAAGAAGAAAATTTAGGAGGTATAATTATGTCAGCTAATGTTAAAATTCTTATTGCCGATAATTCTTTGGATTTCAGCAAAAAAATGTCAAATGCCCTGAATCAGAAAGGATATTCGGTCAAGGAATGTGAAAGCGACGGAAGTGCAGTCCTCAGCGAGATCCGATCGGGACAGCCCGATATTGTGATCTGCGATGCGTTAATGCCTGCCGCAGATGCGCTCGAGGTCATTCACAGGACTGATATGGGCAGCGTAAAAAAGCCGTTTTTCATCGTAACGCTGCCTTACCGCAACGCTTATGTCGAGAAAACCGTTATGAGCAGGAAAAACGCTTATGTTCTCATCAAACCGTTTGAGATCGACACGCTTCTCAGCTTTGTTGAGCATATCACTCCGTCGTCGGTCAGCGATTTCGAGGATGACTCCGATCAGGCACACATGGAGGTCGTTGTCACCGACATTATCCATACCATCGGTATCCCTGCGCATATCAAGGGCTACCACTATCTGCGCGAAGCGATAATGCTCTCGGTCAATGATTCCGAAATGCTGGAAAGCGTGACAAAGCTGCTCTACCCGACCATAGCGCGCAAATTTGATACCTCGCCGTCACGCGTGGAAAGAGCTATCCGCCACGCCATTGAAACCGCGTGGGACAGGGGAGATGTCGATGTACTTACAAAAATGTTCGGCTATACAATAAACGGCGGCAAGGGCAAGCCGACAAACTCCGAGTTTATCGCGCTCATAACCGATAATCTGCGGCTTCGCTTCCGTATCTCAGCAAAAGGTGCAAACGGATCGAAGAAAACTCCGCAGGCAGCAACTGCATGACTGTGGCAGCTACCGCATGACTGTGGCAATTTTGCATAAAAATATAATGCTTCGGCAGCAAACACGGGTCTATGCTTGTGTTTGCTGCCGATTTTTTGTTATTTGTTTTGGAAAATTGAATTGCTTTTTAACAAAAGAAATATTCACTTTTTTTCAGTGAACAAGAGTGAAAATTCACTGAAAAAGTGAAAAAAGCGAATTTTGGTGAATAAAAACTGCCGCAGGTCATTTCTGCGGCAGTTTGTCATCAATAATTCAGTTTATACTGTGTGATCTTGAAGCTTTGGTCGTTGGGATTGACTTCAAGCGTGAAGTCGCCGCCGTCGATGAATTCGACAAAACGTCCTTCTTCATCGTAGCGTTCGGCTTTGGTCTTATAGGTAATAGTGCCAGCCTTTTCGTTGTAGTTATAGCTTGTTATCGTGATGTCACCGATATAAAGTACGCCTGCGTCGCCGACAACGGTGCAGAGCTTTCCGTCTACATCGCGGTACTTCTGCGGAGCGTTGATGAACATTTCATTCGTGGTCTTTGCATCAAAATATTTCTTTACGAAGTTTTCAAGCTCGGAAACAGTTTTAAATCTCGGGTCATCGACGAAGTAGAACATCGTGCTGCCGCCGTCGGAGTTGAGCGAATCAAACTGGACATAGTTGTCATAGTCGCTGACATTAAGGCTCGTTGTGGTGAAATATTTTGCTATATCGTCTGCGACAGCTTTTGCGGCATAGCCATAGTAAAGCTTGTCGGTTTCAAAATCCGTGGACTGGGCACGCTTTTTCAGCGTAAGTTCATCCGTGTCAAAATCATAAACGCTGAGTTCAACCGAAGCGTCGCCGTTATCATCAAATGTTACGGTCGGTGTCGGCATAAACACTGTTCCCTCGGTGCGCAGAAGCGTAAATTCGGGAATGTAGTCCATTTTGTTGCCGTCCGCATCGTAGATGCCTATCTCGGTGAATTCATTATTTTTGACCGAGTAATAGCGCTTGACAGTATAGGGAAGCTCTTCTTCGGTGTCGAAATTGTCAAGGTAGAAAATGAACTGAACAACATCGGGGACGGTCTGGTCATCGGCGGTATTCGTGAGGACGCTGCACACGCTCGAAGCAAATTCCTGTGAATACGGGATATTCAGCGTGTAATTTTCGGGAGGGGTGAGCGTATATTCCGAGTAGTTGAAAGCATTGTCCTCGGTGATTATCTTCAGCTCGGAGTCGCTGTCCGTGCCTGAAACGGTTATCATATAGTTGTTTTCGCCGTCATTGAGTGAAAATGTATAGGACGAAAAAGCGTCCGGCTCGGCTTCATTGGGGGTGGCTGCTCCGAGCATTATTTTGGGTGAACCCGTATCTGGGGCGGAATTTTCCGAAACCTCGGCGACAGCTGTTGTTTCAGCTGCGGTTTCGGCGGTGTTTGCCGTTTTGCTGCTATTGCAGGAACAGAGTACAACAGTTGTCGCCAACAGAGATGTCAGTAAAACAGTCAGCTTTTTACCGGTGTATTTCATGTGGGATTTCCTTTCGGCTGGGTATGATGCTAATCTCTAACGAATGTGCAGAAAAATCGGCGCAAAATCCATATCAACCTGTTTCCAACATCAAGCTGTTTTTAACCGCTGCAGGATTCTGCCTGATTTTTGTAATAGATATTAGCATAGATTCAATATTCAGTTCTATAATTTAACTATATTATATCAGTTTATGCAAAGAAATACAATTACATTTCAGTTACAGTTATATTACTCTTTAGAAAAGCGTATTTTTGGCAGAAAAATGCAGCCTGCGTACCTATATGATATGCAGGCTGCGGTTCAAGAAAGGATGAATTAAAAATCAGTATTATATGCTTATAATAAAGTTTATCGTGCCGAATGAGAAGCAAACGGGGATAACATGCGAATTCTTGATGGTATCGAGGTTGATGTCATTATAAACGATCTGCGGTGAAAGCTCGATCTCGAGTCCTGTTTCGTTGGAAAGATTTACAGCGAAAAGTCCGTTGTGGAGATTGAGGAATTCGTTGATGCAGTCGCGTGTGAAATCGTCGTTTGCGGTGAGGTGTTCACCCGAGAAGCGCGAAGCAAACTCGATGAGCGAATCATCATCGGCATCGATGAGTGTGAGTGCCTTTACTCCGCCATGTATCTCCTGACCCATACAGCTTCTTGAGATGTTATCAAGAAGAGCCTTTGCGCTGAGCGGTGCGAAGTCAGTTCCGATGAAACGGACGAGGTTCTTGAAAAGAAGAACGATATATCCCGTGAGGTAGGATTTGTTGTCCGCATTGTCGAAGTTATAGAATTTATCAACGAGAGGGCGGAAGTCGCCGAGGTCGGAATCTTCGAGGTCAGCGTCGCTGATGCCCATTTCCTTTTTATAGCTGTTGAGCGCGTTTTCAAACTGTGAGTTTGTCATAACGCCGTCATTGACGAGTGTCTGACCGAGGAGAAGATGTGCGCTTGGCTGCGTTTTGAGCAGCTTTTCGATCTGCTCTTCGGTAGCATAGCCCATATCGACCATAAGTTCACCGATACGCTTATCGACTTTCTGCTGTTCGGCGTGTACCTTATCGACCTGTTCTGCGGTCATGATGCCTGCATTGATAGCAAGAACGCCGAGTCTTAATTTTGTTTCGGAAAGTCTTCCGAGAGCATCGGAAAGCTTTTCGGGGGAAACAAGTCCGCTGTTAAGAAGATAATTGCCGAAAAATTGAGTAAACATGTTAGCTCACCCTCCTTACATTATCTTGTTGATGATCTTTTCGACTGCGCTTTTATCAACGGGCTTCTGAATGAAGTCAAAAGCACCGCATTCGATAGCAGTTTTAAGGTTGCCCTGTGTACCGATCGAAGAAGCCATAACGACCTTTGCGCTCGGGTTGAGGGAAATGATATCCTTGAGTGCGTCAATACCCGACTTTTCGGGCATAACTATATCCATAAACGAAAGATCGGGAAGGATCTCCGCATATTTTGTAACTGCTGCGTTGCCGTTTTCGGCGAAAGATATTTCAAAATCTCCGATATCTGAGAGAATGTTGCTGAGTTGTTTTCTGACAAGTGCCGAGTCATCGCAGATAAGAATTTTGAGCTTTTTTGTTGTATCGGACATCTGTGCGCCTCCTAAACCAATATTATACTAAACACCATTTAAAATTTAGAAAAAATCAAGCCGACAATCTCGAATATATAGGATTTCGGCGCAGATTTTTCCTTTATTTTATTGGTGTTTAGCATTACAACTGAATTATACCATATAACTCAATTTTTTTCAAGAGAATTAATAAATATTCTTTCTCTGCATCTGTTGTGCATTATCAACAAAAACGATTTCGCAGTTTATGTAAAAGATGTTAATTAAGTTATAAAAATTCACAAAAATAGTGATAATCGGTTTTATAACACACTTTCTGTTGACAAATTATGTCCGACAATATATAATAAAAATAAAGCAGTTATTACAGTAAATCTATAGGAATAATTTCAGCATCATAATATCATCTTGTGAAAAATCGCATACGTTTTGGAAAGGAACATTGTAAATATGGGAAAGAATTTTGACGCTTTTTTTGATAAGCTCAAGCGTGTAGGGGTGAACACGGATAAGACTATCGACCGTTTCGGCGGTCTGGACGAGCTTTATGTTAAATTTCTCGGTGAATTTGCCGATACGGAGCGTTTTGAGGAAATATATTCAGCGTTCGCTTCGGGCGATAATGCAAAGGCTGAAATGTGTGCGCACAAGCTCAAAGGCGTTCTCGGAAATCTTGGAATGGATGAGCTTTTTGCCGAATCCGAGCTTGTGATGAAAGACATAAGATCGGGAAATTACGCTCAGGCTGAACAGCGTCTGCGCGGTATGCAGCCAAAGGTCATCGAGATACAGCAGGTAATAAAGGAAACTCCGCACGAGTGAGTTTGAGTGAGTACATAGGAAATTTCAATATAAAAGGCATTGCAGGACATTGTAATGCTGAACAACAATAAAACTATAGACAAAAAATCAGCGCAAAATCCATATATTAGAGTTTTTGCGCTGATTTTTGTATAGTTTTTAATTGGTGTTTAGTATAAAATGAACTGCAATGCCTTTTGTTTTGCGATTTTCATACTGATCTTTAATCGTTCTGTAGACAAAGACGACAGACAGAACGCTGCCAATATAGGAAAGCGACCGCAGGCGGGCTGTCCGTCCGACAAGGGAACTTGACGACGGGTGGCTGCGTTATAGCTGTCGAATTTGTCTATAGGTTGGTTAAAGATCAGTATCAGCTTTGTTATGAATTTTTAGTGCGCTGTTCATTCGCTTTTGTCTGCCTTGCGGCAATGAGCATACAAAGTCCTGCGAACATCATTGCCGCGCTTATCTGATATGCATTCTGTGAAACAGCGGCGGAGATGCCTGCGGCGGTTTCTTTTTTCAGTCCGTCCAGTCCGGCAAAAAGTCCGAGCTGCATTGAGAACATAAATGTGAACAGCGCGGCTGTGAAGCCTGCGAGAAAGACGGGAGTGCCGCAGAACCCCATTGCGCGCCGCTTATTTTTGTTAATGACGATTACGGCAGAAACTGCTGCTGCGGAAAAAATCAGCTCTGCGAGAACTATCGGAGCGGAGAGGTAGGCACGGACGGCTTTCAGCACTGTGCCGCTTTTGCCCTGTTCAAGGCTGGCAGCGGAAAGGCTTGCGAGTGCGTCTTTTGAAAGCTCTATCCGACTGTAGGCGAGTTCGATGTCGCTGTCGGAAAGCTCCACGCCTGTATTCGTGCTGATGACCGAGATATTTTCGCCGAGCAGCGATTTGACCTTTTCGGGGGTGACTTCCTCGGGCTTTTTGCCGCTTCGGATATATTCCGCATACTCGGCGGCAGTGTTTCCGATGAACTCCTTAACGGTCGAACGCTCGTAAATTCGGCGGATGTTGCTCTCATCAACTCCCGAGCCGACTGTCATTGCGGCTATGGCTTCGCCGACGGTGGAATTATCGGAAAAAGTATCGTTCTCAAATGCGGAGATGTGCAGCTCCTTTGCAGGGATATTTAGAATATCCATATTTCGGACAGCTTCGGCAGCGTTGCTCTCATCGGTTATTGCACGTCCGATACAGCTTCCGAAAAAGAGTATCATCGATGCGAAAAGCGAAACGGACAGAAGCGCGGAAGCTGTTATTCTCATAAATCCGCCGCCGGCTTTTTTCTGCCGCGTACGCTCGATCGGCGAGGTCATGCTTATCGAGCGTACAGTCGCCGCAGGCTCGGTAAGAGGTTCATCGGGCGCAAAAAGGTTCGGTGAGAGCGTTATAGGCGTTGCCTCCTGCTCGGTCGGAATTTCGGCATGAGTACCGTTCTCCGCTTCGAGAGGTATTCCGCAGCTTATGCAGTAGGATATTTTGTTACCATAGGTCTTTCCGCATTTTGGGCATATCATTTTTATCATTCCTTATTTTTTCTAAAATTATTTTAACAAAAAGTTCTTATATTTAGAATTATATACCATTTATTGCCAAAAGTCAATAATTTTTTATCGACAAAAAACGGAATAAATCTAATGCGTAATGCGTAATTCGTAATTCGTAATTATTTGTATTCCGTAAATTTACTGCAAAACATCAAATTCCGTACGGGCGGATTCCATATCCACCCGTTGCAAAACCAATATTTTATACTAAACACCATTTAAAATTTGGAAAAAATCAAGCCGATAATCTTGGATATATGTGATTTCGGCGCAGATTTTTTCCTGTATTTTATTGGTGTTTAGTATTAGGTGTAATTTCTGTAGGGGACGGGTTTCCCGTCCCGAATCGCGTCAGCGATTTTGGGGTATGCAAAATATTACGAAAAACGCCATTAATAATAACAAACAAAACCTGTTTTCAAAGAAATCATTCCTTGAAAACAGGTTTTTGTTTGCTAAAAACACATTACGGCGCGGAACGCGACTCGCTCATTACGGAATTCAGGCGTTCCGTGACAAAATTTTGAAACCATAATAATTCCACATTTAAAATTACGCATTAATTTGCTATTGAGTTTTCTCAAAAAATATTATATAATGGTATCAGAAGATAAAAAATGAGGTGTACAAATGGCACAGACGGTCAATTTGATATCGGCGGATGAGCTTCGCGCGATGAAAAGCGAAGAATACGCTGTTATCGACATAAGAGGGGAATATTCATATTCATTCGGGCATATCGATGGGGCGGTTCTCGTTTCGCCGAAGCTTTCGGACGGGGAACTTTCCGCACAGCTTTCGGAATATGAGGAAAAAAAGCTCGTAGTTTGCGGAAACGGCGGCATAATGAGCGGAGAATTTGCGGAAAGGCTTTGTTCGCTTGGCTTTGATGCGTATAATCTTGACGGCGGCTACATAGACTGGCTTCGCACAACGCTTGAAACGGGAGAATCCAAGGCTGAGGACGCTGAACGCAGCATACGAAAGAAATTTCACAGCTCGCTTCTGAGCCGCTTCACAAGGGCGCTCAATGAATATCGGCTTATCAGCGAAGGCGACAAAATAGCCGTCTGCATTTCGGGCGGCAAGGACTCGTTCCTTATGGCGAAGCTTTTTCAGGAGATAAAGCGTCACAACAAGATGGAGTTCGAGGTGGTTTTCCTGCTTATGGATCCGGGCTACAGTCCTGCGAACCGCAGGATAATCGAAAAGAATGCGGAGCTTCTTGATATTCCGCTGACGATATTTGAAACGGACATTTTTTCGTCGGTTTTCAATGTAAGGACGAACCCGTGTTATCTTTGTGCGAGAATGAGGCGCGGAAATCTTTATGCAAAGGCAAAGGAGCTTGGCTGCAACAAAATTGCACTCGGTCATCACTTTGACGATGTTATCGAAACGATACTTATGGGAATGATCTACGGCGGTCAGGTGCAGACAATGATGCCGAAGCTCCACAGTGCGAATTTTGAGGGAATGGAGCTTATCCGACCGATGTATTTTATCCGTGAGGAAGATGTCAGGCGCTGGCGTGATTATAACGGCCTGCATTTTATCCAGTGCGCCTGCAAATTCACCGATCAGGCGGCTTCCGAGGAGGATAACGAACACACCTCAAAGCGGCAGGAGATAAAGCAGCTCATTTCGCAGCTTTCAAAGATAAATCCGCAGATCGAAATGAATATTTTCCGCAGCGTCGAGGGTGTAAATCTGAAAACCCTGCCGTCCTACAAGGACCTTGACGGGAACTTGCATCATTTTCTTGATAATTATGAAAAGTATTAAATAAAACGGACCGCCCGACAAAAAAGCTTGTCGGGCGGTCCATCTTTAGGAGAATATGGAGAAGTATGAAATTATACAAATCTTTGATTTGGATGTGTACAAAAAATCAAGCAAAAATTTGCATAAATGGTTTTTGTGCCGATTTTTTGTCTACACATTCATCAAAGATTAGGAAAAAGCTGATTAAAGCGAAGCGTTCGTTTTGCCATTTTGAGAAATGTACGAGTTTACGTCTTTGAGGACATTTTGAAAAATGGCAAAAACGTATTAATCAGCGTTTCCTTAGTATTATTCCTTTACAGAACCGTTTACAAGTCCTGCATATATCTGCTTTTGCAGACAGAGGAATATGATGAGCGTTGGGATTATACAGATAACGATACCTGCGAAGATTATTTCCCACTTTGCGCCGTAAGGTCCGATGAAGCGGTAGAGTGCTGTTGAAACAACGGCAAGCTTTTCGGAAGGCATATAAAGCTGCGGAGTATAGAAGTCGTTATAGATGCTTATCATTTTGATGGTAAGCACTGTTGCGATGGCTGGCTTTAAAAGTGGGAGGATAATTTTGAGATAAACGGTGAAATAGCTTGCGCCGTCCATAATTGCACTTTCATCGAGCGAATAGGAGATATTGTTGAGGAACTGAATGAAGATGTAAATTGAGATGATATCCGTGCCGATGTAAAGGATGATCGGTGCAGCCATGTGTCCAACGAGGTGGAACGAGTTCATGATACGGTATACGGTTACCTGCATTGCGATATTCGGGAAAAGTGTTGCAACGAGGAATGCGCCTTTCATTATCTTGCCGAAAAGCGTATTGAAACGCTGAACAACGTAAGCTGTCATTGTACCTGTGATGATAGTTCCTATGCAGGAGATAACGAGGATAATGCCTGTATTTTTAAGTCCGAGGAGGACGTTGCCGTCCATAAAAGCGGTCTTGTAGTTGTTCCATTCAAGCTTCTGCGGAAGTGCGAAAACGTTCGATGAAAGGAATTCGGTGTTGTTTTTGAACGAGCCGAGAAAAACTACGACAAGGGGGATAAAAACAACAAGGCAGGCGATAACAAGCACGGCGTATTTAAGGAATGTAAAGACTGTGCGCTTTGCTTTTCCGTTATTGTAGGTTGTATCCATAGTTACTTATCCTCCTTCAGAACGAGCTTCTGGACAATGGTGACGATAATGATTATCAGGAACAGTACCATTGTCATCGCGGCGGCAAGTCCGACTTTCTGGTACTTGAACGCCGTTTCGGTGGTCTGGATAACGAATGTGCTTGTGTCGAATTTACCGCCCGTGATGATGTACGGGATTTCGTAAACGCTGATAGCACCCTTAACTGCGAGTATCATCTGGAGAAGAATGATAGGACGGATACCGGGGGCTATGATGTAGCGGAATACCTGGAAACGGTTTGCGCCGTCGAGGTCTGCTGCTTCGTAGATGTCGGGTGAGATTGACTGGATAGCACCGATGAACATTACAAGGTCAAGACCGATATAACGCCAGATCGAAACGAACACGAGGCAGATATTCGCAAGTCCCTCTGTCGAGAGGAATTTAATGGGATCGCCGCCGAAAAGTGTTATAATAGTGTTGAGCGTACCGTCTGTGTTTGTAACGCCGTCACCCCTCTGGAAGAAGCGGCGGAAAATAAGTGCAACGGCAACCGTGTTTATCATATAAGGGAAGAAAAGTGCGCCCTTGAAGAAGTTTGCGCCCCTTATCTTCGAGCAGAGGATAGTTGCGAGGAAAAGCGCAAGTCCAAGCTGGATAAACGATCCGACGAGGTAGTAAACGCTGTTTTTGAGCGAAGCAAAGTATTCTGGAGTTGTGAATACCGTTTTATAATTGTCAAGTCCGCAGAATGTTACATTCTGACCGAACTGATCTCTGTTTTCAAAGCTGTAGCGCACCATATTGAGTGCAGGGATATATGTAAAAACGAAAAGGAGAATTGACGGAACGAGCAGGAACAATATTACCGTCAGAAGCTGCTGCGATCGGATCCTGCCGAGTTTGTTCTTTTGCAAAAGATTGTTTTGGCTTTTCATAGTCTGCCTCCGAAAAAAACAGCCGCCAAACATTGTTTTGTCAAAAATGTTAAGACGGTCTGCATAATGAGATTGGGAGAATTGAAAATTGTTGATTAAATTTGGTGCGCATAATGCGTGCCAAGTCGTAAGACGCAATTTAATTAGCGATTTCTGTTACCGAGAGGATATGGAACGGCGAAAATAGGGGGGAAACGCCGTTCCATACGGAAAAGTCCACTCAGTATAAAAATATTAAGGATAGGAAATGGTCAAATGAAATTATCGGTTATGTAAATTAGCCGAGGATCTTATCTCTGGAAGCGTCCCAAGCTGCGTTTACATCGTCGCAGATCTTCTTGTAAGCATCTTCGCCTTCGCCCTTGAATGCAGCTTCAGCCATTCTTACCTTGAAGTTTGTTGTAGCGTCACCCCATGGGTCAACTTCGGAATCCTTCGCGATCTCATCGAACTTGCCAACGAGGT
The DNA here is from genome assembly GCA_945868475.1 of uncultured Ruminococcus sp. Lineage (GTDB taxonomy): Bacteria > Bacillota > Clostridia > Oscillospirales > Ruminococcaceae > UMGS363. The sequence continues at coordinate 48,059 of CAMBLM010000006.1, read as the reverse complement.
CATCGGGATATGCAGCTTCAACGAAGAGTTCAACGCCGAGATCTTCAAATGCGGAGAGTGTTTCAGGCATTGCAGCACCTTTAAGACCGGAGATCATGCCTTCGTTCTGAGCGTAGCCGGATTCATCGCAGAACCATCTAACGTAAGCCATAGCAGCGTCCTTGTTAGCGGAGTTCTTGTTTACGCTCATCATATAGTCGTTGGAAGAAGCGGAGTAAAGCTTGCCGTTAACGGAGTTCGGGAATGGCATAAAACCAACGTTTGCGGGATCTTCGCCTGCGTTTACAGCAGCTTCCTGGAACTGGGAGATCGCCCAGGAACCGAGTACCATTGTACCGATCTTGCCCTGAGCGAATGCAGGCTTGCAACCTTCCCAGTCGGTTGTTGAGGGGTCTTCTTCGTGAAGAGCAGGGTCGGAGTAGATGCGGAAGAGTGTGCCGTAAACAGCATCGTAAGGGCTGCCGTCGGAGAAGAGCTCATTCTTTTCTGAGAGGAGCTTTACATTGTATTCAGCATCGCCTGCAGCGGAGAGAACGAGTGACTGCCACTGTGTGATCGTCCAGCCTGCAGCGTAGTTTGTGTAGTAAGGGATAGCGTCTGTTTTGTCAGCGATCTGCTGGAGGCAGTTGATGAATTCATCAGTTGTTGTCGGGAGGCTTGTGATGCCTGCGTCAGCCCATACCTTCTTGTTGTAGAGAAGACCGGAAGCTGTGCCGCCTGTAGGAAGTGCATAAACCTGACCGTCAGCAACATAATCCTTGAGCCAGTAGTACTTGCTGTCGAGGTCGGAGAAAGAACCGAATGACTCGAAGAAGTTAGGAAGCTCTGCCTGCTTGATAGCCTGTGGTGTCATAAGTGCGTCGCCGTAGTTGTCGGACTGGAGCATTGTTGCGATGTCGTCAACGTAGTTTGTGAAAGACTGATATTCAACTGTTACGTTAGGATAAATTGCATTGAAGCCCTCTGTAAGCTTTGCCATTGTGCCGTCCTGATCTCTGTCAGTACGGTGGTGAAGAACCTTAATAGTACCGGAGAGGTCTGTGTCAGCTTCTGCTGCGTCTGCTGTGGTGTCATCTGCTGCATCGCCGTTGTCTGCGCTTGCGTCTGCTGCCTTTGTTGTTGCTGCTGTTGTTGTGCTGTCTGTGTTGTCGGTTGTCTTTTCACCGCATCCTGCGAATACGGAGCAAGCCATTAATAATGCTGCGGCAGCGGCTGCTGTTTTTTTCATCTGTGAATTCATCGTTGATTCCTCCAAATAGATAATGTACGTTTAGATGATGTACGTTCTTATTTGCGAAGTTCATAACCTTATATCGTATGATCGGTTTTTAATTGGTTAATGAACTTGCTGCTATACTTTTATTATAACAGGTCAAGTTGGTTTGTCAATCAATTTTGCCAATAGCGTCAATTTGTACAACTTAAATTTGTTAATCTAAAGCACTTTGCACAAACGCTTCCTACAAAGTGAATTTTAATGTAAAAATAAGCCCGTAAAACCGTCACTACTATTTAAATTATACTAATTATGAACTAATTGAGAAAACGTTTTAGAGAAAATCTTAACAGTGAAACAAGCTTGAATTAATATATTTGTAATAATATAAATGATAAATGTTTAAATCTAAGAGTTAAATTAACTTAACTTTGAGGTTAATAAAATGGATTACATAATTAAATCTTAAGTGAATTGCGGAAAATTAATCAGTTAAAATCTATTGCAAAATTCAAAGTTTTATGATAAAATAATAGTATCAAAATCAGTACGGAGGGCAGCAATGGGCAAAAGCGTTACAATGGGCGACATCGCCGAGCGGCTGGGAATAAGCACGGTCGCAGTTTCAAAAGCACTTTCGGGACAGAAAGGCGTCAGCAGCACCCTCAGGGAGCAGGTAAAAAAGACCGCTTCCGAAATGGGCTATAAAGTCAGGAATACATCCTTAAAGAAAAGCTCACTCAGCAATAATATCGGTCTGATCGTTGCCGAAAGATACGTTTCGGACAATTCTTTCTACTTTAAATTTATACGAAGTCTTTCTACCGAGATGCAGAAGCACGGGAATTATGTCTTTTTTCATACGCTGACAAAGAAAAATGAGGACAACGGCGTCCTGCCCGATATTTTCTTCCACCAGCGCGTTGACGGGATCATTATTCTCGGTCAGGTATCGGACGGTTATACAAAAGCGGCACTCGATACGAAGATACCGATAGTTTTCCTCGACTTTTACAACGAACTGACCTCGGACGGCTGTATAATCAGCGACAGCTTCTACGGCTCATACGAAATAACGAACTATCTTATCTCGAATGGGCATAAAAATATCGCCTTTGTCGGAAATATCCACTCCACATCAAGTATTCAGGACAGATTTCTCGGATATACGAAGTCGCTTATGGAACATAAAATGCCTGTTCACGATTATTTTATCATCTCCGACCGTGACAGCGAAACGGGACAGCTCACACCGATAGAACTTCCGATGATAATGCCGACAGCGTTCGTCTGCAACTGCGATGAGGTAGCCTGCCGCCTTATCTCGCAGCTTCGTGAAAATGGCTACCGCGTACCCGAAGATATCTCCGTCACGGGCTTCGATAACTCTGTCTACAGCACGATAAGCACCCCGAACATCACTACGGTCGAGGTAAATACCGAGCAAATGTCAAAAATAGCAGTCGAATCACTTCTTATGAAGGTACGCTCGCCGAGATCGACGATAGGAATGATCCAGGTCAAGGGAAAGATAGTCTACAAGGATTCCGTGGCTTCGCTGAATTTTAATGCGTAATTCGTAATGCGTAATGCGTAATTGGCTTCGCTATTGCGTAAAAGACAACATCAACCGTAGGGGGTCTATATCCGCCCGATTTAAACGCAATTCATTTCAAACAAAAACAGACCTATTTCATTGGAATGCTTCCTTTGAAATAGGTCTGTTCGTTTTTTATTGCAAACCGCCTTGCGGCGGCGGGACGGGAAACCCGTCCCCTACATTGTTACACACATTTTGCGTATGTCGAGGTTATGTATTTCATCGGGCGGATATTGAATCCATCCCTACGGTTATATTGTCTTTCACGCAGCAGCGAGGCTAATTGTCAATTATCAATTGTCCATTTAAAATTACGCATTACGCATTACGAATTACGCATTAAATTGTGTCGCTTGCGTGTCTTGTAACGTGGCAGCCGATATTTACAGCAACGGGAAGTCCTGCGATGTGCGTCGGTGCTTGTTCTATCGCAACGGAGAGCGCGGTCGTCGTTCCGCCGAAGCCCTGAGGGCCGATGCCGAGTTTGTTTACTTTTTCAAGTATGCGCTCTTCCATATCGCTGTAAAGCTTCTTTTCGTTCTTGATGCTGATATCTCGGCACAAGGCTTTCTTTGCAAGGTATGCGCACTGCTCAAAGTCGCCTCCGATGCCAACGCCTATTACCATTGGTGGGCATGGGTTGCTTCCTGCGACAGATGCAACTTCAACAACGAAGTTTTCGATATCCTCGATAGTCGCAGACGGAGTGAACATTTTCAGTTTTGACATATTCTCACTGCCGAAGCCTTTCGGGCAGACCGAGATATGCACCTTGTCGCCGTCAACGATACGTGTATGTATTACCGCAGGCGTGTTGTCGCCTGTGTTTACGCGTTCAAGAGGATCGGAAACGACCGAACAGCGGAGATAACCCTCGGTGTAACCCTTGGAAACGCCCTTATTTACAGCTTCGTAAAGACTTCCGCCGACAAAATGGACGTCCTGACCGATGTCGAGGAAAATAACAGCCATTCCCGTGTCCTGACAGACTGCTATGTTCTCGCTTTCTGCGGCTTCGATATTGCGCACGAGGTCACAGAGGACTTCCCTTCCCGTCGGGGATTTTTCGCCATCGGGTGAATTTTTTATCTTTTCAACAAGTGAGCAGGGCAGCTTGCGGTTCGCCTTGATGCAAAGCTCACTTACGATCGATACAACTTCGGAAACATTTATCTCTCTCATTTTAAATGTCGTTCCTTTCAAAAATTTTCTTTCCGTCAATGAAAACGGCGGAACAGTTAGTCATTATTTCAAGCGGATCGCCGTCAAAAATTGCAAAGTCGGCGTCCTTTCCTACCTTTATCGAACCAACGCGGTCGGCAATGCCGATTATCTCGGCGGCGTTTATGGTGAGTGCTTTCATCGCTTCTTCCTTGGGAAGACCTGCTTTCACGCAGTATGCGGCACTTGTGGGAAGATACTGCACGGGGATCTCGGGGTGGTCGGTGCAAATTGCAACTTTTACGCCGTGTCGGCTGAGTACGTCTGCATTGGCAGTCGTAAGCTCGGCAAGCTCAGGCTTTCCGCGGTCGCAAATGATCGGACCTGTCAGTGCAGATGCGTTTTCTCTGCCAAGAATATCGGCAATTTTATGCCCCTCGGTACAGTGTATAAGCACATAGTCAAGTCCGAATTCCTTTGAAATGCGGACAGCGGTCATGATATCATCTGCGCGGTGGCAGTGGAAATGCGCCTTTAATTTATGCTCGAAAAGGGGAATGAGTGCTTCCGATTTTATATCGAACTCTGGGAGCGACTCATCGTTTTCTATCGCGAAGTTTTTATCGTCAAGGTATCGCTTTGCCTTGAAAAGAGCCTCGCGTATGATCGCCGCGGTCGCCATTCTTGTCACGGGAGCGGTGTCCTTATCCGAAAATGTGGACTTCGGGTTTTCACCGAGGGCAAATTTTATGCCGACTTTGCGGATAAGCATTTCATCGGCGCATCTGCCGTGCGTTTTTACAGCGATAAAGTCGCCGCCTATCGGGTTGGACGAGCCGACGCCCGTAACGGCTGTGGTAACGCCGCAGGCAACAGCGTCCGAAAAGCATCGGTCGAAGCAGTTTATGCCGTCGATAGTACGCAGGTGAGGTGTTACGGGGTCAGTGTCCTCATTTACGTCCTCGCCCTCAACGCCCATTCCGTCACCGATAAGTCCGATGTGGGAATGTGGGTCGATAAAGCCCGGAAAAAGCTTCTTTCCGCCTGCGTCAAAGCTGTCGGAGGGGATATCGGCAGGCTCACCCTCGCTGACAGAGGTTATCTTGCCGTTCTCGAAGCCGACATAGCCGATGAAAGGCTTAACGCCCTCCATTGTGTGTATTTCAGCGTTGTAGATGTACATTAAATTTTCTCCTTAGGACAAACCGCACTCGTCATAGTCTTTCCAGCGTTCATAGTGGTTATAAGCGGCGATAGCTTTGTAGACGATAAAGCCGCCGAGCATAAGTATAAGCGAAAGCGCAATGGAAATGGGAAGTGCTGCCTTTGTGAACTGGATAAGAGTTACGTCTTTGTTCTTTTTCATATATAATAGTATCCTTTCGTTAATTTTCTAAAAGCACCCGGTTGTCAAAACAGGGGAAGTTTGTTTTTATATAATTTTTCACGCTATCCATATCGGGATTTTGATTATAATCATAATCGCAGATATAAGCAACGGGAAAATAGCTGTTGTCCTGTTCAAGCTTTTGATATTCCGCAAGTTTTTCTTCAAAAGTATCGCTGTCAACCTCAACTCCGTCAATATAAGTCTGACCGAGTTCAGCGTGTTCTGTTCCGTCCTCATCGGTATAATATATTCCCGACTCACGGAACAATGTCGAAACGACTTCAAAGTCCGAGCCGTTCCAGCCGTAAAGATAGTATTCCGTATAGCCGTAAGTTCCCCAAGTGTGTCCGCGCATTGGCTGGAAAAGTATCTGCATTGTGTCGGGGATATAGCGGACACTGCCCCAGACCGATGTTGTCCAAAGCTGTAAGATCTGCATACCGTCATCGTTGAAATAAAGGATATCCGTCATTTCATAAGGATTTATCTCTATCACCGCTTCGGGGATATCATCACCGTTTATGTCGCCGAGATAAACGCCGCCTTTGAGAAAATCAAGGCTGTTGAGATATTCCGAATATTGGTGCTGCCATTCTGTCGGGCAGGTGCAGACCTTTTCCTCGGCTTTGTCGGAGGAAACCGCTTCAAGCGAAACTTCCGCTGTTGAAGCTGATGAAGCGGAGGTTTCGGCTTGTGCAGTAAAAAATGTTTCCGACAAAGCTTCCGTTTCGGACGTTTCCGAAGAGGTCAGAGCCGAGGTTTCCGCAGAAACGGAGAAATCGGTTGAGTTTGATGTTTCATCGGGAACTGAGGTTTCGTAAGATACCTTTTCATCGGTTGTATTGCAGGCGGTCAGCATAAGCATTGCCACTGTGAATATCAAGGCTGTTCGTTTCATATTATGTCCTTTTATATGTATTTAAAACTGCTTCTTTGCAAGCGCAACGACCTGAACATATATCCCTGCAACGACCTGATAAAGCTCGGGAGGGATACCCTCGCCTACGCTAAGCATTGTCAGCATTGCCGCGGTGGAATCGTCGCGGTAAACGGGGACGCCGTTTTCCTCCGCAAGGTTTATGATGCGTTCTGCGACCTTGCCGTGGCCCGATGCAACAACAACGGGGGAGTAGTCCTGTTCGGGATTGTATTTAAGGGCGACTGCCGCGCCGTTTGTGATAGGCTTTCTATATCTTGACATTCAGACCGCTCCTTTTTTCACGAATTTTCGGGAAGACCTGTGTAAGATCGCGCCGCTTTACGACCGTTCCGACAGTCGTATTCTCCATGGAATATCCGCTTGCCGAAGCTATTTTCGGTATGCTGTCGCGCAGGGGCTTGAAAACGCTCTCCGTTCCCGGCGGACAGAGGAGCGAAACATTCAGCTTTTTTCCGTAAGAGCGAAGTTCAAGTTCAAAGTATCCGACGTCCTCGATCTCAAAGCAGAGGAACATCTGACGTGAATCTTCGCCTGCTGTTCGGCTTTCTGCATCCGGGTCTGCCCAAAGCTCGCCGAAAGCCTTGAAGCCGTTGTCGTTTATCGGGACGAGGAAGTGGAGCAGGGGAGTCATTGCTCCCGGAGTGGAGAGAAATCCCTGCATCATATCCGAACGGCTCATTGACGAAAGTGATTTGAGCGAGGAATCGTTGATATTCTTTGATAGAAAATCCATAAGATTTTCCATTGATGTCGGCGGTTTGTATTTTATCCCGTCCGCGGAGGTCAATCCGCTCAGCATCTGATTTATACTTTGCGCAAGGATAATTTTCTTATCCATATCGCTGACGGAATTGAGCGCAATGCTCAGATTATCGATAAGCTTGTTGAGGTCGCCCGTTGCATTGAAGCTTCGCAGGATAAGGTTGAGTTCGTTAAGCTCGGACTGGGGAAGTATAGATCCAAAGACGTTTCTTATCGAAGCCGAACCCGACTGCGTTTCGATAGTCGAAAGCATAGCTGAAAGGCGCTGCGGTGTTGTTGCGGCAAGTGCTTCGTTGAGGTTCGTGCCGAGCTTCTGCGATAGTAAAATAAGCGACTGCTGATTTAAAATCGAGTCCGAAGCGAACGAAACGTCTTTCTCGAGGAAAGGCAGATTTGCGAGAATTTCGTTTGTCTTGTCGGCGAGCATGGTTTTCTTGTCCATATCATCGACGGAGTTTATCATAATGCTGAGTCGGTCGATGAGCGAAGCCACGTTGCCTGTTGAATCGTAGCTTTTAAGAATATTGTTTAGTGCGCCGCTCATTGACGATGGGAGCATCTGCGAGAACAGCTGACGCAGAGAATCAAGTCCGCCGTCCGAGGCGATATTCTCTGCATTTTTCATAAGAAGCTCCAATGGAACAGTCGATTCATTGAGAGCCGCACCGACTTTTTCCGCTAAGAGCGAAAGCGAACTGAACGGCGAAGCCGAGCCTTGGACGATAGTATTCAGCGATGCAAGCTTTATATCGGTCGGCAAGTCGGCATTTTCTATGTAATTCATAAAAAGCTGACGGAGAGCGTCCGCCTGCTCCTGATTCGGGGTCATATCGAGAATGGCGTTGAAGCTTTCGCCGAGCGCCGAGGTGCTTCCGTTGAAGCGCGAAATGTTGTATATTGCGAGCGAAATGAGGTTCTCGGTCTTGTCGTTCATAAGAAGGCTTCCGCGAAGCTCGTCAAGGAGAGAGAGCATCTCGCCTTTCATTTCATTAAAGTTATCCTTTGTCAGTCCGTCCGCAAGCTCGGTGAGCCGCTGCGCAAGCGAGCGTGTCGGTGCGGCTGTGTCGGAGAGATAACGCAGATTTTCCGCAACGGAGGTTACTATGCTGTCACGGGCGGAAGCGTCTGCGGCGGCTTTGGTGAACTGCAAAACAGCCTCGCCGACATCGCTTGAACCCGTTTTCATAAGCATATCTTTCATATCGCCCCAGATAGGGTCGCTGAATGCTGTTGACTGCTTCTCCTGTGCTATCATATCGCCCGAAACGTTTGCAGGCTTGAGCATGACCTCGTTGGCGAATTCCGTCACCTTGTTGAGGATATCGGCAGAACCACTCTCACGCAGTGCTGCCATTGTTTCTTCACCGATGATAGAGCGGAGAACGTTTATCCCTGCGGCAGGGTCTTTGGCAGGTGTGATATCGGTATTGAGGACCGAGCCGTCCTTATTGTCCTGATTGGCATATTCCTGATCGCGCTCTGTCGATTTCTGCACCTTTGTGGTGTCGCCGAGGTTGAATACCTGGTCGGTCTGGGTCTGCTGAGGGTTGTTTTTCGGCGAAAAATCATAGTTCTTAGGCGCAACAGGGGTTGTAATATTAAGCAGATCGGACATTCTCTATCGCTCCTTAATGATTTTTATTCTGTCAAAGGGGTAAGGTTTATATTTTGATTTGTGCAAAATGCACATAATTTTTGAGTTTTCCACATTGATTTTTGTAATTGCAAAGTCTGCTTTTTGATTGCTGATTTTTAAAATCAGAGTATTGATTTTTGTGCAGAATATACTAAAAACAGCGGCAAAGTTCTCCTGCAAAAGCCTTGTTAAGACGGGAAAAATATTGTATAATGTATATATTGTGAATAATAATGGCTCGGAGTTGGTATTTCAGCTTCATTCAAATGTTCAGATACCATTATAACACAATTTTTACCGAACAGCAATACATTTCAATAAGATTTTTATATTTATTTAACAGGTAGGTGCTTAAATATGGCAAAATTTGAAGCCGGTATGGAATCAATGGTCGATGTGTATATATTCGAGACCACTTCCTTACTTGAACAGCTTGACCAGATACTTATGAAGACCGAGAGCGAGCATTCATTCTCGTCCGAAGAGATCAACGAAATTTTCCGAACGATGCATACTATAAAAGGCTCGTCTGCAATGATGGGTCTTGACAATATGTCAAAGTTAGCGCACAGCATCGAGGATATGTTCTATGTTATCCGTGAGGAAAACCCCGTTATCTCCGATATGAACGCGCTTTATGATATCCTTTTCTCCGCGTCCGACCTCCTCAAAGCCGAGATCGAGCTTATCCAGGAGGACGAATACACACCGACTGACTTCACAGCGATAATGCAGAAGATCGAGGCGTTCGCCGCTGTACTTAAAGGCGGTGCTCCTGCTCCTGCGGCTGCACCTGCTGCTCCCGCTGCATCAGCTCCGACAGCTTCCGCTCCTGCACAGACAAGCGCACCTGCCGCAGCAACGGCCGCTGACGGCGATCTTACCACTGTAAAGGTAATTTTTGACGATGACTGCAAAATGGAGAATCTCCGTGCGCTCCTCGTTGTAAACAAGATCGCAGAGGATTGTGAAAAGCTTGAATATATCCCTGCCGATATCGAAACCAACCCCGAAACCGCAAAGGATATAATCGAGAACGGTTTCATCGTTAAGTTCAAGCCGTCCTCCGACATGGATATCGACAGCGTTATCGGACTTATCGGCGAATGTTCAAACGTAAAGTCCTATCAGATAACCGAAAGAGGCAGAGTTGTAGAGCTTGTCGGCAAGATCAATGTAAAGGTAACGTTTGAGGAAGACTGCAAGATGGAAAATCTTCGTGCGCTCATCGTTATCAACAACATCAAGGACAAGTGCAAGTCGCTCTCATACGAGCCTGCGGATATTGAAGAAAACTCCGCAACAGCACAGACTATCATTGACAACGGCTTTATGATACACTTTGAAGCGGACGACCCAAAGGGCGTTATCCGCGCAATAAACGGCAGCCCGAATGTAAAATGCTGTGAGATCCTTTCCTCCGACAGCACTCCTACCGCTGCACCTGCCGCAGCTTCCGCACAGGCTGCTCCGACAGCCGCGCATGCACAGTCAGCCGTTTCGGCGTCTGCACCTGCCGCTAAGCCTGCCGCACAGCCCGAAAAGAAATCCGTTGAGCAGATCAATAATATGCTCGGCAACAAGGGTTCGGGTGCAAAGCAGTCGCTTATTTCGGTAAACCTCAACAAGCTCGATACGCTTCTTGACCTCGTCGGCGAAATTGTTATCACCGAAGCTATGGTAACTTCCAACCCCGACTTAAAGGGTCTTCGCCTTGACAACTTCCAGAAATCCGCACGTCAGCTCAGAAAGCTCAATTCCGAGCTTCAGGACACTGTTATGTCGATACGAATGGTTCCTATTTCGGGCGCGTTCAACAAGATGACACGTATCGTCCGTGATATGAAAGTCAAGCTCGGCAAGGATGTTGACCTTGTGTTCGAGGGCGAAGAAACAGAAGTGGACAAGTCCATCATCGACCAGCTCAACGACCCTCTTATGCACATGGTAAGAAACTCCATGGATCACGGCATCGAGGAACACGTTGAGGACAGAATCGCAAGGGGCAAGCCTGCAAAGGGCAAGATCACCCTTTCCGCATATAATTCCTCAAACGAAGTTATCATCGTTGTTGCCGATGACGGCGCAGGCATCAATGCTCAGAAAGTCGTTGAAAAGGCTGAAAAGAACGGACTTCTTACAAAGCCTATAAATGAATATACTGATAAAGAAATATACAATATGATAATGCTCCCCGGCTTCTCCACTAACGAGCAGGTAACGGAATACTCGGGCAGAGGCGTCGGAATGGACGTTGTTAAGAAGAACATCGAAAAGGTCGGCGGCTCGGTTTCCGTTGACTCGAAGTGGGGCGAGGGAAGCCAGTTCATCATCAAGATACCGCTTTCACTCTCCATTGTTGACGGTATGGAAGTTTCCGTCGGTCAGTCTATCTTCACTATCCCGATAAATTCTATCAGAGAATCCTTCAAGGTAAAGCCTAACCAGCTTATCAAGGATACTGACGGCAAGGAAATGATAATGATAAGAGGCGAATGTTTCCCACTTATCAGACTTTATGATATCTATGACCTTGAACCCAAGACGACAGACCTTTGCGAGGGCATCGTTATCCTCGCCGAAGCAGAGGGCAAGTGTGCTTGTATCTTCGCAGATGAGCTTATCGGTGAACAGCAGGTAGTTGTTAAGCCGTTCTCTTCACTCCTCAACAACTTCAATGTTAAGCAGAACGGTATGGCAGGCTGTTCTATCCTCGGCGATGGTTCTATCACCATCATTCTCGATGTTGCAAATATCCTCGGCGGATTCTGATTGAACACTTTGGACCGCATTTGATAAAGAGCCTACGGGAGCTCTGATACAGTCCCGAATAACTCAAAGGAAGATGAATAAAATGAGCGATGAAATTTATAACGCCGATAAGAAAAAGACCTTTACCGCTGACGGAACGGAGATCCTTTTCTTCACCATCGGCGAAAAAACATACGGCATTGAGATCGAGTTCATCAACGAGATCATCAGCATTGAACAGATAACAGTCGTTCCGAAGATACCCGACTACATAAAGGGCGTTATCAACCTCCGCGGTAAGATCGTCCCCGTTATCAGCATCAGAAAACGCTTCGGAATGGAAGAGATCCCTTACGACGACAGGACCTGTATCATCGTCCTCGAATTTGAGAGCGGCGAGCAGGTGGGCGTTATCGTTGACCGCGTTCAGGAAGTTATCGTTGCCGACAAGAACATTATCAGCAAAGTTCCTGACAGCAAGAACGTCAACGCCAACCACTATATAAAGAGCATTATCAACTTCGAGGACGAGATAAAGCTTCTTCTCGACTGTCATAAGCTCGTTGCAAATGAATAATATTCATTATGAATAACTAATTTTTCACGGAGCAAAAATAAAATGCTGCTTAAACTTACAGATGATGATTTTTACCGTCTTGTAGATTTTATGAAGAAAAACTACGGGATAAATCTTGAAAAGAAAAGAGTTCTTATCGAGGGCAGACTTTCAAACATGGTTTCCTCGCGCGGATTCAAGAGCTTCAAGGAGTTCATCGATTTTGCTTTTGCCGATAAGACGGGAAAGGAAACGATGCAGCTTGTCAACAAGCTGACCACGAACCACACATATTTTATGCGTGAACCCGAGCATTTCGAGTATCTGAAGACAACACTTCTGCCTTATTTTGAAAAGACGAACAAGGATAAAACGCTCAACGTCTGGTGTGCCGCTTCGTCCACGGGTCAGGAGCCTTACACCCTTGCAATGACGATAAATGAATACTTCGCAGGCAAGGGCTGGGTGATACGCATACTTGCGACCGACCTTGACACCGATGTTCTTGCGGCGGCTTCTTCGGGAGTTTACACTGCCGACCAGATGAAAGACGTTCCTGCGGCTTGGGTGACGAAGTATTTCACCAAGCTTGATGCGAACACCTATCAGGCATCGGATAAGCTTCGCAGGATGATCGAATTCCGCCAGTTCAATCTTATGGATAAGATACCCGTCGGAAGAAAATACGATCTCATAAGCTGCCGAAACGTTATGATCTATTTTGAAATGGACACTAAGAATGCCCTTGTTGAACGCTTCTACGATGTTACCAAAGAGGGCGGTTATCTCTATGTCGGACACGCCGAAAGCGTGGGAAAAGGCACACGCTATACCTACATAAAGCCTGCCGTTTACAGAAAAATTAGCAGCGACAAAAAGGTATGAGAGCCAACATTTAGGCTTTCATAAATATATTCTATGAGTATTAATAAGAAAAAACTGATAATCGTTGATGATTCGCGGCTTTTTCGCGAAGCACTCGCGCAGAAGCTGTCCGAGAGCCGTTCACTCGAAGTTGTGGGTACGGCAAGCGATGCTTTTGAAGCAAAGGATATGGTTTCCGAGCTGAAGCCCGATGTTATGATAATCGACGTTGAAATGCCGAAGATGAACGGCTTTGAGTTTGTCAAAGAGCTTATGTCGCAGTACCCCGTGCCGTGCATAATGATCACGGCGAACGGTAATTTCGCCGAAGCCGATGCAAAAAAGGCAGGCGCGGCGGATTTTATGCTCAAGCCGAGCCGAAACAACGAGTTCGGAACTTTCGCGAGCATTATTGCGACAAAGGCTATCATCGCGGCAGGAAACCCTGCAAATTACAGGAAAAGGACTGCGCCTGCAAAGGCGGCAGACGGACTTTACGCTCCTCCCGAGCAGACTTCAAACACGCTGAAAAAGGCTGTACCCGAGCTGCCCGACAAGGCAGATATAGCTATGCTCGACAAACGTGCGGCGGAGGGCTACGTTGTGGCTCTCGGTGCTTCAACGGGAGGAACGGATGCACTCGAATGTGTTATAAAAGCGTTTCCCGAAAATATGCCGCCCGTTGTTGTTGTTCAACACATGCCGCCCGTTTTTACGCGAATGTATGCGGAGCGGCTCGATAAAAGCTGCGCTGTCCGTGTGCGTGAGGCGTTCGACGGTGCAAGGGTAATGCAGGGCGACTGCATGATCGGTGCAGGCGGAGTTCAGCTTGAATTGAAAAAGGACGCCAAAGGCTATTTTGTAAAGTGCTACGAGGGTGAAAAGGTTTCGGGACACTGCCCGTCGGTCGATGTGCTTTTCAGCAGCGTTGCAGAAACGGTCGGAGCAAAGACAGCGGCCGCGCTTCTCACGGGAATGGGTGCTGACGGCGCAAGAGGTCTGCTGAAAATACACCAAAAAGGCGCTTACACGATAGGTCAGGACAAGGAAAGCTGCGTTGTTTACGGTATGCCGATGGAGGCATACAAGCTCGGTGCTTGCACGGAGCAGCTGCCGCTTTCAAAGATAGGTGCTGCACTCGTCCACAAGCTTGCGGGCGGCTGGAGGTAAAGGTTTAATGCGTAATTCGTAATGCGTAATGCGGAATTATGCTTCGCTGCTGCGTGAAAGACAATATAACTGTAGGGGCGGATTCTATATCCGCCCGATGTAACACACAATTCCAATACACGATTTTGTGGTAAACCATTGTAGGGGACGGGTCGCCCGTCCCGCCGCCGAAAGACGGTTGGCAATAAAAGAACAGACCTATTTCAAAGGAATCATTCCAATGAAATAGGTCTGTTTTGTTATTTGCGTTTGTTAAAAATGCGTCGATACGCAATCGGGACGGGAAACCCGTCCCCTACAAGGTTTATCATTTTTTATGACGAATTAACGGAACATGAATAATTCCGAATTCCGCATTCCGAATTAACTCAGAAGTCTTCGCTTGAATCAGCTTCATCTTCTGCTTCGGGAGCAGGAGCAGCCGCAGGCTCATCGGAATCGAGCTTGTCAAGCTCTTCGGGTGTTTCGCTTGCGCAGGAACTGCAAGAGCAGTCATCGCAATCATCATCGCAGTCATCGCCGAAGTACATCTCATCATCATCGTCATAGTCGTAATCGTACTGTTCAAGCTCTTCGTGCTTCTTCATTGCATAAACAGCGGCTGCTGCGCCTGCTGCTGCGGAAACCAATGCGAGAAATGCTGCACCGAATCCTTTCATATTAAACAACTCCTTTATATTGTCATGATTAAACGGCAGGATCATACTGATCTATACACATTAATTTGAGATAAGTATTATACACCTGTCTATATGTTTAATATTATAACACATAAGCTTTAAAAATACAACATTTTTTCGGGATAATGGCAAATTATTTTTATTCAAATTGTGATTATTCGACAGGATTATACATTTTGTAATATAGATGACGTTCTGAATTTATCTCTTTGATAAAAATATTTCAGATGGGGCAGAATATTCCGAATTGTAATGAAAATTGAGGTAATTTTATAAAAACAGGCTTGTTTTCATTGAAAATTCGCTGAAAACAAGTCTGTTCGTTTACTGTATTAAAACCTTGCGGCGTAGGACAGGTGACTGTCCCCACATACGGAAAATTTGCCTGAAATACAGGGCTTGCAGCGGTTGGATATAGAATCCGCCCCTGCGTTTTTGCGGTAATTTGCGTAAAAAATAATTACGAATTACGCATTAAAATTACTCGTCTGTCGGGAGATCGTGAAGATCGCAGTGTTCGGATTGTTTGCCGAGGATAGGCTCGGGGTCTACACCCTTGCGCTTGTAGTAGTCCGTGAGTGCGGAACGTACTGCCTGTTCTGCGAGGACGGAGCAGTGTATCTTCTGCGGCGGAAGTCCTTCAAGGGCTTCAACTACTGCTTTATTTGTAAGGCTGAGGGCGTTATCGATAGACTTGCCCTTTATCATCTCGGTCGCGATGGAAGATGTTGCAACTGCTGCGCCGCAGCCGAATGTCTTGAACTTACAGTCGGTGATTGTATCACCGTCAACCTTGATGTACATTTTCATAATATCGCCGCACTTGGCGTTGCCAACTTCGCCAACGCCGTCAGCATCGGGAATTTCGCCAACATTTCTTGGGTTTGCGAAATGATCCATTACTTTATCGCTGTATAACATAAAAATTTACCTCCTTGATAATTACTTTGCCGATGTTATTTCCGAAACGAACGGAAGAAGCTTCTTCGTATGCTCCTTGCCGTTTGTGATATCTTCCCAGAGCGGCGACATATTTCTCAGACGAACGACTACTTCCTTTACGGCTTCAATGATGTAATCTGCATCTTCATCGGTGATGTCCTCGCCGAGCGAAAGACGGAGTGAGCCGTGTGCAACTTCGTGAGGAAGTCCGAGCGAGAGAAGAACGTGTGACGGGTCAAGTGAACCCGAAGTGCAGGCAGAGCCGCTCGAAGCACATATTCCCTTGCTGTCGAGAAGAAGCAGGAGAGCCTCGCCCTCAACGCCGAGGAATGAGATGTTGATATTGGACGGCAGACGCTTTTCACGGTCGCCGTTAAGTCTTGTACCCTCGATAGTGAGGATCCCGTCGATGATCTTGTTGCGTATCTTGGTGATTCGCTCGTCCTTTTCGACGATGTTTGCGCAAGCGTCAGTGATAGCAGTTCCAAGACCTGCAATAGCAGGAACGTTCTCCGTGCCGGGACGCTTGCCGCGTTCCTGACCGCCGCCGAAGATGAGGTTCGGCATTGGTATGCCCTTTTTGACATAGAGGAGTCCGATGCCTTTCTGTGCGTGTATCTTATGTCCCGAAAGCGAGAGCATATCGATGTTCTGCTCTGCAACGTTTATCGGAACATGACCTACAGCCTGTACAGCGTCGGTGTGGAAAAGAATGCCCTTTTCGTGACAGAGCTTGCCAATCTCGGGGATAGGCTGGATAGTGCCGATCTCGTTGTTAGCATACATTATCGTAACGAGAGCGGTCTTGTCGGTGATAGCCTCGGCTACCTGCTCGGAAGTAATAACACCGTTTTCGCCTACGGGGAGGTAGGTAACGGTGAAGCCGTGCTTTTCAAGGTAAGCGCAGGTGTGAAGAACAGCGTGATGCTCAAAAGCTGTGGTGATGATGTGGTTCTTTCCTTTAGCGGCAAGGCGTTCCGCAGTTGCGCGAATTGCCCAGTTGTCGCTTTCCGTTCCGCAGCTTGTGAAGAAAATTTCGCTCGGGTTGCAGCCGAGAGCGGCAGCAGCCTTTTCACGAGCTTCTTCAACGACCTTCTGTGCATCACGTCCGAGCTTGTAGATGCTTGATGGGTTGCCGTACTGTGTTGTGAGGAACGGCATCATTGTGTTAAGGACATTTTCGGAAACTGCCGTTGTGGCGGCGTTGTCCGCGTATATATAACGTTTTTCCATAGTATCCTCTTTTCTGTAATTTATTTATAAAGTCTATCTGCTTCATAGGCTATGGCTATATTATATACTAATTTTATCCGTAAATCAAGAGGTTTCGGAAAAAATTTTTAAATTTTTTTTGAATAGGTAAAAAGCTTTATTTTTAAATGCACTGATATTTTTCTAACTTGACTATATTTTATCAATGAGGTATAATATGATAAAATAGCCAAGTTATATGTTAAAATCCATATCGGGAGGATAGTAAAAATGATCGAGATCAATGACAGAAATATAGCTTTGCTGATAGATTCGGAAAATGTGAGTTCAAAATATATAAATTTTATCCTGAATGAGCTTAATACTTACGGAACGGTTTCTGTACGAAGAATTTACGGCGACTGGAGAGCAAACAACGACTGGTCGCAGGAACTGCTTTTTGAATATTCGATACAGCCTATTCAGCAGTTCAATTATATAAAAGGAAAAAATTCAACCGATATTGCACTTGTAATAGATGCAATGGATATTCTGTATACGAATAAGGCGGATATATTCTGCCTTGTTACAAGCGACAGTGATTTTACAAGGCTTGCAATGCGGTTGAGGGAATCCCATTCGTTTGTTATTGGAATGGGCGAGTCAAAAGTACCCACAGCATTGGCTAAATCCTGCAACAAATTTATTTATCTCGATCTGCTTTATGCTGATGAAACTAAAACCGAAACTGTCACCGGTTATTCAGAAACCGGTGACAGTACAGTCAGCATTACAACATTAGAACAGATAAAAGAAGAGGTTTCAAGAATACTCTCCGAAACCGAGAAAAATGAGATATCTCTCGGCGAGCTTGGATCAATACTGCACAAACAGTTTCCGGATTTTGACGTAAGAAACTTTGGATATACAAAATTCAGCGTAATGATAGCGGAGGAGTTTCCGCAGACGAAACTTGATTCCAAAAACAATACTTTTTACATCTCCTTAAAAAATAAGGTGGAGCGTTCCGTAATCAATGATGAGGTATATAGTTTTATACAGCAAAACGGTGGCAGGGTCAAAAACTTATCTCAGATACAGGCGTATTTGAAAAATAAATTCAAATATTTTGATTTAAAGGATTACGGCTTCAGTAAAATCTCAAGCTTTTTAAGAAGTGTACCTAATGTTTCAGTGGAAAATAATAGTGTTAAAA
Organism: uncultured Ruminococcus sp.; assembly: GCA_945868475.1. Classification (GTDB taxonomy): domain Bacteria; phylum Bacillota; class Clostridia; order Oscillospirales; family Ruminococcaceae; genus UMGS363. The sequence goes on along the minus strand of CAMBLM010000006.1, from coordinate 29,984 downwards.
CTGCAAAAAAGTAAGCCGTTTGATTTAGTTGAGCAAAAATATAGAAATATTTTTAGTATGTTATGATATCATTACAAAAGGCGGTCAGATATGAGAAACTATAATAACAAAAATAACGATAAGGAAAAGTCAAAGCCGCAGAGCTTTACCGTGAGCGAACCTGTCGGTCTGCTCGATTTCCTTTTTGAAAATATGAAAGGCAAGGGCGTGAACAAGGTCAAGGCTACGCTCAAATACCGACTTGTTTCGGTGGACGGAAAGGTGACTACGCAGTTCGACTATCCGCTCAGAGCAGGTCAGGTCGTTACTGTCGCATCGTACAAGCCCGAATACAAGCGCGACAACACGCCGAATATGCCCGACATCATCTATGAGGACGACAACATCATCGTTGTGAACAAGCCTGCCGGCATGCTGGCTGTTGCGACCGATGAGGAAAAGGAAAACACGGCTTATCACGCTGTTACCGAATATGTAAAGCGCAAGAACCGCAACGACCGTATCTTCATCGTTCATCGCCTTGACCGTGACACTTCGGGAATACTGCTTTTCGCAAAGAATGACACGGTGAAGTTCGATTTGCAGGAGCATTGGAACGAATATGTGAAATACCGCGGCTACTGCGCTGTTGTCGAGGGACACCCCGACCCGAAAAAGGGCAGGATAGAATCATGGCTCAAGGAAACGGACAGCATGTTTGTTTATTCCTCAAGAATCAAGGGCGACGGCAAGCTTTCCATAACGAATTATGAGGTCAAGCGTGAGAGCCGTGACTACTCGCTCGTTGCGGTGAACATTGAAACCGGACGCAAGAACCAGATCAGAGCGCACTTCTCCGAAATGGGCTGTCCCATTTCAGGCGACAAGAAATACGGTGCGGACACTAACCCTATCCGCCGCCTTGCACTTCATGCGGACAGACTTGTTATCTATATCCCTTATCTCGGCAAAGAAATGGAATGGAAGCTTCCCGTTCCGCCGAAGTTCCTTTTTATGATGAAGCACGAGGACGAATACAATAAGAAAGGCGGAAAGCGAAATGGAAATTAAACTTTATGAGCGCAAAGCTTTTTACTATGAAACCGATAAAATGGGTATCGTTCACCACTCGAATTATATCCGCTGGTTCGAGGAGGCGCGAATACACTTTCTGAACGAGGTTGGCTATCCTTATGCGAAAATGGAGGAAAACGGCGTGATGATACCCGTTCTCTCGGCGAGGGCAGACTATAAAAACGCTGTCCGCTTTGATGAAACGGTGCTTATCGTGCTGAAAGTCGAGGAGTTCAACGGCTTCAAGATGCGCATAACATACCGGGTTATCGGCAGGGACAACGGTGAGCTGAAAGCCACGGGCGAAACCTCGCATTTCTTCACCGATATGAATTTGAAGCCGCTCCGCACGAAAAAATCACACCCCGATATTTACAAGGCTTTTGCTGATTATATCGGTGTTGATTTTCTTGAAGAGGATAATAAAAATGAGTGAAACAATGAAAATTTCGGCTGAAAATGCCGATATACGCAGGCTCGGACGAACCCTTATGCGGAACGGAACGCTGTGGCTCGGCTATTCGCTGACGGGTGCGGAGTTTGACTTTGACGGGACGAGCCTTTCGGCGGAAATTACGACCGACTGGGTGAATGATGAGGCATGGAAAGAGAATTTTCAGCCTTATATGGCTGTGCTTGTGAACGGGAAGCTTTCAAAGCGTTTCGCTGTCAGCGAGGGTACAGCCCAATATGAGCTTTACCGCAGTGAAAAGGCTGAAAAAGTCCGCATCAGGCTTGTAAAGCTTTCGGAAAACGCCTTTTCAAAGGTGGGCGTTCTGTCTTTCAGTGCAGACGGAAAGCTGACGGCGACAAAGCCTTGTTCCGAGCGCAGGATAGAATTTGTCGGTGACTCGATAACCTGCGGCTTCGGCATTGAGGGCAGGTCGGTTTGCGACAACTTCAGGACTTCGACCGAAAATCCGCTCATAAACTATGCTTCGCTCACAGCGAACGAGCTTGGCGCAGAATATCAGCTCACTTCATGGACCGCGATAGGCGTTTACTCAAACTCGGTCAAGGACGAAAGAGTGACCGAACCCGACGACGCCTGGACAATGCCCGTTATATATGACTACACCGACAAGGCTGTTGACGGTATGCTCGGGAATGAACCCGAAAAGTGGGATTTTTCACGCTTTGCACCGCAGCTTATCGTTGTCAATCTCGGAACGAATGACAAGGATTTCACAAGGGGGATACCCGAGCGCACGGCTGCGTTTGAAAACTGCTACCGTGAATTCATTGCGCATATCCGTGAGAAAAATCCGCAGGCGCATATTATCTGCGCGCTCGGAGCAATGGGTCGGGAGCTTTTGCCGCAGGTCGAAAACGCCGTAAAAATGCTTGCTGACGAGAGGATAACTTCGCTCGGATTTGAAGTCCAGCGCGAGGAGGACGGCATCGGTTCGGAATGGCACCCGAGTGCTGTAACTCACCGCAAAATGTCGGACAAGCTTATTGCCGAAATAAAACGGCTCGGCATCTTTAAGGAGTAAAAAATGTCAAATTCTTATGACTGTATAATAGTGGGCGGCGGTGCGGCAGGAATGATGGCTGCGATAACAGCCGCAGGACTGGGAAAAAGTACGCTGCTGCTTGAAAAAATGAACTGCTGCGGTAAAAAGATCTCCATAACGGGAAAGGGTCGCTGCAATGTTACGAACAACTGCACATCGGACGATTTCTTTACGAATATCCCAACTAACCCGAGGTTTCTATACTCGGCTTATGCAGGCTTCAACTCGCAGGATTGTATGGATTTCTTTGAAAGGCTTGGTGTTCCGCTCAAAACTGAGCGTGGAAACCGTGTTTTTCCGGTCAGCGACAAGGCAGAGGATATCGTCCGTGCGCTTGAACAAGGCTGCGAAGATCACGGCGTGAACAGGATATATTCAAAGGTAACGGAGATCATCGTCGAGGACGGCACAGTAAAAGGCGTAAGGTGCGGCAGCAGGACATATTTTGCCCCATCTGTACTCATCGCAACGGGCGGAAAGTCCTACCCCGGAACGGGTTCGGACGGTGACGGCTACCGTTTCGCTGAGGAACTCGGACACACCGTAACGGACATAAAGCCGTCGCTTGTGCCTATCGAATCGGACGATGATTACTGCCGTGATATGATGGGACTTTCGCTGAAAAATGTTGTACTCACGCTTAAAGACACGGTGAAAAACAAGGCTGTTTTCTCCGAAATGGGGGAGATGCTTTTCACGCATTTCGGCGTTTCGGGTCCGCTCGTTCTGAGCGCATCGAGCCACATTCCGCAGGTCGAGAGCGGACGCTACATTTTCTATATCGACCTAAAGCCTGCGCTTGATGAAAAAAAGCTGGACGAGCGTATCCTGCGTGATTTTAAGGAGATACCGAACCGAATATTCGCAAACTCGCTTTCAAAGCTTCTCCCGTCGAAAATGATACCGACGGTCGTTGAGCTTTCGGGCATCGATGGTGAAAAGCAGGTCAACTCCGTCACAAAGCAGGAGCGTCAGCGGCTCGTTTCGCTTCTGAAAGCTTTTCCGGTGCATATACGGAGCTTCCGACCGATAGCCGAGGCAATCGTTACGAGCGGCGGCGTTAAGGTCAGCGAGGTTTCGCCGAAAACAATGGAGTCAAAGCTTGTAAAGGGACTTTACTTTGCAGGTGAAGTCCTCGATGTAGACGGCTACACGGGCGGCTTTAATTTGCAGATAGCTTTTTCAACGGGCTGTCTTGCAGGAGAAAATATGTGATGAGCGGCGAACAAGGCATTTCGGGCGGATTTGGGCGGAACAACCGAATAGAGCTGCTCGATTTCCTGCGAGGGATATCGCTCATATATGTAATGTTTTATCACCTTTTCTATGACCTTATAACTGTAAAGGGCGTGAGCATTACATTCTTTGGCGCGAAGTGGTTCGACGTTATGCACGAAGCGTTCCTCGCTCTGCTTATAATCGTTTCGGGAATATGCAGTTCATTTTCGCGCGACAGTGTGCGCAGGGGAGCGGTGCTGTTCTTTATGGGCAGTATTTTCACGATAGTGACCGACCTTTTTATGCACGACAGCGTTGCAGTGTTCGGCGCACTTTCGTTTTTCGGCGTGATGATGATGCTCTGCGGACTGGCAAAGCCGATCATTCGGCGAGCTGACTGGCGGATCCTGCTTGCGTTGAGCCTGCTGTTATATTTCGTGACGATAGATTTCGCAGATAAGGGCGGTTTGCTGCACTTGTTTTTCACCGATGTAAAGCTAAATTTACCCGAAAATTCACAATATTCTTATACGATAGGTATATTGCCAAATGAATTTTACTCATCGGATTACTTTCCGCTCATTCCGAACGGCTTTTTATACATTGTGGGAGCGGCACTTTCGCGTCCGATAGAGGAGAAAAAGTTCCCGAAGCTTTTCTACGCGCGGATAAAAGCGCGCGCTGTAAACTTCATCGGAAGATACTCGCTTTGGTTCTACGTTATTCATCAGCCGATATTCCTCGGCATTTTGTATTTGTTTTGAAAGGTTTGCTTATGGAAAATTTGACCGACATAAAGGTAATAAAGGATATATTTGAACGCCACGGCTTTTCGTTCTCGAAAGCTTTGGGACAGAACTTTCTCGTCAATCCGACCGTCTGTCCGAGGATAGCCGAGATGGGCGGTGCTGCGCCCGGAACGGGGATAATCGAGATCGGAACGGGCGTAGGTGTTCTCACACATGAGCTTGCAAAACGCGCGGACAAGGTCGTTGCAATTGAAATTGACGAACGTCTTATCCCGATACTTGAAGAAACGCTTGCCGAGCATAAAAACGTTAAGGTCATAAATGCCGATGTTATGAAGATCGACCTTGCGGAAGTGATAAAGGAAAATTTTGAGGGAATGAAAGTTGCGGTCTGCGCAAACCTCCCGTACTATATAACCTCGCCGATAATAATGATGCTGCTCGAAAGCCGCCTGCCGCTGACTTCGATAACCGTTATGGTTCAGAAAGAGGCAGGAACGCGGCTTTGCGCGGAGATGGGAACACGTGATGTCGGCGCGGTAACTGCGGCGGTGCGCTACTATTCCGAGCCGAAGCTGCTGTTCAACGTTTCAAGGGGAAGCTTTATACCCTCGCCGAATGTTGACTCCTGCGTTATAAAGCTGGATATCCACAATGACGGACGGTACAAGGCGCAGGACGAGGAGTTTTTCTTCAGGACGGTACGCGGAGCGTTCTCGCAGCGCAGAAAAAATCTCCTGAACTCGCTTTCATCTTCAATGGGAATGGAAAAGGCACTCATCACAAAGGCGGTCGAAAATGCGGGAATTCCTGCAAACGCGCGCCCCGAGCAGCTTTCAATGGAGGAGTTTCTGCGGCTTGCGGAAGAGCTGAATTTAATGCGGAATTCGGAATTCGGAATTCGGAATTGATCTTGCTCCGCTTTTTTATGACAGAAAAAATAATTTTATAGTAATAGGACGGCCGGATTTGGAATTATCGGAATGTTGGATTTTTCCGAAAAACGCAGGACGGAATACAATAATCTGAAATTATTTATGGTTCAAAAATATCGTAAAACCGTAGGGCGGATTCTATATCCGCCCGATAATTGTACAAAATTTTGCATAAGATCGGTATAAAATGTAGGGGACGGGTCACCCGTCCCGCGCCGTAAGGCGTTTTGGAAACGGACATTTTATTCGGAATTTACATTTGTCAAAATTGCCGACACAATTTGGTCAATGCACATCATCAAATTGTGGTTCATATCAAACATTATGCATTCAAACGGGACGGGAAACCCGTCCCCTACGGAATTACGGCATTTGCGGTATTTGTACGGAATAAAAATAATTCCGAATTCCGCATTCCGCATTCCGAATTAAATCTAAGGAGAGTGTTGTTTAAGATGGTATATAATATTGCGATTGACGGACCTGCAGGTGCAGGAAAAAGCACTATAGCAAAGGCTGCCGCAAAGCAGCTTGGCTTCATTTATGTTGACACGGGCGCGCTTTACAGAGCGGTAGCGTTTGAAATGATATCGAGGGGAATTTCGCCGAGCGATAAGGACAAGGTCGTTGCTGAACTCGGCAAATTCGGCGTTGGCTTCTTCTCACTCCGTTTCATTGACGGCGTTCAGCACGTTTTTTCGGGCGAAAAGGACGTTTCGGGCTTCATTCGCACTCCCGAGGTTTCGATGGGAGCATCGGCAGTATCGGCTATTCCCGCGGTGCGGAAGTTCCTTTTCGATCTACAGCAAAACATTGCGGCAAAAAACAGCGTTATAATGGACGGACGCGACATCGGAACGGTGGTTTTGCCGAATGCCGACCTTAAAATTTTCCTCACGGCTTCGGCGGAAGTCCGTGCCGACCGCCGCTATAAGGAGCTTGCCGAAAAGCCGAACTGTCCTACCTATGAGCAGGTTCTTGCCGACATCAAACAGCGCGACTACAACGATATGCACCGTGATGTTTCGCCGTTGAAGCAGGCTGATGATGCTGTCCTCGCCGATACTTCGGAGCTTGATCTTGAGGGTGCGATCTCACTCGTTATTTCGATGATAAAGGAAAAATGCTCGCTTTGATTGGTTAAAATATTCAATTTTTAAAAATAAAGTTGTGCATTTATACAAAACATAGAAAATTTGCGAAAAAAATGAAAAATTCTGAGCTTCTGAATTGTTTTATAAGTGTAAAGGGTAAAATGATCCGCAAAACAGATAAATCAATTGTGGGATTTTGCTTTAGAAGTTTTGCGGATCGCTTTTACACTATCATACGCTGAAAATACAGCATCGGACTATAACTGTTCACAACAAAATTGTCCTTGGGAGGTATTGTTCGGCTAATAATCGGGAAATGTTCATTAAGGTTTCCTATGCAAATATCCTCGGAAACCGTTGAAAAATGTTTCAATGTATTTCCGAGGATAATTTTTTCAAAGATGATCTTTTAACAAAAAGACTTGGACAAATGAAAGGAGCATAAAATGAAAACAAACACTATCGCAAAGCTCGCTGCCGCCGCAATGGCAGTGATGATGACCGTCAGCGCAGGCGCAGTTCCCGTATTGGCGGATTCAAACAGCACCTCGTCAAGCTCGGCTTCGCAGGCGGAGGCAAAGAAGCAGCAGGCAATGAAAACCGCTCTCACCGCTGTAAAAAAGAGGGTAAAGATACCCGACAGGCTGACTGAGTTCGATTACAGTATGTCAACATCATACGGAACAGAGATGTTCAGCTTTACATGGCGTGACGAGAAAAACAGAGAGATTATTGAAATTACTTATGCGAACGGCATTATACTTTCATACAACTATTATGACGGTCGAAACGACGGCAAGGAGGAGGTAAAGCAGAGCTTTGCAAAGCTTACCGATGCACAGCTTATCGACTATGCAAAAAAAACGTTCAAAATGCTTGACCCCGATCTTGCGGACAAGGGCAAATACAGCATTGACAGCATCGATCTTTTCGGTGACAATGCATCGGTAAAGCTTGACCGTATGGAAAATGGTGTTGCAGTCGAGGGCAACGGTGCTACTATCGTCATAAACAAGAACACGGGCGATCTTGTTTCGATGTGGGTCGAGTGGTTCTGGAACGGCACAAAGTTCGGCAGCACAGCTTCAAAGCTTACAGCTGACGAAGCAAGGGCAAAGTACAAATCGCTCACGACGCTTACGCCGATATACCGTACCGTCAGCGAATACAATGAAAAAACGGAAAAGGTCGGGCAGAAAGCTGTTCTTTTGTATCTGCCGAGCTTTACCGATGAGATCGATGCTGTAACGGGCAAGCCTTCAACTATCTGGGACGATATGGATAATGATAAGGGTATCAGAAATTTCAGCAGCTACTATTACAATTCAATGGCAGACGGCGGAGTGGAAAGCACTGACGGTGCTGCTTATGATGATGCGGCAGACGAAGGCGTTGATTTTAATGCGGCTGAGCTTAAAGAGATCGAAGCCGATGAAGGTATGCTCAAAAAGGACGAAATAACGGCACTTCTCAACAAGGATAAATACACGAAGATGCCCGATTATGTTTCGCTTGATTATGCAAATCTTTATAAAAATGAGGACACGGGCGAATACTTCTATAGCATCAGTTATCACGGCGGTGATGATGGTATTGTTGATTACGGAGTAGATGCGGATTTCGATGATACAGATGATGTGGACATGGCTGTGGAAGATGTTGGCGTTGATGTAAATGAAGACCCCCAAAAACCATATTTCTATATGAATGTAAATGTCAATGCAAAAACGGGCAAAGTTGACAATTTCAGTAAGTCCCGTGACACCTCTTTTGACAGCAGCAAGGAATATCCCGTAAAGGCAAATGCGAAGATCGCAGCGGCAGCCGCAAAGCATTTCTACGGAGATATTTTCGGCGAATACAAGGCTGATGAAAGAAACAGCGAGCCATGTCATTTTTACACGGACCGCAATGGTAAGAAAATATACACCGAAAGCAGCAGAACATACTATTACAACCGCTATGTGAACGGCGTACAGGTCGAAGGCGATACCATAAGGATAAATGTAGACTTCTCGGGAGAGGTCTGCTCAATCTCATACAAATACACGGACGTAAAATTCCCGTCCGTGCCGAAATTCGACAAGGACAAGGCATTTGAGCAGCTTTTCAAGCAGATAAAGCTCAAATATTACTATGACGGTTATTACAAGAAGGACGGAACGGCAAAGACTTATCTCCTCTACGATATCAACGATTATACACTCGACAGCAAGTACCGCGTTGTAGAATGGGACGGAACTCCGCTCCCTGCCGAGAGAGATGACAATACCGATTACACGGACATCAGCGGCATCGCGCAGGAAAATGCGATAAAAACGCTTGCAAGATACGGCATCACGCTCGAAACCAAGAACGGAAAGTTTGACCCGAACGCAAAGCTCACCGACAAGGAATTCGCGACGGTTATTTACAAAGCAACGCGCAACTATGTGCCTTATTATGTTGAGGACGGCAACTATCAGAAAGAAGAAAAGGCCGTAACGCTCACAAAAAAGGAAGCCGCAAAGGTATTCGTTGATGTTTACGGCGGTTCTGATTATGCGGAGTTAAAGGGAATCTACCGTGCGCCGTTCAAGGACGTTGTTGTATCGGACGATTATGTAGGCTACATTGCGATAGCAAAGGCTCTCGGTTTTGCAGGCGCAGACAAGAACGGCAACTACTCTCCGAACAAGGTTCTCACAAGGGCTCAGGCTATGCAGATGATATATGATTATATCAAAAGGCTGAAATAAAATTCGGAATTAGGAATTCGGAATGCGGAATTATTTGTGTTTCGGAAAATTTCGGTCAAAACTTATTTCGTATGGGCGGATATTTTTTATCCGCCTTGCGTTGACAACAAAAATCCCCTTGCACTTTTGCAAGGGGATAAATTTTTAATGATTGTTTTTAGTCTGCCCTTAATGGCGGTGAGCACCAATAGAACGTACAACCATACAAAACATTCAGAGCGATACGGCTCTCTGTTTATTATTATACATTACAGCTGTAAATATGTCAAGCGTTTTCAAAAACAGCCGCTGCAATATGTACAGCGGCTGTTTGAGTTTATCGCTATATCTTAAAATCCAAGAATAGACTTGAAGCTGTCGGCGATCTTTGTTTCGAGTGCTTCTGCTTCTGCCTGAGTTGTGCCTGTTGTTGTATAGTAAGCCTTGATCTTTGGTTCTGTACCTGATGGACGGATAACAACAGATGCGCCGTCTGTAAGTACGAATGTGAGAACATCGGACTTAGGAAGTGTGAGCATTGTCTTTGCGCCCGTTGCTGTATCGGTGGAAGTGCTTGCCATATAGTCATCGAAGCGAGTTACTGCAAGTCCGCCGATCTCCTTGGGAGTATTTGTGCGGAGGCCGCTCATGATCTCCTTCATTCTTTCCATGCCGCTTGCGCCCTCGCAGGTGAACGACTGCTGGGAGTGTTTATAAACGCCGTACTTCTTATACATATTCTCTCTTGCCTGGAGGAGAGAGATGCCCTGTGTACGGTAGAATGCTGCCATTTCGCAGATGAGCATGGAAGCAACAACTGCATCCTTATCTCTTACATAAGAGCCTGCGAGGTAGCCGTAGCTCTCTTCAAAGCCGAAGATGTAGCGGTTTTCTTCGCCCTTAGCTTCGAGGAAGCCGATCTGCTCGCCGATGAACTTGAAGCCTGTGAGGACGTTTATCATCTTAACGCCGTAGTTGTCGGCGATCTTCTGTGCGATGTCTGTTGTAACGATAGTCTTGACTGCAACAGGATCGGCAGGCATTGTGCCGAGCTTTGTTCTTTCGCTGCAGATATATTCGAGGAGCATTGCGCCGACTTCGTTGCCCGAGAAGAGGACATAGCCATTATCGGACGGAACTGCAATACCAACACGGTCACAGTCAGGGTCGGTAGCAAGGAGGAGGTCAGGCTTTACTGTTTCGCAGAGTTTAAGACCGAGTGCAAGAGCTTCCTTGATCTCAGGGTTAGGGAATGGGCAGGTCGTGAAGTTGCCGTTAGGATATTCCTGCTCGGGAACGACTGTAACTTCCTTGATGCCGATCTTGTCGAGGATAGCGCGGACGGGCTTGTTGCCTGTGCCGTTGAGCGGTGTGTAAACGACTTTGAGTCCGCTTGAAGCAACGAGGTCTGTGTGGATACCCTGCTTTGAAACGTTGTCGAGATAGCTGTTGATAACGTCCTTGCCGATATAATTGATAGAACCGTCCTTAACGCCCTGCTCAAAGTCGATGTACTTAGCACCGCCGAACATAGGAACGTTGTTGATGTTCTTGAGAACGATCTCTGCTGCGCCGAGTGTGAGCTGGCAGCCGTCAGAGCCGTAAACCTTATAGCCGTTGTACTTTGCAGGGTTGTGGCTTGCGGTGATAACGATACCTGCGCTGCACTTCAATGCTCTTACAGCGTAGGAAAGCATTGGTGTAGGCATAAGCTCGGAGTAGATATGTACCTTGATGCCGTTTGCAGCGAGAACGGAAGCAGCGGTCTTAGCGAAAACATCGGACTTGATTCTGCTGTCATAAGCGATAGCAACGGACGGATTGGAGGGGAAAGCTTCCTTAACATAGTCAGCAAGACCCTGTGTTGCACGTCTGATGGTGTAGATGTTCATTCTGTAAGCGCCTGCGCCGATAACGCCGCGGAGTCCGCCTGTACCGAATTCGAGGTCACGGTAGAATCTGTCCTTGATAGCTTCATCGTCGCCTGCGATAGATTTAAGTTCAGTCTGGAGGTCGGGGTCGTCAACAGCCTTTTCGCACCAGAGTTCATAAAGTTCTTTTTCGTTCATAATATTTCACCTCATAAAAATGTTGATGTTTTGCACCGCAAATTCTGTCTGCTTTGTGAAAATGATGATCTTTGCGGAATTATTCAAGATAAATTATAGCACAGGCTTCACCAAAAATCAATGACTTATGAAAATTTTACAACCCGTACAACATTTAAAAGTTTGTTAAACGTTTAACATATTCAATTTGACTTTTAATAAATGTAGAAAAAATGTTTTTTTTGTTGACATAAGGTAATTTCTTGGTGTATAATGGAAGCAAGCAGAAATATTAAAGGGAAAAAGTGTGTAAAAATCTGTACGGAACGGCCTTGGGGAGGCTTTTTCGCACAAAAATGAAAAGCTCATCGGGGGGACGGGCGTACAAAGGAGGTATTCTGAGAAAAATTATTGGCAAAAAAGGATAAAGGGGTGCTATTTTGTCGGAAAATAAAATGTTTGAAAAAATGTATATCGAGGGGGACAGGAGATTTAAGAAGCGTTGGCTCATTTTGCTGTTTGTGTTCAATATTGCCGCAGTGTGCGTTATGAGCATAGCGGCATACAGCGATGAGTTTGATACAATGGCTGCTGCATTTTTGATACAGTTCATGATCTTTATGATATCTGTTTTTTATGTGAAGAAATATGAAGCGGATATCGCAGGCGAGGAAAACTATGTCAAAACGAAAAAATATGCGTTGGTTTTTATAGCGGTGAAGGCAGCTGCTCTGATACTGAGCTGTGTGATTGTGGCAGTAATAACACGCATTACGGAAGGCGCAGATGCTTCCGTACTTATAGCGATACCCGATATTATCGGTTATATCGCTGTTGCGGCGGTGCTGGGCTTTATAATGGCAAAGCTGAAAAAGAAGGGTGCGGTTTGCAATAAGTACAGGCTGTTCGTTTATGCGCTCAACATCGCTTCCGTTCCGTGGTCGGCTTTGTGGGTATTGCTTACGTTTATCGTGTTTTGCCTTCACTGATCTTCGTTCTGAAATTTTTTGATATAAGGGGTTAAAAATGAAATATACATATAAAATAAGCGAACACGCAAATTCGGAGGTATTTTCGGGGCTTAAAAGCGACATCGGATATCTCTATCCCGAATTTGTGTTTGAAAAAGAGATAAAGGACGCCGACGGCTCACGCACGGACTTTTTCCGCTGTGAAAGAACGGGCGAAAACATTGCCGCCGAGCTTAGCTATGCGAATAACAACATCGTTCTGACGGCGGATATAGCTATGCCCGAGCTTGCGGATAAATACAAGATCGATAAATCGGAAGCCCGTGAAAAGGATAGCGGCATCAGCTTTGACTTTAAGGGCATTATCCGTGCTCTGTTCTGCACTCCTTTAGGAATAAAGCTTTTTGTGGTGCCGCTTGCGCTGTTAGTGCTGTTTCTTGTTTATGGTTTATTTTGGGGCAGCTGGAGGCTGTACGAAGTATTTGCGAGCGTATTTGCAGCTTTGGAATTGATATGCGTGAGCGTTTTATACTGCGGAGGACTTTTTGTTATACCAACGGCGGCACTGGCTTGGTGGCTTGCTGTGAAGAAAAATAACCTGTCGTATAAAGCCCCGCTATTCATTTTTATGATCTTCTCGGAGCTTCATCTGCTGATTTTTTACTATTACGGACTTAACGATATTCGTGCCGATGATCTGGGCGATCTGTTTTTCGCAGTGATGTATTTTATCTATATGGTGCCGTATGTTCTTGCTGTGCTGTATCTCTCTTTACTGCCCATTATCATAGCGGACGAGGTCGTGTCAAGAAAGCATAAGAAAATTTACGGCAAACGTGCAAAAGGCTGGCAGTCGGCAATATGGTGGGGCGGAACTGCGGCGGCGATGTTCGCTGTTCTCATCGTGTTCGGTGCAGTTTCTTCATATATTGAAATTTCAAAGGTGCAGGATATCGCCGTTGAGGAAAGCGTCAGCACCTATGAGGTCATCGACCCTCTGCTTGAAAAGCATGAAAAGGCTATGCGGACGGTAGCGGATTATGCGGCGGAGCATAATTATTACGACTGGTACTGCTGTCCCGACGAAAGCGTAAAGGACGAATGGCAGGAGCTTTTCGGTGATGAAAGCGAGTACATATTCAGTTATTATATGTTTGACGACTATGACAGCCCGTGCTTCTGTGTGCATATCAACGGCGAGGGCAGAGGGCGTTATGATATCCGCTTTGAGGGCGAAGATATCTATGTCAATGATGAGCTTTTCAACGAAGAGGAGGTTGGATTTTCGGTATGAGAGAACTTATAGTTATATTAATGCTTTTTGTTTTTATCGGTGCAGGCGATCTTCTTATCACCTATAAAAGCAGCAGCTCTGTTTTCAGTTATAAGGAAAGACAAAAAAGCGATCACGAAGTGTATTCAGAGCAGGACTACGAACGCCCCGAAAGAGACCCGAAGCTTGCCGATACGCTGTCCGACTTCACCAATAAGATCGACTGCGAAGAATACTTTGCGAACAAGAAAGGTATGTATTATCCGCAGTCCAACGAGTATCTTGTTTCCCACAATGTTTTCGTCAACGGTGACAGAAGCAAGGTCACGGTCGATATCACGAGCCGCTATTACAAAAAGGACGGCGTTTACTCGGGAGAAATGCGCTGCTATGTCCAAAACAGCGAATACGGCAGTGTGTCCTATCCCTGTGCGTATGATTCGGAGAGTGGGTCGGGGCTTAAATATACCTATAATGACAATTTTTCACTCCTGCTCGATGATTATAATAATGACGGCAACCCCGACTATCTTATCCGCACGGGTGACGCAAAGGACGGCGGCGCGTTCTATTACATTGAATATTCGGTCAATGAGCCTTATCCTGTTCACCACACGAATTTCAGCACACCGAAGAAGAATTCCGATTCCGCTGTTTTCGTCTATGGAAAACGCGATGATTCGATAAGGCTCGACCACACGGATATGGATCATTTCTTCTTCCTCACCAAGGACGGAAATAATGTTGTTCCCTATATGTATGACAGCAAATTTCAGCAGTGCGAATATTACGATTTTGCTGTCGGCGACAGACTTTATTCGGCATTTTATGAGGACGGAATTCTCACGCTGAGAGTTACGGACTGCGAAAGCCGCAGAGAAATATATGAAGGTGAAGTTTCGGTAACGGTTCGTAAGCTTGATGAGCAGGTATGGAGCAGATGCGGAGAATTCAGCGCAAAATTTGACCCCGATAAAGACTACTGCCGCTTTGTGCATACCGCCGAATATGAGCAGGACTTTGAAAAAGGACTTTATCAGCTTGAAATAAACACGCCCGACGGGATCGCTTATGCCGAATTTGCGGTGAGAAAGTGAGTTTGGCAGATGATCTCTCAGCTTCAATACCAATACTAATTTTTAATCAAAGTGTAGACAAAAAATCGTCGCAAAAGCCATATAAAGCTATTTTCAATAGCTACGAGCTTTTGCTTGATTTTTTGTACACTTTCAGTTTAAAAATTAGTATAAACACCAAAAAATAAAGGAAAAAATCTGCGCCGAAATAGCATATATTCAAGATTATCGGCTTAATTTTTCCTGAATTTTAAATGTTGTTTAGTATAAAATATAGCATTTTCAAATGTGTTCACATAAATTGTTGCAAAAGTATCATAATAATGGTATAATTATAAATGCCGCGGCAGGAGAACTTCCCTGCGGCGGCAACGTTTTATTAAGAAAGGACAGGATACTATGAATTACGAAAAAATATCGGGATTTTTCAAAAGCTCAAACGGCGTGAACAACACGGCTTACTATATTTACGTTCCAACAACTGCAAAAATAAAGGGCGTTGTGCAGATAGTACACGGAATGTGCGAATATATTGAACGCTATGAGGACTTTGCCGACTTTCTATGCAAGGACGGCTATATCGTCTGCGGAAACGACAACCTCGGTCACGGCGCGTCCGTTTCGGGCGATGAGGACTATGGCTTCTTCGCCGAAAAGGACGGCTGGAAGTTCCTTGCAAAGGACGTTATCACGCTCACAAGAATGATGCAGGAAAAATACTCAGCATTTCCGTATTTCCTGCTCGGACACAGCATGGGTTCGCTTATTGCAAGAACGGTCGTTGCAAAATACAGCGAATATTATGACGGCGTTCTTATCCTCGGCACTGCGGCACTTCACGGCGTTGCCGATGCCTGCCTTGCGCTTGTGGAAAGCACGGCAAAGGTCAAGGGTTCGCACTATCGTTCAAAGGTCTATGACCGAATGATGTTCGGAATGTCCAATGCAAGGATAGAAGACCCAAAGACCGACTTTGACTGGATAAGCTCCGACCGAGCTGTCGTTGAAAAGTATGCGGAAGACCCGAAATGCACGTTTATTTTCACTGTCCGCGGACTTTATGACCTTATAATGATGACAAAGTATGTAACTGCGAAAAGCTGGGCGGAAAAGGTCGCTGATTATCTTCCCGTTTATATTGCAAGCGGTGCGGACGATCCTGTCGGCAGATACGGCAAAGCTCCCGAGGAAGTTTTCCGCCGCCTGACCGAAGCAGGACAGGACGATGCCGAGCTTCACATCTATCCGAATATGCGCCATGAGATACTCAACGAGGTCGGAAAGCAGGAGGTCTATGATGATATCCTCGACTGGCTCAACGAACGCAATTACAGCGAATACACAGATGAGGACTAAAAAATGTATGCAAAGGTAAACAGCCTCGGACTTTTCGGACTCAATGCGTTCCCTGTTGATGTCGAGATCGAAACGAGCAAGGGAACGCCGTCCTTTGATATAATCGGACTTGCCGATACTGCGATAAAGGAGAGCCGCGAGCGTATCCGTTCGGCACTCCGCGCTTCGCTGATAAGCTTTCCGCTCAACAAAATAATCGTCAATCTTGCGCCTGCCGATACGAAAAAGACGGGCAGCATACACGATCTCGCTATCTTCACGGCTCTGCTCTGCGTGACGGGAAATGTCCCTGCGGATATTTCAAAGTCCGCATTTATCGGCGAAGTTTCGCTCAACGGCGATGTAAGGGGAGTGAACGGCGTTCTTCCGATGGTTTTGCTTGCGAAAAAAGAGGGGTTCGGCGAGGTTTTCGTTCCCGAGATAAACGCTTATGAGGCAAGCGTTGTCGAGGGTATAAAGGTCTACGGCGTGAAAAACACCGCAGAGCTTATAAAGCATTTTGACGGCAGTGAGCCGCTCACTCCGCAGGATAAATACATCGTCCGTGATGAACAGCGTTTCGATACGGTGGATTTTGCCGATGTAAAAGGTCAGCAGCAGGCGAAAAAGGCTCTTGAAATTGCCGCGGCAGGAGGACATAATCTCCTTATGATAGGTGCGCCGGGTTCGGGCAAGTCGATGATGGCAAAGCGCATCACAACGATACTCCCTGCAATGACGTTCGAGGAGTCTATCGAAACGACCAACGTTCATTCCATCTGCGGAATACTTGACCCCGACACTCCGCTCGTCACGCGCAGACCTTTCCGCTCGCCGCACCACACCATTTCAAGCGCAGGACTTTCGGGCGGCGGCTCTGTCCCTCACCCGGGCGAGATCTCGCTTGCGCACAACGGCGTGCTTTTCCTTGACGAGCTTGCGGAGTTCGCACGTCCGACTTTGGAGATACTTCGTCAGCCGCTGGAGGATAAAAAAGTCACTATTTCGAGAGCAAGCGGAACGGTAACATATCCGTGCAGCTTTATGCTGATAGGTGCGATGAATCCCTGCCCGTGCGGATATTTCGGCAGTCCGAACCATGAGTGCCGATGCACAAAACAGCAGGTGGCAGCTTACCTTGCGAAGATAAGCGGACCTATGCTCGACCGCTTCGATATACACTGCCGAATAAACCCCGTTGACTTTGAAAGTATGTCCTCAAGGTCGAAAGAGGAAAGCTCGGCGGCGATCCGTGAGCGTGTGCAGAAAGCCCGTGAGATACAGAATTCGCGCTACAAAGGCACGGGGATAACCTGCAACGCCGCAATTTCGGACAGCCTTATTTCCGAGGTCTGCCCTATGACGGACGCAGCGAGGGAAACACTCAGAAACGTGTTTGACAAAATGGGACTTTCGGCGCGCGGCTACAACCGAATTTTAAAGCTTTCACGCACCATCGCCGATATGACGGGTGAGGAGATCATCGACAAGCAGCACATTGCGCAGGCTGTACAGTTCCGAACGCTGGACAGGCAGTTCTGGGGAAAATAATTGGAGTAAGCTTATATAAAATGAAAGAATTTACCATAAACAAAAACGACAGCGGACAGCGCGTTGATAAATTTATCGAAAAAGCCGTGCCTCTTCTGCCGAAAAGCCTGATGTACAAATACATACGCACTAAGCGCATAAAGCTCAACGGAAAGCGGTGCGAGATTTCGACCCGACTTTGCGAAAATGACCTTATGCAGCTTTACATCGGGGACGAGTTCTTTGAAACTTCGCCCGACCGTGTGTTTCTGAGCGTTCCTGCGGATATTTCCGTTGTCTATGAGGACGAAAACATTCTCCTCTGTGACAAGAAAAACGGACTTGTCGTCCATGAGGACGATGAGAACACTGCTGACACGCTGATAAACCGAATCCTGCACTATCTTTACAACAAGGGCGAGTACGACCCCGACCGCGAGAACAGCTTTACGCCTGCGCTGTGCAATCGTCTTGACCGAAACACGGGCGGCATCGTCATTGCGGCGAAAAACGCTGAGTCGCTGCGAATCCTGAACGAAAAGATCAAGGAGCGCGAGTTGGAAAAGCGTTATCTCTGCATAACGGTGGGAGTTCCGCCGAAAAAGTCCGACACTATGACGGCCTATCTCGAAAAGGACGAAAAGACCAAGACGGTCAAAGTCACTGACAGAAAAACTCCGCAGAACAAGACGATAATCACCTCCTACAAGGTGCTGAAAACGGACGGAAAGCTTGCGCTCGTTGAGGTCAAGCTCGACACGGGACGGACCCACCAGATAAGAGCGCATTTTGCGCACATCGGCTGTCCGCTTCTCGGTGACGGAAAGTACGGCATCGGAGAAGTGAACCGTGCGTATAAGATAAAAACGCAGGCACTTTATTCCTACAAGCTGAAATTCACGTTCCGCACGGACGCAGGCATTTTAAGCTATCTTGACGGCAAGGAGTTTACGGTGAAAAATGTCTGGTTCGAGGATAAATTTCTTGGGTAAGGTTTGGCATAAAAGCTTGTTCATTGCCACTAACTTTGTGCGAAACGCTGAATATCATTCACAAAACTAAATTTCGTGTAAAATATATTGACAAAATGTTCATATAATACTATAATTTAAACATTGGTGTAAGCTGACAGCTTAAAATTTTTTCACGGGGGTCATCACAATGGACAAGAAAACAACAGACATCGTAGCATATCTTACATGGATAGGCTTTATCATCGCGCTCGTTGCAGGTGACAAGGAGAACTCCAAGTTCCACCTCAATCAGGCACTCGTACTTAATCTTTTCGCTCTTATCGGTTCTTTTTCCTGGATCCCGATCATTGGAATCC
The DNA here is from genome assembly GCA_945868475.1 of uncultured Ruminococcus sp. Lineage (GTDB taxonomy): Bacteria > Bacillota > Clostridia > Oscillospirales > Ruminococcaceae > UMGS363. The sequence goes on along the minus strand of CAMBLM010000006.1, from coordinate 11,138 downwards.
TCACGGGGATTTGGTCGCTTTTCGTATTCGTATGCTGGATAATCGGCTTTGTTGCCGCTATCAACGGCGAAGAAAAGGAAGTTCCGCTTCTCGGAAAGATCAAGATCCTCAAGTAAGTTAAGCTATTTTAAAAGCCGCAGGTTTTCTCTGCGGCTTTTGTGTTTTATGTTCATATAGTTATGATGATTAAATGTGTTTTGATAGCTGTTCAAATGATGCTGGAGAAAAAGTTTTATCATCAGCAGTGTTCGGTAAATGTAGGTTTGCAAATAATCACGCTAATAGAGCGTTGGATATTATTGGGCATTTACTTTGCTGTAAAGGTTACTGCATTTGTGCAAAATAACAATATAGCATAAAATTATCGTTGCAGGAAAGATATACAAAGGGACGCTCTCTCTTGCAGAGCGTCCCCTCTTAAAAAACAGTCCACCGGACTGTTTTTTAATTCACCCCTTGCAGAGCGCCTTCGTGTAGGGGAGTTTCGCTCTCTGCGGAGAGCGACCAAGGGCTTCCGCCCTCTGGACACCTGACGAGCTGTGCTCAGCTCGACCGGCTGCTTGGCTTCGCAAATAATTATGCATTACGTATTACGAATTACGAATTACGCATTAAAAAAAATCTGTCCGTGTCCGCATTAAAAAAACTCTGTCCGGCTATTGATTTATGTTGTTTTTTATGGTATAATTAAACATAAATATATTCAGGCTTTTTACGTTTTGCAGAGCGTTTTCCGCATTGTTTACAATTTAATAAGGAGATGAGTTTATGATAGGCGACCTCCACTGCCATACCACTCTTTCCGATGGTTCTCTCGGAATTGAGGATATTATCGTTCAGGCAAAGAAAACGGGCATTGATTTCATTTCGATAACCGATCATGACACAATGTCGTCGATAAACCGCGCAAAAGTCCTTGGTGAACGCTACGGCGTTCAGACTATCCCCGGTGTTGAGCTTTCGGCTTGGGACAAGAAGCGTAACCGCAAGGTACATATCCTTTGCTACGCTCCGCAGAAGCCCGACCGTTTGGAGGGGCTTTGCATAAAGTCCTGCGAGATAAGGCGAAAATGCGCCGCCGAGATGGTGGAAAATGTTATGAAGCTTTATCCGATAACTTCTGAAAGCGTTATGAAGCACGCAACGGGTTCAAAGAGCATTTTCAAGCAGCACATTATGCATGCGCTCATCGAATACGGCTACACCACTCATTTCTACGGAAAGCTCAATCATAAGCTGTTCAATCATGAAAACGGAACTTGCATCGTTGAGCGTGAATATCCCGATGTTAATTTTGTGCTTGATCTTATTCATTCGTCAAAGGGCGTTGCTGTAATGGCTCACCCGATGATGTATGATTCTGCCGAACTTCTTGAAGAGCTTGCGCAGAGCGGCAAAATTGACGGCATTGAGGCTTATCATTACTCCGCTACGGAAGAACAGCAGCAGAAGCTTTGCGAAACCGCTGAAAAGTATGACCTTATCGTAACGGGCGGTTCGGACTTCCACGGACTTTACAATGAACGCCCCACCCATCTTGGCAATTACTACACATCAAAGGAAAACATCGACAAAATAATCAAGCTTGCAAACAAGACGAAGTAAGCTTATACTATTATAATAAAAAGAGGAATACTAAAATGAGCATTATGGACGAATCACTTCAGAAGCATTATGAATGGCAGGGAAAGATCGAGGTAGTTTCACGCTGCACAGTTGAAAACCGTGAACAGCTCTCGCTTGCATACACTCCTGGTGTTGCACAGCCTTGCCTTGAAATTGAAAAGGACCCTGAGCTTTCCTACGACCTTACAAGAAGACACAACCTTGTTGCTGTTATCACGGACGGTACTGCCGTTCTCGGACTCGGCGACATCGGACCGAGAGCTTCTATGCCCGTAATGGAGGGCAAGTGTGCGCTCTTCAAGGAATTTGCAGGCGTTGACGCTTTCCCTATCTGCGTGAATTCCAAGGACGTTGATGAATTCGTCCGCACTGTTGAGCTTATTTCCTACAGCTTCGGCGGAATAAACCTTGAAGATATCTCCGCACCGCGCTGCTTCGAGATCGAAAAGAAGCTCAAAGAGAGGTGCGATATCCCCGTTTTCCACGATGACCAGCACGGAACGGCTATCGTTGCATCTGCCGCAATGCTCAATGCCGCAAAGGTTGCAGGCAAAAAATTTGAGGATATGACCCTCGTTATCAACGGTGCAGGTGCAGCAGGCTGTGCGATCGCAAAGCAGTTCATCTCAATGGGCATGGGCGACATTATAATGGTTGACCTCGCAGGAATAATATGCGACGGCGACGAGTTCAAGAACCCGTCCCACTATGAAATGGCAAAGCTCACTAATAAGAACCACAAGAGGGGAACTCTTGCCGATGCACTCAAGGGCGCGGACGCTTTCATCGGCGTATCGAAGCCTAACCTTGTTTCACCCGAAATGGTGAAGTCGATGGCTGAAAAGTCTATCATCTTCGCAATGGCAAATCCTACTCCCGAAATTATGCCCGACATTGCAAAGGAAGCAGGCGCATTCGTTGTCGGCACAGGACGTTCCGATTTCCCGAACCAGATCAACAACGTTGTTGCATTCCCGGGAATTTTCAAGGGCGCACTTGCCGTTCGTGCAAGCGATATAAACGAAGATATGAAGCGCGCCGCCGCTTATGCTATAGCAGAAGCAGTTCCTGCCGATAAGCTTTGTGCAGACTTTATTCTCCCGAACGCATTCGACAAGAACGTTGCGGTCATCGTTGCGGACGCAGTTGCAAAGGCAGCCGTTGAATCTGGCGTTGCAAGGATCAAGAAGTAAGCGGCTCAACAAGTAAGCTTTTTAGTAAAGAGGTAATCCAAAATGACATACACATATACTCCGAGAGGAGTTTGTTCAAGAAAAATAACCGTTGAACTTTCCGACAGCGGCGTTGTTGAGAACGTCAGCTTTCAGGGCGGCTGCAACGGCAATACTCAGGGCGTTGCGGCTCTTGTAAAGGGAATGAAAGCGGAAGAAGCTATCTCCCGAATGAAAGGCATCGACTGCAACGGCAGGGGGACTTCCTGCCCCGATCAGCTTGCCGAAGCCCTGACTGAGGCTCTTGAAGAGCTTTAAGCTTTGAAAACGCTGATAAATTTCGGCGGCATCGGGTGGACGATACTTTTTATATTATCCGTACTCGGATTTCTGTTCGGACTTTCGCCGCTGTTCAACCCGAACATTCACCTTAACCTTGGAAATTACGTTATAATGGCAGGCGGAGCTGTGCTTGCGCTTTTTGCAGTTTTCCACGGAAGAATTTTCGCGCTGATAAAGACGAGCAGAGCGGCGAGAGCTGTTTTCTGCGTTATTGCCGCGCTTGCGGTAGCTTTCGTAATAATCTCGGCGGTGGTTTCAGCATTTATGATAAAGGCGGCGAACGACAAGCCGACCGACCCTGCGGCAATAATCGTTTTAGGGTGCAGAGTACACGGTGAAAACCCAAGTCCTATGCTTATGCAGAGGATAAGCGCGGCTTGCCGATATCTTGAAGAATATCCCGAAGCTGTCGTTGTCGCATCGGGCGGAAAGGGCGCAGACGAGCTTATTTCCGAGGCTGAATGTATAAAAAGTCAGCTTGAGAAGCGCGGAATTTCGTCCGAGAGGATAATCATTGAAGATAATTCGACGAACACACGCGAAAATATGGCTTTTTCAAAGGCTTTGCTCGAAGAAAAGGGCATTTCTGGCGAAATAGCGATAGTTTCAAACGAATATCATCTGCTCAGGGCGAAAACTATAGCGAAAAAGCAGGGACTTGACGTAAAATGCTGTGCCGCAAGGACAGTTCCGATATATCTTCCGCCGTATTGGGTGAGGGAGATATTCGGAAATGTTTACGAGTTCTTTTTCTGAGAAAACATGCGCAATACTAAACACCAATAAAGCTATAGACAAAAAAACTGCGCAAAAACCATATATCAGAGTTTTTGCTTGATTTTTTGTATAGTTTTTAATTGGTTTTTATACTAAACACCATTTAAAATTTAGAAAAAATCAAGCCGACAATCTTGAATATATGCGATTTCGGCGCAGATTTTTTCCTTTATTTTATTGGTGTTTAGTATTAGTATGGATTTCGTCTGATTTTCACCTATCTCGGTATCTTTTGACACACTTTTAAACTATAATAATTATAAAACAATGCCGCACATTCGTAACAAAAACGTGCGGCATTGCTATAATGACATAACGGGGGAGAGCTTGCCCCCGAAAGGAGCTTTTATGAAAAAATTGCTTTTTGTTTTCAACCCTCATGCAGGAAAGGGACAGATAAAGTTCCACCTGCTTCAGATACTTGATACATTCACAAAGGCAGGCTATGAAGTCACGGCTCATCCGACCCAGGCGAAGCTTGACGCCGTTAATGTAATCACGGAAACGGGAAAAGATCACGATGTTATCGTTGTCAGCGGCGGCGACGGAACTATGAACGAAGCCATAAAAGGCTTGATGAACCTTGGCGAAAAGATACCGCTCGGCTATATACCTGCCGGAACGATGAACGACTTCGCTTCGAGCCTTGGCATACCGCACAATATGACTGCGGCGGCTGAAAAGATAGTCACGGGCGAAACTGCCGAGGTCGATATTGGCTCATTCAATGATGAATTTTTCACCTACGTTGCAGGCTTTGGTGCTTTTACCGATGTCAGCTACGGCACTTCGCAGCAGATGAAGAATATGTTCGGAAGCCTGGCTTACATCGCAGAGGGACTTCGCATAAAGCGTCTTAACAGTATGAAGCCTTACAAGGTCAAGGTCGAATACGACGGAAACGTTATCGAGGACGAGTTCATTTACGGTATGATATGCAACTCGATGTCGGTCGGCGGATTCAAGGGGCTTGGCGGCAAGGACGTGCTGATGAATGACGGCATTATGGAGGGACTTTTCATAAAGCACCCGAAGAACCTTATCGAGCTTCAGCTTATAATCAATGCTTTGCTTGCGCGAAACCTCGAATCGGAATATTTCTATTATTTCAAAACGGGAAAAGCAGTTGTAAGCTCGGAAGAATCTATCCCGTGGACGCTCGACGGTGAGTTCGGCGGAGATGTTACAAGGGCGGAGATAAGCGCAAGGAACAAGGCTATATGCCTGTTTGCTTCGCCGACGCTCAAAATACTCGGCGGAACTGCCGATGTTGTCCCCGAACTGACCGGTGATGAATCCGACCCAAGCTATTATTACTCCGAGGAGAACGACGGTCCGACAGAGTGATATCCGACCAATTTATTTTTCCTGAATTTGCTTGCCGCTCAGATGCTCTATGGTTATCTCGTAGAGCTGAGCGGCTTTTATATGGTCTGCGATCTCGGCTTCGACAGCTTCTTTTGTGGGATAATATTTCATTGCAAGGGTGCGCACCTTTTCCTCGGTCATTTCGGCATCGGAGATAAGGCGGCATCTGCCGAAAACAACAACGCTCCGCACATAAGGCGCCCACTCGCCCTCAGCGAAATGCTCTCCGCCGTAGACGGTGAAGCATACCTTGTCGCTCTTTTTCAGCGAATCGACCTTGTGACCCGACTTTGCACCGTGAAAATATATCTTACCGTTTTTCTCATCGTAAAAATAGTTGAGCGGAATTGCGAAAGGGTAGCCGTCATCGCCGTTCACGGCGAGAACACCGCGCTTTTCGGCGGATAAAAGCTGTTTTGCATCTTCTTCGGAAATGGCTCTGTTGGTTCTTCTCAATGGTCTGAACATTTGGGCTCGCTCCTTTTCTTAAAATAATGATATTATAGCATACTATCTTGAATATTTCAACGTTGTGGCTTTGCTTTGGGGCAAGGTCTTTTTTAATGCTTGAAAAGTTAATAAATTGGAATTATACTGTAACGTTGGGAGAATATTCTGTAAAGAGTGAGGTTTTTATGGAAAAGTTAAAAGAGGACAACAGCTACTTCGGCACGGAAAGGATAAGCCGAATACTGCTTAAAATTGCGCCGCCGGTAATGCTTGCACAGCTTATTCAGGCGCTTTACAATATCATCGACAGCCTTTTTGTCGGAAAATATTCCGATGTCGGACTGACAGCACTTTCGGTAATTTATCCTATACAGCTTCTGATGATAGCACTCGCAGTCGGAACGGGCGTCGGCATAAACACTGTAATGGCGGCACAGCTCGGACTTGGGCATGAGGACAAGGCGAACGAGTATGCAGGTGTCGGAACGCCGCTCGCCGCGGTGCTTTGGGCAATTTTTGCGGCGGTGTGCTATGCGATAATGCCTGCTTATGCCGCAACACAGACAAGCTCGCCCGAGGTCATCGCAGACGTTGTTACATACGGCAGGATAGTCTGCATTTTCAGCTTCGTACTTTTTCTCGAAAGCGTCTGGACGAAGATACTTCAGGCAAGGGGAGATATGAAAACGCCGATGACCGCGCAGATAATCGGCGCGGTGATAAATATTATCCTTGACCCACTTCTTATTTTCGGTCTGTTCGGACTTCCCCGAATGGGCATTGCAGGCGCGGCAACAGCAACGGTCGCAGGTCAGATAGCCGCGGCACTCGTCGTAATGAAAAAAGGCTTCCGCAAGCCGCCCAAGCTGAATAAATTCCCGAGCTATACGGCGAAGATATTCCGCCTCGGACTGCCGAATATCCTTATGCAGTCGGCTTATACATTCTATATTTTCGGATTGAACGTTATCCTCGCAGAGTTCTCGGACGCAGCGGTAACGGTGCTGGGACTTTATTATAAATGGCAGTCGCTGATATTTATACCGCTCGGCGCAATGCAGACCTGCATAGTTCCCGTGATAAGCTATAACTACGCCGCACGGAACATCGACAGATGCAAAAAAACGCTCAGAGAGTCTGTCATTTTCGGAATGGCGCTTATGGTCATCGGAACGCTCTGTTTCCTGCTTATTCCCGAGCAGCTGCTTAGATTTTTTTCCAAGGACGAGCAGGTAATTTCCATTGGCATAAATGCTTTTCATATAATCGGGATAAGCTTTATTCCGCTTGTAACATCGCTGACATATCCCGTGCTTTTCCAGGCGGTCGGAGCAAGCTTCAAAAGCTCGCTGCTGACGATAATACGAACGGTGTTCCTGTTCGTTCCGCTCGGATATATTTTCTCGCGCTTCGGCTTGCAGTATTTCTGGCTGACCTATCCGATAACGGAAGTGATAACGACTGCGGTCGGATTTGTGATGAGCAGGAAATTTTTCAGCGACCCATATCATGGAAATGCAAAGAAAAATAAATAGATCACAAACAGCATCGGTTCATCAAAGTTCCGATGCTGTTTTTTTGTAATAATCTCCGTCGAAAATTGTCGAATAAAAGGTAAAAATTAAAAAGACGGAAAATTAATATTTATATTTTTATAAAATTGTCACAAAAAATCTATATTCTAAAATATTTTGCTCTAAAATTGTTGCCATTTAATGTCATATATGTTAAAATAATAGCATAAATCGTGTTAAATATCTTAGGCTTATCAAGAGGGGCAAAAGAAAATGAGATACGGCAATATTCTTACAAACAAAAAAGCGACGGCGTTATGCGCTTGGTTCATCTTTGAGCTTTGCTCGGCGGCGATGTGCATTATAAGTATCTGCAAGGGCTGGTGCATGGGCGTTTGCCTTATGGCGGCAGTGTTCGCCTGCGGTGCGGCGGTTTTGACTTTTCACCCGAGTGTTCCGATAAGGGTGCAGGCGGTCGCGCTGATGCTTATGTCTTACATCAATGTTTTTGTATGCAGTATGATGGAGGAGAGCATTTATCATTCTGTTGCGGTATTCGTTGAGATAGCGGTCGTTTTATCCGCCTACAGAGATACAAAGCTGCTGTTCTGGTACATAATGCTTGTGCTGTCGGGAGTAATGCACCACATTGCTGCGATGACGGATATAAACCTTTCCAACGGTGCGGAGATAACGAAATTCGTTGTAAGGATATCGATGATGATAATGGCACTCGTTGTGCTTTATATTTTCATTGAGGGACTTAATACCTATGAAAAAATGCTTATCCAAAGTGTGCAGGATGCCCAAAAAGCGGAACATTCCAAGTCGGATTTTCTTGCGAATATGAGCCATGAGATACGCACGCCTATGAATGCGATAGTCGGAATGTGTGAGCTTGTGCTTCGTGATGATGACCTGAGCGACAATGTCCGCTCGAACTGCTGCTGTATCCGTGCGGCAGGGGAAAGCCTTCTTGCGATAATAAATGATATCCTCGATTTTTCCAAGATAGATTCGGGCAGGTTTGAGCTTGTTCCCGATGAATTCAACATCGCTTCGACCATAAATGCGGCGATAAGCATGGCGGAAACGAGGCGCGGCAGCAAGAATATAGAGTTTATCGTAAACGCCGATCCGAATATACCGAGGGGAATAATCGGCGATGAAGTGCGTATCCGCCAAGTTATCGTGAACCTTATGACGAATGCGGTGAAATATACGGAAAAGGGCAGCATAACTCTCACCGTTTCGCAGACTCGGCAGGAATACGGCATAAATCTGTTCGTTTCGGTCGCGGATACGGGCATAGGCATCACAGAGGAGCATCTTGACAAGCTCTACACAAGCTTTTACCGCGTTGATACGAAGAAAAACCGCTCAATCGAGGGTACAGGTCTTGGACTTGCTATATCGAAAAAGCTCATCGACCAGATGGGAGGTTTTATAAGCGTGAAAAGCGAATACGGCGTCGGTTCGGATTTTCGCTTCGTCATTCCTCTCAAAGTCAGGGACAGAGAGCCTTTCATCGCCGTGAATGAGCCGCAGAATGTCTGCGCAGCGGCATTTCTTGACACCGAGGGGCATGGCAGGCGCACTGCGAGAAATATTGAAAAGATGGAGGATATGCTCCATGTCGAAATAATGACCTGCGACACAGCGGAAAAACTCAAAGCCGCAGCGGAGCGCAGGAGCATAACCCATCTTTTCGTCAGCAGGGAAAAATATATGGAAAACCAAAAGCTTATCGGAGAATTTGCGGAAACCTCGAATGTTTATGTTGTTCAGGAGAGAGCGGGCGCAGTGACTTTGCCGAGCAATATCCACTGTATTTACAAGCCGTTCTATTCGATCTCCGCGGCTTCGGTGTTCAATAATGAAAACATTGTCCAAAGCCGAAATATGCAGATAAAATTCACCGCGCCCGATGCGAAAATTCTCATCGTTGATGATAATGCGCTCAATCTTAAAGTTGCAGCAGGGCTTATGAAGCCTTACAGGATGCAGCTTTTTACTGCGGAAAGCGGTGCAAAGGCGATCGAGATGCTTCGCACCGAAAAATTCGACCTTGTATTTATGGATCACATGATGCCCGATATGGACGGCGTTGAGGCGACTAAGATAATACGAAGCCAAAGCGGAGAGTATTTCCGCGAGCTGCCGATAATAGCACTCACAGCGAACGCTGTCAACGGTGCGAGGGAAATGTTTATCGGTTCGGGAATGAATGATTTCCTTGCGAAGCCTATCGAAGTAGCAGCACTTGACAAAACACTGCGGAACTATCTCCCAAAGCGGTATATAAAAACAGCCGAGCAGCAGAAAGACGCTCCCGAGCCAAAAAATGAGGTGTTTGTATGAAAAGGATAGGGATAACGTCCGACTGTGCCTGCGATCTTCCCGAGGAATATTTTGAGATGCACGATGTCGGGATAATGTATTTTTATATCACGACCGATACAGGGCGATTCCGTGACGGCTGCGAGGTAGATTCTCAGAATATCATCGAATATCTTGAAAGGGGCGGCATAAAGGCTGCGACCTGCGCACCGCAGCCGATGGAGTATGAGATATTTTTCGGCAAACAGCTTGAAAAATACGATGAGATCATACATATCTCTTTGAGTGACAGACTCAGCAATTCCTACACCAACGCACAGACGGCACTTTCGTTCATGGGCAGGGACAGCGGCCGGGTCAGCGTCATCGATTCGGAGCAGTTTTCATCGGGAATGGCATTTATGATAATAAAGGCGGTCGAAATGCGCGACAGCGGCTGTTCGGCTTCGGAGATAATTCAGGAATGTTCACGCATCCGAACGTGTATATCGACAAGCTTCATCGCAAAAAATGCGGACTATCTCTATCGCAACGGACTTACGGGAAGAGCGGTAAGAACGGTCTGCTCGGCGATGCTCATACACCCTGTTCTTGCGCTGAAAAACGGAAGGGTCGCGCTGAAAAAGCTTGAAATAGGCGATTACGGGAAATCTGTGCGAAGCTATATCCGAAGCGAACTCAGCCACAGCAAAACGATAGACCGAAAGAGGGCCTTTATCACTCACGCAGGCTGCGGAGTGGAAATGCTTGCCGCCGTAAGAGCCGAGGTGAAAAGGCTCTGCTGCTTTGATGAAGTGATCGTAGCAAAAGCTTCCGCAACGATATCGAGCAACTGCGGAGCAGGTTCGATAGGAGTATTGTTTTTGAAAAAAAGATAAAAAATCGTCCGCCGCAGTTGAGCCTGCGGCGGACGATCTGCATTTTATGGGGTCACTTCGTGTTGGAAATGTGGGAGAAAATTACTTAATTTCAAGCCTCTTTGTAACAGGAGCTTCGGGCACTTTCTTCGGGAGATCGAGGATAAGGATACCGTTCTTGTACTCGGCTTCGATCTTGTCAACATCGACAGTGCTTACATCGAAGCTTCTCTGATATGAGCCGTAGGAACGTTCACGGCGGATATACTTGCCGTCGCTGTCCTTTTCTTCGTTTTCGGTGTTGTGCTCGGCTGTGATAACGAGGTTGTCGCCGTCAAGGTCAAGCTTGATATCTTCCTTTTCAAAGCCAGGGAGTTCGGCTTCGAGAACGAACCTGTCGCCCTCATCTTTTATATCGGTCTTGCAGCTTGCAAGTGCCGTTCCGCTGAAGAAGTTATCTTCAAAATCGTGGAATGCATTAAAGAGGTCATAAGTTTTCTTTTCAAAAGGTGTGATGCCATACATAAAGATCCCTCCTTGGGAGTAATTTTTGTTAAAGTTTTTTGTTGGTTTAAATGTCGGGAACGCTTGAAAGATTATTTGATCTCAAGCCTCTTGGTAACGGGTTCTGTCGGAACTTTCTTCGGGAGATCGAGGATAAGGATACCGTTCTTGTACTCGGCTTCGATCTT